>NZ_JBBOTK010000001.1:0-1390189 GCF_038005565.1 Paenibacillus sp. FSL R10-2748
CCGGGTATTAGCTACCGTTTCCGGTAGTTATCCCTGTCTTGTGGGCAGGTTGCCTACGTGTTACTCACCCGTCCGCCGCTAGGCTGTTTAGAAGCAAGCTTCTAAACAACCCCGCTCGACTTGCATGTATTAGGCACGCCGCCAGCGTTCGTCCTGAGCCAGGATCAAACTCTCCATTAAAGACCAACCGAAGCCGGTTTATAGAAAGAGCGATAAGCTCATTTTGAAACTGACGAGATAAAAATATCTCTTGTTCGCTTCCATTTTATACAGCCTGACGGCATGTACCAAAATTTCAGCGTTGGATTTTGTAAACAAAATCCATACTCACTCGTTGTTCAGTTTTCAAAGATCAAATTTTCATGCGGCTTTTTGAGCCAGAACAATAATATAACATTTCCATCTAATTTAATCAACCTGTAAATAATTCCAGGCGAGTTATCCAAACCTTATTTAGTTAACAATCACTTTCGGGCTGGAATAATAATATATCAATTTAAACCGATCAAGTCTACCTGTAAAAATTCCCAGCTTGTTCGAACTTATTAAAAATCTTTGATCTTGTTCTATCGGCTGGACTAGTAATTTAACACGCATACCAAATTAATTCTACTTGAAATTAATTCCTTTTGATAGACAACTATAGATAATACACCAAAGTGGTTCATAATCCTAATAGGTGGAAATTTTGCTTAAATCTACGTTGTTCTAATATCCATAAAGATTTGCTTTGTCAATTAGTTCTTAGATGTTTTCTAAGGTTGATGCTTCTTGTATTTCATTTGATTTTGATGCTAGTAATACTATTTATATTCTTTTTGGATGCATTTTTCTCAGAAGAAGTTGATAATTATGAAGAAATTTATTATGAATTTAATCCTTACATTTTTCACTGGCCTCTTCGCTATTTATTTACTTACTCGAAAAGTAGAAATAGATGGTTTAAGAGTTTGCTTTATAAGCACAGGAGTAGTAGCACTAGGTTATCTGACTGTGTGTTTAATAAAAAAAGCACGTAAATGAAAACCACATTTCTAATACGGACCAAAAAACGGCAAAAATAATTATGCTTACGTCACTCAATGAAAGTGAGGTTATACTCGATGCGTATTCCATGGAGTTGATAACTTCATCTGTTCCATGACAGTTAGATTGACCCCGTAATATGAAAAACAGCGGTATCCTTGGATGAGTCCTAGATACCGCTGTTTTTTTGAACTATCGTTCCTTGTTTGTTAAACGATAAACTTAATCTCCGTATTGTGTTTACAGCATACGAAACTTCTGCTTTGAATTCACCTCTGGACGATGCAAGGTGAAGAAGAACCTTTCGCCTACTGTGGGAACAGATTTAGGAAGCCATGACTTCAATGTTCAAGAGGATGCCGCTACCGCAAGCGTACCGGAAGAATCCGCTGTATGATGAATACTCCGCACGAAGCGAATCGTTTTTGTTTCTGAGTGCATTACGACTGAATGAGTTTCCGCTCTGTGACCAGGAAGAGAACGAACCCCCTGCAACCACTCTCCAGGTGTCACACCTGTAGCCACAAACATCACGCCTTGGCGTCCGACCATATCATCCATGGAGAGCAACGCACCGGGATCAGTAATGCCCATACGCTTGCAACGCTCAATCTCTTCTTCACCATGAGGCAGCAGGCGACCCTGGATTTCTCCGCCCATACATTTCAGCGCTGCAGCGGCCAATACACCCTCAGGAGCGCCACCAGAACCGATATGCAAATCTACACCGCTATCCAGGCATGTTTCAAGCGCGCCCATCACATCCCCATGGCCAAGCAGTTTGATTCGAACGCCGCTTTCCCGCAGAAGCTTGATGATCCCGGCGTGCCGTGTACGATCAAGAATGGACACGGTAAGATCAGACAAGGATTTACCGAGTACTCGTGCAGCTTTTGACAATGTAGTTGGAATTGGGTCCTCAAGTGATAGCTTTCCAGCCAATGCCGGGCCAACGGCCATTTTTTGCATGTACATATCTGGAGCGTGGAGTAGACTACCACGAGGTGCAGCAGCAATGACCGACAGAGCGTTATTCAAACCATTTGCTACTGTTTCGGTTCCCTCTAGTGGATCGACAGCGATGTCCATAGCCGGTCCCCTGCGATTGCCTACTCTTTCCCCGATATACAGCATGGGAGCCTCATCCATTTCGCCTTCGCCAATGACGACCGTGCCGTCCATGGATACCGCATTAAAATGAGTGCGGATGGCTACCGTAGCCGCCTCGTCTGCACTATTCTTATCTCCACGCCCTGTCCATTGTGCTGATTGCAGTGCCGCTGCCTCTGTTACCCGAACGAATTCCAATGCCATTTGACTCTCCATACCTATCCCTCCACCTCTCCTAAAAATTAATTGTTACCTTTAAGCAAATGAATTATTTAGGGCAGCTTTGCTGCAATCTTTCTATTTATCTATTAAACTCCTGTATCCTACGATTTTAATTTTTAGTTATATGAGCAGCTACTAGGCTCTATAACATTCTGATAATTAAACCTGCCGTCTCTTCAATCGCCTTATCTGTAACATCAATAACCGGACAATTCAGCTCTTTAAACAAAGACTGCGCATACGCTATTTCCTCTTCTACCCTCATCGCTGTAGCATACTGCACATTATTAGGAAGCCCCATAACCTTTAGTCGCTCACTGCGTATTTTCAACAGTAACTCTGGCTCGATCGTTAATCCGAATACTCGACCACGCTGAACATCCTTCAACTGAACAGGCGGTGTCAGCTCCGGTACAATCGGTATGTTGACCGTTTTATAACCTTTATGCGCGAGAAACATGGATAAAGGGGTTTTGGAAATACGGGATACTCCAAGCAATACAATATCCGCTTTGAGAATGGCGCTCACATCTTTGCCATCATCATATTGAACCGCAAAATCCAAGGCCTCTACACGACGAAAATAGTTATCGTCCAGTCGGTGCAGCAGACCAGGCTTCTCTTTGGGATCGTTATGGAACGTATCAGCAAACGCCTGCATCATCGGTCCCATAATGTCGACAGCCCGCACATTCAGCCGGACAGCCTCCTCTTTCATCGCTTCTCTCAATTCTGGCTGTACCAGCGTATAAGCTACGAAGCCTTTACGCTCGGCAACTTCCTCCATCACCCGGCTCAGTTCGTCTTCATCCCTCACGTTCATAAATCTTTTGATCTCTGTGTCCGGTAACTCAAATTGGCGCATGGTCGCCTGTACGACAGCTTCTGCCGTCTCGCCAATCGAGTCTGAACAGATCGCTATAAAATGACTGCTCACCTGAACCATTCGATTCCTCCCATTAATCCTCTGCTACCATATCGAGCAACATTTTAATAATATTCGTTTTTGTAATGCGTCCCACGACTTTCCAGTGCTCCCCTGGCTTGTCGGAGTCAGAAGGGACGACAACAGGCAGGCTGTCGATTTGACGGGCAATAATTTTGCGCGCTGCCTCTAATACCGTATCCTCTGGGGAAACGGTGACAACATTCGCCTGTCGGGTCATCACAAGGCTGACAGGAATGGTTGCTGCATTGGGATTCCCTAACGTTACCTTAAGCAAATCCTTGCGGGAAGCTACCCCTGCCAAATCTCCGTCTTCATCGGTGACGATCAAATTGCTCACATTTTCCAAAAAGAGAGCTACGACAGCTTCCTGAATCGTGGTTGTTTCTCGTACGATGACTGGAACACCATGAAGATCGCCGACCTTCATTTGCAACAGCCGGAACTTTTCCTCCCGGTTCGGCGTGCCCCGCTTTCCAACAAAATATCCGACCTTGGGCTTTGCATCTATGTAATTCAGAATGCCCAATTTGGATAGGTCGGTCCGAATGGTCGCCTTGCTGAGATTAAGCATTTCCGCAATCTGATCCCCGGTAATCGGGGCATGCTTTTGTACGATGTTTAAAATTTCTACTTGTCTTGCCGTAAGGTCGATGATGAACGTCCCTCCTTTTTTCTTGCGATCTAATATTGAATATAATACGTCATATATAACAATAAATCAACCTTAAAAAGCATATAAAACATCACATATATAAAATTAAGGCAGTTATTCATGTCTTTTTATCATTTAAAACACTTATTTAACACAAAAAACGGGTACTTTGCACCCTGCTCTTTCGAGTAAGGCGAAGTACCCGCTCCCTTATTCGTATCTTAAAGCATCAATTGGACGCAGCTTCGACGCCTTTCGCGCCGGATATACTCCGAACAACACTCCAACCCCCATACAGCACAGAAAAGAGTAAAGCACGGGCTCTATCGAATACACAATCGGCATTTGGACGAATTTCTCGAGCAGCTTTGCACCTCCGAGACCCACCATTACGCCAACCAGTCCACCCATCAGACTGAGAAAAACAGCCTCAGCCACAAACTGCAGCATAATATCACTGCGTTGCGCACCAATCGCTTTACGAATCCCGATCTCCCTCGTACGTTCCGTGACGGACACCAGCATAATATTCATAATGCCGACACCTCCAACGCCAAGCGCAATTGCAGCTACACCGGCCAGCAGCATATTCATAATCCGATCAACCCCGGACACTGTTTTTAAGATTTCCGTCTGGGTCATGATCTGAAAGTCATCGCCCTCTGATGGCTTTAGCTCATGTCTGGCACGTAGCACCTGCCGAATTTCAGCACTTGCCTGATTAATCTTCTCCTCTGTTGTTGCAGAGGCGTTCACCTGCTGAATACTCATATTGCCTAGCCGTTCCATCCCCGTTGTAATCGGTACATATACCTGCTGACCACTGTTACTCATATTGGAATTGGAATTTGCCAGCACACCAACCACCTTAAAAGGAAGCTGTTTAATCATGATCGTCTCACCGACCGCTCTTGGGGCATCCGGACCAAAAATATTACGGGCCGCATCACTCCCAAGCACGGCCACATTCATTTGTTTATCCACTTCATAGTGGGTAAACGACCTGCCTTGAGCTAGTGACAGCTTTCTCACATGAACGAATGCCAGCGAAGTCCCCTCAATTTGCGCGCTGACCTTATTGCGACTCCACGTAATATCTGCATTGGTCATGGCACTTGGCGCTACCTCTGCTACTGCTTTTTGCTCCTCTAGCGCATCGATATCTTCCAGAGATATTCCTTTCGTCTGACTGAACGACATGGAGCTGGAGCCATCATATGGAGCATAAGGATAGATCATCAGCAGATTATTTCCCATACTGTTGATCTGAGATGTAATCGTAGCCGTTGATCCTTTACCAATGGCTACAATCATAATCACAGCGGCCACTCCGATAATAATGCCCACCATGGTCAGCAAAGATCGCAGCATATTGGTTCGCAAACTGTTGAGCGATACACGGATAATTTCCTTAAACTTCATGCCTTCACTTCCTCTGCCGCCATTCTTCGTTTCCCAACAGGCTGATCCTCTTCAATCCGCCCATCCCGAAAATGAATCAGACGCTTGGCGTATTCCGCAACCTCCTGATCATGAGTAACCAGTACAACCGTTTTCCCCTGATCATTCAGACGCTGAAAAATCCCCATTATTTCAACACTTGTTTTGGAGTCCAATGCGCCTGTCGGTTCATCCGCCAAGAGAATGACCGGATTGTTCACAAGTGCGCGCGCAATAGACACCCGCTGCTGCTGACCGCCTGACAATTCGTTTGGCCTATTGTTCATCCGATCGCCTAGACCTACGCTAGTAAGAGCCTCCATTGCCCGCAAACGACGCTCCTTGGCAGGAATACCCGCATAGATCATAGGCAGTTCCACATTCTCCAAAGCCGTTGCTCGCGGGAGCAAATGGAATTTTTGAAATACAAATCCGATTTTCTGATTACGTATAATAGCCAGTTCATCCTCGCGGGCATCTAATATCGAATAGCCATCCAAATAAAATTGTCCCGATGTAGGTAAATCCAGACAGCCGATGACATTCATCATCGTGGACTTGCCTGATCCAGACGGTCCCATGATCGCGACAAAATCACCGTCAGCAATATCAAGTTGTACCTCACGCAGGGCATGAATTTCCTGATCTCCGACCTGATACACTTTTTTCAAATCCTCAATCTGAATGACGTATCTCATACCCGTTTAAAAACCTCCCTGCATGCCGCCCATAGCAGAAGGGTCCGGCGGAGGTTCAGGAGCAGGCACAATAAGCGTGTCACCCTCCTTTACACCTGACTTGAGCTCGACTCGATCTGGCGTGTAAAATCCGAGTTCTACGGGCTTGAATGTGCGCGCCCCTGGATTCGCAGCGTTATTAGCGGAAACATACACGCCATCCTGTCCCCCTTCCGATCTCAGCGCAGTAGCAGGTACGAACAATACATTTTTGTGTACTCCCAAAATAACGGCCACATTCATAATCATGCCCGTTTTGAGCTTGCCTTTCGGGTCATGAACAGACAATTCCATCAGATACGTCGTCATCCCTTCATCCGTAGAGGCTTCCGGTGAGACGAATTGCACCTTCCCTGGAAATGATTCACCCGGATATGCATTGGTAGTCAACACGGCTGAAAGACCCTTCTTTACTTTGACAATGTCGGTCTGACTTACCTTCACAACCACCTTAAGATCGTTGGAATCCGAGTTATTCATGACAATGAATGGAGCCGTCGGACTGGTCCCTACATCCCCGTTCACCTTCAAGATTACCCCGTCCCAAGGTGCTGTGACCTGAAGCTTGTTCAATTCATTTTTCTTCTGCTCCAGTTCCGTCGCCTGTCTTCGAACCTCTATCCGTGAGGCTTGAATATTGGATGCATCAGCCGGAACCTGAATTTTGCGAAGCTCTGCCATTGCCGTACGATATCCGATTTCAGCTTCTGAAATGGTGCGACGTTTTTGCGACATGATTTTGCGGAACTGCAGATCCAGACCATCATAGTCCGTCTGTGCTTTATCCAGTGCTTGCTCTGCCTGCTCCAATTCACTGTTGGACACCGCACCGGCATCATGTAAAAACTTTTGGTCTTCATATGCCTTTCGCGCCTGTTCCAACTGCTTTTGGGAAGTTTTCTTCTGACTTTCGGCTTCTTCCAGCTCAAATGATTCTTGCGCTGTATCGATAGCCATTTTGGCCCGAAGTACATTTGTTTTCTGAATTTCAATATCCTCTGCCTTCGGACCTTTCTCCAATTCAGCCAGCTTGGATTTGGATATTTCCAAAGTATCAGACGCAGTCTGAATTTGCATTTTAATTTCTGAACTGTCCAGAAGAGCCAGCACCTGTCCTTTTTTCACCTTGTCCCCGGCTTTCACATTTACCACTGCCAGCTTGTTATCACCTGCACTCGTGAAGTTTAACTTCACTTCCTTGGACGCTTGCACGGTACCGGACGTGTCCAGCTTCTCACTCACATCGCCGCGCTCTACTTTAAGCGTCTCATCCTGAACCAAAGGTGCCGCCTGCTCCTTGGGCAGATTCAGATATACTGTCGTTCCGCCTCCACCTACAACCAGTAGAACAATTGCAGTCCATATCCACTTTTTTCTCCGTTTTTTCCGTAACTTGATTAAAGCATCATTTAAAACCGTTTCTGCCAACGCCTTTTCCTCCCTATGTGCTCCATGGCTTGTTCAACGTATACTCATTTTGATCCAACTCGATCGCCAGCTCTTCCATTTGCCGTTCAATCTGGTTCACTTTCAACTGATTATTTTTCAATTCCATCTCGATAATTAGACCTCTGTCCCACTTTTTGCGTGATAACTCCAAGGCCTCTTTTGCCGTACGCAAGCTTTCTTCCAGTTGTACATATTTTTTTTGGTTTTCCTTAACCGTGGCATACAAATTACGGAGTGATTCGGCAAAATCCTTTTGACCTTTGGCGAGCTCCTCTTTGGCTGTATCGACATCCATTTTAGCTAGATCGTAAGCACCTGCGCCGTTGTTAAAATCGAAGTATCTCACATTAAGTTCCGAAGTTTTGATGCTATCCTCCAGCTTCCATAAATTTGGATTCATGTCTGTCAGCTGTTGTATATGTATTTCGATATCCAGCTTCTTCGGTTCCTTGTACACGGGCCGATCAACCAATTCATAGGCTGTTCCGTTAGGCTGTCCCATGAGGAAGTTCAGAGCATCCCTAGATTTTTGCAACGCAATTTTCCCCTGCTCTACTGTTTGCTGAGCCTGGCTTCTGGTCTGTGTACTCTCGTTTTTCGCATACTCAGACAGCTTGCCGCGCGCAAATTTGGCAAGTGCAATCTTTTCCTCCGCTTGGGCAATTTCAAGCGCTTCTAGATCATTTTTCACTTGATTCTCTGCCACGAACACACTTTGATAGCTTTTCATCACATTAAAATAAATCTGGTCTTTGGCGAACTGCGCCTGCTTTTTGCTGGCTAGATAAGATAGCGTCGAAGAGTTATAACTTCTCCAAGAGGTATTATCATCAACATATTCACCGTCTATAAAATCAACAAATGCATTTCCCAGATCCTTTTCTGCATTTTTCAGTTCCATTCTGCGACGCTCTACGTCCCGTTCGGCGGTACGCGTATTGTAATTGTTCGTCTGTGCCCATTCCACGGCCTGCTTGAGTGTTAATGTAGGTAAAGCCTGACCCGTTACGGATGATGTCTTCGATGTAGCCTCAGTAGATGGACTAACCGACGTACTTGATGCTACATTTCCTGATAAACTCTCAGACTGTACAGTGGAGGCCAATCCTGATGATAAGGACAATACAAGCAGCACGACAGCCGCTTTTTGCTTCATAGATGAATCTCTCCCCTTTCGGTTCATTCCCCGAATCTTTTCCATTTTTTTCGACATAAACTTCCACGAACTCTTTGCATTCTAATTGTACTTTCAGGTTTATGTTGGTACAAGGTGTCAAAACAATACATTTTTGTAACCTTTACTTCCTGATTACTCGCTTTATACTACTTTTCGTCCAATGAGATATTGATTCAACCTATTTTTACCTGAACTTTACCTAATTTTCAGCTAATTTTAAGGAAACCAACAGCATCTATTAAGGTTTGGAACATATACTAGAGAAAGAATAACAGCCGCTCACTGGGAGGGTTAATAGATGATAAAAGAATCTCGCATGACAACCACTAACGAACCGTCTGATTTGTGGATGACCCGCTTTTTACGTGAATCAGAACAAAAAAAGAAACAACTGATCCGGGAAGCCCGGAAAAATAACGATATACCGCTGATGAACAGCATTTCTTTTCACCTTGCCCAACGGGATCAGCAGCATCTCATCGGATAAAATGACAAGTGAATCTTATGCTATAAATAACAGATTACCTCTAGTTATCTGCTTCGTATGCTAGATGAAAAAAATCCGGGACAAATCGATAATTGATTTGTCCCGGATTTTTGTGATCATCAAATCTAATATAAAACCGCATAGCTTGTTCCGTTCCTATTCTTCCATCTCCGCCTGCGGATCATAGAGATATTGATCGAGTGGAATACGCCCGCTTTCATTAAAACGTATGCCTTCCTCCTCCAAATACAGACGCTGCAGGGATGCGGACTCATCCTCCTGCAAAGCAATCTCCCCCAAACGGTTGACCACTCTATGCCAAGGAAGTCGGTGTTTTTGGCTCAATGTATGCAAAATTCGCACCACCTGTCTGGCACCTCTTGGGCTTCCGGCCTCTGCCGCAATTTGACCGTAAGTCATTACTTTTCCCTCAGGGATCAACAGTATAATTTGAAGCACACGGGCAGTGAAAGGCTGCATGTTCTAATTCCTCCGTATTACTATTGCTTTTTCAATAATTATAGCACCCTGAACAGAGGCTAAAAACCCCTGCTCCTACGAATGTAAGAAGCAGGGGAAAACCCATCGTTTAAATTTAGAATCCGCTCAGACCCTGCCTTTTTAAATCCTGTGCTACCAAGCGGGCCAGTTCCCTTGCACCTTCATAGTTTGGATGGAGTGTATCACCGTTCATATACAAGGCCAGTGTAGCGTCTTTACCAATAGAAGTGAAATAAGCTGAGCTAAGAACATTCAGGTCGACTAAAGGCGTTTGTTCCTCTTGAGCCAGTGCCAAAATAGCGCTTCTATACCATCTATTTTCTGCGTTGTGTACATTGTTAGCATTAAAGTCAGTGGCTCGTCCTTGCGGAGTTGACAGGATTACCGTCGCCCCTTTAGCCTTAACCTGCCGAATCATATCCTTCATCCAGTCCTTAAACTCGGCTTCGCTTTCGTTATGCTTTGGATTGGTGTCATTGATGCCCAATTGGAGAATAAAATAATCCCCCGGCTTAATATATTGGACGATGGCCTCCAACTGACCGTCCTGGTGGAAGCCTCTAGCAATTTGGCCTCCTGACGCCATATTGCGAATTTGAAAAGTATTCGTGTTCACAAACTCTGGCAGCAGTTGGCCCCATCCCGCCTGCACGCTGCTATCTAGCGGATAATAGTTACAAACCGTAGAATCTCCACCGATATAAATCGTTCGATTCGTAACCGGATTGCTAGATAATTGCCTGATTTCCAATGCACTGAGTGTGAAGACCGCGCCCTCTTTGCCTTCAGTAACTAGCAGATTTAGCTGCCCGTCTGTCACTGGAATTTGAAAGCGATCCTTGGCCCCATTCCCTGTCATATTAATGACCTGATACACCCCTTCAGCCGCAATACTCGAACGAGAGGTATCTCCTAAAGTAACCGACACCTCATACAAACCAGGAGGAAGATCAACGTCAAAAGTATTCTCGCTTTTCGTACCTGTAGCCAGGAACCGTACCGCATCACTTGCCACTCCAGTCCCCGAAGCGCTGACATTACGCATATTCTCAGGGGTACGAAAGCCATACCCACGTGCTGAGTCATAGGACAGCGAAGCACTCACACCGGTATAACCCGTTTCGACCGTACCTCCGCCAAAATCAAACTTGTACTCGCCAGCGGATGCATGTGCCGGCGTAGCTATGCCCATACCTGGTGCACCACATAAAAAAGCTGCTAAAAGCATACCAGTCAATCCTTTTTTCCATTTCATTCTTCATTCCTCCTTCAGATTTTTAATTGTACGAAGCAAAGAATATTTTATTTTTGTAAGCGCATACATAAAATTCTACCCATTGTTGCAGGGTTATGCCTATGTGATTATTATGCAAAAGAAAAGTAGTTTATTCGTTAAGCTAAAACTTGTACTTGTACACAAAAAAGCCTCGCAGTTACAACTGCGAAGCTTTATGAAGCAATATTTCTTCATATCAAAATCACTACATTAATCCGCAACCAAAATTCCGTCAAAGCTCTCTGGACCTACACGTATTGTACCCAGCAGGTTAGCAGAAACAAAAGCAGTGTACACCAGTTGTGGCGTAATCGGCGGATTGAAATCATCTGCTGAGAACGCAATAACCTGTGGAGCTAATAAACTCAAACTAAAAGTGGATGTAGCCGAATAAACAACAGGGTCAGTTACCACAGTACCTCTTACAATAGTGATAGTAATTCCTACTAAAGCAAGCGGAAGTTGAAGCGATATGGTTCCTTTAAGCAGAACCCGTGGCGTACCTGTAGCTCCCTGTGTGTTTAATCCGATCTGTCCAAACAATTGAGGTGTATTCAAAACCGTGATCGGAATAGCAATAGAGTTAGCTGTCGAAGCGTTTTGGGATGTTCTCCCATCAATAAATGTTCCCATGGTTTCCCCTCCTCTCTCTACCAGATACTCATAGACTATGAAAAAGTTTGTTTTGTGCTTGGACTGAATATCTTGTAAAACACACAACTTCTGATGAATAGGCTAATGTGCAGCCCTTTCCCTGGCCCTGTGAATACACTAAACCAACACTGGGAAAGGAGGGATGTCATGTCTAATAAGTTTAGAGCCACCTTAAGGGGGGCTAATGAAGTGCCTCCTGTCAGAACAAATGCGACGGGAACAGCCGAATTTCGTTACCGTCCAACGAGCCAACAATTAAGCTTTGAACTGACTGTACGCAATATCTCACGGGTAACCGAAGCGCATATTCATCTGGGACGAAGAGGTGAAAATGGCCCTGTTGTTGCTACACTGTTTGGTCCTTCGAAGTTTGGGATAACCGTTAGAAGAGGCGTCGTTAGCGGCGTGCTCCGTGCATGTGATCTTACCGGTCCGCTCAGAGGCAGAACCATTTATGATTTGGTGTGCCAAATTAGAGAGGGCAATGCCTACGTCAATGTCCACACCATCCGTCATCCGAACGGTGCCATTCGTGGACAAATTAGACGCGCACCTATCAAACGCTGCAAATAACGAATGATCATGAGTATAAAAAAGAACTTCCATGTCACTCATTTTGAGGCTATGGAAGTTCTTTTCTTAATTCAGGATTTTGCAAAATTCGATTCCAGTCGCTCCGAAGTGCATATATAGACGGACTAAACCATTTCAATCTATATCTTGTTCATTGGAAGTCGCTTATGGGATTTTTGCAAAATCCTCAATTCTTAACAAAAGTTAAGAAGTTCATAAGCGTTTCTTAAGCCCTTCCCTTCAGGGTTGTTAAGAACTTTATCTTTTAATAGAAAGAGTTCAACAAGATACAGTTCACTCCTGAAAGGAAATGAAGCTTATGAAGCCTAAGACCAAAGAAAAAATTCCCGAATTGCAGTTGGTCAGAGCCATGGCGATTTTAGCCGTCTTGATGGTACATGCCACTTCTTATGCAACGGTTCAGCTTACAAATTCCAGTCTTTATGTTGTATACAATGCGCTCAATGTGTTGATGAAGTATGGAACCCCCGTATTTATCGCGCTTAGCAGCATGGTACTGTTCTACAACTACAAGGATCGTCCGATGGGACGACAGCTCTTAAGCCGCTTTTATAAGCAGAGGTTGCTGTACATCCTCTTACCTTACGTCATGTTCTCTCTATTTTATTTCATCCTGTCCCTTATGGCTGGCAGCTCCGAACCATGGAATATAATCACACTTGCGAAAAGCTTTGCTCTGAAGCTGGCCACAGGCAAAGCGTATACTCATTTATATTATATTTTTATCATGATGCAATTCTATCTTGCATTTCCATTCGTACTGTGGCTGTTCCAGCGTTGTCGGCAACTTCCACAATGGTCTATTGTCCTTGGGCTGTTGGTACAGTGGTCATTTGTTATTGGAAATAAATTTCTATTTCAGGTTCAAAATAAGGGCAGTTGGGCACTGTCTTATATAGCCTGCTACATGCTGGGTGCTGCTCTCGGTTACTACTACCCACAGCTGAGAACGTGGTTTCTGATGCGTAAGGGGGAACGAAGTGTTGCCGGAGTGTTGACATGGATCGCAATTTGGGCTTTATGGCTGATTTCAGCCACCATGCATGTCTATATGTGGTACGAAAATAGAATGTACGGAATCTCGTACAATTCGCTAGTTTTTGAACTTATGTATAATATGTACAGCCTGTCTAGCACGCTGGTAATACTACAGATTTCCTTTTTAATGTTTAGACGACAACATTCCTTTGTGACTCGCAAACTGGAACGTCTGGGCACACTGTCCTTTGGTGTGTATCTGATTCATCCGTTCTTCCTGCTCCTGTATCGGCAGTTTTCACCACATATCGGTTCTCCGCAGCTTATTCATGTGTGGTATGCCGGAGGTTTTTTCTTTGCACTTCTTTGCTCTTGGCTCGTCGTGTCGATCATCTCCCGTTTCCTGCCATTTGCTTGGATCTTGTTCGGTCAACTACCAGAAATAGAAAAAAGACAATTCAAGCAAGAAAACCGTATTTCTTCAACTGAAACAGCACTATCCAAAGGCTGACGACCCCAAGCAAGCGAACTGAGATGAGTGTCCATAGCCTCCATCTTTAAAAAGGTATATAATACGCCCATATTATATACTGCTGGAAAGAACAGAAAGGGTGCACAACCATGCATAACGGAACCATTTTATTAGTAGACGATGAACCTGAAATTATTAAGCTGATGCAAATTTATTTGGAAAATGAAGGATATCGACTGCTTATGGCACGAGACGGATTGGAAGCGCTGGAGCAAGTCAGTCGGGAATCGATAGATGTGATGGTGCTTGATGTGATGATGCCCAATATGGACGGGGTTGAAGCTTGCATGAAGATCAGAGAAACCGAGCATTTTCCGATTATTATGTTGTCTGCGAAGGGACAAGATATGGACAAAATCACAGGACTCAGCGTTGGGGCCGATGATTATGTCACTAAGCCGTTCAGCCCGTTGGAGCTGGTGGCACGCATCAAATCCCAGCTGCGCAGAGTACGGAAATACACCCACTCCTCCCCTGCATTGGAGCATGAAATGATACTGGATGAACTCTCCATTAATTCTGCTACGCATGAGGTCACTCTCGCCGGAGAATCCATTAAGCTGACCCCGCGTGAATTTGCCATTGTCGAGCTGTTGGCACGTAATCGTGGTCAAGTGCTGAGCATGGAGCAGATCTATGAAAAAGTGTGGAAGGAGCAATATCTGGAATCCAACAACACGCTGATGGTTCATGTGCGTAAAATTCGCGAGAAAATTGAGGCTGATCCGAGAAAACCTAAATACCTGAAAACGGTGTGGGGAATCGGCTACAAAATGGAAAAATTCGATTAATGGAGGATTCACGTCTTGAAGGCAAAACGATATGACACATTGGGATGGAAGCTGGCAGCCCTTAGCCTTGCCGCCTTCACTTTAACCGGACTGATTTTGATGGTGTTTTATTATGGAGCATCTTTGCTACTATGGCTGAACCCTTCCCGTTCATTTTTTGGCACTCGTCTAATTCGCTGGACCGTGAATCATATTGGGTCCCCACTCATCATGCTGATTGGAGGGCTGCCTTTATATATTTATTTCTTTTTCCTTTTTACCAAAAATACGATTGGCTATCTTCGCGAAATTACGACGGGTATGCAGGAGTTTGCTGATGGAGATCTGTCCTATACGATCCCTGTTTCTTCAGCGGACGAGCTGGGTACCTTGGCGAAAAATATGAACACCATGGCGGACAAGCTCCGTCTCTCACTGGAAGAAGAACGGGCTTCCGCCAAAGCCAAAAACGACCTGATCACCGGCGTATCTCATGATCTTCGTACCCCGCTAACATCCGTGATCGGTTTTTTGGAATATATTGAAACCGACCGCTATCGGGATGAAATTGAGCTGCGCTATTATGTGAACATTGCTTATGAAAAGTCATTGACGCTTAAAAAGCTGATCGATGAGCTGTTTGAATACACGCGTGTGAGCGGTGGCAGTCTGCCACTGGAGCTGGAGCCTGTAGATCTCGGCAAATTGCTTACCCAGCTTGCTGAGGAATTTGTACCCTCGCTGGAACAGGCGGACATGTCCTACCGTGTCCGAATCGTCGAGCCTGTTCGGATTCTAGCCGATACCGACGAGCTGGTACGCCTGTATGAAAATTTGTTTTCCAACGCTATTCGATACGGAAAAGACGGCAAACGCCTCGATATCACCATAGGACGCGAAGACGACGAGGCGGTGGTAATCTGCACTAACTACGGCACCCCAATTCCTGCGGAAGATGTCCCGCACTTGTTTGAGCGGTTTTACCGGGTGGACAAATCACGTTCCAAGGAAACCGGAGGCACCGGACTGGGCCTTGCGATTACCAAAAGTATTACCGAGCTGCATGATGGCCGCATTTCGGTTAGGAGCAATCGCAGACAAACAGATTTTGAAACCCGTTTTCCCCTCTACTCCTACACATAAACAAACGAACCAGCCAAAGATCGTATCTCTGGCTGGTTCGTTTCTGACTTTTATGGAATACAGGATTATATTCCTTTATTTTGTTCAAACAATACTTCCCCATTGGATTCAATAATCTTTTGGTACCAGTAGAAGCTGTTCTTTTTTCTTCTTTCCAGCGTACCCGTACCATCGTTGTTTTTGTCTACATAGATAAAGCCGTACCTTTTTTTCATTTCTCCCGTTCCCGCACTGACAATGTCGATTGGACCCCACCAGGTATAGCCAAGCACTTCGCAACCATCCTCAATAGCTTCATGCAGCTGGATCAGATGCTTGTTCAGATAGTCTACCCGCTCGGGATCATGAATTGAACCGTCTTCCAAAATTTCATCATGACTGCCGTAGCCGTTCTCTACAACAAACAGAGGCTTCTGATATCGGTCGTACATCTCATTACACACATAGCGGAAGCCCTTCGGGTCAATTGGCCATCCCCATGGCGTTTTTTCCAAATAGGGATTGTCGAGTCCCATAATTCCCCCTGTGTTGCCCAAGATGGGCATACCTGCTTTATGTGTCGTACTTCGATAATAGCTAAATCCTAAATAATCCGCTGTATGCTCCCGCAGTAATTGTTCATCTCCGGGCTCCATTTGAACCATGATGTTATGCTCTTTCCAGATCCGTTTGGCATAGCTTGGATAATAGCCCCTAAGGATCACATCGGAATAAAATAAGGATCTTCTTCTCAGCTCATAGGCTTCAAACACATCGTCCGGATTGCAGGTATTCGGATAGATCGGACTCAGGGATAACATAGCGCCCATCATCGCTCCTGGGATAATTTCATGACACAGTTTAGTAGCCAGGGCACTGGCAACGAAAACATGGTGACTAGCCTGATAAATAGTCGGCAGTTTGTGCTCATCGTCTTGAACAACAATGCCTCCTGCCGCCAAAGGAATGGTATGGAAATGGTTGATTTCGTTGAAGTTCATCCAATATTTCACTTTGTTTTTATAACGTTTGAAGACAACTTCCGCATACTTTACATAGAATCCAATCAGCTCGCGGCTTTTCCAGCCTTCGTATTTGCGAATCAGATTCAGAGGTAGCTCAAAGTGAGAAATGGTGATGACCGGCTCAATTCCATACTTCAGTAGCTCATCAAACAGATCATCGTAAAATTGCAGCCCTTTTTCATTTGGTTCGGCATCATCCCCATTCGGAAAGATTCGGGACCATGCAATGGAAGTCCGAAAGCATTTCATGCCCATTTCGGCGAACAGGGCGATATCTTCTTTATAACGATGGTAAAAATCAATCGCTTCATGGCTGGCGTAGTACTTGTTTTCATCAATCGTATCATCAAACGTCCCGCCTACTATTCCTCCCCGAAATGCATCGCTGATTGCTGGCCCTTTACCATCCTCGTTCCATGCCCCTTCAGCCTGATTCGCTGCTATAGCACCACCCCATAGAAAATTATCAGGAAAACTTTTGGCTATCTGTGCTGTCATAACTCATTTCCTCCTTTATTTAATGTACGGTGAGTAAAACACTTTGCAAATCAACGGATTTTTGCTGTGTCTGGGTAACCTTTTGGTAAGCAGTGCTGTTGGTAACAATAATCGGAGTGGTCAGGTCATAACCGGCTGCCTGGATTTTCGGAATATCAAATTCAAGCAGCAAATCGCCTCGTTCAATCCGTTGCCCTTGTTCTACATGCTTCGTGAAATAGCTGCCTTTCAGCTTAACCGTATCTAGTCCCACATGAATTAACAGATCCAGATGGTTATCTGAGGTGATGGCTATCGCATGGCCGGTTCGAAATACGAGCGAGACAACCCCGGAAACCGGTGAATATACCTTTCCTTCACTCGGTAGAATGGCTATTCCTTGACCCATCGCTTCTGTAGAGAACGCAGGATCAGGAACCTCATGAAGCGGAACAATTTGGCCATGGATAGGCGCATAGACATTCTCGGTGACTTCGGTATGTCCAGGTTCAGTTTGTAAGGCAGGCTCGGATTTTTCTGCTTCCGTCTTTCCTGTCTCCGCATCCGTTGCCCCGTTTCCTTCATTAAAGCCCAGAATATAAGTCAATACGGTAGTAACCACAAATGAAATGATGATACTAATCAAATAAAAAGCAATTGTATTCGTAAAGAATGCCGGAATCGTTGTTATTGCCGGGAACACATAAGCAAGCACGGTCGTTTGGAAATGTCCGGCAATGGCCCCTCCGATCATTCCCCCGATGACGGCGGCAATCATTGGTCTTTTCAGCTTCACGGACAATCCGTAAACGATAGGTTCTGTAATACCAGCGAACAGTGAAGGGAAAATAGATGACAGTGCGTAAGCTTTCAGCTTTTTGTCCTTGGCTTTCAGAAAGACCCCAAGAGCGACACCGGATTGGGCGAAGGTCGCAGAAGCCATCATAGGTCGAATCGTATCAAACCCTTTGAGGGAAAGATTGTTGATCATCGCAGGTGCAATCCCCCAGTGTAAACCAAACATCACCAGGAAGGTCCAGCCGCCTCCCAGAATGGCTCCAGTCAAGAGACCGCTTTGCGTACTCAAAAATTCAATACCATCCGCAATACCTTTACCGGTGTACACTCCCAGTGGACCGATCACAATGGCGGTAAGCGGAACCATAATTAATAAGGAAACAAGCGGGACCATAAACAATTCAATGCTTTTCGGAACCACCCGCTTCAGAAACCGTTCCAGATATGAATACAGCCAAATGGCTAAAATTGCTGGAATAATGGATGTCGTATAACTCATCAGGACAACGGGAATGTGGATAAAGGAAGCAATATCCCCCGTGTTTTCCATCAACTTGGTGAAGTTAGGCTCCAGCAGAGCGGCCATAATGGCAGCAGATACGATAGGCTGGGTCTTGAATGTTCTCGAAGCTGAAAACGCCAACATCAGTGGCAGGAAGAAAAATACGCCATTGCCTGCGGCAGCAAGGATAGCATAGGTACTGGAGGCACTGTCCAACCACTCTAACTGTGTAAGAATAACCAGGATAGCTTTCAGCATCCCTGCACCAGCCAAAGCAGGTACAATCGGCTGGAAAATAGAGCTCATGACGGTAAAAGCACGACTGATGAAATTACCTTCCTTTGCATTATCCTCTTTTTTGTCGTTGCCGCTTTTTACCTGAAGGTTATAGTTCTTCGCAATCGTATCATAAACCTCGTTAACATGATTGCCGATCACCACCTGGTACTGCCCTCCGCTTTCTATCACGGAAATGACTCCGTCGGAATTTTCCAAAGCCTGTTTATTGGCTTTTTGCTTGTCCTTAAGTGTAAATCTCAGACGGGTCATACAATGGTACAGATCACGTATATTTTCTTCTCCGCCTACATTAGTTACAATGAATTTCGCTAATTCATCATGTTTGCTCATAATGCCTGCCTCCAATGTTCTCTGGTTGATATAAAAAAAACCTGAGTAATCCCCGATACCAAAATGCAATTTAGTATCGAAATCACTCAGGTAATGCCCACGAATGGTAACACCCTGTTAGTTTTCAGTTCTGTTGACCAATCTGGAAATGTGAATCATAAGATACATCATTTCATCATTGGTTAATTTCTGCTCAAACTGCTTATTCACATACACCCCTATTTTTTGTACACATCTGTGCTCTTCTGGAAATTTGATTTTCAGGTCTTCGAACAAATTCATGTACTGCGGGTCTGCCGATTCGTGGGCAAAAAGCCGCTGGGCAAAAAATTTAAGATGGGTTACAAAACGGTTGTAATTCCATGAATCTTCATCAATCTCGACATTGAAGTGGTATTTTACAATATCCATAATATCCTTGATGACTTTTGACGTTTTTAGCGTCAGATCAAGCTTCTGGTTATCCAGGCGGGCGTTGACGAAATGCAGGGCAATAAACCCAGCTTCATTCTCATCGAACGTGATGTTGATCCTGTTACGAATCATCTCCAGCGCGTGTTTTCCGATCGCGAATTCTTCGCGATAAAACCGCTTGATCTCCCAAAGAAATCGGTTTTCAATCGGTGTTCCCCGTTCATGCCGTTGGATGGCGAATGAAATGTGGTCGATCAGGGCTAGGTAAATATAGTCACTAATGTCTCCAGCCAATCTCGGTCTGGCATACTCCACGATTTCATCCGCGATTTCAATACATTCCATCTTCACATCTTTCAGCAAATCCGCCAGCTTCGCGGATAAATCCTGAGTTTTGACTACAAACAGCTTCGTGATTTTTCGCTCATCGATGGTATCCCCCGGTTTCAGGTTGAATGCGATTCCATTTCCTGTCGCAATGACCTCTTGGGCGTCCTCTTCCTCTGCTAAAACGACATTGTTGTTAAGCGCTTTCTTCAAAATCATGCGACCACCTGCTTTTATTTACTGGAAGGCCATTTTTTAAAAGACTCTGTTAAAAAATGTGCATACACTAAAAAACCTGAACAGAATACCGCTTCATAGACGTTATCGCCCATTTACCGGAACTCCATTCAGGTTATGCCTAAAATAGTAACACCCTGAAAATTATGAGATTCATTTTTGTAATCGTTTTCTTGGCTTCATTATAATAGAGTTTCTTTTTTTCTGTCAACCCTTTATTAAAAAAAGCCTTCCATCCGCTTACTGCGGCTTCGGAGTCCCTGAACGATTCACAATCCAGATGCCCGCCAGTACTAAGAAAATGCCAAGCAAGGTAGCCGCTTTGAGCGCCTCGTGAAGAAAGATCCAGCCGGACACAACACCGATGATAGGAACCAGCAACAGCGTAACAGAAGCTTTACTAGCTTCCATTCTAGTGAGAATATGAGTCCACAGCAGGAATGCAAGAGCAGACGCCACAATGCCGGAAAATAAGATATAAAAGATCGACGCAGCGCTAAAGTTCGGCTCCCATCGCTCAAACAACAGGGAGTACAATAACAATCCGAGCGCACCGAACGCCATCTGCCAGGTCGTAAACTGGATTTTATCGCAATGCTGGAGCTTGAGCTTGATAATCAGGTTCGAAAGTGCCCAAGCAATCGCTGAACTCACCCCAAGCAGCATGGCCCACAAATTGCCGCCCAAATGAATGTCCATAGCAAATAATAGCCCCAAGACCCCTGTAGCAATTCCAATCGTTTTGCGTGTATTCAGCCGCTCACCTGGAATCATAAAATGAGCCATAATGGATAAAAACAGCGGCATGCTGTACGTAAGCACGGAGGTTAAGCCCGCATTAATGTAGTTCAGGGATATCTGAATCGCAATATTAAAATAGGTAGTCTGGAGAATCCCGCAGAGTATATACCATTTTATCGTGTGCCTGTCAGGGTTCGGAACCCGTTTCCACATCAGAATTCCGAACAGAAGTAGCGTCCCTGTGAGAAACCGAAGAGCCGCAAATTGAACAGGTTCAAAGGCTCCATTGCCCAATTTCATGATGACAAAATTAAAGCCCCAGATCAGGCATAAGAGCAGGCTCAAGCCTTTCATGCATCATACGCCTCCGTTTAGAGCACTTCTCCGCCCGATTCAATCACTTTTTTATACCAGTCAAAGCTTTTTTTCTTGTAGCGGTTCAGTGTTCCGTTGCCCAGATCATCCTGGTCAACGTAGACGAAGCCGTATCTCTTGGATGCCTGTGAGGTCGAAGCACTGATCATGTCGATGGGACCCCAGGCGGTGTAGCCGAACAGGTCCACTCCATCCTCAATGGCTTCCCTCATTTGCTCGATATGTTTTTTCAGATAGTCGATACGGTAATCATCGTTAATGGTGCCGTCAGGATTCATTTGATCTGTCGCACCCACGCCGTTTTCTGAGATGAACAGTGGCTTTTGATAGCGGTCATACAGGTTATTGAGCGCATAACGTAATCCTTTAGGATCAATCTGCCATCCCCACTCGGACTGCTCGAGGTAAGGATTCTTCACGCCACCAATCAGATTTCCGCTTGCTTTGGCATGCTGATCGGCAGTGGCACTGGCATTGTTGGACATATAGTAGCTCAGGGACACGAAGTCCACGAGGTTATCTCGCAAGATTTCATCGTCGCCAGGTTCTTTATGCAGAACAACACCCTTTTCTTTGAACATACGTGCGGTATAGGACGGATAATACCCTCTAGCTTGTACATCACTGAAAAAGAAGGACACTCGTTCTTCCTTTTGGCATTCAAGCACATCATCCGGATTGCAAGTATTCGGATAAAGCAACAGATAGCTGATCATACACCCAATCTGGGAGTTCGGTATAATATCATGACAGGCTTTGACTGCCAGCGCGCTGGCTATAAACTGATGATGGGCAGATTGATACTTGTCCTGCTCCAGATTCGGGTGATTCTCTTCAATGATCCCCGCGCTGACAAACGGATGATGTTTGACACAGTTCATTTCGTTAAACGTAATCCAGTACTTTACTTTATCCTTGTAACGGGTAAATACAGTCTCGGCAAAACGGACGAAAAATTCAATCAGTTTCCGGTTTTTCCAGCCACCATATTCGGTGACAAGATACAAAGGCATATCGTAATGGGTCAGCGAGATGACAGGTTCAATTCCTTTGGCCAGCAGGGCATCAAAAACCTTGTCATAGAATTGCAGCCCTTTCTCATTGGGTTCTGTCTCGTCGCCATTCGGGAAAATACGTGTCCAGGAAATGGAAGTGCGAAAGCATCTAAAACCCATCTCGGCCAGCAGATTAATATCTTCTTCATAACGGTGATAGAAATCATTTCCCCGACGTTTTGGATAATTTTTGGTGCTGTTTGGGTCCAAAGCTTCCTTGACCTGCGCATGGGTCATCATATGCCACTGATCCAGCCAATGCTTTTTGTCGAGTGCTGGATCAAAGGTAAATACATCAGAAATCGAGAGCCCTCTTCCATCTACGTTGTAAGCCCCTTCAATCTGCATGGCAGCGGCTGCCCCGCCCCATAGAAAGTTCTTGGGAAAACCTTTTGCCTGTTCCATGTTGCATTCCTCCAAGTAGGTTATAATTTGTGAAGAAGTATGCGGAACCCATGTCCTTCAAATGCATCCCGGATTGCTGCATACGCTTTATGCTTTCATGCTACAATCTGGGATGCATTCCAGGTCAAGAACTAAATTTTTGGAGTTGAATGTCATGCATAATATAAAAAGAATTGCTGAAATTGCGGGGGTATCGACAAGTACCGTGTCTCGTGTGCTTAATCATCATCCATATGTCAGTGAAGCAACGCGGACCAGGGTGATGGAAGTCATTCGGGAACTGGATTATATTCCGAATATTAATGCGGTGCAGTTGAAAGTAGGCCGTACCAAGGTTATTGGGATCATGACCCCAACGATTAATAATTATTACATGCAAATCATCAAGGGAGTATCCAATGCGGGTAAAGAGCAAGATTATCAGGTTTTGATCTACCAGACGGAGGAAAATCAGGATTTGGAAAGCGCGGCGTTAGAGCTTTTGAGGCAGAAAAAAGTGGACGGGATCGTCATTTTACGGCGTATGCTGGATTGGTCTGCTGTGAGGCATTACACCAAGTATGGGCCGATTGTGACCTGCGAGCCATTAAAAAATAAAGAGATTTCATCCATTTATCTCGACCATTATGAAGGATTTCGGATTGGATTAGAGCATTTGGCCGAGCTGGGATTTGAAAAAATCGCCTGCACCGTAGGCAGAAAAAACAGCGTAAACAGCCAAAGAAGACTCCAGGCCTATTATGACCTGCTCGCGGCAAGGAAGCTGCCAGTGAATGAGGAATGGTTGCTCAGCGGTATCCATACGGTGCAGGACGGAATGCGAGCGTTCGCCAAGCTGGAGTCGTTAAAGGAACGTCCCCATGCCATCATGACAACCAATGATTTGGTGGCATGCGGTATTATCTCAGCCGCTCGTAGTAAAGGTTGGAAGGTTCCAGAAGATTTGGCAGTGGTCGGCTTTGAAGCTGACGAAAGTCAGGTAGCCGACGCCATGGGACTGACCAATATTACGAACCCGTTGCAGCGAATCGGACAGGAAATGTTCCGTACATTATATCAGCAATTGAACGGGCAGCCTTTGGAGCCAGCCTCCCTTGCTTTTGAATTGAAGGTCCGCCAGTCTACCTGCTAATCCATCTACAAACTAACCAATCAACAGTGTATAGACGATACCCGGTCCGTGTACACCGATCGTCAGATCATTTTCAATATCCGACGAGCGGCTCGGTCCAGTAATAAAATGAATGCCTGCGGGCAATTGCTCACGCCCGGCTTTGTCAAAGCGGTTTAGAATTTCGCCCAGTCGTGTTCGCAAGCGCTCTACTGGCAGAAGAATGATCAGTGCAGTTGGCAAAAGGCTGACTGCACGGCCTTTCTCCGGCGAGGATAGCACCGCTACCGAACCGGTGTAAGCAGCCGCTTCGTCGGCGATGACGATGCCGATATCCGCCTCGGCGGCGCGGGCCTTCCAATCCTCGACTGGATCGGTGTTCCACACCGATAAACGGACTTCCGGCAGCGCCAATTCCAGCTGGAGCGCATCCAGGTCCGGCTCATTCTGCCGGACGATATAGGCCGCTCCCAGCTCTCGCGCTTTGTGCGCGATCCAGTCTGCGGTCTGCTCCAAATCCGACAGACGCACGACATGCCCGCCAACACTTGTAAAGTTGGCGGTGAACTCCTCGATGCGCTGCTCCGCGCTCCATTCGAATTCGTGCCAAAATGCAGGTGCCCCGCGAAACGGCTGAACTGGCGGCTCCGTTTGTCGTGGACGCTTGAGCCGCGTCGCGATGTCGTCCATAAAGCGTACCTGCTTGGCACGGGATTCTGCTTCCATTTGATGAAGCCACGTTTCATGGGCCGCTTTTGCTTGCGCAGAAGGATTACTCTGTTCACTCATGCTGCGTCCCTCCTTTACTTCTATCTGCCAAAATCTTCTCCATTCGACTGAGAACATCCGGCTGCATCACATTGCGTTCCTGCTCCAGCTTATGCTCCAGCGTGTTCCATTGCTGACGGAAGGATTTTTTCGCCAAAGAGGGAGCCACACGGTACGTATTCCATCCCTTTAGGGGGCCCAGCTTTAGGGTAATTTCGCCCTTACGAACGACCGCTTTCTGAGCAATCTGCCCTAGCCGAATCGCCGCTGCGAATCGCTTCGAGCTGGAAACCACGGTCGCAAAACCTTTCATTCCTACTGTTTCCAGCTTATCTCCTTGTCCCGCCTCTACCTTACGTCTACGCAAATATACCAGCATATCATGCAGCGGTATTTTGACCGGACAGGCTTCATAACACGCACCACACAGACTGGATGCACTCGCAATATCGTTCCACTCTTCGATGTTGCCATGAAGGGCAGGCGTAAGCACTGCACCGATAGGGCCACTATATGTCCCGCCATACGCATGCCCGCCAATGTGTCGGTACACTGGACAGGCATTCAGGCAAGCCCCACAGCGAATGCAATTCAGCAACTCTTGAAACTCGGGATTGCCTAGCTGTAGTGAACGTCCGTTATCTACGATGATGATGTGCATTTCGTCAGGCCCATCGGCATCTTGGCTGCGCCGAGGGCCTGAAATACCAGACATGTACATGGTCAGCTTCTGTCCAGTAGCGGATCGTGGCAGTAATGTAGCCATCACCTCCAAATCCGTCCAGGATGGAATAATCCGTTCCATGCCCATCAGCGTAATTTGCGTTTTGGGCAAAGTGGATACCATTCGTGCGTTGCCTTCATTTTCAAACAGGACCATGGAGCCTGTCTCGGCGATGGCAAAATTACACCCGGTCATGCCAATATCCGCTTCTAGAAACTTCTCACGCAGCTTTTTGCGGACAAAGCCCGCCAAAATCGTCGTATCCGCGGACAATTTCTCCCCTGCTTCTTTGGATAACAGCTCGGCAATCTGATAACGGTTTTTGTGAATCGCCGGAATGACGATATGAGACGGGGGCTCTCCTGCCAGTTGAATAATATATTCACCGAGGTCACTTTCAATCGTCTCGATACCCGCACCCTCCAGCGCCTGATTCAAATGCAACTCCTCCGACACCATCGACTTGGATTTGACGACGGAGCGGGCTTGGCTATGCGCAGCAATATCCAGTGTAATACGTACGGCATCGGCTGCTGTATCGGCAAAATGAATATGCACCCCGTTGGCACGGGCATTTTCTACAAATAGATTTAAATAATAGTCCAGATGGGCAATGGTATGCAGACGAATTTGACGGCCCCGTTCCCGCCATTCCTCCCAATTTCCGTGCTGCTCTGAAGCCACCCGCTTGCCGTTACGAAGCCGCTCCGTAGTGAAACGAACTGCATTCCGCAGAAAATCATCATTTAGGGCCAGCTCTGCGCGTTTTTTGACCTTTTGGTTCATGGAATGTGAGTGTACGGCGGTCATGCGTGCTTCACCCCTTCGTACAGCAGCTCAGCCAGATGCATCACCCGAACTGGCTCCTCCCGATACCGGAGATTTCCGGCAATGTTCATCAAGCAGGCCATATCTAGTCCGACCAGTACCTCGGCTTCGGTCTCCCTGATGTGGTCCACTTTTTCAGTCACCATCGCTCCCGAAATATCCGGCATTTTCACCGCGAAAGTCCCGCCAAAGCCACAGCAGTCCTCAGCAAAGGGAAGTGGTACTAATTGCAGCCCCTTTACACTGCCAAGCAGCTTCATCGGTTCCTCCTTCACGCCGAGCAAACGTGTGCCATGGCAAGACGGATGGTAGGTTACCGTATGCGGAAAAGACGCGCCTACATCGGTCACACCAAGCACCTGCACCATAAATTGCGTAAACTCATACGTCTTTTGCTCCAGCCTCCGTGCGGAGTCCAGCCATTCGGGCTCATCCTTAAACAACTCCGGGTAATGATGAATCATATATGTGCAGGAACCGGAGGGGGATACGACAAAATCGCTGTCGTTAAACGCTTTCAAAATCGTTTTAGCCGCAACCCTCGTTTCATCCCAATAGCCGCTGTTATAGGATGGCTGTCCGCAGCATGTCTGTATCTTCGGAAAATCCAGCTGAACACCATATCTGACAAGCAAGCGTGCCATCGCTTCCCCTACCTTGGGATAAATCGCATCACTTAGGCAGGTAATAAATAAAGATACCTTCATACGGAACACCCTTCCGTCCATGGAATAGCTATTACTTTATAACTGAAAGGTTACCTATAGTGCCGCTGCGCAGTCAGATGGTGCTTCCCATCGCTGTTGCCCCCAGATTCTTTACTCAATGCTAAAAATCCGGGGGAAGTGATACTTTAGAAGCTTGCAGTGGGATTCTCACTTATAACTTTTTTACATCATCAAAGAATCCCACTGCAATAGCGATCGTAAGACCAAATGAAACGCAAAGCGGCCTTCACCTTGGAAACTCCCCGCTTCACACAACCGTAACTGGAATAGCCAGCTCCGCAAGTTGACTGCGAATCGGGTCCGACAACCGCGAATCCGTAATAATCTCGGATACCTGCGACAGGTTCACGACATGCGTAAACGCCTGTTGCCCAAATTTGCTCGCATCCGCCAGTAAAATCACACGGTCTGCAATGCTGACCATTTTCTGCTTCAAACGAGCTTGCAGTTCATTTGATTCGCTAATACCGCGATCCAGATGAACCCCCTGGCTGGAGAAAAACAATTTATCCACATAATAGGTTTCTAGTGAACGCTCTGCGAGCGGGCCTACAAATGACAACGAGCGTTGAAGCAACTGCCCGCCCGTCGAAATGACCTCGATTTTTTCCTTACCCGCCAGCTCTGTAGCTACCCGAATTGAATTTGTTAATATTGTCAAAGGAATATCCGGTAAACTTGACGCCATATACCAGGCGGTTGTGCTGGCATCCAGCAAAATACGATCATTCGGCTGAATCTGCTTGACCGCTTCCTCGGCAATCCTACGCTTTTCCTCTGCGTTCATAATTTCCCGTACCGCATAGGGCGTTTCAGGCTGCTCGTTTTTGACACTGACCGCTCCCCCATGCGAACGGCGCAGTCGTCCCGCCTGCTCCAGGCGGTCCAGATCACGGCGGATCGTTTCCTCCGTTACTTTGCACAACTCACTCAATTCGGACACCCGTATGCTTCCTTTTTCATTAACGAGCTGCACAATCATCTCATATCTTTCTGCGACCAGCATGGCAATCTCACTCCACATCTTTAATGTACAAAAAGTCCCGCCACCCGCCGGAATTGCCCGTAGGCATCCTCCCACGCTTCTGACTCGGCAGGTTCATATTCCTCCACGGAAATAGAATCCGCGATGACCCGGCGTGCTTCCCATATATCGGCGAACTTTCCCTGTGTCATCCATTGTACCGCAAGATTGCCGATTGCGCTCGCTTCTGCAGGTCCCGCCCACACTGGTTTTTGAATCGAATTGGCCGTCCATTGGCACAGCAAGCGATTTTGAATCCCTCCTCCGACCATATGCAAACCATTAAACCGTTGTCCTGACACCTGCTCCGTAAGCTCCAAAATGTAACGGTACTTTAACGCCAGACTCTCCAAAACACAGCGCGTGATTTCACCCGGCGTCTCGGGCAATGGCTGCCCGGTGTTGCGGCAATATTGGCGAATACGTGTTTTCATATCCCCAGCGTGCAGAAACAGTTCATCGTCCGGGTCAATCAAAGAAGTGAATGCTGGAGCCTGTTCTGCCATATGAACCAGTTCGGGGAAGGAATAGGAGTATCCCTGCCGCTCCCATTCTCTGCGCGCCTCCTGTAAAATCCACAAGCCCATAATGTTTTTAAGCAGCCTGTAAGTTCGACCGACCCCACCTTCGTTCGTAAAATTAAAACGAAGCGTATCGTCATTGATTACAGGCTGTGCCGTTTCCGTTCCCATCAGGGACCATGTTCCGCAGCTCAAGTACGCAAACGAGTGCTCCAGCGCAGGCACGGCAGCCACAGCAGATCCCGTATCGTGCTCTGCTACTGCAATTACAGGAATCGCCCCAATACCCAGATCGGTCATGACCGACGAGCGGATAGTTCCTGCAACATTTCCTGGCTCCAGTACCTCACCAAACCAGGAACGGGGAATATTGATTCCAGACAAAAGCTCATCATCCCATTTTTGCTGCAACGGATTATATAATTGCGTGCTAGTCGCATTCGAAAACTCATTGTACATTTCACCTGTCAGAAAATACCGCAGCAGATCTGGAATCATCAAGAAATGCTTTGCCTGCTCCAGCAACGGTGAACTCGCATTTCGCATAGCAGCCAGCTGATAAATCGTGTTAAACGTCAAAAACTGAATGCCTGTACGCTGAAAAATGGAGTCTTTTCCCAGCCGTCTCTGTATTTCTTCCATCACCCCGTGGGTGTGCCAATCCCGATAATGATAAGGGTTCCCCAGCAATTCTCCGGTTTCCCCAATTAATCCAAAATCGACCGCCCAGGAGTCAATCGCAAGACTGGACGGATTCACTCCCATATGCTTGGCTTTGAGCAATCCTTGCTGAACCTCGTGATACAGACGCAACAGATCCCAGTGCAGACGCTCCCCAACCTTGACCGGATCATTCGAAAAGCGATGAATTTCCTCCACCACTATACGTGAATCTGTCAATTCTCCGAGTAGAACCCTGCCGCTGCTTGCCCCCAAATCATAAGCGAGGATGCTCACCAGCTTGCACCACCCTTGCCTCTTTGCAAAATCTGCGTGCCATACTCAGACGCTAAATAGGCTTTCATCGGGTCTGCCGGTAACCCTTGCTCTTCACGGATCGCTCTGAGCAATGGTGCCACATCGAACTCAAACGCTTGGCGCACGGCATCCTCCGCACCCAGCACATCCTGGCGACTCGCCGCTTCCTCCACCTCTGCATGATTGATCAGAAGTGCCTTCGCATATTGAGTCTGCACATTCAGCACCGAGCGAATCATCGCCGGAATTTTGGGTTCAATATTGTGCGATTGGTCGATCAAATAAGCAATTTTATCGACGGTATGGCGAATATCCGCATCCGCATCCTGAGCCGCATTCAAAATCTGATAAAAAATCAAGAACAGTTCATACGGATTCGCGGAGCCCACGATCAGATCATCATCCGCATATTTGTAGCTATTAAAATGAAAACCACCTAATCGCTTCTCATCAATTAGAAACGCGACAATATGCTCCACGTTGGCTCCCGGCAGATGATGCCCTGTATCCACCAGCACCTGTGCCTGCGGCCCCAGCTTGGTTGCGAAATTGTACGCCATGCCCCAATCGGCAATATCCGTATGGTAAAAGGCTGGCTCGAACGCCTTGTATTCAATCAACATGCGCATGTCAGGAGTAAGCGCCTTATACATTTCACTGAGCGCTTCCAGCATCCAATTTTTCCGTTTGCGAATGTCTCCCTGACCGGGATAATTCGTTCCATCTGCGAACCATAAGCTAAAATCGTTAGAGCCCGTTTCCTTCGCAATATCCACGCATTCCAGCAAATGGTTGATGGCCTTGCGGCGGATGGCCGGGTCTACATTGGTGACACTGCCGAGCATGTAGTCCTCGTCTTGAAACAGATTGGGATTCACGGCCCCAATCTGTAGTCCCAAGCTTTCGGCATGACTGCGAAGCTTGCCGTAATTGTCTACTGTATCCCACGGAATGTGGATCGCAACGGATGGACATAGGCCTGTCACGGCATGAACTTGCGCGGCATCCTCCAACTTTTCGAACGGGTCACGCGGCACGCCTGTTTTCTGAAAGACTTTAAATCGTGTACCTGAGTCACCATATCCCCAGGATGGTGTTTCTATGCTAAGCGCTTTCAGCTTTGCCTTTACTTGCTCCAGGTCAATGCCCCGTTGTTGCTGTTGCTCCTCGAATAAGGCGTACGCTTTGTCACTCATCGTGGTTCCTCCTTGGAAAATGAAGTGAGTTACGGGAGGCCGCTTCGCGTGCGGATTATTCTTCCGATCGCTGTTGCAACGGGATTTTTCATTTTATAACACATGATAAGGTTAAAATCCCGTTGCAAAGGCGAACACATCGTTTCTTCAGAACAATTCCGCCCGCTCTGCTGCTGACCACCCATAAAGTCACTTCTATTTTTAAAGTGTTAGTGTGTATAAGCCCTTCGAAACTATCGTCATGTGGCTTGGTTTAGTGAAATAGATTAGTACATTAAATTAGTTCGTTATAATCCTAAGTGTTGAGCCGTTGAAATGAGTCTATCGCTTACATAGGTTCATTTTAATTCGGCTAGCGTGTAAATGCTGCGGGAACGCCACCGTCGATGGTCAGCATACAACCTGTCGTTTTCTCTGCCTTGGATGAGGCGAAAAAGGCAATGCCCTCGGCGATATCCTGCGGGTAAATGTTGACCAGCAGCGTCGTCCGTTTGCGGTAATGTTCCTCCAGCTGGTCGGGCTCAATCCCGTAGGCGGCAGCGCGCTCGTTGCGCCAATTGGAGTTCCAGATTGCCGAGCCTTGCAGAATGGCATCCGGTAAAATGGTGTTCACACGGATACCATATTCACCGCCTTCTGCGGCAATACAACGGGCTAAATGCGCTTCCAGCGCCTTGACCGAGCTGTAGGCTGTTACATTTTTTCCTGCGTAGACCGAGTTTTTGGAGCCGACGAACACCATGCTGCCGCCAAGTGTCTGCTCCTTCATGAGCTTGAACGCTTCTCGTGCAACCAGAAAATAACCCGTTCCCAGCACATTCACATTTAAATTCCATTCCTTTAACGATGTTTCATCGAACGGACTGGATGTAGCAAGGCCTGCATTGTTGACGATGGTATCTACACCGCCATAGGTCAATGCCGTTTCTGCATAGGCAGCCTGAATTTGCTCCTCCTGCGTCACATCCATTTTTACGGCGATGGCACGATTTTCTCCGTAGCTACTATTTATCTCTGCGGCTACCTTTTGCGCGCCTTCCAGATTCAGATCTGCCAGTACGACATGTGCGCCTTCATCCACCAAACGACGTGCGGTTGCACTGCCAATTCCGCCTGCACCGCCTGTAATGAACGCAATTTTACGGGAAAATTCAGCTTCTGCTGGCGCGAGTGACAGCTTATAAAGCTCCAGCGGCCAATATTCCACGTTATATGACTCGTTCTCGCTGAGTGAAACAAACTCTCCTAACGCCGTTGCTCCTCGCATGACAGCAATAGCACGATGATACAAGGCGCCGCTTACCTGCGCGTTGCTCCAGCTTTTTCCTGTGTTGATCATACCAATACCCGGAATCAAAATTACACGTGGCGCAGCCTCAAACATAACATCTCCCTCATGCCGATTGCGCTCGAAATAAGCTTGATACTGCTCCTTATAGGCTGCTATACCCTCGGCAAGCTTAACTTTCAAGCCCTCTACATCCTCCACATCCGGTGTCCAATCTACATAGAGTGGCTTCATCTTGGTATGGACCAGATGATCCGGGCACGCAGCCCCGACCTGGGATAAAGCAGCAGAATCCCGGCCGTTCACAAACTCCAACACATCCTCCGCGTCATCAAAGGTGAGGATCATCTTTTTCTCATCACTGACTGCACCACGGACGGATGGCATGACCTGGGATGCAATGCTACGGCGTTCTTTATAAGTAAGCGCTTTATATTTTGTGCCTCCAAATGCCTGCTTTTCCTCTTGACGAGCTCTAATATAGCTTTCTGCTTCTTGAATGATTTCGATTGTTTTCGCATAAGCCGCTTCGGATGTCTCTCCCCACGTAACCAGACCATGCTTTTCCATCAATACCAATTCAGCTTGTGGATGATCGAGTACACCTTGGGCAATCATTTTCGATAGCTTAAAGCCAGGACGGATATAAGGCACCCATACAAAACGGTCACCGAAAATTTCCTTAGCGATTTCCTTGCCGTTGTGCGCACAGCACAAGCTAATAATCGCGTCCGGGTGTGTATGATCCACATGTCTAAAAGGCAGAAAAGCATGCAATAGCGTCTCAATTGAAGCCCGTGGATGCTTGGCATCTATCATACAGTTCGCCAAATATGCGACCATATCCTCGTCAGACATATCTTCCCTTTCAAATAAAGGACGAATATCCTCCATACGAAGCCCTGTGAAGTTATGCGCTTTCATTGTTGCGAGATCGGAACCGCTGCCCTTAACGTACATCACTTCTACTTCACGCCCACGAAAATCTTGTATCATCGTTTTGGCCGAAGTGTTGCCGCCTCCCCAGTTGCACACACTCCTATCTGTGCCAATCAGGTTAGAACGGTATACGAGCTGTTCCAGCGTGCTTTTCTGCTCAGATGCTTGTGAAGAAATCCACAGACTTTGTACCATAGGAAAAAGACCTCCAAGTTTAGTTTTAGTTTTGAAAGGCTTTATTACAGTGGTTATTCTTTGTTTATGGAGACTATAACACTTTTGTTTTAATTTGAAAATAAGTAATACAAAAATAATCAAAAATAAATTTTAATTTTTACCCATCTATAAAACGGATATATTCATTGTAAAACGATCATTTCCACGCAGAAAATAAAGGCCATGTCAGAATCGGTTATAAGAACCTTTCTGGCACAGCCTCATTTGTTTAACTCATCTAATTACCCAACTATACGCATCACTTTGGCTAGCAGCTCGTACGAGCGCAGGCGCGCTTGATGGTCATATACCTGAGAGGTTGTAATCAGCTCATTGGCTCTCGTCTGGTCGATTATCAAATCCATCTTTTGCTTGACGGTGTCAGGACTGCCGATGGCTGAATACCCCAGCATATTACCACGAACCATCTCCTTCTCGTGCTCACTCCAAAGCTTTTCCATGTCATCCACTGGTGGCTTCAGTCCTCCGCTGTGCCCGCGCAGCACATTTAGAAACTGCTGTTCTTGTGAAGTAAAGAGCCATTTTGCTTCCTCATCAGAATCTGCAACAAGCACATTAACACCGACCATCACATATGGCTTATCCAGTGCTTTGGATGGCCGAAAATTACGATGATACAACTCTAAAGCCTGTAGCAAATGAGCCGGGGCAAAGTGGCTGGCGAATGCGAACGGCAACCCAAGCTGACCTGCCAGCTGTGCGCTGAATCCGCTTGATCCCAGTAACCAGATGGGAATGTCCAGCCCTTCTCCAGGAATCGCTCTTACTCCCGGAACGGCTCCGTTTAGCGCTGGATTCAGGTAAGAACGCAGCTCATTCAATTGCTCGGGGAAATCTTCCCCAGTACTGTGAAGCCCGCGCCGCAGTGCCCTCATCGCGGGTTGATCCGTGCCTGGAGCCCGGCCAAGTCCCAGATCAATTCGTCCCGGATAAAGCGACTCTAGGGTTCCAAACTGCTCTGCAATCATGAGTGGAGCATGGTTAGCCAGCATAATACCGCCTGAACCGACCCGAATCTTGTCTGTATGTGCAGCTACATGCCCGATGATCACGGACGTAGCCGCACTGGCGACCGCCTGCATGTTATGATGCTCCGTTAGCCAGTACCGATGGTACCCCCATTGTTCAGCATGCTGGGCAAGATCCACCGTATCGCGGAAGGAATCGGCAGGAGTGCCGCCTTCAATGACAGGTGCAAGATCTAATATAGATAGTGCAACGTTACGCGTAGTCATTATATATAAACCCCCTGTCAAAATATTATTTTACATATTTCCCTCAACGCCTTAATTCTTTGACCCATCAATTGATACGTCAATTATGATAATGTGTTCCGTTATGAATTGCAAATGATTTAAATTTTTAGTTTTTATCAAAAAACAGTTTACTTTTATAATAAGCTCATCTATTATGCAATATATGTGGATAATATTTATCCACGTTAGCCTGGTTATAAATATTGAGGTGATTGCTAGTGCATATGAAAACAGGTGTCGAACAATCTGTCTACGCTCTTCTTCTACTCACGATGCTGCCGGACAAAGCCGTTTTACCTGGGGAGGCCATCAGCCAGCAGTTAGGTGCTTCACCTACTTATTTTCATAAACTGTTACGAAAATTGGTTAGCTCCGATTTGATTACTTCTGTACCTGGTGTCAAGGGCGGGTTCAAATTAAAGAAAAAACCTGAGGATATACGGGTATTTGATATTTATCTAGCGATTGAGGGACAACAAACCCTTTATTCTTCCAGTGGTATATACAACGAAATGCTTGAATTAAAGAAAGACGATGAGTGTTGTTTACTGGCAAATTTGATGGAAGAAGCGGAAGCCTCCTGGAAGGCAGTTCTGAAAAGAGAAACCATCGCGTCACTATCCGCTGACTTTTTTAAAGAAGGATATGATGACAAAATTACTTCTTTAGAGAACTGGATTCAGGAAAAAATGGTCTTGTAAAGAACTCTAATTAACAGAAAGGAATATGAACATGAACGATTATTTAGTAAAAGCTCTTGCCTACAACAATCAGGTACGGGCTTATGCCGTGAGAACAACGGAAACGGTAAGTGAAGCCCAACGGCGTCATTATACCTGGCCCACAGCATCGGCTGCATTGGGACGTTCTATGACGGTCGGCGTCATGCTGGGAGCCATGCTTAAGGATGAGGATAAACTGACGATCAGAATCAACGGTGGCGGACCTATCGGCACGATTCTTGTCGATACCAACTCCAAAGGTGAAGTTAGAGGTTATGTAAAAAATCCACAAACCCATTTTGAGCTTAATCAGATAGGGAAATTGGATGTCGCCAGAGCTGTAGGAACAGATGGAGCGCTAATTGTATCCAAAGATATCGGCTTAAAACACCCGTTTGTTGGACAGGTCCCTCTCATATCGGGTGAACTGGGCGAGGACTTCACATCTTATCTCGTCCAATCCGAACAAATTCCTTCTTCTGTGGGAGCGGGAGTTATTGTTAACCCAGATAACTCTATACAGGCGGCTGGAGGTTTTATTATTCAGCTGATGCCAGATACACCAGAAGAGGTTATCAGTTTTATCGAGAGACGTATTGAGAGCATTCCAAGCATCTCCGCAATGGTCATGGAAGGTCTTACACCAGAGCAGATTCTGGGTCAGATTTTAGGAGAAAGCAACATAAACATACTGGAAACCATGCCTGTACAATTTCATTGTCCCTGCTCAGAAGAGCGCGTTACCAATGCCATTATCAGCTTAGGGAATAAGGAAATAGAAGATATGATCCATACCGATGGACAGGCTGAAGCTCATTGCCACTTTTGTAACGCACACTACCATCTTACCAAAGAAGATCTCGAGGGCATGCTGGAAACAAACATCATTTAAATATGGCTGTTCCCAAAAAGTAGGTTTAGCTACTGGGGAACAGCTTTTTTCTTTCCCAATGCTTCCGATGGTTTCTTAATCCTAAACACGGTAGACTTGTTCATGATGTAAGTGATAATGTTATATTATTCCAATCACTTGAGATGAGGTGCGCTATGCTTGAAAAAGATACGCATGAAATTCTGGCTTATTATGATGGCGGTGCAGAAATAGGCAGGTTAGAGCGAGGCATAGGAAAAATAGAACTGGAAAGATCAAAAGAAATCATTTCACGTTATCTCAGGGAGTCTACTCATGTTATTTACGATATCGGCGGCGGTGTAGGGGTCTACTCTTCGTGGCTGGCGGAGCTGGGATACGAAGTTCATTTATTTGATCTATCTTCCCAAGCCATTGAATTCGCTCGTCAGCAGCAACTGAATAAACCCATCATCAGCAAGCTGGAAACCGCGGATGCCAGAAATCTTGATCGTAAAGATGAAAGCGCGGACATCGTGCTATTGATGGGACCTTTATATCATTTAACGGAACAGAAGGAACGAGTAAAAGCACTGCAAGAAGCAGCGCGTGTCTTAAAAAAAGGTGGAACGCTGATTACTTCAGCTATTTCCAGGTTTGGCTCGCTACTGTGGGGGCTATCGGTGTACGGTGAGTGCAATACCATTGTGGAGGAAGATGCGTTCATGGATATGGTCAGACAGGAGCTAACAGATGGTCAGCATGTGCGCCCTGCTGCTTATCCCTCTTTTCTCACACGCTCCTACTTCCATACACCGGATGCCTTGCGCGCAGACTGGCAGGCGGCTGGATTGCCGAAGCCTCGTGTACTGGGCGTGGAAGGACCCGTCTGGATTGCACCCGGATTTGAGGAAAAGTGGGTGCTTCCTTCCCATCGCAGCCGCTTGCTGGATATATCACGGCAGGTTGAAGAGCAGGAATCCGTAATCGGTATGAGCCCGCATATGCTTGCGGTAGGTACCAAGTCTTAAAACTCAGCACCTCTACAATTACGGTCAGATGCCGCTGCTTTAATAGTTCACGATCTATTGCTACGATATCCTCTCCAAGCGGGTTAGCTATACCGTCCAAATGCTGAGTAAACGTCATTCGTCCACTCTTCATAGGCCGTAAATCCTTCATCACGGTTTCAAGAGCAGCTTCCCACTTCTCATCTGCCGGGTAATATAGCACGTAGTCTAATTCTCCTTTGGATGCCAGTTGAGGTAATAGGATTTCTTGAAGCAACATGTTGATTTCTTTTAAAAAGGCTTTATTGTCCGGACTTCCTCCCAGAAAAATGCCTTGGGGGTTGCTCAATACAGCGGTATCCCCATTATTAGATAAAAAAATTCTACCCGGTGTGGTGCCGCTAATAACACCTTGAATCGATATGTGATGCTTCATTGTAATAAAAAGACCGAATGCCTTATAAAAATAAGATTCCGCGAGTTCTATTCCTTTAATCATGTGATGAGCACACATCTGTCCGATTTGCCTCCCATAAGCCTATGAGAGATTCTTTCTTATTCATCTAAATACATAAATCTCTCATAAGCTTTTTGATTTGTTTGTTCGTGTTCAAACATCATCACTCCTTTAAACGTATTAGAGGATTAGGCTCTAAGATGGTCTGTACTTGATGCCTCGCTTCATTATGGATAAAACATACAATTCGGTCAAGTGTACTTCTGGTAATGAAGAAGGCCTCGGCAGCACAATTGAATGGCTTCTGTGTATAGGCTATTGTAAGGATAGGAGACTTATCCCAGATAAAAGAACTTACAGGAGGTTGTTTTCCTTGATGATCCTTGAGCTAGTGGCCATTATTTCTATTGCTCCCTTGTCCACGTTTTTCTCCTTTAGATACCGCTTGTGGAGACAACTATTATGAGAAGTGAACATGAAATGCTTCATACCATTCTCCATCTTGCTCAAGAGGACGAACGGGTACGTGCCGTGATTCTGAATGGTTCACGCGCCAATCCACATGCTCCACGGGACATTTTTCAGGATTATGATATCGTCTTTCTCGTATCCTCCATGGACAGCTTTATTCAGGAACGTCGCTGGATCAACCATTTTGGTGAATTGATCATTATGCAGACGCCCGATGAGCATATGGAACCTACTCCGATGCCCCGTGATCGTTTTGCTTTTCTCATGTTATTTACGGACGGCAATCGCATAGATCTTACTCTCTATCCTACAGAAAACATCGCCAATTGGACCCGAGACAGCTTAAGTGTACTGCTGCTGGATAAAGACGGGCTTGTGCAGCCTTTCCCACCGCCAAGTCTTCAAGATTATAAGACGATACCCCCAACCGCCCAAGCCTATGCGGATTCCTGCAACGAGTTCTGGTGGGTCAGTACTTATGTGGCTAAAGGATTATGGCGACAAGAGCTGCCCTATGCTAAATTTATGCTGGATCGGCCTGTTAGAGATGCGCTCCACTTGATGTTGGAATGGCATATTGGTATACGAACAGACTTCGCGGCAGATCCGGGTAAGCAGGGAAAATATTTCGAGAACCACCTTGAGCCTGAACAATGGACAGCCTACATCCAAACGTTTGCGGATGCAGATTATGAACATATGTGGCAGTCTCTTTTTATCATGGGAAATTTATTTAGAGAAGTTGCCTTGGAAGTAGCGAACCATTATGGTTACGAATATCCGACTCTGGACGATCAACGTGTTACGAACTATCTCCATCACGTAAAAGCTCTCCCAGCAGATGCTAAGGACATTTATTGATAAAAAACCAGGCTGCACTTGATTTATATGTGCTAGGCTGGTTTTATTTTTATACACTAACGTTATTCTGTCGTATGTGCTGCTTTAGATATTGCGCTGTTCGTTCCGGTTGCGAGATCGGAAAATGATGAGCTGCCGGAATATTCAGCGTATGCAGGGCATGAAATGGCTCGGGCAACTTATAGATCTGATCCTTCACACCCCATAGAATCGAAACCTCCTCTTTATACATTCTTTCGGATATCTCAGGGACCGACCGGAAGCTATCGGACTTGGTTAGCATGGCTAGGGCTTGCGCAGTCGTCTTTCTTACGCGTGGGGAACGCATTTCTTCAAGAACATATGTGATGTATGCTGGCGGGATATCGTCGATACTTTCAAAACAAGTCTGCGCAAGCAATTGCTTGCGTAAGCCTGACTCGCTGAGTCTGCCTAGCATACTCTCCGTAATTCGTGCGCTCCGATATCTGCGCGGAGCAGTATGCAATACAGGCTGCAATAGGTGTAAGCTACTGATACGCTCAGGTACGCGTTCCCATGCCTTAGCAGCTAGTAGTCCGCCGAACGAATGACCTACAAGGCAGATTGGCGTTTCCAAAGCCTGAATAGCCTGCACTAACGATTCAATGTGGCCTTCTAGTACATCCTCCTTATGATGGTATGGGGAACGGCCAAAACCAGGAAGATCCACCAAGCAAACAGAGGATTCCGGAAATTGATTTGCCAGCGGTATCAAACAATCTGCCCCGCTGAAAGTACCGTGAACTAATACGATCGTTGGATTTCCATTCTTCACCCTTCGCTCCAGGGTAGCTAATGGCCCACGTCTGTTGCGGACATATCCATCTGTATCTATGGTGGAATGAGCAATCCTGAAATCAAGATCAGTAATGACAAATGGGAACACGCTTTTGTTCATCGCCTGTGACAACCCGTATTTACGTTGAATCTCTCGTGCTGCATCCATTGGGTAGTCCACATCCACGATAAAATCGAGTGATTCCTTCGGAATACCTAACTTTTGGCCCAGAGGAGTACCCAGTATACTGGTTAGCCAAGCTGGCGAGATCGAACCGAGCGGTTTACAGACACGAAGCTCCTTCGCCATATTCGTTCCCAGCTCTATCATCGTTGGACTCTGCTGCCTGTCATCCATCAAGTAGTATGTTTCACTAGCAGGATGTGATTCCTTCGTAAGAACACTGATCAATTCGGCTGCATGATCTACATGGACCAAGGGAAGCCAATGAGATTTTCCGCCGGGGACAAGTCCCATAAGCTTGCGCGCTGTAGAACCTACGAGAATGCCTAGCCCACCAGTTTGGGGCGTATCCCCAGACTCTGAGTCACCCATGACAACGCTCAAATGGACAACCGAAAGCGGAAATCCTTCCTTGTGTGCTCCTTGACGAATACGCAAATCAGCCAAAAATTTCATCCGTTCATATGGAGGCGCTTGTTCCAAATGATCGATGATGGGCTCGGGAGTAATCCAGTTATGATCATTAAAAGGGCTTTTGTAACCAACCAAATGGATAAAATGTCGTAACCCTTTGCTCGCATGAATATGTGTAGCCAACGTTATCATTTCTTCTGCTGCTTGTAGAAAAGCTGCTCTCGCATCCTCCTCTCCCAGCAGAATATCCATCGGACCTCCTGCATGAATTATCACATCTGCTGTCTCCACGAGTTGCCTGTCAACAGGATTTAATCCTAGAGCAGGTATACTCAAATTGCCAATAACCGGTGTTAATTTCCCGATATGCCATGCTGTCTCCAAATCCATTTGTCTGCATATTTGTTCCCACTTCTGCTGCGAACGAACCAGGACGGTAATAGTGTGTTCCGCCTTTGAAAGTTGTCGTAACGTATGCATGCCGGTAAACCCTGTGCCGCCCGTGATAAAGATATGTGCCATATACGAAACCTGCCTTTTTTAATTTTTAGTACTTAGTAGTACTAATAAAGATTAAAAAAATCACTTTAGCAGAAGTGCTAAAGTAAATTTTAAATTTTCGAGTATGCTCGGGTCCTGGCTTGCATGCTGCAGAAAGAGCGCACCTTCAATGGCCGAGACGATGAATTGGGCCGTCGACCTCGCAGGAAGTTCAGCCTGAATCTCTAATCTTTCCCTTCCCTCGTTCAGCAATATTTCTACGGTAGTGATTTGGCTTTGGAAGAACTGGCTTATTTTATTCCGAAACAAGGCGCTATCTTGAGGCATTTGCGTATAAAGAGTAATAAAGGGACAGCCTCCCAAACAATCTGTCTCTTGCTCTGTCAGCAATTGAAGAAGGATTTCAAAACGTTCCTGAACAGACTGATCCTTACGCGAAACAACTTCATAAATCATCTCATTATACGTTTGAATCAGTTGATCCAGAATGGCTGAAAGTAGCTCTTCTTTACTTTTAAAATAATAGTAAATGTTCGTTTTGGACACATTGCTCACAGCCACAATTTCATCCATACTTGTTGCATGATATCCTTGGGTAAGAAACAATGAGGTGGCGATGCGCAGAACAACATCCCGATTCGTGATTTTATTTTTTTTCATCATATTTAGCACTATACGGTACTAAAAAAGACTTGTCAACCTTCGCTGGAACATGTCTACTCCAAAATATTATTTTTCGGCCAGAACCCGGTCACCTCTGCTCGCAGGCTGAGAAATAACCAAAAATTCAACATCCTGATTCGTTTCATTAAACATTTGATGAGGCACCATAGGAGGAACCTCACACCCTTCCTGAGATCCTAATTGGATTCGTTCACCATCCACTTCAAGTACCGCTGTACCTGATAAAATAAAGAAAAATTGGCGCGCATGATGATGATAATGTCTGACCTCATGTGTATTTCCGGGCATCCGCTCATGAATAATGCTCAAATCATTATTTTTCACCAAGCGCCAACCATCACATTGATCTCCCCATATATAATGTTCAGCATTATTTTTACTTATTTTCATATTGAACTCCTCCTTTTGCAATTACAGTTTTATTTTAAATATGGATTCATAGAGCTACAATCTTAATTTTAAAAAACGGCGGGACAAATGTAAAAAACACTCCGACTTAGTCAGACTGTTTTTATATATGCGCCTCGATAATTTCCTCCAACTTAATCCAGCTAAAATCCTCTTCCCCACGGGATAGCTTCACTTCTCGCCGACTTGTGTTAATTACTGTGACCAGTCCACGCAGCTCCTCATCATCAAATGGATTGAACACTTTTAGCGTAATAGGCTTACGTTCGTTATAGGATACGATAATGGCCTGTTCAATCTGCTGCATTTCCTGATCGTCCAGTGCTGGCTTGCCGCGCCTTCCTTGCTCCTTCATCAGTCTTAAATATGCCTCCCGATGCTCAGGCAAAATCATGCGTGAGCTTTCCCATATGCCATTTCCTTCAAGCTTTTTCCCCATCGTAAGCCCCTCCTATGCTGTTCTGGTTACCGGATGCCATGCCAATACATGATCTAATCGAAAAACACGTGGCTGGCCTGTCTGTAAACAGATGGCTCGTATCAAGCCATTCTGCACACGATGCACCTCGATACGCCGATGAGACAGTTTGCCCTTCCGATCCAAATACACGATTTCCACGATCTGCCCCACGTATTTTTCCAACATGATCCTTCACTCCTTATCAGAACGTTTGTTTGTATTATATGCGAACATGCGTTTGATTATCAATGTAAAAAAATCCCCTGAGGGATTTGACTCTCTCAAGGGATTTCGTAACAATGTAATCTGAACTTAAAAATTTAACTTCTACAAAAATTTATTATTTAGTTCGTTCCCTTACAGCAAAGTAATTTTCTTCATTATCTGCAAAGTTAAACACTCTTCCGAAAGGCATAGTTACAATTTCTCCAACTTTGACATTTTTATTTGATAAGTCGTCATATAATTGATCAAGATTTTCCGAAAAAAACATTAAAGAAGGTGTACCGAGATTTAATTCAGGTGACATTTTAGCAACGAATTCCTTATTGTGGAGAATAATGCTTGTTTCTGCACCCTTTGCAGGAGCAATTTCAATCCATCTCATTCCTTGACCATTATTTTCTTCAGAAATTACTTTAAATCCTACTTTTTTTGTCCAAAAATCCAGTGCCTCATCCTGGTTATTTACATACAACATAATTTGACCGACTTTACTAATCATTGATTTTTCAACTCCTTTGTATAAGTAATTCCCAAACCTCGATGGCCCTAATCCCATCTCCTCACTTTAAAATTCATAGGTGGATAGCTTAATATCTTCTTTATTCAAATCTTTCAGCGGATAGACAGGGCCATTCCAATAAGTCAGAATATCAAGCGGCTCATTAGTACCATGTTCTTTTAAAGAAAGAGATAATTCAAGTAATAAATGTGGAAGTTGATAAGAGCTTGTTAAAAACTGATATTCCTCTGGACTTTCACAGTCTTCTGCTCGATAGAACACAAAGTATCCCTCGGTATGATCCCCAATGAGTACAATATAGCGAGCAAGAAACATAATTTCGCCATTGGCAAAAGGAATGGAATGTGTCGAAGCAGAGATCAAGTCGGTCTCTAATCCCTCAATACGAAGGGTAAGTTCATTGTTAAGAGCATCCATTCTTTCCCTTTGTTCGCTGACGAGGTGTTCATAATTTACAGGGACAAGCCCTCCATTCTTGATCGTAGCGATCAGTTCGTCTATAAATACTTTTTGAGACAACACTCGATTGCTCATCCTATTCATCTCCATATTCGTGAAAATAAGCATGGAATTCTCGCTTTAACATGTTCAATATTTATGTATTAAAAATCTTGATTCCTTAACTCCCCAGCATTTTTGTGACTGCATTCACGACCCTTTCCATCTCAAATGGTTTAACAATAAAGTCTTTTGCACCTGCCTGAAATGCTTTTATAATCGCTTCCTGCTGCCCCAAAGCAGAACACATCAAAATATTGGCTTGGGGATCAAGCTCTACAATCTTTTTAACAGCCTCAAGTCCGTCCATCTTAGGCATATTAATATCCATGGTGATTAAATCGGGACGAAAGTGTGCGTATTTCAAAACAGCATCATACCCATTTTCTGCTTCCGCAATAACAGCGTGACCTAAATCCAAAAGAATATCCTTAAGCACAGAACGCATAAATAAAGAGTCATCCACTACTATAACTGTTGCCAAATTAACCTCTCCAATCCGTTGTCAAATGATATGCACGCCCAAACTTCAATATCGGTGAATAAACTAGTAATATTAATAGAAAGAATCTGTAAAAATAAAAACGCTACCAATGAATTATAAAAGAAATTTGAAACTAGCTACTACAGAATTAGTTTTCAAAAAAACGTTTCACAATGACGTAAATCATTTCTGAAAAGCAAATTACAAAGGACTATATATCTACTGTATCTAGAGCACTAGCCCAGAAAGTACAATCTTCTTAGATAGTTATAAAAAAACTGACGCCGGTATCATTCCGACGTCAGTTTTTAAACTTATTCGTTTAAGAATTCCTTATTCATTCAGAGCTTTTTTCAAAGCCTCCAGATTGTTTTTCATTACACCAAGGTAATCCAGGTTCTTCTGTTTGTCTTCATCCGTCAATCCTTCGAGCGGATTCAGTACATCGGTTTTTGAACCGATTTCAGTAGCTACGGTCTCAGCGACCTTCGGATCAACAAGAGTTTCAAAGAAAATCGTTTTAACATTATTTTCTTTAGCAAATTTGATAATACCCGCCAGCTTGTCTGGTGTAGGCTCTTGTTCCGGAGATAATCCGGCAATAGGTACTTGGGTCAGACCATATTGCTTAGCCAAATAACCAAAAGCAGCATGCTGCGTAATAAAATCTTTACGTTTTACATCTTTCAGACCTGTTTTGAACTCGTTATCCAGATCCTTCAGCTTAGCGATATAAGCATCAGCGTTTTTCTCATAATCAGCTTTGTTTGCCGGATCGGCTGCCACAAGCCCTGCTTCAATGGACTCTACTTCTTTTTGGGCCAAGACTGGATTAAGCCATACATGAGGGTCCAGCACATGATCGTGATCATGGCCTTCCTTTGCGTGTGCTTCTTCTCCTTCTTCCTCAGCAGTGCCTTCCATCAGGTTTAACCCTTTGCTCGCTTCAACTACAACACGCTTATCGTTGGACGCGCTGCTCAAAGCCTGTTCTGCCCAACCTTCGACGATACCGTTATAAACAAATACGTCAGCATCCTTAACCTGTGCCATATCTTTGGCGCTTGGTTCCCAGTCATGCGGCTCAGCACCGGCAGGAATCAACGCGGTTACGTTAGCATGGTCTCCAGCAACTTGCTTGGTAAATTCATACATTGGATAAAAAGTGGTGACCACATTCAGCTTGTCTGCTGTTTGTGCCGCATTCGGCTCGGTTTGGGAAGCATTTGTAGCTGTATTATCAGATTTGGCTCCGCAGCCAGACAAAATAAGTGCTAGTCCCGCAGACAATACAAATGATTTTTTGAACCATGTATTCATATTCATTACTCCTTTATGTGTTAGTTTTTAGTCACTCTCACTGTAATTACACTCACTGGCCTGTCGCATTCTTCCGTCGGGAAGCCTGCTGCTTGCCCAGCTTACGGACCAGCTTTTGAATACCAGCTCCTACGATCAGGAATAATAACAGCACCATGGCAATTGTCCCCCCTGGGGGTGTACTAAGTTCATACGACGCCGTTAAACCCATAAATACGCCGATCAATGCAGTGATCATAGATATCCAGATGGCTGCCGCGAAGCTCGGTGCGATTCGAATCGCCAGCGCCGCAGGGAGCACGATGAGTGAGGAGACAAGCAGTACACCGACAATCGGCATTGCAGCAGCTACAATCATCCCTGTTAAAATACTAAATGCAAATGAGATGGACTTGACAGGAAGACCATTAGTCTTCGCCGTTTCTTCATCAAAGGTAATCTGATACAATGGACGCCGGAATACAAAAAAGAAAATACCTCCGATCACAGCCACTACAATCATCAACATCAGCTCTGTCTGATTGACCGCTACTACCGAACCGAACAAATAAGCGGAAAACCCTTTGTTGATGCTCTGATTCAGATTCATTAAAATAACGGCCGTCGAGAGGCCACCTACCATAATAATAGCCACAGATATCTCACTATATGTTTTATAAGACCTGCGGACGTATTCAACGATAATCGCGCCGATTACGGCAACAATAAATCCAGTTATCGTTGGGTTAATGCCTAAATAGGCACCCGCTGCCACCCCTGCCAGCGATACATGCGATAGCATGTCCGCCATGAGAGCCTGACGCCGTAGCATCAGATAAACTCCAAGCACCGAGGCCAGCAGTGCAATTACCCCACCGGCACAAAATGCCCGCTGCATGAAGTCGTAGTGCAGCATTTCCATCCGCCATCTTCCTTCCTCTCAAGCTCAATAATTCGATCCAGATAATGTTGCACTTCCGATAGTCCATGGGTCACCATGACCACAGTTCTTCCATATTCCTTAACCTGCTGATTCATCAGATCGTAGAAATGATGGCGGCTTTCCTGATCCATTCCGGTCGTAGGCTCATCCAAAATGAGCAAATCCGATTCCTGAGCGAGTGCTCTTGCCACACAAATACGCTGCTTCTGTCCACCCGACAATTCTCCGATTTTACGGTGACGCAAATCCCACATGCCTACTTGACGCAGCGCCTGCTCAGTCAGATCATGATCCTCAGACCGCATACGGCGTAACCAAGAGCCATGAGTATATCTTCCTGAACGGACAAATTCCAAAATCGTACTTGGAAATCCGCCATTGAAAGCAGCAATTTGTTGGGATACAAATCCAACAACGAGCTTTTTGCCTTCACCTGTACGGTTAGACATGAACACCTTGCCCTTCCAAGGCTGAAGCAAGCCGAGCAACAGTTTGAGCATGGTTGATTTGGAAGCACCATTCGGTCCGGTAATAGCTACAAATTCTCCCGAAAAAATTTCAACATTGGCATCCACCAAGTTAGGAACGTCTCCGTAGCCAAATGTGACCTGTTCCAATGAGGCCAATAACATGACGCAAATCTCCTTTTCCTTTAAAAAGCCTGGAGCCATCTGAGCGATCATCATTTGCGCAGATTCTCCAGGTCGTTTATGATCATTAAACCATCTACCGTAATTATTACGATTTGGTAATAAAAAAATAAGCGTTTGATAAACGTAACCTTTACGCATTAGCAAGTTTAACAGTTTAGGCAAGGTTCGTCAATGTTTTGGAAACTCTTTTGTTTGTTTACTTCACCTTGTCCGGGTATAAGCCTGCCGCCAAGGTTTTCAACGCGATCGGAGCGCGCACGCCTTCAGCCGCTGCGGATAATGGCAGTACTATAAACCGTTTGTTTTTGATCGCTTCCACACCAGCCAGCGCAGGCTTGCTTAGGAGCAGCTTCTCTTTATCCGCCAGTGAAGTATCACCATAGTCGAGGATGACGATCACATCAGGGTTACGGTTCACAACCTCTTCCCAGCTTACCTCGGTAAAACTTTTGTCAATATCATCAAAAATATTTTTCGCCTTCACACTTTCAATCAAAGACGTTAGGTAATTGTTGGCAGCCGTAAAGGGCTTGTCTTCTCCGCTGTCATAGACAAACACCTTGGGTGCCTGTTCAACAACACCAATTTGAGTCTGAATGGACTGCACTTGTTCACGAATGTCATTTACCAGCTTTTCTGCACGCTCCTCAACCCTGAAAATACGCCCAATATTTAGTATATCCTGATACACATCTTCTAACGTGGGACCCGGTTTATTTGAGGACTCCTGTATATAGGTCAGCACCCCTTGTTTGGCTAGCTCCTCACGGGAACCCAGATTTTTATCATTAAAGGCACTCTTCCAGCCCGCATAGGCAAAATCCGGTGCAGCGGCCATAAACACCTCTTTGGACGGATATTGTCCGGCCAGTACCGGGATTTTGTCATATTGAGCCTTATATTTTGGCAAAATCTGATCATCCAAATACGCAGTTCCTACCATAGAGGATTCCAGTCCAAGGGCCAGCATAACCTCAGTTGCATGCTGGTTCAATGTAACCGCGCGTTTGGGCGCCTCGGGAAATGCCATTTTAACGCCCATGTTCTCAAGCTCTACCGACGTCTTATTGGTTGCCGATTGCAATGCGGCAGGTTGCTGCCCGTTTGCCAATGGATCGCTTGTTTGAGCTGTGTTTCCTGCTGCGCAGGCTGATAACAACAGCATCATCGCCAAAGCGAGCATAACCAGCGGTAACGCGGGCTTGCTATATTTTTTCATATGTACCGTCTCCTCTTTTATTTGTAGTATATCTTACCTCATCGTATCACCTTTTCTGTTGACGTTATGGATAGCCTCCTCTCCTGAGAGAATCCGGTAAAAAGGTAATATTCGGCTTCCCGGTTTTTGGATGAATGCAGATTTCTGTCTCCACACCGAATACACTCCACAGCAGGTCTGGCTGAAGCACATCCTCCGTTATGCCAGAGGCTACCACTTTGCCTTCTTTTAATACATACATTCGATCACAATAAAATGCCGCCAAATTCAAATCATGTAGTGCAGCTATCGTAGTTATCCGAAGTGTTTTGACCAAATCCAAAATTTGCAACTGATACCTGATATCCAGATGATTCGTCGGCTCATCCAAAACAAGAAATCTCGCCTGCCCGGCCAAAGCTCTGGCGATCAATACCCGTTGCTTTTCTCCGCCGGACAAGGTGGCAAAGCCCTGATCCGCCTGAGCATCCATGCCTACCCGCTCCAGCGCCTGCTCGACCAGTTCATGATCGACGACAGTATCTGCTTCCAGCAGTTTCTTATGCGGATGGCGCCCCATCAGCACGATGTCCCGTACTGAAAAATCAAACGTTTGCGGCGCATCCTGACTCACCACTGCCATTTGTCGGGCCGTCTCTTTATACTTCATCCGCAGCATATCCTGGCCATCCAACGTAACCAAACCACTGTCAGGCTTTAGCACACGATACATATTTTTGAGCAACGTCGATTTCCCGCTGCCATTTGGACCGATCAATCCGACCAGCTCCCCTGCTTTTACCTGGAGACAGATGCCGTCGATCAGCCGTTTGTCGTGAATACTGAAGGTCACGCATTCGACTTCTATATTCATTTTTCGCCTCCAAACGAGTAGGAACTACGACGCAGCAGCCACACAAAAAAGGGTCCTCCGCACACAGCCGTCACAATACCAATCGGCAGCTCCTGGGGAGCCAGCAGGAGCCGGGCACACACATCAGCCCACACGACAAAAATAGCTCCCGCCAATAGACTGACAGGCAGCACGCGCCGATGATCTGATCCTACGACCAGCCTAACGATGTGCGGAATCATAAGCCCGACAAAGCCAATCGAGCCACTAACTGATACGACTGCCCCTGTTAAAAGAGACGCCATAACAACCAGTAATACGCGGAACGCCTGTACGTTCACACCGAGCGTTACTGCGGTCTCTTCACCCGTTAGCAAAGCATTCAGCGAACGGTATCGGGTCAGGAGCACAGCCGTTCCAACGGCTACAATGAGGCTTGGAATAAAAAGCGTATCCCATTGAGCACCTGCCAGACTTCCCATCATCCAATACATCGCGTCACGAATGCCTTTTTCATTCGGGGCCATCGTAACGATAAAGCTAGTCACTGCCGACAGCATCATAGACACCGCCACCCCTGCCAGCAATAAGCGGGTCGTCGATATGCTCCCAGCCACACGGGATAACGCGAACACCATAAGCATTGCAGTTAACGAACCTATAAAAGCAGATAAAGGCAGCGCAAGTCGTCCTAAAAATCCGAAAGCTCCGAACACAATCACCAACGTGGCTGTTACCGAAGCCCCAGACGAGACTCCTAAAATATAGGGATCTGCTAACGAATTACGGATTAATGCCTGTATAGTCGCCCCTGTAACAGCAAGTCCTGCTCCTACGACAACACCTAGCAGCACGCGTGGAAAGCGGATTTCCCAAACGATATATTGCTCAGGCTTGGTCCATGTCACGGGTATCCACTGGTCCAGCCAGGGAAGATGGGACAGTGCAATTCGCCATATCGTCCCCGGTGCGACAGCTACAGGACCCAGCATAACCGCGAGTGTGACCGAAAGCAACAGCCCAGCAGTCAGCAGCAGAATTGTTGTAAATCCCCAAGTAGGCTTGCCCGCTAGGTGTGCGCGAGAATTATGTTGTGATGGATTAAGGTTGCTCGTTCTCGAAGTCATGAACTACTCAATGGCTTTTCGGCCGCTTCCAGCTTTCTCAATTGTCCCTCGATCTCGGAAGCAGAGAAATTCTCACCCATGACAACCGCTACATCGTTCACTGGCTTTTGCGGGCGGATCGGAATGATTTCCAGCTCCCGATAGGCAAATTGAAACATCATCTGGCCCTCTGATTCCAGAAACCGCACAATTCCTTTGGCCCGGTAAATTTCAGCTGGCAAACTGCGGAACAACTGTTCAAACTCGGATCGTGGCACAGGTTGTCCAAAGAAATGCGTGTGAACAACTACATGGTCGTAGGAATGATAATGCTCCCCATGTTCGTGGTCATGGGCGTGATCAAGGTGATCATGAGACTGATGGTCTGTATGGTCATCATGATCATACGTGTGCAGATGATTTTCCGAATGAGGATGTTCACTCTCAATATCAACTGCGGATTCCTTATGCCGCAAAACGTCCATACGCTCCTCTCCTTGAGTGGAGAAAAAAATACCCGCGTCCACGTCACTTCGTTGCGTGCTCACAGTCAGAGCATATGGATTTAACTCTTTTACGAGGGCCTGTACTTTCTGCAACTCGCCCGCAGCCAATAAATCGGTCTTGTTAATAATCAGTTTGGAAGCGCACCGAAGCTGATCCTGCATCAAACGAAGCGACTTGCTTCTCTCGTTCCCCGAGGCAAAGTCCAGAAATTGATGCGCGTCTATGACCGTGATAACGGATTGTAAAATCATAGAGGAATAGATGGAGGCGTCTGTCACTGCATCTACAATCTCCATCGGGTTAGCCACTCCGGTACATTCTACAATAATCACGTCCGGCTTATATTCATCAGCAAGATTCATGAGCTCGACGCCCAAATCCCCGCGAATGGTACAGCATATACAACCGCTGAGCATTTCCTTCATGGGTGCCTGGCCATTCACCAAACTGCCGTCCAGATTAACATCACCCAACTCATTCATCAAAATGGCTGGCTTGAAGCCCTTCTCCTTGTAGTAAGCCAGCGCATGCTGAAGAAGAGTGGTTTTACCGCTACCCAAAAAACCGGATAAAACAACAATCGGTATCATATAACCCCTCCTTGTCTTTACAACATTTAATATGGATCGTACCGTAAAAATTTCCTTCTTGCAATCCTTTATCAGAAATTAATCGTAATTATTACTAATAATAAACATAAATATATACGACCACTCTTTGAATTGTCAATATAGGAGGTGATACAAGCACAATCCAGCGGGCATGATTGTCCCTCTACAGACATAGGATGTAGATAAGAACCCTTATTCTCAAGGAGACGTGGAATGAAAAACAGTACGCTGTTGAAGATGCTGCCTTTTATAATTCCGTTTGCCTTTCTCATCCCTGTGCTTGTCACGCTATCTCCCCAGTGGCTTCGTTTGTTAGATATGGGGCAGCTGCAACCGTTAAAAACGGTATTTATGGGTATTTTTCTGGAAGCTGTTCCGTTTCTCCTTATCGGTGTGCTCGTCTCATCCCTTTTGCAGTGGCTTGTACCGGAGACATGGATTCGCAAAATAGCGCCTGCGCATCCTGTACCGGGTGTCCTGCTGGCCTCCTTACTAGGTATGCTATTTCCCATCTGTGAATGCGGCATGATCCCTGTCGTTCGCCAATTAATGCTCAAGGGAATGCCTGCCTATATGGGTATCACTTTTATTTTAAGCGGGCCCATTATCAATCCCGTGGTACTGGCTGCGACGATGATGGCTTTCCCTTCCCATCCCGAGGTCACTGCCGTTCGAATGGGTTTGGCTTTTGCCGTCTCCGCGATCATCGGGCTGATCGTGTATGCCTTTGTACGAGTGCATCCGCTCAAACGGTCGTTGCTCTCTTTTAACCAGCAAAAGCAGAACAATCAGACTCATCGGCATAGTCGCACATGGCGGGGCTTTTTTGTACATGCTGGTGACGAGTTTTTGGACATGAGTAAATATCTCACTATCGGCGCATTATTAACAGCCTGCATCCAAACCTTCATCCCACGTGATGAGATGCTTTCGTTAAGCAACGGAACGGTCGGATCGTACGCCTTTATGATGGGTTTTGCCTACATACTGTCGCTGTGTTCCACCTCCGATGCCTTTGTAGCCACTGCTTTTTCACATACCTTTACACTGGGTCCGCTGGCAGCCTTTCTTGTACTCGGTCCGATGCTAGACTTCAAAGGCACGCTCATGCTGCTAAGCACCTTCCGCACCAAATTTGTCGCCATCCTGGGCTTGCTCATTGTTTCACTCGTCCTAGTGGGTTCTATAGCTGCTGAATGGTTATTAGGGAGGTGAATACAAACGTGAATTCAACCTTTAGCATTCGCTGGCAATACGGCATGCGCTCCTTGCTCCTGATCGGATTGGCTGTGTACATCGTCTCATTAAGCCGCACGAATGCACTTCATTACTACTTGGCTCCCCATATGCAAAAGCTGCTCCTACTCTGTCCTGTACCACTCTTGTTCATCGCATTGGCGATGGCATGGCACGGAATCATCGGGGAGCGGGACGGTGAGGATGTATGTGATTGTGAGCATCCGTTGCCGCAAAGCTGGTTCAAAAAAACACTCGTATATGGAATGCTACTCATCCCGCTCCTGTTCGGTTCTCTGCTGCCCAATCAGGCACTTGGTAGTGATATGGCCGCCAAAAAAGGCATGTCCTTCACGTATCCCAACCCGGATATCCGACGAAAAACGGATACACAGACCACAAAAGCATCCACCGCCTCCCTTTTATCAACTGCATCTTCCGTCCCAACTTCGTCCCCTCCAGAGGGAAAATGGAGTCAGGAAACGCTGGATAAGCTGTTCGTTCCGCCTGACAAGTACAATGTAGAATTCGCCGAGCTGGCGAAACGCCTGTATCAGCAACCTATCATACAGATCAAGCCTGAGATTTTTTCCGAAACTATTGGAGCCATTGAGTTATATAAACAAGCTTTTGAAGGAAAGAAAGTACAGGTGACTGGCTTTGTCTATAAAGACGACAACCTGCCGGGTAAAGGCCTATTTGCAGTAGGAAGATTCCTCGTCATGTGCTGTACTGCCGATGCCATGCCATTCGGGATCATCGTCCAATCCCAGAAGGCCCCGTCCTTTGACAAGGATACCTGGGTGACCATTGAAGGAACACTGCATGCCACACAAAAGGGCAACGCTCCCGTACTTGAAATTCGATCCGAAAAAATAACCGCTGTCGAGCAGCCAGAATCCCCTTATGTCTATACCCAAGCAGACTCGGTAGCTACCTTTGATCGCTTGAACACAGCACACTAAACCCACCAAGGAGGAAAAATGATGAATAAAGTTCCTGTTATTTTAATCAGTGGTTTTCTTGGAAGCGGCAAAACAACACTACTTTTGCGCCTATTAGCCCATACTCGCCAAATCCCCCTTCGTGCTGCTGTTTTAATGAACGAAATGGGCGAATATGATGTAGACAGCGCTATAATTTCAGAGGAAATGCCTGACGTAACAGTAGAAGGATTGCTAGAAGGCTGCATTTGTTGCAGCAAAAGAAATGAGCTGGCAGGGGCTCTGCATACCCTGCTCAGCCAGGAGCCAGATCTGATCTTCATGGAAACCACCGGGGTAGCCAACCCCGAACAAGTACTGGAGGAGCTTCGCTCCCCTCTACTGGCAGATCGGCTTTATCTGGTTCACAGCATCAGTGTTGTGGATGCTGAGCTGTTCCATGAATACAACAGCCGCTTTACGGCTGATAAAGAACTGGTTCGCACCCTGCACGGACAGCTGCGCACCGCAGACTTCATTGTGGTGAACAAGACGGATACAGCAAGCAGCCGTGAAGTGACGAAGGTCGTCAAGAGCATCCGCAAGCTCAACGATACGGCCAAGCTGCAAACTACTGAATATAGCCGGGTTGACCTTGAACCACTACTAGAGCCTGTTCTGGCCTCCGCATCCGTTGCCGCGAAACCTGCACAGACACCTCAACCAGCACCTGCACAGGTCCAGCTCACTGATGCAGATGCACCGTTCGTCCCCATTCCCGTCAAAAGTATCGGAAGCACCAGTAGTGTCTCCAGAAGTACGGCTTTCAAAGTTATTTCGACACACAGTCATAACCACGATCCTAAGCAGCCTCATTCGTTCTCCCGTCTGGAGAGCATAACGCTGCATCAATATTCTCCTCAGCCACTCGAAAAACAACGATTAGAAAACTTTCTAACCGGGTTAGGTTCCTCACTGCTTCGAGCGAAAGGTTATTGCGTACTTCCTCAGGAAGGTACAATGCTTTTGCAATTTTCAGGAAATCACTTGGAGTGGCAGCCTACTGCACTTCCCGTGAGTCAGGGATATGTCACGCTAATTGGGGAGCAGCTCGATAAAGCATCCATTACCGACCAATGGGAACAGTGCTTCATTTCGCTATAAATGACAGGTCTAGATTAAGACAAAAAACCCTCCTGCATCTGCAGGAGGGTTTTTAAAAAGCGATGTTCACGGATTATTAGCATAATCCATAAACATAACGCTCGACTGTTCTTACTTAAGGTTATATTTTTTGTTAAAGCGATCCACACGGCCACCGATATCCACGTTTCTTTGTTTACCAGTGAAGAACGGGTGGGAAGCGGAGCTAGTATCTACACGGATAACTGGGTATGTGTTGCCATCTTCCCATTCCATCGTTTCTTGCGAATATTTAGTGGAAGCACTCAGGAAAGTAAATCCACAGCTAGGGTCCAAAAAGATAACTTTGTTCAATGTTGGATGAATATCTTTTTTCATTAGTTTCACCTAATCTTTCATATAGTTTTAGTTTCAAACTCAAACGTACTGGCGCAATACTCCATCAGTTGGCAAAAGGAACGGTTATGTCCCAGAAAAAAAGACGACAGATCATAACGGTTGCGCTCAAGCTCGTAAACGACAAGCAAACGATGCCGCATATATCGCATCGCCCATTGCACGAACGCTCCGGATCTTTCGTCAGCCTTCATCGTTATATAAGCATATAGTGAATGGTCCTCCGGCTCGTCCCAAATGCTGACACCAGCACAGGAGAACTCGGTAGCCACGTGCTTTCGATTCAAAAGGCAAAGCGTGCCATGTAGCTCGGCATCTATCATACAGCCTTGATAAAAAGCCGTTTTCTTAGGTGCAAGCTTTAACTTTGGACGCTCTGTCCACTGGACTAATTCAAGTTTTCGCCGGTTCCATAACGCAGGCTTTTGCAAACTTAACACGATTTCTTCATCGTTAACTGGAGAGATCATGCCGCAGCTCCTTTCATGAAGCCCTATATTCATTAGAATTACAGGCTCCGTTCAGGATGCAGGATCATTCAGGTTGCTATATAGCAAGCCTCAAATTATCTAGTTTCACGATGGATCGTGTACTTTTTCAGACGCGGAGAGTATTTTTTCATTTCAAGACGCTCCGGATGATTTCTTTTGTTCTTGGTTGTTGTATAGTTGCGATCACCGGATTCGGTGCATGCCAAGGTAACAATTACGCGCATTTCTCTTCCTCCTTAATTGGAATACATGGTATACAATTACAATAGTAATTTTTACGATTAGTTCTATTCTATAATTCATGCTCCGCTTTGTCAACCTTAGAGTCACGGTTTGTCGCTTCTTCTACCGTGTTCCAGCGATTACGGTACTGTGCAAGCTTCGGATGAAGTTCCTGGGGTTCGCTCGAAAGCAGCAATCTGACATTTCTAATCCATTCTCCAAACGATGCATAGGAAGCGCACAAATTTGCAGTTTCAGGACTCATGTACAAAAAAAGTGGGGTCGTATACTTTTCCGCCAAAAAACGGATGGCTGCTTCAATCGGCGTATACTTTTTACGCTTACCTTCCCAACTCTCAATCACAACAGCACTCAAAGCCTGCTCCCGCTGCCACTCTCCCAGCTCGTCCACCCGCTTGTAATACGAACGTACCGGCTGCTTCCACATTCTTCTGACGGTTTCTTCATGTAGCGGATACAGCACCAGCTTTGTAAAAGATAATGCAGCCCCCGTTTCGGCAAAAAGCTCCAGCTCTCTGGCTGTAATCTGCTCAAACGTATCATAGTAGACCATGGTCCCTTTATGCGTCTCGATCGGAGGCTCATAACCATAGGGCACATATTGAAGGTTTCTTGTCATGCCGGACACTCCGTCCTTCCATAGATGAACTTTTCCTTCTATATTATACCCTTGTTTTGGCATGAGTTTGCATCAAATGTTTATCCTTGTTCAACAGCAGGCGTATTACGGCGTGAACCCCTTCGGAATTGCAACGCATAAAGTCCCATCGTCACAAGCGCAATCAGTGCAAGCACCGTAAAAATATTGCTAAAATTGAACACCTGCACATTAGATACGACAGGATTCAAATGAAAGGACGACGAACTATCCAGCGTTTTGCCCAAAATACTTGTCGTGATCGCTCCGGCAATGAAATTCAGCAGAGATAGCAGCCCCATTCCAACACCAATCTGGTCTTTCGACAAGGTACGAGAAATCGTGTTGGACATGGCAATTTGCATGAAGGTCTGACCTACGTTTCCGAAAATAAGCAAAAATAAAATCAGATACGGAGATGCACCCACAAACGTAGACAAGCTGATAAAACAGATGAACAAAAGCGATACAGCTGTATAGACGAGAAACGAATTTCCTTTACTATCCGCCAAACGCCCCCCTCTTTTACCCAATAGAGCCGAAGCAATAGCAGCCGGAAACATAACCAGTCCAATTATTGCCGGCGTAAGCTGATTGAGACTGTTCAGAAACTGCGGTGCCAAGTACGGCAATCCAAAGCTAATCCCCGTCCCTAAAAAAGCGATAAGGAGCCCGTATGAATATTGCTTGTTACGGAACAGCTTCGGCTGGATGAATGGATCATGCGCAGTGTTAATGCGCCATATAAACAGTGCAAATAACACCATACCGAGCAGAAAAAACATCATATTGGTTTGCGAAATCGAAAGTAACAAGAAGGCTACTGTTCCACCCAGCAATAATCCACCAAGAAAATCGAACTTCTGATCCTCTCCACGCTGATCGTCCAAATATTTACGAAAGAACGGCAATGCGATCAGTGGCAGCATGGAAATGACGAACAAAAAACGCCAGCTTGCAAAGCCTGTGATCAAACCGGAAATAATCGGAGCCAGTGCAGTACCTAACGCCAAGCCGATTGCTGTGACACCCAAAGCACGTCCTCTTTTTTCAGCCGAGAAATAACGGACTGGGACGATCATAGCAGTTGCCGGAATAACAGCAGCCCCTGCAGCCTGAAGCAAACGAGCTACAATGAGCATCCAAAATTGATTGGCCAACAGTCCAATAAGCGAACCCAGTGCAAAAAAGATAATCCCAAACGTCAGCAAATCCTTAAGACGATATTTATCTGCCAATTTGCCGTAGGTCACTGAACCAACCGCATACACAATCATATAGCCAGTCAGCAACCAACTTACATCGGAAGCACTAATATGAAACTCCTCCCGAATCACAGGCATAACGACATTAAACATAAAAGCGTTCATCACTGAAAAAATAAGTGTGAAAGCCAACACACGCATAAGCTTATCCGCATTGGGATAAGTTTGTTCATTTATCATTTGGTTTTCTCCCTCTCCTGTAAACCTCTTATCTAAGATCGTATTTCACTGCTTTTGAATATCCCTATCCGGACAAACTCTCTATATATCCGCTCAAACGCGGGTGTTCGCATAACGGTAATCGTGGAGAATTTTTTTAAGCAGGCCGCGCAGCGTCTCCGATTCTCCGACAGATAATGTTTCACCTACCGAGCTTTTAATTGCCTCAATGGTACGTTCAGCTGTCTTGTGAATCTCCAAACCTTCCTCAGTCAAATAGATTTGCTTCATTCGTGCATCTTCCGGGTGACTTTTGCGTACTGCCCAGTTTTTCTTAACGATCCCGTTAACCAGGCTGGTAACGCTTGATTTATCAATAAGCAATAGCTTTTCCAAATCCGTATTGGTGACTCCAGGCGATATCGCCAGTATATAGAGCGTCTGCGATTGTGGGGAGGTGAGCCCCAAAGGGCGCAGTGCTGTTTCAATTTCGCGCCGGACGGTAGTGAAAATCCATTTAATTAAATACATCGTGCTCTCTTCCTCCCAAGGAAGACAAACGGGATACACCTCACTTCCCATCTCACTACTAACCTCCATATCTATCTAATTTTAATAGTTTGAATTCCAACTAATTTTAATCAGCTGTCTACTTGGTGTCAATACTTTCGTAAAATGATGTTTTACTAGATAAGGTGAATTTCAAATTACGAATTCATTTTTCATGTAAATATAGGCATAATAAAAGACGAGCCCTTGAAGGAAACCCGTCTTTTACTTCATTCATCATTCATTTCTGTTTTATAGTTGCTTAGTCTGCAGTTTTCACTTGAACTAGCGGATATTCTTCTCCATCAACGGTAACCGTACTAGCATCATTCAGCTCCAGCCGTTGCCAAATGGTCAACAGCGTACGATAAGGATACTTCTTCAGATCATACTCCGATGGTGCGTCAGTGTCTGTGTTGGTTCCATTACCACTACCCTCAGTAGAAATCTCTGAAGTCGAGCCTCCGTCCGTATTGTCTGTCACTGCTCCAGACTGATCGCCGCTTTTTCCGCTGGATGTACCACCACTGGCTGTGGAATCACTGTCTGTGGATTGTCCATCTGCTGTCGTGCTTTTTGTAGTGGCGCTCCCAGTGTTTACGTCACTGGATGGATCATTGTTCGCTTTAATGGCTGCTTCCTTGTCGTTCTGTTCAGCAAGCGTAAAATTTTCGTATAAGTGCTCCTGTTGATCCGTCCCGACAATGACGAGCTTCTTCGGCTTAAATTCTGCCTGCTCTGTCGATGTCTGAAACGCAAACAACAGCTTGACCATTTTCGTAGTGGACTTGGTATTAGGCACATGTGTCACTATCGCCGTAGGCTCCTCTTTTACGGGCACTGTAGGCTCTACAGGCTGTTGTACAGGCTTCGGAGCAGCAACAGGCGCAGGTGTGTCAACAGATCCGATCACTCCGGTTGCTTTAAGGCCACCTAGCGTACCTGCAATGACAATCAGCACAATCCCGGAAATCACCCCACCTTTACGGAAACGACGAAGTGTTTTGACCAAGGGCGTGTCCGTCTCCCGCTTTGCTGCCAAATAGAAATTTTTAAAAGCAGGCTTTGCAGGTTCAAAATATTGACGCCACAGCGTTTTTTTGTGCAATCCCTCTCGTCCTTCCTTTTGGAAGAATAGAAGTAGCGCACGTCGATACGCCGGTTCGAAACCGCCACGTGGAGTAGCAAACTCGGGGTGTTCCTCTGACCATCGGATAAAACGGTACATCGTATCGTTATCCTTCGCCCATTTGCGGATCGAACCGACTAGGCGAGCGAAGTCCAATATTCCTTCTCCCGGCCCGTCAGAACGATAGAAAGCAGGCAACAGACGGGCAAAATGGCCTTCCGCAAGCTGCTGGGGCAGCCAGCCATAAGCCCAATCCTGTACCTTTTCTACTTCGCCAGGCTCCAGGCCGTCCAGCACCGCCGGTTCCGGTTCCTCCGTATTAAACCAATCGTAAGCCGCAATCAATCGCACTGCTTGTCCCTTGAGAGGAGCAGGCAGCTTTCCAACCCACTGCACCAAATCGGGCCGTGTGAAAAATGGAATCTGTACGACCTGATCGGGTGATATTTCTTTTAGCTCTACTTCGGTAAGTAAATACCGATCCGACGCTTCCTGCAAGCGCTCTGTCAATCCAGATTGCTCCAGCGGGGACAGTTTGCCTACGGCAGAGCTGCTGTCCCATTGACGCAAGCGTTGGTGAATGGCAGCCACAGCCTCTACTGGTTTTCTTTCGGCACGCAGTCTGCCCATCAGCGCAGATTCTGCCAAAAGCTGAAAATCGGCATTCGCCGACACTTCAATATACCGACTGCCCCATTCGTGCACAACAGCCAGCAGTCCCTTGGCATCCGGTGTTCTTTTCATCTGACTGTCCATGTAGGGAATGAACAGCATTTTTGTAAGTGCTGGATTACCCAACACTTTCGTAAAATATGCCTTGCCTAATGATGGATTTTCTTCAATCGTATGATAAATATACGTAACTGCTTCCGTATTTCTGGCAGTATAAGCATTGTTTAGCGAACGGATTAAATATTCCACCAACCGATTTTCGCTGCTGCGTGCATGAACTTTATAATAGTCCTTGAAACTATCGACTAGACCTACGTCTGGAATATATCCATCCTTCACCCGATCAAATTCATGATCAAAAAACGACAGAAACAGATCATTCAGCCTCATTTTACGTGGCAGCGCATCGGGTGGCGATAAATAATCAGTCAAGCTTCGTAACACAGCGATTCGTTGTTCGTTGTATAATGCCCGCTCTCCCTGCTCAATTCTGTACAACGTAATTAGCTCATGATAGCTGGATGGCGTCAAATCACGCCCGGCCTCCATACCCGTCAGCATTTGCTCGGCAAATTTGAAGAAATCGTCCGGCGTCTCACCATTCAGCAACGTACGAACAATCCAGTCAAAATACGGCTGTCTCACCTGCTCTGCATCCACATTAAGTATTCGACTATGGTTAGACAGGTCAAATACAAAGTCCTTTTCCACATTCCGATCACCGGGACGCAAACTAAAAGGCTCAACGAACATCAAGTGAATGCCTTTTCTGCTGTTCGGTTCCTGTGCATATGTAAGAAATCCGAGTCTGTTACGAAATGCATAAGGCAGTGCCGCATACAGCACACCCAGTAGCTGCTTGGCTGAAGATCCGACCGCTTCTACAGGAACATTCAGCGCTACATATACCTTTTTGCGACCTGCTGCGGACATCATGACTGCGTATAAAAGCTGTTTGAACACTTCTTCGCTCAGCTGTAATTGAGTCAGCACTGTAGACGGGTCAACAGCCGGAAATACACTTCCACCCGGTAGACGCTCCAATTCCGGCAAATCCGTTCCCTGCTCAATATCATAGGTATCAACAAAGGATGTGTTCAGCCACTGCTTATAGTCAGACGGAGATTCACCATGTCCGGCTGGAATCACATAGTTGTGCGTGAAAAAGGCGCTCCGCAGCCCAGTAAAATCCGCGGCCTTATAAATACTGCGGCCAAGCACTACATCCCCGGACTCCGTCCGTACCAGATGTATAGCTTCCGGATAGACGCTTTCCTGTTTCTCACCACGCGCCGTCAAAGCAGCAGGCGCATCATATACACATAAGGGATGGAGCACCTTTTTAATAAAAGAAGCATCCAATCCTTTGGAATTAGCCACTGTATCGAAGCCTTCCGTAGAACGGAAAATACCACGCCGTTCCCGTGTGTACATCTGCTGTTGTATTAAATGAGAGGTAGAATAACTCACTGTGATTCTCTCCCCTCAATGTACTTCAACTTATAAAGCAGCCAAATGAATGGCTCATCCACACGGATCGGACTAACCAACCCTTGCAGCTTTTGCTCCACCGGATTGCTACCCAGCGCGGAAACTGCGAAATAGGCCGTATCCGTAAAATATACATCCATCGTGCCCTTGAACGGCTTATCCACCTTTTCGATGAAGCGTCGAACTTCGCCATCAATGTTCGCGAACTCATCCAAATCCATATATTTGCGATGCTCCATCGGATTAAAAATATTGCTGTTCGTCTTGATGTATGTGCCTTCTTCATCTGCCAACGCAGTAAGCATATCACTTTTGGTCAGGACGACAGCGGTCGGAATATCCGTTTTCCCTTTTTCCTGATAAGCGATAAAATCACCGAACATCGTAAGTACGACATCACGCGGTTCATCGTATTGCGAGACCCATTCACCCGGCTTATCGCCAAGGTTAATCTTAATGCGCTCCCGAATAGAGCGGATTTGCAGTGGATCGACCATAAAGAGAATACCTGCAGAATTCTTAATATGCTGTCCATGCAGTCCCAGATAGTCCTGATCTACCATTCCCTCACCGGCGACATCAAAAAATACCAGCGTCAGTGGCGGCTTTTCCTCATCCTTAAATACAAACTGGAAGATAAAAGGCTCCTGCATCTTTTCTTTTTGTGTCGATGTAAGCAGATCCCCTCGTTCAAATAGGGGTTCCTCATACATGGTGCGGAACTTTCGGCTGATCTCTGCATTGAGCGGCATGCAAGCCGCGTCAAAATGATCGGCCGTAACATGCTGCAACGTGTGAATCAGTGAGGTCATATAAACAGATTTCCCCGCCTGCGAAGCTCCAATGATCGAAATGATATTGCTAGGCACCTTACCCGCGGTCACGGGCAGTTCGTTATGGCAGTGCGGGCACAGTCGGTGACGCGTCAGCTCGCCATAACGGTCGGTCAGTCCTGTCAGTACATGATCAGAATACAATCGATGTTCCTCAGGGACATCATGGGGATGCAAAATCGCCTCCATATCATGCACACTGTCCAAACCAAAACGCTCCCGATATTTGTTCAACAGCTCATCTTCACCCAAAGCGTAGTCCTCGTCATCTTCACGGTGATGAGAAGCACGGAATACCACTTCCTCCGGGGAAAATTTACTAAAGCAATAAGGGCACACAATATCATAAAATAACGGCCTTGGCGCTGCCTGTGGCTTTCTTCTGAATAAATTGCTAAGAAAACTCATCGGTTGCGGCCTCCTTTCATTCAGGGACTAATTCATATACCGTGCCATATTTCTGGCCATCCGTAAAAAACAGCCGCACATATTCATCTCCCCCCACTTCAACAGCGGGTAAAACATTCCGTCCCGCGGCAAAAGGTGCCGTGAACGGATACAAGGTTCCATCGTCCCGGTCTGCTGGATAACCCCCGCGCTTCTTCACGTAGCAAAGCGCCTCTTGCGGGACAGGAACTTCGGCTGTCACCTGAATCTGGACGGTTTTGCGGCTGCGAAACCAGCTTTTTTTATGGTGAACTGCATATCTGATTTTAGCCCTCCCCGTGCTCAACTCCAGTTGGTTGGCTCCGTCTTGCTGACGGATCACGTAAGTGTCTCCATCCTCCCGAACAGCTGGATATACGATATACCGCACGCGTCCAATGCCTTCAATTCGGTCACGATAGCTGCCAGCAGCCTTATACTCCTCGCGTGTAAAAAGTTTTAGGCTTGAAAAAGGCGGTAAAACTTCACCTTCATTTTGCCCATTCACACCTGCATCGGCTGATTGTTTCGCAATATATACCACGGCTGCGCCCTCAGGCCACTGCCAGCGTAACACAACCCGGTTGTCATCAATTTTGTGGCTCAGCTCCGAAATAATAGGATCACCGGGCTGTGCTTCCCTATACTGCATAAGTTCCAGCCTCCCGTTCTAAAATCCACTGCTGCGTCGATTGCGCGTCGGGGCTTCCGGTGCCCCTCTCCGGCGTCCTGATGGCGCACCCTGACTTCCTCCACCGGAAGATCGGCGAGTATTTTCCGCAATCGGCAGAACAAGCGAAAAGACAGCAATAAGGGCTGCCAGTACGAGCGCTGCCACCAAACGAATCATCAAGTCGCCTATAGGCGAGCCAGATAGTCCCTTTTCCAAAATAAAACCAGCGAGCAAGCCTGCCGGGACTCCTCCAATCGCAAAATTCCGTGCGAGAAAACGGTTATCGAACATCAGCCCAAGAGCCAATCCCAATAAAGCGCCGATAATGACCAGCGCCGTTACGCGATAAATGGCAAAATACAGACTGTCGGCATACTCACCTGTCCGCTCCGTTACCAGTGTGCGATCACCGATTTTGTTATATATTTTTCCGAACGCCTGAGTAAGTCCTTGGGCATTGGCTACATTAGAATAAGTTCCGCCCGTCAGGTCAGCAATATTTTGCAATAAGGCTATACCATCCGACTCTGCCAGTTTCAGCCCGATCGTATTAATCGGAATCTGGCGGGCGATATAAGGAGCCAATGCTGTCTGGGTATCCAGATCGCTAAAGCCATCAGAGAGCATGATAACGAGAGAACCTTTTTCTGCATTACCTTGGGTTTCAATCTCTTTGATCGTCTCGTCCAAAGCAAGCCCGATCTCTGTACCGCCTGACATTATAGTCTGCATACTATCGATTTTGGAATAAACCGCTTGCTTCTCTGCATCTGTGCCAATGGGAGTAAATGGCTGAACCAACTGCGCAGCAGATTCAAATGAAACAATGGCTACCCGCTTGTCTCCATCCATTTGGCCAATCAGACTCTTGGCAGCCGTTAGGCGCTCATTATCGGGATCTGTTTGCTGCATACTCCCGGAATTATCAATCACAAGCACGAGGTCCTGTACGCTCTTGCGCCCTTCAGGGTTAACCTGATAGCCCAACTCCAATAGCAGACCTGCCACGAACAACATCACTAGTGTAGCAGGCACCAGTAACTTCCAGGATAACCCGGAGTAGCGCTGCCGCCATGAATGCCCATTTAACTGTGGCGAAATTAGTTCGCCAATCAGACAACCTAGGCCAATGCACAGTGCCATGATGCCAAAATACAGCCCAATCACGACGATATGCGGCCAGTGCCCTATCAATTTGTGAAGAATAAGCTCTCCCAAGATGAAGCCTACTACAGCACCCAACAAGCCGAACAGTAATAGGAGAACGTTAAATTTACGTTGCTTCATAAGAATCGTTGCTTCCTTCCATCATTAAAGTAGGATGAATATGTGGCTACCGCAATTCCGGCAACCGGTCCACGTCGATTCCGTGAAACACGAAACCATTCGCAGTATATGTCTCATAATACGTTTTGCCGTTGCGGTAAACCATCAGATCCTCCAGATGGAAGCCGCCCATCAAATGCAGCTTTTCCACCCCGCTGCTGCGACGCTCATGTACAAAACCCAACTTGTAAATACGCGAAGTAATGTCCACATCCATCGCATAAGGAAGAAATTCGCCTTCGTAGTCACCAAAGAAGTACTTTTCTTCATACCGATGCTCATGGGTATAGTCGAGCAAACGTACGTTAATTCCACCATGTTCCTCTAACGTTTGATACAGTTTCTTAAACAGCTCATCCTTCGGAACGACCAGCCGATTTTCATATGCAGCAGCTACATTCGCACGCCGCAATAATTCTTCTTCGAAGGTCTGATTAAACGGCTGTGAACTGAGAATCAAGGTTCGACAGGTCTGCGTAAGTCGATCCACCAATGCGGACAGGCCCCCGTCCAGCAATCCGGATACAGGCCCCATATGCCGGGTATCAAAGAATATAGATTTTCCCCGCTTGCTCTCCAGCTCACGCATGACATCCTCCGTCACACGCTCGTAATACTCGAACAGGTTTTGACCTGTGTAACTATCAGCCTGCCGAATACTATCCGTTGCAGCTTGATGCAGTTCACGCTCCAGGCTGGAAAGCTGTACTGTAATATGCTTCGCCTGTGCATGCCATTTTTCTAGTGCCAGTTCATAGCGACGAAGCAGCTCCAAATCGGCTTGAATTCGCAGCATGTGCAGTTTGTGCCCGTAAACCGTCTCGGTCAGGTAACGAATCAAGCTGCGCACATTATGCTTATCCATGAGTGGCAGTCGTTGAAAAGGCTGGTCCTCCACCTGACCGCTATACAGGGTGTCCAGTTCAGCGGTACTAATCTGCAAGTCATTGGACGTATCCCGAATCAGCCCCCGAATGGCCGTAAGCACATTTCCTGTTTTATTTTCATCCGTCCAGTCTGTCAACTCGAATAAGCCGATTTCAGGATATTCCTTGGAAGCTGCATTCACAGCCAACTGCAGACCTGATTCCGCCTGAAAATCTCCCAACCGTTTGTGCATAATCCGTTCACAGTTATCGCGGAAAAAGGCTTCGCAGCCCTGACCGAACAAGGCTCCCTCCGCCTCACGTAATGTCATTCGCTTCAAGGAGCCGTAGCTGGCTCCGCTGGTCATCAGTGCGCTCATGTCCGTGATCGCCTCATTACCAGGAACGAGATCATTTCGCGTGCGACCGCGCTCAGCAGCATCTAAACCAAAATAATTCAGCTTATCGCGTATGTCCCACTCCTGCTCTGTTCTCATACGCTCTAGCAGCTTCACATAAAAATGATACAGCACCGTAAGTGCGATTGACTGGTTAGGGCGGTTGACTCGGGAAAATCCAGCCGACACATAACCCTGCCGCCCGGATTCCGTCATGATGTTGTTTTTAAACGATGTATTGTTGTATCCCCCATCCTGTGACCGATAGGAATCTCCTGCCTGATAGCGGTTTTTAAGAAGCTGAATGTGGCAAATGATGTCACAGCTTTCCCGCAGGCTATTCGGCACCGTTACGCCGCGTTCGTTCTTGTCGGACAGCACATAGACGAGATCGAACAACGGTGATGGAGCATGGGATACTGGAATGGTCAATTTGTCCTCAGTCATATGAAGCGGTGCCGTAAACGTATACTCTGGACTCTGGATATAGTCCAGCTCCCGCATAAAAGCCACGGACGTTGCACTACTGTAGCCGAATTGGACAGCCTGATCGCTTTCATTCACCAACACATACAGATCCATTTGTACCGATTTAAAAGACTGTGCAAAAATATACTCCGCCAACAGCGTAATTTCAGGGATTAATACGTTCATGGGGTCATCCGCTGTCGTCAAAATCGACAAATGAACACGCTCGAACGAAGAATACAACCGACCGTAATCTGCCAGATGTCCACTAGCCCGGCGCAACGCGGTGTTAAGCTCAATTAGCTGCGATTCATGTGTATAAAAAGCCTGGTGCAAGTCACGGCGTATCGTTTGGTGGCCACTTTCCTCCGGTACCGCTATCGTATGAACAATAGCATCCACCGAACGATCTACAGCCGCATGTTCTTCCTGCGAGCGGATCTGAATATACGTTACTCCCGTGCTGTTATCCCACTTGGTCCGGTTGATATCTGCAATGGTGTTCATCACTGGGTTCATGCGATCACCGATAAAAAGAAACACGGACGGGAAATGGATGCTACTGCGTCCATCCCCGCTTCCGATTAATTGGTCCTCTGCGGCTGCATAGTCAGCCGCATAACGTAACAGCTGTTCTCTCATACTTTACTTCAACTTTCTGCGGATGTCGTTTAATTTTCCAGCCATTTGAGCATAGAATGCATAAAGTTCCGCTCCGTTAGCCAGCTCCACCTTTTCATATTCCAATTGATTGCGGGCCTCAGTGTAAGTTGCAGCCAGTTCATCCAGCTTCGCCAGCAATGGTGTAATATCCTCAGATGAAGTCAATACAGCATCACGGCGATCCGCCTTGCGCATTAGAGCAGCAAATTTCTTTTCTTCCAAACCACGGAAGTTTGTAAACACTTCAAACTCCACATAATTACGGCTCTTCATGACATTGGCAAATGGCTCCCAAGCCTCTTCCTCTTCGTCGCGATCATAGACGTACAAAGCACCCTTTTTCGTAATCGTGTCCGTATAGAGTGCCTGAATGAACTGATCCAGCCATTTTTCTTCATCCTGATATTTGCCCAGCAAAGCTTCCAATTCAGCAGCTTTCGCTTCAATTTGTGTATATTTCGCCAGTTCTTCACGAACCACCTGTGTTAATTCTGGTGAACGGATCAGGTTTTCCTTCGCCATCTCTTCATTGATGCTGCCAAAGATGTCCTTGCTTCCGGCCTGCTCCAGCCCTTCAGCCAGCAGACGTTTCAACTCAGACCATGCTCTTTTCACCTCACCCAAATTCGGCTTGGATTCCTGCAAGCGCATATCGTAGCCTGCCAGCATCGCATTCAGATCTAGCGCATGTGAACGGATTACAGTGAAGCGGCTGCTCGTATTCTGATCGACATCCTTTTCCCGAATCACGCCAAGTGACTTGGCACGGTCAAAATCATTACGAATGCGGGCATTGTAAGCTTGCACACGCGAATTGACGTAAGTTTCGCCCCATGACTTTTCAGGAATCGGCGACGGCAGATTAGTCCAATTGTTCTGACCTGTTTGCACCAGATGACGGCCAATACCTTCGCGGTCAAGAATCGTTTTTTCATAGCTTTCTTCATACACTTTGAGCGGCGTATATACAAACAGAGGAACACCATTACGCGTATTGAGCCAGAAAATCCGGTTACGAACTTCACTCTCTTTAATAGTAAAGTGTGATTTGCCAATTGCATTATTTTGATAATTGCGAACGCCTTTCAGGATATTAGGCGACTGTACAGGTACTGAAACGAATCCCCATGACGGGAAGTACAAGTTGCCAGAGCTATTGCTCAGATGGAACACAGGTACAGCTTCCTCATCCAGTTTACTCGCAATGTAGCGCTCCACAAATTTTTCAATGGCTTCATCTTGCCCGTATTTCATGACGAGGAAATCCTCCATGGAACGGGTAATGAGATCACCGAACTTATCAGTCAAGAAATTGGAGATTGAGCTGATGATGTCCATATCCTGATCCTTCACCCATTGATCTGAATTTTCGAGCAATTCTTGGGCAAAATCACGAATCAAATCGTCACCGTTGCGGTTATCCAGCAGCTTGGTCACAACTTCAGAAATATCCGGTACACTTACCAGATTCCAATAGTACGTTTTGTTACCTTTGTGATCGGACTGTTCTTCGCCATTTATCAGCAGATCGCCATTCTTCTCGAAAATTGCGCTCAATGCGTTCAAAATTTCAGTAAATACATTATAAATGCGGCTATTTTCCTTGTTCAACAGGTCATACAGGTCTTCATAAAATTCAATGAGCTGCTCTGTACGTTCCACATCAGCCCGCAGCCAATATTCATTAATTTTCGCTTCAATGTACGCATTTTTCTTTTTATCCTTGGACACAAACGCGCTCTTGGCATCGCCCAGCTTTTCGTTCGCCTGCTCACGCGCCCATTCAATGTCCGTTGGAATACGGTGCAGTGATTCACGCAACGTCTCAACATATGAAAGCAGCATTTTCAGCAAGCTAAATCCTTTTTCAGTATAAATCATGCGGGATACATAAAACGGCCCTTGCTCAGGATGCAGAAACATCCGGCGGATTTGGTCCGTAAACTGTCCTGTAATTTCGCCAGGAAGCTGTTTCTTCGCTTTGATATACTCTTCGCGGGCACGCGTCAGGAACGTTTGCTCCAGCTCGGTGTCCATATTGACAACTTGCATTTTAACAACATTGCTATAACTCAACCGTTCACTGTTTTCAAAGCCCGGAAGCGGCTCAGGTACACGGGATTCAAAGTTTTTGATCATGCTATCCAGATCCACGCCCAGCTTGCGGGCAAACTTCTCTACATCCTCTTGATTTGGCGATTGCTCAAACATTTTGGACATTTTGCCAAACATTCGATAGGCCAGATATGTCGTCATTTCCTCCATTGGCAGTACCGCCGAGGAAGCCCCGATAATATTGTAATCGTAGTTTGCCGGATAGGCCTTATTCATTTGTGCGATGTTGGTACGGATATTGCTGATATAGTCATGAATGGCAAACTCTTCGCCTGACTGTTTTTCCTCACTCGCCATAAAGTTGGTGATGTTCTCGGCGGTGACATTCATGCAGTAATCATAAGCATTTTCCAACAGCTTGCCTTCCGTATTCGTGGCCGAAATGAGATGACACAGATTAAACGGCGGAAGCGGCGAGTTCACGGCCAAAATATTTCCGTACTGCTGCTTAAAGCGTTCACCACGGCTGTCTACATTCATCCAATAGTCCAGCTCTTTCAGTGCAGCATAGCCGTTCTTTTTAATATATTCACGTGTATGCTCGCTCAGGCTTTTGTTCGCTAAATTAATATCCGGTGTAAACAGATAACCTAATGTATTTACACGGTCTACACCTGCAGAGCCATAGTCACGCTCAATAATTCCTCGGACGATATATGAGATATCGAGGAAAGTACCGCTTCCTGTACCGCCGGACAAACCGGACAGCAGGAACACCATAAGCTTCTTGTTGGTGCCTTCAGACAAGGTTTTGATTTTTTTGTCAATGCTTTGTACGACCTGATTGATTTTGGTGAACAACAGCAATCGTCCTGCCTGACGTACCCCTGCCGCCCCATTCATACCATCGGTAATGCTCAGCTCTGGAGACAGCCAATCGGTAATGTACGGCTCAAGAATGCTGCGGTTTTGCAGCAATCCGCCGATTTCCGCATTGGATAGCAGTACAAACTCATTGATGGGGTCCAAACCAATCCCCTTGTATTTTTTGTTGCGGTCTTGTTCATTCGTTTCAAAAGCGAGAAATTCCACATTGTCCGGTTTATCGCTCTTTTTCTTGGAGATCGGATCTGCTGGAAGCTTGAATCTGCGGTTAATTTGATATTTCAAGCGGAGAAGGGCATCAATTCCCGTGCCTCCGAGTCCGATAATTAAAATAGGATTATCAATAGTATCAACTCTGATCTTATCGCTTACGATCCCCCCGCCGAGTGATACGTCTAATTGTTGGATATGCTCTCTAACTACTGGTTTCATAGATATGACCTCCTAAGGGTTCGTTTAGCTGTTTACTGAAATAAATTCCAGTAAAATGGTTTTGTCCACACTGGCTAACGGGATGGTCAGACGATCACCGTTTTTGAGTTCAAGACCGTTGCCTGTGTCTACAGCCCGTCCGGATTTCTCAATCGTAATCTCGGGGGTACTGCGCACAATGATACGATCCTGATTGGCTGGTGTGAACACGACCTTGTCGGTTCCAGCAAATTCCGGTGCCAGTTGCAGCAACTGGTGCAGATTAAATTTGCCCCGGAAGGTGTTCAGCTTCTTGTATTGTGGATACGTTTTTTCGCCAGTGTTCTCATCCCGGATTTCCAGTACGATTTGACCGACAAAGCCACGGTTGGCCTTTTTGACAGCCTTCCAGATGAAATATGCGGCAACCAGCAGAATGAGCAGCCCCAGCCCTAAAAGAATGAGTGGCATTAGCTTGGACTTTTCAGCAGGTGTTGTTGGCTGCGTTGTGCCTGTATTCGTACCGCTCGTCGCCCCTGCTTTAGCACTGATGGTTACAGGCTGTGTTTCACGGTAGAAGCTCTTCTCCTCTGCTCTAACGGTTAGTTCGTAGTCATGCTCATCTGGAATCGTATAGCTACCGGTAAAAGAATCCCCTGCATTGGTTAACGGCACCTCATTCGTTGTACCGGAATCCAGATCCTTGACCTTCAGAACAGCATTCATATTCGCATACAATTCCTGATCCTGAAGCTGCTGGCTATTGCTCGTCAGGTAGGAACGAATTTGAACTGCATCGCCTTTTTTGTATGATTTGGCGGACGGTGCGTCCATTTTCAGCTCCAGATCGTAGTTAAACACCAGATTAATATCAATCTGATCCTGCTGGACTCCCTTGACTTGGAGCTTCCAGTCACCAGCCACAGGCTTGAGCAGTTTAATCAGCGAGTAGCTTTTGGACTTGGACAGCAGCACATCGCTCGAAGGAATCGGCTTGGTGTTGCCCGACGGGTCTATCAGTCTCGCATCCACCGGTTTCGAGGACATGATCGAAATGTTAGCCTCCAGCACACTATCGTTCGGTACGGTTACCGTTACATCCTGATAGTCGCCGTTTGCCGTAATGGACTGCAAAGGCACCACTTTCAACTTCAAATTGCTGGCGAAAATTTCACTTAAAATGTTCGGCAAGTCATCCGCTGAGCTTGTAATAAAGGACTTGCCGCCCGTTTGCTGCGCTATGTCGGCAAGCTTGTTTTTATTCAGCTTCCCATCTGCATTCAAGCCGATGGTGTAGATCGGAACGCCGCTATTTTTAGCCTCGGCTACAGCCTGTGCCATATCCTGATCGGATTGGCTTTCGGTTCTGCCTGTCGTCTTATTAAAATCGTTGTTACCGTCGGCCAACATGACGATCATAGGCGCATGTCCAGCTGTTTTACCATCTTGCAAAATGCGGATCGCTTCCTTGACACCCACGGAGGTGTCAGTATACGCCCCCCGGTTCAGTCCGTCAATAAACGTCTTCAGTTCCTGCTTATCCGCTTCGGATGTAATATTAAGCAAGGCTTTCTCGCGCTGTACGACATCCGTATACGCTACAATCCCGACCTTGTCATTTTGCGTCGACAGCATATCAATGAACATTTTCATGGCTTCATTGCCAATTTTCCCAGGATCACTGGTGTTCATTGAATTACTTACATCGACGACCAGCACCGCATCCACCTTAGAAGCAGAGGGCGAAGCGGCATTCGCCATCTGTGGCTGCCATGCCAAAATCGAGGTCATGATCATTGTACATATGATTCCGATGACCAAAAACCATTTTCTGTCTCTACTAAACATCGCTTGTACCCCTTTGCCGGTTAATTCTCATTCTAAATTACAGTTGTACTCCCCTACTATTAAATTATAATGAGTTTTACATGAACGCCAGCTGAAAATACTGCCCAAATGGTCTGAATCCAACCAAAAAGCCTGTCATACCGCGAGATTTTACCAATATCCTGCAGTAATGATATAATTATACCCCAACAAGGGCGATCGGGCACCAGCCTTCTCCTTTATACGACAAAAATGACAGTAGCGAAACCCGCCCATGTAAAATATTGAAGTAAAAATCCAAGCAGAAAGAGGAAGTACACTATGATCTCATACGGATGTCTGGCGATTATGTTTCTTTTTGTCGCCATCAAATCACTAATTTACTATATACATAAAAAACGCGCCCCGTCGATTACACAAATCGACACCGAGCTTCTGGCACTGCTGAACCGGAGAAGTGAGCGCAATGAATAGTTCCAAACAAGCTGTACAATTTCGCCCATTTACCCGCACAGAGCACGCCTTCCAAAAGCTAAGAGTCTGCAAGCGTTGTGGACAATTCACCGCCCTTTGGGAAGAGAAATGTACATCATGTGGTCGGGATACACTAGTTCCTGTAGAGCAATATGCCAAACTTAGAGCCAAACGTTATTTTCGTAAAGACCTTGCCGTCGGCGTCATATTGCTGGCCGCTACTGTTTTTTTCGGCCACTCGCAGCAACAAATGTTTCTATGCGGTATCGTCGGTGCGTTCTTTCTGCTGCCCTTGGTGCTTCTACAGCAGGGTATTTATCCTTATGAACAGCGTAGGCAGCTTATACGTCTGTTCAGAGGTCGTATAGGGCAGATCCAGGAAGGACTAAACGTTAATCATAAAAACGCGGTTGCCCTGCGGCAGCTCAGTGAGCGTGTCTCCTATGAAATGCTGCGTGAGATGGCTGTACTCATTCACAATGATCGGATAAGGCTCCAGCAGGTCGCCCTGCTGCAATCTTTTGTTCTCCGCAAAGACATGGAATTAACGCTCGATCCTCTCCTGATCAAGAGCTTCGAGCCGCTTATGGTCAGATATATCGGAGAGATTGCCAGACTCAATCGTGAGCTGATCAAGGACCGGACATTCCGATACGTAGTCTTTTATGAGCGCCGTATTCTGGAATTGGCAGGGGGCGAAGATATTCTCGTCCGCGTAGCCAGTGCAGCTGTCCGTAAAAAGCGCTACGTAGTCACCCATGCCGCTTTCATTTCCAGATATGTACGCAAACTGCCAAAGGAACGAGTCCAGCGTTTATATCATATCATTCAAGAGAATCCGTTAGAACCCTTTGGAGATTTGGCCGATGAAGTAAAGATCATGTACCTGATGGAGCAGTATAAAAACTGATCTGTCCTAACGCCCTTCTATATATGACGTCATTACCATGACAAACCACTGCAATAAAGCAGCAAAAAACCGTCAGGATCGCCTGGGTGGTATCATCCCCTTCAAGTAGACACTCTAAAAAAACCTTGTGTGTTACCATGAGGGTATGAGTGAACCTGGAGGGGATTTTCGTATGGCTAACCAACTCAAAGTTTGGGTGAAGAAGGTTCGAAATGCTGAACCGCTCGATTGGCGCAAGGGTTCATCCAGCCCGATGAAGGGGCGTACACGTACCTCCTTTTCCAGTATCAAAGAAGAACGAGATTACTTGATAGCTCAGGGGTGGACTACTTAAAAAGCGATATTCAAATCTGGTGACGGAGCGAAGCTCAGCGGTTTCAGGATAAACTCAAAAAGCGCGCCCCGATCGAGTATCGGCACGCGCTTGCAGCTTAGCTTTTTTCATTCGTCTACTTGACAGGGGTATGACTACTCAAGGATTCATTTTATTCCTCTTGGTACAAACTTGTTTTTATTAAGATTCAGGCAAGCTCTGTCCTCCGTCGATAATAATTGTTTGTCCCGTGATGAAGCCAGCCTCCTTAGAGGCAAGAAACGCAGCTGCATGTCCCATTTCTTCAACGGTTCCAAACCGTTTCAATGGAATAGCTGGAAGCATGGTTTCAATGTATTCTGGGAAGGTTTGTATCATTTCAGTCATTGTATTACCGGGCATGATCGCATTGATTGTAATACCAAACGGAGCTAACTCAAGCGCTGCACTGCGAATAAAACCGAGTTGGGCAGCCTTACTCGCACCGTAATGCGACCATCCTACAAATCCTGTCGCCGGCCCCGTAATCGAAGATGTTAACACCACTCTTCCATATTCAGCTTTTTTTAAGAATGGCAGACAAGCCTGTACAGAAAATAAAGCTCCACGCACATTAGTATTCATCACGCTATCCCATTCTTCAGCAACCATTTCTTCAATTGTAGTCATAGGGGCAATACCTGAGTTAGCACATAACACATCAATGCCGCTAAAGGCCACCGATACTGAATGTGCCATCATTTCCATAGAAGATCGATCCGTGACATCACCTCTAAAGCCTTGCGCGTATCCACCGGATGCTCTGATTTCGGCAGCGCATATCTCGGCCTCATCTAGGTTACGAGAAATAATGGCTACTTTAGCTCCCTTTTCAGCAAAGACTTTGGCGATTCCTTTACCAATCCCCTTACTCGAACCAGTTACAATAACCGACTTGTTTTCAAATGAATTTTCCATTATGTTTTCCCTCCTTCGGAGAGAGAGCATTTGCTCTCTAAATAGATCAAAAAAAATATCTTATAAGAATATTAATAGATTGCATGACTAGATTAATCTTTTCCTGTGCACTTTATGTGCCTTTCCCTGGATAGAAGAAGGATTCAAAACGTTTATGATGATATTCACATTTTTTAGCTTTGTCAATAAAGTGGACGCACAAGGCTACTTCCATATCTCGACATGGTTGAGCTCTCTTGAAGGAGTTTTGATTTGTCTCACTAAGGGGTCAGTCCCCCTCCCCAACTCCGGACGTTTTTTTATTTTAGGATTATCGTGTCTAATTAGCTGTCTTCTTTATTGGCCTTGCAGTTTTTGCTGCGCATGTCTGATGGAAGTAAAGTTAAAAGCACGCACTCCCTTGCTATCATACACAATAATCTCTTTATTCAAATATGGGTGTAAACCATTAAAATATCCAGGCATAATCAGTCTGCGCATAAATAGGTTTTTACCCAACATACGGGGGGAATTGGTCGCTACGACAAGCATTTGCTGGGTTGCAGACCATGGGCTAGGTTGAATATATGACAGACAATACTCGCCTGCCGTAAAATCGCCGCCCAATGTATACCCTTCCTCCGTACATGTAATTTGCAGATCAGCTTGGTGCTTCTGAAGCAGCTCATGTCTGGACAAGCCCGAAGTGACACATATCACGTTGCTATCAGCCAGTGCTTCCTCTGTAATATCATTGGAAGACACCACCGGATAATGAACACCGATATACGGATTCCAAGTCGCTGTTCGTGGGCTAGCCAAGGCGTTCGCCGTCCGTCTCACCGCCTGCTCTTCCTCCGGTGTAGCATAGCTGGATGGAAGGACAATGTGAAGACGATCCATATAAACGTCAAGCACACCCATACCATGGCTCAAAACGTTTCTTCCCACGCTTTTCGAATCCACAATTTCCTTTTTGGCATCCGATTCTTTTGAAAAGCATTCACTGCTTTCTTCCTCCCGTTCGGCAATCAAACGGTATTCAGGTGAGGGACGTTTATGTGAGTGTGTTTTAACAAAGCGAAAGCGGCTGTATTCCCGCAAGTCCAACACGAAAATACGGGCTCCGATACGAACTTGGGCCAATTCCAAGGGCATGACCTCTTGAGAAAGATGAATGATAAATTCTTCGGCGTGAACTGCCTCAATATCCAACTCACCTGTGGCACTCATTTCACCGTACAACTCGGCATATTCCTCATTTTCATCCATTCGCGTCAGTTCCAGCCAGTAAGCCCGGTTATGTCTGCCCCGTTCCGTCCGATAGGCAATACGCTGAGGTACGACATCCCTTTTCCATTGCATAAGCCAACCCAGTACGCCGTCCAGAAGTCTCAGCTCATGCGTATCCCAGTGATTAGACTGCCGCTCTACGACACCTTTAAAATGATCAGATGGAAGCTCTGTTACAGGGGCTGTGTATGCTTGTGCAAATAAGTAATCCTGATCTCCGCATACATTCAATATTGGCATATTCAACAGATTTATCAGATGCTTGGGATGTGGCGCTCCAGAGATAACCGCAATAGCCGCAAACCGAGAAGGATAAGCCTGTGCCATCGCCCAGGCCGCATATGCTCCGTTCGAATAACCCGTCAGATAGATCCGCTCTTCGTCCACTCGGTACGCTTGCAGTATGACATCCAGCGCCTCCAAAAAAGCAGCTTCTCCAATATAACTGCCCAACGTTACACCACGGCATGAAAAAGTAACGAATATAGCTTCCTCTTCCCAGCCTTGCCCAAAACCTCGATTCTGAAAATCCGGCAAGCCCAGTTCATATCGCTTGCCTGGCATCAGAACGATCAGAGGATACTGTCGGTCAGTCGAATAGCTTCTGGGAAGCTGAATGGTATAGCGTTGCAAACTATTATCCAAACGGGAGACAAAAAATCCTTCCCCAATTCCGTCATTAGACAAAAAGATGTGTTCTTCTTGAAGTAAGGACGGGGAGTGTGACTGTTCGGCATGTCCACACGTGAAGATTTGTTTTAATAGCTTGATATATTCACGTACAACCCGGTAATCCCAGATTTCAAAAGGATCTTCCGGCAAATCCGTTAACCTTTTTAATTCCTCAAGCAGGCCCTCTATTTGTATTTTCTGCGCAGAATGAAGAATATCTATAGCGCGGGCTTGAATGTACCGGTCATACTCTTCCTGCAAGCCCTCCACGACGACTGACAAAGGCCGCACAAGTGCCGAATACACAAAATGATGCTCCACAGCCTCATGATCCCGATATGTAACGGTGAAGTGCAGCATTCCCGTATTCCTGGCCTTTTCCTCGTCCCAGTCATAGCTTTGCTCCTGCTCCCAATGTGCTGGAAAGCGATCCAGCTTCATGCCTTCATCATTCGTTACCTCGACCCATAACGTTTGATCTAAGGGAAGATCTATCCGATCCTTACGCAGTAAATAAAATAAGATCGGGCTGTCTTCACCCTCCCTGCCAGCACTTTTCTCAACCTCTAACCAAGCCATATGAAAACGTATATTACGCTCTACAAATTCACGTTGCAGTTCTGTCACATCTGGTTCGTCGCATACCTGATTTCCACTGATACGAATAGAGCGGGCCTCCTCGGGAATAAACGCAGCAATGATAACTACCGTGTGATCGCCTTCCTCCAGATACAAGCGAAAAGGACCGGATTCCGCATATACCAGTGTGCCATCTATCCAAATTTGTCCCGTTCCTTCAAAGGGTCTGAAAATCACTTCCTGTGCAGCCATACAACGAAGATTTGAAACCAGCAAAAGCCTTTCTTGTTCGGCCAAAGGCGGAAAAACACCTAGATTTAGTTCGGCAGTCCGAGGGTCCAGCTCGGTCAATAATCGGCACGCTGCCTTTCCTCCGGCTGAAAGCTCTACTCCTTCTTCATCACAAGCCTTTTCCAAATTCCATTCCTCATGGGCAAAATAACTTGTCCATTCCCTGCCCACACCGCAATTTTCCGGGAGCATGACCGGACCGACTGCATAAGCAGACCTCAGACGTACCGGATGATCCGACAGCACAGTTGTTGCTTTTTCCAGATGTGTGAACCTCATAACATTCCCCCTCCAGGTTTTTGTTTCCTCAGAGACGTAGTCGCGGTTATATTCCGTTTAACATTCAATTTAACTATATAAAACTATTCGTTATTACCTCTACGTACTCCTCTGTTCTTCTCAAAAAAGTAGCTATGATAAAACAAAAAAAACGAAGAAAGCAGAGTGCTTCACTTCGTTATTAAAAATTTCTATATCTAAAACCTATTTAATGCTGCCATGATTGTTGCTAACAATACTAGGGTATAGTATGTTTAGGGTGAAGTTACTATTTTAAAAATGTGCATAACTCGCTTGAATTTGCTTTTCCAACTTAATGCGTTCTAACTTTAGCTCCCAAATCTGTTCGCTCCACGAGTTTCGATCCGCCGCGTTATTACTATTTCGTAAGAGATCAAACAACCTCAGCAATTCATCGTTAATCTGATCAAAATGCCGCCACAGCGTATTAATCTCAGAATCTTTAGTCTCTTTGCCATTCTCCAGCAATTGATGCCGCAGGGCTTCTTTGAGCTCCTGTTGCCACTCTATATCGTTCAATTGTTTCGCATAATTAAGAAGATCCAGATAGTCATCTACCTGCAGGTAACTGCGTGTTTTTATCTGTTTCATAGGGTCTCTCTCCTTATGGCTCAATCTATTACCAAGTATTATACTCGGTTATTAAGGGAAAGCAATACTTTATTCTACAATACACAAAAAAAGAGGCAGCCTCAGCTACCTCTCTTGAACATTACGATTATTTTCTTACAATGCTGCCTGCAAATCTTCGATCAAATCTTCCAGATCTTCAATCCCAACCGAAATCCGCACCAAACCTTCGGTAATACCTAGCTCTGCACGACGTTCTACTGGAATAGAGGCGTGCGTCATACGTGCCGGAACACTAATCAGACTTTCAACCGCTCCCAAGCTTTCAGCCAGTGTAAAATATTTCACCTTTTTCAGAAGTGCAACCGCGTTAGCGTCGCTACCTACATCAAAGGAAATGATGCCGCCAAAGCCTTCGGCCTGGATTTTGGACAGTTCATGCTGTGCATGGCTTTCCAGTCCAGGATAGTACACTTTGCTAACCTTCGGATGTTTTTCCAAAAAGGCTGCAATTTCCTTTGCATTTTGCTCAATCGCTTCCATACGCAGACCCAATGTTTTAATACCTCGGATCAATAACCAAGAATCTTGCGGGCCGAGAATAGCACCAATGGCGTTTTGCAGAAAATGAAGTTGTTCTCCCAGCTCGTCGCTGTTCACAACAGCCAGACCGGCTACAACATCGCTATGGCCGCCCAAATACTTGGTAGCAGAGTGAATGACGATATCAGCCCCAAGTGTAATTGGCGTCTGCCAATAAGGGGTAGCAAATGTGTTGTCGACGATCAATAAAAGATCATGTTTTTTTACAAGCTCCGAAACAGCGCGGATATCCGTAACCTTCAAAAGCGGGTTCGTTGGCGTTTCGACATACAATGCCTTCGTATTCGGACGAATTGCTTTGGAGATGGCTTCCAGGTCAGTCGTATCCACAAATGTGGACTCAATTCCGATACGGCTGAGGACTTTGCTTACAATACGGTAGGTGCCTCCGTATACATCATCGGTCAGCAAAATATGATCCCCTGCATTAAACAGTGAAAATACCGCATGGATTGCTGCCATACCCGAACCGAAAGCAAAACCACGCTTTCCTTCCTCCAGATCCTTAATCAGCTCCTCCAGAGCAAACCGGGTCGGATTGCCTGTACGCGAATATTCGTATCCCTTATGGACGCCAATTTCCTCTTGCTCATAAGTGCTTACCTGATAAATAGGAACGTTAACCGCGCCTGTATGGGGATCGGTAGGAAGCCCGCCGTGAATCAGTTTTGTTTTGCGTTTCATTTTATATCCCGCCTTCATATATTTTTTTGCTCAGATAACGTTCGCTGCTATCCGGGAAAATGGTAACAATATGTGCGCCATCCGGTGCATTTTCGGCTTCCAGTAAAGCGGCATGTAAAGCAGACCCTGAAGAACTGCCAACGAGAAGACCTTCACGTGCAGCCAGTTCCTTGACACGGTCAAAAGCATCAACATCGCTAATGGTGTGAATGGCATTAAAATATCCTTTATCCACAAATTCAGGGATTAATTCCATGCCAATTCCTTCCGTTTTATGTGGACCTGACTCGCCGCCATTCAAAATGGACCCTTCCGGCTCCACGATGACCGTTTTAAGGGCTGCATTTTGTTCCTTAAGATAACGCGAGGTTCCCATAAACGTTCCCCCCGAGCCTGCACCTGCCACAAATACGTCCACTTTGCCGTCCAGATCGTTCCATATTTCAGGTCCCATTGTCGTATAATATGCCTCGGGATTATCCGGATTACTGAATTGCCGTGGCAAGTATGCATCTTTTATTTCAGCAGCCAATTCTTTTGTTTTTTCGATAGCTCCTTTCATCCCCTCACTTGTCGGGGTATGAACGATGCGTGCTCCCAATGCCTTCATCAGGTCCTGCTTCTCTTGGCTGAACTTCTCAGGCACAGCAAAAATAACCGAGATATTATAATGAAGCGCCGCCATCGCAAGACCAATACCTGCGTTGCCTGCTGTTGCTTCAATTAATGTCCCACCTGGCTTCAGCTGACCTGTTTTTAATGCTTTTTCAATTAGAGCCTTACCTACCCGATCCTTTACGCTGCCGCCGGGATTCATAAACTCCAGCTTCGCAAACAGGCGAATTCCTCTCGGTAGAGAATAGCTGCTCAGCTCCACTAATGGCGTACGTCCGATGAGTTCAAGGGTATTTTGATATACATTCATAATTTCAAGCTCCTTTTAATGGCGAATCCAAAATAAACCAATGGTCAAAAATTAACGCCTATTGTCGGAGAAGTTCGCTATCATCTCCGAGAAAACACAGTAATACGGTAAGTATTGATGCAATAAGATTTTATGTGTATTTGAAGCTTTTGTCAAATGGACCAGTCACAATACCCACACACCCTGCCTGCTTGCTCGATATGATAGAGAAGATGTCACAAAATATCCCCGTGCAACATAAGAAGGAGTTCATATATGGGAAAGCAATTTCTGAAGATAGCTGCCGTATATTTTGCCCTCAGTGTGCTGCTTAGTGTAATTATTGGCGTGTCGGGTGATTACAGTCTGTCCAATGTTCAGTCTCATATCCATTTGTTAGGTTGGATTGCACTTGGAATTATAGGTCTGATCTATGTGACCTTTCCTGCACTTTCAGTTACTATTCTGGCACATATCCATTTTTGGATGCATAATATCGGTCTGCCTGTGTTGATATTGGCGATTATAGGTGAAATTTACGAGGTTCCAGAGGCTGGAGTGTGGATCACCATAGGGTGGGTGTTACTCGCGGGGGGGACTGTGCTGTTTATGGTGAATGTGTGGGATAGACTGCGCTAGAGCAAATAAGTTCTCTTCATTTGACCATAAAAAAAGGAGCCTGATCATGTCAGGACTCCTTGATATCTTCATTATATGTTAGCTATACACCAGCTGTGCTAGCTAAGTGTTCTATACTGTTACTTCACTGTTTCATCCTGTACATGTTCTTTACAGAAGTTCTCAACAGCTTGCAGCTCATCATCTTCAAGTTCAAGATCAATGTAACTATTCGTTACTTTTTCAATTAATTCATACTTTAGCAGTCCCGTCTTTTCTTCGTCTACTAAATAAAGACAACGGATATACAGTCCGTTTTCAGTGTATAGCTCGTCGTCCTCCTCTACCTCTACATCAATGATAAATTCATAACGCTGTCCAGTCAAAATACCAAAAGCATCTTTAATCTGATCTACTGTGTACGTTGTAAAATTCAACATGTTTTTATTCCCTCCGGGTTTCCTTCAATTACGGTGCATTCTACGCCCGCAGGCAGTAGTTGTTCAACTTGTGTGCGTACTTCTTGACGTCTCAAATCCTGGCCCATGATGGATATCCAGCCTCGATCATTACGCGAGCGAATTAAACGCCCTATGCCTTGTCTGAGTCTAAGTGCCATGTGAGGCATATCTATCTGAATAAACGGATCTGCTGCATCCTTGCGCAGAGCCGTAAAAACCGGATCATTCGGAGGAAATGGCAGTGACCAGATAATGACGTGCGACAGAGAAGGTCCAGGAATATCCAATCCTTCCCATAATGTAACAGCGCACAACACACTTTCCTCATCATTCTGAAAAGCTGAGATCAGATGGCTGATTTCAGCCGAACCTTCGTACAGAAAACGATAGGCTGATGCCTCCGGGTAAGCAACGAGATCCTTCTTGAATGCAGCCAGTTCCTCCTGTGAAGGAAACAGGATAAGCGCTCTTCCCTGCGATTTCTCCAGCAGTGTCAGCGCTCTCTGGATTGGATCATGCCCCACTTGCAACGGGTACAGTGCAGCTTGCATCTGATCGCTGTAGTCATAAGGTGAAGCAACAGAAAACGTTAGCGGATTTTCAATACCGAGACTCTGTGCCATATAGTCAAAAGAGCTCTCTACGGAAAGCGTAGCTGAAGAGAATACGATTGGTATATGCTGCGCAAATACTCGTTCTTTGAGAATCTCTTTTACCATCTTCGGCATAACCACAAGCGTTAACCCATCCTGATCCTCCATCACCCACGAAATGAGAAGTTCAGGACGCTTAAACAAAGCCAATGCGGTTTGAATCATTTCCAAATGTTCTTCCACAATTTTGACTTGATACTCATCCAAAGAGAATAGCCCGCTTTCAAATACAAGCTCTTCTTCGATCGTGCCGATCAATTCACCAAAGCGGTTTACCTCTCGAATCAGCGACTCATTCAGGATGAACTCCTTGCGATTAGAACCCTGTACAGGCTGACTGTTCTTATCAAGCGCAGCGAACAAAACCTCACTTTGGGAGATCGCATCTTCGATCGTCATTGCCAAAGATTCTCGCACTTCCCCCTCGAGAAGTCGGGTAATAATAGACTCAAACTGAGCGTGCTTAAGCTTGTAGGTAAGTGCATTTTGTGCCGCTGTCTCCAGCAGATGCCCTTCGTCAAAGACGACAGAGCTGTGCTCCGGCAGCAACGGCAGCTGACCCTCGCGCTTTCTCGCTTCGTAGGTCCATACATGCTCCATATAAAAGTCATGAGAGCAAATGACCAGATCTGCCGCTTTGCGGTAATGATCACGAGACAACGTCTGACCGCAACGATGGCGCTGATGGCAAACGAGACAGTCTTGAAATACATCCCATCCGAGTCTGCTCCACTGTCCATCTGTTAGCTCGGGATACTCCTTCCGATTTCCGTAAGGAGTGAAGGACTGTAACGTATCTGGAAAATGAACAAAATCCGGCAGTTCCTGATAAATATCACGGAAAACATCTGCGTCCTCATCCAGTCCGCCTCGCACCTCATCCAGCTTATTCAGGCAAATATACTGATCCGGCGACTTCCCCAATCTGGCATCAATCGTCAGACTCAAATGCCGTGCCAGCTTGGCGATATCCCCTTCCGGCTTTACCAATTGTTCAATTAACGATTCATCCGCACAGGCGATAATCGCCGGTTTTCTCATGTATCGAGCATATGCAATAGCGTACAGCAGGTATACCAGCGTTTTACCAGTGCCCACACCTGCTTCTGCAAAAATGGTCTTTTTTTCCTTATAGGCACGTTCTAGCTGGAATGCCATATAAATTTGTTCATCCCGAACCTCAAAGCCGACTTCAGGCAAAACTTCATAAAATACATCCGCAATCCAGTCACTTGCCTGCTCAATAAACGGCTTGGACGGATCAAAGGCAAAAGGGTAAGTAGTCAATCGGGCTGTGCCTCCAATTCGTTCATAATGTGCATCCTTTCATTATAACGCAAAACAAGCTAAAAAGAACATGAAAACTGTAAGAACAGCTTACATTTTTTATTTCGCCATGAAATTCTATAAATAAAGGACATCAGGGTTCGTTTGTGTGAGTACGCTACGAGGAGGATTTGGCGAAGGATTTGGTGGAGAAAGCTTGATAAGAGATAGGTTAAGCAAGGGAATTATTCATAGCATAATGAGAAAACAAAGAAACCAGCTAATGCTTTCAGGCACTGGCTGGTTCCATGTTTACTTTTGCTTCATCAAATCTGGAATTTGTTCAAGAAGCCGTTCTCTCGTGATGGCATCATCAAAATTCCATGAGCTGTCGAGTGTATATACCCGTTTGTTTTGAACCGCGGGAATGGTCTTCCATATTTCACTGTTCATCAGATTATTAGTAACTGCAACTGTTTCTTTACTCTGATCCGACAGAATAAATAGTTCATCCCCGATAAATGCAGGAAGCACCTCGTTAGAAATGGTAGCAAAGCGCTCTTTTTTATCAATCAGGTCTGTTTGTACCTTGGGAGCCGGTTTAAAGCCAAGCACATCATACAAGGACACGGATGCACCCTGATGTCCCATAACATACAGGTTCTTCCCCATAACTAACAACACCGTCGCTGTCTCTCCTGGCTTAATGTCAACATCCAGCTTGGCCTTCATTTGTTTGGCCTTCTCGTCATATAAGGTTTTGAATTGGTCTGCCTCTTTAGTTTTTCCAAGAAGTTTACCTAGCTCCTGCATACGTTCAAAAGTTGCCTGGTCGGAATGAAGAGCCACGGTAGGTGCAATTTTAGCTAACGTATCAATCGCCTTTTCATCCCAATTGTCGTGAAGAATAAGGTCCGGTTTCAGCATCGTCACTTTTTCCAGATTCACTGGGTAGCCTACATCGGTAATATCCTTGGTAAGGTCCGCATACACAATTTGTGACTGAATGACACTCAGACTCGCACCTGCTGGACGTACACCCAAGGCAAGCAAATCCCCCGGATCACTGCCTACATAAACGATCCGCTGTGGATTTACCGGAATCGTTACTTTACGTTTTTGAGAGTCTGTATATTCTCGGGTGGTCGGCGTTGTTGATGCCTCTTCCTTTTGAACCGTGCTGTTTGCAGCCTGTCCTGCTGTAGGGGAAGTTTGGGCAACATTTCCTTGAGAGCTACAAGCTGATAGTACAACGGCTATAATGAGCAGTACTCCCGCCAGTATAGGGAGTTTGGTCGATTTTTTTACATGTAGCATATGGATGTATCCTCCAAGTTATATAGTCTATAGAAAATGATAATCATTATCATTCACTTAATATTACATAATAGACCCATCTTCTGCAACGGAAATTTCCTTAATTCATGATATTTGAAGCTACTGGAGTGAAGGACAATTGCTGCTCATGTGCTGCAACTCCTTTTTATTCACAACAAAGGTGTTGGTACAAAGATCGTGGAGTCCCTGTTTTTTGGCAGTAAAAGCAACCACAATATAAATAATATGAGCAATTACAAAAGAAATGGCTTTAATCCAATAACGTCCTGAGGCATGTAAGAATCCAAGACGCTTTCCTTCCTTGTCTACAACAATTAAAGAGAACACCAGCTTACCCGGTGTTGCTCTTACCTTCGATGATTCCCATAACACACAGTACAACCATGGCACTACGAGCCATAAGATCAGCGGCCACAACATAAGCAGTACTTGTATGAAACCCGTCTCCTTTATGCCCAGAAGATCTGGGATAATGTAAATTGCGCCCCCTACTAAAAGGACTATGGCAGTAAGGATGATCAGATCAATCACAAACGCTGCCGTTCTTATCCAAAATCCTCCGTATATTCTTTTTGTACAATCACTTGTTGCTGTCATGATATGTATAACTCCTTTTGCAAATGAGATTTAAAATCCAGTTTATTCCTTTACACAAAAAGATATCATACGGTTACCCACCTATATTGTCAATTTACGAGTAAATGCTCTTAAACAAGTAAAAGGACCTATTTCCATGCATCAAAATGAAAATTTTCATAGGAGTTAAGAGCTTATATCAATGATTTTTCTCTGATTGGGTACAAAATAAGCTCAGCCACAATCTCTTAACCCCCTATAAGTAGTACTTTGGCATCGAAATAAATCCAGCCTTTTCATGCATAAAAAAACAGCGTATATGTAAATGAAATTACACACACGCTGCTTCACAATTCATTCCGTAAATCTGACAAACGACCGTATGATTAAAATGAGTTCGTTCTTGCACGCTTATACACTATATTTTTTTGCATTCAACACTAAACAAACCTTCTTCTCCGCGCAGCTTTGCCAATGCCTCGACAAAGAAATAATCGCCATAGATAATGGGAACGTTGATGTATTTTTGCTCAGGATAATGTACAGTCCCGTTCATCAGCAATCCCTCATGCTCCTCGCCCCACGCCGTACACGTATGATGCAAGCCCTCGAGGATAGATGCTGCAGCTTCTGTAAAATGCTCTGCACGCGTCGAATATTTTGCCAGCTCCAGCAAACCACTGGCCGCAATTGCCGCCGCCGATGAATCCCATGCCCCGCGGTGCTCTTCTTCTGCTCTAAAATCCCACACAGGCAGGCAAGCATCGCCCAGCTGGGACAGGAAAAAGTCAGCCGTGTTCTCGGCCACCTTCAAATAACGCGAATCGCGCGTGTACCCATACGAAAGCGTAAAACCATACAAAGCCCAAGCCGTGCCACGTGCCCAGGCAGAACCGGGAGCAAATCCCTGTCCACCATGCTCGGCGACCTTTTTTCCAATCTCCGGATCGAATTCGATCACATGTGCGATAGAGCCATCCGAACGGACAAATTCACGTGCTACGGTATCTGCATGCTGCACAGCGAGAGCGGCAAAACGCGGATCTCCGCTTTCCTCCGAAGCCCAATAAAGCAGGGGTAGATTCATCATACTGTCTATAATCGCAACGCCCCGGGTATCCATGTCCTTCGAGGGGAAGTTCCACGCACGAATAAAACGGCCATTCACGTTAAAACGGGCAGCCAGCAGATTGGCAGCCAATAACCCACGTCTTCTGGACTCAGAATCTCCGTTCAATCGGTGGGCGGCCACGCCGCTGAGCAGCCAAATAAAGCCAAGATCATGGTCTACAGCTTCGCTATTATAGAGTATTTTTTCCAAACGACCCTCGCACCGCTGTGCAATCCCGGCAGCCACACTGTCAGGACGCGCCCGATTGGCTAGCCATAGCAGTCCCGGATAAAAGCCTGCTGTCCACCACGCTTCTTCACGATTATCATAACGTCCACCCTCTGCAACATGTGGAAAAGCGTCCCCCAGTCTTGCCGCCAAGGCAAGCGTTTTATCCAAAGCCAGCTCCCACGATTGCTCCAGCCACGCTTCTGCTTTCGTCATTTCTTTTTCCTCTCCTTTTTCCACATGTTAAACCATATTTATGGCTCCAGCTCTATCTATTCAGGTAACCGAATGATAAAGGAAATGCGATTACCTTCACATTCCAGACGCGCTCCCTTAAGTAAACCATTCCGACAGGCCACAGAAGCTAATTCTTCCGGCCAGACCACATTCGTTCCTTCCGTCGTCGGGATGACTTCAAGGCTTGCACCTGCGTATTCTACTCGAATGCTTTCCGTTTCTTTCCCAGCTGACATGACATGATGAATAACACTGCGCTCCCGACCGTCGTACGCCATTAGGGGAATAAGTGCCCCTACATTCTGAATATTGCCTTGAAGCTCATACGCCACTTCAATTTTGCCGGGTACCTGACGATAATGCGTTCGGATTTCCCTCACTCCCGGGAATGGGCCTTCCCACAGGAGTGTAAAATCCGTTGCTCCGTCAGACGCTGAGCTTTGTTCCATCTGTACGGTTCCTCCACCATCCTGCGGGTCAATCCCTCCATCCCGGTCGAACTCCAGTGTACCGGGAATGCCCTCCGACAAGCTGTGCCACTTTCCGTCCTCCGTTTGCCAGGCCGGGGTATAGCTCAACGGGAAAATATCTCCCTCCGCGAAGCCTGTAAAGCCGCGGTCTGCATGACCTGCTGAGGACGGACCGATCAGCGACGGCAGCGCAGACTGCTGAATACGCACGATGCCCGGAATATTGTACGGGTCGTTGACCGATGTTTGCACAAGCATTTGCTGCCCGTCTACGGCTGCAATGACAGTCTGGAACCAGCCATCCGTTGCCAACACCCGGCTGCCGATCTCCGCCGGGATGAAGGTTGGGGAAATGCGATCCATCTCCTCCCCATGTAGAAGGGTGTGGGCCAGCACAGCCGCCGTCCACAGACTGTAGCAGGTATGATTCGAGTACACCTCAAAGCCATGCCGTGCCTCGGGCGAATAATGGTTGCGGACGATATGCAGCTTTCCTTCATCCGTCTGCCAGCGGCTAATCGCTTGCCAGCATAGATCTGCTGCCCGTCGGAACGCACCTGCGAGCCCATGCTCTCCTGCTGTAAAAGCCTGCTGTGCATGTGTTGTAAAGACAAAGGCCGCCGCCGATTCGTTCCACTGATGCTGGGCGCTTCTTCCACGCGGCGGAATTTCCCCGTGCGGGGATAGCGCCAGTAATGTGCTGAGCGCCCCCTTGCGAAGGTGGTCACGCAGTTCGAGTGCGCAGCTGCCATCATATCCGTTCTCCAGCATCACGCCCAGATGAAAACGTGTAACGATATCGTAGGCAAATGGGCTATTGGGCCGATCCAACGGACCATCCTGATACAGGCCCAACCCGGTAAAACGAGGCAAATGGTAGCTGCGGATATACGTCTCCATCCATTCCGAATCGGCTGCAATTCCTTCCGTTGCACGCAAAAACTCGCCGGAAATCATAATCGCATTCCAGTTGATCATCCGGTTCGGATTTTTCATTTTGCTCATCGTAAAAATGTAGGTCTGCTCCGGCTGAATTCTGCTCAGTTGCTGCTTCCATGCCATGGCTTGTTCTGGCAGCAGATTTTTAAGGAGCCGATACGCTCCCATCATCATAATTGGAAAAAAGTCTGGGTGGTGATCTGGCGCTTTTTCCTCCACTACACAAGCTATGCTATGCGTCAAGGCCGCAGCAGCAGATTCCAGTAAATCATGCCGACCTTCTTTGACCAACACCGCCGCAGCCAACGCATAGGAGGGGGTGGAGTAGTACCGTTCACTTTCAGAATGGGGGTCAATGATAGCTCCGGTTTCGTCCTGATGCAGGGCATATGCGCGAACCAGCTTTTCCAGCACAGCCAGCTTATGTTGGTGAGTCCAACCGTCATTCACTCGATTTGGCGCGCTTTCCACCTGTTCTATAAATCTCTCCAGCTCCGTCTGCCAAGGGTACACGCTGCCTGTCTGCAGCTTATTCATCCTGTCTGCCTCCCATTCAAAATGAAAATTAATGTATGGTAAAAAACAGATTACAATCTACGCTTGCAGAACCATTCCATTGATTGGAGTCCAGTTGCAGCGATGTTTTATAAAACACAAAAGGAACTCCGTCATGATCTATGTGCTTCACAGCCTCCAACCCCGCCCACAGCACGCTGGCATCATAATCTAACCTGACCCCTGCGTTCGCTCCCTTCCATTCCACGAAGCCTGCTCCCAGATTAGGCTGAATACGACTGATCAAAAGCTCCTCCACATCCCGTGACTTCATGCTCACGCCAGACGTTTCAAACTCAAAATGATCTGTGACGGTAAGCCTTGCCCCCTCGTTTCCCTCCAGCACATTCCATGTAAAGGAGCGGGTGAAGACTGCCAATTCTTCTACAGGATAAGCAGATGTCAAATCAAGCTTAAGCCTTGTGCCCGTCTGTACCTCCTCCTGCTCATCCAAAGCAATATCCAGCACAGCCGCCTTTGCCTGTGCGCCCGATTGCTGCATAGTCCCATTGATGACAGGCACGGAATGACCGCCGGAGGAGATATTAATAATCGACTCTCGTCCCGATGAAAAATAGGCTTTCGTGTACAAGCCTGCTCCCAGATCGCACAATATATTTTCGCCACCGCCATGAAGGATGAAATGTCCAAGATCGTTATGATTGTGCGGTTCATTGTTATGCCCAGCCTTCGCTGAAAATGCAAGCATGACACCTGATTCACCCTTTTGGCTTTCGGGTCCACTATGGCTGGAACTGCAGCTGCGGCACATCAGCCAACCGAGTTGCGGCAAATAATTGGTAACGGTCTCACCGCTCCCGAATGCCAGAGGATTCGTCCAGACCAAGTTGCGCAATACATGAGCCCAGCGGCGACAGGGGTCTTCCAACAGACCAGGTACGCGGAAAGGGAGTGTAGATGGTCCTCCTTGCAAAGAATTCAAATGAGAAATGAGTCCGGAAGGCAATCGTTCCGTTTCACTACTGTCCGAATAATTAGCGAAAATACCATCCGACAGATGAACCCGCTCTGCAAAGGCTGCGATTTGCCTAACCTTTTCCGAGTTCAGAATATCCACAGCTCCCTCGGTAAACTCACGCAGCATATCGGCAAAATAAGTGAAATAACCAAAGCCGTACACCCAGTAACCTACTCCTTCGGGACATCCCCCGTCCTCTCTGTAGCCTGCCAAAAAACAATCCAGCGCGCCCAGCATACTCTCGATGGCTACCGCTCTGGAAAAGTCGTCTTCTACCAGCAGCAATGCTGCAATTCCGCAACCGGAAGCACATACTGCCGACCAATTATGATCTGCGGTTTCCCATCCAAAATGACGAGGCTTCCAAAAAACGGGTTCCAGCACACGACGTTCAATCTCTTCGTGCACCTGAGCGACCACATGGCTAGCCAGTTGTTCTCCTAGCAGCAATAAAATTTCAACCAGCGTTTGTGCTGTTTCGGACGCGAATAAATCCACCTGCTGCCAAGGCGGTGTTACTGTGTCCTCTTCATTGACATGTGCAGGAAGCGCCCATGTGTACTTGCTACATATGTCCAGCAGACCGCTTTCCACCTCTTTCATCTTTCGAGGCTCCGGCTTGACAACAGCTTCAAGCACTATAGCAACCAGTCGTCCACGCCGTTCAAAGTACACATCCTCATACGGCTTGCGCTCTCCTGTATTAGTAAATTCCCGAAACAGAGACAACGGCAGTTCAGGCCATGATGTTTCCCGATTATCTTTACAGACACGCACAATATCCATCCAAAGTTCGGCGTATATCGGCTCAGAGACAGTCGTCCGCAGCCTTTTTGTCCAATTACTCCTTAACCGTTGCCTTGCTGAATCCTGCATGCCGCCAGCCAGCGCCTTAACGAGCCGCGAAGCAGGCCAAGCCTCCCTCAGAAGACTCATTTGCATTTCCTCCCCATGAGAAGCATTTGTTTCACCTTCTTTTTTGTTAACGCTTTCATTGTATCTAACAATCATCCTAAATTCAAAGGGGTAGTAAAACAATTGAGAAAAAGTAAAAGAACCTCCATGCCCCGTTGCTGTGGTCATGGAAGTTCTTATTTTACACTATTGCCAATCCCCGTCCAGATTCGCTTTGATCATTTTTTCTAAACTGTGGGTTTCTCTTGTTTCCACTTTCTAATCCCGTCATCTTCCAGAATACCCAATGCTGCATCTGAGATATTAGGATCACGTAGCAAAGCGTCCTCGACTCTAAATTTAATATCGTCAGCATCTGCCAGCGTCATGCCCGGTGTAAGCTCAATCAACCCTTCCACGTGATAGTAGCGTCCCTCCTGTAAAATACGCATTTGATAAATATCCGTTACATGTGTATCTGCTAGAATAATGGAAGCCACACGTTCTTCGATATCAGGAGGAGCAGATACACCAATCAAGCCTACCATGTTGTCGTAACCGACCCGGAAAGCAACACCGACCATCAGACAACCGATGAGTATACTCGAAATTCCGTCCAGCAGTTTAAAATCTGTCAGCGATGTGACCACCACTGCTAGCAGAGCAAGTACTCCACCCGTTGTTGCTACCAGATCCTCATAAAATACCAGACGAGTTGGCGGTGCAGCACGCCCCACATGGCGGAACGCAGTGGTGAAAATGCTTAGCCCCTTCGCTTCTACTCTGGATTCATGCAGCACTTCTTTCATCGCTTTGCTCCATACAAATCCGTCCACCACTAGTGACAAAATCAGCACTACTACATTAATCCAAAATCCATGTGTAGATTCAGCTGGATGCTGCAGCAAATGAATGCCTTCCAATGCGGTTTCATAGGCCATAATCGTTACAACAATAACGGCAACCATACAAAACAGGTTAATCACTCGTCCAAAGCCGGTAGGAAAGCGTTTTGTCGGTTTTTTCTCTGCCAGTACACTGCCCGCGAATACAAACATTTGATTCACTGCATCCGCAATGGAATGCATCATCGTAGCAAACATAGAGCCGCTGCCTGTCAAGGCAAAAGCAATCCCCTTAATCAGAGCAATGCCGGTATTACCTAACGCCGCCGAGCCCGAGGATTTGTTTCCTTTTTTGACCATACTCCAAAAGGAGTCCTCTCTCTGTTTCACTTCCATCTTGTAGCTCCTCCTGAGGTATACATAATCTGATATATCCACATTATGTAATCGTTTGTTATGTATATTTTTAACCCGTCCATATTCTACCTAACCATCTGAGGAGAATCAATACAAACGATAATATTTTCCATGGAAAAGGAATGCCCCATGTCCCCCTACGACATGAAGCATTCCCGTTACAACCTTCTATCAGACATACCCTCAGGTTAACAACACAGATAATCTCCATGCGCTGACGATCGACATAAGTGCCTGTTTACCAGCTTGATTTCGTAATTCCTGGAATTTGGCCTTTATGTGCCAACTCGCGGAACGCGATACGAGACAGCTTGAATTTGCGCAAGTATCCTCTAGGTCTGCCTGTCAGCTCGCAACGGCTTTTCAGGCGGGTTGGAGATGAGTCACGCGGAAGCTTTTGCAAAGCTTCGTAGTCCCCTTTTGCTTTCAATTCACGTCTCAGGTCCGCATATTTAGCTACAATATCCTGGCGTTTCTTCTCTTTTACGACTTTTGACTTCTTGGCCATGTAAAGCTCCTCCTTGTGATATATGCCAATCATGAAGGTTCACCATCACTACCGCGAGAATGATGAACACGGATATGGACATGATTTTATACCTTAAATAGTAATCATTACTATTACTATTTAATATAACGCTGCTCCAGGTGTGTTGTCAACCCAAGCGGTTTGAATCACGACATTAAAAAGCCGTTGAAACAGCAGCCCCCTTCACTCTTGTGAACGGTCTGCCGTTTCAACGGCTTTAAAATTTGCTGACTGACTTTGTTCATTCAGCCAAATGGCAAGCTACCCAGTGATCTGGACGAGCCTCACGATAGAGTGGAATCTCTTTGGAGCAACGGTCGATTGCAAAGGGGCAGCGAGTATGGAACTTGCAGCCCGAAGGCGGATTAACCGGACTTGGAATATCCCCCTTGAGCAAAATACGTTCTCTCTTCAGCTTCGGCACCGGAATAGGTACAGCCGACAGCAACGCCTTCGTATACGGATGCAACGGATTCCCGAATAGCTCGTCACGCGATGCCGTTTCGACCATGGAGCCTAAATACATCACGCCAATACGGGAACACAAATGTTCCACCACGCTCAAATCATGCGAGATGAACAAATATGTCAGACCCCGTTCGGCCTGCAATTTGGCGAATAGGTTAATAATCTGCGCCTGTATGGACACATCCAGCGCTGATACCGGCTCATCAGCGATAATTAGATCCGGCTGAAGCGCCAGCGCTCGGGCAATGCCGATCCGTTGGCGTTGACCTCCCGAAAATTCATGGGGAAAACGGTCGATATGATACTCTGACAATCCACATAGCTTGAGCACGTCCAGCACAATCTGCCGGACCTCCTCCTTCGTTGCTATACCGTGATCCAGTAGCGCCTCACCAATGGCATCACCAATCCGTACACGCGGATTCAGCGAGCTATATGGGTCTTGAAAGATCAGCTGAATTTTGGGACGAAGTTCCTGCATCCCTTTGGCTGACAAGCTGTGTAGATCCACCCCTTTGTATTTTACGGTACCGTCCGTTTTATCCGTCAATTTAACAATCGTGCGGCCCACCGTGCTTTTACCACTCCCCGATTCCCCTACCAATCCGAAGGTTTCACCCTGACGGATCGTAAAGCTGATATCGTCTACCGCCCGCACATGTCCTGAAGTACGGTTCATAAATCCGGACTTCACCGGAAAGTACGTTTTTAAGCGGTCTATTTCCAACAACGGCTCAGCCATGAACAACCGCCTCCTCATATAACCAGCAGGATGCTTTCTGCTGAGCTGAAACTTCTTTTAATGTAGGCTCCTTTACACGACAAATGTCCATGCACTGCCCACAGCGGTCATGAAAATAACAGGAAGTCGTCAGCTCCAGCGGATTAGGTACCTGCCCGGGAATGGAATACAGTTCCTCTTGGCGCTGATTAAGCACCGGTTTGGATTTTAGTAACCCTTGTGTATAAGGATGCTTGGGATGATTAAACAGCTGTACCACTTCGCCTTCCTCGACGATCTTGCCTGCATACATCACAATGACGTAATCAGCCATTTCGGCGACAACACCCAAATCATGGGTGATTAGCATGAGCGACATATTGGATTGGGCTTTAAATTCACGCAGCATATCGAGGATTTGCGCCTGAATCGTTACATCCAGAGCGGTGGTTGGCTCATCCGCGATAAGCAGCTTGGGACCACAAGAAACAGCAATTGCAATCATAATTCGCTGCAGCATCCCCCCGCTCAGCTCATGCGGATAACTTTTTAAAATCTGCTCCGGCCGGGATATACCGACCTGTTCGATCAGCTCCAGTGCTCGCTTACGAGCTTCCTTACGACCCATTTTCAAATGCTCAATCAGTGGTTCGGATAGCTGTTCACCAATGGTCATGACCGGATTCAATGAAGACATCGGCTCCTGAAAGATCATGGATATTTCATGTCCGCGAATCGTGCGCATCTCATTTCTGCTAAGCTCTAGCAGATCGGTTTCCTCAAAGCGGATGCTTCCGCCTGCCACTTTACCACCGGGACTCTGGATCAGACCCATGATGGACATCGCGGTAATACTTTTGCCGCATCCCGATTCACCGACAATGCATACCGTTTCCCCTGGCTTCACACGGAAGCTGATATCATCCACCGCTTTAACCGTTCCTTCTTCTGTATAAAAATGAGTACTTAAATGTTCAATAGAAAGTAAATTGTCCATGGTGTATGATCACCTACCTCTTATGTTTCGGGTCAAGTACATCCCTCAGCCCGTCACCAAAAATATTAATAGCGATGACTGTAGCAAAAATAGACAGTCCTGGCGGTATCCACAACCACGGTCGTTGCTGAAAATCCAGCACATTGTTAGCGGCATCAATCATGTTGCCCCAAGTCGGTGTTGTGGGCAGCACGCCAAGGCCAAAGAAGCTGAGCACAGATTCACTCAGGATGGCTCCGCCAATATTCAATGTAGCGATAACGATCAACAACGGTAAAATATTCGGCAGTAGATGCTTGAACAGCTTTCGACGATTCGAGAGTCCCAGTACCGTCGCGGCTTGCATAAATTCACGTTCCCGCAAACTAAGCATCTGGCCCCTCACCATCCGTGCAATCCCCGGCCAGTTGACCAGACTAAGCATCAGCATGACGATATACATCCGTTGGTCGGGTGGAACCTTCCAGTCAGATAGCAGCGCGCCCATAATAAATAGCAGGGGCAAACTGGGAATCGTCAGCAGCAAATCAGCAACGCGCATAATGATTTGATCTGCAATCCCGCGAAAATATGCGGATATGACCCCCAGCGTAGCTCCCAAAAAGACAGACAACACCATAGAAGCCAAACCCACAGTAAGAGAAATTTGACCTGCCTGCATCACACGTGTCAGCACATCCCGCCCCAGCTTGTCTGTTCCTAACCAGTGATGGATATTTGGCGCCTTGTTCATCATTAATATATTTGTTTTATTATCGGAATAAGGAGAAAATAACGGACCGATAAAACAGAGCAAAAACATAAATACCACGACAAGCAGACCAGCCATAGCAAGCTTGTTTCTGAACAGCTGCCGGAGCGCTTGCTGCCACATTGAAGATTTAACAGTTGTTCGCAGTCTGCCGCTGCTCTTGCTCAAATTACTGCTCACGGATGACATTCCTTAGCCCCCTCCTTACACTTTCACACGCGGGTCCGCGATGCGATACAAAATATCGGACAACAGTGTCCCGATAACGCTCAATATGGCAATTAGCATCGTAAAGCCCATAAGTAGCGGATAATCCCGGAGCGAAAAGGATTGCATGTACAACTGACCGATTCCCGGCCAATTAAAAATCTTTTCAATAATCAGGGACCCGCCAAACAGCGCAGGTAATTCGAAGCCAACGAGCGTAATGGCAGGCAGCAATGCATTTCTCAATGCGTGCGTAAAAAGTACCTTTCTTTCCTTTAAGCCCTTTGCACGGGCTGTGCGTATATAATCCTGCTGGATCACGTCGATCATATTGCTACGGAAGTAGCGGGTCAACGACCCCAGTCCCAGCAGCGTCATAACGATCACTGGCAAGGTCATATGCTGGAGAACCTCCTTCACATACTCCATACCTGTAGCGTTACTCCCCGTATTAAGCATGCCACCGGGTGGCAACCACTTCAGGTCAACCGCTGCGATTTTAATCAGATACAACCCGATAAAAAATGAGGGCACAGACATGGCAGCGAAAATCACCACCATTACCAAAGTATCAAACCATGAATACTGCTTATAAGCAGCAACCACACCGATAATGACCGCGATAAACCAGGTCAGGAAGGTCGATACAACGGCCAGCAAAAACGAGTTCCAGATATACTCATTAAATAAGGTCAGCACCGGCTTCTGCTGGGCAAGCGAATAACCAAAATTTCCATGCAGCGCATTGCCCAGCCAATTTCCATAGCGTTCAAGAATAGGCTTATTCAGGCCGTAAATTTCCCTCAGCTCCGCCTTTCTCTCTGGCGACAGCTTCAGATTGCCGCTAATGAAATCTCCCGGTGTCATGGCATACAGGAAAAAAATCATCATCGAAGCGGCCAACAAAATAATAACCATATACGTCAGTCTTTTCGTTAAAAACGAGCTCATGACAGACTCCTTTCAATTCAAGGTCAGGCTACTCATTACGTTTCCCCTATTTGGGAGGCCCCTTGATCCGAACCTGATGTTCTTCACAAGGGGCCCGCAAATGTGGCTTATTTAAGGGACCATTCGAACAGATTACCAGACAAGCCAATGAACGGACTGACCTTTACATGTTCCATCCGACCATTGTAGGCATACACCGTCTTCTTATAGTTGGTAAAAATTACGGGCAGTTCATCGTTTAGCAGCACATATAATTCTTGATATATTTTCTTGCGTTCTTCCATATTCGTCGTAGACAAGCCTTTTTCATATAGCTCTTTTACCTTTGGATTGTTATATCCCTTGACTTCTCCATTGACGAATTGCTCGATTCCATCTGATGGATCTGTCAGCATGCCTGTCGAAAAGGCGGCAAGATCATAATCTTTACCTTCTACTTTGGCGACCATTGCATTAAAGTCTGCAAAGATTTCCGGCTGTAGGTCAACGCCAATCGCTTTGTAATTTTCAGCCGCAAGCGCAATAAAGGTATCTGTTTCTGGACGTTTAGAGGTCAGCAGGTGAATGGTCAGCTTCTGACCGTTTTTCTCACGGATGCCGTCACTACCTTCTGCCCAGCCCGCTTCATCCAGCAGCTTTTTCGCTTGCTCTGGGTCGTAGTTATATGGATTGATTCCATCGGTCGTGTAAGACCAGAATATTGGGGAAGCTGGAATATTTGCGACCGCCCCTGCTCCCTGTGCTGCGTCGACATAAATGCTTTTCCGATCCAGTCCATAGGTCAATGCTTGACGAACCTTTTTATCCTTAAGCTTTTCATTTTCAAGATTTACTTGCAAATATCCATAAGTGCTAGGGGTATACGGCAAAATGTTTAAAAAGCCAAGCCCTTTTAGTTTGTCGATATTTTCCTGAGTTGCGGTGAATTGAGCAAAATCGGTATCGCCTGTTTCTATGAATTGCCAAGCGTCGCCTTCTGCTGTTTTGTAAATGAAATGCTGTGTTTTCGGTTTGCCTTTGAAAAAGTGATCATTCGCCTCCAGACGAACTTCTTGCCCTGGAATGAACTTTTCCAACTTATAAGCCCCATTTCCCAGAGGGCTACTATGTAAATTTTTAAAATAATCCAGCTGTCCGAACTTGTAATCCTTGCCGTAGTAGGCTTTGGACAGTACATAGTCACCCAGAATCGGCAGAGCCAGCGCGTTTGGTTTTTCTAACGTCGCAGAAATGGTCTGCGCATCAATCACCTTGATTCCTTCAATTTGTTTTGCCTTGCCTTCCGTATAGTCTTTGCCGCCTTTAATGTTCAGCTTTCGGATTTGGCTGTCACCAGGATAGGCTTTGTCATAGATCAACGTCCAGGTAAAAGCGACATCCTCTGCTGTCAAAGGAGAGCCATCACTGAATTTTGTACCGGGAACCAGATGAAACGTGTACGTTAGATTATCCTTAGAAATATCCCAGCTCTTAGCCAGATTGGGCAGCGGAAGCCCCTTCTCGTCTACCGTGACCAGCGGAGTCCACAACTGCGAAATCACGTTGCCGTCATAGCCGCTTTGGTTAAAATACGGAGTAAACACCCCGGCTGGGTCAGTCAGACCAACAATAATCGTGTCGCTTCTCTTTTTGGACACTTCCGGCAATTTGGATAAATCTGAAGCTTGTACCAGACTTGTTAATGGCTGCGCTGTAGCGGCTGTCTGTGCGACATCACTATTTTGCGAAGTAGCATCATTAGCGCTATCTGATCCACCACTAGAGCAAGCTGCTAATAAGGTAGAACTTGCCAGAAATAGACTGCTGAGTAGAATAATTCCCTTTTTCAAAATAATCCCCCCGAGTTAATTTAGTAAATTCCGATCGAACAAGTTGTAATTAATAAGATAAATCTCATTATAGGAATCTATTCCGGTTCTGTAAAGAGAGAACTCCATTTTTTATGTAAAAAAATAGACGTCATCTCATCTGGATTCCAAATGATCGACGTCTATTTGTTTAAAGTGTTAAAGTCTAACTGGTGAGTGCAGCCTAATTTCGCTCCATATAGCCCAGGATGCTCCGATGCATTTCATCCACAGCCGAAAGCCGTGCGCTATAGCCGAGCAATGTTTCACCATCAAAATGTGCATGGATGAAGCCAGAGGCCCGGAGCTTAAAAATATGGTCGTGGGTGATTCCCTTGGACAGCTTGAGATGACGGACAATCTCAATAAAGGTTCGTGGAGACTGGCTTTGGTACAAATATTTTAAAATCTTAAGCCTGCTCTTCTCCCCCAAACTTCGGATCATTCGATATTCCTGTGGGGATAAAAAATCGTCCTCCTGAACATAAATCCCTGCCGAATAATGGCACAACAGGAGCGACCCAAATCGATAAATGATATTAATCGGCTGAAAATGGTATTGAGGCACCAGCAACACCCGTGTCAGCCCTTCGGAAGGCTCGAACCGGAAGCCATTAGTGGTACGATCCACCCACTCCATAGAGCTATGTAAGCCCTTCTCCTTATTTCTCCGTTCAGCTTCCTGTTCCAGACCGCTTAGAATACTTGTATCCACATGGCGAAAATACTCCTCGTCCCAGCCAGATAGCAGTTGCAAAGCAAGTTTACGAAGCTTCTCCATATCGTCAGGCAGCGGGACCCCAAAGGCTGATGCCTGTTCATTTAATTGCTGTACAGCCCGGTTCTCCAGACGGTCTACGACCTCTTCAACGTTCCCCTGATCAGAAAGCATACAGACGAGTCCATAAATAACCTTCCAATCTGCATTGATTTCCATGGACTCCAGCAATTTAGACAAACCTGGAGACAGCGTTCTACGCACTTGCTCCGCCCACCCGGCTGATAAATCGGTCTTCTTGTAAGCCTTGCGGCAAATAAAGGTGTGTAAGCTGCTGAGCAGCTCAAACACCGGTCCATATGCTACATGTACATCGTAAGGAGCATTCACGTCGTGACTCATCGCTTTCTGTCCTCTTTTCTTTCATGTCTGATGTCCATTATACATACTATCGTACACCCGTTCATTCTTAGTGATCCATTCATACGAGAATTTAGCAAAACACTGATACAAATATGAAGGAAACAAGCATCATAATCAAGACGAAAAAAAAGCCTGATCTCATCAGACTCTAACTGTTCAGGTTGTCTCCCACAAATATCGCAGGAGACAACCTTTGGACAAATAATATGATGTTTAAAGTTTGTTAGCTGCTACTTTCCACTCTAATATTCCTGTGGATTCTGAACCTTTGGATACCATTTCAATTCTTAATTTCGTTGTTTTTACAGGCGTAAAAGTGGTCGTATTATACTGGTCTGCCGAAGTACCCAATCCATTAGCCTGCTTGACATTGGACCAGCTACGACCATTCCAATACTTAATCTTGTAAGATTTAGGAACATCAACGCCAGCGCCATCTTTGAACCAATATACATCCGTTTGGGATACCGTATATTCTTGATCAAAATCATATTGAACCCATTGTGTACCCGTCTCAGGCCAATTGCCGTACACGGCATGACTTCGATCATTAGAGCTGGTTGGATCAAATCCATCATGGAGTGCGCTTATATCTTCCCAAGGTGAAGTATAGGAAGTGCTGACCGTTGCAGCTGGCGCAATGTTTACGTTTTCATCAGGTGATGTATCGATAGGACCCTCATTACCTCTAGTCGTATTAGGGAAACGGGAAGTATCTTTTTTGAGCTGACTCCAGGTATAACGCAGCATCCAGATATCCCAGTCTGTGATATGATCGGAATCACCAGCCCACATAATGGTGTTGGTTGGGAATCCACCCGGTGGACGCTCGTGTTCTTCATAAAAATCAGTTAAGCCAAATCCATGCCCAATTTCATGTTCCGTGATTTCAATCTCATCCGAGTTTAAAGTGCTAAAAAGGTAATCATCATTCACACGTTGGCCCCAATCCTGACCGGTTCCTCCTACAAAATTTTCGGTTACCCACAAATACATATCAAAGCGTTTATCATATCCACCCGGATACGAATAGTATGGGTCCCAATAGTGCTCATATCTGGACAAGGCTGCCGGCGCAACCGGGAGTACAGCGGGAATTTCAGGTTTTTCGGAAGCTAACTCATCTGTAGTCGTATCCGTATAAACGACCTCGTCAGGTTGCTTGTCCAGTAATAGTGAAGGATCAGCAACAGCCCAGCCTACTACTTTTACTTTAATATCCTGATAGGGCCAGCCATCATATCCTTTGAGATGCTCCGTCCAATGATTCATCTGGCGACCTAGCATTCTAGCAATATCTTGGCGTTGTTGCAGTGTAACGGGCTTAGAAGATTGCCAGCGCACAACGTAATTGAGTGACCCTTTTCCCGCATCAATTTGATCAAAAATCGTGTTATTACGAGCAGTCGAGCCTTCAGTCAACATCCTATTCTTCCAAACCCATTCCACTGAGGATTTGAGATAGGGCGGCATATCAGCCAATGTCGAATCACCTGTTGCCGCAACCACAGAACTCCCGTTTAGATGAGAATCCGCTAATACAAAACTAGCGTTTCCCATCAGTAATGAACCAGCAATGACTACTGAAAAAGAAGCCGCCATCATTCCTTTTTTCTTCAACATTCGTCGTTTCCCTCCATCTCATTTCAAGAGATTACTTACTGATTCGCTGCTACTTTCCACTCCAAGATTCCTGTAGATGCCGATCCTTTGGACACCATTTCAATTCTTATTTTGGTTGTTTTTACAGGCGTAAAAGTAGTCGTATTATATTGATCTACCGCGGTGTCCAGCCCTTTGGCCTGCTTGACATTAGACCAGCCCTGACCATTCCAGTACTTAATCTTGTAAGACTTAGGAACATCAATGCCAGCGCCATCTTTGAACCAATATACATCGGTTTGGGATATCGTATATTCTTGATCAAAATCATATTGGACCCATTGTGTACCTGTCTCAGGCCAGTTACCATATACAGCATGACTTCTATCGTTGGAATTGGCAGGTTCAAATCCATCGTTTAGCGCGCTTACATTTTCCCAAGATGAAGTATAAGAGCTGCTAGCCGTTGCCGCAGGTGCTATGTTCACGATCTCATCAGGATCTGTTTCAATTGGGCCATCGTCGTCTTTAGTCGTGATTGGGAAACGAGCCGTATCCTTTTTGATTTGACTCCAGGTATAACGCAGCATCCAAACATCCCAGTCGGTGATATGATCGGAATTGCCGGCCCACATAATGGTGTTCGTTGGGAATCCACCTGGTGGACGCTCATGTTCTTCATAAAAATCGTTTAATCCAAATCCGTGACCAATTTCATGTTCAGTAATCTCAATCTCATCAGCGTTCACCGTACTCAGAACGTATTCATCATTCATACGCTGTCCCCAGTCGCCGCCGGCTCCCCCGCCAAAATTTTCTGTGGCCCAGAGATACATATCAAAGCGTTTATCCAATCCACCCGGATACGAATAGTTCGGGTCCGAAAAATGCTCAAACCGGGATATTTCATTAGGCGCAACTGGAAGCGCAGCAGGAATTTCCGGTTTTTCAGAAGCTAGTGTATCTGTAATGGTATCCGTATAAATGACCTCGTCAGGCTGCTTGTTCAGGAGCAGTGAAGGATCGGCAACAGCCCAGCCTACCACTTTTACTTTAATATTCTTATAGGGCCAACCGTCATATCCTTGAAGATGATCTGTCCAATGGTTCATCTGCCGATCTATCATTTTAGCAATATCCTGGCGTTGCTTCAGTGTGACGGGCTTAGAGGATTGCCAGCGTATAACATAATTAAGAGTCCCTTTTCCCGCAAAAATTTGATCAAAAATCGTATTTTTACGAACCGTCGAGCCTTCAGTCAACATCCTATTCTTCCAAACCCATTCCACTGAGGATTTGAGATAAGCTGGCATATCAGCTAACGTCGAATCACCCGTTACCGCAACCACAGAATTCCCGTTTAGATGAGAATCCGCTGATACAAAACTAGCGTTTCCCATCAGTAATGAACTAGCAATGACTACTGAAAAAGAAGCCATCATCATTCCTTTTCTGTTCAACATGTATGTACCTCCATATCCATTTGTATTATTGCAATAGTTTTCTTGAAATAACTATCTCTATCACCTCTCTTTTCGTGTTTGCGAACTAATCTAGGAGATTAAGATTACACTATCAAATCTCCTTGTCGTTTTTTGTAAATAATCACAAATCATATTATCACTGGATTATTGCATCGTCAATATTTTCCTTAATGATTTAAATTAGTCATTTTAATCGTATCTTGGAACATATACTTGATCTTTGCATGCACAAAACTGGTATTTTATAAAATGAAAAAACCGTTTATTCACTAAATCAATTCCACCATAGAATTTGATTTTGGAACAAACGGCTCTATTTATAAGCTTTTTTCACACTACTCTAGCATTTTTTAGCGGTTAGGAAAACGAGAGGTATCCTTCTTAACCTGGCTCCAGGTATAACGCAACATCCAGGTATCCCACTCTGTTATTTTGGGGGAATTTCCGGCCCACATAATAGTTGGCACAGGAAACCCACCGGGTGGACGCTCATGTTCTTCATAGAAGTCAGGCAAGCCGAATCCATGCCCCATCTCGTGCTCTGTAATCTGGATTTCATCCGAATTCAAGGTGTTCAGGATATAATCATCAGGCATACGTTGCCCCCAATCCCCGCCGGCTCCGCCTTGAAAATTGGACGTTCCCCATAAGTACATATCAAACCGCTTGTCCAGGCCACCTGGGTAAGAATAGTTAGGGTCCATAAAATGTTCAAATCTCGATAGTGCGTTAGGAGCAACCGGAAGTTTAGCTGGAATATTCGGGTCTGTTTTACTTAAGTCATCCGTAATGGTATCCGTGTAAACGATTTCATTAGATTGTTTGTTAAGAATCTGTGATGGATTCGCAACGGCCCAGCCTACTATTTTTACTGTAATATTGTTATAAGGCCAGCCATCATACCCTTTCAACTGCTTATTCCAATTATTGATTTGGCGACTCAGCATGGAAGCCATATCTTTACGCTGCTGAAGAGTGATATTTTTAGAGGATTGCCAACGCACTACATAATTTAGCGTTCCTTTTCCCGCATAGATTTGATCAAAAATCAAATTTTTACGGTTGGTGGAGCCTTCTTTGACCATTCTATTCTTCCAAACCCATTCTACCGATGGCTTAAATTTAGCAGGTATATCAGCAGCAGCCAAATTAATATTTGTCGACTCTATATCGGAAGTGCTTTCCAAATCTGAGGCTGCTGAACCAACGTTAGCCCCGCCAACCAGTAAAGAAGCAGCCACTACCAATGAAAAAGAAGCCATGATCATTCCATTTTTCTTCGGCATTTATTTAACCTCCATACCTTTTATTTTTACGAAACATCTAAAACGACAACGCCTACTCTCTTATTACACCCACTCTCGATTTTGAATAAAATTACAATTTTATACTATCATTGGAATGATATAGCGTCAAACAAAAATATCCCCTCTACAAGGAGGGGATAAGTATCCATAGACTAGGCTCGCACTCCTACTCTATGGATATCAATGCCGATTCTGCCAGTGAAGCCAGTAGCTTCGCTGTTCCGGGCAACGCGCGTTCGTCCAGATCAAAGGCAGGATGATGCCATTCCTGGCTTCCCGCAGTGCCGACAAAGACAAATACACCGGGGATGTTCTTCTGATAAAACCCAAAATCCTCGCTCGCCGAGGATGGTATGGGACGAACTACGTCCAGACCGACCGCTTCTGCCGCCTCCTCCGCGATGACGGCCAACTTACCGTCGTTCAGCACAGGCGGCGGACCCTCGATCCAGCGGATGGATGCTTTCGTGCCGAAAGCATCCGCAACGCCTTTTACGACCTGCTCAAAGCGCTTAGTCACCTGGGCGCGAACATTTTCGTCAAATGTGCGAATTGTTCCGTCCAAATGGGCGCGGTCAGGAATGATGTTCCAGGCGTTGCCACTGTGCAGCTTCGTGACGCTAATGACCGCGCTATCCAGCGGATTAACGCTCCGACTCACAATGGATTGCAGCGCCGTAATGATATGTGACGATACCACGATGGGGTCAATCCCTGCATGCGGCACTGCCGCATGTGTGCTCAGACCCTCCACCTCGATGTAAAAACCATCCGCCGCTGCCATTAGCGGACCTTCTTTGATGCCGACCGTGCCTACGGGCAGGTCCGGCTTGTTATGTAGGCCAAATATGGCCTGCACCCCTGCCAACGCACCGCTGTCCAGCACTTGGGCAGCGCCTTTGGCCTTTTCCTCAGCTGGCTGGAACACCAGCCGAACCGTGCCTTTCAGCTCCTGCTCCCGCTGCTTCAACAATACGGCTGCTCCTAACAGGGATGCGGTATGAAAATCATGCCCACAGGCATGCATCTTGCCGGGATGCACCGAAGCATAAGGCAATCCCGTCTCTTCCTGAATAGGCAACGCATCAATGTCTGCACGAAGCGCGACAGTTGGTCCCTCCTGCTGTCCGCCGATTTCCGCTACTAATCCGGTACGCAGCGGCACATCCAGAATGGTTATGTTCTGTTCTTCCAGCAGACGGCGGATAAAGGCGGTAGTTTCAACCTCCTCGTTAGATAACTCGGGATTTCGATGCAGATGGCGGCGAATGTCCACCAGCTTCTGCTCCAAAACCTGCTCCTTCGTCCCGGTTGATCCACTCATCCCTATTCCTCCTTCGTGAACCCAAAATAGTTACAATTCTCTCAGACCAACAACATCTAGGACTGCACAGGCAACCCGGCAAAAGCTTCATGCAATAACTCGAACGAGCGCACGCGCTTGTGTATATCCCTTATTCCTGTCGTAACAATTAGCTCATCGGCCTGATACTTCGCTTGAATTTCCGTCAACACAGCATAGATTTCGTCTTTATTCCCTTTGTTAATTTGCGCTTGTGTAGCTTCAATTGTATATTCTTCACCTGATTGCTTGCCGAACTCTTCTGCACTTTCCAGCGTGCCCACCGTAGCCGTCTTGCCACTGGCCAGATGAATTTTGTACAGCTTGTGCTCCCCTGCTAACTCCGCAGCTTCCTCGGAAGTGTCCGCTACGATGACTGAAAGCGCAAAAAGAGCTTTCGGCTCACGTCCATAACTATAATCGAAAGACTCCCGATACGTACGGAATGATTCCACTGCAATCTGCTCATTACTATTGATAAATTGCGAGAAAACGTAGGGCAACCCCAAACGCGCAGCAATTCCAGCACTGTCTGTACTTGTACCCAAAACGTAAATATCCGCTGGTGTTTCTGGAATCGGATTCGCCTGTAACCCGGCTAACGGTCCTTCTTCAGACGGAATATTATGAATATAGCGACTTACTTCATCAATTTTTTCTTCGAGAGAAGGCGCGTCATGAACGTTTCGTTGTAACGCCTGTGTGGATTTCGGCAACCCGCCCGGCGCGCGTCCAATTCCCAAATCTACGCGACCCGGTGCAAGAGAGGACAGCACATTAAAGTTTTCAGCTACTTTATAAGGGCTGTAATGCTGAAGCATCACTCCACCAGAACCGACTTTAATACGCTCAGTGCGTGCCAGCAAATGGGAAATGAGTACCTCTGGCGAAGAGCCCGCAACCTGCTCGGAATCGTGATGCTCTGATACCCAGAAGCGCGTAAACCCCAATTCCTCTACACGCTGTGCTAGCTTAATCGTATTACGAAGGGCCTGCGCTGCCGTTTCCCCCTCGTGTATAGGGCTTTGATCCAATACTCCGATTTTAATACTCATGTCTCCCTCTCCCGTCTAAATTGAATAGTTATATTCCGGTGTAATCCGTTTCAGGAATTGTTTGGTACGTTCCTCTTTGGGGTGGTTAAAAATGTCGTCCGGTGTGCCTTCCTCGATAATATGACCGCCATCCATAAATACCACATGATTTGAAACATCGCGCGCAAAGCCCATTTCATGTGTAACGACAATCATTGTAATGCCTTCCTTCGCAATCTTGCGGATCACCGACAGCACCTCACCCACCAATTCAGGGTCCAGCGCCGAAGTCGGCTCATCGAACAAAATCACTTCCGGGTTCAGCGCCAAGGCACGCGCTATGCCAACACGCTGCTGCTGCCCGCCGGATAGCTGGCTTGGATAATGATTCAGCTTTTCACCCAGACCGACCTTTTCCAGCACTTCAATGCTAATTTTTTTCGCTTCCTCCTGCTTGACCTTACGGACAACGACAAGTCCCTCCATGACATTTTCCAGCGCTGTTTTATGCTTGAACAAATTGTATTGCTGGAAAACCATAGCCGTCTTTTGACGTAGAGCCAAAACATCCCTCTTCGCAGGTCGCTTGCAGTTCACTGTAAAATCGCCAATGCTAACTTCCCCATCATTCGGCTTTTCCAGATAATTAATGCAGCGTAGCAGAGTCGTTTTTCCTGAACCGCTCGGGCCTAAAATAACGACGACCTCGCCTTTGTTCACGGTCAAATCAATGCCTTTGAGCACTTCATGTTTGCCGAACGACTTCGTAATATTTTGCAGACGGATCATGATGCTCGACCTCCATTAAACACATTGATTTTTTTCTCCACCAAGCCGGATATTCGCTCAATTAATACCGTCAAGCCCCAAAATAGCAGTGCAGCCGCGATATATACCTCTAAATATTTCCAGTTGGTAGATGCCAGAATTTCAGCCTGTGCCTGGATTTCTGTGACCGAAACCGTGAAGGCCAAGGTAGAGCCATGAAGCATCCCAATAACGGAATTCGTCAGGTTTGGCAAACTCACCACGAACGCCTGCGGAAATACAATCCGTCTCAGCACTTGCCACGTCGTCATACCAACGGCATAAGCCGCCTCGATTTGCCCCTTGTTGACCGATTGGATTCCAGAACGGACGACCTCAGACATATACGCGCCACTGGTAATGGAAAACGAAATGAGTGCAAATACCATATAAGGAACATCTTTGGAATGCAGAGGCCAGCCGAAATGCTTCGCTCCCGCATCAATCAACAAAGGCAAACTGAAATAAATAAGCAGCAAATGCATCAGCATCGGTGTGCCACGGATAAAGGTAACGTAACCGTGAGAAATTTGGGACAACACAGGAACCTTATAGATTCGCGCCAGTGCCGTTATAATACCGATGACCAACCCTGCCAGTACGGAAACCACCGTAATAATTAAAGTGTTGGGTAGCGCGGAGAACAACCCTAAAAAGGCAGTATATATAAATCCAAAATCCAGACTCATATGCCTTTACCTCCTTTACTAAGACGAGGACTTCTCAGGTAGCGCACCACAAAACTTTTTCGTTTTTCGGGTTCTTTCTGTACTGCATCCCGATGCTCATGCCGGAGAAGCGTATTTTCCAGCACCTTGAACAATTTTTGTAAAATCAGACTGATCACCAGATAGATAAGGGATAACGCGATATAGGTTTCAACAAAATGCTGGGTAGCCGACCCTAATGTCTGTGATTTCCCTGTCATCTCCATCGCTCCGATCGTAAATGCCAGCGAAGTATCCTTTAGATTGCCAATCACCAGATTGGAAAATACCGGAACCACCACAGCCAGCGCTTGCGGCATTATGATACGTGTGAAGGTCTGATAGCCTGACATGCCGACGGACTGCGCAGCCTCGATTTGTCCTCGATCTACTGCCTCTACTCCTGACCTGATAATTTCGGAAATAAAGGCTCCACTATTGAGCGCGTAGGTTGCTACGGCAAACCACAGCACATCCCATCTGGAGGAATTGATATCCACCAGCTTTAGTAGCTCTGGCAGGCCGTAATACACCAGAAACAATTGGATTAGAATAGGTGTTCCGCGAAAAAAGGAAACATACACTTGAGAAACACGTTTGAGAAATGGAATGTTATACATGCGAGGCAGCGCAACCAACAGACCAATGATAAGCCCCAATACAAGCGAGCTTGCCACAATAAACAAGGTGATGTGTAAGTAAGACAGCATTTTCGGGATAAAGCTAAAAACATAGTCAATATTGAACTCTCTGCTCATATGCCTGCCTCCTTTCTATACATCAACGGTCAGAATACATAGAGTACCCTGACCGCTGAAATGTCCAAGTCTATCCTTATTTCTTACTGCTACCTTCTTTTTTCACATCTTCCAGAGACTTAGTGAAATCCTCTCCAAGCCATTTAATGCTCAGCTTCGACAACGTACCGTCGTCCTTCACTTCCTGAATGGCTTTGTCCAGGTCATCCGCCAACCCTTGCTCATTTTTGTTCAGTACATACAGTACATCCGATTGAGTCAAAGGATCACCAACGGTCTTCAGAGCTACTTCTCCTTTTTCATCGGTGTTAAAACGGTTCGCAAAGTCTGTCGTAACGGTAGCATCTATACGGCCGCTCGTAATTTGTTGCACCGTATCATTGGCTGCACCACTCGTATAAACGATATTCAGGGCATCTCCGTGGGTTTTGTTATACTCTTTCAGCACATACGCCGCATTACTGGTTGGGCTGGTGAGTACCTTTTTCCCTTTCAAATCATCAATTGAATGAATGGTATTGTTATCCTTCGCTACAGCGACTCTGTTCAGAAAAATGCTATACGGATTTTTGTTGAACAGATACTTGGCTTCGCGCTCCGGGTTTTTTTCCATTTGATGCGATACCAGATCAATCTTGCCGGCATCGAGACTTAGCAGCAAATTTCCAAAGTCCATCGTTTTGAATTCAAATTCGTATTGAGGCAGGCGCTTGTCCAGCTCCTTAATCAGCTCCACATCAAAACCTGTTAAATTTCCGTTTTCGTCAATAAAGCATACATTTTTGAATTGAGTACCTGTGCCTACGATAATTTTCTTCACGTCTCCGCTTGAACCTGACGCGCTAGACTCGTTATCTGAGGAACCGCAGCCTGCCAACACCAGGATGATTGCCATAACAGACAATATTGCAAACCACTTTTTCATATGAATCCCCCTCATCTCTTTGTATATCAGCAGTTTGCGACATACATGGTAGCTACAACATCCAATAATTCATAATTCCTATAAGCTTAATTGGTTTTAGGATGTGATTAATTTAACACCTGGAAACCTATACGTCAATCCACCAAGCTATAGAACATTCCTATAACAAAACAGCACCCCGGAAACCTTCTGTCAGTGCATCTGCAAAATCCGAGGTCACTGCACAGTCTTCTTTGGTCGCTATTATGCTAATCTGCATAGACACCCCAGCTACCTCTGGAACATGGATACGGAACAGTTTCTGATCTTTCACTTCACGGTTCACACAGACATCCGGCAAAAAGGCGATACCCGCTTCTTCCAATACCAGCTTTTTGGCCGTGACCACATTGTCTACCTGAAAAGCAATGTCCGGTGGCTGCTCCAGTGATTCAAAAGCGCGATGAATCCTCATCCAATCTAGTGATCCGCATTCGAAAAATACCAGTGTTTCACGTTGAATATCCTGTATGCTGGCCTTTCCTGTTTTCATAAACGGATGGCCGTCGTATACATACAGGGAAATCGGATCTTCATAAAAAGCAAGCGTACGGATAGCCGGATGCATCACTTTACGGACAAAACTAATGTCTACCTCACGGTTCAACAGTTTATGTACCAGTTGATCCGTCGTAGCCGTCACAATTTTGTAGTTAACCTCTGGATAACGGGCACGAAGCTGCTTTAATATTTCAGGAATGATGTAGTTCGACACCGATATCGTGCAGCCAATTCGAATTTGCTGAGGGGCTTTCTTACGCTGTTGGAGCTTTTGCTTCCCTTTTTGCAGCACCTGAAGCATCTGCTCCGCATAAGGAAGAAACTTTCGTCCATCCTCCGTCAGAACCGTTTGCTTGCTTTGGCGGTCGAACAGCTTGCATTCTAGCTCGCGCTCTAGCGTCTGAATCCGTGCTGTAACGGAGGGCTGGGACAAGAACAAGGCTTCTGCCGCCTTGTTAAAGCTCCCATAATGATTCACGTATACAAAGGCTTCCATATTCTCGATATTCATACGTAAGTCCCCCAGTAAGTTTTATATACATTTATCCAATATGTTAACTTGGTTTTTTTGTATCATAAAACTCACTGAACGACCTGTCAATGGAAATATTGAAAATATCTATAATTTTAATAGCTCATTTAGTTCTTTAACAGAACGTTCCAACCGTGCAACCAATTCTTCGGACAACCCGTATGCTCCATCTGGTAGACGTTCGACCCACTGATCCACTGCGTACACCCCGCCAAGAATATGTCTTCCGCCCAGTGCATTAATAACCGGCTTCAAGGCATAGTCAATGACCAGCAGGTGAGCCAGCGTGCCTCCGATAAATAAAGGCAGGACAGGTTTCCCTCTTAGCCCCTCCTGCGGAACCAAATCCAGGAATATTTTCAATAGTCCTGAATAGGACGCCTTATAGACTGGAGAAGCCACAATAACGGCATCCGCTGCTGCAATCAGCGCAAGTGATGCTGTGACGTCGGGGCTGTTAAAGTTAGCTGTGACCAGATCCTCAGCTGGCAAGTCAACCACATTCAGTAATGTAATCTCCGCTCCAGCCTGCTGCAACTGCTCCGTTGTATAGTTAATCAAGCCGTATAAACGGGATTGTGTAGACGGACTGCCTGATAGGATGACAACCTTGGACATATTTTTTCCTCCTTCTGTTATGCGTCAACCTTCACTTTGGATTTGGCTGCTGTATAGCGGTTCTCAGGAATAGGCACGCCCAGGTTTTCACGTAGTGTGCTAAATTCATAATCCTGACGGTAAATACCGCGTTCCTGCAAAATAGGCACAACCAGATTTACGAAGTCATGCAGACCCGAGGGTACATCAGAACCAATGATGAATCCGTCTGCTCCTTTTCTTTCAAACCACTCCTGCACTCGATCCGCCACCTGCTCAGCGGTTCCGATAAAAGAGGTTCTCGGCGTAGCTGAACGCAACGCAACCTCGCGTAAGGTCAAGTTTTGTTCCTTGGCTACTCGTTTGATTTTATCTGTACCGCTGCGGAACGCATTGCTGCCAATACCATCAAGCTCAGGGAATGGCTCATCCAGCGGATATTGTGAGAAATCATGATGATCGAAGAAACGTCCCAAATATTTTAACGCAGCCTCAATCGTCACCAGATTAGTGATCTCTTCATACTTACGTTCCGCTTCCTCCGTCGTGCTGCCAATAATCGGCGATATGCCCGGCAAAATGACAATATCCTCTTCGGATCTACCATAGCGTACCGCACGTTCTTTCACATCACGATAAAACTGCTGCGCTTCCTCTAACGTTTCATGTCCTGTAAATACAGCATCCGCTTCCTTGGCGGCCAGGTTTTTGCCATCCTCCGAGGAACCTGCCTGAAAAATAACCGGCTGTCCCTGCTTGGATCGTCCAATGTTCAGTGGACCCTGCACAGAGAAAAACTCACCTTTATGGTTCAATGTATGCAGCTTTTCAGGATCAAAGAATACGCCGGCTTCCTTATCACGAACGAACGCATCCTCTTCCCACGAGTCCCACAGTCCTTTGGTAACCTGTAAATATTCCTCTGCAATTTTATAGCGCTGCGGATGCGACGGGTGCTCGCCTTTGCTAAAGTTAAGGGCAGAGCCTTCCAGCGGAGAAGTTACCACATTCCAGCCTGCACGACCTCCGCTAATATGATCAATGGAAGAAAACTGGCGTGCTACCGTGAACGGTTCGCTATAGGAAGTCGACAGTGTGCCGACCAGTCCGATATGCTTCGTCACCCCAGCCAAAGCGGACAGAATCGTAATTGGTTCAAAACGGTTCAGAAAGTGGGGAATGGATTTTTCGTTAATGAACAGGCCATCTGCGATAAATACGAGGTCAAACTTTCCTTCCTCTGCCTTTTGCGCCTGCGTTTTATAAAATTCAAAGTTAACACTCGCATCCGCAGGTACTTCAGGGTGACGCCAAGTCGTCATGCTTCCCCCAACACCGTGAATAATAGCACCAAATTTAATTTGTCTATTCTTAGCCATAACTCTTCCACCTCTCTTGAACATAATTGTTATCCTACGGCTATCATTTTTTTAGGGCAGCTAGGCTGCTAATGGTTTGTAGGGCAGTCTCCGCTACTTATTTTGTATAGGCAGCGGAGTAACTGATCCTTTTCCTATTGGCCTATACTACTTGATTGTAACTTTCCAGCACTTTACCCAACTCTTCCAGATCCGGGTTGAGCAGTGCTTCATATTTATTATCCCCGCCTACCTCGACGACAGGGACATAACGAATACCATATTTGGTCTCCAGCACGTCACGCAGCGCATCATTTCCGTCCACTTGGATATTTTCATACGGCTGATTTTGGGATTCCAGGTACGATTTGATCTCTCCACAAAAATGACAGCCGGTTTTACTCCACAATACAACTTTAGGTTTGGACGACATATACATACCTCCGTGAGCTTAATGTTTATAATCCCGATGAATTAAATAAGAATTATATCTATAATGTATCCTCCCCCCTCCTTTCCGTCAATCGCTTGTGCAATAGACAATGATAATTCATCGATAGAAAATTTTAATTATATATTGTATTTCATCGCTTATTGGCAGCTTGGTTATTTAAATTTAGGGGAATTGGAGTTTAAATGTGCCTTGACGCGGATATCCTTGGAATAGTAGCGTCCTTGTGGCGAAATGAAATGAGGTTGAGCAAATGCAGGATTGGGCCGAGGTTGCTATACGCACATTAATGGCTGTCGCTATATTATTTTTAATCACCAAAATTCTTGGAAAACGTCAGGTATCCCAGCTTTCCTTGTTCGAATATATAACAGGAATCACGATAGGTAACCTGGCTGCTACCATTCCTATGGAGCGTGAATCCACCTGGTATCTAGGCCTCATAGCCTTGTCAGTATGGGTACTGACAACACTTGGCATTGAATATTTGCAAATTAAAAGCAAGAAAATCAGAGATATAACAGATGGAAGGACAACAATCCTGATCAAAGACGGCAAAATTTTAGAGGATAATCTGAGAAAAGAACGGCTCACCCTGGATGAACTCATGGAGCAGCTTCGAAGCAAAAATGTATTCAAAGTATCTGACGTTGAATTTGCTCTTATGGAAACCAGTGGCGAAGTCAATGTGCTGTTAACCAAAGACAAGCAGCCTGTGACACTTAAGGATTTGAATATGCAGCAATTACCGGAGAAGGAACCAACAGCAGTCATTATGGATGGACAACTTATGGAGCAACAAATGGCATATATGGGGATCACTCAACAATGGCTGGATGCCAAGCTAAAGGAAAAGAGTTTAACAGTCAAAGATGTGTTTTTCGCGCAGGTGGACCCGCAAGGAGAACTGTACATTGACCAATATAGTGACAATGTACAGCTAAACAAGGTGCAGGATTCGAATCAAGCCGTGCTGACTTTGCTGGAACAATGCACAACGGAGTTGCAAAAACTCGCATCTGGTTCCAGTGAGCAACAAAGAAAACAGCTATATGAGCAATGCTCACAAAGCTTGAAAGAAGCTATACAGGAGATGCAGCCGGTAAATACATCTAAGTCCTGAGCACATACGCATATGCCATAAGAGTATAAGTATGGGAACTAAAAAGGAGCGTCCTTCAGCCGTTTGTGGCTTTGAAGACGCTCCTTTTTAAATTACTGTGCCGTTGTACATTTCACAGTTGCTGCTGCCTTTCATTACTTTCTGGTGCAGCGGCAGCATAACTGTAAATACCGTTCCTTCTCCCACCTTGCTGGATACAGAGATAGAGCCGGTATGCATCTCTGTTATTTTATAAGCAATGGAAAGTCCCAAGCCACTGCCTCCAGCAGTTCGGGCCCGTGACTGGTCTGCTTTATAAAAACGTTCAAAAATGCGCTGCTGATCCTGTTCGTTGATGCTCTGTCCCGTATCCGCAATGCAGATAACCGCCTGATCACCGTTACTTGAAAGAGAAACAGATATGCTTCCACCCTGTGGTGTAAATTTAATGGCATTGTGAAGAAGATTCACCCAAACCTGGCCCATCAGATCCTCGTCCGCGTTGACCTCAACTATATCCACCTCAACAGTCATCTCGATTTTTTTAGCCTCCCATTGCGGTTCGCAGGCGAGAATAAGCGAAATCAGCTGCTTGTCCAGCCGATAAAGGGACGGACGAAACGGATACCGCTCCGAATCCAGAATCGCCAGCTTCATGAGATTATCGCTTAGCTTGGATAGACGAATACACTCCGTCTCGATGATCGTCAAATACCGATCTCGCTGCTCACGATCCAGATTCTCATCCTTAAGCGCCTTGGCGAATCCGATTATCGAGGTCAGTGGTGAGCCGATTTCATGGGATACGTTCGAAATAAACTCCTCCCGCAGTTTTTCCATAGCCTTCAGATTTGCAGCCATATCATTGATACTGTCCACCAACTGTACATAAGGATGCGGCCTCCGATGTTTTCCGTTCCGCCCGCCGAGGTCCCAATCCAGATTAATGTGAAAGTCTCCTTGCGAAATACGTTTTAAAGCATCGATCATTTCGGTAAAAGCGTGCTGCTCTCTAGGCTGGATGAAGCGTCTTACCGTCATACTGATAATACCGAAGAAGAAAAAGCCAAGCGTCGCATTAATAAGAAAGACGAACAAATCATGAAAAGCCCATGACATGCGCGAATAGATCGCCGCCGTAATAAAGTACGCGGCAGTCCAGCTAAGATACAGCACCAATAACACCAGCATGAGTCTCGCAAGGATATGGAGGAATCCCGGTTCCCGCTTCATTGCCTTACCTCCAGCCGATAACCCAATCCTCGGATCGTACTGATCCGGAAAGAGTGCCTTGCCTCCGGAAATCGTTCCCGAAGGCGCTTGATATGGACATCAACTGTTCTTTCGTCTCCCTCATAATCATAACCCCAGATCTGTTCGATCAACTGGTCGCGGGTAAAGGTTTTGCCAGGATAGCTGGCCAGCTTGAAGAGCAACTCAAACTCCTTGAGCGGCAGGGTAATCTCCTTCTCTCCAGCCCGACACTCAAATGTATCGCTGCGCAGGACAAGATCTCCGACAGTCACTGATTTTGAAGCCATGATACGATAACGTTTTAATAAAGCCTTCACGCGTGCGACAAGCACCATGGGGTCGAATGGTTTGACAAGATAGTCGTCCGTTCCGAGCGCGAAGCCTTTCACGATCTGTGACGTCTCTCCTTTGGCTGTAAGCATAAGCAGCGGCAGGTCGGTCTGCTCTCGCAGCTTACGGCACAGCTCCCAACCATCCATTCCCGGCATCATGATATCAAGAACAAGCAAATCGACCTTGTTTTGATCAAAAATGCGCATCGCGTCCAAACCATCCACCGCCTCGACTACCTCCAGACCTTCCATTCTCAAAAAGTGTCCGACCAGTTCACGAATATGCGGATCATCATCAACGACTAATACACACGTCATTTCAATCCCCCCTAACTAACTCTGCCTTAAATCTCTCGTCCTCGTCAAGAAGACCGCCATCTTATGCTTTACGCATATAAGCACGCACCGTAAGCGGCGCGAAGATCGCCACAATGACTGTAGCGCCAAGCAGTGAGATCGCCAGTTCCTCGCCAATCGTTCCCGTATTCGCAAGCTCCCTGACTGCGTTCACAAGATGTGAAATCGGGTTGACGTTTACAAACCACTGTAGCCAACCAGGCATGGTGTCCACAGGCACAAATGCATTGGAAACAAAAGTGAGCGGAAACAGAACAATCATGGAGATGCCCTGTACACTGGAAGCAGTGCGGGCAATCACGCCAAAGAAGGCGAAAATCCAGCTGACTGCCCAGGAACACACGATGACCAAAAGCGCGGCGATAGCGACACTCAGCAGTCCTCCCTCTGGCCGATACCCCAAAATATACCCCATGGCGAAGGTAAGTACAGTCGCAATAGTATACCGGATACTGTCAGCCAGCAGAGCTCCAGCCAAAGGCGCAATGCGTGCGATTGGGAGTGACTTGAACCTGTCGAACACTCCTTTGTCCATATCCTCACGTAGTTGGACGCCGGTAACGACGGAGGTCGAGATCACCGTCTGCACGAGGATGCCTGGAATAATAACCGGCAAATAATGCTGCACGTCTCCTGAGATGGCGCCACCAAAGATATAGGTAAACATAAGGGTGAAAATGATTGGCTGGAGCGTGACATCAAACAATTGCTCGGGAGTATGCCGGATCTTCAGAATGCCCCGGTAGGCCATCGTCATGGAATTGAAAAACGCCTGCCTGAAACTCACAGACTTCTTCAATGTGCGATCAGAACCTGTCATAACAGTAGTACTCTTCATGCTCTCGCCCCCTCCACAGCATGCGCTCCTTGGGACGTCTGCTGTCTGTTTACTTGTGCCCCATGACCAGTGATGGACAAAAACACCTCGTCGAGCGTCGGCTTCTGCACACTCATCTCTGCTAGACGAATCTCTCCGGTACGGAGGGCGATCAGCAGGTCCGTTACCCGATCTGCGTTGGCCATCGGAGAGATAATCTTTCCAGTTTCCACTGACACGCTGGACTTAACTGAAAGCACCTGTTCAACGATCTGAACAGCTCTCTCGATGTCCTGTTGATTTTGCACTTTGAGTTGCAGAGTCGACGCCCCCACTGCCGCTTTCAGTTCATCCACCGTACCCTCAGCGACTACCCGGCCATGATCGATCACCGCGATTCGATCAGCAAGTTGATCCGCCTCGTCGAGGTACTGGGTTGTAAGCAGTACGGTGGAACCGGTCTTGACCAAACTCCGGATCGTGTCCCACATCTGGACACGCGTGCGCGGGTCTAGTCCGGTAGTCGGCTCATCCAGGAAAATCAGCGGCGGCTTGGCAATGAGACTTGCGGCCAAATCCAGCCGACGGCGCATACCTCCGGAGAAATGCTTTAGCGGTCGTTTGGCCGCTTCGGCCAAGCCAAATTCCTCCAGCAGCTCCGCTGCCTTATGACGCGCCTCGGCACGTCCCAGTCCAAGCAGTCTGGAGAAGATGATCAGGTTCTCGGTAGCGCTAAGAGACTCATCGACCGATGCATACTGGCCTGTCACCCCGATCAACTGACGCACAACCTGCGGCTCCTTTACTGCATCGTGCCCGAAGATACGGGCTGATCCCCCATCAGGCCGCAATAACGTTGACAGCATTCGGATGGTAGTCGTTTTGCCTGCTCCATTAGGACCAAGCACACCGTAGATCGTGCCAGCACGCACGTTCAGGTCGACACCGTCAACCGCCTGCTTGTCACCAAAAGCTTTTACGAGTCCCCTTGCTTCAATGGCCAAGGTCTCTTTTCTGTCTGTATAATCCACATTCATATCCTCCCTGTACGGTTTCTATAGAGAGGATAACCCACGTTTATGAACTGAATATGAATAGAACCGTTTACGTTTTCCAAAATGGTCGACGATGCCTTTCTGACAGAGAAGCCAAAGAAGTCCTCATATGGGACTTCTTTGGCTTCATGCTAAGCACTAACTTTGATATTGAACCTATTTACACTGTAAAAAAATAATCTCGTTCTACCTTGCTCACTCTTAAACCAAATGTTTTATACCACTCGGATTTCCCTTTTTCCTGCGCTACCTTGTGCAACTCGTTATGTTTCCAATTTTTTATAGCGTCTAGAGACTCCCAATAAGAAACTGTAATGCCTACTCCATTGTGGTCACGAACACTTTCCACACCTAGAAAACCAGGCTGTTGGGCAGCAAGTTCCACCATTTTGTCTCCCATCACTCCGTACCCGCCATCTCCTTCCGTACGTTCAGAAGTAAAGATAGCTGCATAATAGGGCGGCCGAGGAGTTTTAGCAATTGAGTTCATATGTTCCTCCTAAAATAAAATTAAATAACCTTTCTTTAATTTGATTATAACCATAAATATTAAATAAAAAAAAATGAATATATCTGATATGATGCATGAATATATTTCATAAAAAAATAGGAGTGAACACGAATTTGTTTAAATATAAGATTTTTCTTTGCGTAGTTGAAATGGGAAGTTTCACAAAGGCCGGGGAAGTTTTAAAACTTACACAATCAGCAATCAGCCATGCGATCTCTGGGTTGGAACATGAACTAGGGCTGACTCTTCTGATCCGAGGTCGTTCAGGCATCAGATTAACCAATAACGGGGAAAGATTAATGAAGCGATTTAGAGAGATTGTACAAATGGACGAAAAGCTTTACCAAGAGGTAGCTTTAATTAAAGGATTGGAAATCGGAACCGTAAAGATCGGTACATTTTCAAGCGTCTCTATTCATTGGCTGCCGCGTATTCTAAAAAAATTCAATGAGCAGTTTCCTCTTATTGAAGTAAAACTGCTCGATGGGAACTACCATGAAATTGAGAGCTGGATAGTCAGTGGGGAAGCTGATTTCGGCTTTGTGAACCTACCCACGTTAGACACATTAGAGGCGTTGCCATTAAAAGAAGAAAGCATGCTTTGTCTACTTCCTTCCGATCATATTCTTGGAAAGCAAGCCTCAATTCGAGTAGAACGGCTCAGAGATGAGCCTTTCATTATGCCTGTTGCAGGCTGTGACACCGATGTAAGAAATATTTTTTCACAGCATAATATGTCACCTAAAATCAAATATGAATTAGAAGATGACCATGCGATTATGGCTATGGTGCAGAATGGCCTAGGCGTGAGTATTCTTCCTGAAATGATCCTGTCTCACATTCCTTACGACATCTCTATTCGACCTTTGGACGAAAGGCATTCCCGTACTATCGGTATCGCTACCGCTTCCTTAAAAAATGTTTCTCCAGCAGCTAAAAAATGTATGGACTTTATTACTGAATGGATCAACTAGCTTCAGCATGTCGGCCAAGGAAGCGGATTCTCAAAACTGGACCAGTCCATATCCATTTCGTTATCATTCAGTAGACATTCATCTAGCTCTTCTTCCAAGTCCGATCGATTCATTTCGATACCTATCATGACGATTTCGTTCATACGGTCGCCCCATTGTTCATCCCAATGGTCCAGAGCCTCAGGGTCGGCTGCGACGATCTCCTGCCGTTCTTCTTCAGATAACGCAGCAAGCCAGCTTCCCGCAGGGCCAAATTGAATAGATGGTCCAGCTTGGCTAATACTCGCTGCCCAATCCTGCGGGGTGGCAATCCAGGCCAAACCTTTGGCGCGAACGACCTCCTCCGGCCAGTAGTTCATAAATTCAGCCAATCTCGCAGGATGAAATGGTCTTCTACGGCGATATACAAAGGAATTGATCCCATATTCGTCCGTTTCTGGTGTATGGCTTTCAAGCTCCAGCTCACGAATCCATCCAGCGGATTGACTAGCCTTGTCAAAATTGAATAGCCCTGTATTCAAAATGTCCGAAGGAGCGACCTTTCCCTTGGAAGTACGAATGATCCGGGCTTCAGGCTGTAATCTCCGCAGCACACCCTCCAGCTTGTCCAGCTCCGCAGGCTGAACCAGATCGCACTTATTCAGAATCAATACATCACAGGTTTCAATCTGGTCAATCAGCAAGTCCGAGATATCACGCGTGTCGTCTTCACCAGTAGCCTGCCTGCGATCCAGTAGCGTTTCTCCTGATTCAAAATCATGCCAGAAACGATTCGCATCAACTACGGTCACCATGCAATCCAGTTTTGCCAGCGATGCCAAATCAATGCCAGTTCCTTCATCAACGTATGTAAAAGTTTGAGCGATTGGCACGGGTTCACTGATGCCTGTAGATTCGATTAAAATATAATCAAAATCGCCTTGTTCCGTCAGCTTCTTGACCTCCAGCAATAAATCTTCACGCAATGTGCAGCAAATACAACCATTTGACAACTCGACCAGTTTTTCTTCTGTTCTGGACAAGCCGCCCTCTTTTTTAACCAGCTCAGCATCTATATTCACTTCACTCATGTCATTGACGATGACTGCCACTTTCATTCCGTCCCGATTGTTTAATACATGATTCAAAATCGTTGTTTTTCCTGCACCCAAATATCCGCTCAACACTGTTACCGGTATTGCTTTCTTATTCATCGCTGTTACGCTCCCTTGAATATTGGCTTTTCATTTTCATTCTTTTTTAAATCGTAATAATTACTATTAACATTAACTTTCAGTAATATACAGCATCCCTCTTACCTTGTCAACTGTAAGAAACTCTTGAATTGAATGATCTAAAGTTATTAATATGAGAAATAACGATACTTAAAGAATTAGGTGAATGCTATGCGCTCAATCTGGTTAGGTGTGTTGGCGGCTTTCTTTTTTGCTTTTACATTTGTTCTGAACCGGTCTATGGAGCTGTCTGGCGGGAGCTGGATCTGGAGTGCTTCATTGCGATATCTGTTTATGGTTCCTATTCTAGTCGTCATTGTGATGACCCAACAAAAGCTTAAGCCTCTTTGGAAAGTCATGAAGGAACAACCAGGAACGTGGTTGTGGTGGAGCTTCATCGGATTTGGCTTATTTTATGCTCCGTTATGCTTCGCATCGGCTTATTCACCAGGGTGGTTGATCGCGGGAACCTGGCAAATTACCATCATTTCTGGTTCTTTGCTTGTCCCTTTATTTGCTGAGGTTGTCCAGACGGAGAACGGCCCTGTCAAAATACGAGGAAAAATCCCCCTCCAGGGACTGTTGATGTCTCTCGTTATTTTAATCGGCATTATTGTTATGCAAGTCGAACAGTCGCAATCCATTTCTACCCAAGATTTTTTATTCGGTATTCTGCCTGTCATACTCGCCTCATTCGCCTATCCATTAGGTAATCGTAAAATGATGGAAGTCTGTGCAGGACGATTGGATGCCTATCAGCGTGTGCTCGGGATGACATTAGCCAGCTTACCCTTCTGGTTATTGCTTTCGTTATATGGAGTTTTCAGCGCGGGAATGCCAAGTAAGGATCAGACGATACAGTCTGCTTTGGTGGCTGTGTTTTCAGGGGTGATCGCTACGGTTTTATTTTTTAAAGCTACAGATCAGGTTCGTGGAAATATGCAAAAGCTGGCGACCGTAGAAGCAACACAATCTCTGGAAGTTCTTTTTGCATTTATGGGAGAATTAATCTTTTTGTCTATCCCCATGCCGTCTCTTTTATCATGGATGGGTATGTTCATCGTCATCCTCGGCATGATTCTGCACAGTTATGCAACACATCATAAGAAAACCAATCAGCAAATCATATCTAAAAAGATAGATCCCATTTAGCGCATATTTATTCTTGTCACGGTCGTTCAAGTGTGGATCAGGCACCAGAAAAAAAGCAGCATATCAAAGAGGAAGCTCCTGATCTGCTGCTTTTTGCCGATTATTTCTCACAAAGAATGATGTTTTATTACGAGTACGAAGTATTATTACCAAGCGTAGGCTTCTGGCGCAGGTTTTCCCGGACCGGGGAAAATCTCATTCAGCTTGGCAAGCACATCTTCGCTCAATTTGACCTCAGGTACCCGTAGAGCATCCTCTAACTGTTCTAAGGTCCGTGGTCCGATAATTGGAGCCGTTACGGCCGGATGGGACAGTACCCAAGCCAGTGCAATCACGTCTTCCTTTTCACCCAGCTCGCGGGACAATGCTGCAAATTGCTCCAGCTTCGCACGATTCTGCTCCACCTTTTCTTTGGCGCGTGCGCTGCGAGAACCAGTACCTGCTAACGCATTCCGTCCCAACAGTCCGCCCGCCAGCGGGCTCCATGGGATCACACCCAGACCCAGCTCTTGAGCTGCTGGTAATACTTCAAGCTCGGCGGAACGTTCGTTCAGGTTGTACAAATGCTGCTCGGATACAAGCCCCAGAAAACGCCGTGCCTTCGCTTCTGCCTGCGCCACCGCAATATGCCAGCCTGCAAAATTACTGGAACCGATATAATCAACTTGTCCCCGATCCACCACGGACTCAAATACGCCCCACAGTTCATCCCATGACACATTTCGGTCAATGTGATGCATTTGATATAGCTCTACATGGTCGGTTTGAAGACGTTTCAGCGACGCATCCAAATGACGGCGAATTTTGTAAGCAGACAAGCCTGATCCTGCATTGGGTCCGTCATGTTCATTTTTCATGTCTCCGTATACCTTCGTTGCCAACACGACCTTCTCGCGTCTTCCGCCGCCCTGCTGGAACCAACGTCCGATAATTTCCTCTGTCCAACCTTTACGATCATGGCCATATACATTAGCCGTATCAAAAAAGTTAATGCCCGCATCCAGTGCGGCATCCATAATTTTAAACGCATCCTTTTCTTCGGTTTCCGGTCCGAAATTCATCGTCCCCAGACATAACCGACTAACCTTCAAGCCTGACTTTCCTAAGTATGAATACTCCATACTGCTTCCCGCCTTTGCCTAAGGATTTTAAAAATTCCGCAAAATTACATGCCAAAAAAGACCATACTCCGTTTATTCACCAGAAAAAACCATATTGAAACAACCCCAAATGCAATTTAAGGTTGGATAGCGCATGCAAAAAAGCCCCACGCACCGCCGAAGCAGCAAGCGCGAGGCATCTCCTACCATACTACCTACTCCATATGAAAAAATAGTGACTTTACGGCGGTTGCAGCGGAGCGGAGAATTTGAATCTGGAGAAGCGAAGCGTTCGCCTTTGCCATGGGATTTTTACCTTGTCATGTCCTAATCCAAAGAATCCCGTGGCAACAGCGATCGTAAGATCAAATCCTTCGCGGAGCGGCTCACTTCAGCCACCGTAACTCATTCTTTTTTTACAATCAAGGAATCAATTTCGTTTCTTTTGCTCGCTCGGCCATTTTTTTCGTATGCTTGCTGAGCGGCTTCTTAAACACCAATCCAAACAGGAAGCAAACACCGATAAATACAAACAGCATCACCACATCTCGTATCACCGTTGAAGGCAACATCCCTCCTACTGTCTCTCGTAACAGACTAACCGCATAGGTGAATGGTACGAACGGATTCAGCGCCTGAAAAAACGGTGTACTCGTCGCAATCGGGAATGTCCCTCCTGAACTGGAGAATTGAAGCACCAGCAGGATGACTGCCAGTCCCTTGCCGATATTGCCGAACACAGAAACTAGTGTATAGGTCATCGCCGTAAACACCAGACTGATCAGCATAGACGATAGTACAAAAGCTACTTTGGCATCCACATACGCCCCGAGCAGGAACAAGTCACCGAGAGATACGCTCAGCGCTTGAAAAATGCCAATCGTGGAGAATGTCATAAGCCGTCCGAAATACACTTGGTAGCTTTTAAATTGTCCTTCCGGGTCATCCACATCTACCCTGAACATCGAGACCAGTAGCATCGCACCTACCCAAATCGACAATGTAGTGTAAAAAGGTGACATCGCAGAACCATAGTTGGGAATTGGGTATATCCGCTCCTGCTTCAACGATACCGGACTGCCGAGAAAATCACTTTCCTTTTTCACATCCCCCTTGAGCAATGCAATAGCGCGTCCGAGTGCATTTTCGCCCTTAAGCTTGCGAATTGTGTCTGCAGCCTGACGTATGGAATCCTCGGCAGCTGGAAGATCGGTCCTTACAAAATTGGCTACTTGGTGTACCGCTTTTTCTGCATCAGGAAATTTATTTTCTATTAAGTCAGCCATTTTGACAAACTGTTGTTCCGCTTTAGGCAAATCATTACGCACAAAATCTGCTGCCTGATGAATTTTACTTTTAACCGCTGGCAAATCGTTATTTACAAAGTCTGCCGCTTTGTTCACAGCATTCGTAAACTCGCCCATGCGCCCCTGAATCGTCGTCGCCGCTTCATGCAGTTTTTGACGGTATTGTGGCAGATCCTGCTGGAGACGTGTTAGCTCTTGCTGACCGAATTCTGCTGCAGCCTGTGCGTCATTTAATAGCTTTTCAATATTCGGTAGCTGCTCTTGAGCTGTAGTCAGCACATTGGCAGAATTGCGGGCAACGGATTTGATCTGATCCAGCGCCTTTTGAATGGCGGGTGCATACTCCGTATCATAATTGCCCAAAATGCTGTCAATTCCGCTACTGATTTCTCCTGCAAGGCGATCAGTGTCATCCAGCAGATTTTGCGCAGGCTTTTCGCCGCGCTGAATGGCATCCCCGATGCTAGTTACTGTGCTATTCAGACGACGGAAACGATCCTCTACCCCGCTCACACGGGAAATAAGTGAATCCAGAGGTTGACTTGGCAAGTATCCGTTCACACGCTTCAGCAATTGAGAAATATGATCCAACACTCCCACGGCAGTTGTCAGCCTACCGCTGACACGATTCACCGCAGCTTGTGCTGCTTTAGGATCAAAATCCACACCACGAACAATGTCTGTAATCTGAGAAACTTCATTCGCGATTTGTTGTACCAGTTGTAAGTCTTCTTTAACTACTGTACCAATCGAATCAAGCGCACCCTCGTTTTTGTCCAGAAATTCGAGTAAACCGGTTGTAAAATCCTTGCCTGTGTCCGCTATTTTCTGTACTTCTGGCAGTGCTTTCTGGGCAGCATTAATGACTTTAAGAGCCGTTTGCGTGTCCTCTAGGGCTGTGGCCAGTGCGCTTTCTACCTTGCTGAAATTTTGATCTAGTTCAACAATTCGATCACCGGCCTTTTGAATATCAGGTAGTCTTTTTTGGATATCCAAAATAACAGCGGCTACCTTGTCCAGCTCAGGCATGTTTTTGTCAATTTTGAGCACCAGGTCACCGGCACGGTTAATTTCAGGAATTTTCTCCTTCAATGCAATGATCTTTTGTCCCTGTGCCTTTATTTTCGGCAAATTTTGCTCCAGTTCCAATGCCTGTTTGCCCAACCTTTCGATATCCGGCAATCGATTATTCAGCTCCAACACCCGGTTCTCAATGTTACGAATCGTCGGGAGCTCCTCCTCCAGCCTGACTCCGGCTTCCTTCAACTTCGTCAATACCGCCTGGCTGGCAGTTTCAATAAAGTTTTGGCTAATCTGGTTCGTCAGAGAGGTTGCCCCCGAAGATGTAATTTTCGGAGCTACTGCATTAATTTTTTCATTTACGGCGTAATCAATTTCCGGCTTTTGCGGATTTTCCGTCAGCACACTCGTAATTTTCTCTGAAAAATCTTTCGGGATCAGCAGGCTGGCATAATAATCACCATTCAACACACCTTTTCGTGCTTCCGCTTCATTGACAAAAGTCCAACCCAGCTTCTTGTTATTTTGAAGGTTATGCAAAACCTCATCGCCGATATTAATCTTTTTACCATTCACTTCTGCACCCTGATCTTGGCTGGTTACTGCAATTTTAATCCCAGATGTATTCGCATACGGATCCCACATCGCTTTCAAATTCACCCATGCATAGACAGAAGGCAAAAGAATGATGCCAATGACTAATAAAGTCCCGGTCGATACTTTGAATACATTTCTCCAGTCTGTTAAGTAGATTTGCCATATCTTCCGCAACTTCATCACTCCTTGTATGTACATTAACCTGTCGTCCATTGTTGTATGCACACGTATTGTAAACGATTCGAGCGAATGAAGCCAATCCTGTTACAAAATATGTAAAAAGCGTATGCCTCTTATAGAGATCATACGCTTTTCAATAAAATCATTCTGCTTAATTTCGAACTCCATTCGCGGGCATAGCCTCTAGGGAATATAATGCTCCTTTTTTATTGATTTTCCCCACCACAGTAACCGCGCCTTTTTGGGAGAACGTATACTCGTTATCCTTAATTTTTACGGTATATCCTTTTAGGTTAATTCCGAAAAGAGATTGCACTTTCGACTTCGCGGCTGAAAGAGCCTGAGTTTGGCTGAGCTTTGGCTTAGCGAATGCTTTGACAAAATCCTTTTCCCCCGTCCAATCCATGCCAAGCTCGTTTTTTACGGCCCACACTTTACCAGTTTTCACGCCAATCAACACGTTGTTTAACTCATTATCGTCCCGGAAATTCCAAACGGTATCATTGCCTTCATGCTGACGAAACACATATTCAAACGGATTGCTCGAAGCAATACCAACTGTTTTAAGCGAACGATTCGCTTTGTTGGACAGTGAAGCTTTAACGTCTTTGAGCGAATACATTATGCTGGCCGTTATTTTATTTCCTTGATCAAGGTCAATGTAGAGACTCTGGTCATGCCCCCATAGCACCCAATAATTTTTGAGTTCTCCTTCGTCATCCGGTGAATATACACGCCAGACAGCATCCGTTTTAAACACTCCATCAGAATCAAATGTTTTCAGGAACGATGCAACCTTGCTGCGTAGATTATTGTCCATAACTTTGTTGAGATCAGCCGCATCATAAATAATGCTGGTGGATTGCACGATTCCCTTTTTGGAATCGTAATTTTGGATGAAATCAGCATTAGCTGTCCCGCTCAAAGTACCGTTTACCGTCCATGAGTCAAAAGCAGTATCAGCGCTTGTAAACTTTATTGTTTGTTTCCCCGCTAATGTGTTCAGCACATCTGTTAAACGCTTAGTGGCGGTTGGGTCCAAGTTAACAGAAGTTTGTGCGTTTTGAGCTATGGCAGCGGCGGGCTGCTGTGCCAATGCAACTGGAGCCGTTCCCAAAAGCATGGATATTGCCGCAACTGTTGCAGTGATAGAATTCCATTTTTTCATGGGGCAATTCCTCCTGATGTCTCAAAAGAGACTTAAAAGAATGGATACATATATTCCTTAGACGTAATACAAAAATAAAAGTTGCTTGCCCCAACTCAAAGAAGCCCTTCGGACCTAATAAATAGGCTCGAAGAGCTTCTTTCTTATGCATCATTATCCATTCTTCAGCAGTCTGGCCGCCGAAAATGCTGCACCATGACGCAACTTCCGCTTTTCCAACCGTTTGTGCAGCGAACGATTATACAGAACCTGAATGACAAAATACGAGATAATGCCCAGCACCACACCGAAAATCGACATGCCGATCAGGATGTGCAAGCCTCCGTGCAGTAAGTCTCTGAATACAGACCAGTTGCCGTGAAACAGCTCCATAAAAGAATGCTCGTGAAGTCGTCCGCCCCTGACATGTACCGGATAATGGGATGGATAAATCCAAGCCCCCACTTGCTTGGCGAATGGCATCAGTACAATTGGCAAAAAGGTTAGCTTACCTACAACGTTACCCACAATGGCCGCAGGCAACGAGCCGCCGGACAGACGAACAATCGGATAAAAAACAAGGTATACCAGAGAAGCCGTGGAAATCACAATCATCTCCAGCGCAAAGCCAATGGCGAAGCCCAAAGAGATCTTTTTAACTCCACCAGGGGCGCGCAATAGCTTGATGAAATTCAGCCGAATCGCACGCCATATATTTTGAAACATATTATATTTCTTCTTCGATTTATGAGGTTTGAGCCTTTTCGGATTGAGCTTTATCAATAGGAGGACTCCTTCAACAGTACTATTCAAGTTCAGGAATGAGTCAATACAGCTCCCATCCTTACTTATGTCTATACTGTCATTATAACCCTCAGCGTTCGAAAAGCAATGTTATTCCGCCTGTTTCGCCGTTTTAGGACAGAATTCGCTTGTTGACATCGTTTTGGAGAGGCACAATGTCCCAAATCTCAGCCGCGTATTGCTGAATCGTACAATCACTAGAAAATTTACCAGAGTTCGCCATATTGACAATAGCACGCCGAGTCCACTCCGAGGGATTCCGATACACTTGTTCAATATGAACCTGTGTATCCACATAGGCTGCGAAGTCCTTGAGCACAAAGTATTCATCATTATGATCAATCAGGGATTGATAAATGGCCTCAAATTCCCGTTCATGCCGCGTAAAAGGAGCATCGTTCACGAGTTGATCCAACACTTCACGCAGTCTTTCGTCGCTATTGGCTGTTTTGCGCGCCGAATACTGGCCGTCCCGGTAATATGCCTCGATCTGATCCACCTTCAATCCAAAAATGAACATGTTGGCATCCCCTACCATTTCATGCATTTCAACATTGGCTCCGTCTAATGTACCTATTGTGAGCGCACCGTTCATCATAAATTTCATATTCCCTGTGCCAGAGGCTTCCTTGCCTGCCGTGGAAATCTGCTCACTGACATCCGCCGCAGGAATAATCAGCTCCGCTAGCGAGACAGAATAATTTTCAAGGAAAACGACTTTCAGCTTGTCCTTGACATCTACATCCCGATTGATCGTGTCCGCCACGTTGTTAATGAGCTTGATTGTCTGTTTGGCGAGAAAATAACCGGGAGCGGCTTTGGCTCCAAAAATAAACGTGCGTGGCGTCACATCCAGGCCAGGATTACTTTTAAGCTGGCTGTATAGATGCATCACATGCAAAATGTTGAGCAGCTGTCGCTTATAACCATGCAACCGTTTGACCTGTACGTCAAAAATGGAGGACGTATCCAGTCGCACGCCCTGTTTTGCAAAAACATGCTCAGCGAGCCTGACTTTATTATTTCGCTTAATCGCCTGTATCCGTTCTTTGAACGACTCGTCCCCACTGTAACGAAGCAGGTCGATGAGCTCCCTTGGACGGGTCCTCCAACGTGTGCCGATGGTCTCATCGTACAAGCTTGCCAGCTCCGGGTTGGCGTGCATCAGCCAGCGGCGATGGGCAATCCCGTTTGTTTTATTATTAAAACGGTCAGGGTACAGCTCGTGAAACGACTTCATCTCTCGTTCCTTTAATATTTGCGTATGCAGCGCAGCCACCCCATTAACGCTGTAGCTGCCAACGATTGCCAAGTGAGCCATACGGATTTGTTCACCATGAATAATCGCCATTTCACCAATTTTGATGTCCTGGCCTGGGTAACGCTCCAGTAGCATAGCGCAATAACGTTTGTTAATTTCTTCAATGATCAAGGAAATACGAGGTAGCAGCTCCCGTACCATATTGACAGGCCATTGTTCCAGCGCCTCACTTAATATCGTATGATTCGTATAAGAAACGGTTCGCGTCGTAATATCCCATGCATCGTCCCAGCCCAAGCCCTTCACGTCTATCAGAATACGCATCAGTTCCGGTATAACCAGCGTCGGATGTGTATCGTTAATGTGCAGTGCTATTTTATCGGGCAACTGGCTATAAGGTAAACGAAGCTTCTCGAACGTACGCAAAATACTTTGCAATCCGGCCGAGCACAGGAAATACTGCTGCTTCAAGCGAAGCAGCTTTCCCTCATAATTGGAGTCATCCGGATATAGAAATGCCGAGATGGATTCCACCGATCGATTGTAGTCGAGAAAGCGGTAATAACCGCCCTCGCCTCGAATCGGTCCTCGAACGGGATCAAGCGCTGATTCCGCACTCCAAATCCGCAGCGTATTCACCTGCGCATGACCATAGCCCACCAGCGGAATATCGTAAGGGACAGCCCAGACTGTTTCGGCATCCTGTGTCTCGAATACAAGACGTCCCTCCTGTTCACGGGTTTCCACTCTTCCCCAAAAATGAACCTCGACCTTTTTGTCAGGACGGCGTTCCTCCCAGACATTCCCTTTCTGTAGCCAGTAATCCGGCAGTTCAACCTGATTACCATCCACAATACGCTGTTCAAACAGACCATATTTATATCGGATGCCGCAGCCATGTCCTGCATAGCCAAGGGATGCCAGCGAGTCCATGAAGCAAGCCGCCAGACGGCCGAGACCACCATTGCCTAGCCCCGCGTCCGCCTCCTGTTCTTCGATTTCCTCCAGATCCCAGCCCAGTTCACCCAATGCCTGCCGAACCATATCCAGTACGCCCAAATTCAGCAGATTACTGCCCAGTAGACGACCTATCAAAAATTCCAGTGAAAAATAATAAATCTGCTTCTCTTGTCCTTCTTTGTAGGCTTGGTTCGTTTCTGCCCAATTCTTGCCGACTTGTTCACGAATCATGCCACCCAAAACCTTATATACGTCTTCCGACTGAGCCTCCTGCATCGGTTTGCCCAGCCTTCCGACCAGTTGCTCTCGAAAAGCCTGCTTAAAAGCTTCTTTATTGCTGAACAAAGTTGTACCTCCTGTTATTTCCGTTTTAATGGCTAAGTATATCCTTTAAATTACGCTATTCTTGGCAATGACATAGGGAACTCTAATGTCTCCAATCAGAGTTCGATCTGGTGAAAGCTGTACATCTTTATCTAAAACCACATTCTCCACAACTGCCCCTTTACGGATGACACATTTTTGCATAATAATCGAGTTGCTTACCCGCGCACCCTCCTCCACCCGTACTCCACGGAAAAGAATACTGTTCTCGACCTTGCCCCCAATGGTGCAGCCATTGGCAACAAGTGAATGATCCACCTCGGCGCTGTGCGTATAACGGGTCGGGGCTTCATACTTGATTTTGGTATGCACCGGCTGATTCTGAAACAGTGCATGATACTGCTCCTGATCCAGCAGCTTCATGCTATTTTTATAGTAGCTCTCGATAGAATTAATGACCGCATGATAACCTTCATAACGATACGCATAAATGCGCAGTCCACTTGGGTTTTTCTGGATGGCATCGCGAAAGAAATGATTATCCTGATGGGCAATGCAATGCTTCACCTGATCCAGATACAAGCCTTTGTCCATCACGAACATTTCCAGATAAATATTATGATGATCCTGCTCCTGATGAATACCAGTCACTCGTCCGTTCTCATCAATCTCCAGTCGTGCACAAGGAGCATGCTCAGATTCGAGCTGGTCTATGGGTTTATATACGAGGGTAACATCTGCATTTTTCTCCCGATGATAACGGTATACATCCTCGATATCAACCTTATTGACATGCTGAGTTCCTGCGTGAACAATGGTTTGCCCCGATGAGCGATGGAAAAAGTCCAGATTGTTGTGCACATGCTGCAAATCCCCACGTGATGCATCTGTCGGATCATTCCAGTCCGGTGGCAAAATAAACAACCCGCCCCGTCTGCGGTCTAGATCCCAAGGCCGGCCTTCACCCAGATGATCCAGCAGCGAACGGTATTTGCGGCGGATAAACAGTGCAATATCATGCACCCCTGCATGCATCATGTTGGATAAGGTAAAATCAATGAGCCGATATCGACTGGCAAAGGGGACTGCGGCCCCGCACCGGAAATAGGTCAACTCCTTCAACTGATCCAGTTCGTGATCCAGGTTGATAACTCCAATGAGTCGGCTCATAGCAGACACCGTCCTTATCCGGGTTAAATTCGTGCATGAAGCTGGCTTTCCTGATCGAACAAAATAATCTCATCAGAACTATCTTCAGGTCCGATAAACGCGTTGTCTTCAATAACGATGTTCTCATTCACGATAGCCCGGTGGATACGTACATTGCGCCCAATTTTTACGTTTGGCATGATGACAGAATCGGTAATGACGCTCCCTTCACCTACTTCGACCCCATAAAATAGTACAGAATGCCTTACTTCTCCATCCACCATGCAGCCTTCATTTACAATGCTGTTTTTGAGGATTGCCCGTTGGGTTATATACTGGGCCGGTTGATTAGGACTGCGGGTATAGATGCGCCAGAAAGGATCGTTCAGATCCAAAGGCGGATCCTGAACCAGAAGATCCATGTTGGACTCCCACAAGCTCTGAATGGTACCTACATCCTTCCAGTACCCGGCAAACGGGTACGCATACAACGACCGTCCATGCTGAAGCAGCAATGGAATGATATCCTTGCCAAAATCATGTGAGGATTCAGAATCGCTTGCACTTTCCAGTAAATAGCGACGTAACACCTCCCATTTGAACAAATAAATACCCATGGAGGCCAATGTGCTTTTCGGCTGTTCAGGCTTCTCCTCAAAGTCATATATTTTGAGATCATCATCGGCGTTCAATATCCCAAATCGTTTGGCTTCCTGAATCGTGACATTGATGACAGAAATGGTGCAGTCTGCTTCCTTCTCCTTGTGATAGTGGAGCATTCGACTGTAGTCCATTTTATAAATGTGATCCCCTGAAAGAATGAGTACATGCTCCGGGTCATACTGATCCAAGAAATGCAGGTTTCGATAAATTGCATCCGCCGTGCCCCTGTACCAGTTGTTTCCATTTTCTTTCTCGTGCGGTGGTAAAACAAAAACTCCTCCATCCAGGCGATCCAAATCCCAGTCGCTCCCAACGCCGATATAGGAATGAAGCACCAACGGCTCGTATTGGGTCAATACGCCTACGGTGTCTATACCAGAATGAGTGCAATTGCTGAGAGGGAAATCAATAATGCGGTAAGTTCCTCCAAAAAATACTGCCGGTTTGGCTAGTGTACGGGTAAGTCCTTTGAGTCTTTTGCCTTGTCCGCCGGCGAGCAGCATGGCAACCACTTCCTTCTTTCTCATAACAAAGACCTCCCTGTCATGTGCGTCTGAAGCAATTGTGGCGGGATATTTAATAATATCCATTAAACATGAAAAGACAGTCGTAATCGTTTCATTGAAGAAGGAACGGGTAAGATTTGATGGAGAAGGGTAAAATCATAGTTATGCGGAACGAGTGCAAGGAATCACTAAATCGTAAAATCCCGTTCATCTTTTCACATTTTGGATGCTTTTAAAGCAACTGTGTATGACAACATGATCATAAGGAGGCGTTATTCATGAAGAATAAAAAATGGGTGGTAGCCGCATTGGGAATGGGTGTTACGTATCTGATGAAAAATAAAGGGGCACGCGATAAGGTATTGAATAAGGTACAGACTATTGTCAATCGTGCGAAAACATCTGCAAAATCGTAAAATGTTAAAGCTAGAAAAAAGCGAGCCTCTCTGAAGCATGGTTCAGGGAGGCTTTGCTCTGACTTTTCTCTGCGTCTACGAACAAAATATTGTTCGAGGCTGTATCCGTAGACTGTCAGGCATTCTCCTTATGTTCTTCTACTTCCATGATATGTTCAACGGTAAAGGTTCGATGCGTCCATTCAGAAGAACGGTAAGCCTCTAGGAGACCAAAGGTACGAATTTTCTCCTTGTCCACCTTCTTAAAGGTATGAGTAATCCCTACCTTGCCCCTGAAAGGAAAAAAGGAAAGACCTACAGTCTGATCCGATAGCCACTCGGCCCAAACTCGCCCGCTTTCATGTCGAACAGCCGGGAAGCTTAAACCTTCAGCAAACCATTCATAATCTGCTGTAGGCGTGCCCGGCTCTCGGCTGCACAAAAACAGACTCAATTCGTCACAAAACAACATTCTCCGTACATCCGTCCGCACTTGATGGTCGAAGGTTACGCCACATGCCAGCTCCTGTTTGAGCCTCTGACGACGCTGTGCCTCCGCTTCCTGATAAGCATGCGTAATCTGCTTGTCCTGAGCGTTTTGATGCTCGGTCCGTCCGACTAGCTCCCTGTACATCAAGCTACACAGCAACGCCGCATACGTATTACCTTGTTCGACTTCATCAATCCCAAGACGATAGAAAACAAAACGAGGATTGAGCGGAAAATCAATAAACGTATAAGGTGCAGACACATGATCATTCCAGAAAGGAGCAGCGTCTAACTGTATCCAGCCCCGATCATGCTCCCTTGCTGCATATACAAAATCCTGCTTATGACGTCTATTCTTGAAGGCACTCTCTTCCCATTGTGAAGCCAACTCACCTGAAATATGGGCATGGTCATGCTGCGTCGTCATGATATAAGCTTGGTCCGTTTCATAAATAACCATATGCTCTCCCCTTCCGTTCGGCGATTCGTGTGATTGTGTACAAACTCTCTGATTGAAGGCGATGGTTATGCTTACGTTTATTATATCAGGATAAGGTTAAAAAGGCAGTGAAGTTTTCCGCCTCTTTATATCTAATTACCCCTTTGATTCTGCACTCGAAACTGCTGCGGGGTCATCCCCTCCAGCTCACGAAACACTTTGTTAAAGTGCTTTGCATTGTCAAAGCCCACGTTAGCCGCAATTTCATAAATCTTGCCCCCTTGACACTCCAGCAGCTTTTTGGCTTCTGTAATGCGCAGCCTTTTTACATATTGAACAAAGCTAAGGCCTGTATAGGCTTTGAACGCCTGACTAAAATACGTATAATTCAAGGATACTGAATTGGATACTACTGCCATATTCAAATCCTCGCTGTAATGAGCATGGATGTATTGGATAGCACGTGTCATACTACCGCTTCTATCGACGATGGCACTCGCGCCAGCTGGTCTATCTTTCTCTACGCTGACAACACCATCGTATATGAGGTGGTTCCTCTGCTTCAATTCCTCATTCAAAACTGCCAGCGCACCAAACAGTTCCTCCCTTACGATTGGCTTGAGCAAATACTCCCGTGCCCCACAGCGAATCGCTTCGCGCGCATACTGGAACTCGTCATATCCACTGAGAATGATTACCAAAGGTCTGCGACCCGGCTCCAGCTCGTGAATATGCTGCATCAGCATAATGCCATCCATAACAGGCATACGGATATCCGTTATCACCAACTCGGGCAAAAACTGCTTCACATGCTGCCAGGCTTCCATTCCGTCCTTGACCAGTACACATTCATAGAGACCGGAAAATTCCCGTTCGATCATAGCTTGAAGTCCCATTCGAATATTTTTCTCGTCATCCGCAATCAACAGCTTGGTCGTCATGGTCTGCCCCCCTCATCATGTAACGTTTAGGCAAAATCAGGGTCACTGTCGTCGATTGTCCGGGGATGCTGTCCAGTCTTATGCCATACTCTTCGCCATACTGCATACTCAAACGGCGATGCACATTATACAAACCGATTCCCCCATTCATCCCGGGCTCGTGGGAATCCATTTCCGTTCGCGCTAGACCAGCCATGATGGCGTTTCTTCTTTCTTCAGATATCCCCACTCCGTTATCCTGTATGCGCAATTCTATAATATCCTGCTTAGGGCAGGCTTCAATCGTGATGCTGAATGGGCTTTGCAATGCACTCCAACCGTGCTTGATAGCATTTTCGACTACAGGCTGCAGCGACATTTTCAGCATCTCCAGTTCCATAAACGCCGACGATAGATGAATTTCCAATCCAATTTGGTTATCGTGGCGAATGTTCATGATGGCCACATAATGCTGAATATGGCGGATTTCATCCCGCAAAGCAACACACGATCCCGACCATTGGAGATTATAACGCATCATCGAGCCAAGGGAGGTAAGGGCATCCGACAGCGGATACTGTCGTTCTATCTCCGCCATCATTTTTAAATTTTCCAATGTATTATAGAGAAAATGGGAATCAATCTGATGCTTGAGCGCTAGCAGCTCAGCCTCCTGAGCAGCGGCCTGCTTGTGTACTGCTTCGGCAATGAGTCCGTTTATCCGACTCAGTAGACTGCGAAAATATAGAGCCAGCTCAGCCACTTCTCCCCGCCCATATACTGGAATTCTAAGCTGAAAGTCACCCTCCTGCTCTACTTTTTTCATGGATTCACGCAGTGTATGTAGCTGTTTGAGAATGAAGGCATGCAGGGTATAAGAAATGACGGACATAAACAAAATCAGCATACTAATAATGAGCAGCATGGCATTGCGTTTCTGACGGAGATCACCCAGCGGACCGTCCAGCGCCACCACATTTAGCAAATAGGCGTCCAACCCTTCTATATAACGGTACATGCCGAGATAAGGCTTATTCTCATAGGAAAAATCAAAAGCACCACCCGGTCCCTGAACCTGGGACTGAAACAGATGGTGCACATGGGACAGAGGGATCGAAATTGAATCTGATTGAGAGGAAGCTGTAGCTATATCGGTAGAAGACATTGGTTTATCAGCGTTCCTTGAGCTGGAATCGTCGCCGTCTAGAATGAACATTTGCCATGCGCGGTCACGTTGTGGGATTCCAAATACTCTAGGTGAAAATAGCTCCAGCCTCATGTTTGTTTCTACCAACCCTGCGTGTCTTCCTCCGGTAGACTGAATTTCACGCAGCAGTGCCATATACTGCACTGTCTCACTTTCCTGCCGGGATTGCCCCAGAAGTAAGCTTTTCGGCCCCTTGTACATTTCCCACCATATTTTCCCTTGTCGGAGTTGGGCCGTTTTCAGCCAGGAAGCTTTAGGCAGTCGTGATTCATTAAAAATCATCGGCCATATTTCATGTGCCTGAGGATTACTCGTATACAGTCGAATGTTCTCTACATTGGGATTACTGTACAGCAAGTGCTGTAAATTTGGAAACACATTCAAGTTGAATTGGACCAGCTCATCGCTGCTTATTTCACGTTCCTCGGTCAGATAACGAAGTACGTTGCGATCTGAGATCGCAAGCTGTGCGGTTCGCTCCATAATTTCCATATTGCTGTGAATATGGGCCAGCTCTGTATCCAACACATAATGATTTTGTACGGTAATGTCTTGCATGGTATTCTCGTACAGTTGGTGAAAGGTATATAGCGAGAACAATACCACCGGAATTAAAATGACTCCGATATACGCGACAATGAGCTTAACTTGAAGAGAGCAACCGCCAAGCCGATCGGCCGTCCCCTTCATCCACTGCCATATAGTGCGGCGCAGCAGGCTCTTCATCTGTGAACGTGCACGGCCTGGCATGAAATCACATCCTTAGGGGTTCAATAGATTAAGTCATCGAATTAAATCATTTGGTGAACTGTTCAATTTTCTTAAGGTTTTCCTCATAGGCTTTTTGCTGATAGGCCATAACTTTGTCATATCCTGCTTTTCTGCGATCTTCCAAAAAGCGAGCAAACAGCTGGTCGAATTCCTCATCTGAGGAAGCCAGCAGCAGCTTCGGCAATGTCTTGCCCCAAATTTTATCTATCTGGCCTGACGCAATGCCCTCCGCCGAAGTTCCGGTCGGTTTGATATTGTCATATTGGGAGAAGCCTTTCGTCTTGCCTTTCGTCCAATCCTCTGGCTGCTTATACGGCTCGACGCTGGGCGGCGCCCACTGCAAATTCATATTCGTATCCATCAGCATCCAGAAGGTGAAGGAGGCTCCATATTTTTTATCAAAAGCAGAACGATCCTTGTTCAGCAGCTCCTGCACCTCTGGCTTGAAGGCTGGCTTACCGTTAACCATGTCCCACAGCTTGCCCTGCTCCCCCAGATACAGATCGCGGTTTCCTTCCTCGCTAATCAGATAAGTCAGAAATTCAATAGCCCGCTCCTTGTCTTTGACATCCTTCGAAATAAGCGTCACCGTCCAGCCGGAAATACCCGGCCCAGCCAGCGTCGGCGGGTCCAGCTTACTGTTCGAAGGTCCATCCACCGCGATATAGACGGAGTTCGGGTCCTTCGCATATAACATTACCTGTTGTGTGGCAAAGTCAGAGCGCTGATATAACATGGCAAAATATCGGCCCTGTGCCACCTTTTCCTCCATTTGCGGACGTTTGTCGATAAATACGTCCTTGGCGATCAGGCCCTGCTCATTTGCTTGACGGAATGTTTTGAGCCAGCGAATATACTCTTCGTCCGAACGACGATCGTATAGCTTGCCGTCTTTTTCATGAGGAATGGCTAGGAAGTTAAGTAAATAGTCTTCAAAAGAATAATTTCCGTTATCCGTAAATTCGTGGAATCCCATCGGGATAAGAGGCTGACCGTTCACCTCTGGAAATTTCTCTTTCACTTTTTGAAGCGCTTTCAAAAATCCTTCCGGTGTTCTCATATCCGGCTTGCCGATCGCCTCGTACATATCCTTCCGAACCATAAACGTCTGGTTGGAAACAAAATTTTGGCCGTATTTTTGATAATCCTGTGGCGAAGAAGAAGCGTTAGGATACCCGTAAACATTCCCGTCCGTTTGGCGATACCAGGACATTTTCGCCGGATCAGCTATTTTAATCAGATACGGATCGTATTTCTCGGCCAGCTTGTTGAGCGGAAGCACCATCTTGCCCTCAATCATTTTTTTGACCGCGTCCTCTCCCCAACCAAGCGTGACAAAATCAGGCAGCTTGCCGGAGGCCAGCATGGTGTTGAGCTTTTCATTTTCATTCCCTGCGGGTACGATAAAATTGACGCTGACCCCGGTCTTTTGCGTAACATACTTCGAGGTCATATCCGTCCCCCACTTGTTCGGGAACCAGGAAAAGTTCAAATACCAGTCAAACGTAATCGGCTCCATATCCGCCTTCCATCCCGGTGCATCTGCCGTAGCCTTGGTCTTCTCGTCCTTCAATTCCGTGACAGTACCGCCTCCACCGGACGTACATGCCGCGAGCAAACCCACCAGCAGAACAGAGGCCAACAGCCCCTTCTGCCATTTGCGAATGTTCATTATAAATCTCCCCCTTGGATGATGTGCTAACCCTTGATCGAGCCGATCATCAGACCCTTGACGAAATATTTTTGCAGAAAAGGATATACCAGTACAATAGGCAGTGTCGTCACGACCATCGTCGCCAGCTTGATCGATTGCGAAGTGACGGACTGGGCAACAATTCCCGGTGCAGCAGCCATCATCTGATTAGAGCTAGATTGGGCAACAACCCGGTACAAATACGTTTGAATCGGCTGAAGATCCGTATTATTAATATAAATCATTCCGGTAAAATAATCGTTCCACTGGTATACCCCATGAAACAACGCAATCGTCGCTACTACCGGCATAGATACAGGAAGCACGATCCGGCAAAAGATACCAAAATCATTCGCACCGTCTATTTTCGCCGCCTCTTCCAGTGCATCCGGCAGTTCTCGGAAAAAAGCCATAAAAATAATAAGGTCAAAAAAACTGAACATCGCAGGAATGATGTACACCCAAAAGCTGTCCAGCAGTCCAAGATCACGTATCAGCAAATAGGTTGGAATCAATCCCCCACCGAAAAACAGGGTAATGGTGCCAATCAGCATATACAACTTGCGCCCGATCAGCTCCCTACGGGAATATGCATATGCAATCATTGCAGTAAAAAACACATGAACAATCGTGCCGATAAGCGTCTTGGCAATAGTCACCCCCATCGCGGTCATAATACCGTTGTTGGCAAACACAGCCTGATAGCTGCCCAGACTGAAGACCCTCGGCCACCAGTAAATGCCGCCCCGCATAGCGTCTGCTCCTTCGTTAAAGGAGTTCACCAGCACATACCACACGGGATACAACGTGACAAAACAAATGATCAGCATGAAGACGTTGTTCATGAAATCGAATATCGCTTCGCCTGCTGTTCTGCGTTGCAATAGCTGCATGCAGCCGTCCTCCTTCAAAATAGGGATGTATTATTCACCCGCTTGGTCACCGAATTGGCAATTAGCAGCAAAACGAGAGCAAGAACCGATTTCAGCAAACCCACCGCGGTAGAATACGAGAAACGGCCCTGCTGAATGCCCACCTGATATACATAAATATCAACTACATTACTTGCACTTTCATTCAGCGAGTTACGCAGGACGAGAATTTGATCGAAGTTGGAGTTCAATATGCCGCTAACCGCCAAAATAAATAAAATAGATATTGTCCCCTTGATAGCGGGAAGGGTGACGTACCACATTTTCTGAAACCGTCCGGCTCCGTCAATGGTGGCCGCTTCATACATGTCCGTAGATACCCCCGCCATTGCTGCCAAATAGATAATAGCTGACCATCCAAGCTCCTTCCAGATATCCGAGCTAACGACGATAGCCCAAAAATAGCTCGGCTCTGCCAAATAACTGATCGGCTGGTCAATCCAACCCCAGGCTAGCAACAGTTGATTAATCATCCCGGTATCTGCCAGCCACGTCGTTAAGATCCCGCCAAGAATGACCCAAGATAAAAAGTGAGGAAGGTATGAAATGGTCTGAATAGATTTTTTGAACCGAGTAGATCGTATTTCATTCAGGAATAGAGCAAATACAATAGGCAACGGGAACCCGATGGCCAGCTTGAGCAGGCTAATGCCCAGTGTATTTTTGACAATGTACCAAAAGTTATCATCCTCCAAAAAGGCCCGAAAATGCTCTAACCCCGCCCAAGGTGCGCTTGATAGGGTACCAATGATGTCAAATTGTTTGAAAGCAATCAAAATGCCGTACATCGGAATGTAATGGAAAATAATCATCCAAACCACCCCAAGCAGCGCCATAGTCTGCAAATGTCTTTGTTGAACCCATTTGCGCGCTAGTGATGCCCCTCTACCCGATCGAACCGGTGGCTGTGGCTGCGGATTCTTCCATCCTGTTCTCATACGAAGACCTCCCTTCTTTGCAATGTAAGCACTTACATTTATTATTTTAGAGGCTTCTGCTTCGAATGAGTAGTACTGGATTTTTTGATTTTGGTATCTAAAGTTCAGGTGGGGATCTGACTATACGCGAAAACCTTCTTCCAGCCTTTGGATTTTTACATCTATTAATTTACGAAAAAGACTATCAGATGGTACGATAAGACTATATGTGATTCCAATCATTACCTATATACCTAGATCAGGAGGATTAAGAATGGAAGAATTGGTTCGTTCGATTCAGAAACAGGTTCGAATTAAAAAGGTTGCCTGCTGGGCGGGGCTCATCATGTTTGGCCTGTGTACTTTAGTTGGCGTTGCAGCTCAGGAATGGCTTATGACGCTCTTGGCGCTCGCGATGACAATTTTATCCGTCTATGGATTAACCATGATGCGTGGTATGACAAAGTTTACCAAAGAGTATCAACCGGGAAAGGGCTACGGTTATTATCGCCGTACGGTACAACAAAAGCTGCGCTATCTAACTTGGGGACAGTGGTTAGTAGGCGGCCTTATTGTCCTGATGTTCTTTATATTTAATGTCCGACTTAGCGCTTTTCTCATAGCTATCTTGGGCATCCTGACTATTCAGTTCAGTATCAAAAAACGAATTAAAAATCATCAGGAACCCGATGTCACTGAGCTGGAGGAGTTTGTACGGATGGGGATTGTTTCTCCGCATGAGCAGACTATTGGGGTATATAAAGATTTTCTACACCTGAGTCATACATTTCGGGGTAACCAAATTGTTATCGTTACAGACAAACGCCTGATTTCTGTATTTGTAGAGGAACAGGGGCGTGCGGTGAAAACGGAAATGCTACTCTCGGGTATAAACAAAATACGCGCAATCGGTACGGGTTTCCAGGGTCAAGGTATATTGCTGTCTGTAAGCAACCGTGACCATAACGAGCTTCACATTCATATGGTCGGGAAAAGCATTTTCTTTTCTCCAGAGCAATTCATAGGTTCCTTGCTACGGGCACTGGATGCAGCGTTAAAAAGCAGATCATACAGTACGGAAGAATCATTCCCCGTTTACCAACAGACAAGAATTTCATTGCATCCATCAGAACAAGGTTTGCTGCATAAACCTACAACAGCTTAAATATTTTTGGGACATGTGCCACGTTATATATACGTTATGATCGGTCTTCATAATACGCCAAATAGCAAGTAAGCCCTGATCTTAATGAGCTTACTTGCTATTGAGTGTACTTCTACTTTACTTCTGCCTTCTTAATGATTGGCTCCATGATAAAACACCGTGATGAGGTCATGACTTGTAACAAACACTAGCAAACTAAACAGACTGAGCGACAGAGGGCGTGAAATCAATTTTTTCATCCTTTAACACTCCTTTTAAAATAGTTATATATTGGTCTTGCTGTGTTGCTGTAGCTTGGGATCTGAAAATTTCAAATATAGCAGTACATTTCCTAAACTCATGCTCATGTTCCATACCCAGGGTATCGGACAGCATGAGAGATTGCAGGATATAGCCCAACGCAACCGTAAACTGTTGTTGCTTGATATAATAAAGAGCCAGTTGATAGCAGAAGCGAAAATAATAAGATACATTCACAGGCTCTTCAAAATATGTAAAACCTTCAATTTGTTCGGCAAATGATTCTAGCACAGCCTCTAAAGGATAGTCGTATCTCGACGCTCCCTCAACGATGGAAAGAAGCCCCGGTAACAGTTCTTCCGGATTGTTACGAAGAAATTCGATGTATTCCTGCAACACTTCGGCATGACCTGACAAAATATCAAGGGCATACAAATTAGCTCTGGCAGCATAGCGGTAATATTCTACCTCTGCCTCCCCATATTGATCGAGACCATTAAACCAGCCCAATTCTGCATATTTTTCGATGCAATCGCGAGCGGCCTCATACTTGCCCTGTTTTTGGAAGGCCATGCCTTTCATGAGATGACTGTAGCCGTAGTAGTAGACTAACGGCCGTTTGGTATGTATGGGTTGTATAGGTTTCTCGCGCGCTTTGTAGAGCTGCAATTCCTGATACTTTTGGTTGACATGGCTATACAGCTGGTCGCATAAAGCAATCATATTGGCACCATCCGCAAATGAAAAAGACAGCTTAATCATGTTAACAAGTGTGTCTAGATCTGTGATGTCGGAGTGAACAAGATCATCCACCGTTCCCGCCTCCTTGTCCGACTTTCTATATTCACCAAATAAAAGTAAGATCTAAATCCTATCTAAAAATAACTTAATTACGTATTTATTACGTAATTAAGTTATATCATAAATTCAAGCATATGACAAGTACATTATGATAATATATTCCAATTTTTCTAACATGCTTATTTAGAAGCATACAAACTCAAAAAGGGAAGCGGAATAATTCCGCCTCCCTTACACTTCAGCCTTTTACAACGTAACACCGTTTTTAAAAATAGCGAGCTCTCTGAAATTGTTTTTCTCATTGTTCACCCAGGTTCCGCTGGCTACAGCAACGATGTAATCGACAAAGTTGCGGAGCGCATCTTCCATACTGACATCCTCCACCAATGAACCGGCGTTATAGTCGATCCAATGAGGTTTAGCCTTATACAACGGCGAGTTGGTTGAGACCTTCATCGTCGGAACAAAGGAGCCAAACGGCGTACCGCGTCCAGTTGTGAAGATGACGAGCTGGCAGCCCGCTGCAGCGAGAGCTGAAGATGCCACTAGATCGTTCCCCGGCGCGCTGAGTAGGTTGAGTCCCTTGGTCTTGAGACGCTCCCCGTACTGAATGACATCAGTGACCGTGGAAGACCCGGATTTTTGCGTACAGCCCAGTGATTTATCCTCCAGCGTCGTGATGCCCCCTGCTTTATTGCCCGGTGACGGATTTTCGTATACTGGCTGCTTGTAATCCAGAAAATATTGTTTGAAATCGTTAATCAGATGTACGATCTTATTAAATACTTGCTCATCGGCAGCGCGCTCCATTAAAATTGTCTCCGCCCCGAACATTTCAGGTACTTCTGTCAATACCGTTGTTCCACCTTGCGCGGCCATATAATCCGACAATCGTCCGAGTAGTGGGTTGGCAGTAATACCCGATAAGCCATCAGATCCACCGCATTTCAAGCCGATGTTCAGCTCTGACAAAGGTACAGGTTCCCGCCGATCTTCTTGCACGGCCGCAAAAATTTCATGAAGCAGCCTTACCCCTTCCTCTACTTCATCCGACACATCCTGGGAAAGCAAAAACTTTACCCGCTCCGAATCATATTCTCCGATGGCTTCCTTAAATTCTTTCATCTCATTGTTCTCACAGCCCAAACCCAGTACAAGTACACCACCTGCGTTCGCATGTTTCACAGCATCGATCAAAATCGTGCGCGTATGTGCATGATCGTCACCCAACTGAGAACAACCATAGTTATGCTTGAGCACCAGTGCATTTTCAAAAGGTGAAATATCTCCCGCTTCCTGCTTGAAACGGTTTAAAATAAGTTCAGCGATCCCGTTCACACAGCCGACCGTCGGCACAATCCACAACTCATTGCGAATCCCCACACGGCCGTCCTTTCGCCGAAAACCTTGAAACGTACGACTCTCCTGTTCATATAAATGAGGAGCTGGCTTAGGCTTATAAGTGTACTCCTCCACGCCTGTCAGGTTCGTCTTCGTATTATGCGTATGCACATGCTGTCCTGCCTGAATGGGCTGAATGGCATGACCGATGGGATATCCGTATTTCAGAACATGCCCACCTTCAGCTATATCCTGCAAGGCGATTTTATGCCCACGTGCTACATCCTCGGCTAGCTCCACCCGTTGTTCTTCTTGTGCTCCCCACGCCAGTGTCTCTCCCTGCTTGTAATCACGCAAGGCGACAGCCACGTTATCTTGATCATGAATTTGAATGAACTCCAGCATTCCGGTCTCCTCCTTGCTTATGCTCTGGGCACGCTGTTCCCGGTTAGAGAATCGAGCGTCTCCTTCATTCCTCTGCTTGTAATTTCATACACGTGCTGTGCCGTTTGTTCAGCCAGTCCTTCGATCTGGTTCAGGTCTTGCCCCCACCATGTCTGCCGGCCAAGTACCAGCGCAGTCAATTGCTTCGCCCCGGCGAGAGTACCGTCATATTTACTCCACAGTTCACCAAACGTACTCAACACTTCAGCTTCGTCTGCCAACGCAATCGACTCGCCATTTCTGTCACCCCGGTAAAATACGAGCAAGGACGCCAGCGAAAATACAATTTTGGCAGGCAACGCCTTACGCTGTGTCACATACTGGAGCAAGGATGGCAAGTTCCGTGTCTTGAACTTGGACACCGAATTTAGTGCGATACTCATAACATAATGACTTACATAGGGATTACGGAATCGTTCAATAACATCGTCGGCATATACATTCAATTCCGCTTCTGGCGAGTCCAGTGTCGGAATAATTTCTTCTCGAATCAGCGACTGGATAAAGTTTCCCATAATATCATGCTCGACCGCCTGCCCCACCGTGTCCAGGCCATATAAATAAGCTACAGGGGTAAGCGCCGTATGTGCTCCATTCAAAATGCGTACTTTCCGTGTACGGTATGGCGCCATATCGTCGACAATCAGTACATTCAATCCGGCTAAATGAGCAGGTAATTCTTCTTTAAGCCACTGTGGCCCTTCAATAACCCATAAATGATACTGTTCGCCCACAACAACCAAATCGTCCTTGTAACCCAATTCTGCTTGAATCTCATGAATCCGGTCTTTGGGATAACCAGGTACAATCCGATCGACCAAACTGTTGCAGAACGTATTCGATTCCTCCAACCATGCAATAAACTCGGCCCCAAGCTTCCATTGGTCCGCATATTTCAGTACGATTTCCTTGAGAGCGTCTCCATTACGGTCGATGAGCTCGCACGGAATGATCACCAGTCCCTTGCTCTGATCGCCCCCGAAGAATTGAAAGCGCTTGTACAGAAAGGCGGCTAGCTTGCCTGGAAAGCTCTTTTGCGGACGATCTTCCAATTGATCCTCTGGTGCATAAGCGATCCCCGCTTCCGTCGTGTTCGACACGACAAAACGCAGCTCCGGCTTTTGGGATAATGCTTCATACTCGGAAAAATCAGAGCCGTATGGATTAATCCCACGAGTGACGCACTCCACAACGGTATGCTCCTTCATGGCCTTCCCATCCTTAATCCCTTCAAGAATAACCGTATACAGGCCATCCTGCTCGTTAAGCTTCTCCACGAGGCCTCCTGGCTGCGGTTGTACAATCACAACTCCCGTATTCCATTCTGCCAGCTTATTCATTTTGTCAAATTGCCAGTCTACAAAAGCACGCAGGAAGTTCCCTTCCCCGAATTGCAGCACCCTCACAGGATGCGGGTCTGTTACGATAAAGCTTTTTCTGTTTAATTGGTCTAATTCATCTACTTGTTTCATCCGGAGTAACCTCCCACAATTACCATAATGATTTCATCGTTATTTTATCACAATGCACACGTTAACAAAATAGTTTTATCAATATTTTTAGTTTAAAAAAATAATAATGACAATAATATGAACACGTTAACATATACGTTTATATAAAAATTTGCAAGTATATCGTCCTTTTTCTGTTGTTTCGCACCTGATCCAAGACGGTTAAGGCTAACTATCACCCTATCCCGAGACCTTGTTCTTATATACATTTCAGGAGAATAGACGCAAGAAAGCACGGGCAGGATAACACTACTTACTAGGCAGGAGGAACATCTATGAAGACAATCGCAGATACTATTGTACAAGTTTTGGTCAATGCAGGGGTCAAGAGGGTTTATGGCATTGTTGGAGACTCTCTAAATAATATGGTTGATTCCATTCGCAGCAATGGTCAAATCGAATGGATTCATGTAAGGCACGAAGAAGTGGCTGCCTTTGCAGCCGGAGCGGATGCTGACCTTAGTGGTAGCATTGCTGTATGTGCTGGAAGTAGTGGTCCCGGAAATTTGCATCTGATTAATGGTTTATATGATTGCCACCGCAATCGGGTGCCTGTACTGGCTATTGCCGCTCATATTCCAAGCGACGAAATCGGAAGTGAATATTTTCAAGCTACGCATCCTGAGCATCTTTTCGGAGAATGCAGTCACTTCTGTGAGGTTATTACGACACCGCGTCAAATTCCCAGAACGGTGACCATGGCCATTCAACAGGCAATTTCACGTTCAGGTGTCTCCGTCATTGTTCTTCCCGGTGATGTAGCAGCTTTGGAGGCGGAAAAGGTACCTGTCCCTGAACATGTCTACCATCCCACTGCACCTGTAGTGCATCCGTCAGCTTCCGAAATTTCCAGACTGGCCGAATATTTGAATAAAGGCAAACGAATTACGTTACTATGCGGCGCCGGCTGTGCACAATCTCATGAATTGCTCATGCAGCTATGCGACAAGTTAAAATCCCCTATGGTATCTGCTCTGCGAGGCAAGGAATATCTGGAGTATGACAACCCTTACTATGCTGGATTGACGGGACTGATCGGGTATTCTTCCGGGTACCATGCGATGATGGATTGTGACGTCCTGCTTATGCTCGGAACAGACTTTCCTTACAGACAATTTTACCCTGAGGATGCGATTGTCCTACAGGTAGACATAGAGCCAGCCCATCTCGGTAGACGTACTCCGTTGACATATGGTTTATGCGGGGATGTAAAAGCCACATTGGAAATGCTGCTACCGCATTTAACGTCAGAGCATGATTCCAAGCATCTAGAGAAAACCGTCTCCCACTACACCAAGGTACGCCAGGAGTTGGATGACCTTGCCGTCGGTAAACCAGGTCATACGCCGATCCATCCCCAATATCTCGCCAAGGTCATCAGTGACGCCGCGCAGGAAAATGCTATTTTCACCTGTGATGTCGGTACTCCCACTGTATGGGCTGCGCGTTATTTGCAAATGAACGGTCAGCGTCGGCTTCTCGGCTCGTTCAACCATGGCACAATGGCAAATGCGCTGCCGCAGGCAATCGGAGCGCAGGCTACTGAGCCTGACCGACAAGTGATTGCCCTCTCAGGCGATGGCGGGCTCACGATGCTGATGGGCGACCTGCTCACTCTGAAGCAGCATCAGCTGCCTATTAAAGTCATTGTTTTCAATAATGGCGCTCTCGGTTTTGTCGAGCTGGAAATGAAAGCAGCCGGATTCCTGGAAAACGGCACTGAACTGGTGAATCCTGATTTTGGTGCTGTAGCGCAAGCCATGGGGCTCAAGGGCATCCGGGTTGAAGATCCGGCAATGCTGGAGGATGCCATTCAGCAAGCATTGGCTCATGATGGCCCTGTTGTGGTAGACGTGGTGGTGAACCGTCAGGAACTATCTATGCCACCCAAAATTAATCTTAAACAAGCAGAAGGATTTACACTGTGGATGATGAAAGCGATGTTGAACGGACGCGGTGACGAGATTGTGGAACTGGCTAAAACCAATCTCTTTCGTTAAATCCAGACGAAGCAGAGCGCCTTTCAACCTAAAAGGGGCAGAAACCATACATTTAGCATGGTTTCTACCCCTTTGGCCTGCCTGTTAATAAAACGAAACTCAGCGTGGTCTGCCTGCCGTTGATTTCCGTTTCATAAGCGCAGTCTCCATAAATATAAGCTCACCCTCATTGGACGGTGACTGAATTCGTTCCAGAATGCAAGCGGCTCCGCGCTCACTTATCTGCTCAATCGGTCTTTTGACCGTTGTTAACGGTGGAGTCGTATACATTGAGAACCCAATATCGTCAAAACCAATGACTGAGATATCCTCTGGTACCTTCAAGCCGTTTTCGAATACCGCATTCATGGCCCCAATAGCCATATCATCGTTAGAGCAAAATACCGCTGTCGGCGGCTCCTGCAAGGAAAGCAGTTGCTTCATTGCCTGGCTTCCGCTTTCAGTATCATAATGACCTTGCACGATATATTCATGTCGAATCGGCTTACCACTATCAATCAACGCATTCATAAAACCCTCACGGCGTTGCTGGGTAGACTTGAAGCCTTCTACCCCTTCGATGATCGCAATGCGTTCATGCCCGCTTTCAACGAGAAAGGAGACCGCTTCATAGGACCCTTCCTTATCATTAGAGATCACATTTACAATCCCCGCACCGGACACCTGCCGATTCAGTACAACAAGCGGAATACCTTGACCGAGCACATGATAAATAAAAGGGTTGTCCGCCTCGCTCTGGCTCATCAGAATGATACCATCAAAACGCTTGCGGTGAATGGCCGAAAAATCGGCGTAATCGTCAATTCCTCGCACAAACAAATTGTAATCCACCCCGATGACATGATTAACTCCACGGATGGTATCCGCAAAAAAGCTGGAGCTGGTGCCTTCTGAAATACTGGTGAAAAACAGGCCAATCGTATGCGAGCGCTGGAGAACCAGGCTTTTGGCATTAAAATTTGGAATGTAATTGAGTTGCTCTGCCAACTCCATAATTTTGCGTTTCGTATCTTCTTTAATCAGCGGGCTATTATTGAGCGCCCGGGAGACGGTTGTATGGGAAACATTAGCCAATTTGGCAATGTCTTTAATGGTAGCTGCCATATACGTATCCTTTCCTTAGTGAGGCTCTAAAAAAATTATATACCCACCATACCACAGGAGCCGCCCGGAAAAGAAGACTTTCACAAATTATACGCGGTTGTCCGCATGTCGACGCTGTAACTCTTGAACCATTTCTGCATGTCTACTGTCAGTCAGCTTGTACATTTTACCGATGACCAGCATGGCCAAAGCCAGGGCAACAGCCGGATAGAGACAAAGTAATGCCTTGATCCCAAGCAGCGTTCCAGAGGACTGAACCACATTCGGAACATAGCCGATGAGCGCTAGTCCAATACCCGATAGAAAGCCAGACAAGGATTGAGCCAGCTTACGTGAAAAGTTAAATAACGAGTAAGTAATCCCTTCCTTACGCTCCCCGGATGACCATTCGCCATAATCAATGATATCGGACACGAATGCCCAGGTAACCCCGTTAGGAATACTAATACCAATGAACGAAATACTGGCCAGGATTGTGAAAATATATACATTTGAAGGCATGAAAAAGTTAATGGAGTCGGCAATGACACTAACCAGCATCCCCAGTATGGCTGTTTTTCGTTTACCGAAGCGCCGTACCAACTTGGGCAGGAACAACACACCCAGTAGCGACGAACCAATAATAATAAAATTCATATAAGCCATTAATTCTACATGCCCCAAGTTATATTCGGCAAAATAGATCAGCAGTGCGGACTTAATATTGTACGCGGATATGGTGAAAATCGTCATCAAAACGAGTACCAGTAAAGGCTTGTTATTCGTAAAGGTATGGACGATAACGCCTATAGATAGCTTCTCTTTTGGTCCGGACTGGCTAATAATACGTTCTTTCGTTCCTCGGTAACATATGATGAAAGCGATCACACCAATGAGTGACATAATCCCCATCACAACTGGATAGCCAACATGATGGTTAGGAAACAGTAAAATAAGCGGCATGACAACGACACTCGTGACGAATAATGCGCCCAGAGATCCTGCCTGACGGAAAGATGACAATGAAGCACGCTGATGAGTATCCTGCGTAATGGCGGCACCCAGCGAGCCGTATGGAATGTTTACAATAGAGTAGCCGATCCCCCAGATCATATAGGACGCATAGGCGTAAATGAGTTTTCCTGTGGGGGAAATATTCGGCGAAATAAAGGTTAGAACCGTAAGAATTGCAAGGATAACGCTTCCAACAATAAGAAAAGGCCTAAATTTTCCACGTGCACCGATATGTTTGCGATAATCAACAAAGGACCCGACAATGGGATCACAGATGGCGGCAAACAGCTTGCTGACCAAGAAAATGCCTGCGGCGGCTCCTGCAGAAACCCCTGCTACATCTGTAAAAAATTTCAGCAAATACAACTGCCCCAAATCAAACATGAATCCGTTTCCAAAGTCACCCATACCATACGAAATCTTTTCTTTCAGGCTAATATGCTCGCCTGTCTTGTTGTCAGTTTGGACGCTCTCCTGCACGATAGGCACTCCCATACCTACACACTCCTCTATGTTTGTAATTATTTTCACATATCTAGTTCAGGATTTTGCAAAATTCGATTCCAGTCGCTCCGAAGTGCAAGATACAGACGAACTAAACCATTTCGATCTATATCTTGTTCATTGGAAGTCGCTTATGGGATTTTTGCAAAATCCTCAGTTGATAACTATTTTGTTTTCAATTGCTCTTACCGGGAGTTTGAAACAAGCTCCTGGCAAGAGCTATTTTTTATAAAGTTAGTGAGTTCTCACCTTAGGCGGTAGCTTCACTTACTATGAACAACCGTTGGGAAATTAAAATATTGCTCAGCGTTATTGTAGCAAATGTTTTGTACCATTGCTCCGAGCAGTTCCAGATCCTCAGGCGCCTTACCCTCCTGAACCCACGTCCCAATTAAGTCACAGAGTATACGGCGGAAATATTCATGGCGTGTGTAGGAAAGGAAGCTGCGGGAATCCGTCAGCATACCAATAAAGCGGGACAGCACCCCATAGTTAGCCAGCAACTTCATCTGCTCCTGCATGCCTTCGATATGGTCGTTATACCACCATGCCGTGCCAAACTGGATTTTCCCTACAGTTCCACCGGATTGGAAGCAGCCCGCGAGACTTGCCAGTACTGGATAATCAACCGAATTAAGCGAATACAAAATGGTTCTCGGTAATCCACCTGCCAGCTCCTGTGCGTCCAGCAATGCCGCCAATGGACGAGCGATAGAGCCATCATTTACGGCATCGTAGCCTGTATCCGGTCCTAAATGACGGAACATAGCCGTGTTGTTGTTACGCAGCGCGTGAATGTGGTATTGCATAGCCCAGCCATGTTCTGCATACTGTTTGCCAAGGAAAACCAGAACGTATGATTTATATTTCGCCTCCTCTAAAGGAGTCACATGGCCTTCCTCCAGCGCCTTGCTGAATATGGCTGCCGCTTCCTCCAGTGTCGTTTCTTCATAGACTACAGTATCCAGCGCATGATCAGATACCCGGCCTCCGGCAGCATGGAAATGGCGCACCCGGCTCGCCAGCGCATTCAAAAATCCTTCCAGGCCAGAAACATCCAGTCCGCTGACTTCACCCAACCGAGCCACCCAAGGCTGGAAAGTTTCACGATTAATTTCCAAAGCTTTGTCGGGGCGGAAGCTTGGTAGCACTGCCACTGGGAAATCGGTCAGCTTGCTGATTTGTTTGTGGTATTCGAGATGGTCTGTCGGATCATCCGTGGTGCACACTACAGTTACCTTCGAGTTCACAATCAGATCACGTGCGCCAAATCCCTTTCCCTGCAGCTTTTGGTTTACCTTTTCCCAGATCACTGGTGCGTTCTGTTCATTCAGCAGCTCATAGACACCAAAAAAGCGTTGAAGCTCCAAATGCGTCCAATGGTACAGCGGGTTGCCTATTAGTGTAGGTACGGTTTTGGCCCAAGCCAAAAACTTGTCATAATCTTCACCATCCCCCGTAATCAGGCGTTCCTCAACCCCATTAGCCCGCATAAGTCTCCACTTGTAATGATCTCCGTACAACCAGGCTTCCGTAATATTTTTGAACGCTTTATTTTCATAAATTTCTTGTGGACTTAAATGACAATGATAGTCGATAATCGGCATATCCTTGGCGTACTGATGGTACAAGATTTCAGCCGTTGGATTGCTCAACAAAAAGTTTTCGTCTAAAAACGCTTTAGTCATTACTCTCTCATCCCTTCTATAATCGTGTTTCCTAATAAATTGTTAACGTTAACAAAAATGTTCGAACTCTACTTGTTTTTCAACAATAGCATTCTCCATCACATAGCAGACCTCGTGATTACACAAGATAATATAGCTATAATACGATACCTGTACATCATTTCAAGCCGGATTACTTCACCTTAAATTTAATGTTTACGTTAACAACAATTACATTGTAACCGCTATCCTTTGTAGAGGAAAGTGATTTTTATCATGTGAGAGGACAAAAAAACCGACCTTCCACTCTTTGGGGCAGATCTGTTTTGCATTTCGTCTATGTCCTGCACCATCCAACACCAAAAAGGAATTTTTAAAAGACTCATTGTGATAGGTGCCTTTTCCTTCACATCCGCCGAGAACATCTGCCATTGCAATAGCAACCCATTCCAAATCTCCGCACTTTTTATTTTCCCCGAAGAATCAAACTTTGAAAACGTTTTATATATTTTTCTCTTTTTTTCTGAAAATTTCTTTCTTGAAAATACCAGTTATTGTATTATAATTGCAATATACATCCATTGATTTACATTAAAAGTATTTCATTAGTTATTTCACAGAGAAGAAGAAGAGGTGGTAGCATTGAGTACAAAAGTGCAAGCTGTTCAAACTAAAACTATATCCGATACAAAAGGAGCCGACCTTGTTGTCGATTGCTTGATCAAGCAAGGGGTTACCCATATTTTTGGCATTCCAGGTGCCAAGATCGATTCTGTTTTTGATGTTCTTCAAGATCGGGGGCCCGAATTGATCGTATGTCGTCATGAACAAAATGCCGCCTTTATGGCAGCGGCAGTCGGTCGATTAACCGGTAAACCGGGCGTATGCATTGTTACCTCAGGTCCAGGCGCATCTAACTTGGCGACAGGACTTGTCACCGCTAATGCAGAAAGTGATCCTGTCGTCGCCATTGCGGGTGCAGTCCCAAGATCCGAACGCTTGAAACGCACGCACCAATCTATGGATAACGCCGGACTATTCGAACCCATCACCAAATACAGTGTAGAAGTAGAACATCCTGATAATGTACCGGAAGCAATTGCTAATGCATTTCGAATTGCGACCTCAGCCCAGCCTGGAGCCACATTCGTCAGCCTGCCGCAGGACGTGTTGACTTCGTCATCTGAAGTAACAGTCATTGAGAAGGTTTCTCTTCCCCAACTCGGAACCGCACCCGCCGGACTCATCAAACAAGTCGCAGAGCAAATCAAAAAAGCCAAGCTGCCCGTACTTCTTCTCGGCATGAAAGCCAGCACGCCTGAAGCCACCGCAGCTATCCGTGCTCTCATCCGAGATACAGATCTGCCTGTTGTCGAAACCTTCCAGGCCGCTGGAGCCATCTCCCGTGAACTAGAAGACCACTATTTTGGAAGAGTGGGTCTGTTCCACAATCAACCGGGTGATATGCTTCTTGGAGCCGCAGATTTGGTACTGACGATTGGCTATGATCCTATCGAATACGATCCAAAAAACTGGAACATTCCGGCAAACCGAACACTCATTCATCTGGATGACCATCAAGCCGATATTGATCATGATTATCAACCGGACTACGAGCTAATCGGAAATATAGCCCTGATTGTGGGTAGCCTTGCAGAAGAATTACCTACCTTAAAGCTACCTAAATCCTCCTGCGACCAATTGAATCGTCTGCGCCATGATCTAAACGAGCAAGCGGCTGTTCCCGCACACAAGCATGATTTTCTGATTCATCCATTGCAATTTATTCGTACACTGCGCAGCCTGATTGATGATAACGTCACAGTCACCTGTGATGTCGGTTCACACTATATTTGGATGGCACGATATTTCCGTTCGTATGAACCGCGGCGCCTTCTATTCAGCAACGGAATGCAGACGCTAGGCGTAGCGCTGCCTTGGGGGATTGCTGCCACGCTCGTCAATCCCGGTCACAAAGTCGTTTCTATTTCTGGAGACGGAGGATTTCTTTTTTCATCCATGGAGCTCGAAACCGCCGTACGTCTTAACTCACCGTTGGTGCATATCGTATGGAGAGATGGTTCCTATGACATGGTCGCTTTTCAACAACAGATTAAATACGGAAGAACGTCTGGTGTAAAATTTGGAGATGTTGATGTAGTGAAATATGCTGAAAGCTTCGGCGCCACTGGATTACGCGTGCACTCTCCTGAAGAACTAGAAAGTGTATTGCAGCAGGCACTTCATACCGATGGTCCTGTGGTCGTCGATATTCCGATTGATTATCAGGATAACATCCAGTTGGGACGTAAACTGCTGCCTAACCAATTAAACTAACCTTAACCATGCCTCAGTCGTGACGGCTTTATGACAATTATGGAGTATAACGTTTTTTTAATGATTTTTTTGAGTTATTCATGTTATTTACTGAAATTTTACGTTTATTATTGAAAAAGAAAGAAAATAAATGCATACAATTATAAAAGGAAGTGTATTGCCATGACCGTTGCGCAATTGGAAACCAAGCAAGAAGCTGATCATGATATTTACCAAACATCCACTATGCTTGCTCTATTAGATGGTCTTTATGACGGAGTTGTTGCCTTTGAGGAGTTGCAAAAGCACGGGGATTTCGGAATTGGTACCTTTGATCAACTGAATGGCGAGATGATCGCGTTCGATGGTGAATTTTATCACTTGCTTCCAGACGGTACGGCCCATCGCGTAAAACCGGAAGAAACTACACCTTTTTCCACTGTCACCTTTTTCCAGGAAGATTTCACATATACTATTGACCGCCCTATGCATCGTGAAGAGCTGGAAGCTCTGCTGTTAACGTTGTTTCCAAGCCGTAATCTGTTCTATGCCTTCCGTATGGATGGCACTTTTCATGAAGTAAAGACACGGACCGTGCCTCACCAAGTTAAACCATACAAACCTTTTATCGAAGCGACCAAATCACAGCCTACCTTCACTTTTAATGAGGCTTCCGGCGTGATTACAGGTTTTTGGACACCTGCCTATGCTCAAGGTATTGGGGTAGCCGGATTTCATCTGCATTTTATTAACGATGAACGCACCGGAGGCGGGCATGTCTTTGATTTTATCGTCGAAAAGTGTACCATCCGCATTTGTCAAAAATCCAATCTGCACCTGGTCCTGCCCGATACGCCGGATTACTTGAAGGCCAACCTGTCCAGAGAAAACCTGGAGAAAGAAATTGCCGTTACTGAAGGTGCGCAGTAATCACAGTTATTTAACTCATCAAGTTACGGACCCTATAGCTAAACAATAAACAGTAAAAGATCACAGTCAGGGAAGAGAATTACTGCTCTCTGACTGTGATCTTTTTATGTACGAGCATATATATACGTTACTGCTTATGCTCTCACTCCGGTTCACCTATGCCTCGATCTGATCCAGTTTATCTGCATAATATTGAATAGCACGTGAGTACTCCTGTGTAGATAAATCCGAGGTCGTCTCAGCCACCTCCATTAGCAGCTCCTGCATGGCTTTCCCGTATTCCCCCAGATTGTATAACACCATCGCGTAAAATACCCGAAACGGTCTGTAATCCGGAAATTCGTTCATTCCTATGTCCAACCACGCTTTCGCCTTGGCGTAATCTCCCAATACACGATATGTACTGCTTAATCCCAGGATGGCTCCTTTCCTTGATTCTGCGGATAACGCCATACCTAGGCTTTTTTCATAATAGGCAACCGCTTCCCTCTCTAAGCCCAATGAATCATGTGTCCAAGCTGTCTGATACCACAATTCTGCATCATTTTGCTGCTGTTCTAATGCCTTTAAAAGAAGCTTACGTGCTTTCTCTGCTTGCCCTGTTCGTCTAAGCTCGTCAGCTTGCGCCATGATATCGTTCATATTCATCCTCCACTTCTGACTCATGCCTATCTTTGAGGTATATGTTACCCGACATTTGAATGCAATGTAAATGGAGTTTTTCCTAAGATTTGAAATCCAAAAAAACGACCCTCCCTTTAGGAGAGCCGCTATATTTCCGAATTGAAGTTACGGTTTATTTAACCTTCAATGATCCTACAGTTAGTATTCCCGCTACACGCTGCGCGTCGAAAATACTAGAAAGCTCCTCCACTGCCGTCAAGTACAGTAGACCGTTGCCCTCCAGCTTAGGAGAATTGCCCAGTGGAATCGTGCGTTTGATGAGTTGTGCGTATAATTCTGGTTCGGTGAGATCACGCTCAAAGCTCGCATTCGCCAGCTGCTTAATCAACGCCAATGCACCTGCTACGTGTGGAGTAGCCATCGAAGTTCCGCTAAAGGTCGCATATTTGCCGCCCGGAACGGTGGACAAAATATCTTCTCCCGGTGCAACCAAATCCACCTCATTATTAGAATTACTAAATTCTGAGGTGTGCCTGTCAAAATTGATAGCACCTACGCTAATCACTTCATTATAACAGCCGGGGTAGCCAAGCTCGTCCGTTCTGTCGTCACCATCTCCCTCATTTCCAGCTGCACAGATGACTAAGATTTGGCTAGCTACAGCCTTTTTTACTGCTTCATGAAGCTCTGGCACATCCTCAGGACCGCCAAGTGACATCGATATGATATCTGCCTTTTGCTCAATCGCATAATAGATGCCTTGAATAATCCAGTCATATTGACCGGAGCCCTGCTTGTTTAGCACTTTGATGATGAGTAGGTCTGCCTCTGGAGCAACACCCACGACACCATCCGCATTTTCTGCTGCCGCAATGGTTCCTGCCACATGCGTACCATGACCGTTGTAATCCTTGAAAATTTCCGGATCACCTTGATCATCATCCGTGAAATTCCGGCCGCCAATAATGCGCGCCTTCAAATCAGGATGGTCCGAATCACAGCCCGTGTCCAGCACCGCCACCTTCACGCCTCGGCCTCGAGTCTGGTTCCATACCGCAGGAGCCTGAATCAGCTCTACACCTCGCGGTATTTCATTCACTTGTTGCTCCTGCTTGATCACTTGGTAAGGAATGATATGCACTTTACGTTCCATCTTATTCCCTCCTTCATGGATTCAATCGGAAACCATCCGTCTTTGAAACTTTGAAAACCTCTACTACCTTCGAGGTTACTATATTCTAGCAATTTTTGAAAAGTTTGAACATCCCCATTTTGCTTATTTTTGTAAAAAAAACAGACATCCTCCAATTCGCTTGAAGAATGTCTGTTGTAGAATCTCTTTCAGCCTTAGGCTGATTCCGCCTGAAGTTCAGCCTTAGATAACAGCGATTTGTGCTGCCATTTCCGCCCCTTCCAGCGTAAATAGTGGAAAATGCCTCGTACCCACTCATCGCAGGCATGTGCAATCCACACTCCCAGCACACCATATCCCATATGAATGCCCAGCACATATGCTAGCGGGATTTTAATCCCCCACATTGAAATAATGGCCATCATCAACGGGAACTGAACATCTCCCGCCGCTCGCAAGGAGTTAATGACAACATGATTAAACACTCGGCCCGGCTCCAGCAATATACAGAAGAGCAAAATTGCTGCCCCTAATTGAATGATCGCCGGCTCATCTGTAAAGATCGCCATCACTTCATATCGGAAAAAGGATACTACCACGATCACAGCAATCGTAATGACCAAAGACCATTTCAGGCTCCGTAAAAGTTGATGATAGGCCTTTTCCTTGTCTCCTGCTCCAATCAGGCGGGCAACAATAATTTCTGTCCCCTCACCTACAGCCATTCCAAATACCATAAAAAAGTACACAATTGTATTCGTATAAAAATGGGTTGCGATCGCCGTTGTACCCATAAAGCTGACAAACCGGGTCACCATCATTTGGCTAAGCTGATAAGACAACCATTCCAGCCCGGCAGGAATACCAATCTTCAGGATGGCTACCAGCTTACTCCATTGAAGCTGTACATAATACCGGATGCGAATCGGCGCACTTACACGCTTGTACAGCAGTAGAAAAATCCAGACACACGCTACAGCACGGCTAATAACTGTTGAAATCGCTGCTCCCGCCACTCCCATCTGCGGCAGACCAAACCAGCCATAAATGAGCAATGCATTTCCTACAATATGTAAAATATTCATACCAATGCCCACGATCATCGTATCTTTAGTAAAACCATGCGAGCGAATAACCGGACCTGCGGTTAGCATGAGCGCTTCCAGAAACAGCGAACCCCCTGCCAGCATCATATAGATTTCTGCATTTTCCTTAATCGTCGGGGTAATATGGTAAAAGGATAGTAAAAAATCCCGGCTCACAATAAACATCAAACTCAGCGCCAGACCAAACACCAGATTAAAGGTTAGTGCCGAAGCCGTAACACGGCTTGCATCCACATGCTTTTGCGCCCCCAATAGCTGAGCAATGATCACACCTACACCAAGACCAAGCAGATTGAAAAGTATAATCGTGAATTCAATCAACTGTCTTGATACACCTACAGCCGATACAACCTCATCAGAAACATGGCTTAGCATGAACGTATCCACGCTACCCATCAAAATGTGAAACAACATCTCTATAAAGATCGGCCAAGTGATTGCGAAAACCGTCATCGTTTTAACGGCTTGTGCTTGCTTGGAACCGTTTTCCTGCGACAGTGACATCCTTCCGTATTCCTCCTAAATGCGACCCAATTATTACTTAATACCTACACGTCAATATCGATAACACTTACTCAATCATAAAAAGTCATATGCTTTTTATCGTTTCTATAATAGTCCAAGCGGTCCTGCAATTGTCCTGTGTGGAATTCAAACTTATGTCCGTCTGGATCTGTAAAATAGACCGACCTTTTGTCCTGTTCATTCCGCTCTCTTCCGGGCAAAATGGTGACATTAAAAGTTCTCAGCTTGTTAAGCATGCTCTCAAAATCCGCTTCCGCTACCGAAAATGCAATATGCGTATAGGATTGATGAATTTCATTTCTTGGGATATCCTCCTCCACATTGAGGGCCAGCCACATTCCCAAGCAGTCCAGGTAAGCCAACTTACGTCCTTTAACGAGCAGTTTTCCATCTAGTATATTCTGATAGAAATGTATAGACTTCTCCAAATCAGACACCGAAAAGCAAATATGATTCCATCCTTCCTTGTATGCTCATATTCCCTGTTCCTTTCAGCGAACCCTGTTCAGCCAATAAGGCCACGCTTCTGTATATGTATTTAGGTCTTTAGGATGATGGCGAATGCAGGTAGCTATACGAAAGTATAATCCCAGTAACACTTCCCTGTTCAGCTCGTATTCCCCTGCCATCTCCGGCCCAAGCTTCTCTAAAGCAGGCAAAATAGTATCGACGGTCAGCCTATCCGTTGAAGAACAAAAGGCGTATATTAGATCATACAGAGGTTCTCCCACCACTGGATCAGGGTCAATAATACCTGTCAATGTGCCGTTTTCGGTAAACACAAAATTATGTACTCCACAGTCACCATGAAGCAAATATTTAATATTCCGTTGTGGCAATCCAGCCACAAGGGTATAAACGAACCGATGATCCTCTGGGGGTAAAACGTCTTGTATGATCTTTTCAGATTCCTTCGTTCTGTGCAGTAGAAAATCTCTCCATTCCACAAACGGATGATCCGAATAACCATAATGACGTTCCTCTCCAATAGGCTTGTAGTGCGAGATCACCTCCGTCGCCAGACGAAGCAACAAATCGCTTTTGTTTTGTCCATGATACTGTGTGAGCCCTGACCTAAACGTGTACACCAAATAACGGTGCAACGGATCTACATAAACCAAACGCGATAGTTTCTCAACCTGTACATAGGTATGTAAGAATTCTGTCTCGGCTTCTACGACAGCGGGATCATTTTGCTTAATCACGTATCGCGGCTTAGTTCCGTCCATGACAACAACCACTTTGCTCGAAGTTCCGCCGGTCAGCGGTTTGAGATTTCGCATATGGCTTTCAAGCACGCCCATTTCGTGAAGCTCATTCAGGATCAGTTGAACATCCATCTTACGCCCTCCCTTCATGCGTCTGATCGACAATGCGGCTGGCGATTTGGATATTTCATTAAGATCCAACACGTTCGCCAGCCGCTCTTCTTTTAAAAATAAATCTTTTCATGCTCCGCATAGATTTCAAGCGCCCGCTCCATCTTATGCACATAGGTCTCATCCTGACTAGAACATAGAAATGTAATATGTCCCTCCTGCGATGGACCGGATTTTGGCGAAGGCTCCAGCAAATTACGCTCAGACAACACCTGTTTCAACCGTCTGACTGTTCCCTGGCTCCCGTCAATTAACTGAATATGAGAAGGCAGTAGTTCCCTGAGAATTTCCTTATAAAAAGGATAATGAGTACATCCCAATACCACCGTACCATATATGTCGAGATTGAACGAAGACAGCTCACGGTTAAAATATTCGGACATTTCTGCCCGGTCAAAATTCAACTGTTCGCAATACTGTACTAACTCCGGCAGAGGTAGTGAGTCCACGCTCCCATGATCGTCAACTCTGGATACCAGCGCTGCATAACAGGATTGTTTCAACGTCAATGGTGTGGCTAACACCAGAACTCTTTTACCATTGGCACGGTTCATCTCGACCGCTGGCTTCACAGCTGGCTCCATCCCAATAATCGGAATAGGATATTCCTTCCTTAGCTCCGCAACCGCGATACTTGTAGCCGTATTGCAGGCAATTACCAATGCCTTAACATCTTCTTTTAGAATCGTTTGTACTGAAGCCTTGACATAACCAAGCACCTCTTGGGGAGTTTTCGTCCCGTAAGGCACATGAAGGGTATCCGCCATGTATACAAAATTTTCGTTTGGCAAACGTCTTAGTGCCTCGGACAATACTGTAATTCCACCCAATCCTGAATCAAAAAAACCTATCTTCAAGCTACTCACCTTTTTTCGTTCAACTATTGTGCTATATCTTGCTGGCACCATGTTCATTTTCTTCTTCGCCTACTCAAACCATTCTCTTCATTAAACTTTACATTTAAATTTTACCGCAAAACTGATATTTTGCAAAAGAAACACGTAAAATTTTCAGTGTAAAAAATAAAGTAGCTTTTCAAAGTAAATTTAATATAAAAGTGTTGACAGATATTATCTTTATATTGTAATATTACTTGGTAACTTACTAACTTAACTTACTTATTCAACTTACTTAGGGGGAAATAAATCATGTCTAAAGTATTATTTGTCAAAGCTAATGATCGTACAGCTGAAGAATCTGCAACAGTTAAATTGTATAACGCCTTCGTAGAAAGCTACAAGTCTTCCCACCCAACTGATGAAATCACTGAGCTGGACCTGTTCTCCGTCGAGCTTCCTTATTTGAACGCTAACATGATCAACGGCACGTTCAAATCCGCTAGAGGCATGGAGCTGAACGCAGAAGAAGCTCGCCTGGCAAACATTGCTAATGGCTACCTGGATCAATTCCTGGCAGCAGACAAAGTCGTATTTGCTTTCCCGCTCTGGAACATGACGATTCCAGCTGTACTGCATACGTACATTGACTATCTGAACCAAGCTGGTAAAACATTCAAATACACTGCTGAAGGTCCTGTTGGTCTCGTAACTGAAACTAAAGTAGCCCTGCTGAATGCAAGAGGCGGCGTTTATTCCGAAGGACCAGCTGCTGCAGCTGAAATGTCTTTGAACTTCATGAACAACATCTTATCCTTCTTCGGAGTGAAAGACATCGTGAAAGTTGTTCTGGAAGGACATAATCAATCTCCAGATCAAGCACAAGAAATCGTTGCTTCTGCTGTACAACGTGCAGTAGACACAGCAAAATCGTTCTAATCATATATTATGAAGAGAAGAGGATATCCGCGCCCTATATGGGCTGGATATCCTCTTTTTTTGTTATAAAGTATAAAAAAACACGTGCTCCCCTGATCTATAATCAAGTGAAAGCACGTGTTTGTGAAATGAGATTACTTCTATTTTAAGGAATGAATTGCTGCACGATTTTTATAACTTTACCCTCACGAAGCGTAATATGGTATGGAAATTGACTGAGGTCCAGAACGTCCTTTTTAGCAAAATCTTTCTCAAACTGTGCCAGAGGAATCGATTCGTTCCATTGCACGTCTGTATCTTCTATGTTACCCGTGTGATCATAAATCTGCACCTCTACTGAAGCATCTGGTGCAACCTGATACACGTCATTTTGCACGGAATTGTTTACGATGTAGTAGCCATCCGGAGCTCCATCCAATCCTGTATTTCCTTCATGCTCCACAAATGCTTTGTCAGCTGCCGCGCCTTCATACCATTCAATCGGGTCTGCCGACAAATAAATTTGTCCGTCACGAATCTCCATTTGGTTTATATATACGGTCTCCTGATTTTCAGCAGCTGCTACAGGCGTGTAGCCTTGCGCTGTTGCCCCTGCCGTCGTAATCAGCATCATCATTAAAGCCAATACGGTCCATTTCGAAGCTAGTTTCATCATGTCTGATCTCTCCTTGCCGTTTGGGTATGTACACGGTGTCTGTAAGCTTCATTACCCTTGTGTACTTATCATAAACGTTGCACGGTTAAAAAGTGTATCAGATACATAAAAAAGAAGTTACGATTTTTTAAGACTTGGTCTTAAAACTTGATAACATGTCCTATTTGTCTTTGCTATCTTAATAATCCGACCTGACGTGCCTGTTCTTCGGTGAGAATAAACTCTTCATTTTGCCATACTTCGTCCTCTTTGGTCACAGCAAACATCCCCATGATCTCTGTCCATATTCCTTTGTCGACGGCTTCCTTTTGCGTAATGATAATTTTCATTTCGTTTCCTCCTTTATATACTCTTATCGGTCTGTGAGGCCCACTTCGCGATCAGATGGTTTCTCCGATCGCTGTTGGAGCTTGATTTTTTGAATATATTTTAATGGTTAAAATCAAGTTCCAAAGGCGAACGCTATCGCTTCTCCGAAATCCATCTGCCCGCTTCGTTACTCAGTTTATCCTTGCCATTGCTCATTTTTCATGAGTTTGCCTCTAAAAAAGCCAACGACCTAAACTAATACTTAGGCCAAATATAATACTTTTATTTTAAGCCTCTAACCCTTATATGGAACTCACAATGCTTGTCCTAGATTTGCATTATCGGATTGAGAGATTCTTGTCCCGCTTATAACATATGTACCCTTTTCCTGCCGAGATTATTCGTATCTTATTTGTAACCATAAAATTTTATATTATTTTTGTAGGTAGTGACTTCTTTTGAAATGACTAAGCCCTAAAATAAAAACGGCTGTAGGTTATCCTACGAGCCGTTTTCACTAAAAAATTTTCTATGCTTGGTTAATCTATCAGTACCATCAACATATACGTATTCATTTATTGTTTCTGCATAAAAAAATGGTCGCCAAAAGCACTAAAGCAGCGGAGAGGACGGAATTGTTCTGAAGAAGCGGAGCGTTCGCCTTTGTCCCCGGATTTCTACCCTTGAACATACAATCGAGAAATCCGGGGGCAACAGCGACCGGAAGAATGATCCGTTCTCGTAGCGGTCACAAGCCGCATACCGTTACTTAGTTACCCCTAATGTTTTCCTAATTTTTACACGGAAAAGTAAAAAGGCTGTACGCATACTGGCTTGGACACGGTTACTTGTTGCCCAGTGTAGGTCAAGCGTCCACTTGCCTTGTCCACTTTGAACGTAACAATGTTGTTGGTGTCGCGGTTGGCCACGAGCATATGGTCACCATTTGGAGTCAAAGCAAAATGGCGTGGATGCTCTCCTTCGGCAGATACATGCTCGACCAAGCTCAACTTGCCAGTTGCTCCGTCTACAGCGTATACCACAATGCTGTCATGCCCGCGGTTGGAACCGTACAGATAAGCTCCATCCCCCGAAATCGCAATTTCAGCAGTTGTGTTTTCACCTGTAAAATCAGACGGCAATGTCGGTACGCTCTCAAGCTCAGTGAGCTTGCCAGCCTCTGCATCGTATGCAAAAGAAGTAATGGAAGAATCCACTTCGTTAATGACAAAAGCAAATTTACCATTCGGGTGGAACGTCAAATGACGTGGACCTGCACCTGCATGGGTTTTCGTTTCACCATGAAGCACCAGTTGTCCTTTGCTGTCATCAATGGTGTAAACGCGGATCAGATCCAGGCCGAGATCTTGTACGAACAGGAAGCGGCCATCCGGACTAAAGAAACTGGAATGTGGATGTGGACGATCCTGACGTTCAGGATGCGCTCCTTTGCCCTCATGCTGTTTAACATCCAGCAACTCACCGATACGTCCGTCCTCAGTCAGAGACACCAGTCCCACCATACCTCCGTGGTAGCTGACTACAATAAGGTAACGATCAGATGGATCACGCTGAATGTGGCAAGTTGTTGCACCCACGTTTTCCGCACGATTCAGCAATGTAAATGTTCCTTTAACTGGGTCAATTTCGAAAGCAGAGGCTTCGCCTACTTTCGCTCCTGCAGCAGAAGTCGTCTCTCCAATGGAATACAGCTTCCGATTTTTGACGTCCACATTCAGGAATGTAGGATTTTTCAAGCCGGAGAACTCATCCTGTAGTGTAAGTGCTCCTGTCTGTTCATTAAAAGTGTACGAATAAACTCCGTTACCTTCCAATTCGGCGTAAGAGCCTGCGAATACGAGCAATTTTTGTTGTGCTGTCATGGTTGTGTCCTCCTTGGATTAAAAAAATGATGGGCAATTGGAATGATTGCTCCTGTTACAAATATCGCTTTAAGAGGCGCGCTCCACCACGGGCTCTGTGGACAACGCCACATTTCCCGCTACGGCACGCGAGATCATGCATGAGGTTTCTGCCTGCTCTGCCAGTCGCAATGCTTGTTCGATCTGCGATTCTGTCGCATCGGCGGCCAATTGAACCTGCGGACGATGCACAATTCGGCGATATGTAAAAATATTGTTCGTTACATCGACAATCCCTTCGGATTCCAGCGCCAGTGATGCCACCGGGAGACTCGCGCGCTCCATCATAGCCGCCAACGTAATCAAATAGCAGGTAGCGGCGGCACCGAGCAGCATTTCATCTGGATTGGTGCCCACACCAGGGCCTCCCATCTCAGCCGGGATCGAAATTGCAGTCCGCAACTGTCCAGCCTCAATACGGCCGTCGCTGTTGCGCCCCCCGTTCCAGTCTGCCTTGAGCAGAAAGGTATGCTCCATTTCAGGTCACTCCTCTCTCTTATATTATGAATCTTTACACAGGTGAATGTAAAGGTTAGTCAATCTCCTGGTTTTTGGTTTCCGTACCCAGCAACCATACAGCCACTGCTCCGATCAAGATAGCTACGAAGAAAATCACAAAGATAGATGGTAACGCTACGCCTTGTCCTACGAGTATACCGACCGCAAAAGGCCCGATAACGCCTCCAATACGGCCAAACGCAGCCGCCATACCCACACCGGTAGAACGGACCGCTGTCGGGTACAATTCCGGAGTATAAGCGTACATGGCTCCCCAAGCACCGAGATTAAAAAAGGACAAGCAGATACCAGCAGCTAGCAGCATTCCCGCCGTTTCCGAGGTGCCGAACCAAATGGCGGACACTGCTGTGAGCAGCAAGTAGATGATCAGTACGAATTTGCGCCCCAGCTTTTCAATTAGATAGGCGGCGGTAAAGTAACCTGGTAGTTGCGCAAGCGTCATGATCAGTACATATTCAAAGCTTTTAACCAGTTCGAAACCTTTCATAAACATAATGCTCGGTAGCCACAGGAACATGCCGTAGTATGAAAATACAACTGTGAACCATAAAATCCACAGCATCAGCGTAGACTTGCGATTGGGTCCCGACCAAATCGAAGCCAATCGTGCACGCAGCGGAAGTTTAACGCTTTGCTGCTTGTAACGCGGTGAATCCTCAATAGCTCTGCGCAGATAAAGAGCGTACAGCGCAGGTACTGCGCCGAGAATAAATGCCATTTGCCAACCATACTTTGGAATAACAAAATAAGCAATAAGAGCCGAAAGGATCCAGCCTGCCGCCCAGAAGCTTTCCAGCAGCACAACCGCTCTTCCTCGTTCTTTCACAGGCACTGATTCTGACACCAGCGTCGAAGCAACAGGCAATTCCCCGCCCAAGCCTGCACCAGCAATAAAACGCAGCACCAGCAGCATTCCGAGACCTGTCGCAAAAGCGGATAAGCCGCTGGCAATAGAAAAGATCAACAATGTCCACACTAATATGGCGCGTCTGCCGTAACGATCCGCCAAAATCCCCGCCAAAGCGGCTCCGAACACCATTCCTATCGAATTCATTGCAGTCAGCAGTCCAATTTGCTCAGATCCCAGATGCCACTCCTTTGCCAACGCTGCGACTATAAATGAAAGCAGCCCCACATCCATAGCATCAAACAACCAGCTGAGCCCTGCGCTAAACAGTAATTTTCTTTTTTTGGCTGGTGGTAATGAAGTTAATTCACTCATGATTCGCTCTCCCTTAAAAATATATCGTATGTAGACGTATATTCAGGTGTCTTGTCACCTGTAGCCTAGCATCTATTGTACCGTAAGCTTCCTTAATCTGCGAGCTTTTTAACACAGAAAAAAACGGAAGATTGCCTACGGCAATTCTCCCGCCTTCTGGAACCTGCCACTTACCGGTTTTGGACCAGACCGATGATCGTCACCATGAGCACTAGCAGCTGGATGAGTGTATCGTTACTCATTCCAATCGCCTCCATCCCATATGAGATACTCCTTCGGCCGTTTCCCCTCTCCCCGGATCATGACGCTTGTTCCCCAATACATACCTATGCAGGTGGCGGGAAGCTTATGATCAATAATGGATGAAAATCTCCATACGTTTAAGGTTTAATCCAGGACCACTGCAAATCCATTTCCTGAATACATTCACGGTTATCATGTTCATCATTGGCCACCAGTGGGGTCACTGGATAGATGCTCATGTCGCCTTGCTCATACGTGCGCAGTAGAGGCAACAGCTCATCTATGTTCTGGACAGACGGGTCCAGCCATGAATCTATATGATCAGCTTCCAAAATAGCTGGCATACGGGTATCGAATTCACGTATATCCGTATTGGCATGAACTGTCATCATCGTACAGGTGCGTAAAGGCTCCTTACGACTATCCTGCCATACTTCATATAGCCCCGCGACCGCAAACATCTTCTGTTCCGGCAGTACCACCCGTACAGCACACATGCGTTTACCCAATTTGCGCCAATAATAAAATCCATTGCATGGAATGATACAACGTCGGGTTTCCGCCATCTTGCGATAACTCGGATTTACCCGAACTGTATTCAAGTCTGCATTGACACAATCCTTGCCCCAGTAGGGAATAAATCCCCAGCGAAATTCATCAAGTACCCGTTCTCCATCCTGATGCAGCACAATTGGAACATGCTGAGTGGGACTCATATTATAGCGTGTTTTGTAATAATACATCACCCGTTGTATACCAAAATGATCCCTAACCTCATTCAAATCAGCCGATAACGAAAACCTTTTGCACATATGCTATTCACCCTTCCGCCTTTTTCACCTATTGTGCGGATATACAAGGAAAAATATGCATATGCAGGTTTTGCAAACATCCAATAAACGACAAAACATATAGCAATATCCCCGCAGTTGTGAAGCTACGGGGATAGATACTAGCTTATATCGTTATTACTTCTTTTCTACCGCGTGACCGCCAAATTCATTGCGCAGCGCAGCAACCACTTTCCCGTTGAACGTGTCCGCATCAAGAGAACGGTAGCGCATCAGCAGGGACAAAGCAATGACTGGAGTTGCAGCCTGAATGTCCAGCGCTTCCTCAACCGTCCATTTTCCTTCACCAGAAGAGTGCATAACCCCACGGATTTCGTCCAGGTTTGCATCTTTGGAGAATGCCCGTTCAGTCAAGCCCATCAACCAAGAGCGAATAACAGAACCGTTGTTCCACACACGCGCTACTTGTTCATAATCAAAGTCAAAGCTGCTTTTTTCAAGCACTTCAAATCCTTCACCGATGGAAGCCATCATGCCGTATTCCACACCGTTATGAACCATTTTCAGAAAATGTCCGCTTCCGGATTTACCTGCATACAGATATCCATTTTCCACTGCTGTGTCGCGGAAAATAGGCTCAACAACCGCCCAAGCTTCCGGATCGCCACCGATCATGTAACAAGCGCCATTGCGTGCGCCTTCCATCCCGCCTGAGGTCCCAGCATCCATGAAGCTGATACCATATTCTTGAAGACGGGCATGGCGAGCAATAGACTCTTTGTAATGAGAATTACCACCTTCAATAATGATGTCCCCTTTGGACAACATCGGTTGAAGCTGATCCAGCACAGAATCCACAATTTGGTGAGGAACCATAATCCACAATACTCTAGGGGATTGAGTTGCCTGTACAAGCTCTTCCAATGTGGAAGCACCTGTAGCTCCATAATCCTTCATTTCTTGGATGGCGGCTGCATTGACGTCGTAAGCCACAAGTTCATGCTTATGATCGATCAAATTTTTCCCGAGATTTAAGCCCATTTTTCCCAAACCAATTAATCCTACTTGCATTGTAAAGGCCTCCTGCCGTAGCAAACATATTTTGTATATACTTTCTTATTGATGTTAAGAACGAACGACTGCTTTTTCAGTGCTTTCGGACTTTTCGTCCAGCCACCATGTAAAGCCTTGCTCTTCCAACAATTGATCTGAAGCTTCTGGACCGTAAGAGCCTGCTGCATACGTATGAAGTGGAACCTCACCACGAGCAAAAGCTTCCAGTACAGGTTGAACCCACACCCATGAAAGCTCAACTTCGTTCCAATGAGCAAAAAAGGTGGAATCGCCGCGCAGCGCATCAAAGATGAGGCGCTCATAGGCTTCTGGTACATCCTTGGCCTCGGAATGATAATTCATCAGAACCGTTTCCAGTTGACCAGCGTTTAACGGGTCTCTGCTATTCAGACGCAGCGTTACCTTTTCATCCGGGTTAACATGGATGATCAGCAAGTTCGGGTCAGTCGGTTGCCCTTGAGCGGCATAAGGATCTGTGCTGTCCTTTTTGAATTCCACAACGATACGAGTAGATTTTTCTTTCATGCGTTTGCCAGTACGAATATAGAAAGGTACACCCGACCATTGTTCGTTGTCAATCCATAGGCGAGCTGAAATGAAAGTATCATTTTGTGAATCAGGACCGATGTCCGGCTCTTCATTATAGGAAGGAACTGCTTTTCCGTTGATCTCACCGTTGGTATATTGGCCTCTAACCACGTTGGAAGCAATATCGGAAGGATCAAGTGCACGAAGCGCGTCCATCACCTTGCTTTTTTCATCACGCACCTGGTCAGCCGTGACATGTCCCGGCTTGTTCATAGCCGTCATCATCAACACCTGTAGCATGTGATTTTGTACCATATCACGAATAGCGCCAGAATGATCATAGTATCCTGCTCGCTCCTCCACCCCTACAGTCTCGGATGCGGTAATTTGCACATTGGCGATGTATTGATTGTTCCATATCCCTTGAAGCAATGGATTAGCAAATTTTAAGGCTTCCAGGTTTTGTACCATGGGCTTACCTAAGTAATGGTCAATACGATAAATCTCATCCTCAGCAAATGTTCTGCTCAGGCGATCATTCAGCTCACGTGCGGATTCCAGATCATGTCCAAATGGTTTTTCGATAATGAGCCGTTTCCAACCCTTTGTTTCAGCTAAACCACTCTCCCGAATATTGAGGGCAATCACATCAAAAAATTCCGGTGCCACCGATAAGTAAAACATGCGGTTCCCCGGAATTCCCAAGTCATTTTCACGTTGCTCAGCAAGCTGCAGCAGCTTTTTATAATCTTCCGGGTGGTTGACGTTCAATGCGCTGTAACGGAAAGCACTTAAGAACTGATCCATCTGTGCACGGTCTTCATTCACGTGTCTGGAAAAATCCTTAATGGATTGCTCTACATTACTTTGAAATTGCTCGTCCGCCACTTCACGACGCCCCATCCCAATTACAGAAAAGGAAGCCGGAATTTTACCTTCTACAAACAAATTATACAAGGCAGGGTAAATTTTGCGTTTCGCCAAATCCCCTGTCGCTCCAAATAAGACAAATGTCATTGAATCCATGAAATATTCCTTCTTCCCATTATAAAGATGAGGTTATTAAAAGTTACCTGAGGAATTAACGTAACCCATAATACACCCAAAATAAGGGGCAAGTCAATCAAATTTTAGCGAAATCGTGAACATTCGATATATCCTGTAATGATAACGTTTTCTGTGGTATGATTGACGAAAGGAAAGAGAAAAAACTGTTAAATATGTCACAGTTGATACAAAGCGTTATAGTTACTATTGGTATACAGAGTTACTTTTAGTATACTGTTTAAAACAACAATGAAATTGAGGGGATTCAGATGAGCGACGACAGGCAGCCTAAGCTTTTGTGCGGTAAGGTGGAACAGTCCTTTCAGATCATCAGCAAAAAATGGACCGCTCTCATCATTCATACTTTGATGGAACATCCCAAACGATTTAGTGAAATTCACGTCTCCATACCTGATCTTAGTAAACGCATGCTGAACGAACGCATCAAGGAACTAGAGCTTTCCGGCCTGATCCTTCGCAATGTCATCACAGAGCGGCCTGTGCGTACCGAGTATTCGCTGACACGCAAGGGTAAAGAGCTAGGTGATGCATTAAATGGTGTGGAGAGCTGGGCCGAGAGATGGCTTTAACCGCTAACAGGAGGTCGTCACACAGGGTCTCCTGTTATTGTGTTACCCCATGTGGATCATAATACAAACTATAGTACGAAAATAATGGAACAACCGCGCAACAGCTCATGATTTCAGAATGAGCCAAGGAAGGATGAGAACGATGGCATTTGGCATTACCCGGCAGGAGCTTATGGCCTGGAAAAGAGAGGTCAGTCGTGGTGAAATTGCTTTCCTGACACATTACTGGCTGGATGATCGCTTTCCAGGCATTACAACCGTCACCAAGGTGGGATGTTCTGATTTGGACAAGCTGCGCTTATGGTGCAACCATAACGGATTGAACCCCCAATATATTCATCAGCGTCAGCCCTATCCGCATTTTGATCTTATCGGCAACAAACAGACGGAAATTTTACGTAAGTACGGCATGAGCGATCAATTAAAACGCTTCGAACTTCAACTCCCAACGAGTACACACCCATCGTTCTAAACCGCAGCTCTCAGAGCTGCGGTTCTTTTGTTTTCATACCAGTTAATACCTTGTGTATCCAAATCGCTGACATAGCTCCTTCTCCCATCGCCACAGTCGCTTGCTCGGCATGAGCTCCTAAGTCCCCGGCTACCCATACATTTTCCACATTTGTCATTTTGCTGCGAGGATGAGTCTCAATATGCTTATTATGCAGCAGATGTACACCCAGTTGCTCCGCCAGCTCTGAATGAACGTGATTGCTGCCAAAGGCTAAAAAGCCCCGCTCTGCTCGAACCACATGTCCATCAGCCAGCCGCACTCCTTCAAAACAGCCCCATTCTCCGGTTATAATCTCTGAAATGGCTGCTTCCTTATAGCCAATCCCTTTTTCCCGCAGCTTTACGATCAGCTCGTCCGGCACCTCTGAACGCTCATGATTGACATAAACAAGTTGATCGGTGCGCGCTGATAAAGTCAGAGCCATGGAAGCTCCTGCTTTGCCTGCCCCCATAACGACCGTGCTGCGATCCTGAACCTCATAACCGTCACAATCCGGGCATACATATACACTGTTGCCCAAGCAGGCTTGTAACCCATCCAGCTTTGGAAAACGGTCCGTTAGCCCTGTCGCCAACAGCAGCGTTTTTGACGAATAGACGGATCCTGCCTCCACTTGAATGTCAAAAAGCTCATCTCTTTTGGTGGCTTTTACCGCCTTCCCTTCAACAAATTCAGTACCTAGTTTCGTGGCTTCACTACGTCCAAGCCGTCGCAGCTCTTCACCAGAAATTCCGTCAGGAAAGCCCAAAATATTATGATACTGGTGGCACAGCGTAGATCGACCATAGCCCGAATCTATCACTAGAACTCGATGACTGCTGTATCTCCCCAATTGAATCGCTGCTTGCAATCCGGCAATTCCCCCACCAACAATAATGCAATCATAGTTCATCACTTTTCCTCCTTTGAATGCGCGTTATCCTAGACATCTGCATAAAACCGCAATAACACCAATGTAAACTTCTCATCCAATTTTAAACATAATATCACCCACTAACGGATGAATTAACCCCTGTGTCCGTACATATCAAAGCTTATATGCCTTAAAAATGGAATGACAAAAAGCACTGTGGATACCCACAGTGCTTTACCAAGTCGAGCCTGAATCGTCATTTTATCGTGAAAATTATAATTATTTAAATGTTTTTACTCGTTCTTCAACAGGCTGGAATTCTTTTTCACCTGGTTGGAATGTCGGTTTACCAAATGGCATTTCAGCAATCAGTTTCCAATGCTCAGGAATGTTCCATTCGTTTTTCACTTTTTCATCAATCAATGGGTTGTAATGCTGAAGGGATGCCCCCAGTCCTTCTTGCTCCAGAGCCGTCCATACTACCAATTGCAACATACCATTAGATTGGTTGGACCAGATTGGGAAATTGTCCGCATAGGCTTCAAATTGTTGCTGCAGACCAGCTACCACGTTATTGTCTTCAAAGAACAAGACTGTTCCGTATCCGCTGCGGAAACCGTTCATTTTCTCGGCAGTAGACTTGAATTGCTCCTCATTGCCTACAACCTCACGCAAAATATCTTCTGTAATATTCCACAGTTTATCATGATGCTCTCCGAGCAACACTACAGCACGTGAAGTTTGGGAGTTGAAAGAGGTAGGTGTATACTTAACAGCTTCCTCTACAATCTCTTGAATCCGTTGGTCAGAAATGACCTGTTCTTTGCTAATACCATAATAGGAGCGTCTGTCTTTCAGAGCTGTGAAGAAGTCTTTAGCCATTTTGTTACCTCCTGAGAAAAATTAATTACTTTTCGTAACTTAATATACATTACATATATCTTAAAGTCAAGAGATTTCTTTTTAAATATTACCAGTTAGTTGATGATTATACGCCACCATTATATTTTTTCTCACTGGAAGAGGTGTGCTTGGTTGCATCCTTGTCTCTCTCCTCCTGCCTTTCCATCTTCAAATCCTCTACGGGAATGGAGTCTACCGTCTGCTCAATCTCAAAACGGTCAAACAAGCTTTCCTGCTCTGTCGGATACTGCTCTGCATGATCTCGATTGATCGACTGTTCCTGATGTTTAGACTCCGTTGTTCCTTTCCCCGTCTGTCCTTTCTGCTCATTCTGATCGTGCAGGTTATCTTCAAATGGGGCCATTTTACTTCCCTCCCTATCGGATTGGTGTTCACAGTATACTTTTACCTTTCACATCGAGGATTAAACGCAAAAAAGAGAAAATCTCCGCAAAGATTTTCTCTACTCATGTTCTTATAAATGGTTGATTGGATTATTCCGAGCTGGATTTACCTGTACACTCATGAAAAAGATGAGGTTCCAGCTTCTCTCCCGTTACGAGCTTCTGCACCAGTTGAGTCCCCGAGTCGGGGGTCATTTGACCATACCAGTCCCCTTGAGGATATACGATCACAACCGCAGCATCATGACAACGCCCATTACAGCGAGTTCTGGTCGTGTGAATATATGCTTCTGCATTTTGTTTACGAATTTCATCCCGAATTGCCTGTGTAACTTCTTCACCCTCATGTCGCATACATGTGCCTCCATTGCAGATCAACACATGATGCTTCATTGGTTCTAATTCAAAAATGGCCATAGCTTCCCCTTTAATCAACAGTTGTTGGTTTTAAATCAATGTTTATCTGGATAAAGAACAAGCTGTGCTTCCATCTGACCAGCTTCAATCGTCAGCACGATAAATGAATATTCGTCTTCGCCGCGTTTGTCCGTCGGAGACCCCGGATTAAGGACAAGCTGACCGTCAATCGTTTTGACCACCGGAATATGCGAATGTCCATAAATCAGGCAATCTAGCGTTTCTCCCTTAAACGTATTCAATGCGATATTTTCTGTCGTTCCTCGCCAGCCGTGACCGTGAACCATACCGATCCGCTTGCCTTCGACTTCGATGATTCGCTGATAGCCTAAACGCTCCACGATGTCCATTCCATCATTGTTTCCGGCAATGCCTTGCACAGGCGCAAATTCAGCTAGACGTTCATATACGAACCAATCCGTCCAGTCTCCGGCATGGAGAATGAGGTCACTGCCTTTTAACTCCTGTACAAGCCGACTAGGCAACGCTTTGCTTCTATGCGGCATATGAGTGTCTGAAAGTACGATGATTTTCATATAAATTCTCCTTACCAGCGTCTTTACACGGATGAACTTTGTTGCCCCACGCGCTGCTGAAGTGCCTGCTCCAGATCTCGCAGCGTAACGGTCTCGAAAAACGCCTGTATTTTCTGCTCTGCCACGGTATATAAACCATCCAATAATGCGTCTATGTTCCTGCCTACCTCACAATTATGATTGCTGTCGGTATGGATGGCGAACAACGGACCTTCATCCTTGGTCGCCTCATAGATCATTTTCAGATTGATGTTTGAACTGGACATGCTTAGACGAAAGCCGCGTGCTCCAGGCGACGAATCCACCAAACCCGCTTGCTTGAGTCGGCTCATAATCCTCCTCACAACTACCGGGTTTGTATTGATGCTGGAAGCAATAAGTGACGATGTCATTCGATCCGGTGCCCCTTCAGCCAGAAGAAGCAGACAATGGATACTAACGGAAAAATGGGTACTCATGTTAACCACCTTTATGTGTGTGCCTCATTAAATGTTTGGTAAAATGCTTGTTTCCATCATACCACAATAGAGGAACCAACACAGTGCTTACTGCACCTTACTCCGGAAAATAGTCATTTTCAGGACGTACTCGCACTTTTAATTGGCGTACACTATATTCCAACTGCTTAACGATATCCTCCAGTTGACGACGGTCAAGTCCATTAAGGTCGGCCGCAGGCTTGGGTGCATTTTTCAAATCACGTATGGTTGCCTGCTGCTCCTGCCACTTGTCCATCAGGTCGGCTATATTCGCATAAAAGCGTTCATAATCCTTGATCACTTCATCCAGAAAGGCATCCACCTCGTCCGGATCATAGCCGCGCATTTTATTCTTAAACTGTTTCTCATGAATGGAGAGCGCGTCCAGCTGAATGCCCAGTTGTTTAAACAACTGCTTTTGTTTATCCAGACGACGCTTCATATGTTCATCCATCGGTTATTCCCTCCTTAACGCACTATTCTTTTTATATCACATTCTAGGCTGGGAATAAAAGTCTCTGCTGATTGCCCGGCCCTATGAACGGGTATAAAAGAGCATACGTGTCACTTATACAGACCACGAAGGGGAGAGATGATCATGAACCATTTGAACGATTCGCAGCTTGCAGAGCTGAAACATATGTTGCTGGAGCAGAAAAAGGATTTAGAAAAGCATTTTGAACAAAACGGTCAGGAAAACGCTCAATTGGGAGAAACACTGACAGATTCCACAGGTGAGCTCTCGTCCTATGATAACCACCCCGCTGATATAGGGACAGAAACCTTTGAACGGTCCCGTGATCTGGCGATTAATGATTCGCTGCAAGACGAGCTGGAGCAGGTCAATGCAGCCCTTCAACGGATGAAGGATGGGACATACGGAATATGTGTGGAGAGCGGGAAAGAAATTCCCTTTGAACGGTTGCAAGCCATTCCATATACAGCCTATACAATCGAGCACACGCCAACTCGAGAATTATCGAATGACCGTCCTGTAGAGGAACAGGTCATGACTCCGCCGCCCAAGGGTGCAGGTGAGGTTCGCCAACGGAATGCAGGACGATTTGACGATGCGGGCGCATGGGACGCCGTGGAGAAATACGGTACATCGAACTCGCCTGCAACTGCCGCCAAGCGTGATGTCACTGATTATGATGAAAATATGTAATGCTATATGCTTATGTATTCGTTCATCTAAAAAAGCAGCTTGTCCTTTGGACAGGCTGCTTTTTATGTCTTTACGGGAATACAGTGATCCCGTTATCCAATTTCTATCCGTTTCCGACTGCGAGCTGACTCAATACAAGCGTCGATCACCTTCATATTGCTCACCGCATCTTCTGGCTCATACGGCAACGGGACACCGTCAAGCACCGCTTTAGCAAAAGCATCCGCTTGCAGTTCAAAGGAATTAAAACCTTTCAGACGTTCCTCACGCGTGACCGAACCGACGTGGACGAAAATTTGCGGTACAACAGACGTTCTTTCCCAACCGAACATTTTGGGCATCGCAATCGTACCCTTGCTACCGAGAATTTCCATGTTGGAACGATTAGCTGCCCACATGCCACAATCGAAAGTAAGGTTGACTCCACCCGGAAATTCCAGCAAACCGGAAGCCATCATATCGACGTTGTCATGCTCCGGGGAAAATAAGGCATGTACCGTCACTGCCTCCGGTTCCCGATCCAAATACATACGAGCGGCTGATATCGGATAGACGCCCACATCATATAGCGAGCCGCCGCCCATGTTTTTATTAAAGCGCACATTATCTGCCTGATCGGTATTGTTAAACGTAAACGTGCAATGAATGCCGCGAATGTCACCAATTTCCCCACTATTGATAATTTCCTTAATTCTTCGATGTTTGGGATGATAGCGATACATAAAAGCCTCTGCAAAGATCACTCCTGCATGTTGACATTCTTCGATCATGCGACTTGTCCCGGCCGAGCTAAGAGAAGATGGTTTTTCACACAAAACGTGCTTCCCAGCCTCCGCTGCCCGAATGGTCCACTCTTCATGCAGATGGTTCGGCAACGGAATGTACACCGCTCCGATTTCGGGATCAGCCAACAGTTCATCATAGCTTCCATAACTTTTCGGAATATCGAACTCCCGGGCGGTCTCAGCGGCTTTATCCGCATTACGACTAGCAATCCCAAGCACTTCTCCGCGTTCGGATTGCTGAATTGCCGGAATTACAGCGATTTGGGCGATCTCCGCAGTGCCTAAAATTCCCCATTTCAGCTTTCTACCCATCATTCTCATCCTTTCGTGGTTAGGAATAGTTGTCTTGTTCCGCTTTATGCAGCATACCTAAGCAACGGTCCAAATCAGCTTTGACCTGCTTCTTGTACAATCGTGCTTTCTCCTCCCCATCATCTGTAAAGTGATAGAGTACAATCTCCTGAAAATCCACGCGCGGGTCTGTTCCTTTCAATCGCTTGGTACGGTAAAAAACACCTTCCTGTACCAGCTCATGCAGCGCCCGGTAAACCTCGCTCTGAGGCGGAACATACCCAAAGCCACTAAACTCATCTTTCATCGATTCGAGCATCTGATATCCATAACCGCGATGCCTCTCCACCATTGTGATCAGATAAATTTTGATAAAAGCCCGCTGGGATATCATAAACGCCATTTCACAGCCTCCTCCACACCTTATTCGTGCACCTTATCTTCCATTATAAACCACTCTGCGTCCATACACTATTTCCTTTGATGATATGAGAGCGTATGAGAACCCTTCATCTCTTGTGACCTGTTTTAAGATGGCGAGAGATATAGAATGAGGCGATATAGAGTAGTGTGCGAAGCGCTGAGAAATGATTTTATTGTTTTTGCTATTATGAATTTTTCATATGTTGAAATAATATAACTAAAGCTAAAAAAATAGAGTTACAGATTACGAAGACTGGATTAATTGTTTTAAGGCCTCCGTATCGTTACTTGTCAAAACAGGAATATATTCTGTTATTTTTTGGATGTCCCAGTCCCACCATTTCAGGGTTTGTAGCATAGCTATAGTTTCCTCATCAAACCGATAACGAATTAACTTCGCAGGATTTCCTCCTACAATGGAATATGGCCGAACATCTTTAGTCACCACGGCGTTTGACGCAATGATCGCGCCATCACCAATTTGAACTCCGGGCATAATGGTAGCGTTGTAACCAATCCAAACATCATTTCCAACCACAGTGTCCCCTTTGTAGCCCCCACTTAAATTGGGTAAACCAACTTCCCAATCTCCGCCAAACGCTCCAAAAGGAAAAGTCGTAAATGCATTTGTATTATGATTAGCACCATTCATAATAAATTTGGCTTTGGCTGCAATCGCACAAAACTTACCAATCTTTAATTTGTCCCCTATAAAATCAAAATGATAAAGGACATTTTTCTCAAAATCCAAAGGGTTATCATTATCGTCATAATAGGTATAATCCCCGATTTCGATATATGGATTAACCACTACATTGTTCAAAAAACACAGACTTCTAATATTTTTCATCGGAAAAACGCTTCTTGTATCTGGACCACTCATTTTGCGACCCTCCCATATGGATGTTCCTTCACCTTACTGGTAAAGGAACATCCAGTCTATCAGTATGCATACTATTAAACAAATGTAGATAGAAAAGTATCCCATTGCCTTATTTCTTGGCTTTGGGATACTCTTGTGAACATATATGATTGGGTTATCAAATCAGGCTTGCTTTTGTAAGGCTGGCGGACCTCCAGTCGGGCGAGGACGAACCCGAAGCCCCACGATCCATTTGCCCAGAGGCAAGCGTGCCAGTAGCCATGTTCCGGCAACGGAAAAGATCATACAGAGAACGAACGAAGCCAGCGTACGAAGAACGTGGCTCCAGTCTGCAAAAAACGTCTCGTCAAAATAATAGGTCACACGCAGCATAAAGGCATGCATGAGATACGCTCCATAGGACAACGTTCCGATGGCCGTCAGCATACTCGCCGCACGTCCCCCCTTATGAGCAATCCACGTCGCTACCCGATAAGCTACAAAAATAGACGCGACGCAATATACAGCCATGACCGGACGCAGCAAAGACAAATAGTTAAAGGAAAGAACTGTACCTCGCGGCGTCTGGAACTGACCGATCATCTCGTACAGTAAGTAGCCTGTAATCACGATAAACAACGGCCAGTATATCATCTGTGCTTTGGTTACCCAAGCATTCCAACGCTTGACGTTCATCCCGGCTGCCGCTCCTAACACAAAATAAAAGAAAAAGTAGATCACATTCCGGTCAGCGTACAGGGTAAACCAAGAGGTAATGACCGGAAGCTGGAGCTTATCCATCGCTTGGTATACGGGTCCAACGGCGAACATGAGCAAAATATATAGCACGCCGAATCCAGCCAATGCAGCTGGTCGCCATTTTGACGGCAGTAGCGCAGACAAATGACGGACCGCATAACGAAACACGGGAAATAACACATAACATTGGATAATCATAACGATGTACCATAGATGATAGCTGCTTTTCCCGTTCAATAGCTTCTGGAAAAAATCCAGCGGGTGAATATATCCACCACTTTGGGCAAGCTGATTTCCCAATTCGTATAAAAGAGACCATATGATATACGGAACAATGATGTCCATGAATCTTTTACGTAAAAACGTTCCGTACTTTAAGACCCCATCATAATTGTAAAATAGCACCATGCCCGTGATAAACACAAACACCGGAACTGCAAATTTGGAACACAGCAGTAAAAGTGTCATCAAAACCCCGTCCTGGATGCGCGCCCCCTGCGCAACCGCATAATGTGCGACGGAATGCTGAAGAACAACGGCGGCAAAAGCCAACCCTCTTAGCAAAGCGACTTCGGAAATTCTCTCTTTTTGACTCATGTCACTCTCCTGTTACATCTAGCAATTTATAAATCCATGATTTTTCAAAATCCTCAAATCTATTATAACGACAATTCTGTAAAAATATATAGAAGGATAAACGAGCCAACAACAAGCAAAGCATCATTTATCTCAGGTTTATTCTATGTTTCACTAACATGTAAAAGCAGCAGTCTTCCCTCTCGGGGAGACTGCTGCTGTAGAAACAACCTATATACAAAGGAGATAGGAAAGCCTGTTAAATCACGTTCTCAACTAGCCGTTAGTTGTTTACAGGTTCCTTCTAGTATCTGTGTACGCATCTGTCCGCGTATCCGCCACCGTATCATCATACGTTCTGTAACGATCCGCATTCAGCGAACGGTTGGTGCGGAAAATATCATAAACATCCCTGTGATGGTCAGCAGAATCCACCAGCACTAAAATCTTGCCCTGATCGACGTATGTCTCGTATTGACGTGCATCATCTTCTGGAATGCCTAGCCCGACCAGTCCACCGACCAAGCCACCTGCTCCCGCTCCGACAGCTGCTCCGGTAAGAGTAGCCGCGATAGGTCCAGCAGCAAGGATCGGTCCGATACCCGGAATAGCCAAGGCCCCGATGCCTGCCAGCAAGCCAGCAACGCCGCCTACAATACCGCCGGTAGCCGCCCCTGTCGCTACACCCTCCGGTGCTTTGGTGCCTGTCTCTTCACTAATCGTCCTTAGCTCGTCACGGTCACGGGTGATCACAGAAATTTCACTGCTTGGGATTCCTTTGCTCTGCAATTGTCCTATCGCACGAGATGCTTCCTGCTCTGTATCAAAAACACCAACAATTTTCTTTTCATTATAATCGTTTAAGTTATTAGCCATAATAGTTACCTCCCAATATTTTGGTGTTGAGTGGTTCGTCTTTCATTACCCCGCCATTATGACGTTTAAACGATTTTACGAAAATTCAAAAAGTCGATTAGCATAAAACAGCTTCTATTTAACGCTTTGGCTTTGCTCTGTTGGTCGCCACAGCTTCCAGTGGATCATCCGGCCAATAATGCTTGGGATATCTGCCCTTCAGGTCCTTTTTGACTTCAAAGTAAGCCTCGCTCCAGAAGCTGGACAAGTCGGAAGTCACTTGGACAGGTCGCTGGGCAGGTGACAGTAAATGCAATACAATGGGTACGCGTCCGCGTCCAATAAGAGGCGTATCCCTCATACCGAACAACTCTTGTAGTCGTACGGCCAGCGCTGGTGCCTCAGGATTCGAATAATCGACAGGAATGCGGGAACCGCTGGGTACGCGGATATGCGTCGGCGCTTCCTGATCAAGCTGCTGCCGCTGTTCCCAATCCAGCCTGCCAAGCAGCAATGCAGCACTGTCCAGCCGTTGCAAATCGGATACATTTTTGGCTCCTAGAGCAAAAGGCAACAGCCACGATTCCAATGAATCCAGCAATGCCGATTCCGTGCAGTCCGGCCAGTCCTCAGGCGCCGAGAAGTGCATAAAAATCAAACGAGCCTGCAACTGGAGGGTTTGCCGATTCCATGACAGTAGCTTCAGACCTCGTTCACGGACAGCCTGCATCAAGGCGGCAGCTACTTCCTCTGCCGGAGGTCGCTCATAGGACGTTTCCTTTAAGACGAGTGAGCCCAGCCGCAGTACCTTGCGGGCTCTCGCTGCTGAGGCGGAGCTATCCCAGTATACGTTGGCTTGTTCTAGCAGCAATTCGCTGCAATGCTGAATCAGCTCTTGCAGTTCAACCGGTGCCGCCAACTGAATGGCGCCATCTGCTCCCTCGTCGTCCACTTCGGCGGCGACGAGATAGGACGAACGCGACATCCACTCCACTTGTCGGAGTCGCGCCCCCCGACCGCCGCTAAGCAAAAAGCGGCCATCCCCCCGGCCCTGCGCGATCCGATCCGGATACGCAAAGGCCAACAGCAGCCCGCAAGCCGCGGAGCCATCAGGCTCGTCCTGCGCTGCGGCTGCTGTCGGCAGCGTGGCTAGCAGCTGCCGGCTCTCCTGCACGATACGGCGAATCACCGTATCGTCTGCTGCCCGCAGCAGGCTGTGCGTACTGCGGGCATGGGCCGCCTCGCGCAGGGCATCCAGCCGCGGGCGCAAATCCGTTCCGCCATGTGCGCGGAACGGGTCCCGCTCTTGCAGCAGCGCAGCCAGACGGCTGGCAGTCGGGGCCAGGCCAAGGGCGGCTGCGCGCAACAGCATGTGCCCAAGGCGCGGGTGCGTGCCTTGGGCGGACACCTCGCGCCCATGCGCGGTGATGCCGCCTGTAGTGCCGTCGGCTGCTTCATCCAGGCAGCCGAGCTGGTGCAGCAGACCTGTGGCCTGGCGGTACGCGGCCTCAGGCGGGGCATCCAGCCAGGCCAGCTCGGCGGGCTCGCGCACGCCCCAGGCCGCCAGCTCCAGCGCGAGCGGGGCCAGATCCGCCGCGGCGATTTCCGGGCGACTGGCATCGGGGAGCGCGGCATGCTCCTGTGCGCTCCACAGCCGGTAGCATACGCCCGGCTGGAGACGGCCCGCCCGTCCGCGCCGCTGGTCGGCGGAGGCCTTGGACACCTTGACGGTGGTCAAACGGCTCATACCGGTTCGCGCGGAAAACACCGATTCCCGCGACAGTCCGCTATCGATCACCACCGTAATCCCGGCGATGGTCAAACTGGACTCGGCAATCGATGTGGCCAATACCACTTTTCGACTGCCCAAAGCCGATGAACGTATTGCCTCATCCTGCTGCTCCAGCTTCATGCTGCCGTACAGCGGAATTACCTTGACGTGTGCTGGTAAATGCTTTGAAGCCAATTCTCGTTCCGTTCTATGAATTTCTCTAGCCCCTGGTAAAAACACCAACAGATCGCCTTCATGAACATCAAGCGCCTTATCTACCGTCTCAGCCGTAAAAGACTCTAATGAGATTGATGAAGGTTTGGACATATGAAAGGTTTCTACTGGAAATACGGTGCCTGGACATTCCAGCAATGGCGCATCCCCTAATAGTCTGCATACAGGCTCTGCCTCCAGGGTGGCAGACATGATCAATATCTTCAAATCCGGTCGCAACAGCGCCTGGCTTTGCAGGGCAAGTGCCAATCCCAAGTCTGCATGCAGGCTGCGTTCATGAAACTCATCAAACATAATCAGCCCGACTCCCTCCAATGCCTGATCATGTTGCAGCATCCGGGTCAGTACGCCCTCCGTAACCACTTCAATCCGCGTGTTTGGTCCTACTTTTGTATCCATACGAACTCGATAACCCACGGTCTTCCCGGTGGGCTCTCCCAGCGCTTTCGCCATTTGCGCTGCTGCTGCACGTGCTGCCAAACGCCTCGGCTCCAGCATAATCATCTTTTGCCCTGCCAGCCACGGCTCATGCAGCAGCTCCAGCGGTGTTACCGTCGTTTTCCCCGCTCCCGGCTGTGCAATCAGTACCGCCGCCGAATGGGATTGCAGTGTATGTTTAAGCTCGGGGATCACTTGCATAATAGGCAGTTGTTTATCTGTCAATGAAATCTCTCCAATGATACGCTTGATGCGTAGAATCTAAGTTTTAATTCCTTTATTATTGTGAATTTTTCATTACCTGTAATTATTGAATATTGAATAAAAAATGTTAAGCTGCACTCTGGGACTTCTCTTTGATCTGTCGTGCATAATTCTTCTAAATCTATTATACAGATATTTAAATTTCCCGTCTGGCCATCGCAGCTATGTAAGTTTTCTGTGTTAGCTCCTATACCCTGTCGAGATGCACTCGCGGCAAGTTCGTTTTATAATATGGTTGATATGGATTGCTGAAGGACGGAATATAGAATCGAGGTCACTTTCGTATGGAATTACAGGCCCAACCCATCAGAGGGCGATTTGCCCCAACACCATCGGGATGGATACACTTAGGAAACGCTCGTACCGCCTTATTATCCTGGCTGCACGTTCGTTCCCTGGGTGGAACCTATATTTTGCGCATGGAAGATATCGATATGACGCGAGCTCGCAGCCAGTTGGCGCAAGGGATTATGGAAGATTTGCGCTGGATCGGGCTGGAATGGGACGAAGGACCCGACGTAGGCGGTCCCTACGGTCCCTACACTCAAAGCCAGCGGCTGGAACGCTTCCAATCTGCATTGGAGATACTACAGGAGCAAGATTTGCTGTATCCTTGTTTTTGTAGTCGGGCCGACATTGTGGCTGCCGCCCATGCTCCACATGGACTGTCTGGTGAAGGACCCGCATATTCAGGTGCATGTCGTAACCTTAGCTCTCAAGATGTCGTAGCCAAAGCACAACATAAACTCCCTTCACTTCGCTTTAAAGTACCGCAAAATCCAGATGCCGTTATTTCGTTTCATGATCAGGTAGCAGGCCATGTGACCTTCGGTGCGGCAGAGGGCGGCGATTTTATCGTCAAACGGGCGGACGGCATGTTTTCCTATCAGCTGGCTGTCGTTGTCGATGATGCAGATATGTATATGACCGACGTACTACGTGGGTATGATCTTCTCGATTCGACTCCCCGTCAGCTATTGCTGTACCAAGCTTTGGGGTTGCAGTCGCCACGTTTCGCACACGTTCCCCTTGTCCTGGGCCCTGATGGGCGAAGGCTGGCCAAACGACATGGTGGCGTAGCACTCCGAGCTATGCGCCGACAAGGTATCACACCGGAAGCAGTCATTGGCTGGCTCGCCTATTTTTCCGGGCTGCTGGATTCACCTGAGCCTGTGAAGGCTATGGATTTAATCGATGACTTTCATTTGGACAAACTGCCCAAAGAACCCGTCATCCTGACGAAACAATGCCTCATGAGATTATCTGCACTGCAACGGTAATGAGGTAAAGCGCGGAAATCAAAGTGTACGGGCAAGGGCATTCCGCCCTTTGCTCCGCTCGCTTCTATTCCTTCAGTCGCTTACGCATAGCGGACTCATATTCATAAAATACAGACGACGTATTTAGCCCTCTTTCCTCCAGCAGCATACGGAGACGTAGTGATTTTTCAGTCAGCCTGCGACTGATCCGTTGTTGCTCTCCTGCCTCATGACAAGCGTGAAGCAAATCACGTAGCTGGACACATTCCTTTTGTAACTGAAGCTCTTCCGGTAAAATGCCTGCATTCTTCAACAGCTTGTACGACATCCGCAGCTCCTCTGGAACATGTGACAAATCCTCGATCACCAGTGGCTTGCCCTCTCCCGGTAAATGATCAAACTCACCTTTGGCCATCGCCTCAGCAATCTTCTGCTCTGCCATTCTGGAGAACATCCCCATCACTCCTTGTTTTAAGCTTCCTATGTACAATCTATATTAAAGAAACCTGGAGTCCTTTGCCACTGTAGCTTACATATCATTAGGATGCCCTGTTTCCATAAAGGAGAGAGGGGGTTATTCTTCGATCCCAAGCAGTTGACATACTTGTACTCTATATTTTTTGGCCTTACGTGTTCCATGAATGAGATTAGACAAGCGGCTAGCAGGAATATGATAGGTATCACAAAATGTTCTCTGATCCATTTGCCTCTCGACTAGCTTTTCTTTGATTTTCCAGCCAAAAGGGGTTACTGCATTGCGTTTTTTCAACAACGTTACCACCTCTTCATAGTATGGGATTTAGGATTTAGGATTATGATTGGGGTTTGGAGATTGGATTTCACGCTCTTCCTTTAGCAACATGTCATGAACTCATTTGTTAAGATTTCATTTTGTATATTTGGTATTGATTCAATAGTTCATCCAGTTTCATGGATTGTTCAATCACTTTGGGATGCGTTAAAAATCCGTATTTCTTCTGGACTTGGTACAGTCTTTTTCTGGCCCGTTCGACACGAAGTAAAGTCACACCTGGATTCATCAGCATGATTCCCCCTTCTGTGTCGTATCCTAATACAAAACGTAAACTTTTGGATTTTTTGAAAATTTGCTCGACAAAAAAAGTGCTTCTGCAGCATTCCAGAGGCACTTTTTGGAGTTTTATGTTTATTTAAAAAAATGCAACAGACTCCTACAAGCTGAACTTAAAATTCAACTATTGTTTCACTACGCAGTCGGATGTTGCTTCCCATCGTCACCGCCCCCGTATTTCCTTAAAAAAGTCAGAGGAGGGTTAAAATTCGTGGCAAAAGCGACCGCTTTACTTGCACAGCAACATTCTACCTTCTTCGTTTTCCATATATATTTTATTTTATTCAACTTGGAATCAACACTGAGAAATGATTAATAACTATTAATAATAAAATAATCTTTCTTTTCGCCCTTCTCTAACTAAACTTTCATACTTCGTACACATCCTAAAGTCTGCAAATTGTTTGAACTGCTCAAATAATCTTATACAGCTAATGAAGAAGGCTTCTTTGTTAATGACTAATGATTTAGATAAAACGTCTAGTAAGTATTTAAATCCATATGAGTAATTACCTTTATTTAAGTAGTATTTAGCCAGTTCATATTTAAAACGGATTGATTGTTCTGGAACCACTTGATGAGTGTACATATCAGCAGATGGTTGCTGTTGGGTGATCGAATCTATCTCCGTTTCGAACTGCTTAAGTATTTCATCCACATCAACTTGAAATCGGTTAGCCGCCATCATAATATTCAACAGCTTTGTAACCATTTCTTTTTCAGAAGCATCTGGCGAAGCAGCAATATATTCAACATAATTGTTTAGTACACTTATATCTCCAGATAATAGCTTATAGGTGTAGATATTACCTTCTGCCCAATCTTGAAACTGTTTAATCCAATGCAGAGTATCCTCGTCAGTCTCTTTGACCCAATCTAAATTAGTGTAGGCGTATGTATATTGTAATGCCTGCTCATAATCGCCTTTGGCCTCATATACACTGGCACACAGTAAATCAGAATAGGTGATGTACACAAACAATGGACGGCTCAGCCTCTTTTCAAGTTCCGCAGGCTTTCGTTTTTTCTGCTGATGCTCTAATGTATATTGAATTTCCGCTCTAACTCTCATTTTTCGAGCGGTCACATCAAGCCTGTCCCATAAGCGCAAAGAACGAAACACATTCGCCAAATCTTTTAGCGCATCAAGTTGGTCTATTTCATCTAGACGTTCCACGAAGGATTCAAATAGCGTTGCTGCCTTGAGATTACGGCTTTGGTCGTCTCCAACTTGAATCGAGAATATACGATATTGGCAGGTGGCCAAGCGTTCAGAATACTGATATTTCTCCACTTCTGCGACATTCTCATAGAGAGGCAGCGCAGCAGCATGTCGTCCCTGTTCAAATAATGCTTCTGCAACATCAAATAGCCTAGTCGCATACAGCGGATTATCCATGATATGTCCAACCATTCGACGGATTGCATCCAGCTTGTCCAGCTCCGCACAACGATACAATAATGGCTCGATTCGCCTAAAATTCGGGGAAAGGTCAATGATGTAATTTTCTATGTATAGATCGTAAAAATAGCCTTCTGGCAAATCCATAGCCACAGTGATTCGGTCTAGCTGCTGTACGGAAACAGGACGATGCTGAGTAATCCAATTACTAAGCGTTCTTTGATGAACCCCTGAATATTCGGCAAATTGACTCAACGTCATATCATTTTGTTTTAGATAATCCTCAAACTCCGCTGAAATCGTAGGTGTATGCTTCAAGTCATAACCACCCTTCACATAAAAATTCCATTATTTTAAAAATCACCCTCTATTCTTCTCCATAATTAACCATCTGTCAATATATTATGCAACTAATGTTTATAACGAAAATTCAGCATAACTCACACATATTGAGACATATTGGACAAGCGACATCCTGAAATCATTGAATGGTCCCAAGTAAAAGGTTTCACAATGTTGACATGACGGATTCATTTCCCCATGTGCATTCTCACCAGTAAATGATATAGAGGTCCCATGCAAAAACTCTGTTGGACCTTTTAATTACATGAAAAATCCCCTGATGTTGATGCAATCAAGGGATACATAGATCATTTCTCTCGCTTTGATAATGCGAAGTTGATTATTTCTCCAATCACAATTCCTGTCAAAATTGCATAGATTCCCATAGCGCTCATCTGATATCCCAAAGCGTAAAATAACCCTATACCTATTGCGTAGCTCAACAAAATCGCTGCATAGCGTTTTAATTTCAATCCACACACTCCATACAGAGTGCGACCAAAAGGTGGAACTGGGTTAGATTCGATGATTTCTATTTCAATCCACGCACTCTATACAGAGTGCGACTACGATTGCTACAAGTGCTCTTAAAAAGGCGCAGCAATTTCAATCCGCGCACTCCATACAGAGTGCGACTTGGCTGGCATATGTACAAAACATATTATTTGGTATTTCAATCCACGCACTCCATACAGAGTGCGACGGATTAAATTTGAGGGCACAGGCTATTTTAAGCTATTTCAATCCACGCACTCCATACAGAGTGCGACAGCGAAAATGTAGTAATTCATACCCTAATGATATCAATTCCACACATTGTCGCAAAAAATGATGCCAAAAAGGCTTGTATCGACTATTGACTTTTTCTCATAGATAGCATCCTTAATGCTTTTCGACAAATTTCGAGGTGCGAAAGACCCGGGGTTTTCATGTGAGCTTCACATTCGCACCTTATAAAATCAGTGAGCTTTCCATATCGGAAGCTTCTTTAGCCCCTATATGCTCTTCTTCTTTTTATAGCTATCACCCAAATTATAGAAATGTAGGCTATCTTATCTTTTATCTATTAATTCTTCTAGTTCATACTTTAAACGTCGAAATTGGGTCAAATCCAAAATACTTTCAAATAGGGATACATAATTCTATCCTGTTTCATTGTACCATGCCTTCATTACGATTTTCCTTGTATCATCGTTTCATCATGACAGCCCATTTTCTTGTTAATCAAAAACAGGACAAAACAGTCGGCATACGCCTCGAAACTCTTTCATCATATTCAGTGACAAGGAGGCTCATCCCGGATGGTCTCTATGCAGAAAACCTACATTAGCATCCAAGCCGACGGCTTTCCAGTGCTGATTTCATATCGTTGGGCAGCAGTGTATTGGCAAAAAATAACAAAGCATTCACATGATCTAACGGCGGGCGCTTATGGCGTCCATGGAAGTAAAAATCATTTTTTTGCTGCAAAATCAGTTCATCCCAAACGGAATTGTACTGAACGGCCTCCCTCCCCTCCAAACAGCGTAAAATCTCCAGCTCCTCCACTTCTCTGTGATGCGATGCGTTCATGATGACAGGACATTGGTCAGATTTAATTCTGCCTGGATGATAATATAATCCAGTTTTCATATAAATACCTCAATACTCCCTGTTTATATCATCATCATACGAGATTGAATGTACATCATACGTCCGCGTCTAGGTCCATTACTTCTACTTAATTAGAGGTTGAAGTTAAGAAATAGAGTTTTGAGAGTTATAAGTCAGCAACGGTCAGAATCTACCTCATGCTTGCTTTTGATTGGTTTCCATTTTAAATATTTAACCATGTTTATTGGAAATATGGTAAATTATATGATCTTGATTTAATGTATCGTTTTGTACATAATAGATTCGTGCTGAAAATACCAAAAAAAGGAGGATAGTGATTTTTTATGTAATTGTAACAACAAAAATTTGAGGGAGATGAATGGATTTTGAAGGTTAAGAGTTTGTGTACGTGTGTGGTTGTAGGCATGCTTTCGTTATCGCTAACTTGTTCAGTGGGTGCAGAATCACTCCAAAATGAACAGTTAATCAATCCATCGATGACCAAATCAGACAATGCTTTTTTGAGCGATATCATCAACTCGTTGGACCCCGAAGACAGAGAAAACGTTACATACATAGATGAAACGGGCAAAGTGCTGGTAAACAAGGAAAGTTTAAGGCAGGAAGTTATCCCCCTGGAACCAGTGAGTCAGGTTACGTATAAGAATTCGAATTCATCCCTCACATCCGTAACTGATACTACGTATAAAAATAATAGGTATAAAGATTCGACGGGGCAGCTATATACTTTACCCGTGTTACAGCCTAAACCAGCGTGTATGGGAAATCATTCATTAACACCAATGGATTTTAGCACTAACTCCGCGAGCTTCCCTGAATGTCGAGACCTGAGAAACGGGCCGTATCGTTCGGTATGGTCACATATAGGGTTTGCATGGGCTAGTACACGAGTTCATTTACCAAGTGCTAGAGAGATACGTGATAATAATAGTGGTTATAATGGAAGCACAGGATTTATCTATATGGGTGGTTGGAGTAACACCAATATGGCGGTTGATGTTGGTTTGCAACATAGTACAAAATATAATGACTGGGCTCCTTTCATGCTCATTGAAGGTGTAAAAGAGCCTTATAGTTTTAAGCCACGCTTTGAGCCTGATCAGGAAGTGCAAATGAAATTTTATGTTCCTTCTGACGGTAACATTGCCTTGACTGTATCAGGCTACGCAGACGGTGAAAAGATAAGTAGAACCTATGTTGAGCCGGCCCCAGGTTGGACGGCTACTGGTAATGGTAACCTTATTAAAAGAACGACAAGTATCGGGCAGATACAAGGCCAACAAGACTATAACGATGGCTCTTATATCCGGAAAGTTCGTTGGGCTACATCCTATATTGGTACAAATTCAGAAGATAATATCCCTTGGCGAAACAGTCAAACCTATGATTATTGTTCTATGCCACGGAGTAAAGTTGTAGTGGATTACGTACATGGAGGAGAAGAAACAGATAATATATTTTTAGATTGAATTCCGTGAGGGGCTGCTAGCCCCTCTCTTTTAAGGAGGATATTTTTATGGGAAAGATGTTGTTCAGAATTATGCTTATAGGTGCATTGTTTCTTTGTTTTTCTCTACCCTATACAGGAAAAATGTCAGCTCAGAGTATAGCTCCAAGCTCTCCATTTTTGAAGATTAACAATTACTATGTCTTGTTCACAGCTCCTAAAGCACCTTATATTGATCAGAATAATCGCTATATGGTGCCTTTGAGATCCATTAATGATTTGTTGGGGGGACAGACTACGTTTAACCCAACTTCTAATACGGCCACAATTAAGTTTGGAACACACAAGGTTGAGTTTAAAATGAACTCCACTGAGATTGTTACCGACTCGAGCACGTCCGTGATGGATACCGTCCCTGTGCTTTATAAAAATGCGATGTTTGTCCCTTTAGGGGTACTTACTAAGCACTTAGACATACACCAGGAATGGGATCAGCAAAATAAACTGTATTCCCTATCAGGGAAAGAATTAATGAAGACACCTATGATGGAGAATGTAGAAGATTTGGATCATTTTAGAGAACATGTTGATAATGAAAATGCATTTCAGTTATTATCGTACAAATTGGCCATGGGAGAAAAAATTCATCTGGCCATTACAGCTAAGAATATGACAGGGAAAAAGATTAGTGAGGGCATTGAAGATTTAAATACCACTTTTATTTTTTCTGACGATAGCACGGCCGGGGAAAATAGAAATCGCAAAAGACCCAGTATAGATAAGGATGAAATTGTAACTCGCAAATATGACATAGATTATGTGAAAACAATAGAGAATAAAAAAATTATCAAACATGAACTGTCGTATATTCTCTTTAAGGGCAGAACGCTAAAGACTCACAAGTAAAAAAGTACTTTTACTTGTATAGTGGAATGGGTAAACAGTAAAGCTGATCCTTTCTAGGATCAGCTTTACTGTTAAATATTAGATTTGTGAATTTCAAATTCCTTACGTTCATAAAAATAACCCAACCTACTTCATTGTCAATTAGGGACAAACTTGATAAATAGTGATTGCTTTCTCCGTTCCAAACGGCGTTTTATTTGACTGATTATTTATGTATTAGAAAGTTTATCAAGAGTACGTCTATATTTTCGACTGCCTTCTTTATTCTGGGGTGTTATCATGACGATCATCATTTTTATTCATATAATCCTCCTCGTGCAAATCTTCGTTTGTAAAATGAAAATGCTGACTGTACTGAACCACGACTTGTTCTAAACCAAACCTTTTAGCAGCCAACAAATTCGCAATCCACGCACTCATGTAGAGTGCGACGGCTGCTTTCCATCATCCTCTTTCAACCATTCATAATTTCAATCCACGCACTCATATAGAGTGCGACATTTCATGTATTACCTCAGGAACACCAATATCAATATTTCAATCCACGCACTCATATAGAGTGCGACGATGGCTATGGATATCACCGAACGGGACGTATACGAATTTCAATCCACGCACTCATATAGAGTGCGACGCACAATGCCTGTTTTTAATCAACATAAGGAGGTGATTTCAATCCACGCACTCATATAGAGTGCGACGCGACATTATGTTCATTGCCTGCGACTGCGATAGTATTTCAATCCACGCACTCATATAGAGTGCGACTTTTCACCAGATCCCAGTTGTTCACAAGAAATTATTTCAATCCACGCACTCATATAGAGTGCGACTTTCCAAAAAAAAGCTCATTGAAAATGGTTATGAAATTTCAATCCACGCACTCATATAGAGTGCGACTGCCATTCTCCAGAGCCTTGAGCTGGTCAGGGTTATTTCAATCCACGCACTCATATAGAGTGCGACGCTGGCTCCAGCAAACGCAGCAGGATAGCGTTAAGATTTCAATCCACGCACTCATATAGAGTGCGACTTCAAACCAAAATTCATACCAAATCAACTTGGCCAATTTCAATCCACGCACTCATATAGAGTGCGACAGCGAAAGCCCATTCTTGATGATCTGTTCTGCCGCTATTTCAATCCACGCACTCATATAGAGTGCGACAGCGAAAATGGGTCAAATGCCCCCTATTTAAGTAACATTCTAGCGTTATTTTGGCAAAAACGCATCTAATATTACCTCATCCTCTTGCGATCGTTTAAAACTTGTTCACATTCGATATAATTCGACAAAATCTGAGGTGCGAATCTCTCGGAGAATTCATGTGAGCTTCACATTCGCACCTGGACAGACTCGCTTTTTGGCTTAGCAACAAATACCTGTCTGGACTTATTTCACCTCTGCCAGTTCTGCCACTGTGAAGGAGGAAGCGCACATTCGAATATATTTAATTCATCGATAGCGCATTTAAAAGCAGGGTTCCACCAGTTAACACCAAAGCTGAACGTTCTGGCTTTGGGTAAATACATCCGGAAATATCCACTACATTGGTCAGAAAAATACCTTTATATTTTCGAAAATCATAAAGGTATTTGTAAAATATTTTATGAAAACGTTCGGCAAAAGTTGAGTTATTAATCCTGTTCATCATACCGGCTGCATTACCTGCATAAACCTTCCCATCCGTTCCAGCGCCTTCTCCAAATCGACGAGCGAGGCTGCATATGAGCAGCGAATAAAGCCCTCTCCGCCTGATCCGAATACATGTCCTGGTACGACCGCCACCTTTGCTTCCTTCAGCATACGAAGTGCAAACTGCTCAGATGACATGCCAGTAGAAGTAATTGAAGGGAAGGCATAGAAAGCCCCCTCAGGCTCATGACAAGCAAGCCCGATTGCATTCAAGCCGGCCACAAATAGCTTGCGACGTTCATTGTAGCTCGCCATCATCTCATCCTTGGCAGCCAAGCCATGGCGCAATGATTCCAGCGCGGCAATCTGTGCAATGGTGGGCGCACACATGGCTGTGTACTGGTGGATTTTCAGCATGCCGGCAATCAGCTCATGCGGACCGCACGCATAGCCTACCCGCCAGCCTGTCATCGCAAATGCTTTGGAAAAACCACTGATGACAATCGTACGCTCCTTCATGCCCGGCAAAGAGGCGATACTGACATGCTTTCTCCCGTAAGTCAGTTCGGCATACACTTCATCCGAAATGACGACCAGATTATGTTTGATAATGAGCTCTGTCATCGGCAGCCAATCCTGCTCCGTCATAACTGTTCCAGTCGGATTACAGGGATAATTGATCATTAAAACCTTTGAATGAGGTGTAATTGCCGCTTGCAGCGCTTGCGGGGTCAGCTTGAATTGCTCCTCTGCCGTAGCCGCCACCTCTACAATTTTACCGCCATGCAGATGGGTAATGGGTTCATAGGCAATATAGCTTGGTGCTGGAATCAGCACCTCGTCACCCGGATCGATCACTGCTCGCAGCGCCAGGTCGACGGCTTCACTGCTCCCCACCGTCACAATCATTTCCTGCTCAGGGTCATAGGAAAGCGCGAAGCTGCTGGAAAAATAAGCCGAGATCTCCTCCCGCAGCTCCATCAAGCCGGCATTCGAAGTATATTTCGTCTGTCCTTCACGCAATGCCTGAATGCAAGCTTCACGTACCTTTTCCGGTGTAACGAAATCAGGCTCTCCGACCCCAAGGGCGATTGTACCTCCGCCTGCTGCATTCAGATCAAAAAAAGCGCGAATTCCCGATGGCCGAATATCCCGTACACGCGAGGATACAAACCGCCCTGTCCCCTTTTCACTAAACATATTACGCCATCCCCCATTCCTGTTTCCGCTCATGGAGCGAGCTGGCAATAATATGGTCCAGTAGCTGTGTAAAGGTTATACCCGCAGCTGCCGCACTCTTCGGAAGCAGGCTGTTGGCGGTCATTCCCGGTAATGTGTTCACTTCCAGCACGTAAGGTCTATCCTGACACAAAATCATATCGACCCTTGCATAGACCTTGCATTGCAGCAGCCGGTAGCTGGCCAGTGCCGCCTCGCGCACACGCTGTTCAATAACGGTGGGAAGCTCGATCACCTTCTCCTCAGCACCGCCGACCTCGTATTTTGCTTTGTAGTCGAACCACTTCGAACGAGCGGAGCTAATGCTAATAATCGGTAATACCTCGCCATCTACGATGGAGCAGGTAATCTCCTTCCCTTTATGATAGGGCTCAATCAAGATCGCTTGATCCAAGCTGCAAGCCTCCTGAACAGCTGGTAGCAGCTCCTTCTCATTTTGTACAAGCTGGATGCCAATGCTGGATCCCCCTGTATTCGGCTTCACAATAACCGGGTAGCCCAAACGCTCCACCACCTGCGGATCATAATCGTCCATCCCCTGCCAGTAAAGGCCTGAAGGCGTATGCACACCCGCTGCCTTCAACAGCATCTTGGACAATTGCTTATTCATGCATAAGCTGCTTGCCAGGACACCGCTGCCTGTGTAGGGAATGCCCAGCGTCTCCAGTGCTCCCTGCACCGTGCCGTCCTCGCCATACTGACCATGCAGTGCCAACAGCGCGATATCAATTCCTGCCTGCTGGACCTGCGCGATTAAATCCGCTCGCCGCTCGATCACCATTGGAACCACTTCATAACGGCTGCGATCCAAATGATTGATCATCTCTTGACCTGTCTGCAGTGAAATCTCACGCTCAGAGGAAATACCGCCCATAATAACGCCAATTTTCATCATGACACCTCATTTTTTTTCAAAATCTTTATGTGGCTACGGATGTTCATCCGATCGCTAGTGCTTCTTCAGAACAATATTCCGTCTCTATAGCTCTTTTCTTAATCCTTATGCCTTAAGAAAGTTACGCGTCTGTTTACCGATTATTTGAATACCCCGTTCGATATTTTCATCTGTTACTCGTGAAAACCCAAGCCGCAATGTATTCGTCCCTTCACCTTCTTGAATAAAAAACTTGTCTCCCGGTGTGAAAATGACGCCCTGTTCTGTGCAAGCTTCTAGCAGCTGGCGTGTATTTACGCCTGTCGGGAAGGTAAGGAACAAATGCAAGCCCCCGTCACCAGACACCTGCGCCTCAGGAAGATGTGCTTCACAGCATGCCTTTGTCAGCTCATATTTGCGCTTATACTCTGTACGTGCTTTTTTTACATGTTTATCGAAATTTCCGTTAAGCATATATTGGTATAAAATCGATTGATCGATTGTTGAGGTATGAATGGTGCGCGCACGCTTAATGCTTTCCAGAGTGTCAATCAGTGCTCGGTCTCCAAGCACCCAGCCTACTCGCAAGCCAGGGAACAGCACCTTGGAGAAGCTGCCAATATAGATTACTCCGTTCCCTTGCCCTGCTGTCGCTATTAAGGGCGCAATGTGCGCTCCCGAGTAACGCAGCTCCTCATTGAATCCATCCTCGATCACCGGAATCTGATGGCGCGCCATTAATTTCATAACAGCGCTGCGCTTTGCCGGCGACATGACGATGCCTGTCGGATTATGATAGGAAGGAGTCAAATAGGCCAAATCGAAGCTATTGTTCTGCAGTACCTCCTCTAGCCGCTCTACATCAATACCGTCACACTCCATCGGAATGCCAGTAATCTCAAATCCTTGCAACTTCAAATTTTTGATCGCTGTGTGATGGGTCGGATTTTCACAAATTGCCGCTCCACGGCGTGCAGAAGGGCGTAAAGCCGACAGCACAATGTCAAAGCCTTCTGTAAACCCGCCTGTAATCAGCATATCCTTGCCAATTAAATCAACGCCTTTGTTCTCCATATAATGCATCAGATAATCAATCAGCGGCTTGTAGCCCTTGGCATAGCCGTAGTTGAGCAGCACCTGCCCTTCGATTGCCATCCGATCCATAAAAGCTCGCCTTACATCCCCCAGATCAAACAGCTGCTCATCCGGAGCGATGCTTGTGAACGAGATAGTTCCCTTTTGGGCACGAATGCCCTGCTTCATCATATCCAGATCAACAGCCGATACAGCATACTCGTTCATTCTTGCCTTCCAATCGATCTCCCAGGTGGCAGAACCGTCAGATCCTCCGTTATCTACGGCCGACTGGCCCACCATGGCGGCCACATAACTACCCTTTCCGGGAATCGCATACGTAAACCCGTCATCCTCCAAGCCTTCATAGGCTGCAATGACTGTATTGCGGCTCACCTTAAGCAGAACGCTCATTTCTCGTGTGGAAGGTAGCTTCTGATCCGCCTGAAGCGCCCCTTTTATAATTAAACGATTGACGTATTCTTTTACTTGTATCGAGACCGGCCGGTCACTTACGAGCTTGAAATCCTGGAACATCCTTCATCCCCTCCCCCTATAATGATGGCATACAAGACGAGTAAAAAAAAAGAACCACCGCACTGGATTTTTCATCCTTCGGTGGTTCTTCCGCATTTTATCCCCTGTACGCCCTCATATTCTTGCCTCATTCCCCCGCATCATTGCCTCTCATCGCGCCCATTGCGAGCATTGTACATATCACAAAGATCGTTTCACTTCGATTTTATTTTCTTCCTTCTGCGGCTGAAGCCCTGAGAACTATGCAAAGCATACCAGTCAAACAAAACCATATGCCGTAACGACTGACCGTGAATCCTGCCGCATCGTCAATTGTCACATGGAGTGCGCCTATTTCTTTCTTGAGGACGTCCTCCATTCATCATATTTCAATCCACTCACTCTATACAGAGTGCGACGTCGACGGGGAGATACCACGCGTGTTCATGTTCGAATTTCAATCCACGCACTCATATAGAGTGCGACTATAATAACCGGCCTGAACACTTTGCTTAACGCCTGATTTCAATCCACGCACTCCATACAGAGTGCGACCCATTTGCCTATTGATTCTACGTGGGTTTTGGACATTTCAATCCACGCACTCCACACAGAGTGCGACGGAAATTCCTTCCTGTCTGTCGAATTCTTGTGTCATTTCAATCCACGCACTCCATACAGAGTGCGACCCCTACTCGTCCCGTTTAGATTTCGCCATCCATACTTAATTTCAATCCACGCACTCATATAGAGTGCGACTCAATCACCAAGCGCTTAATACCATAGGCAACCATTTCAATCCACGCACTCATATAGAGTGCGACGCTAAGTATTTAACTCATATGCTGTTTTATCTGCGATTTCAATCCACGCACTCATATAGAGTGCGACAACATATCGCCTACGCCCGCCAGTCCAGCCGGACAATATTTCAATCCACGCACTCATATAGAGTGCGACCGTTAAAACAAATTCGGCTGGATTTTTGTAACCAGGATTTCAATCCACGCACTCATATAGAGTGCGACTACAATGCTTTTAATGTCGTAAATACAAGTAAATTATTTCAATCCACGCACTCATATAGAGTGCGACCTCAATCCAATATTGCTAATAATTCCGGCTTCAAGCAATTTCAATCCACGCACTCATATAGAGTGCGACGCAAGAGGATATGAATCTGTGCATGAAAGTGGATATTTCAATCCACGCACTCATATAGAGTGCGACGTAATCCAACGTATTTTGATTAAGGAGACAAATATTTCAATCCACGCACTCATATAGAGTGCGACAGCGAAAATGCAGTAATTCATACCCTAATGATATCAATTCCACACATTATCGCAAAAACTGATGTCAAAAAGGCTTGTATCAACTATTGACTTTTTCTCATAGACAGCATTCTAATGCTTTTCGACAAATTTCGAGGTGCGAAGGACCCGGGGTTTTTATGTGAGCTTCACATTCGCACCTTATAAAATTAGTGGGCTTTCCATATCGTAAGCTTCCTTTGCCCCTATATGCTCTACTTTCTTCTTGTAGTTATCTCCTAAGTTGTAGAAGCGCAAGCTGTCTTCTTTTGGGTCTATTAATTCTTCGAGTTCATACTTTAAGCTGCGGAACTGGGTCGAGTCCAAAATACATTCAAACACAGAATTTTGCACCCTTTGTCCGTGATCTACGCACTTTTTCGCAACCTTTGCCAGTCTTTTTCTACCTTCTCTGTCTACTGTACTTACATCATACGTGATCAAAATGAGCAAGTGTTCACACCTACTTCCACAAAAATGGAGGGTACTCGTCCAGATCTCCCCGAATATATCTAGCCAAGAGCAAAGCCTGTGAATAGGGCACCAGTCCCCAAGACATTTTCTCATTCAAATAAGGATGAATCATTTTTTCCTGTTTTCGTTCTTGCCATGCCTTCAATACGATTTTCCTCGTATCATCGTCCATCATCACAGCCCCGTTTTCTTTTTTGTAAAATCCTTTCCCATGAATCAATTTTTTGTTAATCAATGTAAGGACAAAACGGTCGGCATATACTCCTCGAAGCTCTTCCATCACCTCCAGTGCCAATGAGGCTCGCCCTGGACGATCTCTATGCAGAAAACCTACATAAGCATCCAGACCGACAGCTTCCAGTGCGGATTTCATATCGTTGGATAACAGTGTATAGGAAAAAGATAATAGGGCATTCACATTATCTAGCGGCGGGCGCTTATGGCGTCCATGGAAATAAAAATCATTTTTTTGCTGCAGGATCAAATCATCCCACACGGAATTGTACTGAACTGCCGCCGTCCCCTCCAAACCGCGTAAAATGTCCAGTTCCTCCACTTCTCGGACTTGCTTCATGATCTTTGTCAAAGAAGCGGTCACCTTCTTCATGCGTTCCGTATCAATACGAAGTGGATAATCCCTCGTTGCCCGTTCCAAAATCCATTTATGGTTATATATTTTGCCTATAATCATATTTCTGGCTACAAGAGCACTTCTTCTATCATCATCGGAAATCCGGTACTGTTCTTTTCTCAGTACCACATTTCCCCGGCTTTCCCCGGTAACTCTCGCCAAGAAGCGTCCGCTTCGTGTCATAAAGGTTAGGTCTATATTGCGTGTTGCACAAGCTCCCATGAGGCCTGGACTGGCCCCTGAATAGCCAAAAGTGCAAACCGCCTCCAAATTGTGCAAAGGATACCGTGCAAGAATGGACTCTTCTTGTTTGATCACGATATTTTCCCCATCTAGTGACAAGTACGTATCTGGCATGGTCACAAATAATGTGTTTAGTAGTTTTTTCATTCAGCTATCCTGCTTTCAATAAAGCTTGAAACTGATTTTTTATTCAATATTTCGGGAACACATATGTTATGTAGTGAGCAGCTCAGGCAGTGTGGTCCCGCTTTGGCTTTAGGTGTATGATTTCGCTCAAAATAATGCCGCATTTCCTGCAAGCTTCTACGCACACGCTCTCGGTCAGCCGCCGTGATGATGACCTCTACACGGTGTTTGATCTCATCGTAATAAAAGTAGCCTTTTGAAATCTCACACACGAGCATTTCTTCAAGACACATCACTTGTGCGACCAATTGTGCATGATCCGAGTCATTTCGTTTTGGTTTGCCACGCTTGTATTCAACAGGAAAAGGAAGGTAGGTACCTTCCTCTCCTGCAAGCGGAACACCAAGGGGATCACATATGAACTCTACCACGTCGCAGATTCCCGTAATTCCAAGCTCTCTGGAATGTATAGGTAACGCGCGTACGATGAGCTTATCCCCTCTTTTTTCACGAATCATGGGCTGATCGGCTTTCCTGTGCAAATGATTGCCCTCAATCGTCCGCACGTTTTCTTCCCATTGCTGCTCAATGTGAATAAGCGCCCACTGTCTTCTACAAAAATTAAAATGCTGTAAACCGGACAGCAGCAAATAATCTTCTTCGTTATAGACCTGCATACTCTTGGACCTCTAAGCCTTCGAGCGGTGTTAATATACATTCATAATGTGTATCAAACGATTTGTCGATTACACTTACATTTTCTTTCGGTTTCACTTCCAAAGATCGGTGTACTTTAGCAGATGAGTATTTTCCGAGTTTGGAATTGTGCTCCCACCAATAGACTTTATGAACCTCCATACTACCGTCAGGACGAGCGGATGAGACATCATTCTCAAATAACGAAATCAGCGCATCCTTGATCTTTCCAGCATCTTCGTTGGTAAACCCTGTTTTTTCAGCTAGTTGTGTATTGATGCTTCCTTTGAAAAGGTACACGCCGAAATCCACCCGATGCTTCATCCCCATCGTATCGGAACCTCTTTCTTTCCCTGGTTCGGAGTTTACACTTTTTGTAATTTGCATACTTGTAATATCAATAGGATCTATACTGGTTGCCGTATGTATAGATACAGGCCCTCTTACCCCAACGGACACTCCTGCTCCCTTACTCGCCGCCTTGAACGCAAATACTTGACCGAAGCTACGAACATCTATCCATTCCTGACAGGCAATTTTAGCAAATTCATCACTTGAGCCTTCCTTGCCCTTGAAGAATTTTTCCAATTCAGGATTGGCATCTGCACGTTCTCTTAAACTATTAAAAGCATCCGAATTACGATCATTCGATTGAACAAAAATAGACTCTCCCATGTCTTGCAGACGATTTCTCAATTTCCGTTTCAGAGCCACATCTGAAATCTCACCATAACCATCATAATTTTGCCGCGGACGATTACCATTCAGGGGATCGCCATTGGGATTTGCTCTAGTAACCGACAATACAACTGCGAAATCAATTTTGTGATCCAACACGGACATATGATTACTCTCCTTTAATGTACCCACATATTTTTAAAGTTACTTAGGATTATTGCTGTTCATTCATGTCTAAGGTGTTGTTCTCTTTGTTGTCGTTATTACCCTCAAGATCTTTTTTAAGATTATTATGGTAGATTTCATAGCGTTGGCTACTGAGTCCTAACAAGTATTTCCCGGTCAATGGTTTATTGTTGAATTCGTTGAAGGGGATTTTGTGAAGCACTTCATCAATCATATTGGAATAATAGCTTAAGCGTTTACCAAGTCTGGCCTGATGTGGCTGCAAGGCATTCTGAATGGTCCTCCAGGTTCTTTCTGGATGTTGTGAGAATGCATTCATATATCGGATTGCATTCGTAGATCGCTTCTCATCCTTGTCTAATGCGCTTCGTTCCATCACATCTGCTATCGCCAACAATCTGCCAAATAAATAACTACGATCCATATTATCTTTATCTAATGCCACATTGTATCCCTCCCGTTGGTTAACCAAAGCACATGTCACGCTCAGTGTTTTCTCCCATTCCCACTTGTCCATGGATACCGGGCTAGAGGCGCGGTTAATAGCACTCCTCACAATATCCTGAGGAATGTTTTGACCATCTACTATACAGGGGAGCATTCGTTCCATCAAACCCTTAACGAGTTTATCATTAGCCTTTGAACCGTATGCTGCGAAAGCAATATCTTTCGTTGCTGGAGCACCCCAAAATTGTAAATATTCACCTTGCTCATCCTTCTGATAGCGATGAAGCCATACACAGGTGGAATGCCAGTGAATAAGCTTTTCAAAATACAATTTTTTATCCAAATTCCGATAATAGATCACAGCCATCCGTCCTGTTGTTGCTGAGTCAAGTACAAGAATATTGACTTTTGCTTTGGAACTAGATTTGACAGCTAGTGTATTGGCATAACCCGTTAACGCTTTGGCTAATTCAAAAGCAAACTCTTCGTTTGTATGACTTTTTATTTCTTTAGCCTTGGATGGCAAGCCCATTGCAAAGATATTATCATTTTCGGTAAAATTCAGAATACTCGGTTCATCATTTCCCCACACTAGAAAAACACGTTGCTCCATGACTTTACCTTGACGGTTAATGAGCCATTTTAAGGCATTATGAGCCTTTTGAGATACTTCATAACTGATACTTGCAGCTTCATGACTGTGGGCAAATCGTCCTCTGAACGTGAATCCACTCGTATCATTGGCGGAAATCAACTTCGCCTTATCCCCGGAATTTCTGATTTTATTGGCATGCTTATCTGTGCTAGGGAGCTGCTTTCCAGTAACATAGCAAATGTCTTCTTCTCCCAGCAACTGGCTATAGTAACCAACAAATGAATCATACATTTCTTTATCTTCCCAAACTTTAGCTAAAACTTTATCTGGAGAGTACACATTAAAACGAATGAATACGCTCTCTTGTTCACCAGGAACCGCTGTAAATATAGGTGGTTTTTCCCCATGTATAGGTTCGTACTTCTTGTCCCATGTACTTATTAATTTCTGATTCGCATCAAGATATAAAATCGACTCGTCTACTAAGTCTTTAATCAGGCGGCGCTTGCTTAAGTAACGATATATGCTTTTCACCTTAGAAGTTGCATAATCTGAAGTAGCCCAGCCTTCTAACTGCTGAATATAAGCAGAAAATGGCTCTTCTTTTTTTATTTTTCCACCATATGCTACAAAATCTCCGGCAACATAGCTTAATTTATCATGCAGCGGATAAGGCGATATGACAGAGCCGGCTCTACTGGCGGATTTTTCAGTAGAAGGAATCAATGTACTAAACTCATTTTTATCCAATATCCTGGCTGAATGAAAATCACCTTGTTCTGTAACTTCGACTTCGATCTGCGCATTTTGGGTCGTGTGGGAAATAGGCAACAATGTATATTCACGATCATTATGTTTCTTCTCAATCACACCAACATGGTCAAGATTAGATTCATACGTTTCATATAAATTTAACAACCAGCTCATTTAATTTCCCACCCTTCCCATTGCGCAAGCAGCTCATCAGCGGATTGAACGTTATTTTCATTAAACCGTTTAGGTTGCATATTCGCTATTGTGCGAACTTGTGTGCATTCTTCCGGCCGAATAAAATCAATGACTCCGTCCTTCATTACTGGATTCCACAAACGGACTTCCATTTGATCCCTGCCTGTCTCATCTGGATAGTTAATCCCATGTACCATATTGCCTAAATGAATGTCACCATAATTATCGTAGAAACCTGCTTCTATACCAAATTCACAAGGCTCTACATAAGCTTGACATTCTCGTGTACCTAGAAAAATATCTCTACGTCCACCAGCAAGTAATGATCGCTTGAGAATGTTATGATGCTTATTCTCATTACGGTCATATTCCATCTCGGGACGATGCGGATTAAATACAAAATGAGCCTGAACCTCATAACAGGGATCTTTCAAGTAAGTATAATTAGCAAGGGTATTACCACCGCCATATTCGATGGGGCGAACGCCTTTGGATTCCATCCGAATAGCATGAAGAACACGAACTTTGTCTATTACCATCATAATCGTAGGCTTCCAATAAATACTTTCGACAATACCTTTTAACGCCTGATATGTTGGGACACTATAAGTTAATTTCTCACCACCAAGTTTGGTTAGTGGATCTGTGAACAGTGCATAATCTCCATAAACTTTAAATTCGATCGCATTTCTCAACTAGCATTTACCTCCTTTCTATGACTATTTTTTCTAAACCCAGTACCAGAATATTACTTTTGGCAGGGTCAGTCAATGTAGAATATAAGTCCCTAGACCCAATTAAAGTGTTTTTAAAGGATAAATCTACTATGCAGACTGTCATTTTCAAGATTAAGTCCATAACTGTCATCATAAGCTCCATCGGTTAGTGCATATATTTTTCCATCCAAAAAAGAAACTAACCCCTTATTTTGATCTAATCGGTCTTTCTCATAGTTAAATATATTAATAGTGAATTGTTGTGCCCTGCGTAACAAATCGGTAAGGTCTTCTATGCTTTGCTGTCCATTTAGGTCCGCGATGATCTCCTTTCCTTCTTTTTCTCCATCCCCATAAGGAACAATTACCGCCGTAGTATGATCCTCAATGACTTGAAAATGGTCCGCTGCAGTCCTATAGCTATTCGCTAAGAATAAGGGAAGAATCGTCTCATTTTCTTTGCAATAAGATTGAAAATAAGTATTTTCTATACGATTGGCATATAATAGTTCAGTCATGTTTTTTCTCAATTTAGGAATAAAATAATTTAAGTCGGTCTTTAACTCGGAATAATATTTTTGAAAATATATTTCCATGGACTGAGCTGATAATACGTTTCCGCCTAAGCAAGTTTTGTTACGTTTTAAGTCAATGAACATTTTTCTGGAAATCTCTTTACCTATTCTGATTTCTTTTAATCGCTTGAGATCTTCTTCTTCATGGTCAATGACATATACTTGCTTCATTCTATCTTCTCCGTGGCGATTACATCTGCCCGCCGCCTGAGCAATGGAATCCAAACCAGCCAAGGACCGAATGACACACTTAAAACTGATATCCACTCCCGCTTCAATTAATTGTGTACTGATGCAAACGACAGGCTCTTTATGTTGCAGGTGATTTTTAACTTTCTCCAATATGGAATTGCGATGAGCTGGACACATGGATGTACTTAAATGGTAGATCGGGACTGTACCGCTTTCTTCTTTTAATCTGTGATATAGGTTTTTCACCACTGTTTTTGTATTTAAAATAACGAGCACGCTTTGTTCATCAGCAAGTCTTTCCTCAACAAAGTCGGCAAGTTTCTCCGTATTAAATTTCATATCCGTTGCTTTATCCACAATTTCAACCCGCTTAAACGCTTCTATAACATGGTTCAGGTCATGCACCATTTCTGCATCTGGTTCGATCTCTAGCTTGTTATGTACAAAATCCAATTCGGGTTGTGTAGCCGTGCAGAGAACAATACCTGAATGAGCATATGTTTTCAAAAAATTCACTGCTTGATTAAATAATGAAATACAGTGAGTAGGAACTTTTTGTACTTCATCAAAAATAATGACAGACTCGCTTAAATTGTGAAGTCTACGAATATTTCTACTGCCGCCAGCATAAAAAACATTTAAAAATTGCACCATTGTGGTGAAAATGATCGGCGAATCCCAATTGTCCTTAGCCAGCTTTAATTTTTGGCGCGTACTCACAACTACATCTTCAAGCTCATTACTCTCTCCCTCTTCTACATCGTCCATGACCACATTAGAATGATGTTCCAGAATATTCGCATCGTCCACTATTATTTCGCGAACTTCTCGGGCATTTTGTTCAATAATGGTCGTAAATGGAACGACATAAATAATATGTTTCTTCTTAAATGTTACAGCATGTTTTAAGGCATAACGAAAGCTGGCGAGCGTCTTTCCACCGCCTGTGGGGATCGAGAGCGTATGTATTCCAGAGGGCCTTTCTGCAAACTGTTCGCATTGTTCGGACATTTCTTTTCGAAGTAGATTAATAGGTGTATTGGCATCCTTGGCTGCTTGTAGGGATTTGATGTGCATCATTAATTTTTCGTAATACTCATGAAATAACATTTGGTGATTCATTGCTTCAACTGCGATCTTATCGCCTGTGTTCTTATTTTCTTCAAAGCAGCGAGTATTGGTTCGATCTGCATCGATCAAAGCGCTAAACACAAACTTGGATAAATACATCAATTTGAGTTCAAAATCTGCCTCATCATCTCGGTTCATATATTGATCCAACTCAGCCTTTGCTTGATTCACATAATCAAAAAATGTAGATTTCTCCATGACCTGCTTATAGAAAAACGCTACTGCATCTTCAAACCCTTCTATCTCTAGGTCACGCACCCGATACAAAAATCTTGATTCCAGCTGTGGGGTTAAAAAATCCTGCAAATAAGAATGGTGTGAAATAATAGCGTTTGCTACAACTTCGGTCAATACATATTTGATAAATAAATCCTGCTTATCGAATGTGCCTTTAGGTTGAATGTGAAAAAGATTAAATAATAACTTTCCACCCGCACTAGAATGATCTACACTTCCTCGTTTCGGTGGATTGTCAGGATTTTGTACCGCCAAACGTATGTAATTTTGAAACTTTTCCGTGTACTTCCCCAAGTCATGAAGCATGCCAGCGAGTCCGGTGATATGTCGAATACCTATTTTGTCTCCATAGGCTTCAGCTACTTGTCGGGTTTCCAATAGATGTTCAGCAACCGTTTGAATCTCTTGGTCGCTTTCCCGTATGTGGGCGATATATTGCATTTTTTAATCTCCTTTAGTTTTCTTCGTGAATAACCTCTTCCAAGTAATGACTAACCACATCGGAAGCCAAAAAAGCATAAATAAAATATAGATCGCAGCAATAACACCTTTCTGACCTATTAAATGATAAAGATCATGTAGAGCTTGATAAAGACCCTCTCTAGCTGTTGACAGTTCCTCATCGTTTTCCTCTGGGTTCTCTTGCTGCATTTCCTGTGCACGTTCAGTTAATTCCTTAGATACAAACCAATATCCCACGATAAGGCCTATACCTAGATAGATATAAAAATATAAACCAGGAATGAATAATAAATTCATCTATTTTCCTCCTATGAGCAAATACTTAAACTGTATAATCGTGCCTTAAGGTAAATAGCGACAGCATCTAGAATCCACACTTGGACATTTCCCGTTGTTAAGTGAATTCATAGATAGTGCTAATATAATTGTCCTAGTGTTGTAATTTCTCTTCCTTTCCTCTCTTATCTACTTAATTCAAGGATTACGGTTTCACATCCACAGCTCTATATTCATTTTATGACTTTTAGGTGGTTATTGAAGGAGACTTATATTCCGCTTAAAATACTAGATTCTCTTCTACTTACTAATCATATTAGATCTATTCTCGTTATGTAAACAAATATTATTTTAAATCATGTGGAAATAGTATTTTTAGAGAGAACTAAACTAATAATCTTAAAGTTCATAACACAAATTATATTGGCTCCAATCATGTAAAGTCTGCTGAGAGTTGTTATGCAAGGTTACGAACACTATAGATACTTCAATCCACATACTCGTATAGAGTACGACATGTGAGGCATTGCTTAATTAACATTTGTCAGAATTTCAATCCACGCACTCATATAAAGTGCGACTGTGTTTACGATGGATTACTGGGAGGGTAATGCATTTCAATCCACTCACTCATATAGAGTGCGACACTGACTTCAACGACAAAGCGCTAAGGGACCATTACATTTCAATCCACGCACTCATATAGAGTGCGACTTGACCCTCGTTATATCGGTTTTTACAGGCCGCACGAGGATTTCAATCCACGCACTCATATAGAGTGCGACACTTGCTGCAGGAATGTTTCTATATTACGCGCTGCGATTTCAATCCACGCACTCATATAGAGTGCGACGGCTGAAGAACAGAACTTTAAAGATATTCTAAATATTTCAATCCACGCACTCATATAGAGTGCGACTGCCAGGCATAACGGATTAAGCCCCATAGGGGATAAATTTCAATCCACGCACTCATATAGAGTGCGACACGCTCGGTGTGAGCGTGTTTCTTTACGTGATCGAGATTTCAATCCACGCACTCATATAGAGTGCGACGCATAAGCAACCGCCTCAACACCAACTTTGTGCAATTTCAATCCACGCACTCATATAGAGTGCGACTGCTCGCTTCACCTGTGATGATGCCTTTGTCCATCAAATTTCAATCCACGCACTCATATAGAGTGCGACCGTAACCGTCCCGTTGCTAGGAACCGAGATTAACAATTTCAATCCACGCACTCATATAGAGTGCGACAGATGCTATAGAAGAGATCAAACCGGCACACTTAATTTCAATCCACGCACTCATATAGAGTGCGACTTAAGGCAGGGAGGAAACTTTATGGGGAGTAATACTAATTTCAATCCACGCACTCATATAGAGTGCGACCTGCTCACCGTGAGACGGATACACAAGCCAGCCTGTCATTTCAATCCACGCACTCATATAGAGTGCGACTCTTCGTATCTCCGCACGCTTGCGACTGCGCCGTTATTTCAATCCACGCACTCATATAGAGTGCGACCAGTTCGTTCGCTAGGTAAAAGCAGATAACTGCATTTTATTTCAATCCACGCACTCATATAGAGTGCGACAACAACACTCCGGTATGCATATGAACAGTTTACTGATTTCAATCCACGCACTCATATAGAGTGCGACTTTATAGCTCCGTTTGATAAGCTCCGTTTTAAATGGATTTCAATCCACGCACTCATATAGAGTGCGACCTCCGAGGAGGGCGAAGTCTTACGCGTCGGTCTCGAAGTATTTCAATCCACGCACTCATATAGAGTGCGACGGTCAACTACGATGTCCTTGCCCGTCGTCAAATCATTTCAATCCACGCACTCATATAGAGTGCGACGCCGTCACGCAGACAAGCCATCAATGGTTCGAAGACATTTCAATCCACGCACTCATATAGAGTGCGACAGCGAAAATGAAGGAATTCATACCCTAATGATATCAATTCCATGCATTTTCGAAAAAAACGATGCCAAAAAAGCTTGAATCGACTATTGACTTCTAACGAAGAAAGCTAATCCGAATCCATTTCGACAAATTTCGAGGTGCGAAGGACCCGGGGTTTTTATGTGAGCTTCACATTCGCACCGTAACCAAGACAATACACTCAGGATACCACAAAACATTTCTCCGTCCCAGAGCATGCTCTATTTTCTAAAACAATAACGACTCTGCCCCATCAATTACAATTTGTGCACCAGTAATGTGACGCGAATGATCTGAGGCCAAAAATGTCACCAAATCAGCTACCTGCTCGGGTTGACCCGGTCCATCTGCCAACGGTTGCCCTCCTTCGGGAAACTTGACGGGGATGGTAATTTGCTTTAACCCTTCCGATTTCTCCGTGGTTTCATCAATATTGGTCGAAATGGCCCCAGGATAGATGACATTGACACGAATACGGAACTTAGCCAGCTCCAGCGCAGCCATTTTAGCAAAACCGGTTTGACCCGCCTTCGATGTACTGTAGGCTGACATCCCAAAGCTGGTAAAGCGCTGATTTCCATTAATGGAGCTGGTAATAATAATGCTGCCGCCACCGTTCTTTTTCAAATGTGGTATTGTATACTTCACCGTCAGGAAGGTACCATCCAGATTCGTGGACAATGTTTGCCGCCAATCCTCAATGCTCAGATCCTCGATCGGTCCGACGACCCCGTTAATCCCGGCATTAGCAAAAATGATATGCAGACCGCCAAATAATTCAACCGCTTCCAGAACTGCTTTTTCCACACGCACCGGATCAGCAATGTCCACGTCAAATGCCCGAGCTGATCCTTCACGTATGGCATTAATTTCTCTTTCCGTCTCCAAAATGCGCTCATTACTTACGTCAAAAAGAGCGACATTCGCTCCTTCTCTGGCCATTTGAATGGCCGTTGCCTTTCCAATCCCAGAACCAGCCCCCGTGATTAGAGCGGTTTTGCCTTCAAAGCGCGCGCCTCCTGCATATGTGTAGCTCATATGTATCGCTCCCTTTCAGTAATCTGTATAATCACAAGATTACCCAAAAGGATATACTTTATAATCACCATTTTTGCGCATTTTTTGCTATTCCTTTGCGGTATTTAAGAAAAGGACGAATATTACGCGCATTAGCGCGTCTTTCCTTCTCCTCCTCGTTACATTCTATAAATATCTTAACGAATCGTATTTTTCTATGTATTCATCAAAAAAAGGACGTTATACAACCATGGATATGGATGCATACGTCCTTTTGCTTATTCATTTACCACTGAAGCTCAATAAATGCAGCATCATCATCAAGTCCCCCGGTATGGGATGCGTCCAATAATACCTGTATCTGCTCATCAGGGACAGGCTCGCGAATGGGGTCCAAATCGGATAAACCGTCCGTATACACCTGTAATCTCATAGGCATATCTGCGGGTATGCTTCTTTCGTACCAATGAGGCTTCCCACCAATCGGCCCACGACTTGTAGACCAGCGCTCCGATGTAGAAAAGGTATGATCGAACAGCTCGCTAATTTCCTCGGCACCGTTCCATAGTCGCAAACGTGAATCCCCTTGCCAGGCAAGTCGGAGACGGCCACGGCTACCACGCTTCGGCAGTTCGATTTTACCGCAAATATACATGGACTGGCTTCCCTGACGACGTTTATCTTCCAATACCGACCGCATTAAGCCTGATTCATGATCCAAAGGCTGCCGATCCAGTTCCTCTGCCGCTGTACCTGCCAAACGTTCAAGGTACACTCTTAACTGATCAACAGACAGATCTTGTCCCCGTTCCATCCAATCCAGTAAAGAGGAACCCAGATAGCGGGCTGCAAAATCTCCTCGGTAACTGAGCCCGACACCATCACACAAGACAAAACAACAGACGGATTTATGAATACGTACTGCGGCGAAATCCTGTCCGCTTTCCCCCATACTGGCAGATTCGGCAGATCTTCCATAGCCATAACGACACATAAAACGACTGTGATGAGATGATAAAGGCTGATCGCCTGTCTGAGAGCTTATGTAAGCAAATTGCTGAGTCAGCCTTGCATTCATTCCCTTTTTTTTGCTCGCGGGGAGCAGGGACAGCAGTGGATTCATGCTTTTACCTCCTTACCGTACAGGCGTTGCAGCCGACATTTGGAACCCAATGGACACCAGTTCCGCACAGGTTCCGGGCAGCATCATAATGGCTCCTTCACCTAACTGATAATCCGCCTCAAATAGCATTTCCCGATAGCTTTCAGGCAGCACAGAAGACATATCACGCAATTTCACAGCATGTTCATCCTGCAACGGCGTATTATGTGTCAGACCTTTCCATCGACGGGGGTCCTGAATAGGCGTTTCCAGCAACCTGTCGGATAAAAATATATTTTCCACCAGTACATTACCGTCCGGTACACTCATGCTCATAATGCGCTTCGCAATCGGTTCCGGATCATCGCCAGTGGAAACCCCATCTGTCATATGACAGACCAAAGGTGCAGGACAGTCCTGCATCCCTGGTAATTCTGCCTGCAAAATACGCTCAGCTTGCAGGAAGGCTTTTGCTGAATCTGAAAATCGTTTGGGTGTCAAATCGGGCAACGAACCAATGGCCGCGATTTCATCAATTCCCTTGACACCATTCAGCAGGTCATACACGTCGTCACTATAAGCTAAAATCGCAATCCGATAGCGTGCTGTCAGCCGATTTCCTTTGGTTGATCGGAAAACCATCTGCCGGATCGCCAACGATATAGCTTCATATACAACGTCAATACGCCGCCGCCCCTCCATCAGCATGTTCATCGACGCGCTGATGTCAATCAGGTAAATGATCAGGGCGGGAGTGCGTTGTGAAGCCTGTATTGTATAATTCATGGTTTGTACATGCTCCCCTCAGTTACCTTCTATCTTCATCTGTTTTGTAGCTATCATTCCGCCCATATATAAACATATGAAATATTAAATTTTAGGCAGTCTAAAATTCGTATCGCCTAAAAAATTATAGATCGAGGAAGCCCGATATCCCACTTCGCCTACCGAACGATAATAAGAAGGATTACTATCATATAGTGTTCTAAAACGCTTCGCAAAGCTCTTTGCCTTCGCAGCGCTTCCACCTTCCTGAGAGGCATATGCCTTGTTGTACAGGGAAATAAGCTGAAGAACGTTCTCCTTGTTTCGTGCATGCATAGACTCTTTTTGCTTTTGTTCCGCCTCGGCTGCTGCCTTACGAGCTGCCTCTTCCTGGGCGGCACGGGTTTCCTGCTCCTTTTTCAAAGCCAAGTATTTTTCATACTTTGCCTGTTGATCATACGCTTTTTGCTTCGCCAACTTGGCAGCCGCCTGCTTATTTTGTTCCTTTTGGGCGAGATAAGCTTCATATTTAACCTGTTGATCGATAAGGGCTTGCTGTCTCTTCTGCTCTTCCTGTTGCTTTTGAGCGGCAAGTACCTGCTGTTTGGCCTGCTGTTCCGCTTCCTGGCGTTGTTTCTCCGTCAGCAATTTTTGAGCGGCTTCCTGCTCGGCTGCCAGCTTTTCCTCGGCCGCCTTTGCAGCCTTCGCTGCCTCTTCCTGCTTGGCCGCCTCGATTTGACGCTGATTGGACTGATCTGCAAGAATATTCACGGCTGGGATTCCAGCTGCCAACAGAACGACTGCGGCCGCAGTTGTCACGATAAACGCTTTGGAGCGATACCAGGCTTTTGATTTTTCAGGTTGCTCCGGCGTCTTGGGATTCAACTGCTCCTCTAGCCCTGTGATCGCAGCCGACACCTCCACATGCAGAGGACTGCCATCTTCTACAAAATGATACAACGACCGGTATACTTCCAGCGCTGCAGCAGGTTTGTTTTGCTGCTCCAAATCACGTGCCTGTCGGAACAGCTTGTCCGTTACCCCACGCTCTCCCTGCTCCAGGGCAGCCTGATTTAGCAATGCAGCCTGTTCAGCCTTGAGCGGTGCAGGCGCTGACAAAGAGGGTGCAGCTTCACTGGCAAGACCGCCCACCGCTGCCGATTCTATTGTTTCTGTCGCAACAGGCTCCGGTTCTATAGCCTCAACTGGAATTTCCTGCTCAGTAACCGCATTAAGTACAACCAGCCATTCGCCAAAAGTAGGGCAACTGCTTAAATCCTGACTATCCCAGGCGCGGCTGAACAATTCTACCACCTTGCTGCCCCAACGGGATTCAAGTGATTTTCGTAAAATAAAATAACGTTCGCAAGGCGTCTGCATTTCATGCTGATCAAAATAACTCTCGCCCCACGCTTTGTCGACTACAACACGGTCAGACCAGCCCAGCATTTCTCCTATAATAATTGCCCCTGCAAAACGGTCTGCATACGCACTCCATAACCCGCTGTGGACGGTACGATGTGCGGCATACCCTGGCGAACCTGCCAATAGAGCGTCTGGACGATCCATTTTAGTACTATACATTTGTTCCACGTCCACCAATTCCACAGCTGACGTGCCTTGAGGCAGTTCCACTTCAGAAAAAAACGGAAGCATCACATTTGGCGCCGATAAATCACAGTGCGCCAATCCTTTTTGCTCCATAGCTGAACCGATCCCTGCCAATGCTCTGGCTAAAGCCAGACTATCGGAAGCCTCAAGCTGACGCTGATCTGTGAGACAATCGAACCATGTCATACCGTGAACCCATGGCATCAGCACCGCATACAGCAAATCAGGCTGCTCGGCGATCAGACTTCCGTTTCTTTCTGGAGTGAGCACATCACGCTTGCATACCTGCAAACCGGGAATATCCCCGTATGCTTCCATATGCTCAGATTGATAAACCATAGCCGGGATGCGGAACTTCGGAAAAAACACTTTAAGGGCTTTTGCCTCATGCGGTGCTCCGTTTTTGGCATTCAGTTGGTATACAATTCCCTGCCGCCCTGCTTGGGCATAGGCTAAACCGGGTGCAGCGGGATGTCGTCCAACCACATAAGCTGTGCCGTTTATGATCAATTCGTCTCCCGGATTCGGTTGAAAAGACATGAAACATCCCTCTCCTTACATCATTCAGTATGCTAGTTTTCCTCACCTTATTATATACATCTATGGATGGCAAGAAAACCGGGTATCCGAAGATCGCCCGGTTTTTCCTGAACATCCTGTGCCAAACCGTGAGGAATGGCTCACATATTGCTTCTTATAGAGTGGTATATGACAAGTTAATGCCTATCAGGCAAGGCAACTTATTTCGTTTGGTCAACCGTACGGAATTTGTTAGCGATAGCTGTCAATTCTTGGCTGATGCTGTTCAAAGTCGTTACGAAAGCTTGCATTTGTTTGCTAGCTTCCTGAAACTCTTGGAAGAAGCGTTGTTTAGTCATACCTTCCCATTGACCTTCCATACCTGAGATGGACTGTGTCAAACTGGAAACGATCTGTTGGCTTTGCTCACCACTTTGTTTAAATTGGTTAGCCACCTGATCAACCTGTTCTGGGGTAATTAAAATGCGTCCTGCCATTTTTTGCGTCCTCCTTGATGATAAAAATGTTTTTGTTTTATCTAGTTCAAATTGTACTATGGCTATTTAATTCCCTACAAAAGGCAAAGGACCTAATTGTAACAATCCCACTTTTTAACTATAAAACAGCACCTAACAGTATAATATTAACAAAACAACCACCTAATAAGTCCCATAAAGTCGGGAACTGCGAAACGAATCAAGTAAATTTTGCAGTCGATCCAGATTGTCCCGGAACGCGATCCCAACTAAGCGACAGGCTGATCTCTTGTTGTAGACGGATCAGTAAAATACCAATCCTGCGGACTGCTAGAAGACGCCTGCATCAGAATATCCTGATGCAACGTTTCTACATCCGAAGACTGTACACCAGCAATGGCATGTACGACAGACTGCGGGTTTGAAATCAGACTGCCTGTTTCCGAAGCTTGCCCAGGCAGAATAGACGGTGATTGCTGATTCGACCAATCGAGCATTGTGACGGGTCGTCCCAATGGTTGGCTGGCAAATGACAGAATCGTTTGATAGTTGTGATCAACAGACTGAAACTGCTCTGCCTTTCGGTTCAGTTGTGTACCTGATGTATGGAGGTAAGCATGAATCTGTTCTGACATCCGCTTGGCCTGCATCCAATGATTCAAGATCGCCTCGCGTGCAGATACATCCCAATCCAGCGATTGTAACGCCTGCTCCAAACCTGCTGTTAACTGTTGAATTTGCTCCGCCGCATGCTGTAGCTGCCCGCTAAGCCCCCGAAGCACATCCGGTTCAACTCGAATGCGCATATCCATCACCCTTCTTCTGTCACTTCTTCATTCACTGCCGACTGTTTCAACCAATTTAATAATAAATCCACAAACTGATCCCTTGAAGCCATAGCTGCAATCAGCCAGTCTCCGTTACCACTTGAGCTCATCCGAAATATCCAGTTCATTGCAGGACACAGGACAAAGGCTGCCCGTTGTGATTCCCACTCTCTGCCGTTCCATACCAGCAATTGCAGTTCTCCTTCGGCTACACGAGAACTCAAAGACTGAGCCAGTCTTGCAGCCCCCTCTGCATCTCCGCTAGCCTCGGTCAGTTTACTGCTGATCAGAGACACACTTTCTCCTGCCGATTGCTCGTAAATTTTATTAAATGCCTGCTTGGAGAACATAAGTGCGGGGGATTCAGGCACAAGTCGATCTACCCAACCCATTTTATCAATCAATGTCTCGCAAGCCTTTTCCACATTTCCCAGATCGTACAGTCGATACTCATCGGGTTCATCAGCGGATTTCACGAGTTCCACTACACGCTCGTTCGTGCAATGGAGATAGCCTTCAAACCGCTTACCTCCCCGCACATAGCGTATACGGCAAGCCCTGTTGGATAATCCCGCGATAGCGACTCTTGAAAAAACGGTAGGAGGCATTGCTAGCTCTTTGCCCTTATCTACCTGCTTTAGATACCCCTTTTCCAAAAGAGTAGCTTTTACCTGCTCCCACTCTTCCGCCAACTCCTCTGCTAGATAGCCCTTAAACGGATCTTCCACCCCAAGCAGTCTGTCAGAACCCAGTACGCCTGCCAGAAAAAACAGTTCCTTCGCCTTGAGGGTTATTAACTTCTGCTTGGAAGCTTGAAACGTTAACATTATGAGCCACCTCCCTTCAAACTACAACATGCCATCGGTCACGAATTTTCGTTATCCAATCCTCACAGCTCACTTGCTCTGAGAAGGGAATTGCCGCTTTTATCCTGGTAAATTTGCGCCGTACGTAGTATCCCTGCCCAGGTGGCAGGACTTTTAGGCCACCAGCAGCGGCGTTCGCCTCCGAATAAGGGATACGAAAGAACGATAGATCATTCGAATCTAGTGTTCCAAATAGCATACCGCTTTGGCTTGCCTTGACATCATTAAACCAGTCCACACCAAAGGTAGGGAAATCAGATGGCACACCCGAGAGCACGACATGCACATTGCGATCACGTCCCAACCGTACAATGGCGGAGAGCTGATCCTTTATCATAAAATCGTTCAGTTGCTTACTTAACATATCCGCATCATCAATGACCAGGAGCAATTCGGGATCATTCCCCTCCTTGTTCCGCTGTTGAACGATATCATACACTTTCTGTACCAGAGGTCCCATTTCTTCCTCGCTTTCGGCAGCAGCCTTAACATGAGGAAGATGCCGTAATCTAGATAGTCCTCCGCCTCCATAGCGTGTATCGATCGTATAGACTTCCAATTGATCGGGTGATGTGTAATAAGCAAGCGATATAATCCAGCTCATTAGAAAAGAGGTTTTTCCACCCTCCATTGGACTACCCACTATAAAATTGGGCCCTTCTTTCAGATTCAGGAGAAAAGGCTCAAGATCGTCACTCTGTAGACCTACAGGTACTTCATAAGGAAGTGCACCCGATGGTCCACTTGTTCGATCCCACTGCTGAAGCAGTTCCGACAGTGGAATCCGCTCAGGTAATGGGAGGATGGCTGGTGCGTGCTTGCCTTTCCATTCCTGCACAATGCCAGCAATATTGCGGCGTAACCGTGCAGATCGCTCCGCCTCATCTTCTCCTGGTGAAGGCAATGCCGTCTGGAACTCCAGCGGAGGAACATGCCCTTTAACCAGAGCGCGGCCTGGAATTAACGGTCCTGGCGTTTTGGCTGGTCGTCCTACCGCATAGTAATAGTCACTCGGGTCGGACATTTCAAAAGAAACAGCATTCGGTATGTTACTGCGGAATTTCTCAAACACATCGGTAATCCGATTCGCTGTAATGATAAACGTAATACCTAGACTGCCTCCTTCTCGCAAAAGAGATTCCAGCAGTTCATTTTCATCTGGATAAGCATTACGGAAATTAAGATATCCATCAATAACTACGACAATTTGCGGAATATCCTCAACAGCAGAACGTCGATAAGAGCTTATTGTTTTGACACCAGCCTCGGAAAGCATTTCCTTGCGTACGGCCACCATCTTGAACAGATAACGGAACAGTCGCTTGATCCGGTCATCCTCCTCAGCCATCATAACAGCCCCGATTTGGGGAAGTTCCCCAAAGTCGCGCATCGTTCGACCCATATCAATGATATACCCGTTCCAATGATTCGCTGCAAAACGCTGAGCCGTGGACATCAGCAATGTATGCAAAAAGGTCGTTTTTCCCATGCCCGGCATGCCATACACAGCCCAATGACCATGATCCAGCGATGCATAAATTGGCTCCTGCCGCTGATTCGGCAAATCATCCACCAGACCAATAAGAGCCTTCAGCTCCAAAGGTGATGATGTACTATCTATTTCGGTGCATACCGGCAGATTTGTTAAATCCAGCAATTCAGGCAGCGGTGGAAGCCACGGTCCCTGAAGTCGTTCGATCCCTGCCTTAGCAGCCTCATTCGCAATATAATCAATAAATACTTGAAGCTGTTTAGGGGCTTCTTCTCCTTTTAAGCCTGAGCTTGCCCGTTCGCCGCCCGTCAGTAGCGCTTCACGTTTCCCGTTCAGTCTCACTTCATGTACAGGTAGTGCAGAAGAAATATCGCTGTTGCCTATATACGGCGCACCGCTCCAAGCAAACTGCATCTCTTCAAACACCTCGTCGCTACCGACCTGGAAATATCCTCGTCCCGGCTTCGTAATCCACGCGGCATTCGGTATTTTCAACATGTCACGGCTATCACCTTCGCTTTGCACCCGTAAGCAGATGCGGAACCTGGAGTTACTCCAGATCTTATCATCTACGACACCTGCGGGCTTTTGCGTCGCCAAAATCAAATGGACACCTAGTGTCCGCCCAATCGCGGCAATACTGATTAACTCGTCCATAAACTCTGGCTGATCTCGCTTTAATTGTGCAAATTCATCAATAATAATAACCAGATGAGGCAGCGGTTGTTCCTGCCGCTGCCGGAGTAGTCTGTAATATTCATCAATATGCTGTAAATTGCCTGCATCGTTCAATATCTTCTGTCGACGAACCAGTTCTGCTTTAAGAGATATTTTGGCACGTTCAATCAAATTATTGTCCAAGTTCGTGATCGTACCCACAACATGCGGCAAGTTAACGAACGTGTTGGACATGCCTCCACCCTTGTAATCGATCAGCATAAAAGCAAGATCATGTGGATGAAACTCGGCAGCAAGCGAGGCTACGATGGACTGGATAACCTCACTCTTCCCTGAACCCGTTGTACCGGCGATCAAGCCATGGGGACCATGTCCTTGACGCTCTATCTTATCATGCAGGTTAATCATAATCCTCTTACCGCCTGCTCGCACGCCCATCGGCACAGGTAAGGTATCGGGATGGCGGTTACGTCGCCACCGATCTGCCACGTCCAGTTCTTCCACACTCGCTACGCTCATCATATCAAACAGAGGTAGCACAGCGGGAATGTCAGAAGCAGAGGAACGCTTCAAGCGAATAGGAGCCATGTACCTCGCCAATGCATCGGCTTCCTCTTTTGACAAACGATCCGGTTTAAAACTTTGCTGTTCAACCTCCGCCGATTCTGATTTGCGGGCATATACGCCCTGCTCTTTGGAAGCCTCCACAATCAGCTGACACTGCATCGGCAAAGCCTCTTTACGAGAAGCCAGCACAATCGTACACGCATCAATGGCTCGACCGTCCTCCAGTAACAACGGCAGCAACGGTTCCTCCTCAATCAGCTGGGTGTCAGATAAAACAACGATATAACACGGGACTTCCATCCCTTTGCCCTGGCGATCATTGCGATTATTTTTACGGCGGTTCAGTCTGGCAAACAGAAAATCAGCTAATTGATGTGCACTGCTACTGCGGTCTGACATCATTCTCTGGATGCGGTCATCATCCCACACATGTGGGAGCCAGCGCATCCAAGTCCATTCACTTTCCTCTCGCTCGTCATAGAAGGAAGCAATTTTCACTTCATCTGGCGAGTGACGAACCGTCACCTGTGCCAAAATGACTCTTAACGCAGCAAGGGTATGCTCCCGGTCGCCGACCAATCCAACCACTTTGGATTGAAACAGCGGTAATGCAATGGAAGCAGCGTCTACCAGACGAAATTCCTCTTCCAGCTCATCCGCAGCTCCCAACAAAGGATCTCGGTCATAACCATCTGGACGTGGAATTTGCAATTTAATATGAAAGGGAACTTGTCCAGTCCCAATACGCACCTGCAAAAAGTCCTCATCCTCCGGTGATCGTTCCCAGAGTGAACTATTGCGGTTTTTGACGATTTGAGTGCATATTTGCGGGTCACCGTGAATTTCATATAGTGTGCGAATTTGCTCCTCGCGTTTCATTTCAAGTTCTTCACGATGCTTTTGAAGCTGTTCCCGGTACATCCGGTCCCGTTCCTCCAGATTGCGCTTGTATTCCTTCTTATTATTTAAATAGACGAAAAAAGGAATCGTATAAGATGTAAGCATCATGACCACAGTGACCATCTGGAACATCAAATAGTTACTGTTACCCATCTTGCCTGTTTTGCTCATATATACGTAAAAGCCTATAGTCACCAACGTCATCATTAACGGAATAAGTATAGATATAATAGAAAAAGACGGCTTGCTCGGCTCAGCCGGAGGCCGTAAAATCTCCAGCTTCTCCTCTCGGAGCGCCGGCCTTAATCTCGGGGATCGCTGGTATAATGCATTCAAGACAAAAGTCCCCCTTTTCGCTTACTATTTCATTTTACCAAGGTTTCATATAATTTCATGTGTGTATTTACCCATTTTTTTCACTTTGAAACAGAGAACGCCTTCCATACACAGGCGCTTCGTCCTGAGTTGTCGAAAAAGCGCGCTGAATACGTACAGTACAGCCTTCCCGCAAGCCTGATCCTGTGAGTAGCTGGTTATCCCCCACCCTGAACCAAAGCCCTTCCGGGAACTTTGCTTCCATAATATATTGCATGCCTTCCACCGGAGGTTCGCCGAAAATGCGCACACCCAGCATCAGCTTTAAATGTTCCACCGAGTATTCATCAGCTACCTCGATGTCAAACCACTCTGTTTCCTGTCGTCCTGAAAGCACGGTCAGGATCATCTGTCATCCCTCCCGATCCTTAATATATAGCAAAGTTCACGCAAAAAGCCTATTTCAACGGAAATATGGCTATCGTAACTGTAGCATCCGACTATTAGACTGTCAATTTGTTACAAAATACCCACTCTAAAAATTAAACAGCGACTTTAGTCATATTCTCTCACATTAGTAGAGTCATTGGTATCAATAATATGTATTTAATCGTTTCTAATACGGCTATATACGTCATTTTGTCGATTAGTTAGAACTAAATTCGATTGTTCCCTAGATTGTTGTGAACACTTTGTAAATTTTTCAGACCTTTATGTTTTTATAAGGTGTTTTTAAGGTAATTTTAAGAAACGGGCACTACAATAAAGCCATGAAATAACTCAGGCGAGGTGATTTTTGTGAGAACATTAATTACATTTCAAAACAAACGTATTCCCGTATACTTCAATCAAGAAAATAAGCAACCGGTACAAAAAACTTTAAAACTTCTAAGTAACACTTTGGAGAATAAAATCTCCAGCGGCAAGCGTGCCCTTCAAAAATGTCTTAACTCTTTGATCAGTATAGAGATTGTCGGTTGTGAAGCCATCCTGCATAGCGTTAGTGAAAATGATTCATTGGCATTGTCCCTCTATTAAGAGGGACTTTTTTTTGTCCACATTAGACACAAAAAAGAGAGGGGCATTTCAGCACCCTCTCCATATCAGCAGCTTTGAAACATGATACATGTGACTTACCGCAGCTTATGCATTTGATCAGACTCTATTTAAAGTATTCTGCGATAACCTTTTTTACCGCCTCGTTCCTTATTCTGCGCCTTCTCAATCCGTATTCTAAACAGTTCTAGTAAATTAGCGCGTGTATGCTCTTCCCGGCAGTTGTCCAGCTTTTTTAAGATAAAACGGTCAATGGACATATGACTCAGGCTCCTTTACAGCAAGCTGCCCCTGCTTTTCAAGGGGATGATCAGGCTATCCATTTTTAACCATTCTGTACGTTGTTTAAACAGGTACGTTCCTTATAGGATAAAGCAGGCGGGATTACATACCCTTTAATTAGGGTAAATACATAAAGTTTCGAAAATTTTATCACGTTAAGCCTGGAAGCTATGGACAAGGAGCGAGCAGAAACCATGAGTAAACACATGATTACTAAAATAGGCTGGAACCTTTTATGTGCATTCTTAATCCTAACGATGCTGGCTGCATGCAGCAGGGAAAAAGCTTCAACCCGGAGTATGGCCCAACATGAAGCTGAAGCACGTGCCTACACCGTAACGGGTAATCCCAACCAAGGCGCATCATCCCTTGATGAAAGAGCTGCCAATCATACACCTGTTCATCAGCAAGGCAGCAGCTATGTCGAAATATCAGGTGGCGTTAGCATTGATAAAAATACCGTGAAAGTTACAGGACATTCCAACCTCCCAGCCGGAGCACGGATCAAAGGGAATCTTGCGGTCAAAAACTCCCTGTTAACTGGGTACACGGATGAGACCACTATTCAAAAGGACGGAAGTTTTGTACTCCGAGTGCAACGCCCTGGAATACAGGGCAGTATGGATCTGACTGTTCTGTTCCGTCCGGATGACCAAGAAAATGAAATACGAAATCTGTATGGCAGCGGTGGCAACAAGTTGGAAGGTCCTTATGTATATCAATACGAAGAAAACAAACAGCTTCTGCATGAAGTTCGGATTGGGGCTGAATTTGATCCTGAACAAGAACGCAATACCCCTTTAGTTAAGCCCGTCTGGAACAAACCTAAGGACTACGGTAGTCCTCAAGTGTGGATTAAGCCTGATGTGAAGCAAGAAGGTAACTATTATCATGTATATGCGCGCAGCAATTTGCTGGAAGGGTCGGACGTCAAACTCACGATTGATTTTCCGGGACGATGGCAGTTTGGCTACGATGATCAAACCAAAGTTATGCCTGACGGCTCCTTCAGCATGAGGGTCAAAAAGCCGAGCCTTGCCAACCGTTACACCATAGTCATAAGTTTCGAACCAAACGAAGATATGTGGACCAACGCCAAACAGGCGTATGGTACACAAGGAGAACGTCTTTCGGGACCGTTAGTCAAATCCGCAGACGACAAAGAGGGCTCCAAACAAATTGAAGCCCGTATCCCTATCCAACCCAAATCGTAACTAAACACAGCATCTAACTTAAAGTTACGGCCGTTCGCCATGAAATACGCTTCACAGATACAGCCTATGACGCGGTATCCACGTCTGAGTAGATACAGAATCTAGTGTCGTCTAGCCGCTACGGCTGTATCGTGACTGGCGTGCCTATACTTACCTTTTCCTGAAGCTCAAGCACATCCTTATTCTGCATTCGAATGCAGCCATGTGACACCATCTTGCCAATGGACCATGGCTCATTGGTGCCGTGAATGCCATAATGCGGCTTGGACAGCCCCATCCAGAACGCTCCGAAAGGGCCGCCGGGATTGGGCTGTTTGTTAATAATCGTAAATTGCCCATGCGGTGTCTGTGTAGCCAGCTTGCCAATACCGACTGGATAACTAAGAACAATCTGATCTCCATCTTTCAAATATAAACGACGATCCGATAAATCCACCACAATGCTGTAGTTCGGCATATATTCACCCCTTTATACCCTATGCCGACTACAACATAGATTTTCTTATATTTTTACATTTGATGCTTCACTGCAGTTCGGCTTACCACTCCACATCACGTCGCCAGCCGCTTCGCTGATCCCTACGACCCGGGGTTGTGCTTGAACGGCTATCTTTCCTGCGCCGGTCTGCCTCCTTACGCGCCTGATATTCCAGTTCCCGCTGCATTTTGCGATAATTGTTCACTCTGGATTCCGACAATTCCCCTCTCTCTATAGCTTCCTCCACTGCACATCCAGCTTCGCCCTTATGCTTGCAATCTGCAAAACGGCATTGCTGCGCCGTTTCCATAATATCCGAAAAGGTATGAGCGACCCCCATGGAATCATCCCACAGATTTAACTCGCGCATACCAGGTGTATCCAGCAAAACGGCTTGCTTTGCGATGGGAAAAAGCTGTCGGTGAGTGGTTGTGTGCCTGCCCCGGCTGTCTTCCTCCCTCACATCCTGTGTCAGTTGAACTTCAGACCCGGAGAGCCAGTTTACTATCGTGGATTTTCCACTACCGGAAGAGCCTGTCAAAGCAACTGTACAGCCAGGTTGAAGAAACGCCTCCAGTTGCTCTCTGCCTTCGTTCTGCAAAGCAGAAATAACGATAACAGGTACACCAGGGGCAACTCCCTCCGCTTCAGCAACCCGTTGTTCGACATCTTCACAAAGATCACTCTTACTCAAAACGACAACCGGGTTTACCCCGCTGTTCCAAGCCATAATTAAATACCGTTCCAGTCTGCGCATATTAAAATCATGATTCAGCGCATTAACAAGGAACAACGTATCCACATTGGTAGCGATTAGCTGCTCCTTCGTCTCAAAGCCCGCGGCCTGTCTAGATATTCGACTTTTCCGTGGCAAGACGGCATGGATGACTGCATCCGACACTTCATCTGGCGTAGTGATTGCTAGCCAGTCCCCTACGGCAGGCATTTCCGCCGGATCGACAATAGCATGTCGTAGCTTACCTGAAGCCGCTCCCCAGCGTTCTCCATCCATTGTGATAAGCTTCACCTTTTGTCCATAATCGGCAATCAAGCGGGCAGGACGTACCTGTGTATTTCCTACGCGTTCCTCAAAACTTTGCTTCCATTGGTCCCAAAAACCGTTCCAGTAATCAGACCAACCGTATTCATGTATACTCATTGTTTTCCTCCTGAAATCATTATTATTTTTTTGATCGTAGTGTTATTCGATCGATCGGTATACATTTTTCTCCCCGCATGCAAACAACGCAAAAAATCCGCAGGGGTTTCCCTGCGGAGGGTATACGATTCAGGCCGATGTGATCCGTTCGTTCACTTAAGCAAGCAGTCTTCACAGACCACTCCCCAGAACCAGCAACTGGATAACAAGATGCCTAACCATAAAAAATCCGCAGGGAATCACTCCCTGCGGATTTCGTTGGTTCTACTGCCAACCAACTGCTAAGCCAAGACTATAGATCTATACAGTCTTTAACCGTGCATCGTCCGTGCGGGAGACAAGTCATTCTGCTGCTGAACCCATCCATTCATGTTCGTACGCATATAACATCGCCTCCTCCTAAAATTTCCTTTATCATACAAGTCCATCAATTGTCTGTCAAGGCTGCCCACGAAACTTTTTTGAAATCTTTGTCAAGTTTCGTTTAGTGTACTTGATCCCAGCGCGTCCACATCTCACGCGGGTTCAATTCGTACATTTCCCGTTCCCTGTACATAAACTGATGCATAATCAGCTCACGCCGAATCGTTGCAAAATCCTCATGGTATTGCTTGATCCACTCGTTTAATTCACGTTCAGGATACATGCGGCCTGGCTCCAGCTTTTCTGCCAGCATCTGAAGTACGATTAATTTTTTCTTATACTGCGCAGGGATTTGGCGCAACTTGCCGTCCTTGGAAAAAAAATTGCGTAAGACCGACGCCTCCAGCGTTTCATTCAACTCTGACATCTCTTCCTCCCCCTCTCCTTTTTCGAAAATAAATCGCACCGTCGCCTCGGCATGCTGCCGGATCAGCTCTGGATTCAGTGTAAAATACACCGTGTTTTTATCACGTCGTTCCTTAATCAGCCCAGCCTCACGGAGTTTGGAAGCATGATGTGTAACAGTCGGCTGAGACAAATTCAGCTTTTTCGCCAAAGCTTGGCCATGCATCTCCCCACGGGACAAAAGAAGTAATATTCGCATACGCGTTGGATCAGCAAGTGCTTTATGATAATTGACCATTTTATCCAGTTGCATCGTTATTGCACCTCTTTTCACTAGTACATACTTGCTATGCAAGCGAATTCAATCACACAAAATAGATATATATATAATTATATGTTTACTAAAAGTAGCTGTCAATCTTCACCTTCCATCATCACTTTCTGAAAACGGCTGGATATTGTGTTCGCATTGCGGTAGGATTATTATTTGAAAACTTCTCACATACTGAGCTATTTGCTTCAATCCTGAGATCCGTTTTTAATCGTCAAAATAATGTTAACCCTACAAAACTGGCGTAATAAACCAATACAACTGGAGGTTCATCCAAATGTACGACGTAATCATTATCGGTGGCGGACCCTGCGGACTATCCGCTGCAATCGAATGCAGCCGCAGAGGTTTGCAAACTGTCATTATTGAAAAAAGCAACATCGTTCACTCCATTTTTCTGTATCCGACCAACATGCAGTTTTTTAGCACCGCCGAACTACTGGAAATCGGTGATGTTCCATTCAGCACCCCTAATGATAAACCTTTTCGTCATGAAGCACTGGCGTACTATCGTAAGGTAGCCACTCATTATAACTTGAACATTCAGCATTATGAGGAGGCCCAGTCCATTCATCGCCAGGATGACGGTACATTTACCGTACATACCCTGAGCAAAGGGGAAATAACCAAAACGTATTCGTCACGCTATGTCGTTGTGGCTACAGGATATTTTGATCATCCGAACTATTTGGGCATTCCTGGGGAACAATTGGATAAAGTCACGCACTATTTCAGCGAAGCCCATCCCTATACAGGAACCCGGGTCGCAGTCATCGGTGGCAGTAACTCTGCGGTAGATGCTGCAATGGAATTGGTGCGGGTCGGAGCTACGATTGATATGGTATATCGTCGAAGCGAGTTGTCCCAATACATCAAGCCGTGGGTTCGTCCACTGTTTGACAGTATGGTACAAAAAGGGAAGATCACGCTGCACTTAGGCGCACGTATTACCGAAATTCATCCAGACCATGTCGTAGTCACTCCGCTGGACACTGAAGCATTCCGGCTCGAAAATGATTTTGTACTGGCACTGACTGGATTTCACCCGGAACGAAAACTACTGGAGTCTGTTGGCGTCCACATGGCTGAGGATCTGGACAAACCAGAATTTAATCCTGCCACGATGGAAACGAACATCCCAGGTATATATGTCGCCGGGGTCATCGCTTCAGGCAGCAATGCCAATGAGGTGTTTATTGAAACAGGCCGCTGGCACGGGCGACAAATCGCCGAACATATCCAAAGCTAAATAAACGAAGGAGAACATCTGTATGGATTACAGCTCACTTATCTTACTGGTATTGGCTGGTCTTGGAATTGTTAGTGGTAACTCTACCGTGACTATTGCCATGGTTGTATTACTGCTGCTGCGGGTAACCAGCTTTCATTCTGCTTTCCCCTGGCTTGAAAGGTATGGCCTGACAATCGGAATTATTATTTTGACGATTGGTGTCATGACCCCGCTAGCCAGCGGTAAAATCAGTATCAATCAGGTGATGGAGTCTTTCCTGCACTGGAAATCACTGCTCGCGATTGGTATCGGAATTCTGGTAGCCTATCTTGGCGGCCGCGGAGTAACTTTGATGTCTGGACAGCCCATTATTGTGACAGGTCTACTGATCGGGACCGTCATTGGCGTTGCCTTCTTTAAAGGAGTTCCTGTTGGACCTCTAATTGCTGCCGGATTGCTTTCCTTGTTAATCGGCCGCAGCTAAATTCGTACAACAAATATAGGAATAAATGATAGCAATCTGCATGTCGGGCTGAATTCAGTCCCGCTTTGTGGTATACTCATATCGCATAATTTGGTAAATGCAGGAGGCTTGACCGATGTCTCGACAATTTGTAACGGAAGCTGTAATGGTGGCTATATACGGCCAACTACTTACATCTCCCGCCCCTGTGGAATATATAGTGCCTTACACATCACTGCTAGAGCTATACGAATTCCAGGATAGCACAGAGCCGCTCATGGATAATCCTATGGACGATCAACATGTGAAGCGGAAGGTAAGCGAGTTGATCAGTTATTTTGAGGAACCGTTGAATCAGAAAAAAATTCGGCGTGCCCTTCAGATGCCTTGGGCCAAGAGCTTGCCTATTCTATTCGATGCCAATACATCACTCATTATCATTAATGCTGTTGATACTGCGCATTACGGAGAATATTTTGATCCAATTGAGACTGAACTAGTGTTGACAGCTCAACGTGAATCATTACCTATTCTGACGGATCAATTGGACTGGATCCACCGCATTATCGAAGCTTCCGTACCTGTACATGTGTACGACATTGATGATTTTGATTTTGCACTCGATGGCCCGATACTTAACAACCCTTAACATACGACATACCCGCCTTAACCACAAAAAAGCGGCGGAGCATCATGTACAGGTTCATCTCCTGTAACACGATACTCCACCGCTTTTCTTGTCCAAGAACAACTATTTGCACGCTATGATTGACAGTAGAGCGCTAAGCTTGTCCATCCTCAACATAGGTGTAAATAATGTCATCATGTTCCTCCAAATACTTAACTTCCAGATGATGGCCCTTCAGATACCAGTAATCCTGGTCCTCCATATAAAACGTAATGCCAGCCGCTTCATGCTGTAATACGGGGTGCTGCGGAGGCTCTACGGCAATTCCCAGAGAAAAGCCTGGATGCAACCCGCCGCCAGAGCTATAGCGAACAAAAAAACGGATCGAATCTCCACGATTCAAACTAAGCTCCTTAATGTACCACTGTGCCGCAGGTTCAGTTACCTGTATGCTCATACGTTATGCTCATCTCCTTGTACAATGACGTCTGCCAACTATATCATAGCATCTTTTAGAATGACCACCAACCGTCCCAACCTAGCGAGATTCTTGGACAAGTCATATACATTTTTTTGAAAAAGGTTTGACAATTCGCAAAAAAGGGTGTTAAGATTCAACCATACGAGATCCATTTTGAAATTTATTACCAATTTGAACGATTACTCATGTTAGAATGAACCCATTTTGAGGAAGAAAGGAGTGTTACCGGTGCTAAAATTTCCTATTGCATTTTACCCACATCTACAAACACAACAACTTCATACCGGAGCATCTCCCCTGTCGCATCCTTCAGAATTGGGCCATTCACGTTGTATGGTTTAATACGAGTGGCTGCCTGCGTTTGAGCAGTTTTTCAGTGGTGAGTGTGCTGAAAATACCTGCGCGCCATATGATATTGAGATTTAGGGCATATCGTCTGCGGACGGTATGCCTTTTTTGCGCCTGTTGCCGGATCATATTTGTGGTAGCAAGTCGCTGTTGTTTCTTCAAAATGGTACACAACTCTCGAAAGAACTTGTCATGAAAGGATGGGATTCCTCTTGTTTTCGGTACTTAAAAATTTAAGCTGGTTTTTTAAAAGAGAACGAAGCCGATACTCCATTGGATTGTTTTTGCTGATAGCCGTTGGTGTGCTGGAGCTTGCTCCACCTCGGCTACTAGGTAGTGCCATTGATGAGATTGTGCGCGGTTCGATTTCCTGGTCCTCACTTTGGCGTTATATTTTGTACATCATAGGCATTCTAGCCGTCATCTACTACATTACGTACATATGGATGCACAAGCTGTTTGGTGGTGCCAATCTGGTGGAGCGCTTACTGCGCACACGCTTTATGAATCATCTACTGCGGATGACCCCTCCATTTTTTGAACGTAATCGTACTGGTGATCTGATGGCTCGTGCTACGAACGACCTTCGCTCCGTAGCAAGTACAGCGGGCTTCGGCATGCTGACACTGACAGACTCTACGGTCTATCTGAGCGTTGTATTAGTTGCCATGGGTACCCTAATCAGTTGGAAGTTGACACTGGCAGCTATCCTGCCCCTACCTTTTATTGCACTGGCTATGAGCATTTACGGTAAAGCCGTTCACGAGCGTTACACACTGGCACAAGATGCATTTGGTGATATGAACGATCAGGTGTTGGAATCCGTAGCAGGCATCCGAGTCATTCGCGCCTATGTGCAAGAGCGAATGGACGAAAAGCGTTTCGCTGATATTACCGACGATGTATTTCGTAAAAATCTGGCTGTCGCTCGGATGGATGCTCTCTTTGAACCAACGATTCGTTTATGTGTAGGACTTAGCTATGTCATTGGACTCGGTTATGGTATTTATCTGGTATTTCATAACGATATCACGCTAGGCGAATTGGTCTCCTTTAATATGTATCTAGGAATGATGATTTGGCCGATGTTTGCCATTGGAGAGCTGATTAACATTATGCAGCGCGGTAGCGCTTCCCTGGACCGGGTCAATGAAACTCTCGATGTCCAGCCAGACGTTCAGGATGCAGCTCAACCTGTTCCAGTGGACCGCCTCGAATCCATCAGGATGAAAGACGTTACCTTCCGTTACCCTACTTCTACTATTGACAATCTGTCACATGTGAGTCTGGAGCTCAAACGCGGAGAAACGCTAGGCGTCGTCGGTAGAACCGGCAGCGGGAAATCCACTCTGCTCAAACAGCTACTGCATGAATATCCGACGGGTAGTGGTGATATTTTAATCTCCGGCATACGTTTGGAGGACATTGCAGTGGAACAACTACACAGCTGGATCGGCTACGTGCCGCAAGAGCAAATTTTGTTTTCTAAATCGGTGCGCGAGAACATTCAGTTCGGGAAACCTCGTGCAGATGATGACGACATTATGGAAGCTATCCGTACAGCTGCCTTCGACCAGGATTTAGGTACCTTGTCTGATGGGCTGGATACACTGGTCGGAGAAAAAGGTATCGCCCTGTCCGGCGGCCAGAAGCAGCGTGTTTCGCTGGCACGCGCCTTTATCGGTGATCCGGATATTCTATTGCTCGACGATGCACTATCTGCAGTAGATGCCCGGACGGAAGCAAGGATTATTGACAATATCCGACGTAAGCGCTCGGGTAAAACAACCTTGATCTCCACCCACCGCCTCTCTGCTGTAGAACATGCAGACCGGATCGTCGTGCTGGAGCAAGGACGCATTATTGAGGAAGGAACCCACAGCGAGCTGCTTCAGGCTGACGGATGGTACCGACAACAGTATGAACGGCAACAAGTGGAATCTGATCTGACCTCAGGGGAGGTATCCTAATGAAACCCAATATCGGCAAAAGGCTATTCCAGTACGCGCTGACGAGCAAAGCAGGCTTTATTGCCGCTCTCATCGCTTTGGCTATCGGAGTAGCCGCCGAGCTCGCTGGTCCCTTCATCGCCAAAACGATGATTGACGACCATATGCTCGCTATTGAAAAACCATTTTATGAAACAACTAGTGTGGACGGAACTGTAAGCTATGCTGGAACCCACTTTAAGCGTGAAGATCGCTTTGAGTCCGGGGAGACCAAAGGTCGCGAAGCGAGGATTTTACAAGTTGGGAAATCTTTCGTATTTATCGATGGCTCGGTTAAAGTGGCTGACGGTAACCGCTCCTTTACGAACGGAACGCTGACTGTGACACGCGGCTCCGACACCTTTCGCTATGAAGCTAAGGCTCTGACAGCTGATGAACTGTATAGCTTTTACAAACCGGAAATGCCCGGTATCTTTCAGCTGATTGGCTGGTATTGCTTCTTCCTGATTATTTCCATTTTTGCTGAATTCGGCAAAACATACTGGCTGCAATCCTCGGCGAACAAGGTCATTCAAAAGCTTCGGCTTGATCTCTACGCGCACATCCAGCGGTTGCCAGTTTACTTTTTTGATAACTTGCCCGCAGGCAAAGTCGTATCCCGTGTTACGAATGACACTGAGGCAGTCAAAGATTTGTTTGTGGCTGTGCTCTCAAATTTCACTTCAGGGATTGTAACGATGGCAGGAGTATATGTTGCACTCTTTTTGCTAGACTTCAGACTGGGTCTTATCTCTCTGTTTATTGTACCGTTATTGATCTTGTGGATTATATTGTATCGCAAGGTCGCCACCCGCTATAATACAATCATTCGGTCCAGACTCAGTGAAATTAATGCGATTATCAATGAATCGATTCAAGGGATGTCCATTATTCGCGTGTTCCGGCACCAGAAACAAACGCAGCAAGAGTTTGAAGAACTGAATGATGACTATATGAAGCATCAGAATAAAATGCTGAATTTGAACGCCTTCACTTCGCACAATTTAGTCAACGTGTTAAGAAATCTCGCCTTTGCCGTCGTGTTGTGGTATTTCGGATCTGAGGCGCTCGGAACTACAGGTAGTGCTGTTTCACTAGGCGTATTGTATGCCTTCGTCGATGTGCTGGGTCGACTGTTCCAACCTATGACGGGTATGGTCAACCAACTCGCCGTACTGGATACTTCCATCGTATCCTCAGGACGCGTATTTGAGTTGATGGACGAAACTGGAGAGCCGGTGACGGACGGCACGATGCCGCGCTACAAAGGCCAGGTAGAGTTTAACGACGTTTCCTTTGCCTACAAAAAGGATGATGTACTTAAACATATTTCCTTTACTGCACAGCCCGGGCAAACAGTTGCCCTTGTCGGACATACCGGATCAGGCAAAAGTTCGATTATTAACCTGCTATTCCGGTTCTATGATCCGCAAAAAGGAACGATCACCATTGACGGAACATCTGTCAAAGACATCCCTAAGCAATGGCTTCGCCATCATATGGGTATTGTTCTTCAAGATCCATATTTGTTTACAGGTACGGTAGCCTCTAATGTCAGTCTCGAAGACAGCCGAATCACGAGAGAACAGGTGAATAAAGCGCTGCATGACGTTGGAGCCGACAAATTGCTGGCCCATTTGCCGCAAGGATTCGATGAGCCTGTTATTGAAAAAGGTAGCACTTTATCAGCCGGGCAACGCCAGCTTATTTCCTTCGCTCGTGCACTAGCCTTTGATCCCGCAATTTTAATTCTGGATGAAGCTACTGCCAATATTGACACCGAAACGGAAGCGCTCATCCAATCCGCTCTTGAGGTACTCAAGAAGGGACGTACGACCTTTATCATTGCTCACCGTTTGTCCACCATTCGCAGTGCGGACCAAATTTTGGTGCTTCATCGGGGTGAAATTGTTGAACGGGGTAGCCATGACGAACTTATGGCTCAAGGCGGTCGTTACTTCCAAATGTATCAGCTCCAGTCGGGAACAGTTGCAACAGATTCGGCTTCATCCTCTGCACATGCTGCGCAAGATGACCTACTTGCAAGCAAAGTCAGCATTTAAAGCTTGAATAGCCCTATTGCTTAGGGCTAACGATTAACATTTGGTATAAAAAAAACCAGCAAGTCTCCCCTACAAATTGGAGGCTCGCTGGTTTTATTTATATCTATAACATAGGGCTCGTAATTTTATTTAGCTACAGACGTGCCTGTTCCTGTGGGCGGAAGCACTGTTCCATCTACTGCTTTAAGCGTAACCTTATACTTGCTGTCTACCAATGTACTTGTGTGGGTATCCGTAATGACCTGAATATTCATTTCCCCTGGCTTTGGACTAGTCAGCTTGTAGTAAATTACTGCATTCGTATCATCTACGTAGTCGATGTGATCCACTTCAATGCCGTAACCTGGATTAGGTGCCTGCAGACGGGTGATTGTCACTTTTTTTTGCTGGTCATTTGCCTTCTCTATACTCATACTAATGTTATTTTGTTGAACCGGATCTACAGGCTCAGCCGGATTTTCAGGAGTAGCTTCAACCGTTTTATGACTTTGTACAAATTCGGATGCGTTATAGACCATTTCTGCTGCCTCCATCCGCGTTACTTTACGATCCGGGTTAAAGTTGCTCTGTTCGTCCAATTTTGCAATTTTGGTCAATAGCAGGAATTGAACGGCTGCGTTTGATTCCTGGTCTAGTTTTTTGCCATCCGCTACATTAATTAACATACGGACAGTTGGATATTCACCCGTTGCACTCACTGCTTTATACAGAATATTCGCAAATTGTTCTCTTGTCATACGGGTGCTTGGATCAATATCTGGTGACAAAGGGATTTGGTGTTGGGCTGCAATCCGATAGGACTGGGCATACCATGCGGAAGCCGGAATGTTTGCAAAGGAACCCGTTGTGAAATCAGGCATTACCTGAAGATCCATCGCACGAACAACCAAGTGTACTCCTTGTGCATACGTGAGCGTTTGATCCGGTGCAAATTTATCCTTGGTTATTCCTTGAATAATTCCTTTGTCCTGAAGTGAGTTTACGATCTTCTCCTGTTCAGCTCCCTTTATATCACGAAAAGCAGAAGCCGACGTAGCTACTGCCAATGAGCAGATGACAAGCAGGGCAGCTGTCACGCTTTTGTTCTTTTTCATGAAATACACCTCCATGTTTACTTTGCTTCTACACTTACCGACGCAATAAAAGCATCAAATGTTTCAAATATGCACAAATTGGTTGCAAAACAGTGGAATACCTGCGTTTAGTGTACCCGTCTAACTCTTTTCTGCTCACAATCTTTATACATACCCAAAAGTGCCTGTAACCGATTAATCTTTTACAGTATTCCTTTGGAAGAGCCAGGTCTGGGTAGCAGTCATCCCGCCAGCAAAAACTCGCTCCCCTTTGTTCGCTTTGCTTACATCCGATTCGGTGCTTTCAGACCAAGAAGTTGCAGCGCGCATGCCAGAATATCGGCAGTTTGTTCCGCCAACTGAATACGCCACTGTCCACCATCGACAATCCTTTCCTTGGCGTAAAAACGGTTAAACGCCTGGGCCGTATCCAATGCAAATCTCGCAATTACCGAAGGCTCCAGTTGGCGAACCGCACGTATCAGTTGTCCGTGATAGCGATCCAACTGCTTAAGCAGCGCCCAACCTGTGTCACCCAACATTCCATCCGATACGTCATTCAAATCACGAGAATGGCTATCTTGGACAAGGGCGTTGTCGCTAGAATTGGTATTATCAACATCGGCGCGAGCGTGAGCTTTCTCCAGAAGGCTGCGTATGCGCGCATGAGTATACTGCACATAAGGCCCGGTCTCGCCTTCAAAGGTCAGCGCCTCCTCCAACGAAAAATCCACTTCATTCAGCCGGTTGTTTTTTAAATCACCAAAAATAATCGCCCCGATACCAACGTCCTCAGCTACTGCCTGTTGTTCCTGCAAATCGGGGTTCTTCTGAGTAATGATGGCTTGAGCACGCGCTATAGCTTCATCCAGCACCTCCTCCAGTTTGACAACTTTTCCGCGTCTTGTGGACATTTTCTTACCCGCAAACCGCATTAATCCAAACGGCACATGCTCACATTGCTCCGCCCAAGCCTCCCCTGCATGCTTCAGCACCGCAAACACCTGCTGGAAATGCAACTTCTGTTCTCCACCAACGACGTACAGCAACCGATCAGCCTTCATCACTTCATGACGATAAATCGCTGTTGCCAGATCACGTGTCGGATAAATGGTGGTCCCATCCTTTTTTAGAATAAGACACGGAGGCAGTTCTTCATCTTCCAGACGAACCACGAGCGCGCCATCACTTTCCTCCAGCAATCCTTTTGCTCTTAATTGAGCAACAACTGCCTGCATCTTATCATTGTAAAAACTTTCTCCCAGCACATGGTCAAATGTAATGTTCAGACGCTGGTACATACGATCAAATTCACCCAGACTAACTTCAACAAAAAACTCCCATAGTTGTTGAGCCTCAGCATCCCCATGCTCCAAACGTCGGAACCACTCGCGGCCTTCATCCTCCAAAGTCGGATTATGCTCGGCCTCCTGATGAAAACGAACATATAGCTTCAGCGATTCACCAATCGGATCATGTTGTAGCTGCTCCTCATTTCCCCATCTTTTATAGGCCGCAATTTGCTTGCCAAACTGTGTTCCCCAATCCCCAAGATGATTCACACTAACTGGAACATATCCGGTTTCACCAAGAATACGATACAAGGCAGCACCGATAACAGTAGAGCGAAGATGACCGATACCAAACGGTTTGGCAATATTGGGCGAGGACATATCAATAACTACCCGCTGTCCGTGCCCGATATTGGGCCTGAGGAAATCGGCCTTGCTCAATTCAGCAAGCATAAGTGGAATATGAACAGATCGATCCAATGTTATATTTACATAGGCACCCGATGCTGAAGCAGTTAAACCTTCTTCATGATTCACTAGCTCCGCCAATTCCAGTGCAATGTGCTGTGGAGACTTTCGAAACTTTTTGGCCAGCACAAAACAGGGAAACGCCACATCTCCCCATTCAGGCTGCGGAGGCACCTCAAATAAAGATAAAATTTCTTTCTCCTCCAAGCCCGTATGGGCCAATATCGCTTGAGCAGCAATCCTCATCAACATGATCTCTCTCCTCTTTTTATAGAATCTAACAAAAAAAGCCCCCGCCTCTTGAAATAATTCAAGAGACGAGAACTTTAATATCCCCGCGGTACCACTCTTCGTAAATCGGTTGTGTAGTTACAGCTAACTTACACAAATCGCGATTTCACTCCAATGACTAATAACGGTGTCTGCCGGGCTGATCTACTAGAAGTTCTGCTCGTTGGATCAACCGTCTCCCGGGTGCGCTTCACATCGGACCTCATACCGGCTTACACCTCTTCCGGCTCGCTGTAATGATACGGCTCCGCTGCTACTCTCCCGTTCCATGACGTTAATTCCAATCATTATACAAACCTATTCAGTAGAAAGCAACCTATTATTTCCTCTTCAGGCACTAGTTCCATATATGTAATTACACTGCCACCAACTGGCGGCACGCCTGAACGCAACGACGGCAGGCTTCTGCACAATGTTTGCAATGATCATGGGAATGCTTGCTGCATTCAGCAGCACATACCTCACAGGCCTTGGCGCACAGCTCACAGATTTGCTCGGCAAAATCCGTTCCACGCTGCAGCATTTGAGCAGCAAATCCGCATATTTCTGCACATTCCCTACTCACTCGAATACATTCACGCAGCATAGCTAAATCATATTCCTTCAAACTCGCTACGTAACATACATTGCAAGCGTTCATACATTCCAGGCAAGCATCCACGCATTGTTGGTATGAATGATTCATATTACATTACCTCCCAGTTGTTGACCCTGCTGTACTATTACCCGCTGACCCTTGAGATTAATCATTTGATGTGCGCGCTTTCAATAAAATAAAAACAAAGTAATCCCGACTTATGTAAGGAAGTGTACTATATTCCAGTGTGCAAGTGCAAGGATATTAATCACATGGATTTTAGCCCCTGTTTCTGACTTGCATACACTCAGTCATTGCTCTATTGTAAAAAGTGTATGTCTAACCACCGATCAAGGAGTGAGCATTTCAATGAATATGTCTTCTGTAGAGGAGCATCGACAGGAATCCCCGCAACAGGTTAATTGCATGGTCGTGACTGTCTCGGACACCCGCACCGTGGAAACAGATACTGGGGGACGACTGCTCATGGATCTACTAGAAACCAATGGATATAAGGTTGTTCGATATGTCATTGTCAAGGACGACTACGAAGGTATTCAGCAGTTAGTATCCGAAGCAGTGACACAGAATGAAATCGAGGCTGTACTTTTGACAGGCGGTACCGGTATTTCTCCACGTGATACTACATATGAAGCCGTCTCCTCTCTACTGGATAAGGAACTGCCTGGCTTTGGAGAAATCTTCCGCTATTTAAGCTTTGCTGAGGACATTGGTTCAGCAGCTATATTAAGCCGGGCTGTAGCTGGCACTGTGGGCCAGACAGCTGTATTTTCTATGCCTGGCTCACGCGGAGCTGTTCGTTTGGCAATGGAACGCATTATTGTCCCTGAGCTACGACATGTGATGAGAGAAATTTATAAATAAGCTCCTATTTCCTACATGCCGCGACACAAAAAGGCACCCCATATATTCATGAGGTGCCTCTTCCAACTATTCTTTTTCTTCAACTTCGGGCTGCATATAGCTGTCGATCAGCTTTTGCTTCAGCTCCCATACCTTCTCGCTCAGATTTACACGATAAATTTCAGGGTTCAGCTTCCGCAAATATTCTGGCCAAAACAGTTTCAACTGTGAAGTATGGTAGGCACGAATTTCATCCAGCTCAGGAAGCTCATATACCTTCTGTCCATTTATAAAAATAGGCTCAAGCATTGGTACAGCTTCATAATTTTCTACATACTTCTTCATATACGGATGCAAAGGGTTAAACAGCTTCAGGCGCTTACCATTACGCGGACGCTCTTCATCCGGGAAAGAAATATAATCGGCTACAGCTCTCCCTTTCTTCTTATCCACAATGCGATATACATCCTTCTTGCCTGGTGTGGATACTTTTTCTGGGTTACCCGAGATCTTAATCGTCGGCAACATTTCCCCATCCACTTCACGCTCAACCAGCTTGTACACCCCGCCAAGCGAAGGTTGATCTGAAGCCGTAATAAGCTGTGTTCCTACACCCCATACATCAATACGTGCCCCTTGGGCTTTCAGGTTAAAAATCGTATTTTCGTCCAAATCATTGGAAGCTACGATTTGTACGTAATCTAAGCCTTCAGCATCGAGCATTTCCCGCGCCTGAATGGATAGATAAGCCAAGTCACCGCTATCCAGACGGATTGCATTCATACGCTTGCCCTGACTCTCCAGCATTTTTGCTGTCCGAATCGCATGAGGAACACCACTTTCCAGCGTGTCAAAGGTGTCTACCAACAGTGTAACCTGGTCTGGTAAAACCTTCGCATAAACGTCAAACGCCTCCTGCTCCGTCATAAAGGTCTGCACCCATGAATGGGCATGTGTTCCCTTCGTCGGGATTCCAAAGTGCTCGCCTGCCAGCATATTAGAAGTCGCGTCAAAACCTGCCACATAAGCTGCTCGTGCTCCCCAAATCGCCGCATCTGCTTCCTGCGCACGCCGTGTTCCAAATTCGAGCAGTGTATCGTCACTTGCCACCTGCTTGATGCGCGATGCCTTTGTCGCAATGAGTGTCTGATAGTTCATAAAATTCAATAATGCCGTCTCGACAAGCTGCGTTTCCATAATCGTTCCTTCGACACGTACCAGAGGCTCGTTTGGAAAAACAAGTGCCCCTTCTTTCATCGAATGGACTGTTCCACCAAACTTAAACTGGCGCAGCGCCTCCATGAACATGGGATCGTAATTCTCCTCCTGTTCAGACAGGTAGCGAATGTCCTCTTCTGTAAACCGCAAATTTGCAATATAATTCACAATGCGTTCCAGACCAGCGAACACGGCGTATCCATTACCAAAAGGGAGTTTACGGAAATACGCCTCGAACACAGCTTTACGCTGATGACTTCCGTTCACCCAATGGGCGTACATCATATTAATCTGATATTTATCTGTATGTAATGCGAGGCTCGTTGACTGCATCGTAATCATCCTCTCTGACTGTCCCCAGGTTTGTGGCAGCGTACCGCCTCATCTGCCCAGATTCAGCAATATCCGGCTCCATTTTGTTATCGGACATTGGTGCACAATCGTTAAGTTATTTTACTTCTTCTGACGTAAAACCGTATCCTCAGCCGACCGTACCGCGGCTCCAAGACTTCCCTCAAAATGACCCAAAGCCCAATCATGTCCAGCTTGATTAAAGCTCGCCACAGCGTCCTTGTATACAGTAATAGCAAAACCTTTGTTATAAGCATCTACAGCCGTATGCAGCACACATATATCTGTACACACACCAATTAGATGAACTTCCAGAACACCACGTTCACGCAGCCTGAGCTCCAGATCTGTGCCCGCAAAAGCACTGTACCGTGTTTTATCCAACCAGTAGATAAGATCACTTTGTTGCTCATAAAGGCTACGAAGCTTGCCATACAAATGTCGTCCGTTGGTTCCACGTATATTATGTGGAGGAAACAGCTTGCTCTCCGGATGATAAAGGTCGTTCTCCTCATGCAAATCCACAGCCATGACAACAAAGTCCCCTTGATCCACATATGCCTGCGTAATTGCTGCGATCCGTTCATCCAACTCAATCGCAGGTTGTCCTACAGGCAAACTACCGTCCACAAAATCTTTCGTGTAATCAATAACAATTAGTGCCTGCATCGTACGGTCAGCTCCTTATCCTCAAAGTGATATTGTACGTTCTATGCGTAACCTATTACATTAGGCGTTACGTGTAGATAGATAAACGCGGTACTCTGTCACTAAAACGGTACAACTGTGCCGGTCTTTGTGAATACTGGTTGGAACTGAGCGGTTTGCCATTCTCATCACGCACCTCTTCCAGTATTCCCTGCCTGCTACGAGTCGATGTTATTTTGCGAATAAAGTTTGGCTCTTCGAAATCCGGTACGACACTCTGAATCACCTGATATAATTCACCCAGTGTAAAATGTAGCGGTAAAAACTGCTTGGCTATCGTCGTCTGAAGCATCTGCAACTGAATTTTGCGATAAGCATCTACAATGATATCCCGGTGATCGAATGCAAGCTCCAATTCCTCCAACGCTTCGCGGATCGTGAATAGCCCAACCTCGGAAGCATCATCGGCCGCCTGACGCTGTTCCAACATCCATTCTTCTACTAGCGCAAAAAACGCATGCGATATGATCCACCCGCGCGGATCACGTCCCGGTCCACTATATACACCCAAATACTCCAGATGCCCGCCGTCCACACCCGTTTCCTCTAACAGCTCCCGCTTGGCAGCTCCATACATGGATTCATCTTCCTGACAAAACCCTCCAGGCAACGCCCAGCGTCCTGCAAAAGGCCAACTGCGGCGCTTGATGAGCATCACTTTCAGCTCACGAATCGGCAATGTCTTTGTTACCGTCTTGCGCTCCCGCTTCGTTAAGGTAAACATAACGATATCCGCCGGAGCTCCATCCGGGGTACGGTATTTCTTAATGTTGTACGACGCCTTTTGCGCCTCTTCGTTTATACGATTGCTATCCATTGGCATCACCATATTATATCGTTTTGATAAATTCATTATGACATACTAATTTTTTTTGTCAAGTGTCAGGCCTTGCCTGAATCACTTGCTTGTGTACGTAATACTCGGAAGGTTGCTGTAGATGTAGAACCGAGTGTGCCTTCACTATCTCTTACTTCCGCCTCAGTGGTTATCGTGCGACCTCCTTGATGAAGAATTCGCGCCCTAACCTCCAGTCGTCCTTGCCTCATGGGTGACAAGAAATGAACATTCAGGTTCGTCGTTACACATGGATCCATATTTCGTGAAGCCATACTGACCATCCCCATCGCCTGATCCATCAATGAAGTAAGTACACCCCCATGGACAATACCCATCACATTGGTATGCTCTTGTTTGGCCTCCAAAGCGATCTGTACCTCGTTTGCATCAGCTGCAATCAGTTCACACCCTAAATACTCCCAAAAAGTATTATTCTCTCCCTCTAGCATCTTACCCAACTTATCCATTCCCTTGCTTCCATCCCTTCTATGTTGTCCCATTTCTCTTGAAGTCCTATAACCATATACGTTGGCAAAATGCTTTCGAAAAAAAGGCGTGGAAGCTACGCCTCCACACCATAGATTTCATTCTAATCACTGCAATTCGACGAGGAAGTGCTTTTTCCCTCTTCTACGTTTACCTTCTCAGCAACGGTATCACGGATCGCCATAATCACCATTTGCAGTAGCTCATTAATTTCCACCTGACTCTGCTGAAACTCCGTTACAATTGGAATACCGTCAAGCTCTTCCTGTAGCTCCTGAAGTTCGGCCTCTATTTTGGCAATCATTTTTTGATTCTTCAAGGATTCAAATGCTACAATTTCCTTTTGCTTCTTTTTCATCGTTGCAATCAGTTGCTGGATGCGCCCATGATCCTGAATCTTTTCTTCTGCTTTTCGGAATACCTGTACTTCCTCACTGCTACCCAAAATACCTGCCAATTCTTTGGCTTTTGCCAATATCATTTCGCGATTGACCAAATGATCATGCTGGCGCGCCGCCGATTGAAGTTCTGTTTGTTGCAACCGCTCCTCTGTCATTGTCCATCGCTCCTTTTCTCACTTAGACGGCTTGCACACAGCCCTTTACTCAGACCGCATGCAACCCGCTAGAATATTCTTTTATCCGTTAACTGCTACAGCCGTTTCAACCAGATCACCTTTGATGTAAAAGGTCATAGGTTCCGTAATTTTCACTTGAACAAAGGAACCAATCAGGTCCTTAGAACCCTCAAAATGTACAAGCTTATTGGAACGGGTCCGACCGGCAAGCACTTTGCTGTCATTTTTGCTCTCGCCTTCCACCAGCACTTCAACCACTTCGCCACGCAATCGACTATTAAAGCGAAGGCTGTTTTGGTTCACAGCAATGTTCAGACGCCGGAGACGCTCTTTTTTAACCGACATAGGCACATTATCTTCCATCGAAGCAGCTGGCGTACCTTCACGTGGTGAATAAATAAATGTGTAGGCAAAGTCATAGCCGACCTCGCGCACCAAAGATAGAGTATCTTCAAACTGCTCGTCTGTTTCGCCCGGGAAACCTACGATGATATCTGTTGTCAGAGAAACATGCGGAACAGCTGTTTTAATCTTCGCAGCCAGTTCCAGAACACGCTCACGGGTATATTTTCGGTTCATTTTCTTCAATATATCCGTATTACCGGATTGAACAGGCAGATGGATATGCTCCACCAAATTGCCACCCTTACCAAGCACTTCAACCAAATGGTCATCAAAATCACGTGGATGTGATGTCGTAAAACGTACACGCGGGATATTAATTTTGCGCATATCATCCATCAGATCCCCGAATCTGTAATTCAAATCTTTCAAATCCTTGCCATAAGCGTTAACATTTTGCCCCAGTAAGGTGATTTCTTTAAAGCCTTGACGTGCCAAATCCCGTACTTCAGCGATAACATCCTCTGGACGGCGGCTTCTTTCCTTACCACGTGTAAAGGGAACAATGCAATAGGTGCAAAATTTATCACAACCGTACATAATGTTCACCCAAGCCCGCATACCCTCGCGCTTCTTCGGCAGGTTTTCGATAATGTCGCCTTCCTTAGACCACACTTCGACCACCATTTCTTTGCTAAAGAGTGCTTCCTTGACGAGCTGAGGCAGACGATGAATATTGTGGGTACCAAAAATCATATCGACAAAACCGTGTTTTTGCATAATCCGGTTAACGACATTCTCTTCTTGTGACATGCAGCCACACACGCCGAGCAGCAGTCCTGGCTTTTCTGTTTTGAGATGCTTGAGGTGACCCAGCTCGCCAAACACTTTATCCTCCGCATTTTCACGGATAGCACAAGTGTTCAGTAAAATGATGTCTGCTTCCTTCCGATCCTCGGTTGCCTGGTAGCCCATTTGCTCCAGCAAGCCTTTTATGGTTTCGGAATCATGCTCGTTCATTTGGCAACCGAATGTGTATACGATATAATGCTTTCCCTCACCGATATGCTTTAGCTCATCCGGGACTGCGTTATCATATAATACCTGTACATCCTCTTTACCGCGTTGCTTTTCTTTTCTATGGTTCGGCTCCGCCATAATGTTGATTTCACGTCCGCGAATACGGATCTTTTTGCTATGCTCATCTTCAGAAATAATCTTCGCATCCGAGAAATCAAAATATTTGGAGTAATCTTTTGTTTTCTTTTCCATTCCTTAGTCACTCCTTACACCATCTATTTCACGAGCTAATTTGTGATTTTACTGTATCTTTAGGCTTGGTAAATTTATTTTAGTTCTAAAAAACCTTTAAAAAAGGCATTACACTAAATTATAGCATGATTTATAGGCCATCGCCATAGATCAGCCGCAGATACCATTGAGTGCAATGTGAACTCATGTTCTTTTTGTACATTAGTGAAGTATTTGTGAATTATATAGTATGTAAAAAGCCCGATTCTTTTGCAAGAATCGGACTCTTTAAGCCTTCCGGCATTTAAATACGTGTATATTAGTCTACGATTTCAGCGTTGTCACCGTTTTTCACACCGGCTCCGTTCGCTTCATCTGTATCAATGTGCATATCCAAAGCAAAAGAATCGGACACACGTGCAAGAACATTTTCAAATACAAGGCCACGTTCGCCGCCGACACGTACTTTCAGCAACTGCTTGTCCTTAATGTCCCATTTAGCTGCATCAGATGTATGGAAATGAATATGGCGGGCTGCTACAATCACGCCTTCTTGCAGTTCCACTTCACCAGCGGGTCCTTTTACCGTGATTCCTGGTGTACCATCAATGCTACCAGATTCGCGTACAGGTGCTTTTACACCAATAGCAAAGGAATCAGTGCGAGAGATTTCCAATTGGGATGCGGGACGAGCAGGTCCCAAAATGCGAACCTTATCAAATTGACCCTTAGAACCAATTACAGCTACCGTTTCATTTGCGGCAAATTGTCCTGTTTGGGACAAAGGTTTAAATTCAGTTAATTGATAGCCTGCTCCGAACAAAATTTCAATATGCTCTTGAGTCAGGTGAATATGACGGGCTGAAACGCCGACAGGTACGATTTTACTCATCGTGTGGTCACTCCTTTTTCTCTATACAATACTTTACACATCTATGCTATTATACTCCTATTTTGCCAAGAAAGAAAAGGAGAGCGTATAAAGTTCCCTTTTTCGCCCTAATCGGCGTTAAATATCGTCCATAGAAATCGGATCAAACCGTCGTTTTAGCGAACAAGAGAAAGAAAAGCATGATTTCAGCTACGATGAGATGAGGGGGAACGACAACAAATATATTAAGAATAAACAGGACACAGAGTATTCCAGTTAAGAAAAAAATGACTCTGAGACGAGGTTTCAGATGACTTAATCTGTACTGATGAAATACCAGCAAAACCGACAAAAAGTAAATAAAAACAGAAGCAAAGGTAAAGCAAAGCACAAAGATATAGTCTACTTGTCCCAAAAACAAGAGCTGAATCGAAGCAGCTAGCATGCTAAGGGAAATATAAATAAACAAATGACCATAAATAATAGTCTGTCCTGCTGATTGTTTTGATTTATCTACGCGCTTCTCCATATTCTCAAAATATTGCCACCAGATTGCGATGACTAATACAAAAGCCAAAGCAGCAAATACAATAGAAGAAACCGTAAAATGATCGGATTGTAAAACAGAAAGCATACTTATCACAGATTCGCCAAGCAAAATTAAGGTGAACTGTGCAAAGCGTTCTAAAAGATGCTCCGTATGGATAGGTGTGATCACCAACTTTTTACGGCCAATCAAAGGAACGAGGATATCAATAGCTATACCTGTATATAAAATCAAATATCGAACCCAAGAATCAAAGAAGAGGGAGAAACTAGAGATGACTATTCCAATCCAAAAATAAATTCCGAAAAAACGAGCTGTTTCCTGTTTATGAGCCGTTTCTTTGGGTGCCGAAAGTAAATATTGAACGACAGTCAAACCTCTTAACCCAATATAGCCAACAAAAAAAGATACATAATACGCATCAAAATCTATATTCAGGCTGGCGGTCATGATCAACACGAAAAACAATTGCAGGATCATAAAAATTCGATGTGTTATACTGTCTTGCCCAAAACGATTGTTGTAGACCGTTTGCCCCACCCAAGCCCACCATATTGGGATAAAAATCATAATAAACTTTTCCATATGTTCCCATGAGATACTACCATGCTCAACATGTAGCAAAACATGAGTGGCCTTGGAGACAGCAGCTACGAACAACAAGTCATAAAAGAGCTCAAGCCAGGTAACCTTTTTTATCAACATTATGTAATGGAGCCCCCTCTGATATGGCGGTGCAGCATGGTGACCCGTCAGTCTCGCTCCAACGTCTGCCGTATTTCTGCAAATGTTATTTTAGCACCATGCAATTCTAAGATGCTCCAATTATTTCGTAATCCTTCTCGCTTTGTCAAGAGTGTTCGCAGCTAAAAATTCCCTCTATAAATAGCTATTTAAGAAGAAATTTTGGAAGGCAGATTCGTTTGCAAGTATTCCAGCGCATGTCCTCCCAGCCATCCCTTGACTAGCTCCTCAGGGTAATGCTTCAGCAGCAGCTCTGCAAAAACCGGATATTTCCCCGAGTGCTCCAGCCCTTGCACATGGTGCTCAATACCGTCAAAATCAGAACCAAACATCAAATGCCTTTCGCCGCCTAATGAACAAATATGCTCAATGTGCGGTAGCAGATCCTCAGCGGATATCGTACCCTGCTCTTTGAGAAACATTGTGACGAAGGTCAAACCAATCCGTCCGTTACGAGCGATCAGTGCACGAATCTGTTCATCCCGTAGATTACGGGGGTGAGCACACTTCGCAAAGGCATTCGAATGCGAAGCAATGGGCGGTAGAGTGGCCTCCTCTAGCACCTCCCAGAAGCCCTGTACGGACAAATGCGATACATCTAGCAGCAGTCCCAGGTCATTACAGCGATTGACCAAATCGCGCCCCTTGCTACTCAGCCCGCCACCTCTATGTTCCATAATGCCGTCAGCTGCCCAGTTCGCATAATTCCATGTCAGTCCAATCAATCGTATTCCCATGGCATAGCACAATTCTGCATAAAACGGGTTCCCTTCCAGCGCATCTACCCCCTCCAGTGAGAGCAAAGCCCAAGGTGCCCATGTATGATCCGTCCCATTACCATCCACATACGTTATCTTTTCCATGCGCTTCTCTTTTCCTGCCTGCTTTACTTGCTCCTCCTGATGCACTGCGGACGTATTTTTACACATTACCAAGTCTTCCTTCCACAGCAATGGTCTCAACCCACCTGAGATAGAGGTAACATGCTGCCTGAACAGCTCAATTTGACGAATCACATGCTCAAATCTTGGCGTGCCCAATACCTGAGAAATATATATAGCAAATGTTTGCAACCGCACGTTACCTTCTAGCAAACGTTCTTTTGTGACATCAAGCGATGGATGACTGAAATCGATCTGCGCATCGAGCTGCATTTTACATAACACATCACAATGAAAGTCAACAACTGGCCAATTCACTTTTAGCTTATCATTCATGCATCTTACCTCCATTTAGAGATTGAAGCATCACAAATTTATTTTAAAAATCATAGTAACAGACTCACAAAGCAAAAAAGCCCGTTTACAAATCGTAAACAGGCTCAGGCAACTTACATTTATTATCTTGGCTCTACAATCAATTTGATCGCAGTCCGATCTTCTCCATCAATAACAATGTCTGTAAAAGCAGGAATACAAATCAAATCCACTCCGCTTGGTGCGACAAATCCCCGGGCAATGGCTACCGCTTTAATGGCTTGGTTTAGTGCACCCGCTCCAATCGCCTGTAATTCTGCATTTCCGCGTTCACGCAGTACTCCTGCGAGTGCGCCTGCAACTGAATTGGGATTGGATTTTGCTGATACTTTTAATACATCCATAGTAAGTACCTCCCCTGGGAATGATGATGGTTTGATTCCACTATTAGATGTTATTCGAGGGTCAGCAAAAAATTCCTGCTTTTTGGTGACAGTTTTCCTTATTCTTTCCTTAAGTAGCTCACAAAAAGGTTAATCCATCCGCCATTCATCTTCTTTGAGTCTGATTTTCTGAATTTTGCGGGCTTTTCCATCGTTATCATTCAGCTCTACGCTGATGGCATGAAAATGCCATTTGCCCATGTCCACTTGAAAACGTACTGGAAGCTGGGTCTGGAATTTCTGTAACACAGCCTCTTTCTGCATCCCAAGCACTCCCTCATAAGGACCTACCATTCCCGCATCTGTCTGATACGCAGTTCCTTGTGGCAAAATCGTATCGTCATTGCTCTGTACATGTGTGTGCGTACCTACCACGATTGAAGCACGTCCATCCAAATGCCAACCCATAGCGATTTTTTCCGAGGTTGCTTCGGCGTGGAAATCAACTAGGATATGTTTATGTTTTTTGCGCAGCTCATCGACAATTTCATCTGCTGCACGGAATGGATCGTCAATAGCTGGCAAAAAAGTTCTACCTTGCAGATTAACAATAGCCAGCTCCTTACCTCCACCTTTTACAACGGTATAACCCCGGCCTGGTGTTCCTGGTGGAAAGTTAGCCGGGCGGATGATCCGCGGCTCATCATCTATAAAATCAAATATTTCCTTATTGTCCCAAGTATGATTTCCCATCGTAATCCCATGAACGCCCCAATCAAAAAACTCTCTGGCGATGGCTGGGGTAATTCCTCTTCCCGAAGCCGCATTTTCTCCGTTCACAATAATAACATGCGGGTTGTATTTTGATTTTAGCGAAGGGAGATTCTCCCTCAGTGCCTTTCTGCCTACACTGCCGACGATGTCTCCAATAAATAATACGTTGATAGAAAGCCCTCCCTAGTCTGCCTTACATAATGAAAAGTGGCCCTACAAGCAGCGGCCACTTTTCATTGAAATGCTTTTATTTTGCGTATTCTACCGCACGGGTCTCGCGTATGACGGTAACCTTGATATGTCCCGGATAGTCCAGTTCATTCTCAATCGTTTTCGTAATATCGCGGGCCAGTCGGAATGCTTCCGCATCATCAATTTTCTCTGGCTGTACCATGACACGAACTTCGCGTCCGGCTTGAATCGCGTATGATTTTTCAACGCCTTCAAAAGATTCGGAGATGCGTTCCAGCTTCTCAAGACGACGGATGTACGTCTCTAGCGTTTCACGCCGCGCTCCCGGTCTTGCTGCTGACAGGGCATCTGCCGCCCCAACCAGCATGGCGATCACTGAAGTCGCTTCGCAGTCGCCGTGATGTGAGGCAATGCTGTTGATGACGACCGGGTGTTCCTTGTACTTCTTCGCCAGCTCCACGCCAATTTCAACGTGCGATCCTTCCACTTCATGATCCAGCGCCTTCCCGATGTCATGCAGCAATCCTGCCCGTCTTGCCAGTACAACGTCTTCGCCCAGTTCCCCGGCCATCAGACCTGTCAAGTATGCAACTTCCATCGAGTGCTTCAATACGTTCTGTCCGTAACTTGTACGGAACTTGAGACGTCCCAAGACCTTGATCAAATCTGGATGCAAGCTATGCACGCCCACCTCAAAGGTGGCCTGTTCACCATACTCACGGATTCGTTCGTCCACCTCTTTACGGGATTTTTCCACCATCTCTTCAATACGAGCCGGATGTATCCGTCCGTCCGCTACGAGCTTTTCAAGCGCAGTACGCGCAATCTCTCTACGAATCGGATCAAATCCAGACAAAATAACAGCTTCCGGCGTATCATCAATAATGAGGTCAATTCCTGTAAGGGTTTCAAGTGCACGGATATTACGGCCTTCGCGCCCGATGATCCGGCCTTTCATTTCTTCGTTCGGCAATGTGACAACAGAAACCGTCGTTTCTGCTACATGATCTGCCGCACAGCGTTGGATGGCCAGTGTGATGATTTCACGAGACTTTTTGTCCGCTTCTTCTTTGGCCTGCTGTTCAATTTCTTTAATCATCTGAGCTGTTTCATGACGAACTTCCTGCTCTACGTTGGTCAGAATAATACTTCTTGCATCCTCCATCGTCAGATTGGAAATACGTTCCAACTCAGTTACCTGACTCTTGTAAATCAAATCAATTTGCTGCTGGGTTTCATCGATTCGTTTCTCTTTGTTGGCCACTTGTTCTTCTTTGCGTTCCAGCGATTCCAATTTTTTATCCAGCGATTCTTCTTTTTGCAGCAATCTTCGTTCCTGTCGTTGAATTTCATTGCGACGTTCACGAGTTTCTTTTTCAGCTTCGGCACGGATGCGGTGGATTTCATCTTTCGCTTCCAATACCGTTTCCTTCTTCAGCGCTTCTGCCTCTTTTTTCGCGTTCTCCACGATTTGCGCGGCAGCTTCTTCCGCACTGGAGATCTTAGCTTCTGCAATAGATTTGCGAATAAAATAACCAATCCCGAACCCAAAGAATAACGCGGCTACAGCAACGAGAACGAACCAGATCGCAGTCATCATACTGTTCACCTCCCCGTTGGTTCCTCCAAGGCATTCCTTGGGACTTTTTGCAATTGTCACATTTACTTTGATCGTCAAACTAAGACAACGACACAAGGTCGTTTCATTTCATATGCACATGCTTTCACATGTACAATTCCGCCTGGCATAGCGGCATCACTTGTTATTTGGCGATGAGAACTCACCGTGGATTCCGCTTTTTTGGAAGGAAAAAGGGCGTTCCACAAGTATCGTTTCATATATATTTTATTATTTGACAAATGGCATTGTCAAGGGAATGCAAACATTAGTAGACTACCATGCAGCTTTCCATGTAATAACTAGCTCATCCTATCCGTTCATACTAGCCAAAGGTTCAGCAGCCGTTTGGCAACTATTCCTCCCACTGCAACAACTCCTCGTCATCTGAAGCAGCGTCATGCTCGGTCGCAGTGAGATGATTGACTACCCGGCGTGTCATATCCCCCGAATATCCGCGTCTCATGAGAAAAGGGTATGTTTTCCTTTTTTTCTCCATTATATCACCACGTACCTGATTCCATTTCTTACGTCCGACCGTCAAAGCGCTCTCCCACTCCTCATTATCGGTGATCTCACCTAACGCTTCGCCAATAGAGGCTTTAGAGATGCCCTTCTGACGAAGTTCTTGCCTAACCCACATCTTCCCCTTACGTTGGCTTGTTATGCGCTGCCTTGCCCATTGACGGGCGTATAAATCATCATCTACGAGTTGTTCCCTATGGAGTCGGACCATTACTTCGTCAATAACAGACTGATCCAGTTCTTTTTGCGCTAAACGCTGGGCAATTTCCTGACGTGTGCGAGGCTTTCGCCCCAAATAGCAAAGCGCAAGTACATAAGCCTGTTGCTTTTCATCTGCCAGAACGATATCTTCCAGTTCTTTTTTATCAAATGACGTTCCTTTGAACATATTGTACTTGATCATTACATCTTCTAATACAGACAGTGAATAAGGACCAAAATGTATGATATACCTTCCACGTTTGCGTCCCTGTCCCTGCTCTACCCTAGTAATCATCAATTCCTCATGATCCGGAAAAAGAGAAATCCCTTGTTGCTTATTTGCTTCCGAAGTGTATTCATCTTCATCGTCCAACTGCAATATATTTCCCTCACTTTGAAATTCACGAAAGCAGCCTTTGAACACCTGCTACGCAAAAGTTAGATTCCACTGACAAAGCAGACTCTAGTTGATGCAAAAATGCCCTGCACAACTGTGCAGGGCATCAGAATCATGCTATTCAAACGGACGGTGCCATAACCCTGGCCCCAGTTCACAAACCAGGATTCACCGAGCTTTATTCAAGCTCCAACAATTCCTGTTCTTCCTTCGCTTGCTGTGCCAACTCTTCTTCTGTAGGCGGAGCAACCGTCGTAATCAGATTGCTGGCCACCCGAATTTTTTGTTCGATTGTACTAGCAATATTCGGATTTTCCTTCAAAAATTGCTTAGCATTCTCACGTCCCTGACCAAGGCGCTCACCTTCGTAGGAATACCAGGCTCCGCTCTTGTCGACAATGTCATGCTCCGTACCGATATCGATCAGGCTACCTTCTTTGGAAATGCCCTCACCGTACATAATATCTACCTCAGCCTGACGGAAAGGAGGGGCAACTTTGTTCTTCACGACTTTAATACGTGTGCGGTTACCCACAATGTCGTTACCCATTTTCAAACTTTCAATACGACGAACATCCAAACGTACCGTAGAGTAAAACTTCAAGGCACGTCCACCTGGTGTTGTTTCAGGGTTACCGAACATAACACCTACTTTTTCACGTAGCTGGTTAATAAAAATAGCAATGGTTTTCGACTTATTAATGGCTCCAGAAAGCTTACGCAATGCCTGAGACATCAAACGTGCTTGAAGACCAACGTGGGAATCTCCCATTTCGCCTTCAATCTCTGCCTTGGGCACAAGTGCCGCTACGGAGTCAACAACTACAATGTCTACTGCTCCACTACGTACAAGAGCTTCGGCAATCTCAAGCGCCTGCTCTCCTGTATCTGGTTGCGATAGTAACAACTCATCAATATTGACACCCAGCTTGCTTGCATACGACGGATCAAGCGCATGCTCGGCGTCGATAAAGGCGGCTTGTCCGCCTGTTTTTTGCACCTCTGCGATAGCGTGAAGAGCTACTGTCGTTTTACCGGATGATTCCGGTCCGTATATTTCAATAACCCGGCCTCTTGGAAAGCCGCCCGTTCCTAACGCAATATCCAAAGCAATCGAACCACTGGGGATCGTTTCCACTTGCATGTGGGTAGACTCACCCAACTTCATAATGGAACCTTTACCAAATTGCTTTTCTATTTGACGGAGCGCCATATCCAGCGCAGCACGACGATCTGACAATAAACTCACATCCTTCATTGTTTGTACTTTAATAATACCTTGTTTTGACACGCTTGCCAAGCATTTTTTCGAACATACATTCGTTTTTTTTGTTCACACAGCTCTCTTCTACAATTACACCTGTCTCTTAAAACAAAAAAAGAACCGCTGGCAAAAGGCTTTGCAACGGTTCTTCCGATAAGATGATTATATCATGAATATCTATCTAAAACAACTCTACGACCCACACTGTACATAGATGTTTAAGAGAGTTTCTCGTTCTCTACCAGCCTGCGCCACAATCTGTACAGGATTGCTTTGACTGATCGCAGTCGGATTGTTTCACGGTTACCACTCAGTCTCAGTTCATGTACTTCCGTTTCCTTGTCGCGTTCAGCAATGCCAATATACACCAAACCGACTGGCTTCCGTTCGGAATACCCAGGCCCGGCAACACCAGTAACTGAAAGTCCAAAATCGCTGTCCATGATCATTCTCGCCTGCTCTGCAAGCACAAGGGCTACTTCCTTACTCACTGCACCTGGCGCTTGATCCCCTTCCAAATAATCATAAGGCACGTTGAGTAATTTCATCTTCATTTCATTGGAATAGCACACGATGCCACCTTGAAACATAACAGCACTGCCAGGTATAGAAGTGATGTGTTCCATCAGCATTCCACCTGTACAGCTTTCTGCCGCACTCACAGTGAGCCCGCGTTTGGCCATTAGATCTACGATAACCTTCTCCAGCGTAACATCTTCACTTGCATACATATATTCCGAAAGACGCTGCTGAATTTCTACTTCCGTAGCCGTCAGCTTAATTAGTGCTTCACTTTCGCTGGCCGCCTTGGTGGATATACGGATCGTGACTTCCCCTTCCTTGGCATAAGGAGCAATCGTGGGGTCTGTCTGGGATTGGATCAGATCTAACAAATGGGTTTCAAGAGCTGACTCACCGATCCCTGCAAATTTTAGCATTTTTGAATAAATTGGCATTTCCTCACCGCTCAATGCCTGCTGAAGCAACCAAGGTTTCGCTTGGTTTGCAAACATGGGTTTGAGTTCCTTAGGCGGTCCAGGCAAAACTACATAAAATTTACCGTCCTGTGCAATTGCGTCGCCCACAGCTAGCCCTGTCTCATTTTCAAGCGGAGTAGCGCCTTCAATAGAAAGCGCCTGCCGGCGGTTATTCTCGGTCATTTCTACCCCACGGTTACGGAAAAACTGATCTAGCTTGTCCATTGCAAGACGATCTATGTGCAATTTTCGCCCCAATACAGACGCTATCGCATCTTTCGTCAAATCATCCTGAGTCGGTCCCAGACCACCGGAAAACAAAATAATATCCGCACGCTTCTGAGCAATTCTTATCGCTTCCTGAAGCCGATCTATGTTATCGCCAACTACAGTCTGAAAATATACATCGATTCCGATTGTAGCCAACTCTTGTGACAAATATTGAGCATTTGTATTCACTATTTGTCCGAGCAATAACTCTGTACCTACTGCAATTATTTCAGCTTTCATCAATTCTTCCTCCTGTACTGCGAATATTATGGGAATTATGTAAAGAAACAGCAATAAGTTTAGTCCCTATTGCTGTTTCCATAAAATTTATCCTGTTAAACTTTGGAGGAGCTCAGCAAGTGGATATTTTTCACAAAATAATCAATACCCGAATAAATGGTGATCAACACCGCTGCCCATATCGCTATTAAATCAAACGGGATACCAAGAAAAACAAACGGGAAATTATTAATGAGCAACGCTACAATAGCAACGATCTGGATGATCGTCTTCAATTTGCCCCAATTACTTGCAGCAACCACAGAACCATCCAGTAAGGCAATCTGACGCAGACCCGTAACCGCAAACTCACGGCTAACAATCACAACGACAATCCACGAATCGATTTTTCCCATTTCTACCAAGGAAACCAAAATGGCGGTTACCAAAAGCTTATCAGCAAGGGGGTCCAACAGCTTGCCCAAATTGGTGACCATATTATTTTTACGTGCCAAATATCCGTCAAGACCATCCGTGCTGGCTGCTACAAGGAAAATGATAGCCGCAATCAGCTGATTATACGGCAGCTTGAAAGCTCCGATCTCAATCGGCGGCGGATAAAAATCAAAGTCCACCAGCAAAGCCAGCATCATCACCGGAATAAGGCAAATCCGCGTTATTGTAATTCTGTTGGGTAAATTCACAACACACTCTCCCCTGATTATCGTACTTGATTACAAATGGCAGTTTTCGGATTAAATTCAATCCTATGTAAATCGCTATCGACGAGCGCTATACACCTGAATTGTCTGCATTTTCGTTACAAGTATAATATGGCACAAAACGCATGTCAAAATAACCTGCCGCACATCAAGCAACGTTTTTTCCTACAAAATGTATGAGGGAAAACGGCTTTATTTCATGTTTGTAAATTGAAGCTCCAATGGCAAATCAGCTTTACGCAGCAATTGAATGATCGCCTGTAAATCATCCCTGTTTTTTCCGGTCACTCGGATTTGATCACCTTGAATCTGACTTTTAACTTTTAGCTTGGAGTCCCGAATAAGAATGTTAATTTTCTTGGCATTATCCTGATCAATTCCCTGCTTAAGCGAAAGACGCTGACGCACTGAACCTAAAGAGGCGGGTTCCAATTTGCCATACTCCACATTTTTAAGGGACAGACCTCGTTTGGCCATTTTAGATTGCAAAATATCAATCACCGCATTCAGCTTGTATTCGTCTTCCGATGCAATCGTAAGAGCTTCTTTCTCAAGCTTAAGGCTACTTTTGCTATCCTTGAAATCAAATCGAGTTTCAATTTCACGCTCCGTCTGATGAACCGCATTTGTTAACTCCTGCATATCCATTTTGGAGACGATATCAAATGAATTTTCTGAAGCCATCGTTTCACTTTCCTTTCCACAACAAAGTTCAATATCTAATTATAGGCTAGTCATTTACAAAAATCCAATAATCCGTTGACTAAAAAGGCGTTCTTGCCAGTTTTCCTGACAAAAACGCCTTTATTTCATTTACGGTCAAAATATCTAATTATGGCTTCGTGTTGGAGTTCGGAACATATCCAAAAGTCCAAGCACAATGTGAGCAAGACCAAAGCCCAGTATGCCATAGCCCCATGCATTCGGTGTCAGATAATAGCCCAGTAAACTGACAATTATACCGAGCCCAGTCACAATCCAGCTGACGGTCATAACGTATACACCTCACTTTGCGGAAAATGAAATGACTGCCTTTCCAGGAATTACAGTCATTAGTATTTCCTCGCACCAAGGCGTTTATTCACCATCAGTAGTTGTAGAATCTGTACTACTTTGTGCTGAATCCGTACTGCTACCTGTCGTAGAATCTGCAGGTGAACCCGTCACCCCTGCACTCGTTCCGGTCGAAGAAGCTTCTCCTTGCTGGATCAGTACACGAGTAGTCGATTTATTATCTGTTATCGGTTGACCTGCTACGGAAATATCTGTGGCAGAAGACCGTCCTGATTTGATATATAAACCTTCTGGACCAATATCGAATGACATGGCATCTCCACTTTTAGTCATACCATAACTCAGCTTTTCTCCACGGGAATTTTCTCCCTTGTACACTTCAAGCCAGCTTTCGCCCGTCGCTTTAATATCAACCTTGACCGCGGCTCCCGTTGAACTGGAAACTTTAAAAATCGTCGTCTTGCCTTGCTTGCCGTCCTGTGCCACAGTTACACCTTGTTGTGGCGTAGTCGTATCCGGCTGCTGTCCAGTATCTGGAGTAGTAGCACCCGTACTCCCCGTACCACCTGGCTGAGTTTGGCCGGTTTGCCCCGCATCAGGAGTCTGCCCACCAGCACCATTTGGAGCCGTCGTTTGACCATTGTTCGGCTGTGTCGTAGTGGTATCAGGAGTAGACGTGCTTGGTGTTGTACTTGGTGTTGTACTTGGTGTTGTACTTGGTGTTGTACTTGGTGTTGTACTTGGTGTTGTACTTGGTGTTGTACTTGGTGTTGTAATCGGCGTTGTGTTTTCTGCTGTTTTTGGAGTTGAATGGTTGTTGCTCACCCAATAAGCATAAATAACCCCAACAATGAGAACTAGAAAAAGCCACATTAACGCTGTAGGCAACCATTTAAGATTACCAATCGTGGCGGGACGGCTGGAGCGTTTCTGTGTAACAGGCTCCATGACTGCTTCCGGCTCAGGTTCAGGCACATTGCTTTGATGCCCTTCCAGAATCTCATCGGGGTTCAACCCGACCGTTTCAGCGTATGTTTTAATAAAAGCTCTGACATAAAAGCTTCCCGGCAGCACTTTGTAATCGCCCGTCTCAATGGCTTCCAGATAACGTTTGCGTATCTTCGTCATTTCCTGAACATCGTCAAGGCTCAATCCTTTTTGCAGCCGGGCCTCCTTTAATTGCTGACCCAGTTCTGACATGTCATCATCTCCTTGTGTAATTACGCTTATTTAAAGATCTTCTGTATAACTGGCTGTAAAGGTATCATAAATAATTTCCTCAGCCGGATTATTGCGAAGCTCAATAATGATATTGAAATCGTCAAAGCTGTATCCTGATTCACGTACAAATACATCAGGATGCTCAATCACTTTAGTACTTGGCATACTCATGATTTCCTGAAGCAGATGATAATGTCTTTCATTTGACCGAATTGTACTCACAATACCATCAATAATAAACACATTGTTTGGGTTCATTTCTTCTTCAGAGAGCTGACTGCGCACCGTCTGTCGTAGTAACGTTGAAGACACAAAAGTCCAACGCTTCATTGCGCATACACTACTGGCAATAATGGATTCCGTTTTGCCCACACGCGGCATCCCGCGAAGACCGATCACCTGATTGCCGTCCCTCTTTAATACTTCACCCAAAAAATCGACCAGCAACCCAAGCTCATCGCGTGTAAAGCGAAATGTTTTACGATCATCCGAATCCCGATCGATGTAACGGCCGTGTCTTACTGCCAATATATCAACCAGTCTCGGAGCACGTAAGGCCGTGACTGTAATGTTGCTCGCTTTTTTTAACGTGTCTCCGAGAATGCGTATCTTCTCGTCATCGTCCGTTTCAAGCAACATCCCCCGTCTTTCGCCTTCAACACCGTTGATCGTCAGTATATTAACCCCCAGAATACCAAGCATGGAAGCAATGTCTCCCAGCAGTCCGGGTCGATTTTTATGTATCTTGTACTCCATGTACCACTGTTTCGTTTCTTCCGTCACGTTAGCACCTCATTCACATTCAAACCGTCAACAACTCCAAATCAAAGCATTATTGTATCATAAAATAACATCTTTCGACAAAACCAATTATTGAAATTTGATAGGCTGCATTGTGTTGTAAGCCTCAATCACGTTTATGATATATAAATTACAATGGAATTACAAGAACAGCTCTGTAACCATTACAGAAAAGCCCCCAAAAGGGAGCTTTTCATGTTGGTTCCTACTTATGCGTTGCTCTTGGCCAATTTAACCATTAGCCGGGCGATGGTGTGACGCTCGTCCTCATCGGCAACTCCCCACAGTTCTTTCAGTGCGCGGTTGGAATGGTTGGCTGGATCGACCTTCTCATCCAGAAAATCACCAATTTCATAAGCAAGCTCAGAAATGGTATCTTGGCTGATTCCCAGCTTCTCCGCTTGCTCTACACGCTGACCGAGGAACTTTTTCCAAACATCAAAATTCTGAACAACTGTTGACATACTTAAATCCTCCTTAGATGATTCAGATTTAAAATCAACAGTTGTAATATGCTCTTCTCAGACGCTTACTATACTGGTGGATTCCTCCAAGCGCTATTTCCCTTAAGTCACCCATCCTCCGTTAGGACTTATGACCTGGCCATTAATATAACCTGACTCAGGAAGCGCAAGAAAATAAACTAGGGACGATATTTCATCAGGTCGAGCCAATCGTCCAGCAGGAATTTCTTCTTCCAAACTGGTAATTTCGCCTTCATCCAAATGATCCAGCATCGACGTATCCACTGCACCTGGAGCTACAGCATTCACTGTCACCCCGGAAGGTGCTACCTCTTGAGCCAGCGCTTTAGTGAAAGCGTTAATGCCTCCCTTGGTGGTGGAATACAACACCTCGCACGAAGCACCACATATCCCCCACACGGATGAAACATTCACAATGCGGCCATAGCGTTGGGAAATCATATGTGGCATAAAAACCTGCGTGCACAAAAAGGTTCCCTTAACATTGACAGCCATCACTTCGTCCCATTCCTCTTCCGAAACATCTGTTAACAGCCCATAATGAGATAGTCCGGCATTGTTCACAAGAATATCCGGCTTCATCCCGTGATTATCCAGCTTTTCACGCATGCGTTCGATCTGCTCCTTGCTCCGCAGATCCGCTGACACGGTCATTACCTTGCCTGAATAAGCCATGCAACGACGGGCAACTTCATTTGCTTTTTCATGGGACTTCATGTAGTGAATGACCACATTCATCCCTACAGCTGCAAAACGCTCAGCAATAGCCGCACCAATTCCGCCACTTGCTCCTGTAATCAGCACGGTTGTATCGCCAATCGCTTTTAGTTCTCCGCCCTCGGTGGTCATCGTTTCCCTCTCCCTGGACATTACGGACTCACCACTAGTGATATTGCGAGTTGATCCCACTGGATATGGTCTTTCAGACGGCGATTTACATCCTCAAGCGTGATACTTTCATAAATCGGAAGCAGTTGGAAAAAATCGCTGCCCCGGAAGCGATGTCTTGTAAATTCATGCGCAATATTTTCTGGTGAATTGAGTGTACGCAGATAACCACCGATTTTCTTTTTGCGTGCCCGTTCAAAATGTTCTGCTGCAAAGCCCTGCTTCTGGATGAACTCCACCTCTTCACGTATTCTCGCCAACAGCCGATCCGGGTCTTTGGTATCCCCACCGATTGCAGAGAATGCATATTGCTGCGTGCTATTGTACTCATGACCAAAACTGTCCGAAATCAGATCCTCATCGTAGAGCTTTTGATACAGTTGTGTACTGGAGCCAAACAGGAGATCTAGCATCAGCTTGGTTTCCAGATCATGACGGAGCAATTCTTCACCCGTTAGGCCTACTTCAGCCTCCTTAAATCCAAACAGTAGCTTTGGCAGAGAAACGGCCAGCTTTACCTCATGACGTGGTTCTGCAACTGTAGTGGGTTCATCGTCGAAAATCCGCTCGATCTCTCCCTGCGGCTTATAGTCCTTTTTAGCCTGATTGTTACGTACCAGCTCTATTACTTCAGCTGGATCCACTCCGCCCACTACAAAAAGAATCATATTGCTTGGATGGTAGAAAGCTTCATAGCAACTGTACAGCGTTTCCTTTGTAATCGTACTGATGGATTGAACAGTACCTGCGATATCAATATGCACCGGATGGACCTTGTACAACGCCTCGATCAGACCAAAGTAACTCCGCCAATCGGGATTATCTTCATACATATTGATTTCCTGGCCGATAATGCCTTTTTCCTTCTCTACATTTTCATCTGTAAAGTAAGGATGCTGCACAAAATTGACCAGCGTGGTCAAATTTTCTTGAATACGCTCGGTTGCCGAAAACAGATATACTGTTTGATCAAAGCTCGTAAATGCGTTCGCCGATGCCCCATTAGAGGAAAAGGTAGCAAAAATATCGCCTTCAGGCTCTTCAAACATTTTATGCTCCAAAAAATGGGCTATGCCATCCGGCACCTTTACGGGCTGTTGACCTTCTACGCGGAAATGATTATCAACCGAGCCGTATTTAGTCGCAAATGTAGCGTACGTTTTCTGAAAACCCGGTTTGGGCAACACATAAACGTGTAAACCGTTATCCATTACTTCATAGTACAACGTTTCCTGCAAATGCTCATATGGTATATGCTCCACCGCTATTCCCCCTTCTGGTCTCTCAAGAAATAAATAGTGTCCAGTCGGAACGTCCGGGCGGCATCCTGAACATCCTGCACCTTGACTGCCTCCACCTGACTCAGCAGCTCATCTACCGTCCGCTCTTTACCAGAAAGCTGTCTGTTAAAATCATAGGCGATCATTTCAAAAGCGGAATCCTGCATCTCCTTCAGCAAGTTGCGAATCATCGCCTGCGTTTGGGTCATTTCCAGCTCGGTAATCGCTCCATTTTGCGTATCTTCCAGTTGCTTGCGGATAATAGTAACCGCTTTTTCATAATTAGGAATTTCGATACCAGATTGAATCGTACCAATCCCTTTATGCCCGTCATACCGCGATGAAGCGTAATACGCCAAACTTTCCTTTTCCCTTACATTAACGAACAGCTTTGAATGCGGATACCCGCCCAAAATGCCATTATACATCAGAGCGGAAGCATAGCGATCGTCTCCATACGTAATAGGGGTGCGCAACCCCATGTTGAGCTTGCCCTGGTTCACATCAAGACGCTCTACAACGGTTTGAACCTCACGCTCTACTGACTTGGGCTGTTCTGGAACATACCCTGCTTCCGCTGAACGATTCAATTGAAAATAGCGATCAACAAACTTCTCAACTTCTTCCAGCGTCGTATCTCCCACAACGTATAAATCCATGCTGGCATGATTCAGCCATTCTCCATAAGCCTGATACAAGCTCTGTGCATCTATGCTGTCCAGATCGGATCGTTGACCAAGAGGGTGCAGACGATAAGGCTCATCTTTGCACATTTCCTCCATACAGCGCTCACCAGCATAACGTATTTTATCGTTAACTATAGATTCCAGCTTTTTACGCACATTTTCTCGTTCCTGCTGGACGTATCCCGTTTGAAATGCACCATTTTCCAATGCAGGCTTCGTCAGCACTTCTCCGAGAAAAGCAAACGAACGATCCAGCAAACTATCCGGACTGTTTACAAAGCTGTCATTAATCGTATCCATGCGAAATTGCACGATCTGATAATCTCCACGTTTGTATACATCGAATCCGAAACCCGCGCCATACAATTGTTCTAACTGTTCTCTGAATTGTGTAGTCTGCGGATACGATTCTGTACCCCGTCGCAGAACGAAAGGTACCAGCCCCACTCGGGTTACGGTTTCCTCACGTAGCGGAGTACCTACATACAACGATATGGCAAACGTCTTAAAGCGCTTGGTCGGCAGTACATGAATCCTCAGTTGTCTGCGTGTGCCACGCTCGAAACCTGTTTTGTTCAAGTCCAAAACTCCTTTGTGACGTCAATTTGCGTCTAGCCTTTGATTAGCATTAGCTGCTGTAAATCATCCTCCTGTAAAGAGGTAAAGTGTACCAATCTTTATTCTAACCATGCAAAAGCCAAGAAGCAACCGGAGACAAGCTCCCGGCTGCTTCGGCGTTTTACATGCAGAAAATATGCTCCCCAATGGTTTTCACCTGCGGACGGGACCAAATCCATTTGGAGGTGGCTGTTTTTGGGTTAAAATAATAAAGACATCCTCCGCTTGGATCCCAGCCGTTCAGTGCTTGGCGTACCGCCTTTTGTGCAGTCTCATTCGGTGTGAGCCAGATTTGGCCGTCTGCTACAGCTGTGAAAGCTCCTGGCTGAAAGATCACTCCAGATGGTGAGTTGGGAAAGCTGGGTGACTTAACCCTGTTCAAAATAACAGCCGCGACGGCAACTTGTCCTTCAAATGGCTCGCCGCGGGATTCACCGTAGACCGCGTTGGCCATAATTTTAAGATCATTTTCAGATAGTCCCATGGTGTTGGCCGATCCCATCGTTTCATCATTTTGATCCGCTTTATCGTTATTGTCCGCTGTCTGTCCCTGAGCGGAACCTTGATTGTTACGATGCATAGGAGTTTCCGTTGGCTTCCAGTTAGGAGTAGCATTCACCAGCTTTAATTTCGTCTTTGCTCCGACCACTCCATCGGGACGGATGCCAAATTCCTTTTGAAAACCCTTGACAGCTTTTAGTGTACTGCTGCCAAAATGGCTGTCCACTTTCCCGCCAAAAAAGCCCAGCAACTTCAAACGTGATTGCAACTCATATACATCCTGACCGTAAGATCCAAAATCAACCGCTCCCGAGCTGAATGTCGGCTGGGAAGGTTGCGCTGCTTGTACTTTCTGCTGTGTGCTCAGCGGCTCTGCTTGCTGCTGTGCAGAGTCATTTTTAAAAAGTCCTGTGTACGTAATAGCCGAGGCTGCGAGGATACCCGTGCAAATCCAGACCATTGTCTTTTTCATATGCTGCGCTCTACCTTTCTTTTGTGGGATTAACAGGATGGCTACGTTTATTATGACAAGCTCCGCTTAAAGCTATTCACCCTTTTAATCTTCTTTCAGCAGGTAGTCGCCACACCTCAAAAAAACATCACAAAAAACGCTGTTTGTTCACTTGGAGTTGTCATATTAGAACAACCACCATGCGAACAAACAGCGTTTTAATGTAGTGCTGGATAGAGATAATGCTTAGGAACTAACTTTATTTTGCTGATATTGCTCCATTGAGATAAGGACCTCACGGGGCTTGCTGCCCTCGTAAGGGCCGATGACTCCGCGAGCTTCCATGGAGTCAATCAATCGAGCAGCACGTGTATAACCGATCCGCATACGGCGCTGAAGAAGCGAAACGGAAGCTTGTTTAGCCTCTAAAATGATGTTGACAGCCTGATCGTACAGCTCATCCAGCATTTCATCTGCATCAGCCGATACCTCTTCCACCTCCGGCACAAGCGTTTCATCATACTGCGCTTCACCCTGTTCACGTACATAGTTAACAATATTTTCGACTTCTTGATCGCTCATGAACGCTCCCTGAACGCGGACAGGTTTAGAAGCCCCCATTGGCATGAACAGCATATCACCACGTCCGAGTAGCTTCTCGGCTCCGCCCATGTCCAATATGGTACGGGAGTCTACCTGCGAGGAAACGCCGAAGGCAATACGTGAAGGAATATTGGCTTTAATCACCCCGGTAATTACGTCAACCGAAGGTCTCTGGGTTGCAATGATAAGGTGGATGCCTGCTGCACGTGCCATTTGGGCAAGTCGTGCAATCGCATCCTCCACATCTCCCGCAGCTACCATCATTAAATCTGCCAACTCGTCCACAATAACGACGATGTAAGGCAGAAATGCATCCGGGTTATCTTTCATCAGATTATTATAGCCCTCAATATTACGGGTTCCTGATTTGGAAAATAACTCATATCTTTTTTCCATTTCAACTACAATTTTCTTCAATGCAAGTGAGGCACGCTTTGGATCAGTCACGACCGGAGCCAACAAATGCGGGATTCCGTTGTACACGTTCAACTCCACCATTTTAGGATCGACCATCAAAAATTTGACCTCATCCGGCTTTGCTTTGTACAAAATACTCGTGATGATCCCATTGATACACACTGATTTACCCGAACCTGTTGCCCCAGCTACAAGCAGATGGGGCATCTTGGCCAAATTACCAACAATCGTCTGTCCTGCAATATCACGTCCGAATGCAATGGATAAATTGGAAGTTGACTCCTGGAAAACGGTTGTCTCCATTACCTCACGCATCGTGACAATGGAAACTTCATTATTCGGAACCTCAATTCCGATAGCAGATTTGCCAGGAATCGGAGCCTCCATACGGATATCTTTGGCAGCAAGCGCAAGCGCAATATCATCCGTCAGACTCACAATGCGGCTGACCTTTACTCCAATGTCCGGCTGAATTTCATAACGCGTTACGGCAGGGCCACGGACAACCTCCAGCACCTTCGCCCGCACACCAAAGCTTTCCAGCGTTGCTTCCAGCTTGCGTGCCGTTTGCATGTAATCCTTTTGTCCCATACCTTTGCCTACGTTTTGTGGTTTAGCAAGCAAACGAAACGATGGGAGCTTGTAAGGTTTAGGCGGCGGCGGAGCCGGAATAGCTGTATGGGTACCTTCAGCCTCTTCGCCTGCAACCCCAGTTGCAATCGTCTGAGCTTGTCCCTGAGCACCTTCTAATGTCCCCTGGATCGTTGTCGAATCATCCATATCCGTATTCGCATGGGCATCCACAAAGTCATCATCCAGGGATTCATCAATAATGGAAGTTGTCTGCTCTGCCCCTGTCAGGGACTCTCCAAATTCAGCTTCCGGTCTTCTTTCCTCATGCTTTACTTGTTCGAAGAAATCCCTAATAATCGGCGACCTTTTTACCGGAGTTGCAGCTTCCTCCTCAGCGTGTTCGACTACGTCAGACAGCTCTTCACTCTGGTTATCGTTTCTCCACTGGGCCTGCGCGTCCTCAGCTTCATATGGAAGATCATGATCATCCTCATCCGTATCGACGGAATGCTTCTCCTTGTCCGCTTTATCTGAATTTTTGAGACCAAACAACTGAAAGAAAATCGGTTGTTTGCGTGCAGGAGGCTGCATTTCGTCAAAGTCATCATCCATGTCTTCCTCATAGGCAGGAATCGGCTCAGACTTGATTTTTCTATTTCCACTACCTTTGCTAGATGCCGAAAGCGGAGTAGCTTTACCAGTCCATTTTTTACGCACGCTTCCCCCGACTGTCAGCAGCTTGGTCTTTACAATCCGTACCAAATCCACATAGGACAGTTGGGTCATCAGCATGAAACAAATGACGAACATAACAATCATGATCAGTTTAGCTCCTGTGAGACCAAACAGCCACAACAGAACAGTAAGCTGCAATGCGCCTACGTACCCCCCGCTGATATCCTTGTTCAGCATTGAGGTATGGCCCTGCTGGTCAGGCGACAGCAACTGCTCACGCATATCTATATGTATCTGGGTCATCACTCCGCCCGGCTGAAGCGCGTTGATCGGCCCCAAACGCTGCTCCATAGATGAAATAGAACTCATAAGTGTAAAGGCAAATACCAACAGGAGCAAACCCGTTTTACGCGAGTTCCACTGGTTCGGCCACTTGCGGTGAATCATCACCATCAGACCATAATAAATGCCAATGAGAGGGATAACAAAATAGAATTTCCCCAGTACGAGCCCAAACATCTTGGATAGCGACCGACCAACTGCCGCTTCACCCGACAACGCAATGACCGCTAATGTAATCAGCACAATGCCGTAAATTTCAAATTTTAGAACTCCGCCAAATGCGGCTTTCTTTTTTCTTTTTCTTCTTCTGGACATACAAGGTCACCCCCCAGAAGAATATTATACCACGTCACCCGGTATCCGCACATATGTTCTTTTTCAGCAGTAAATGACCTATTTCTATACTATTCGACACCTTCTACGACCACTCGATAACTTGACCTGGTCCATAACGCGGATTCAGGTAGGCTTCCAGCGGACAGTCCAACAACCGTACAATGATCCCCCGACGACTTTCAAGCGGCTGTACCTGCATAAGTAGACCGTCTACCCGAACCTCTGCAAGCTCCTCAGCCTCTTTCCACATCCCTTGCCATACCATTTCCATTGGCATCACAGTATATAGTGTCATTGAGGTAGCTCCCTGCTTTGCTCCCCTGACAGTGTCTCTGTAGGAGTTCCTGTGGGACTGGGAGAAAAAGGAGCATACGGAGCCTGCTGTTGAATCCCAGCGATCCCGTTTTGCTGACGCCGCGTTTCAATAATGGTGTTCAGCTGTTGTAAAGCCTCTCCGATGCCTCCAACCGCGTCCATCAATCCATACTTCACTGCATCCGCTCCCCCAACCGCTGTACCAATATCGCGGTTTAACTCACCGGTTTTAAACATCAGTTCCTTAAACTGCTCTTCTGTAATACGAGAATGAGAAACGACGAAGCGTACAACACGTTCCTGCATTTTTTCCATGTATTCAAAAGTTTGTGGTACTCCAATGACCAGACCGTTCATACGAATGGGATGAATGGTCATCGTCGCACTCTCCGCAATGTAGGAATAAGTGGAAGACACAGCAATGGGTACACCGATGCTATGCCCCCCACCTATGACAATAGTCACCGTTGGTTTACTCATCGATGCGATCATTTCAGCAATAGCCAGTCCTGCCTCTACATCACCACCAACTGTATTCAGCAAAATCATTAATCCTTCGATACGAGGATTTTGTTCTGCCGCTACCAACTGGGGAATAATGTGCTCATATTTTGTCGTTTTGTTTTGAGGCGGTAAAATGAGATGCCCTTCAATCTGACCGATAATCGTCATGCAAAAAATATTGGACTCGCCTCCAGGCATGGAAGTTTGACCCAGCTGCTGCAAAGCCTCCATAGCAGGTAAAGCGGGTCTTTGCCCAATTTCTGGTTGATCTGGCGCTTCCGTTTCCTCGTTGCCAGATGTTAGATTGCTGTATTGTTCCATATGGGTGATCTTCCTTTCGCTTTACGCATCTATATGACCCGTATTCACCCTATAGTATGGGATGGAAATGGAATATTTTATACCCGACCCCATGCTTTTCCTTGTCCCGCAAAATCAAAAAAGCCTCTCCTCCCGCGGAAACCGTCCAATATTTCCTGCGGGAAGAGAGGCGACTGTGTGCCTGTGACTTAAGTTTTTAATTCAGGTTTTTGAACAAATTTCAATTGAATCACACTTCCATTATAATTGGCAGGATCATCGGTCTGCGACGAGTTTGCTCATACAAGAAGCGACCTAGTGCATCCTTGACATTTGTCTTGAGGGAAGCCCATTCATTTACATTTTCACTCATGAGCTTATGCAGTGTACTTGAGACAATACGATTTGCTTCATCCAGTAGACCTTCCGATTCACGGACATATACGAAACCGCGGGAAATGATATCTGGGCCTGATTTAATCGTTCCGTCTTGCTTGCTCAGCGTGACAACCACCACCAAAATACCGTCCTGTGACAGCAATTTGCGGTCGCGCAATACGATATTTCCTACATCCCCTACGCCTAGTCCATCGATCAGTACGTTGCCTGCTGTAACTTTACCAGCTCTGCGTGCTCCGCCATTCTGAATTTCAATGACTTCACCGATATCCGTGATGAAGATATTTTCAGGCTCTATACCTACGCCTTCAGCAAGAAGAGCGTGACGACGTTGCATTCTGAACTCACCATGAATTGGCAAGAAGAACTTTGGTTTCATCAGATTCAGCATCAGCTTAAGTTCTTCCTGGCTTCCGTGTCCAGAAACGTGGATACCTGGATTAGCTGCGCTGTAATATACATTGGCACCCAGACGGAACAGTTCATCAATTGTACGTCCAACGTATTTTTCATTACCCGGTACCGGAGTAGCTGCGATGATGACTGAATCCCCTGGAAGAATGTCAACCTTTCGATGTGTGGAACGAGCCATTCTTGTCAAAGCGGACATCGGTTCACCCTGACTGCCTGTGCAGAGAATAACTACACGATCCGCTGACATTTTGCCAACTTCTTCAGGCTCAATCAGCATTCCATCTGGAATTTCCAAATAGCCCAAGTCCGAAGCAATACCTACGACATTAACCATGCTTCGACCAATAACTGTTACTTTACGTCCCGTTGCTTCAGCAGCATTAATTACCTGCTGAATACGATGTACGTTAGAAGCAAAAGTGGCTACGACCACACGCTGTCTCGACTTGCGGAAAATGTCTTCCAGGACAATACCAACGCTCTTTTCCGAAGGTGTAAAGCCCGGTTTCTCGGCATTTGTACTGTCTGACAAAAGAGCCAGTACACCACGTGTGCCAATTTCAGCCATACGCTGCAAATCTGCATATTGTCCGTTCACCGGAGTATGGTCAAATTTGAAGTCACCTGTATGAACAACAGCGCCTTCAGGAGTATCAATACATACACCTACAGAATCCGGAATACTATGGTTGGTTCTGAAGAAAGTTGCTTTTAGTGTGGAACCCAGCTTGATTTCGGAATCAGCATTGATCAAAATACGTTTGGTTTCACCAAGCAGATTCGCTTCCTTCAGCTTGTTTTCCACCAATCCCAGCGTCAATTTGGTACCATATACTGGTACATTCAAATGTTTCAACACGTAAGGCAAACCGCCGATATGGTCCTCGTGACCATGAGTCAGCACAATGCCTCTTACTTTGTCGCGGTTCTCTGTAAGGTAGGAAATATCAGGAATAACGATATCAATGCCCAGCATGTCCTCTTCCGGGAATTTCAGACCGGAATCCACCACGACAATGTCATTGCCGTATTGAACGACATACATATTTTTCCCGATTTCACCGACGCCGCCCAAAGCGAAAATCATCAATTTATCGTTGTTTGTTTTTTTAGACAAATGAATCTAAACCTCCTATGGTAGTTGGACGTCGTACCTTGATTTGTTTATTTAATTTTCAAAAAAATACCGCACCCAGTCACTTGACCCCATTATACATGATTAAAATAAGAAAAAACAAGTCATCCTGTTCGTTACGCTAGGTTTCCCATTGCCGTCTGAAACCATTAGTATCTGTCATTTTATCTACATGCATAGTTAAAAGCACAGCAAAAAGGACGTCCTATAAGAACGCCCTTCACGCTGGAGAACCTTGTCAGACAATAAACCCTATCGGTTTTGTACCTACCGACTGCCCTTAACAAGGATACTCCTTAGTATTAATTAACAGCTTACATTCCTATTTCTCTTTAGCGGGTAAATAATTTCTTAATAAATTCCGCTTCATCCTCAGTTGGAGGAATGAGTGGCAACCGAACCGAACCTACCTTAATCCCCCGTAATTCCAATGCATATTTTACTGCCACCGGATTAGGCAGAGGATGAGGACAGCCAAACAAACCCTTGAAAATCGGGAACAACTGCTGATGCAACTTGGCTGCCTCCTGCGAGTGTCCTCCTACAAGTGAATCGATCATCTGCTTCATTTCAGCACCTACCACATGACTCGCTACGCTGATAATACCATAAGCACCTACAGCCATAGCAGGCAACCCAGAAGCATCATCCCCGGAATAAACCAGAAAACCTTCTGGCGCTGCCGCTGCAATCTGTGTGACCTGCGCAAGTGATGCACATTCTTTGGTTCCCACAATGTTCGGAATTTGTGCAAGACGCAGCGTTGTTTCAGCTGTTAGACTCGCTCCAGTACGGCTTGGAACATTATACAGTATAGCTGGAAGGGATGTGGAGTTTGCAATACTTTCGAAATGCTGATACATCCCTTCCTGATTCGGTTTATTATAATATGGTACTACCAGTAGAACACCATCTGCTCCTGCCTGCTCCGCGGCACGGGTTAGATGAATAGAGTGACGCGTATTGTTGCTTCCAGTCCCGGCAATAATTTTACATCGTCCAGCTGCTTTTTCTACAACAAATGCAAACAACTTGATTTTTTCATCATCGCTCAGGGTAGGAGACTCCCCTGTTGTTCCAGATACAACAAGTGACTCTGAGTGCTGTTCTTCTATTAAGTAATCAATCAACGAGGACAATGCAGTCCAGTCAATCTCTCCTTGCTGATCAAAAGGTGTCACCATTGCGGTAATCAATCTGCCGAAGTTCACCATGCTGCCTCCTTTTTGCAAGTCCGAGCACGGACAATGCACCTATTGATGGAGTTCAAATTTATTATGCAATGCGCGTACAGCCTGCACCATATCTTCTTTTTTAACAAGTACCCAGATCGTCGTGTTGGAATCTGCGGATTGAAGGATCTGTACGTCTGATTCTGCCAATGCCTCCACAATCGTCGCCATAATGCCCGGTACCCCGTTGATACCACCGCCTATGACAGAAACTTTAGCACACCCGGCCAGTATCTTAGGTTCTAGACCCAAACCGTTCAATACTTCAACCGCTTTGCTTCCATCATGATCGAACACAGTATAAACTGCCCCCGATGGAGTTACGTTAATAAAGTCAACGCTGATTCCATGTTCAGCCATAGATTTGAATACTTGTAATTGCAAGTGCTCCAAACCCGGCTTTAATTCAACATTAATCTGAGTGACATTGCCGACATACGCAATACCGGTCACGAAACGGTCTACGATGTCTGCCTGCACGTCTTTAAAGCCTTCCGGGTGGGTAACTAACGTACCTTCTCCTTCAGAGAAGGTAGAGCGAACACGGACCGGGATATTAGCCTGCATGGCGATTTCAACAGCACGAGGATGGATAACCTTTGCTCCCTGATGAGCCATATTGCAAATCTCCGTATAGCTAACATGTGTAAGTGGCTTTGCATTTTCCACAATGCGCGGATCGGCGGTTAATATACCATTCACATCCGTATAAATATCGACCATATCCGCATGTAGAGCAGCACCCAGAGCAGTAGCTGACGTATCGCTGCCGCCCCGACCCAAGGTGGTCATATCACCGTCTGCTGTTTGTCCCTGAAAACCTGTCACAATGACAACTCTGCCTTGGTTCAACTCTTCAACAACACGGTCTGGCTTTATATCCAAAATACGAGCATTGCCGTATTGATCATCCGTAATAAAGCCCGCCTGTGCCCCAGTTAGCACCGTAGCAGGAATACCTTCCTTCTCCATCAGGCTGCATAATGTAGCAGCAGAAATGATTTCACCACAGCACAGCAGTAAATCCCGCTCGCGCTTCGGAAGACTGTCGCCGTTAGACGCCGCCCAATCCAGCAGCGTGTCGGTGGCATAAGGCTCTCCTTTTCTCCCCATTGCCGACACAACAACAACCAATTGAAGATTTTGCTCCAGCTCCCGCTTCACATGTGCCAGCACAAGTTGACGTGCTTCAGGTGTGGACAGCGAGGTTCCCCCAAATTTTTGCACCAAAATACCCATTATTCTTCCCCCATATCGGAACGTTACTCCGCGTTTGCAGCAATAATTTCCGCGATTTGCACCGCGTTCCATGCCGCTCCTTTGAGCAGATTATCGGATACAACCCACAAATTCAATCCACGGCTATTGCCCAAATCACGGCGTACACGCCCCACAAATACGTCAGGTTTTCCAGCAGCTTCGGATGCCAGTGGATAAAGCTGAGCAGCAGGATCGTCCACTAGCGTTACTCCCGGTGCCGAAGCCAGCAGATTGCGGATTTCTTCTAAATCATAATCTTTTTTAAGTTCTACATATACAGATTCCGAGTGACCGTATACAACAGGAATACGTACACACGTTGCTGTTACGTCCACAGATTCGTCACCCAGTATTTTTTTCGTTTCACGTACCATTTTCATTTCTTCCAGTGTATAACCATTGTCCTGGAATTTATCGATTTGCGGGATAGCATTGAAAGCAATCTGATGCTTTACTGGCAACGAGCCTACTGGTAACAGATCAGGCTGAACTTCATCACCGTTAAGAATCGCTGCGCTTTGACGATTCAATTCATCAATAGCTCGGCTTCCAGCCCCGGAAACGGCCTGGTATGTGGATACTATGATACGAGAAATGCCATACTGATCATATAATGGTTTCAAAGCAGCTACCATCTGAATGGTGGAGCAGTTCGGGTTCGCAATAATTCCTTGATGCTCGGCAATTTTGTCGCTATTCACCTCAGGCACTACAAGAGGAGCTGTCGGATCCATTCGGAATGCATTGGTGTTGTCAATGCAAACCGCCCCATGACGAACAGCATGCGGCGCCAATTCCTTACTTACGTCTCCACCTGCACTAAACAAAGCAATGTCGATTCCTTCAAAGCTGTCGGGGGTAGCAATCTCTACTGGAATTTGCTGACCTTTAAAGCTAATTAACGTGCCGGCAGAACGAGGCGAAGAAAGAAATTTGATTTTGTCCACAGGAAAATCCCGTTTTTCCAGCAGATTTACGATCTGTTCTCCTACAGCGCCTGTTGCTCCAACGACAGCTACATTAAACTTTCTATTGCTCATCTGGTGTATCTCCCCTTCTCGACTAAAAAACCATTTTTTATTCTGAAAGCATCCACCGCCAACAAGAAATTAGACTCGATACAATATCGAATCATCTTCTAGGCGAGGGATGCTCAGCAGTTAACTATAGTACTTCATGGGGTCTTGCGTTCCACAATCATCGGCTGAAGCTGTTTACCTTGCAATGCTTCATAAGCAGCCTCGGGAATCAACTCCATGTTAGCTACAAGCGAGTTCGGCTTTTTAACTGGATTGTCCTGTCCGAACGGCACAAAAAAGATATTTTTGGCTACGAGTAATTTGGCGATATTGGCAGCATTTAGACCCAGTCCATCATTAGTAGATATGGCTAAAAGAAGTGGACGACCGTTGCGCAATTGCGCCTTGGCAGCCATCAAAACCGGACTGTCTGTCATCGCATTCGCTAACTTACTCATTGAATTCCCCGTCAAAGGTGCAATCACCAGCACATCGAGTATTTGGGAGGGACCCAGTGGCTCAGCCTCCACAATTGTAGAAATGATATCATTCCCTGTTATATCTTTCAACTGTTTTTGCCAACTTTGCGAAGTACCAAAGCGAGTATCCGTTGTTAGTACTGTATTGGATATAATAGGAATGACCTTCGCACCCTCATCAACAAAGCGCTGTATAACAGGCATTACCTCTTCAAATGTGCAATGTGAGCCTGTAATTGCATAACCTACTGTTTTCCCTTGCCAACTCATTGTGCATCCCCCCGATCAGGATTATCTTCCATTAACAACTGCACCAGCGTATTCGCTATAATGGCACCAGCAGTTTTGGGAGCAACAATACCGGGAAGACCAGGGGCAAGCATAGCCTTGATTCCACGCTTTTCCGCATAACGGAAATCACATCCGCCCGGGGCGGAAGCAAGATCTATAATCACGGTGCTCAATGGCAATTTAGACAGGATTTGCGCTGTGATAATCATAGAGGGTATCGTATTAAAAATCAAGTCAACTCCCTTTGTCTCTTGCGCTAAATCCCTTGTCATAAAAGGCTTCCAACCCATTTCCACGGCTCTCGCTGCATCCTCTGCCCGCCGTACTCCAACCTTCACTCTGGCTCCCAACCCCTGTAGTGCCCTTGCCATGGTAAATCCAGTCCGTCCCATGCCTAGAACCATACAATCTGCACCGTGAATCGTAAAATCGGTATGCTGAATGGCCATCATCAGTGCGCCTTCGGCCGTAGGTATAGAGTTGTATATGGCCACATCATCTCTCTCCAGCAGCTCTACCAGCTTTAACTCATGTCTGGTACAAATTTCTTTTAAGTACGTCCGCGCCATCCCTGTATATACAACACAATGCGGTGGAAGAGCAGCAGCATGCTCATTCAGAAACTGGAGCTTCTGTGCTCCAAAAAGTGCATTTACGTTGCCTTCCTCATCGCATCCCACCACCGGCAAAATCAGTGCGTCTGACGATTCCAGCAGCTTGACAGACATTGGTTCTAGTGTCACTCCTTTGAGTGGTACTTCAAGCTTGTCAAAACCGACCACACTGACGGTAGCATCCATGTCCACACATTTGCGGATTACCTCAAGCTGCCTCGCATCGCCACCCAAAACAACGACGCGTATTCCTGTTAGCATCCGGATCACTCCTTTCCGAGACACGATATGCTTTTAGTCTATGCGAGTGCCCGGAGAGGGGTGAAAAAACACAAAAAAAAGCCGCCCCTTTATGAGGCGACCTTTATTTGCATGCTTACTCTTAAGCAAGAAATTTGAAGATTTTACAAAATAGACATTCGTATATCGCAAACCAACCATAACCTCAGCGTCCTGTATGGCCAAAGCCTCCAGCACCACGCACTGTTTCAGATAAATGGTCTACTTGTTTCAGCTCTACCTCAGGTACAACCTGAAATACCATTTGTGCAATTCGCTCATTGCGCGTAATCGTGAACGATTCCTCGCCCAAATTAATAAGAAGTACCTTAATCTCCCCACGATAATCCGCATCAATCGTTCCCGGTGTATTGAGACAAGTAATACCATGCTTAAGAGCCAGTCCACTTCGCGGACGGATCTGTGCCTCCAATCCCGCTGGCATAGCTATTGCAAATCCAGTTGGAACGAGGCAACGTTTGCCGGGTTCCAGTACCAGATTTTCCTGTACTGCTGCATACAAGTCAAACCCTGATGCAAGCTCTGACATTTTGCGGGGCAGCTCAATATCTTCATTGCCCGCGAGTCTGTTAATTTCCACGTAAGTTAACAAAATAGTCCCTCCTCATATCCTTTACCGCTGAATCACTCGCTCCCACCATCGACAGGGCAAACGGCTCCGAGAACATCCGATCCAGCACTTTATTCACATCATTTGCCGTCACTTGCTCGATATGCTCGATCATTTGATCCAGCGTATAATGCTGACCAAGCATCAATTCATTTTTTCCAAGCCGATTCATCCGGCTACCTGTACTTTCAAGGCTTAAAATCAAACTTCCTTTTAATTGCTCCTTACCTTTACGAAGCTCATTAGCGTCCAAACCGTTGACAGCCACATCTCGTAAAAGCTCCAGCGTCAAATCCAGCACGTCCTTTGTTTGCTTAGGAGCCGTACCTGCATAGATCGTGAACATACCACTGTCCGCATGGGAGCTATGATAGGAATAGACCGAATAAGCCAGTCCACGCTTTTCCCGAATTTCTTGAAACAAACGTGAACTCATGCCGCCGCCGATCGCGTTATTCAGCAAAACCATAGCATACTGGAGTTCGTCACCCGTTGCAAATCCAGGCAGGGATAAACAAATATGATTTTGCTCCGTTGCTTTCTCATGATACAACAGCTCACCGTTAAACGCAGGTACTGTCAGCGGCGAAACGGTTCCATGAATATCAAAATGTCCAAAATGTCGCTCCAACAATTCTACCAAGCGATCATCAACATTACCAGCCACACTGATAACTGTATTGTCGATTGTATAATGCTCCCTCATATAATGGCTGAGATGTGAGCTATCCATAGCAAGCAGGTGATCTTCGGTTCCGAGAATCGGATAAGCCAGTGGATGTTCACCATAGGCCGCGCGAGATACAAGATCATGCACCATATCATCCGGTGTATCCTCGTACATGGAGATTTCCTCCAAAATCACATTCTTCTCTTTTGCCAATTCTTCCTGATCTAGTTTGGAATTAAAAAACATATCAGACAGCACATCAACTGCGATCGGTAGATGCTCATCCAACACCTTGGCATAATAGCATGTATATTCCTTCGAAGTGAAAGCATTAACATTTCCTCCGATGGCATCGAATTGCTCAGCGATTTCCTTAGCGTTAAAACGCTCTGTTCCTTTGAAAAGCATGTGTTCGATAAAATGAGAAATACCGCTATTGTCCGGCGTTTCATTTCGGGAGCCGGTTTTAACCCAGATACCGAAAGAAACAGAACGCACGGTTGGAATTTTTTCAATGACCACTCTTAGGCCGTTTTTGAGTTGAATTCTTTCCACGATTGGCCCTCCTAAACTGAATTGCATACTTAGCCATAATGTTCAATCCTAACAGAAAAAAGACGTTCACTCAACCAGAGCAGGTAGCTGTCGATCAGGGGAAAGTGTCTGACTGACAGTTCCGAGCACAAGTCCCTTACTACGAATGGCATGGATCATGCCTTTGAGAGCAGCCGCTGAGGAATCTGTTGGGTGCATTAATATCAGTGTGCCTGATTCAACCTTACTACTGATTTTGTTAATCACCGATTCCGGTGACGGATGTTTCCAATCTACAGTGTCCAATGTCCACAACACTGTTTTGAGCCCACGTTCTGCTGCTATATCCACCGTTTGCTGATTAAAATCGCCCGATGGAGGGGCAAACCAGTTATTTTTGACGCCCAAAGTTTCTTGAAGAAGCTCTTGTGTCTTTTCAATTTCTTGTGTGGCTCTGGCCCGACTCAGACGGCTCATATTCGGATGAGAGTAAGCATGATTCGAAAGCTCATGTCCTCTTTTTTGAATCTCCTTGGCGAGTTCAGGATTTTTTTTCAGCCAACTTCCATCAAGAAAAAATGTAGCCTTGACCTTTTCCTGATCCAGCGTGTTCAGTATTGGCAGGATAAATTCATTCCCCCATGCTACATTGATCATGAAGGATACCATTGGCTTTTCGGGATTCCCCTTGTAAATTGGAACATTACCAAGCTGATTTAAATGTATTTTAGGTGCCAATTGCCGATATACATATTGAATGGGTCGATCCGGAGATGCAATCGCTTTGCGATAGGTAGCATCCAAATCCACCTCCAGTCCGTTATAGCCTGGAATAGCCTTCCATACCCTGTCGATCTTGGCATCAACTGGTTCCCGCCGCTGACGGGCTGCTTCTGTTCTTAGTCGCTGCATAAGCGCATTATCGGGTAAAGCCGCCATCGCCATCGTTGTTTCAGCTTTAGGCTCCCCAACTCCTGTAGCGTCTCCATTGCGTAATTGATTAGCGAAGTCACGAACCCCGCTAAACTGTCCGATTACCAGTGTGATGGCTAAACTGGCTACCACCCACACTGCTCTTTTTGCCCTACTCATGATTCCTTCATCCTCCCGCCCGTTTGTCCACATTGTATGCGGGGAGGACAAGAACTATGACGCAGTAGCCTCTAGAAGCCTACTTTGGCGCAGCTTGTGCATATGTATGAAAAAAGAGCCAGAAACGTAGCTCTGCCTCTTTCCAAAAGCTTAAACAATGCTATTCAAATCCCTTGTACTGTTAATACGAAAAGCTACTCCTGCCTTTCTAGTCTGCAACATGCAGGTACCTAGGATTTTGCAGGTGCTTCTGCAGTCAGAACAGCCTTACGGGACAGATTGACACGACCTTGTTGATCAATTTCGGTTACTTTCACCGTAATTGTATCCCCAATAGCAATTACATCTTCAACCTTGGCTACACGTTCAGTAGACAGTTGAGAAATATGAACCAGACCATCTTTGCCCGGTAAAATTTCAACAAATGCACCGAATTTCTCAATCCGTTTTACTGTACCGATGTAAATCTCACCGACCACGACTTCCTTTACGATACCCTCAATAATGGAACGTGCTTTTTCATTCATCTCTTGATTTGTGGAAGCGATGAACACACGACCATCTTGTTCAATATCGATTTTCACGCCGGTTTCTTCGATGATTTTGTTGATGATTTTACCACCAGCTCCAATAACATCACGGATTTTGTCCGGGTTAATGTGCATCGTCATAATTTTTGGAGCATACTGAGACAACTGCTCACGTGGCTTCTGGATCGCTTCCATCATTTTGCTAAGAATGAATAAGCGTCCTTCTTTAGCTTGCTTGAGCGCATCCTGTAAAATCTGGCGGTCAATACCGTTAATTTTAATATCCATTTGAATGGCAGTTACGCCTTCCGCGGTACCAGCAACTTTAAAGTCCATATCGCCCAGGTGGTCTTCCATCCCTTGGATATCAGTCAATACGGAAACATGGTCTCCATCCTTGATTAATCCCATCGCTACACCTGCAACCGGAGCTTTAATCGGTACACCTGCATCCATCATAGCCAGTGTACTTGCACAAATACTAGCTTGTGAAGTCGAACCATTTGATTCCAGTACCTCGGAAACCAAACGGATGGTGTATGGAAATTCAGTTTCGGAAGGAATTACTTTGGAAAGTGCACGTTCACCAAGAGCACCATGTCCGATTTCACGACGGCCTGGCGCACGCAAAGGACGAGCCTCACCTACGCTGAATGGCGGGAAATTGTAATGATGCATGAAGCGTTTTGTTTCTTCCAGATCAATACCGTCCAAAATTTGTACATCACCCAATGCACCAAGTGTACAAATGCTAAGTGCTTGCGTTTGACCGCGTGTAAATAAGCCCGAACCATGAGTACGCGGCAAAATGCTAGTGTCGCTTTCAATCGGACGAATTTCGTCAAGCTTACGACCATCAGGACGCACTTTATCATGCGTGATCAGACGACGTACTTCTTCCTTGACGATATCATAGAGAACTTCGCTCACGTCGCTCAAAAGCTCAGGTGTCTCTATGTATTGTGATTCAAAATGGGCAACTGTCTCTTCGTTGACTGCATCAATCGCCTCTTGACGGGCGTGTTTTTCTGCAATTTTAACAGCTTCCATTAAACGTTCAGCTGCATAAGCACGTACTTCACTGTTCACTTTTTCATCAACAGCATGCAGTTTAACCTGCATTTTTTCTTTACCTGCTACTTGCACCAATTGTTCAATGACTGCCACAATGTTCTTAATCTCATCATGACCGAACATAATAGCTTCCAGCATAACTTCCTCTGGAATCTCATTGCCCTCGGCTTCTACCATCATGATGGCATCTTTCGTTCCGGCTACAACCAGGTACAGATCGCTTGCATTCTGCTGTGCAATATCCGGGTTAATCACAAATTGCCCGTCTACACGTCCTACAGCGACTCCACCGATTGGCCCATTAAAAGGTACATCCGAAATGCTAAGTGCTGCCGAGGTTCCGATCATTGCTGCAATTTCAGGTTCGCAATCCTGATCGACACTCATAACCAGGTTCAACACCTGTACATCATTCCGGAAACCTTCCGGGAACAATGGGCGAATTGGACGGTCTGTCAAACGGCTGGACAAAATTGCTTTTTGACTCGGACGTCCTTCACGTTTAATAAATCCGCCAGGAATTTTCCCTACAGCATACAATCTTTCCTCATAGTTTACGGTCAGGGGAAAAAAGTCCAAATCTTTCGGTTCACGGGAAGCGGTCACGGTACAAAGCACAACTGTTTCTCCGTAGCTCACTTTAACTGCCGCATTGGCTTGTTTCGCAAGACGTCCTGTTTCCAGCACCAGCTTTCTTCCGCCGAGCTGCATTTCTACGCGTTGCTCCATGGTATCCCTCCATTTCATTTCATTGTAAAAGTTCTATACATATCCAGTATTTCCTGCGCAGGGCTTATTCATAAGAAGCTAGCAGACAAATCAGGATATGTAATTCAAAAAAAGATTCCTCATTTCAAAAAAGAACCCGGCTGCTGTCCGCCGTCGCCTTAGCAGGGACAAGCGGTGAACAACCAGGCTTCTTTTCTCATTACATGTCTGAAAATTAACGACGCAGTCCGAGACGCTCGATCAACGCACTGTAACGTTTAACATCAGTCTTCTTCAGGTAAGCCAAAAGTTTACGACGCTGACCGACCATTTTCAACAACCCGCGGCGGGAGTGATGGTCTTTCTTGTGCGAACGAAAGTGACTTTGCAAGTTGACGATGTTTTCAGTAAGGATAGCGATTTGTACCTCTGGTGATCCTGTATCGGATTCATGAGTTTTGTACTCCTCGATCAATTGCTGTTTACGCTCTTGAGTCAATGCCATCCTGTTCACCTCCTTCATTATAATCGCCATTAGCCTCGTAGCCGCCGGTGAAAGCGGACAACCAAGCTAAGGTTCATCGTTGTTTACACAACATAAGTCAGTATAACACAGCGCCTGTCTTATGTAAATAAATTAGCCTAACAGCTTTTTAGCCGTTTGTGCGTCATTGCCAATTTGGCTGATCAGCTCATCCACCGAAGAGAATTTGCGTTCAGGGCGGATGTAATGGTGAAGCTCCACAAGCACAGAATTCCCATAAATTTGCTGATTAAAATCAAATAGGTGTACCTCAAACGACGGATTCAGCACACCTTCATGAAAAGTAGGCTTAACCCCTACATTCATTACACCATTTATCCAACGATCGCCTACAAGCGCCCGTACAGCGTATACACCCTTGATCGGAATCACGTAGGTATCATCCAGTTTGAGATTAGCAGTCGGAAAACCGATCGTACGTCCGCGCTTCTCTCCATCCATTACAGTACCTTGGATACGATAAGGACGTCCCAACCAGCGAGAGGCATGTGCTAGATCCCCGTTCTGTAAAGCACGGCGAATGCCAGAACTGCTCACCTTGTCCCCATCCAGCTCGAACGGTGATACGGTGTGTACAGACATCAGCTCTCCTCCCAGCTTACGGAGGGTATCCTCATGCCCGGCTCCCCGGTGGCCAAACCGAAAATCAAAGCCTACTACCGCTGTTCGAATTTGCAATGGAAGCAGCACATCGCTTATAAACGCCTCAGGGCTGACCTTAGAAAATTCTTCGTTAAAACTCAAAATATAAAGTACGTCCACACCCATATCAGCTAGAATAGTCTGCTTGTCCGCAAGCGGTGTTAAATAACCTTCATAATCGCCTTTTTTCATGACTTCCTTTGGGTGAGGATGAAATGTCATGACAGATACCGGCACTTGCTGTTCACGAGCCAGCGCAACGGCCTTACGTATCACGCTTGCGTGTCCCAGATGAAGACCATCAAACTGACCGATCGCCGTGACCTGTGGACGTCCCCATTGCTGCAAAAGCTCATCACTCAATGGATAAGATAACGATACGGTAATCATTATTAATTCACCTGCATTTCACATCATTTGACTAACTTCGTCAAAATTATAGCACAATTCAAGGTAAAAAAACTTTAATGGGAGCGATCGCGTCTGATTCATCCCGACCATATATGCCTAAAAACGTTTTATCCTCTTTATACAAACGGAAGGGCTGGTTGTCCGTCACAGGTGGTGAAATCATATTCAGCGACAGACGTTGGCCTTGCAGAGCCGCAGTTACCTTGGCTTCAGCCACTATATGCTCAGGCATATAGTCAATCGCCTGATCCGTTGTAATAAGTCGCTCTCCAAGACTACCATCCGCTACGAAACGCTCTATCTCTTCGAAAGTCAGACAACGTTCCGCAGGAATTCCCGCAGACATGGTTCGCTCCAGCTTAACCATCGTTGAAGGATATCCTAATTCACGGCCAATATCAACACATAGTGTACGGATATAAGTACCTTTGGAGCATAAGGCACGAAAAGAAATATCCACATACGCCCCCGTCTCCGCGAATCCCGTCATTTCCAACTCGTAAATGCTCACTTCACGACTTTTGCGTTCCACGGTTTTGCCTTCTCGAGCCAGTTCATATAGACGTTTGCCATCCACTTTTAGCGCGGAGAACATTGGAGGCACTTGGGAAATCGTACCAACAAAACGTTTCAAAACCGCTTTGACTTCCACTTCCGTCACCTCTACTGGACGTTCACTCTCTTCCGTGATTTTCCCAGTTAGGTCTTCGGTATCCGTGGCAATTCCTAATCGCAGTGTAGCCCGATATTCTTTGGGCCGCTCTTGCATGTATTCCACCACACGGGTGGCACGTCCCAGACACAAAGGCAAAACACCAGTTACTTGCGGATCAAGCGTTCCAGTGTGTCCGATTCGCTTCATACCTAATAAACGGCGAGCCTTGGCCACCACATCATGAGAGGTAAATCCAGCAGGTTTATAGACAGGTAGAACGCCTTCCCAAGTTGCCTGTTCCTTCTTTATCGGGTTCATAGCTCAGACTTCACCCGCCCTACAACTGTCTCGATGATATCTCCCAGCTTACCCTCGAGACGGCAGCCAGCTGCACGTACATGTCCACCGCCCCCAAATGATTGAGCCAGCGCAGCTACATCAACATTTCCTGCCGACCTCAAGCTGGCCTTGACCGCTTGATCATTAATAACCTTAAAGAAAATGCCTACCTCAACTCCACGAATATTTCTTGGATAATTCACAATGCCTTCCAAGTCCTCATTTACAGCGCCACATTCCGTCATGTCGTCAGGTGATACTACGACCCAAGCAACTTTTCCATCCTCCGACATCGTGAGCGTCTGCAATGCTTTTGTCAGCACCTTCATTTGTGGAAAAGTCATTTCCTCGAGCAATTTCTCGGATAAAGATGGACCATCTACACCGTAAGCAAGTAGCTGTGACACAGTAGACATCACTTTCGGTGAAGTGTTGGAGTAACGGAAACCTCCTGTATCCGTTAGCAACCCTGTATATAAAGCCGTAGCTATTTCGACATCCCAAGTTACTGCGAATTCTTTCAGTAGGTCAAAAAGAATTTCTGCTGTTGCCGCAGCATCCGATTTAATCACATTAACTGTACCATACGCATCATTCGTTGGATGATGATCAATATTCAGGATAATGGCATCTTCCGTAAAAAACTGCTCTGTCAAACCAACACGACGGTAATCCGCACAATCTACACAAATGATCCGGTTGTATTTCCGTTCTGGCGGTTGCTGGCTCATATCCATAATCTCATCGGCATGCCATAAAAAATCCATACGCTTGGGAATAGGTCCCTCATTTAGCATGGTAAATTTCTTCCCCAGACATGAGAGAAGCCAGCCCACCGTTACGGTGGAGCTGACTGCGTCTCCGTCCGGCTGTACATGCGATACGATCAGGTAATCATCATGCTCCAGAATAAATTCCTTCGCTTGTTGAAGCGCCTGTTCATAGGTATGCATTGCCTTCTCCTTTACATTCAGTTCATGGTTCCTTCAGACAAACTAAAAGTTTTATTTTTCATCCTTGTCGATATCACTCAGCAGTTTTTCAATTCGACTACCGTAAGCAATAGATTCGTCAATTTTGAAAATCAACTCAGGAATATGGCGCAGCCGTATCCGTTTGCCGAGTTCAGAACGAAGATAACCGTTCGCTTTGTCCAATGCCTTCAGGGAAGAATTTTTTTGTTCTTCATCCCCGAGCACGCTCAAGTATATTTTCGCTTGGGACAAATCATTTGTAAGATCGACACCCGTTACCGTGATAAAACCGATGCGGGGGTCTTTTAATTCAGTTTGTATGAGTTGGCTTAGCTCCTTCTTGATCTGCTCGCCAACCCGACCTGTACGTATTTTAGCCATGGATGCTCACCTCTCTGCCGTTAGCGCTCCACTGTTTCCATGACGAACGCTTCAATAATGTCGAGTTCCTTAACATCATTATAGCCATCAAGGGTAATACCGCATTCGTAACCTTGGGCAACTTCTTTTGCGTCGTCCTTAAAGCGTTTCAGTGAGTCGATTTTACCTTCAAAAATGACGATGCCATCACGAATCAGGCGTGCTTCTGCTGAACGGGTAATTTTACCGGATGTCACCATACAACCAGCGATCGTACCGACTTTAGTAACTTTGAATACGTTACGTACTTCAGCATGCCCAATCACATTTTCTTTATATTCAGGATCCAGCATGCCCTTCATGGCTTGCTCTATTTCTTCAATGACATTGTAAATGACACGGTGTAGACGAATATCCACTTTTTCAGCTTCCGCTGTAGATTTCGCCTGGTTATCCGGACGAACATTAAAACCAATGACAATAGCATTGGAAGCTGCTGCCAAAATAATATCGGATTCGGTGATTGCTCCTGCACCACTGTGAAGAATTTTAACACGCACACCTTCGACTTCAATCTTGTTCAAGGAACCTTTCAACGCTTCGACGGAACCTTGTACGTCACCTTTAATAATGACGTTCAGATCCTTCATTTCGCCATCCTTGATGTGTTGGAACAGGTCATCCAGTGTTACACGGGTATTACTGCCCAGATCAGATTGGCGTTGCGTGATCGCACGTCTATCAGCAATAGCACGAGCTTTGCGCTCATCCTCAAACACCATGAATGGATCGCCAGCAAGTGGAACTTCTGTCAAACCAGTAATTTCAACTGGAGTGGAAGGACCTGCTTCCTTAAGACGACGACCTTTATCGTTGACCATGGCACGCACACGTCCGAAGCAGTTACCCGCTACGAAAGCATCGCCGACTTTCAGTGTACCGTTCTGAACGAGGATACGGGCTACAGAACCGCGACCTTTATCAAGTTCTGCCTCGATGATGGTACCACGTGCCCGTTTGTTCGGGTTCGCTTTGTACTCATTCACTTCAGCTACGAGCAGAATCATCTCGAGCAGGTCTTCCAGACCCATTCTTTGTTTCGCGGAAACGTTGACGAAAATTGTATCGCCGCCCCACTCTTCAGGTACCAATTCATATTCAGTGAGTTCTTGCTTCACTTTATCCGGGTTGGCATCCGGTTTGTCGATCTTGTTCACAGCTACGATAATGGGCAGACCTGCCGCCTTCGCATGGTTAATAGCTTCGACCGTCTGTGGCATAACACCGTCGTCAGCTGCAACCACGATAATCGTCATATCTGTCACTTGGGCACCACGTGCACGCATAGCAGTAAAGGCTTCGTGACCCGGTGTATCCAGGAAAGTGATTTTTTTGCTGTTAATTTCAACTTGGTATGCACCAATATGCTGTGTAATACCGCCAGCTTCGCCACCGGTTACATTAGTTGAGCGAATGGCATCCAGCAAAGTTGTTTTACCGTGATCGACGTGACCCATAATCGTTACAACCGGTGGACGTGTTTTGAGATCCGCAGGATCATCATTTTCTTCCACGGTTTCAAAACGATCTTCTTCGACAGGAATTTTCACTTCTACCTCGACACCAAAGTCTCCGGCAAGCAAGAGGATGGTATCCATATCCAGTTCCTGGTTGATGGTCGCCATTGTTCCGAGCACAATCAGCTTTTTGATGACTTCTGACGCATCCTTATGAAGAAGCTTGGCTGTTTCGCCTACAGTCATCTCACCACGCACAATAATTTTCTTAGGCGTGTTGTCGATTTTCTCGCGACGCTCCTGTTGTTGACCTTTACCACGATTGTTAAATTTCCCGCCACGATTGCTGCCGCCGCGATTATTGCCTCCACGACCACCGTTACCACCGCGTCCGCCGCCTTGACGGTTATCGTCAAAACGTCCTTGACCGGAACGGTTACCACCGTTGCTGGAGTTACTACCTGTACGGTTGCCACCACTACGGTTCGCATTGTTGCTACCTGTGGAGGATGATGTTCTTACAGCCGTACCACCCTGACTACTTCCCTGAGGGCGTGAGTTAGTGCTTTGGTTACCTTGAGGACGCGAACCTGTGTTACCGCCGGGACGCTGTTGTCCTCCCTGTTGTTGACCATTACTGCGGTTCTGTGTACTTTGCTGACCAGTGGGTCTGCTAGTACTTTGTTGACTGCGGTTTTGACCGCCCTGCTGACTGCTTTGCGCTTTTGGAGCGCTACTTCGGTTACTGTTTTGGTTGTTGTTTGTCCTATTCATACTTACCTGCTTTTCCTGTTGATTTTTGGTTTGCTCAGTTGAATGATTACTATTCTGGCTTGAACCGGCCTGATTCGAGCTTACTTGCGCCGTACCTGCCCCGCCTTGCTTGGCCGCAGCATTGGATTTAATATTCTTAAAAAAACTTTCCACTTTACCTACGGCATCATGTTCCATGACGCTCATATGGTTGTTCACGGGAATATCCAGCCGTTTAAGAATGGTGATAATTTCTTTGCTGCTCATGTTCAACGATTTGGCGTATTCGTATACCCGCACTTTGTCTTTGCTTTCTTGTTTACTCAATATACTCCACCTCCGACATTATCCCCGCATGTTTCTTGATCAATTTCGCGAATCCTTGATCCGTCACAGCCAGCACAACCCGTTCAGGTTTGCCGATACTGCTTCCCAAGCTTTCCCGGTCAAATCCTATCAATAAGGGGATTTTGTACGTCCCGCATTTGTCGCGGAATTTCTTTTGAGTATTCATTGAAGCATCTTTCGCAAGAATGACCAGCTTGGCTTCTGAAGACCTGATCGCTTTATAAACGATCTCATCACCTGTTAGCAGCTTGCCAGCTCTCATGGCAAGACCCAATCCAGACAGCGCCTTATTCATCCTGCACGCTGCCTTGTGCCGCCAGGAATTCTTCCTCGACGGCAGCAAAATCACGACTTAGCTGCTCATAAATATCAGGATGAACCGAGTGCTTCAATGCTCGATCCAGTGCCTTGCTCTTTTGAGCCAGCTTGAAGCAGGCGGCTTTGCCGCACAAATAAGCGCCGCGTCCCGACTTTTTGCCAGTCAAGTCAATCAACACTTCGTCTTCAGGGGTTTTGACGACACGGATCAACTGCTTCTTTGGCATCATTTCATGACAGGCCACACATTTGCGCAAAGGTATCTTTCTCTGTTTCATGCATTAACCCCCCTACACTCCGCTTAATCTACAGAAACGGAATCCTGATGCATTTCATCGGTGGATGTTCTCGGTCTGCCGAGTTCTTCCTCCGCCTGTGTTTCACTCTTAATATCAATTTTCCAGCCCGTAAGCTTAGCAGCAAGACGGGCATTTTGCCCTTTGATACCAATAGCAAGAGAAAGCTGATAATCAGGCACAATAACACGCGCCATTTTCTCTTCTTCAAACACTTGCACTTCGAGCACCTTGGATGGACTCAGCGCATTAGCCACGTATTCATCAACATTATCGGAATAACGTACAATGTCAATTTTTTCGCCACGCAGCTCATTTACAATGGTCTGTACACGTGTACCTCTAGGACCCACACAAGAGCCGACCGGATCAACCTCGGCGTTACGGGAATGAACCGCGATTTTAGAACGGAAGCCTGCTTCACGCGCTACGGAACGAATCTCTACAACACCATCAAAAATTTCAGGCACTTCGAGTTCGAACAAACGCTTAAGCAGACCCGGATGTGATCGGGACAGCATAATTTGCGGTCCTTTGGTTGTGTTTTCTACCTTGGTGATATAAGCCTTAATTCGATCCAGATGGCTAAATTTCTCATTAGGCATCAATTCACCTAACGGGAGAACCGCTTCCACCTTACCAAGATCAATATAAATATTACGTGGGTCTTGGCGCTGTACAGTTCCTGTTACAATATCCTCTTCCTTGTCCACAAACTTGTTGTAGATCAGTCCCCGTTCCGCTTCGCGGATACGCTGGGTCACGACCTGCTTCGCAGTTTGTGCAGCAATCCGTCCAAAATCACGTGGTGTGACTTCAATTTCAGCGATATCTTCCAACTGAAAATGCGGGTTAATCTCACGGGCCGCAGGCAACGAAATCTCGGTGCGAGGATCCAATACCTCCTCAACGATCAGCTTGCGGGCATATACCTTAATGACTCCCGAGTTGCGGTTCATATCAACACGCACATTTTGTGCGGTGTTGAAATTCCGTTTGTAACTGGAAATCAAGGCTGCTTCAATGGCCTCAAACAGCACATCCTTGCTGATCCCCTTTTCTCTTTCCAACTCGTTCATTGCTTCAATAAAATCCATACTCATGGATTACTGCTCCCCCTTTCAAATGATGCACCTGCGTACTGGTCGGCACACGAGGCAAAAAACATGTAGTACATGTCAAACAGCAACAGTCAAATCTGAATTAAAATATGATCGCGAGCCTTGCACCAGCTACCTTGTCATAAGGTATAACATGCTTCTTTTGTCCGCTTTGAACGGTGAGTTCCCCATCTTCAAAAGAAAGCAAACGACCTTCGAATTCCTTCAGACCGTTGATCGGCTCGTATGTAGTAACGAATACGTTTTTGCCTACCGCTTTAGTAACGTCCTCCGCTTTTTTCAGCGGTCTTTCGGCGCCTGGTGAAGACACTTCCAGAAAATATGCTGTAGAAACAGGGTCATTTTCATCCAACTTTTGACCCAGATATTCACTGATCATACTGCAGTCGTCCAGATCAATTCCTCCGTCTTTGTCTACAAAAACGCGAAGAAACCAATTGCTGCCCTCTTTGACATACTCGACATCGACCAGTTCAAAACCATGCTCATCGAGGTAAGGTTGGGCCATTTCTTCTACTACTGATTTGATCTTTGGTGTGCTCAAAGATTATAACCTCCAAAAGTGAACTTTCCTGTGGTGAAAAAAAGACGCCCTATTGCCATGGACAATGCTTCTCCATCACCGGCATTTTCATTTTCATTTGATGTAATGTTCATTTCGGGCTCACTGCAAATAAACCGGCGTACCGGTTTCGTGCCCAAAAATAACCTTTTCACGTTGTAACTGTATATCAAACAGTAAAGAGTGGGTTTCCCCACTCTTTTAGCAACGGTTTTATCTCCATGATTACCAAAAAAATTATAACATAACCATAGTTATGTGACAAGTGCCAGAGCTTGACTACTGTAGTTCGGATTAAAACAGAGACAGCTGATTACTCTCTGGCAGACCTCGAAAGCATCCCAACTGGGATAGCATTTCGACAATGGTTTTACTTGCCTTCGATTTTTGTTGAAAATCCTCGACAGACAAAAATTCACCCTGTTCACGGGAGGCTGCGATGTTACGTGCTGCATTGTCTCCAATTCCCTGAAGAGCTCCGAATGGCGGAATGAGTGAATCTCCATCGACCTTGAAGCGTGTAGCTTCGGAACGGTACAAATCAATGGATTTAAAACTAAACCCGCGAGCCGTCATTTCCAGAGCCATTTCTAGGATCGGAAGCATCCCTTTTTCTTTGGGCGGTGCCTGAAAGCCGAGCTGCTCGATTTCGACAATCTTCCGCGCGATTGCATCATATCCCTGACAGCACAGCTCAATATCAAAATCGGCTGCACGTACTGAAAAGTAAGTCGCATAATATTCAATCGGATGATACAGCTTAAAGTACGCTGTGCGCACTGCTGAAATAACATAGGCTGCAGCATGCGCCTTCGGAAACATGTACTGGATTTTCAGACAGGAATCAATGTACCACTGTGGCACCTTGCATTTTTTCATTTCCTCAATCCATTCGGCACTAAGCCCCTTACCTTTACGTACGCTCTCCGTAATTTTAAAGGCCAGACCTGCGTCCATCCCTGCCTTGTAAATCAGAAACAACATGATATCATCACGGCAACCAATTACAGTCTTGATGTTGCAGGTATTATTCTTAATCAGTTCCTGTGCGTTCCCCAGCCATACGCCCGTGCCGTGAGACAGTCCGGATATTTGCAGTAAATCAGCAAAAGAACTTGGCTGCGACTCTACTAGCATTTGGCGTACAAACTTCGTCCCCATCTCTGGTACACCATAGGTTGCTACAGGCGTGCGGATTTGCTGGGGTGTTACACCGAGCGCCTCCGTGGAGTTGAACATGCTCATCACCTTAGGATCATTCATTGGAATGGTCGTAGGATCGACACCGGTCAAATCCTGAAGCATCCTCATCATGGTCGGATCATCATGACCCAGAATATCGAGTTTGAGTAAATTCGCATCAAAAGCGTGATAATCAAAATGCGTTGTTTTCCATTCTGAGCTTGTATCATCGGCGGGATACTGTACCGGCGTAATATCCTCGACCTCAATATAATCGGGAACAACGACAATTCCGCCTGGATGTTGCCCGGTACTGCGTTTGACCCCTGTACAGCCCGAAGCCAGCCTGTTCAGCTCAGCCCCACGCCATTTTTTATGATGCGCCTCTTCATATTTCTTTGCAAAGCCAAAGGCTGTTTTCTCGGCAACTGTACCTATGGTTCCAGCACGAAATACACTTTTCTCACCAAACAATACTTTCGTATAGTTATGTGCGACAGGCTGATATTCGCCAGAGAAGTTCAAGTCAATATCGGGAACTTTATCTCCCTTAAACCCAAGAAACGTTTCAAACGGAATATCCTGTCCCTCACCCTTCAATTTGCCACCACAGTTCGGACAGTTTTTGTCTGGCAAGTCAAATCCGCTCGGCACACTACCGTCCAAAATCCATTCGCTATGTCTGCATTCAGGATTACCACAAATATAATGTGCAGGCAGTGGATTAACCTCGGAAATTCCGAGAAAGGTAGCGACCACAGAAGATCCAACAGACCCCCGTGAACCTACCAGATATCCATCCTTATTAGACTTTTTAACCAGACGCTCGGAAATGAGATAATTGGCAGAGAAACCGTATTTAATAATCGGCTCGAGTTCTTTTTCAAGGCGGGCTACAACCACCTCGGGCAATTCCTCACCATAGATGGATTTAGCCGTCTCGTAGCAAGTGTTGCGGATTTCCTCGTCCGCCCCATCCAGCAAAGGTGTAAACAGCTTGTCAGGGAACAGCTCCAGCTCCTCAAACCGATCCGCCAGCTCAATGGTATTCTTCACAACGACTTCATAGGCTTTCTCCTCGCCCAAAAACTCGAATTCTGCCAGCATTTCGTCTGTGGTGCGTAAATGCGCATCTGGCTTACGAATATCTTTTAGCGGGCTAAATCCCGTAATGCCGTGTATCGTAATATCACGGTACAGCTTATCGCGAGTTTCCAAATAGTGAACATTACCTGTGGCAATTACGGGCTTATCAAGTCGCCGACCAATTTCGCATACTTTGCGTATCGCCGTTTTCAGAGCATCAGGCCCACTTACCAATTGCTTTTCCACTAGATGCATATACATTGTCAAAGGCTGAATCTCCAACACATCATAAAACTGTGCAATTTCCTCGGCCTCTTCCTCGGACTTGTTCAATACAGCCTCGAAGAACTCTCCTTTTTCGCAGCCAGAAATAATAAGCAATCCGTCTCTCATTTCTGACAATTTTGATTTAGGAATACAAGGCACACGCTTGAAATATTCGGTATGAGACATCGAAACCAGCTTGTACAGATTTTTTTTACCAATCGGGTTGAGGGCATAAATACAGCAGTGAAAAGGACGAACGGTCGATAAATCCTTACCCACATAATCATTCAGACGATCGAGCATTTTTAAACCCTTAATTTGTTCCGCATCATTCAGCAAGCCATTCAGCACTTCAGTCAGTGCGACTGTATCGTCAATGGCCCGGTGATGGCTTTCGAGCGCCACTTTATATTTGGTCGTCAGCGTATTCAGACGGTGGTTTTTCATCGTTGGAAACAGTAAACGAGCCAGTTCGAGCGTATCCAGTACCGGATTGGTCATTTCAGGCAAGCCCATATTTCGAAGGGTGGCCTGGATAAAGCCGACATCAAATCGCGCATTATGGGCAACCAATACAGCATCGCCAGCAAAAGCTACAAACTCCTTCATAACAGGTTCTACATCCGGCGCATCCTTGACCATTTCATCGTTAATGTTGGTCAGTTGTTGGATATTGTAGGGTATACGCTCATGCGGATTGACAAAGGTAGCATAACGATCAACTTCTTTGCCATCATGCATTTTTACAGCCGCAATCTCAATAATTTTATTCTGTGTAACCGATAAACCGGTGGTTTCAATATCAAAAACGACATAAGTCGCTGTTTTCAAATTTAATGGTTGTGCCTGCATTACAACCTCAACGGCATCATTAACCACGTTAGCCTCAATACCGTAGATCATTTTAATTCCGTTTTTCTTCGCTGCTTTTGCTGCATCAGGATAGCATTGCACACCACCGTGATCGGTGACCGCAATCGCTTTGTGCCCCCATTTGGCGGCTGTTTTGACGTATTGATCAATCGAGGCGACAGCATCCATTGCACTCATCTTTGTGTGTAGATGGAACTCAACCCGTTTTTCCTCTGCCTTATCCTTACGTGTGGGTGGAGCCTGTACTTCAACTAGATCGGAAGGAATCATAACCAGCTCGGGAATTTGCATAAAACGATCATATTCAACTCGCCCCCGCACTTTGACCCATTTCCCGTTAGCCAACAAACTGAGGATCTTCAGATCTTCTTTAGTTTTAGCAAACATTTTCATTTGCAGGGAATCACTAAAGTCGGTCAAATAATACGTAAACAACGTACTGCCATTGCGCAATTCTTTACTATCCAAACCGAAGATTGTCCCTTGTAAGGTGACTTTCTTTTCTTCGTCCTGAATATCTTGCATCGGAACAGCCGGTTCTTTGATGTCATAACCAAATTGAAGCCGTACGTCTCCTTCTTCTTCGTCCAAAGGCGGCATTTCGGATTCCATACTTTCCATCATCTGCTGAATAACTTCGCGTTCTTCCTGCATCTTCTTCTCTTGGAATTGCTGTAATGCCTCCTGGTTACTTTCACCCACCTGGACTTTAATGCGCATAGAGAGCCCGAAATATTTATTGTAAAATTTGATGATAGCTTGATCTATCTGCTTTTTACGCGCCAGTTCCAATGACATACTGTCGCTCATCGTTAGCAATAATAGACCGTCTTCCCACTCATGCACAGCCCGATTCAACCAACCGTTAACAGAAGGAATCTCACGATGTACCCACTCTAGAAAAAGTTTCCAGTATTCACTAATGATATCACCCGGCTGAATCTGCTCACTATACTGAAAACGGAACGTAATTTTTGCGATGTGACTCATTTTTTCCTGTACTTGAATACAGAACGTACGATACACCTGAGCGGGGACCAGTGTCTCCTTGGCAATAGTGATATTCCAATCCTTATTGGTACGGCTAATCTCCACTTGATCAATCCAACCGTCCAAAAAATAAGGTTCAACCACTCCCGTCGGCATCACAACCTGCTTCATCAGCAGTTCCAGCCGCTTTCTCTTTTCTTCAGCTCCGCCCATGGCTCTCCCCCCAATTTCAAATCTACCATTCTGAAAACATGAAAAGCTTCTGCGTCAAAAACATCTCCGACCGCAAAAGCTTTTCGTAACCCTCTTTAATCCTCCTCACAACGACATAGATCCTTCGGAACATTGTCCGGTAACAGCTACCCTGTCGGCGAAGAGAATGAAGTGAGTATAGTGGTATTGCCCTACTTCTATATTAGTACGCCCGTGCGAACACTACTGTATGCTTGGCAGGTTTGCCACAGCACAAACATGTGGACTTTTGCTCGGTTGTTTTAAACGGTATATTACGGCTTGTAGCACCTGTCACTTCTTTAACTTTGTCTTCACATTCTTCAGATCCGCACCAACCTGCCAAAGTAAAACCGCGTTTTTCCTCCATGAGAGTCTTCATTTCGTCCAACGTATCGACAGAATAGAAATTTTCTTCCATGAAATTTTTCGCACGATCAAACATCTCCTGCTGTACCTGTGCGAGCATCGCGTGTACTTCCTCAACCAGATTATCCTGCTGCACGATTTTTTTCTCACCGCTGATACGGGATACGAGCACACAGACGCCGTTTTCCATATCACGAGGCCCGATTTCCATACGAACCGGCACACCGCGCATTTCATATTCATTAAATTTCCAGCCTGGGCTTACATCACTGCGGTCGTCCATTTTAACACGCACTCCCGCTTGTTTCAACTCAGCAAATAGTTCATCTGCACGAGCGATAACGGCATCACGCTTCTTAGGTGGTCCAATTGGAACCATAATAACCTGCGTAGGCGCAACTTTAGGAGGTAATGCCAGACCACGGTCATCTCCATGGACCATAATCAGTGCGCCGATCAAACGTGTACTTGTTCCCCATGAAGTCGTATGCGCGAATTCCAGGTTGTTTTCACGGCTCAAATATTTAATGTCAAATGCAACAGCAAAATTAGTTCCCATATAGTGGGAAGTCCCAGCTTGTACCGCCCGTCCATCCTTCATCATCGCTTCCAGTGAAAATGTATCCTTCGCACCTGCAAACTTTTCAGAAGGTGTTTTCTGTCCAGTAATAACTGGAATAGCTAGAACTTCCTCAATAACCTCACGGTATACTTCCAGCATTTTCATCGTTTCTTCACGTGCTTCTTCTTCTGTTTCATGGGCCGTGTGACCTTCTTGCCACAAAAATTCACTTGTGCGCAAGAAAGGCAGTGTGCGTTTTTCCCAACGCACTACGTTAGCCCATTGGTTAATAAGCACCGGCAGATCACGATAGGATTGAATCCATTTAGAGTACATATGACCTATCATGGTTTCCGAAGTCGGACGTATTGCAAGACGCTCTTCCAGCTTTTCTCCACCAGCCTCGGTTACCCAAGGTAGTTCAGGATTAAACCCTTCAACATGCTCTTTTTCCTTTTGAAAAAAGCTTTCGGGAATGAACATTGGGAAATAGGCATTACGGTGGCCTGTTTCTCTGAAACGCACGTCCATGGCTTCCTTGATATGCTCCCAAATTTCAAAACCATCGGGGCGGAATACAATACATCCGCGAACAGGGGAATAATCCATCAGTTCTGCTTTTTTAATAACATCAATATACCATCGGGAAAAATCTTCGCTCTGCGGCGTAATTTCCTCGACAAACTGTTTATCATTCGACATAGAAATGCATGTCCTCCCATATAGACCGTTTTTATATAAGTCCGTCTCTAATTAACCATTAATTAAGCGTAAAATATCGTTATACGTGACCGCAATCATAAGCAGGAATAGCATAGCAAAACCAACGAAATGGACCATTCCTTCCCTGCTCGGATCAACGGGACGTCCTCTTACCGCCTCCACACCAAGGAAAACAAGTCTGCTTCCATCCAGCGCCGGAATAGGCAATAAATTAAATATCCCCAGATAAAGACTCATTATAGCAGTCCAATATGTCAACTGCTCAATCCCCTGCTTGGCAATTTGCCCCGTCACTTCAAAAGTACGTACCGGGCCTCCCAGGTCGTTGATAGAAAAACGTTGAATGAGCTGGCTAAATCCTTGGAAAATAATATCGGTCGTTCTGACCATGGATTGTCCGGCAAATTTGAACGTTTCACCCACACCTGCTTGGCGTTTTGGAAGTTCAGGCACAATGCCCACCTTGCCACCCTTTTGTCCTTCCATTGCACGAGGTGTAATAGTAAGATCAAAGGTCTTATTATCACGGCGAACCGTCCACTTCATCGGCTTGTCTTGAGAATCCGCAATCAGTTTGATCATGTTTTCAACATTTGCACCAATGGCTATTCCATTCACCGATTCGATGATATCTCCCTTATGCAAATCAGCTTCAGCAGCGGGCATACCTGCTGTAATTTCACTAATTTGGACATAGGTCGGGTTGTCCACTTGTATGCCGACCATCTGAATATGAAGACCAAACAGAATAAAGGCAAGTATAAAATTCATCAGTGGTCCAGCAAAAATAGCCATCGCACGCTGTCCTACTGTTTTACTCCCATACTGCCGATCCTTTGGTGCAATCTGAATGGATTGTCCTTTGGTTACCATCATCGCTTGCGGGTGTACTGTGTATTGCTGATCTTCGCCATCTACATCCAATTTTAAAGTTAACGACTGTTCCAGATCAATATCCAACACTTCGCCGCGTACCACATTCTTGCGATTATCCAGTTGATCTAGATAGATGGTTTTAACGACGTCATCCGTTACGCGTACAGCAATCGTTTGTCCGGTCTCAATTTCATTGATCTCCGGATCCTCTCCCGCCATGCGGGCAAAGCCACCAAACGGCAACAAACGCAGCGTAAATCGCGTCTCGTTTCTTTTATAAGAAAACAGTTTCGGACCGAAACCGATCGCAAACTCCCGTACCAGAATCCCGGCGCGCTTGGCAAAATAATAATGCCCCCATTCATGCACCGTCACTATGACGAAAAACATGAGCACCGTCATCAACACTATTTGAATCGTTTCCAATCGTTTCCGTTCCCCTTTCAATGAGATCGAGTTTGTCTTCCTAGATTATCATTATTCTCCAATCCCGCACAAGAGAATCACATTTCGTTTCTTAACCCAGCATTAGCCTACAACCCCGCAGCTATGCTACGAGTCTCTCCGTCACAGGCTTCAATCGCAGAAAGATCAGGATTAGCCACATTGACATGCCGCTCCAGCACACGTTCAATAATAGCTTCAATATGCAGAAAAGAAATTTCTCCACGCAGGAAACGGGCAACAGCAATCTCATTAGCTGCATTAAAGGCGGTCGGTGCTGTACCACCCATTTTACCACATTCGAAGGCAAGCCTTAAACAAGGAAAACGATTATAATCCATTTCCTTAAAATGGAGTCTACCCACTTCAGCCAGTGACAACGGCTTCGCCGGGGACTTCATACGCTCAGGGTAAGTCAACGCATATTGAATGGGTACTCTCATGTCCGGATTCCCAAGTTGAGCAACAATGCTTGTATCCTGAAACTCAACATAGGAATGAATAATGCTTTCCGGATGAAGCAACACATGAATCTGCTCATAATCAAGTCCGAATAGCCAATGCGCCTCAATGACTTCCAGCCCCTTGTTTACCATCGTTGCTGAATCAATCGTAATTTTGGCCCCCATTGACCAATTGGGATGCTTGAGTGCATCTTCCACTGTAACTTCAAGCAACTGTTCTCTTGTCAAATCTCGAAAAGAACCCCCTGATGCTGTGAGGGTAATATGTGCCACATCTTTCATACGCTCACCATTCAAGCATTGGAAAATAGCTGAATGCTCACTGTCAATCGGCAGCAACGGCACTCCTTTCGCCCGAGCCCGCGCTGTGACCAGATGACCAGCAGTAACCAGTGTTTCCTTATTGGCCAAACCGATCTGTTTTCCAGCCTCAATCGCGGCCAGCGTGGAGTGCAATCCGACACTGCCCATTACAGCCGTCACAACCATATCCGCCTCTGTGTTCGCAGCAAGCTCAACGAGTCCTTCATTTCCCCAATACAGTTCCATTCCAGAAGGCAGTAAAGGACGAATTTCATCCGCCAACTGCCGAGTACCCACAGACACTTTTTTGGGTTTATAGAGATGCGCCTGCTCAGCAAGTAACTTTATATTAGAACCACCTGCTAAAGCCTCAACAGTAAACTGATCCGGGTGCATGGACACTACATCCAGCGTTTGAGTTCCAATAGATCCGGTTGAACCAAGTACCGTAATTCTTTTCATGATGCACCTTCCTATCCTGAAAATCACTTTTAGCCAGGAGCTCATTGTTTGTTATTCAGGCAGCTATGCTACTGGTTCCATCCTTTTAGTAGCGCAGAGTGACAGCATAGAGATTAAGCCTGAGCATAAACTGTAATCAACAGACTCATGGAAGCAGCATCAGCATATGTACAAATGGAAAAACGACAATCCAGCTGTCGCAGCGGTCTAGTATACCACCGTGCCCTGGCAGCAGATTACCGGAATCTTTAATGCCGTACACTCGTTTGTATGCAGATTGTACCAAATCGCCCAGTTGTCCCACAACTGCACATGACAAACCGATGCCGATGGCTTTGCCCCATGGCAGCAGTCCACCTGACAATCCAGCGAATACTAGAGCTATAACCAACGCTAAAACAATGCCGCCAATGGATCCTTCGACCGTTTTGTTTGGACTAATCGCAGGCCATAGTTTTGTCTTCCCTGCCATTTTGCCTACAAAATATGCCCCTGCATCACTTGCCCAAATACAAGCCAACAATAAAAAAGTCCATAACAGTCCATGTTCCATATGACGTGATTCCGCTATATACGAAAATCCAAACCCTATATAAACGGTACCAAGGAATAGTATAGCTACCGTTTGAATCGGGATTTTATTTTTCGTTCCTACCGTGATGATCATAAAAGCTATCATTACCAGCCAAAGCATACTGGCAATGGGTAAGGGTGAGTGCAAACCAAAAGGTTCATATGGAAATACAAAAGCAAATATGCTTACGTATCCAAGTATTGCTGTACCTCCAAAAGGAGATACCTGCGTCATTCGTGCGAACTCATAAAATCCGATTAGGGCCATCGCCAATATAAGCAAATGGTAGGCCAAGCCGCCCCACAGGACCATCGCCAAAAAGAATATGCCTGCCAGAATACCGGTAATTAATCTCTGTCTCAACGGCTTTCATCCTCCATTTACTTCAGTCCGCCATACCGCCGTGTTCTTTGCTGATATTCGATCACTGCTTCGTATAAGTGTTCTTTCTTAAACTCAGGCCAATAAATATCAGTAAACCACAACTCACTGTAGGCAAGCTGCCAGAGCATAAAATTACTAAGTCTAAGCTCACCGCTTGTTCGAATCAGTAAATCAGGGTCTGGCATACCACTAGAAAGCAACGTATTACCGATCAGCTCAGATGTTATATCTTCTGTTTTAAGCTTCCCATCCGCAATTTGACGGCCCAATGTTTGCATGCATTCTGTGATTTCCAACCGACTTCCATAATTCAATGCAAAATTAAGAACAAGTCCGGTATTATTTTCAGTTCGTCGAGTCGCTTCAGTCAGCGCCTCAACGGTATGGGAAGGTAAATGTTCCTTGTTTCCCATCATACGCACCTGCACATTTTTTTCAATCAGCTCATCCAGCTCAATAGCCAGAAATTCCTGCGGTAAGCGCATTAGAAAATCAACTTCGTCCTTTGGACGCGTCCAATTTTCAGTTGAAAATGCAAACAAAGTCAAATACTTAATACCCAGTTCATCCGCCGCAATTGCTGTGCGTTTCACTGCCTTCATTCCATTTTGGTGCCCTACAATCCGCGGCATTCCAATCCGTTTGGCCCATCTGCCGTTCCCATCCATGATGACAGCAACATGCTGCGGAATATTGTCTTTTGAAATGGCCGGTGTTTGCTGTTTTTGTTCCCCGTTCCACCAAGACCGAACCCGTTTGATCATTCCAGTTCCTCCAGCATTCTCTGAAAATGTGCCTCAGGCTTGAAAAGAGACAAACCCCACCGTAAGGGAGGGGCTGCCAATCTTTTAAACTTCCATAATTTCTTTTTCTTTTGCAGCTAAAACTTTATCCACTTCAGCAATAAATTTATCAGTTGTTTTCTGGATATCTTCCTGATATTTACGAGATTCGTCCTCGGAAATATCACTTTTCTCCATTTTTTTGATGTCATCATTTGCATCACGACGAATGTTACGAATAGCGACCTTCGCTTCTTCACCGTTCTTTTTCGTCAACTTCACCAAGTCAGTTCTGCGCTCCTCCGTCAAAGCAGGAATGCTCAGACGAATGGTGTTGCCATCATTCGAAGGTGTCAAACCTAAATCGGATTTTTGTATAGCGCGCTCGATATCGGCCAAGGAAGATTTGTCCCAAGGCTGAATCATCAAGGTCCGGCTGTCAGGTGTATTGACATTCGCCAGCTGGTTGACTGGAGTCATTGCACCATAATACTCTACCTGCACACGGTCCAGTAAAGCTGGTGTCGCCCGTCCTGCACGCAAAGATGCAAGATCACGTTGCAATGCTTGGATTGCTTTTTGCATGCGCTCCTCAGCACTCTTTTTCACAGATTGTGGCATTAATTTACACTCCCTTTGACGATCGTACCAATTTTCTCACCCAGCACGACACGTTTAATGTTACCTTGCTCTGTAATAGCAAAGACAATCAACGGAATATTGTTATCCATGCACAACGAGGAAGCAGTAGAATCCATGACACCGAGATTTTTGTTGAGCACATCCAAATACGTAAGCTGCTCATATTTCTCAGCTGTGCTATCTTTAAACGGATCAGCAGAATATACGCCATCCACTTTATTTTTAGCCATCAGAATCACTTCCGCTTCAATCTCAGCGGCACGCAGTGCAGCTGTAGTATCAGTCGAGAAGAACGGATTACCTGTACCTGCTGCAAAAATTACAACCCGACCTTTTTCCAAATGACGGATAGCTCTACGGCGGATGTATGGTTCTGCAATCTGTTGCATCGCAATGGATGTTTGTACACGCGTAGGTACTTCAATCTGTTCCAAAGCATCCTGTAAGGCCAGTGAGTTCATCACTGTTGCCAGCATACCCATGTAATCTGCCGTGGCCCGGTCAATTCCGTTGGCACTTCCAGCAATACCACGCCAGATGTTACCGCCACCACACACGATAGCAACTTCTACTCCCAGTTCCACCACATCTTTGACTTGTTCAGCAATGGACGCAATCGTATCCGCATCAATACCGTAACCGTTAGGGCCTGACAGCGATTCACCACTAACTTTCAGGACAACACGCTTAAACACAGGTTTTTCCAAATGATCACCCTCCAATATCATTTATACTTTATGTAACAGGATAGGTGTCCTGTTGCAAGAAAAGGAACACTGATGTGTTCCATTTCCGTTTTTTTCATATGCAATTACCGTTCGTTGGTAATTATTGTTTCACTTGAGACATAACTTCTTCGTAGAAGTTGTCTTCTTTTTTCTCCAGACCTTCACCCAGTTCAAAACGAACAAAGCGACGCAGGGAGATGTTTTCGCCAATTGTACTGATTTTTTCGTTGATAAGCGTGGAGATTGTTTTGTCCGGATCTTTGATGAAAGATTGCTCCAGCAAACAGAACTCTTCATAGAACTTACCAATGCGGCCTTCAACCATTTTCTCAACGATTTTCTCTGGTTTACCTTCGTTCAGAGCTTGTGCTTTCAGGATTTCTTTTTCTTTTTCGATTTCTTCCTGTGGCACTTCTTCACGACGAACATAACGAGGGTTCGATGCAGCGATATGCATTGCAATGTCGCGTACAAAATCTCTGAACTGGTCTGTTTTAGCTACGAAGTCTGTTTCGCAGTTTACTTCTACCAGTACGCCGATACGGCCGCCAGCATGAATGTAGGATTCAACAACACCTTCAGTAGCAATACGACCTGCTTTGTTGGCTGCAGCTGCAAGTCCTTTTTCGCGCAGAACTTCAACCGCTTTTGTCAAATCACCGTTTGCTTCTTCAAGCGCTTTTTTACAATCCAGCATTCCTGCGCCTGTTTTTTCACGAAGCTCTTTTACTGCGCTAGCATTAACTGCCATATTATTTCCCTCCAAATTTGATTTTCAGTGGTATACCGTGCTTTATTCCTTAAAAAAAGGGTAGTGAGAGGTTATACACCTGCCAACCACCCTTTTCATTTAATTCATATAGGTATTTCCTAATGGAAATATTATGCTGTAGTTTCTTCGCCTTGGTTTGCTTCCATAACTGCATCAGCCATTTTACCTGTCAGCAATTTAACAGCGCGGATTGCGTCGTCATTACCTGGGATAACATAGTCGATTTCGTCTGGATCGCAGTTTGTATCAACGATACCAACGATTGGGATACCCAATTTGCGAGCTTCAGCAACCGCGATACGTTCTTTACGTGGATCAATGATGAACAGAGCACTTGGAAGGCCCTTCATGTTTTTGATACCGCCCAAGAATTTTTCAAGACGATCTTTTTCTTTGCGAAGAATGATAACTTCTTTTTTAGGAAGAACTGCGAATGTACCGTCTTCTTCCCAAGCTTCCAGTTGTTTCAAACGGTCAATACGTTTTTGAATCGTTTGGAAGTTAGTCAGCGTACCACCCAACCAACGTTGGTTAATGTAGAATTGACCAGCGCGTGCTGCTTCTTCCTTAACGGAATCTTGTGCTTGTTTCTTCGTGCCTACGAACAGAATTGTACCATTCTCAGCTGCAATGCTTTTTACGAAGTTGTAAGCTTCCTCAACCTTTTTCACTGTCTTTTGCAAGTCAATGATGTAAATACCGTTTCTTTCAGTGAAGATATAACGATCCATTTTCGGGTTCCAGCGACGTGTTTGGTGACCAAAGTGAACCCCAGCTTCCAAAAGCTGTTTCATGGAGATTACTGCCATCTTCACGCACCTCCTAAGTTTGGTTTTTTGTGTGTCCTCCGCCGACATCATTTTTCATAAAGACTTTCCATTAGAAAGCACCCTTTATAAAATTAACCGACGTGCGTTTTTAACACCGTCAATTAATATACCATAACACTTGCATCGTTGCAACCAACTTTTCGACAATAGTTGGAACAACGCAAAATGTGACGTTTTACGCCTCTCATCGAACTTGTCAGCAAGAATAAAAGCCGCCCACTTCCCAGTCTGGTCAGTTGGACGGCTTTTTCGTAATTTTAGTAATGATAGAACTGAAATCCTCACCCTTAGCAAACTGATAGGTACCAGTACGAATTTTGGTATTGATTTTTTGAGCCTTAGCTGCTGCCTCAAATGCACTAGCATCAGATACGACCCCTGCCCGTTGCAATCCTGATGCCACACTTCTCAAATTGCTTCCCGATGCAATGCTATACTGCACTTGTGGGGTGGCAGGCTGCTTGGGGATATTGGGAGTCGGTGTAGTGCCGGATCTTTGAGTTTGCGGCTTATTCGGACTTTGTGGAACCGATGTGCTAGTCGAAGGTTTAGACGCAGTCGAGGATGTGCTGTTTGCAGGTGCCTTTGGTGTTGCCGGCGTTTGAGCTGGTTTAGCCTTTTGGGGTGCAACCGGATTTTTGTTGCCTTCCTTAATCACCTTATTACGCCATTCCTCTTCTGTCATCTTCGGATCAGAACTGTCATTAATCTGAAGATTTAATTCGGCTGCTGCCTTTTCTAACTGCTCTCGCGTCATGTTTTTCGGGTCTATTGAAGATTGCTGCGATTGTCCCTGACCGATCATTGCCAGTTGCAACAGCAATGCCCCCGTTATCAGACCAGTACCCATGCCTAGCATAAATGAACGGTTTTTGATCACGTTACATCCTCCCGCTCCGCGAGTTGCAATATGAGCTGTACTTCACCTCGTTGAATGCCTGATTGCTTGGCTATATAGTCCACTGACTTGCCTTGCTCATGCAGCGCAAACAACTCTTGATAACGATCACGGATGGAATCTGCTTCCTGCTCAGTTTCAGGGTCTTGTAATACCGTCTGCTCCTCCATAGTTATGAGGGGAGCTTCTGAACCAGAGTAGCCTTCCTGCACAGACATTCCAGGTTGCGGACTTTGAAATTGACCATATGCAACCGCTGCCTGATGAGAAGTAGCTGTATGTTGTATTTCCTTAGATACAGGCTCGGTTTGCATAGAGACAGTAGCAAACATAGCCTGGTGCTCAAGCTCCACGATACGGCTCCGAAGCTCAGCTACTTGCTCCTGTAATGCCGCCTGTTTAACTGTATGCTCCTGCTTCATACCCGAAACGAGCTCAATCAACTCGTCATTATCGTTTTCAATATCGGCCATATATTGCTCCAATGTGGCCTCGACCTTTTGGACGACGGCCTCTTCTGTTCCCCGGCTTGGCTGACGCTTAGGCAGAAGCCAGGCGTAGACAACAGCTGCGGCGCCCAGCAGAACAATATAAATCCATGGTTGATCCACTGCCCATCGTCTCCTTTAATAACGCTTCTCCACCTGTCGGATCAGAGCGAAAAATCAATATGGTGTCCCTTGAACGGATGCTCTGCCGGATGCTCCTTAGGTAGCTCAGACTCATCTGAGCGAGAGCGGCTCTGCTGGGAAGAATCTCTGCTCTGCCCTCCTGTTTGCCGCTCACCGACGAATGTTTCCGCAGACTGGTCTACGGCACTGCTTCGCTGACGCATGTTTTCCGTCTCCAACGCGGCCTTTTGTCCAAGCAATGCTTGATCATTCATCGGCCGCTGCTGGGACTCACTTTGGTATTTTCCTGCTTCGCTGGTGCGAGGTACGGCAATTTGCAATTCAACAGCCTTCAAGCTCATTGGACCACACCCTTTCCGATTGGGCATCCGTTCTGTCTTCCAAGGAATACAATGTTGAATGTTGTTTTTCAGTGTGCCGAATTACACGTAGGAGGACATGCTGATGTCTCCTTCGTGATAATAAAACGCCATTCTTTCCACTGAATCTTTAATGAATTTTGTATATCTGCCGATAACTATTTTAGAGCCACCGTAAATTACATTTTTCACTTCTACCCGTGCGCGGCTTGTATCCTCTAATGTTCGTTCAATTTCAAGCATTCTGGACTTGGTTTCCAAAAGCTCCTGTTCATTAGACTTTTTAGTAGATGTCAGCTTGATTCGCATAGCCATTCTTTCAGGTGCAAGCTGTCCGGCGGCGGCAAGCTGATCCAATATGGTAAGAGCCTTATTCGTTTTATCCTGACTGTCTGTCTGCTGCTTCAAACGTGCGCGGAGTTCTGTCAGTTCATCGCGCAGTTCGGGAAGCACACCAACTTCGATAACAGTAGCTGTGGACATCGTATTACCGATGGTACGAGCCACTACCTTTTTACCAGCTTGTACACTGCCACCTACGATAAGCCCTTTGGTCCCCTCACAGAGTACATTTACACTCGCTTTAATCTGGGAATGCATGATGCTCTGGGATACAAGTATATCGCCTCCGGCAATCACGTTACCATCTTGTATGAATGAGCATTTGACATTTTGTGCAGCTTTCACGAACCCCTTATGGTATCCGATAATACCGCCACTGATTTCCACTGAACCTTCCGCCTCAATTTCAGCGCCTTCCACACCACCGATGACACGAATGTCGCCAGCCGCCCGAACACGAAAACCAGTCAAGACATTCCCACGAATGACGACGGTTCCAACAAAATCAATGTTACCGACACTATAATCGACGTCCCCGTTCACTTCATATACAGGGAATACATTAAGTTTGCCCTTTTCAGTCGTAGTCACCAGTCCGTCAATAGCCGCATACATCGCAACACCTTCTGGATGGATCACTACATTTTTTCCGACTTTAAAACGCGCCTCTTTACCTGGAAGAAAAGGAATTTCCTCTCCGGTTACAGCAATCCCCGGTACACCCGGCACAGGATCAACCCGTTCGGCAATCAGTTGACCACGTTTTACATTTCTTAAACGAGTTAATTCTTTATAATCCACCCGTCCATCCACGGTTTCAAGCGGCTTATGTGCATCTTCGCCAGTCACAATATCAGCCAGATTAATTTTTCCGTCTGTGCCATGGATCGGCTGCTTTCCCTGAGCAATCAGTAATTTTCCGAAGAAATGATCTTCCGGACTTGCCGCAAATACACGAATTGCATCGGTCATTAAACCGTAGGATATTTTTTGGTTGCTTAGAAAACGCTCTAATTCTTCCACAGAACAGGCAAAGCCTTCTTCACGTTTGGCAAACTCCAAGTAGGCGGTTTGTTTGTCAGGTGAGACAACCACTTTTAAAAACTGGTCCAAAGCATATTGCTTCTCCACAAGGGTGCTCCTTCCGTCTAACTGTTACTGTAACCTCCCGTACGTTAATCTTTACGCATTAGCAAATCCCGTTGTTTGTCCAATGTCGCTCTCAGACGTAATATTGCTTTGGAATGCAACTGTGAAATTCGCGATGGAGATAGCGACATGACCTCAGCGATTTCACTGAGTGACAAATCCTCGTAATACAATAAAGAAACAACGATACGTTCTTTTTCAGTCAATTTATCAATGCCTTGTGCAAGGGCATCACGAAGTGTAAATTCATTGACCTTATGATCCGGATTTTTCGCCTTCTCGTCCACCAAAAGGGAAAGCCGTGTTTCCGATTCCTCTTCGCGGATCGGGTCCTCCAGTGAGACAATCGACATAACGGCGACCTCCTGGATCATATTTTGAAACTCTTTCTCAGAAACGTCCAAATAATGACTCATCTCTTCGTCGCTTACCGTGCGTAGATATCTTTGTTCCAAATGCTGGTAGGCATCCTCGATTTTTTTCGCTTTTTCCCTAACTGAACGAGGAACCCAATCCCCTTGACGAAGACCATCCAAAATCGCTCCACGAACACGCCAAGAAGCATAGGTCTCAAACTGCAAGCCACGCTCATAGTCAAATTTCTCTAAAGCGTCAATCAAACCCATAACGCCATTACTCGCCAGGTCATCCTTGGATACATTTTTAGGCAATCCTACTGCAAGACGGCCTGACACATATTCCACAATATGGAGATACTTTTCAATTAACTGTTTTTTTGCTTCCTTGTCACCGTGTTCTTTCCATTGTTCCCATAGTTCGGAATGGTTTAAATGAGCGGCTTTTCGCTCGTTCATCGGCTTCACCCTCCTTATTTGTCTGTCAGGTGACGAACGGCCTTGGCCAATTCTTCAGGGTCCTTGTTGGAAACCAGCTTAGGTGGGTTTAAAGGTGCGAAACCATTATTCCCCTCGTCCGTCTGCTCTGGTTTCGGTTTCAGCAATTCATTCAGGTCTTCATTTTCGTCTGGTGTCGTCAGGTCCAGGTTACCCCCTACGCCATCTACCTGAGAGCTTGCCCGGCTTTGGGCATTCCCCAGATCTGGCCGCGCCACAACACCTAGTGTCCAGCGCAGCACAAATGCAAGTAGGAACCAAAAAACGAAGGCGATCAAGCCACGAATTAAGCTCGTGGTCAGCAGATTGCTGCCAACGGACAACACAAAAGTCAGAATAAATCCGACTACTCCAGACCAAAGATTAATGCGTAAGCTGCCAAATAACATGTTTATAATTCCTTTACACCTTTTTGTACGCTTCGAATATTCAAAACGCCAGTTTCAGAGTCCAACTCAATCGTTCGTCCATAATTGCCACCTGTGTCCTCCGCAATCAAAGGAATGCCGAGATCTACGAGCATTTCCTTGCATGATTCTACATTACGTGGACCAATCCGCATGGTGTCTCCACTACCAGCAAAGGCGAACATCTGCGCTCCCCCTGCCATTTTGGCAATCAGTCTGCGTCGTTCAGCACCCAATTTCAGCATCCGCTCAAATAACTCGGGCAGCGCCGTATCGGCGTATTTAGCAATATTCAGTTGCCCTTCACGTGCAATATCCGAGGATGGTAGCATCACATGTGCCATACCTGCCAATTTCAAATGAGGATCGTAGAGAGTCAATCCGACGCAGGAGCCAAGTCCTGTCGTGCGAATCGAGTTCGGGTTACTGGTAACATTTAAGTCAGCCATACCGACTTTAATGATGCTTTTATCCTCAATCATCGTTCATCGGGACTCCTAACGACCTAAAGATTTTCCCGAACGATTCTGGATCAGGAATCAGGAAAAATTGACCCTCTATCTGATTCTGCCCTTCCAGAAACGATGTGTCAATCAATAATGCAGCATCCCCCATCTGCCCAAACTGCAGCAGTCCATAGCTGAGAATTGCTCCTGCCATGTCCAACGCCAGCGCAGGGACTGTTGGATACATAGATAAACGCGTAAAGTCTGCCAGCGAAGACAGGTATGAGCCTGCTAAAATGTTTCCGATCTCCGACAGGGCTGAGTGCTCCATTTCGTTAAAACTGTCCTCGTCATCTGAAGGAATATTCGCCAAACGGGAAAGTAAGCTTTTTGCCGCCTGAGGCTGCAATATGAAGAATAGATTCCCGGGGGCTTCCCCTTCTACCCTAAAAAATATTGCAACAACAAGTTGCTCATAGCCGCCGACTTTCTCGGCAATTTCCTCAAAGGGCAGCATTTGTACTTTGGGGACACCCATATCGACCGGTTTATTGAGAAGCCGGGAGAGCGCTGTAGCAGCGTTCCCCGAGCCAATGTTGCCGACTTCTTTCAACACATCCAACTTGAAGTCTTCAAGATTTCCGAGATTTTCCATATGTTAATCCTCTAAGCCTTCCAGTTGGTTCATCTCGCTACGATTCAGGACTTCGGACAAGTTCAGCATAATCAACAAGCGCTCTTCACCAATTTTAGCAACTCCGCGAAGGTATTTAGCCTTAACTCCGCCAATCACTTCCGGTGGTGTCTCGATATTGTCAGTATTCAGGTCAATAACGTCATTCGCTGAGTCAACGATAAAGCCGACTTGCATTTCACCCACTGCAACGATAATGATGCGAGTTTGATCGGTATATTCAGCTTCAGGCAATCCAAATCGGCCACGAAGATCAATAACCGGAATGACTACGCCTCTCATGTTGAATACGCCTTTAACAAAATCGTAGGTTCTTGGAACCCGTGTAATCGGCACCATGCGTTCAATAGATTGGACTTTTTCTACTTCAACACCGTATTCCTCTTCACCAAGCTTAAATACGATAACTTTAATTTCTTCTCCCATGTCTAAAAACCCTCCTTATTGATGTCAGCAACTTCACATTTCTTTCATTTCTGATGAAGACATTATTTAATGAAAACATTCGGGTCAATGATCAAAGCAACCTGACCGTCACCCAGAATCGTGGCGCCTGAAATTCCTTGGATGTTTGGAAGGTATTTGCCCAGATTTTTAAGGACAATTTCACTTTGCCCCAAAAAGTCCTGTACGGAAAGAGCTGCCAGACGGTCTCCCTTGCGGATGACCACGACCTCTGTCTCTTCTTCTTCATCTTCATTGAAGTCCGGTACCTCAAACAGCTGACTCAAGGAGATGAGCGGGATATGAGAATCGCGGAAAGCAATCATTTTATTGCCATGTACAGAACGAATTTGTGTCCGTTTGACGATCGCAGTTTCCACAATGGAGGACAATGGAATCGCATATTTTTCAGAACCGATCTGTATCATCATGGCTGCAATAATGGATAGGGTCAGCGGCAATTGCACAGAGAAATTAGTGCCTTGGCCCAGTGTAGAGTGAACCGTAACATTGCCACCCAAAGCGGTGATTTTGGATTTAACAACGTCCAAACCGACACCGCGTCCTGATACGTCTGAAATGACTGCAGCTGTGCTAAAGCCCGGAGCAAACAATACCTGATAGGCTTCCTCGTCGGTCATGACCGCTGCCTGCTCTGCCGTCAAAATCCCTTTAGAAATAGCACTGTTTAGTACCTTATCGCGATTAATACCATTTCCGTCATCTTCAATCTCGATGAATACGTTATTTCCGCTATGGAAAGCACGCAAGTTAACCGTTCCTGTCTCAGGTTTACCAGCTGCTATCCGATCGGCTACCGACTCAATGCCATGATCCACGGAGTTACGAAGCAAATGCACCAGAGGATCGCCAATTTCGTCGATAACAGTGCGGTCCATTTCAGTCTCTGCTCCAGTAATAACCAAATCAAGTTTTTTATCCAGCGATTTGGCCAGATCGCGCACCATACGCGGAAAACGATTGAAAACAGTATCTACTGGTACCATCCGCAATTTAAGAACGACGTTTTGCAAATCGCTGCTCACACGACTCATGTGCTCTACGGTTTCTGTCAGTGCTGGATTGGAAGCTTCACTTGCCAACTGCTCTAAGCGCACACGGTCAATAAGCAACTCGCTAAATAAGTTCATAAGTACATCCAGACGTTCAATATCTACACGAATCGTACGGTTATGCGTAGGCGCAGCTGCCTTAGCTGCTGGCGCCTTACCTGCAGCTGGCTTAGCCACAGAGGCCGCAGCTGGAGACTGCGGCTGGGAAGGAGCAGGTGGTTGCACGGCAACAGGAGCTTCCTGTACCGCAGCAGTCTCAGCCAGTCCAGCAGTAACTTCGCTCATTTGTTTAAGTGATTCCTGATCTAGTTGTACCACTGAGACAGTCTCAATTTCAGAGATACCCGCGATTTCCTTTTCCAGCTCCCCAACTTCTTTCTGCGTTATGTAATATAACGAGAAGCTTTGCTCGAATTTCTCCTGCTCAATATCCTGTACCGACGGATAGGCCTTGACGATTTCACCAGAGTTTTCCAGCGTATTGAACACCATAAAAGCACGTGCCGCCTTCAACTGGCTCTCTGAGCTGATTGTTACCTGTATATAGTGAACACGATGTCCTTCAGAAATAGATTGCTCCAGTACAGAATACTGGAACTGATCCAAGACAAGCCCAGCACTATCGTTTTTGTCCACTTTTTTAGATGGAGACTCCTCAGTGGCAGCATTTGCGCCAGACTTTTGGAAATCCCCGCTCACGATGGATTGTAGTGAAGATACAATAGAGGAGACATCCGCTTTTCCGTCGCCTCCCTCTGTAATGTGCTGCACCATGGACTCCAAAGCATCCAATCCTTTAAATAAGGTATCGAATATAAATTCATGCATCGCCAGCTTGTTGTTACGTACCAGATCAAGAACGTTTTCCATTTGGTGAGTGAGCGATGCTAGGTCTTCAAACCCCATCGTAGCAGCCATTCCCTTGAGGGTATGGGCAGAACGGAAAATCACCTGAACGATGCCTAGATCGGTTGGATTGCTTTCCAGTTGAAGCATTTTTTCGTTAAGAGATTGCAGATGATCATTCGACTCATCAATAAACATGTTTAAATATTGGTTCATGTCCATTGTGAGACACCTCCTCCATGAGTTACACTCCGATTATTTCACAACTTGTACAAGCTTGGGGGCGATCTCCTGCATTGGCAGAAGGTGACGCACACATTTTAACTCTACTGCTGAGCGGGGCATTCCGTACACTACACAAGTTTCCTCATTTTCAGCAAATGTGGATTGTACCCCAGCATCATAAAGCTTTTTCATCATTTTGGCCCCGTCGCTCCCCATTCCAGTGAGCAATACTAGATGCCGCTCCAACGAGGTTAACGAGAGCAACGATTCAAACATCGTATCTACGGAAGGACGGTGACCATTGCGAGCTTCCTCCATCTTCAGTGACACAGTGTATTTACCACCGGCTCCTGGCACAATTCTTAGTTGATATCCCCCTGGGGCAATGTAGGCCGTTCCAGTCTCCAGCGTCATTCCCTGCTCAGCCTCCACAACTCGGAGTGGACTTAACGTGTTTAAGCGTTGTGCCAGCGAACGAGTGAAGTTTGGCGGCATATGCTGAACGATAACGATTGGAGCAGGAAAATCACCAGGAATGCGTTCCAACAGCGTCTTGAGCGCCCGCGGACCGCCCGTAGAACATCCCACCGCCACCAGTTTGCGAAAGCTGGACGTGTGCACACCTTTTTTAAGAGAAAATCCCTTAGGTGTGGCAGGAACTGTAGGTGCAGTTACTGGAGGCGTAGCAGCCGCAGGAGTAGGCGTAGCTGATGAAATCACCGTCTTACGGGGCTCCGGCTTAACCAGCCCTGCTTTATCCTTACCATGCAGCGATTTGCCAGCGGCCGTATTAGAACTGTTTAGTTGCCCTGGTGTTCGTCCCATCCCCTTGGACAAGTCTTCCTTCTTCTGAACAGTAGGTGCTTGGACTGACTTGCTCGGCTGAGCAGCTGGCTGTTCTATGCGCCCCGCTGTAACAGATGTTCCAGACTGTTGTCGTTTAGTTTCCTGCTTGGCTGTTGCCGGGACGGACTTGCCCACATCACGCTTCGGCTGAGCTGATACAGCAGGTGAAGGAGCAAGCGGAACAATAGGAGGCTTGTCTGTCGAAGCTTGACTGCCTGTTCGTTTCTCAGTCACAGCCTGTCCTGGAGGCTTTTCCTGTGGCGTTTTCTCCGCTTGTTCCAATGCAGCTTTGCGCTCATTAGCTTCCTTGCGTTCCAGGCGGCTCCGCACTGCTTGCATAGCAGTGTGCATCTGTTCCAGCAGCGCCTTGCTCACTTGCTCAATATCTTGCGCATGAGCAATGGAAGGCTTTCTTATAAAATCGAAAGCTCCTGCCTCCAGAGCCATGATGGTCTCCTTCATACCTTGTTCATTAATGCCTGACAGCATAATAACAGGTAGCGGATGGGCTGCCATAATCAATGGCAATGCTTCAAGACCATTCATTTCAGGCATCTCGACATCCATGGTGACCAAATCGGGCTGCAATTCCTTCACTTTCTCTACAGCCTCTTTGCCATTGGCGGCTGTACCTACGATGTTGAACGACTCATCCCTTACAATTAAATCTGTAATAATTTTGCGCATAAAGGCCGAATCATCTACAACCAGCACCTGGTAAGCACACATGTTAAACACCTCTGTTTCCTCTCATCAAAATCAATGTACAGAACGCCGCAACCATTTTTGCATAAACCCTTTAATTCCACTCAATGCACCTGATTGCGGAATCTGTGGCATTGCTGCAAAACGGTGTGCCAGATTCAATACATCTCTTGAAGCCGCACATCCCGGAAAAGCAACCATAAAAGGTACTTGCCTTTTGACTGCTTGCATGACATGAGTATCATCACTGATATGTCCAAGCAACGGGATTTCGATCTCCAAAAAGCGTTTCGCAACCAGTGCGATCTTATCGGCAACTTGACGGGCCTCATTATCGTTATCGGCACGATTGACTATAATTTTGAATACCGTATCCTTTTGTAACCCGCTGACGACTTTAATTAGCGCATACGCATCTGTTAAGGACGTCGGTTCCGGTGTGGTTACGACCAGGCATTCGTCAGCTGAAGTGATGAATTTAAGGTTTTCTTTGGATAAACCTGCACCTGTATCAAATAGAATGTAATCCATATCTGCCGCCATTTTCTCTACTTCTTCGGCAAAATAATTCAGATCGTTATCCGATAACGTAAACAATTCGCTCAAGCCCGATCCTCCAGCAATATAAGGCAAACCACCTACACCCGTTTGAATAATTTCATCAATTGATTTCTCACGTTTTAGCAGGTGAAGAAGATTGAATTGTGAATTGGCTCCCATTAATACATCAATATTGGCCATACCTATATCAGCATCAAACACAAGTACCTTTCGACCAAGGGATTGCAGAGCCAGAGCAAAGTTCAGCGTGAAATTGGATTTGCCCACCCCGCCTTTACCACTGGTGATCGTTATAATTTTTGCTTGACGATTACGTGGGGGCAATCGATATTTATCCAAGGAAGAAGCCATTTGTCTAAGTGATTGGGCTTGGTCACTCATATGGAATCTCCGTTAACTCCTGTTGATGCTTTGGGTCCAAGCAGCATGCTTGTCACCATTTCTGCATCGGGATGAAGCAGGTCGTCAGGAACATTTTGTCCATTGGTAATATAGGCCAGCTGCATCGGAAAATGATGCAAAAGGTTAAACATCCCACCACAGCTACCTGTCTCGTCCATCTTAGTAAATACAACCTTACCAAGACCAAACTTACTGAAATGTCCAGTTATATTGAGCATATCTTTACTTTTGGATGTCAGACTGAGTACCAGATACGTCTCACTTTCATTAATAGGCGAAAGCAGACTTTGCAGTTCCGAAACAAGTAATTCATTACGATAATTTCGTCCTGCGGTATCCATGAGGATCAGGTCACAATGTTCCAGACGTTGAATGGCTCTATGGACGTCACCAGGAGATTGCACAACTTCAAGCGGTACATTCAAAATCGTAGCATATGTACGCAGTTGCTCGACGGCTGAAATCCGGTACGTGTCAGAAGTAATAAATCCAACTTTGCGATGATGCTTAAACAACTGCTCTGCTGCTAACTTGGCAATGGTTGTCGTTTTCCCTACTCCGGTAGGACCTGCCACATACACAATTTTGGTATCTTTAGAGATCCCTTTGTCCAGTCTTGTCTGAATAAAACTGGCCACTTCCTCACGAAAGGCTTGTTCCCAATCAAAAGTTTCAGGCGCAAAAGGGTGCTCACTCCGACGCACATATACCTGTTCGAGCCAATACTCCAGTAAATCACGTTCCACTTCCTGCTCCAGTACATGCTCACAAATCTCTTGCAACGGCTCCGGCCAAGTACTTTCCAATGAAGAATTTCGGGAAAACCGAGTCATCATGGCTTTCATTTCCCGCAATTCATTAAGCAGAGCCTGATTTTCCTCTACTCCGCTCTTATCTGGAGCACTTACTTCAATGGGCTGTTTAAACAGTTCACTGGATGATTTCATGTTCGAAAGCAATGCTTCATGATCAAGTGCTTGAGATATAGTCTCCAGATTATTTGCAGACCTAGATGACAAATGCTCAGTTGCTGAAGCAGCTTGTTCTTCATTAATCGTTAATTCAGCTTGTTCTTCTTTGGAACCACCCGTCATCTGCGTTACCCGTCGATAAGCTTCTGGAGCAGCTTGTCTGGGAACCACAGGCATAAATGATTTTTCTGGCTGTTCAGGAGCGTTCATTAGAGGTGAAGCCGCCTGGGCAAGTTCTTGTGAAGAGGGTCCAAACCGTCGTGGCTTTTGAGGTTGCTTCTCCTCTACCGCAGCAACCACTTCGATTTTCTTTTTACTGAACATTCCCATGAAACCGCCAACCTTCATTTCTTTTGTACTTAAAATGACGGCGTCTGTTCCTAAGTCACCCCTGATTTGCAGCATAGCTTCTGGCATGGTATCCACTACATATCGTTTCACTCTCATAAGTTCACCACCCCGACACTTTGAATTTCAACGTTCGGCTCCAGCTCACTGTACGACAGCACCGGGACATCCTGCATCGTCCGCTCCATCACTTGCCGCAAATACATACGAATTGTCGGTGACGTTAACACAATAGGCTGCTGTCCAGATTGAATAAGGCGGTTGATTTGCTCCATCATTCTTTGATACACCGTTTGCGTAGACACTGGATCAAGAGCCAAGTAGCTACCTTGCTCCGACTGTTGCACGCTTTCAGCAATTTTCTTCTCCAATCCTGGTCCCACTGTAATAACGCGTAACGTCTCCCCTTGTTGGGCAAATTGCTGCGTAATCTGGCGGGACAACGCCTGACGGACATATTCAGTCAGCACGTCGGGATCTTTTGTATAAGTGCCGTAGTCAGCTAATGTTTCGAAAATAGTCACCATATCGCGAATGGAGATTTTTTCTTTCAACAGCTTGGCCAGCACTTTTTGTACATCCCCAATCGCAAGCACAGAAGGAATAAGGTCGTCCACCAGCACTGGATAATTCTCTTTGAGATTGTCGACCAGCGACCGTGTTTCCTGTCTGCCAAGCAACTCATGAGCATGTTTCTTGATCGTCTCCGTAAGATGAGTAGCTACAACTGAAGGTGGATCAACTACGGTATAACCCGATAGTTCCGCAACATCCTTGGTGTTCTCATCAATCCAGAGCGCAGGCAATCCGAAGGCTGGTTCCGTCGTTTCGATTCCTGTAATAGAATCATCGTCGTATCCTGGACTCATAGCCAGGTAATGATTTAACAGAAGCTCTCCGCCGCCCACGGTATTACCTTTAATTTTAATTACATACTCGTTAGGCTTGAGCTGAATGTTGTCCCGAATACGAATGACCGGCACAACCAAACCCAGCTCCAAAGCACATTGACGACGGATCATAATAATCCGATCTAATAAATCCCCGCCCTGCTGTGTATCCGCCAGCGGAATTAACCCGTATCCAAATTCAAATTCAATTGGATCTACTTGAAGCAGATTAATGACACTTTCCGGACTACGGACTTCTTCAATTTGTTGCTCCTCTTCCAGCTGTTCATCGGCTATCTGCTTGCGCTCCATATTGCCCTGCATTCTTCGAGCCGCGAAAAACAGCAGTATCGCCAGTGGAAGAGTTGTAATGATATGAATAGGTGTGAAAAGTCCCAATAATGCAATTGTGGCTGCCACAATGTAGATCAGTTTTGGATAAGAAAAGAGCTGTCCAGTTAAATCCTCCGCCAAGTTGCCATCCGACGTAGCCCGCGTAACAATCAAGCCTGACGCCGTGGATATGAGCAGTGCGGGAATCTGGCTGACCAGTCCGTCACCGATGGTGAGGACAGAATAAGTCGACAGCGCCTCTTGAAATCCTTTTCCCTGAACGGCCATACCGATAATAAAGCCACCGACCAAGTTAATGATCAAAATGATAATACTAGCAATGGCATCACCTTTAACGAATTTACTCGCACCATCCATCGCTCCGTAAAAATCTGCTTCCCGTTCGATTTTACTGCGTCGTTCACGGGCTTGCTGCTCATTGATCAAACCTGCATTCAGATCAGCATCAATACTCATTTGTTTACCCGGCATCGCATCCAACGTAAACCGTGCGCCTACCTCAGCAACCCGCTCAGATCCCTTGGTGATAACAATGAACTGTACGACCACGAGAATGAGAAAGACAACAAAACCGACGGCAATTTGCCCTCCTGCAATCCAACTACCAAACGTAGCAACTACTTCCCCTGCATGGCCCTCACCTAAAATAAGTTTGGTTGTAGAAATATTAAGTGCCAATCGAAACAACGTGGTAATGAGCAACAATGAAGGGAAAATAGAGAACTGTAATGCTTCCTTCGTGTTCATAGAAACGAGTAGAATCATCAAAGCAATAGAAATATTAATGACGAGTAGGATATCCAGCAGCCATGATGGGATCGGGAGAATCATCATAAGAACGATACCGATGACGCCTGCAAGGACAGTTATTTCTTTTATTTTCACGGGTCTCTAGCCCTCCGATCCCTTTATTTCACTTTACCTTTTAATTTATATACATACGCCAGCACTTCGGCAACGGCCTGGAACAGATCAGCTGGTATCGCATCCCCGATTTCGGCTCGTTGAAACAGCGCCCGCGCCAGCGGCTTGTTTTCCATCGTTATTACGCCGTTTTGCTTGGCAATTTCTTTAATTCGGAGTGCAACGTAATCTTGCCCTTTCGCAATAATCTGCGGCGCTTCCATCTCCGAACCGTCATATTTCAAAGCCACAGCAAAGTGCGTAGGGTTGGTGATGATGACATCTGCATTAGGAACCTCCTGCATCATACGCTGCATAGCCATACGGCGCTGACGCTCGCGAATTTTCCCCTTGATCAGCGGGTCACCCTCCATTTTCTTGTATTCATCCTTAATGTCCTGCTTGGACATTTTCAGGTTTTTCTCATGCTCGTAACGTTGATACATATAATCCAACACCGCTAAAACGAACAGCACCACACCAATTTTGAGTCCCAGTTCCATTGTTAATGAAGCTGTAAAGCTCAACATCTGATCGCCGGACATTTCAGCTAGTTTGGGTAGGTCAGCCTTTGTTTTCCAGAGTACGCTGTACACCAGATAACCAATTACGGTCATCTTTAAAACAGATTTCAGGAATTCAACCAATGACCTCATGGAAAAAATATTTTTGAATCCTTTAATCGGATCAATCTTGCTAAACTTGGGCGTAATGCCCTCTCCGGTTAATAAAAAACCGATCTGCATGTAATTCGCTACTATCCCGATGACAATAGCCCCAATAAAAATAGGTGCCAGCATAATCAAGATTTGCACGCCGTACTCGCCCATCATCAGCAGCGTTGTGTTCGGCGTTACCTCCATAGAGAGCCGATTCACAAAAATATCTCGAAATAGTCGAACAGCATGATCCTTAAAATACCCGCCGAAAATCATGAGGCAAAAAAACGTAACCAGCAGGACACCAGCGGCGGGCAACTCCATGCTTTTGGCAACCTGCCCTTTTTGTCTTGCATCCTGTTTCTTTTTGGGTGTAGCTTTTTCCGTTTTTTCCCCTGAGAACAACTGCAGGTTCATAGCATATTTAAATGACAAACTACGTTCCTCCAGACCAGACATTAAGGACGATTACCCATAATATCCAACAAGTTGCGCATGGATTCGAACATCACAGAAAACAATCTTTCGAATATAAAAGCAAAACTTGGCATGAGAAGCAGTAACATGAACAGTCCCACAATAATTTTAAGAGGTACACCAATAACAAAAATGTTGAATTGTGGCGCTGTTTTAGCTAAAAAACCGAGTCCCACATCTGTTAAAAAGGTAGCCACTACAATGGGAGCAGCAATTTGAAAAGCAAGCATAAATGATTCCGCAAAAGAACGTACCAAGAATTCAGTTACACTGCCACCATACAGCTTTACAAAAAAATCATTTGTCAACGGCACCCAATCATAGCTGTATAAGATAGCATTTAGCAGATGATGGTGCCCATTTATACTTAAAAAGAACAATACAGCTATGGCAAACTTGAAATTCCCCGTTAAAGGCGTTGAAGCCCCTGTCATGGGATCAAACACACTCGCCATTCCGAAACCCACCTGTAGGTCTATAAAAGAACCTGCGGTTTGGATCGCTGTCATGAACAGATATGCAGTAAACCCCAATAACAACCCAATCAGCACTTCACGGCCCACTAAGAGCACATACGCTACATCGGTCGGTACCTGTTGATGCGTACCATATGTAAGATACACGACCAAAGCTAGAAATCCTGAAATTCCGACCTTAAAGATATTAGGTACCCCTCGGGTTGAAAAAATAGGCGCTACTACAAAAAATGAGGTAATCCGACAAAAAATCAGCAAAAAAACAGGAAAACTCTGTAACAATATGTTCATAACATTCAGCCTAACCTATATATTTGTACAAATTGTCCAGAATGTTATACGTAAAGTCCACTAATGTGGTCAATATCCAGGGCCCGAACAAAAGCAATGCCAGCAATACGGCGACAATCTTCGGAACAAAGGCCAGTGTTTGCTCCTGAATTTGGGTTGTCGCCTGAAAAATGCTGATAATCAAACCCACGACTAGCCCCAAAATCAGCATCGGAGCGCTCACCTTGAGTACAATGTACACCGCTTGCCCAGCCAGGGAAATAATAAACTCCGAAGTCATTGCCGTCCTCCTTGATTGCTGTCCTTGCATGAAGTATTCATGTGTTAAAACTCAGAAGCAATGATTTGACAACCAAATACCAACCATCTACAAGTACGAAAAGCAGTATTTTAAAAGGAAGTGAAATCATTACTGGTGGTAGCATCATCATCCCCATAGCCATGAGTGTACTCGACACCACAATGTCTATAACTAAAAACGGTATGAAAATCATAAAGCCCATCTGAAATGCCGTCTTCAACTCACTGATTGCATAAGCCGGAACCATCACCGTTAGTGGAATATCCTGATAATTCTTTGGTTTTTCCATCTTGGTGTATTTCATAAAGAGCAGTAGATCCTTCTCACGTGTATGAGAGAACATAAAGGTCTTGATCGGTACCGATGCCTTATCCAGCGCCTGAGACTGTGTTATATCCCCCTTGAGATACGGCTGAAGTGCAGTTTCATTCATAGCTGAGAACGTCGGTGCCATAATGAATAAAGTGAGAAACAAAGCCAGCCCGACAAGCACCTGATTAGGCGGCATCTGCTGGGTTCCCAGCGAAGTTCGCACAAAGCCAAGCACAATCACAATTCGCGTAAAACTTGTCATAAGTACAAGCAGCGCCGGCGCTACACTAATGACAGTAATAAGTAAAATAATAGACAGCGAGGTGGCACCGGGCTGTCCTTTGTCCGAATTGCCGACTTGAATATCAATGTTCGGAATCGGTTCCGCAGAGGCCGCCGTCACCGAAATGAAGCTGAACAAGACAAGCAGCAAACATGCAAGTATAATCTTTTTTCTCATGAATCTCCCGACCGATCTGTAGTATTCTCCTCATTGCGCAGCTTTTCAAGTTTATCCTTGCGATTCGGCATTTGCCGAAGCTTGGATTCAAACATCTCGTGAAAAGATGTCTCCTCTTCAGGCTGCTGCTGTGCCGCGTTGTTCCGGCGAAGCTTATCCGCAATTTTAGCGAATAGCGGGGCAATCGGGCCGCGCTGCAGAGAAGCTTCTTGCTCCAGTGCGGCCAAAATTTGCTCCACTTCTTCAGGATCGGATACTTTGTCAACAAGCCGGATATCTTCTCCCACACCAATGAGGTACACACTGCTACCAACTTCAACAAGCTGAAGGGATTTATTGGGACCAAGTCCCACGCCTCCCAGTATGCGAACGGAGCGGTTGCTGAACCAGCTCTGATTTCTTTTACTCAAAAACCGTATCAAGTACACGATCAGTACGATGATAAAGATTAGCACGAAAAGGACCCAGGCAATGTTGCCTATATTGCTGGATGTACTCAATGCGTCAGAGGCACCCTGTTGTGTATCCATACTGGGTGCGCCTTACACACCCAGTGTTTTGTTGATGGCTTCGATAACCCGATCCGATTGGAAAGGCTTAACGATAAAATCTTTTGCGCCAGCTTGAATGGCATCAATAACCATTGCTTGCTGACCCATCGCGGAACACATGATAACCTTTGCGTTCGCGTCAATTTGTTTGATTTCCTTCAGAGCGGCAATGCCGTCCATTTCAGGCATCGTGATATCCATCGTAATCAGGTCCGGACGAAGCTCCTTGAATTTTTCAATGGCCTGTGATCCGTCCTGGGCCTCTCCTACTACTTCAAATCCATTTTTGGACAGGATGTCCCGAATCATCATTCTCATAAATGCAGCATCGTCCACGATCAAAATACGGTTTGCCATCTGAAATAAATCCTCCCTAAATTATGCTTTTATTGTAATTTTTGAATACGGTCCCATTGGCTTACAATATCTGTTACACGCACGCCAAAGTTCTCGTCGATTACGACAACCTCGCCCTTGGCAATCAGTTTGTTGTTAACCAAAATGTCCACCGGCTCCCCGGCAAGCTTGTCCAGTTCAATAATTGAACCTTGTGAGAGCTCCAGAATATCTTTAATTTGCTTTTGGGTCCTTCCTAATTCTACGGTGACTCTAAGGGGAATGTCCATCAATAAATTTAAATTGTTTTCATCCACTTGCGCAAATGCACCGGACTGCAAGTTAGAAAATTGTACAGGTTGTACATTTACATTACGTCCCGGTACTGCGCCGTAGTGATGAGGCGTTCCGTAAGGAGCTTGCGGTGGTACACCAGCTGGCATTCCATAACCCGGTGTTCCATAGCCTGGAGCGCCCTGCTGCCCGTATCCCGGGTCTTGAGGATACATTGGCGGTTGTTGCCCATAGCTTGGGTCTTGCGGCGCCTGCGCGGCTGCAGGCGGCTGCTGATAGGCTGGTGCAGGCGGTTGCTGCGGAACGCTAGCTTGTTGCGGCGCTTCAGGAGTTGCTGTTGCAGCTACCTGCTGTGCGGACGCTTGCGGTTGTTCCTCTTCCTCTCCGCCATTCATTAGGATGCTCACCATTTTTTTGGCGAAATTAACAGGTAACAATTGCATCAGCGTAGAGTCAATAAGATCCCCGATCAATAACCGGAAGGATACTGTAATGAGCGTCTCTTCATCCGGCAGACTGGATACTCCATCACCGTGCATAGGATCCAAAATATCAATCCCCGGTGGAGAGATATTAACAAAACGATTAAACATGGTAGACATAGAGGTCGCCGACGACCCCATCATCTGGTTCATCGCTTCCTGCACGGCACTGATGTGGATTTCATTCAATTCTTCATCTACTGGGTTTCCTTCACCACCAAGCATTAAGTCCGCTATCACTTGTGCATCACGCTTTTTGATTACGAGTGAGTTAATACCCTCGAATCCATCGACATAATTTACATGTACAGCTACGTGTGGCTTTGGAAATGCAGTTTCAAATTCAGAACGGGTAATAATTGAAACTTTAGGTGTCGTAATATCCACCTTTTGACCGAGCAGTGTGGAAAGAGCCGTAGCTGCGCTGCCGAACGTTATATTACCGATTTCCCCGAGAGCATCCTGCTCCAGAGGAGTCAGAAAATCGTCAACGGTCTTGTTGGCGGGAGTAGAATCCGTCCCCGCTTCAGACTGTTTCAGCAAGGCATCGATTTCCTCCTGGGACAAATAGTCTTTACTCGTCAATTTCTTCAACTCCTTCGTTGACAATTTCATCAATTTGTACGGCAACACGATCTCTTACCATGCCGGGACTTCCCATAAACTTCAATTTCTCGCCTACCCGGATGGATAGTCCTTCTTTGACAGGCTTGTTCAATGAAATGACATCCCCTACCGAAAGACCCAGAAACTCGGCTACATTTATCCGGGATTCACCCAACTCCGCAATAATAGGGAGCTCTGCTTTGGTGACCCGTAATCTCAAGGCGTCGATCTCTTCGGGCGCCCTTGATTTCTTTTCGGATGTAAACCACTGGTGCGTGGACAGTCTAGCCATAATGGGTTCCAATACCACGTGCGGGATACAGAGGTTAATCATCCCTGTGGTATCACCAATTTTGGTGCTAAGCGAAATCAGAGCAATCGTTTCATTCGGCGAAACAATCTGCATAAACTGCGGATTTGTTTCCATCGCCTCTAGGCGCGGTTCAATGTCTAGTACCGTTTTCCAAGCCTCTTGCAGGCTATCAAAGGTACGACTGAAAATTCGCTCCATGATCGTCGTCTCGATTTCGGTCAACGCAGCAACCTTTGACGGTGCCGAACCTGTTCCTCCGAGTAGCCTGTCCAACATGGCATAAGCAACGTTCGGGTGAACCTCAAGCACCATACGGCCTTCCAGCGGTTCAGCTTCAAAAATGTTTAGAATGGTCATTTTTGGAATGGAGCGAATGAATTCATCATAAGGAAGCTGCTCCACCTGAACGACATTAATTTGGACAAAAGTACGAAGCTGCGCTGAAAAATATGTGGTCAGATACCGTGCAAAGTTCTCGTGTATCCGCGTCAGACTCCGTATATGATCCTTGGAAAACCTAAGCGCTCTTTTAAAATCATAAGCGCGAACTTTCTTTTGGGTATCTTCCTTTTTAAGTTCTTCCGCATCCATTTCACCGGACGAAAGAGCTGCTAAAAGGGCATCAATTTCCCCTTGTGACAGTACATCCACCAATGTTATTCACCCCCTTACGTGTTCCTGACAAGTTCACCTGGAATCAAATGGCTGCCAGCAAAAAGTCTGTAATTTTGGCGTTCCCCAGGTGACCTTCAGGGAGCGACTTGTTGATGAGATCCGTCAGCTTGTCACTGAACTGGTCCCGGCCTTTAGCCGTTCTGAGCTCATCAGGTTTGGTGTCTGCAAGTAATTGAATAACGATGGGCTTAATACTGATATCTTTGATTTTTTCAAAAGATTCTTTTGCTTTGGCATCGTTCAATTGAAAAGATAGGTTCATCTGGACAATGTAATCTGCGTCTGCCAAATTCGTTTTGATACCGGTAATTTCAGAGCTCACTTCCACCAATTCATCTGCTGACAATCTTGGAAGTTGTTCTGCTTGAGCAGCTTGCGCATTCGGTATGACTTCCGACTTCTTCCCGCTAAGCGCTGGTATAAGTACAAAGGCCGCGCCTGCAATCAAAGTAATCGCGAGTAAAATTGTAATGAGCCATGGCAGCATCTTCTTCATTCGTCTTCCTCCATTTGTTGCACTTTTATCGTGGCGGCATGCATGCCGATTTCACGGCTGTAACCCTTGATCAAGGAGACGACATCTGCCGCTTTTTCCAATACAATCAACCGTTTCCCCGTCACCAAAGTGACGTATGTATCCGGTGTTTCCTCCACAGTCTCAATGAGCAGCGCATTAAGCCACATAGGCGAGCCGTTCAGCCGCGTTAACGGGATCATCGTAACACCAACCTCCTGATAGGTGCGGAGGAGCCTCTACTCCTCCGCGTTTAAATGAGATTATCGTTTCAAGTTTACAACTTCCTGAAGCACTTCATCCGAGGTCGTAATGATACGCGAGTTCGCTTGGAATCCGCGCTGAGCTACGATCATTTCGGTAAATTCGCCTGTCAGATCAACGTTGGACATTTCCAGCTGACCCGCGATGATAGCTCCACGCCCCTCTGAGTTGGCTGCTCCAGGCTCAATTGCATCAATATTTGAGTTGACCGTAGTACGGTACAAGCTCCCACCGATTTTTTCTAAACCTTCTGGATTCGTGACTCTGGCTAATCCAATTTGTGTACCATTATCAACTGTTCCGTCATCCAATTGTTGTACAATTGTACCGTCCTGTGAGATAGAGACTGCCGTAACATTGTCAGCAAGTGTGATGGGATCTCCACCCGCATCTCCTACGAAAAATCCATCAGATGTAACCAGATTTCGGTTTGCATCTATGTGGAAATCGCCCGCACGAGTCAGATAAGGAACTTCCTGTGCATCATTCATTTTGACCAGGAAAAATCCGTCACCGTTAATACGTAAATCCGTTGGGTTATTCGTAGTCATTGCACTACCTGGAAGGTGCAGTGTATCAATTGAACTGACCGATACCCCCAAACCTACCTGCTTGGCATTCTGCCCGGCGGTTGTGGTTCCGTCTGGTGCACTTGCGCCTGAACTCGTTTGGCTCAAGATATCCTTGAACATCACTCGGCTGGACTTGAAGCCTGTAGTATTTACGTTTGCAATGTTGTTACCGATAACGTCCAGCTTCGTTTGAAAGCCCTTCATGCCCGATACACCTGAATACATTGATCTCAACATTGAGTATAAATCCTCCTCTGATTGGTTGCTTAGTTGACCGCATCAGTCGATCCGCGGCTTTTTCATGGCTTTCCTATTCGGGCCAGCCACTTCGTATACATTTTTCATGAAATAATTACAGCACTATCTATCTGCGTAAATACGTTATCCTCCATGGATTTCTTATCCATCGCGGTAACAACTGTTCGATTAGGTACACTTACAATCAAAGCCATATCCTGCATTAAAATCAATGATTCTTTGGCGCCTTTGGCAGCTGCTTTATCCACAGCAGAGTTAATTTTCGCCATTTGGTCACTTCTCAACTCTATTCCCCGCTGCTCCAGACGCTTGGCTGCATGGTTGCTCAGCTTGAGCACCTGATCCTGCAATACCTGACCGAACGGTCTGGCATCCTTGGATACCGAATTTACTCGGTTTTGTGAGATTGCTGCCGGGGGCACGTTGGCGGGAAAAAGGCGTCCGACCGTTAGCCTGTCATTCATGAGTTCTCACCGCTTCCAGTAGAGGAAGAAGATGAAGTATCCGATGTATCTGTAGCGGGAGTCGTTGTGTTAGCCTGGCTTACTGATGTTACATCTTTTAATGCTACCTCAGCCGCTCCCATTTTGGCATACTGCACACCGTCGCGAATAACGATGGAATCCACGATTCCACTTTTCACTGTACCCGCGCCTGCTTCACCTGTAATGGAGTCTTTTTTACCTGCCTCAATCCAGCTGACTTCTTTTCCTATCAAACCGGAAGCCGTACCCAAAGACTGTCCTAATGCATTCAACTGCGTAGAAATGTTCATCAGTTGTTCCACCGAGGAAAACTGGGCCATTTGAGCGATAAATTCTTTATCCTCCAAAGGCTGCATCGGATCCTGATTTTGTAGCTGGGTGATCAAAATTTTCAGAAATTGATCTTTACCCATCGTTTTAGTATCCTTGGCACTTGCTGTTTTGACATTATTCACATTGTAATTCGGCCAGACGTTACTGGTGGATACATTGTTGTCTGTAGTCGTCATTGTGTTCTCACCTCCATCATTACGCTTGTGCTGTAAAGGAGCCTGTCCGATTCATATCATCTGCGCGTTGTTCTGCTGTCCAGTTACGAAGCTCTTCTGCCATTTCAGCTACCTTCATAGCATCCTCGCTCTCTTCTCTACCACGAGCTTTGGAACGTTGGTTGGATTGCTGCTGCTGATTAGCTCCAGATCCGCGTCCATCCTGATACATATGGGAGGAAAGCGACTCATTGTGCGTTACTTCTACCTTATCTACCTGGATACCTTGGCTCTGCAGGCTCGAACGCAGCTGCGACATTTGCTGTTCCAGCAAATCCTTCGCTCCGCTATGCTCAGTCATGAACTGGGCAACCAGATGACCATTTTGCATTGTCAGCTTAACCTCCAGCTGGCCCAGATGATCTGGACGAAGCATGATAGTCGCTTCCGTCAAACCAGTGTGTTTTACAATGTCAAGTTTCTGAACTACAAATTCGGTCATCTCCTTGGCAAATTGCCGTACATGTACGACTGGTTGAGCTGGAGCCGAAGGTGTTGTTCCTTGCGTTTGTACCGAAAGCTGTCCCGCAGTTGTGATCACTGGAGTCTGATTGTCAGTTGCTGTCGGATCCGCTTGCTCAGTTGCATCTACGAATGCACTCGCTTCATCCGCTCCAGTCGTCTTAACTGTAGACTGAACGAGAATATTAGTTGATGAACGTTGCCCTTCTGAACCTTGCTGATTAGTTTCGCCCTGACTTGCTTGCTGCTGAGAAACAACAACCTGTTTGTCTGTAGTAGCTGTAGCTACGGTCTGAGTACCATTTGCTCGATTTGCAGAAGGCTGAACCGCTTGTGAATCCCCACCATCAGCAAGTTCCACAGCTTTCATTACACCATTCCACTGCTCATCGGAAATAGCTCCCGTCCCTGCCGTTGCGCTTTGGAGCGATTGTAGCAACTGTGCCACCTGGGACTTTTGGTCTCCAGAAGCCTGCTCTGCTACATTGGCAAGTTGTGACAAAGCGTCCTGCAATGCAAATCGAAGAGTAGCCGGGTTGGCTGCCAAGGCTGTTAAGCCTGTCGCCTCTGACGTTTCTCCACCGTTTAACTGTTGATTTGTTCCGTCGCCTTGCAAAAACTGTTGTACTTGCTGAATCCACGCTTGCAGAGAAGCAAGCAGAGCAGGATCGGCAGCTACCTGATCATCCAGCTTTTCGAGATTTTGCAGCAAAGGAGCCAGTGTTTCGACCAGCGGCTCGGTTGGAGCTTCCGTGGATTCTCCGGTTGCAATCAGCGGAAGTACCATAACTAATGGAGAACCGTTCGCATCTGTGCCTGCTGAGTCCGTTTGCCCGCCTGTCATCATTTGCGTAAGTGTTTGATTAAAAGCACCCGTGGTTGCTCCGGCAGCCGTGGCTGTACTCGTTGTTGAGGCTGTCGTACTGCTAGCTGTTTGACTGGAGCTGAGCGATACACTTTGAGAAATAAGGGTCATTTATTTTTCACCTCCCTTCATTTAAATTACTTACTGCCCATCAGTTTGTTCAAAATTTTTGCAGTCTGAGCCGCATCCTTGGCAGACATATTTTGTAGTAAAGAACCACGTGTCGAATCATCTACTGTATTTAATATGTTTAATGCCTTGTCTGGACTGATTTTGTAAGTTTGTAAAATAAGTTCGGCACCGCTCTTCTTGTCCATGGAAGCAAATGTGCTACTGATTTGAGTGCTTTGCAAACTCTTACTCGTCGTGCCAGCTGTGGTACCTTGATCCTTTTTCAGACGAGACTGCAACGCAGCAACTGACAAATCCGTAGATGGCGTTACGTTTTTCAGAGCCATAGTAATATCGGCTGCTTTTTTAGCGTCCATCTTTTGCAAAATCTTTGCACTGTTGGCAGGGTCCATGTAGCTTAGCAGCTGCACAGTCTCTTCCGTAGTCAGATTCTCCATAATCGGTGCCGCTTTACTAGCTGTCATTCCTTCATACATGCTAGCAAGATCTCTGGCCTGTTTTACATAAGGATCTTCATTTGTTGTTCCACCTGTAGTTTGCGTACCAGCCTGTCCCTGCTGACTGGCCTGTGGCTGCTGTTCCTGTTGCGTTTGCAGCGTATTGACCTGATTCTGCAGTTCAGTAACCTTTTTATCTTGTGTCGTCCTAGCAGCGGTAGCCTTTTTAAGCTCCTCCGTCTGCTTGGCTAAATCTGCCTTTAACTGCTGAATGGTTGCTTCAGAACTTTCAGACTGTGCCTTCTGATCTGCCTCTTTCGTCTGGGTAGCCTTATCTTTCGGTTCAGGCACCCAATTTTTAACAACTGGTATTTTGTTCCCTAATGAAATCATTTCGCTTCTGAAGTCCATATTGAACAATGTAAGCAGGACCCCGACCAGAACGATTGTGAACACAATCGGAATCAGGAAAAACATAAACCGTTCAAATCCCCCGCCTGATTCTTTTCCTAAATCCATATCCAGTTCATTTTCTGCTAACTTCTGTGCCATCGTCTTCCTCCTCAGGCAGCTGATATGCGTATCCTATGACTTTCCGCTTACCGGGCTTTCATGGCAAATCGCACGGAAGCCATTTCATCCAGCTCGTTCTGCTCGCGCAGGAGCATTTCCTGTTGGAATTTCACGTTGGCCTTCTCTCTCGCTTTCAGCCAAACCTGTTCATCCAGCATTTTATCGGTCAAAACGGTTTGTTTGCTTTGCACATTTTGCTGCGCATATTGAACATCCCTATGCTTGCGTGTAATACATTGGTCCAGATGATTAACATAAGCCTGTAATTCCTGAATAGTAGAGAGTGGCGCGCAATCCTCGGCAGCCTTTTGAATGGCTGATATGACCCGATTCCTTTCGCCTACAAGCTGTGTTAATGTCTGCTCCTCAGCCTGCAATTGTCCGACAGCACTGGAAAGCAACCATTCGGCCTGTGACTTTTCGTTGGTTTTCAAGTCTACAACTTTCTGAAAGGAATACTGAAATCTCATCGTTCAACCTTCATCTCCTCGTAAATTCAGAAATCAAACGCTCCCTTACCTCGTCCAGCTCAGCCTTTTCATCTGTTCTTTGTCTTGTAAAATCCCATATATCCCGTATACGCTCCATGGATTCGTCAATTTCTGCATTTGAACCCTGCTGATAGGCCCCGATATTAATCAGGTCCTCCGAATCTTTGTAGACGGCCATCAAGCGCTTAATGTTCTCGGCAGCGTCTATCTGATCTCGTGGTGCGATATCCTTCATAACCCGGCTAATACTCGCTAACACATCAATTGCGGGAAAATGTCCTTTGTTCGCAATCCCACGATTCAAGACAATGTGTCCATCCAAAATCCCGCGCACCGCATCCGCGATGGGCTCGTTCATATCATCACCATCGACCAGTACCGTATAAAAAGCGGTTATGGAGCCAGTAGGACCTGTCCCTGCACGTTCTAGAAGCTTAGGTAGACTAGCAAACACGGAAGGTGTGTACCCTCTCATTGCTGGCGGCTCCCCTACGGCTAGTCCCACTTCACGTTGGGCCATCGCATACCGGGTAACTGAATCCATCATCAGCATGACATTCAACCCGCGATCCCGAAAATATTCCGCGATCGTCGTTGCAATAAGTGCACCCTTAATACGGATTAACGCAGGCTGGTCGGAAGTTGCCACAATGACCACGGAACGTTCTAGTCCCTCTGGACCTAAATCCCGTTCAATAAAGTCCAGCACCTCGCGTCCACGTTCCCCGATCAAGGCAATTACATTCACATCAGCTTCCGTATTACGAGCAATCATTCCCATCAAGGTACTTTTACCTACACCCGAACCTGCAAAAATACCAACCCGTTGTCCTTTACCGATAGTAAGCAACCCGTCGATAGCGCGCACCCCGATACTGATTGGTTCCTGCACACGCGGACGATTCAGCGGATTGGACGGAATATTGAAGGTTGAATATCTCGCCATTCGAGAGGGAATCAATGAGCCATCCAGAGGCTGACCCAATCCGTCCAGCACTTTGCCTAACAGCTCCGACCCGACCTGCACATTCAACGGTTTCCCTGTTCCTACAACATCACAACCGGGACCAATGGATTGCAGTTCTCCAAGTGGCATCAGAAGCACTTTATTGTCCCTGAAGCCTACGACCTCCGCTTGCAACGGCTTTGCCGTTTTACCCGGATAAATGTAACAAACATCCCCGATACTGGCGTCTGGACCTTCCGATTCAACCATCAGGCCGATAACCTGCGTAACCTTGCCATTTACCCGAACCGGGTCCAGCTGGCGCAAATGATCCATGTAGCGCTGCGCATTAAGCCCCTTCATGTCTTCGCTCCTCATTCTCATGTGCCAGACGCAATAATTCCTTTTTGATCTCAGCTAATTGCGTATCAATCCGCGCATCCACACTTCCAAAGGAAGAACGGATAACACAACCGCGATCTTTCACAGTACCATCAGGAATAATTTGCAGTTCTGCCTGCGAATCGACAGTTAATGACAATTCTTCTCGTGCACCTTGCACAAATGCGAAATGCTGAGGCGACACACACAATGTAATGGTTCCTTTTTCCCGCTTACGAGCCAAATTTTTACGAATTAATTCAATCGTGTATTCAGGCTCAAGGCTAAGCTGTTTCTCAATGACCTTCTCAGCAATAGCACTACTCAGTTCAACCAGGAAAGGCTCAGCTTCCTGAATCAGTTGTTCCTTGATCTCATAGGCCTGACGCAGAATATCCTGTGCTTCTTCCATCATCTGCTCTGATTTCGTCTGGAGCTCGGCCTCAGCCAGCTTCTGACCTTCTTCATATCCTTGCTGAAACCCATCAGCTTTTAACGACTGAGTTAACTGCTCGTCATGCTCGCGTCGTTCCTGCCACCAGGCTTCAATCTGCTGCTGTGCCTCCTGAAGCATCCGTTCCGCTTCTTCAGCTGCCTCGCGAACCTGACGTTCGGCAAAATCCTTAGCATCATTCAGCATTTCATCCCGTAGCCGTTCAGCCTCGTGATCACGCTGAGGCTCCGGCTCCGTATATTCAGTTGTGATTTCTTCATCCGTCGTTTCTGGCGCATACGTATGTGCCACATCAATTGTTTTCAAAGCCTCTACAGGAACATATTGGAAAGATTTGATCAAGTTAGACAATGATGTCATCTCCTCCGCCGCGTGCGATTATAATCTCACCGGCCTCTTCCAATCTGCGGATTGTCGATACGATACGTGTCTGTGCTTCTTCCACATCACGCAACCGCACCGGTCCCATGTACTCCATTTCCTCTTTGAAGGTTTCTGCCATACGTTTCGACATATTTCGGAAAATCACATCGCGTACTTCTTCACTGGACACTTTAAGCGCCAATTGCAAATCTGCATTGTCGATATCGCGGATAATGCGCTGAATGGAACGGTTGTCCACATTGACGATATCCTCGAACACGAACATTCTTTTCTTGATTTCCTCAGCCAGTTCTGGATCTTGAATTTCAAGCGAGTCGAGAATCGTACGTTCGGTTCCGCGGTCTACGCCATTCAAAATCTGAACAATGGACTCGATACCACCCGCATTTGTATAATCCTGCGTTGCGGTTGCAGATAGCTTTTGCTCTAACACTCGTTCCACCTGGGAAATAACTTCCGGAGATGTACTGTCCATGACAGCGACACGCCGGGCCACATCTGCCTGTTTTTCCTGTGGCAGAGACGACAGAATTGCAGCCGCCTGCTCGAATTGCAAGTACGAAAGCACGAGAGCAATCGTTTGCGGATTCTCATTCTGTATAAAATTCAATATCTGGTTTGGATCAGCCTTGCGGGCAAAATCGAAGGGTCTTACCTGTAACGTCGCTGTTAGACGGTTAATGACCTCAACTGCTTTTTGCGATCCGAGTGCTTTTTCCAATATTTCTTTAGCGTAATTAATACCGCCTTGGGAAATGTACTCCTGAGCCAAACAAATTTGATGAAACTCGGCCATGATGGAGTCCTTCTCAATGGCATCGACCTTCCGCACATTGGCAATTTCCAATGTAAGTTGCTCGATCTCCTCATCACGCAAATGCTTGAATATTTGAGCAGATACCTCTGGTCCCATTGTGATCAGAAGTATAGCCGCTTTCTGTCTTCCCGTTAAACCTTGACTGCTTGCCTTTGCCAATGAACTCACCTCTATTCGTCAGCCAGCCATGTACGAAGCAGATTGACGAATTCGTCGGGTTTCTTTTTCGCCAGACTTTCAAGCTGTTTACGCACTTGACTTTCATTTGTCACACTTTCCATGGTAATAGACGGGAACTCCGTCGGCGTTGGCATGAGTTGCAATTCTTCATCCAACTCTTCTTCCTGATTACGACGACCGCGTACGATGAGGAAGATTACACCCGCCAGCAGTGCCAGAACAGCAGCTCCGATGCCCCATAGCCAAGGGTTGGAAGCTGAGAAGAATGTATTCGTGCTCGCAGGCGCCGGAACAGCTTGTGAGAACACTGAAACCTTCTTAGCCAAATCAGCGTCTGTAATAGTAGTACCAGAATTCGCTAACGACGCTCTTACAATATTAACCAAAATATTTTGAATTGCTGTCTGAGTTGCAGTATCCAACGTTTGCTGACCTGTTGGTGGTTCAACTGCTACATTAATGGTTAAATCTTTTACAGTGTACGGACTTTGGATAATATCCCTTGCAATTCGGTTAACTTCGTAGTTAATCGTACTTGAGCTCTTATCTGAGCTGGTATTGCCGGAATTAGCTCCTCCAGGATAGCCTGGAACATCCTGTGTTCCTGTTCCTGCAACTCCTCCGGTTTGTCCACTACTGCCCGTATAGCTTTCCTGAATTTGTTGGGCGCTAATTTCAATACCCTTCATTTTCGTTTGATCAACAGGTGTGACCATTTGTTCCTTTGATGTTACTTTGTCGAAATTTAGCTGGGACATAACCAGCACATTTACCTTGTCGTCTCCAACAATTTTCGACAAAAATTGTTGAACATTATTCCTTACATCGCTCTCAAACTTCTTCTGTAGAGCCATGTTTTCCTGAACACCACTAGTGAGCCCACCTTGGCCGCCCTTGGCCGTTGGAATCAACTCATATTCCTTATTGGTGATCGTAATGTTTTCCACTGGCAGATTCGGTACGGCCGTTTTTACCAGATTAAAATATCCGTCGATCGCTTGCTGATTTGGAGTAAAGCCAGGCTCGAATTCCATTTGAATCGAAGCGGAGGCTTTGTCCTTTTCTTCAAGTCCGGCAAAAATGTTTTCCTTTGGCATATTAATGACAGCTTTGGAGCTTTGGACACCATCCATCCGTTCCAACAGTTGCTGTATTTCGCCGTTCAATGCATTATTGTACTTCACATTGAACTCGTTCTCCGTCATACCAATGGCAGAGGAGGACTGGTCAAAAGCACTCATGCCGATTGAACCCTTCTGAATCAGGCCTTGAGACCCAACATCTACCTTCGCCTTATCCGCATTAGCGGTTGGGACTGAGATTTGTGTCCCACCAGCATTAAGTTGATACGGTATACCCGCAGAATCGAGATATTTAATGACTCCGGCTGCATCGTTAGCATTTAAATCTCGGAAAGCCACTTCATACTCGGTTTTAGTAAACTGCATCGTTAGCACTACAACGGCGATAATGATGAATGCTAATGTCGAAACAAGTAATATCTTCTGTTTTTTGCTGAAATTATTCCAATACCCGGAAATCTTATCCCGATATTGGGCGATTCTCTCGTTCACTCCGTCACCCCATCCGAAACTTTGCTAAACCCTCTTTACATCTGTGTACGCATGATCTCCTGATAGGCTTCGATCGCTTTGTTTCGGACCTGTGTAGTAAGCTGCAGGGAAAGCAGCGCTTGTTGGGAAGTGATCATGACCTGATCTACATCAACTTTGCCTGCCATGAATTGGTCGGACATCTGGTGCGTAGCGGCTTCCTGCTGCCCTACTTCATTGAGAGCATCCTTTAGGAAGGAACCAAAATCCTTCAAGGATTCGGAAGGCGTCGCTTTCGTCAACTCATTGTTAGGCGATTGAATCTGCTGTATTACCGGTGTCTGTACATTAAACATGGCGTTCTGAATCATGTTTTACTCTCCCTATTAAGTAGTTAGTAGTCCTAGAACTTAGCGACCGATTTCAAGCGCTTTGGAAACCATAGCCTTTGATGCATTCAGAGCTGTTACATTGGCTTCGTATGAGCGTGTTGCGGAAATCATGTCGACCATTTCTTTCATAATGTCTACATTAGGCATATATACATAGCCATCTTTATCAGCGTCCGGGTGACCCGGATTGTACACAGGCTTCAAAGGTGACTGATCTTCCTGAATTTGCGAAACCTTAACGCCAGCAGCGCTTGTGCTACTTCCTTCCATTTGAGCCTTTAAAACATCGGCAAAGCCAGATTGGTTCGGCTCCAAAACAACCGTTTTTCTCCGATATGGAACTGCTTGTCCATTCTCTACTTTCGCCCGAGTTGTCTCTGCGTTGGCAATGTTGCTAGATATAACGTCCATCCGCAACCGTTGGGCCGTAAGAGCAGATGCACTAATATCAAAGCCGTTGTTAATCTTCACCTAGTCCTATCTCCCTTCTACCGCTGTTCTCATCATTTTGATGCGCTCATTAATTTCTTGGATGTAGGTATTATATCTTAGTTGATTTTCAGCCATAAGACTCATTTCTCTGTCGATATCTACGTTGTTCATATTGTTATTCATGACTGAGTACCCATCTTTGGTGACCGTGGCATCTGGAATGGAGTTCACAGGTCCTATTTGAAAATGTCTTGAATTGGTTACTTTTCCACGTAGTGGTGTGACATCACCGTCCATTTGCTGCTGAAGCAGTTCTTCAAATGAAACCTCCGAACGCTTAAAATACGGGGTATCCGCATTGGATATATTGTCCGCCATCACACGTTGTCTCGTATTTGCCGCCTGTACACCTGCCTGAAGCTTTTGAAAGCTCATATCACCCAGCAGATTCATTTAGCTCCTCCCTCCCAGCGTCTACTCCAAAGTAAGATTCAATAAAACAAGATTTTTCACTTTTTTTCGACAATAAAATTTCATAATTATACATTTCTTTTAGGTCTTAAGTAGAAAATAATAACTTTCTGTCATATATTCTAAGTTTCGTAGAGTTGGGACCTAATTACAATAAGAAAAAAGCCCTATCTTTTTTAAAAAAGAGGGCTTTAGATGCATAAAATGTTAAATTTTTCAGGTTTATTTCAAGAAAATGAATGTTTTCTTAGCACTTTACACCTGTAAAAGATTATACGTCCTACTTTTGGAATAGACAGAAAAATCATCAACTTGACCATTATCTAGGTCTAAACGACGGTGCAAGATAGTGTTATTCTGGACCACACACCCTATTTTTAGAAACCCTATTCATAAAATATACTGACTAAGGTCCCTGTTTTGGGCAATATCTCCCAGCTTCTCACGTACATATTCCGGGGTAATGATCATATGATCCAATGTAAGCTCTGGTGCTTCAAACGACAGATCCTCCAGCAGCTTTTCTAGAATGGTATGCAAACGACGTGCGCCAATATTTTCGGTGTTGCGATTTACAGACTCAGCAATGCTGGCAATCTCACGGATCGCTTCCTCAGAAAATTCGACTTCAATCTCCTCAGTACGGAGTAAATCAGTGTATTGCTTGGTCAGCGCATTTTTAGGCTCCGTCAATATCGACACAAACTCATCCAAGGTCAGGCTACTTAATTCCACACGGATTGGGAAACGGCCCTGAAGCTCAGGGATCAGGTCAGATGGTTTTGCAACATGAAAAGCACCTGCAGCAATAAACAGAATGTAATCTGTTCTTACCGGACCGTATTTGGTCATGATGGTAGATCCCTCGACAATAGGTAAAATATCGCGCTGGACGCCTTCTCTTGACACATCGGGGCCACTACCCTTACCCTGGCTGGCAATCTTATCTATTTCATCAATAAAAATAATACCGGATTGCTCAGCACGCTTCACAGACTCCTGAATCACATCATCCATATCGATCAATTTGGCGGCTTCATCTTGAATCAACACCTTGCGAGCTTCCTTGACTGGTAGCTTGCGCTTCTTCGTCCGCTTGGGCAGAAAACTTCCGAACATCTCCTGCATATTCATACCCATTTGTTCATTCCCTTGCCCAGCAAACATATCGAGCATATTGGGTGCAGTATCCTCCACATCAATCTCTATGACATCATCTTCAAGCTTACCGGATAACAGATCGAATTTAACCTTACGGCGCTTTTCCGCCAAAGATCCATCCTGTTGTGGTGGTTCTTCTTCTACCGAAGTTCCCGTGTTATTGCCAAACAGCATTTCAAAGGGATTACGTTGCGATTTGTTTGACTTTTCTGCAGGTACAAGGATGCTGACAATCCGTTCATTTGCCATGTCCTCCGCTTTGTCCTTCACATTCTCTGTTCGTTCCGTCTTAACGATGCGAATGGAGGTTTCCATCAGATCACGCACCATGGATTCCACATCACGACCGACGTAACCCACTTCTGTAAATTTGGTCGCCTCTACCTTGACAAAAGGAGCCCCCACGAGCCGTGCAAGTCTACGTGCAATTTCAGTTTTACCCACACCTGTCGGTCCGATCATCAAAATATTTTTAGGCACAATTTCATCCCGGATATCATCCGGTAGCTTACTACGCCGATAACGGTTACGCAAGGCAACAGCAACAGATTTTTTAGCTTCCTTTTGTCCGACAATATACTTATCCAGCTCGGATACCACTTGTCTGGGCGTCAACGATTGATTATTCATTTTGCACTCCTCCACCCTTGAATACTCAGAGCCGATTTACAGTTCTTCCACGATAATCTGATTGTTCGTATACACACATATTTCCGAAGCAACCTCTAGCGCTTCCCGTGCCATGTCCTTTGCTTCCATGCCAGAGCCATGGCGTTTGAAAGCACGGGCAGCCGCCAATGCAAAATTACCACCTGAGCCAATCGCAAGCACATCATCATCCGGCTCGATAATTTCGCCGCCTCCAGAAATGAGCAGCATTCCGGATGAGTCCATCACAATCATGAGCGCTTCCAGCTTGCGCAGAATACGATCCTGACGCCAGTCCTTGGCCAGTTCCACGGCTGCTCTTTGAAGATTTCCGTGGTGTTCCTCTAGCTTATTTTCGAACTTTTCAAATAACGTGATAGCATCTGCCACCGAACCCGCAAATCCCGCAACGACCTGACCACGATACAATCTGCGCACTTTTTTTGCCGTCTGCTTCATTACAACACTGTTGCCGAACGTTACCTGTCCATCACCCGCAATAGCTCCTTTGCCATTGTGGCGTACAGCGCAGATGGTGGTAGCATGAAAGGACATATCCATAACGCGCTCCTCCTTTTCCTTCATCCTTATGCCTGTACTTCAGCTGACATAACTCCCGTTTCGTTGATATAACCATGCAAACTTTCCAGCGCGCGATTAGCGAGAGCTTCATTTTTTTCCTTTTTGTTACGAATCCGTTTCTCCAACTTTGGAAGCAAACCAAAATTTGCATTCATCGGTTGAAAATGCTTAAAATCAGCGGTCGTAATATACCGCGCCATGCTGCCTAATGTCGTTTCTGCAGGAAATACAAACATTTCCTGTCCACGCGCTGCTCGTGCCGCATTCATCCCGGCCAGCAGACCAGAAGCCGCCGACTCCACATATCCCTCTACACCGGTCATTTGTCCGGCGAAGAATAGATTACTTCTTCCCTTGAACTGATAGGTTGGATGAAGTTGCTGCGGAGAATTAATAAAGGTATTGCGATGCATCACACCGTAACGAACAAACTCTGCCTCTTCAAGACCCGGAATCATTGAAAATACACGCTTTTGCTCCCCCCATTTGAGGTGAGTCTGGAAACCAACCAGATTATACAGCGTTCCTGCGGCGTTATCCTGCCGAAGCTGAACAACTGCGTGGGGCAGTTCACCTGTATGTGGATTTACGAGACCCACAGGTTTCATCGGTCCGAACAATGCCGTTTGTTTCCCACGTTGCATCATCACTTCGATGGGCATACAGCCTTCGAAATAAATTTCTTTTTCGAATTCCTTGACTTGCGCTACCTCAGCCGTAATCAGAGCCTCATAAAAAGCATCAAATTCCGCTTCGTTCATCGGACAATTCAAGTACGCTGCTTCTCCCTTATCATAACGGGAAGCCAGATAAACCTTGCTCATGTCGATAGAGTCCTTTTCTACAATCGGGGCTGCCGCATCGTAAAAATAAAAATACTCCTCTCCCATCAGCGATTTAATCTGTTCCGACAAAGCTGGAGAAGTTAAAGGCCCCGTCGCAATGACCACAATACCGTCCTGTGGGATTTCCTGAAGCTCTTCATTAACAACCTCGATCAAAGGGTGTTGATGAAGCGTATCAGTAATATGACCGGAAAATCCGTCACGATCCACTGCCAATGCACCGCCAGCCGGAACAGCATGACGATCTGCTGCACTCAGAATCAAGGAGTTCAGTATTCTCATCTCTTCCTTCAGTACGCCTACTGCATTCGTTAGGCCGTTTGCCCGCAAGGAATTACTGCATACCAGTTCGGCAAATTTATCTGTATGATGTGCTGGTGTTTTTACAACCGGCCTCATTTCATATAACTTAACTGGCACTCCACGGCTTGCAATTTGCCAGGCAGCTTCGCTGCCCGCCAAACCTGCTCCGATGACCGTTACCTTTTGTAGTTCACTCACGTTTAAATCCCCCTGCTATTGTTGTTCTTAAGAAGTCTCTACGCTCTCATCGCTCTCTTCCAGCATTTCGCTGTGATCGCAGACAGTACAGTTGAGCTTCGTTCCTTGTTTTGTACGTTTTTCGACCATTAGGCTACTGCAACTTGGGCAAGGCTTAATAGACGGTTTATCCCAGGAAACAAAATCACATTCCGGGTAGCGGTCACATCCATAGAAGACACGTCCCTTTTTACTCCGTCGTTCGACGACATGACCCTCACCGCATGTAGGACAATTAATCCCGATATCCTTAACAATTGGCTTTGTGTTACGGCAATCTGGAAAAGCAGAACAGGCCAGGAATTTACCAAATCGGCCAAGCTTATACACCATTTGGCTGCCACACTTATCACAAATGACATCGGATACTTCATCTTTTATTTCAATTTCTTTCATTTCTTCTTCAGCCACTTCAAGTCGCTTCTCGAATGACTCGTAAAAGTCACTCAACACCTTGACCCAATTACCTTCGCCTTCTTCGACGTGGTCAAGATCACCTTCCATATTAGCTGTAAACTCCACATTCAGAATCTCTGGGAAGAACTCCTCCATCTGTTCGATGACCAATTCGCCCAGCTCTGTAGGGAAAAACTTCTTCTCTTCAATAGCAACGTACCCACGTTTCTGAATGGTTTCCAGCGTTGGTGCATACGTACTTGGACGTCCTATACCCAGTTCTTCCAGCGTCTTCACCAGTCGCGCTTCCGTATAACGGGGAGGCGGTTGTGTAAAATGCTGCTTCGGCTCAACCGCTTCTTTTTTTAACTTATCGCCTGGTTGAAGTGGTGGCAGCAGTTTATCTTCTTCGGTTTTACCGTCGTCATTTCCCTCTACATACACTTTCATGAAACCTGGAAAACGAACCTTAGAACCTGCTGCCCGGAATATCGTCTCACCCGCTTCAATATCTACGGACAAAGTATCCATAATAGCAGAAGCCATCTGGCTGGCCATGAAACGTTCCCATACCAATTTGTACAAACGGAACTGATCCCGACTCATAAACGGCTTAACTGTTTCCGGATCGCGTAACGCAGAGGTTGGACGAATCGCTTCATGCGCATCCTGGGCGTTGGCCGCTTTTTTTGAATATTGACGAGGAGTTTCAGGTACAAAAGCTTCGCCATATTTTTGAATAATTAATTCTTTCGCTTCCTCTTGAGCTGAAGCGGCGATCCGTGTGGAATCCGTACGCATATACGTAATCAGACCCACGGTCCCTTCTTTACCTAAATCCACACCCTCATATAGCTGCTGAGCTACAGACATCGTTTTAGATGCACGGAAGTTGAGCTTCCGAGCCGCCTCCTGCTGCAAGGAACTTGTTGTGAATGGAGGAGAAGGATTGCGTAAACGCTCTTTCTCTTTAACATCGCGTACCTTGTAGGACGATTTTCCGATAGCTTCTAACACTTCTTGTACATCCGCTTCGCTAGAGAGTTCTTTCTTTTCACCGCGCAGCTTATGAAATTTCGCTTCAAAGGTACTGTCTTTAATAGCTAGTTTAGCTGTAATCGTCCAGTATTCTTCCGGTACAAACTCACTGATCTCGTTTTCCCGGTCCAAAATAATTTTCACCGCAACCGACTGCACACGCCCAGCGGATAGGCCCTTTTTTACCTTTTTCCAGAGCAACGGGCTGATTTTGTAGCCAACAAGTCGATCCAGTATCCGTCGTGCCTGCTGAGCATTGACCAAATCCATATTGATTTTACGGGGTGTTTTAAAAGCATCTTTGACAGCCTGCTTCGTAATTTCATTAAATACAACACGGCAATCTGCTGTATCGTCCAGTTCCAGCGCATGCGCCAGATGCCAGGCAATAGCTTCACCTTCGCGATCCGGGTCAGCCGCCAGATATACTTTTTTTACTTTTTTTCGGGCATCCTTTAATTCTTTTAGAATTGAGCCTTTACCTCGAATGGTAATGTATTTGGGATTAAAATCATTTTCGACCTCTACGCCGATCTGACTCTTCGGTAAATCCCTGATATGACCCATGGAAGCCTTGACGATATATTTACTGCCTAAGTATTTGCCGATCGTCTTCGCCTTGGAAGGCGATTCCACGATGACGAGTGAATCCGCCATAGGCTCTTCCTCCTCTCAATTACACACATGAATATGATAGACTTCCTGAAATGTGGTGAGTTATGACGCGATAGAGAGCTTCACAGATTGGTCATTCTTCCGGATCGCTGAGATTCTTCAGAAAAATTCCATCTGCTCCGCTGCTGCGAGTCATAATGTCAACACATTTCAGGAAGTGGGGAAGGAGTAGGAATCCGCGACGCGGATGAATGCCATACTGCCCTCCACCTGATGTTTAAAATTGAATTTGTGCATTTACTAACTAAGGACTTTGCAAAAACAACTACTAAATAAGCTTGTATTTTGTGCCCGCTAGCTGGGCGATCCTTTTTTTTATGATTAACGATAACAGAACTGCGTGTAAAAGTCCAAAATCCCATGCCGTAGCATCAAGCAGTTCATCCAGTGTCATGGTTCCCTGTTCAAGCAACAGTATGACACGGTTTTCCTCAGAAGTCTCACTTTCTGGCACTTTGGAGACCTCCTTCAGATTAAGACTCTGCTCTCTATTGTATGAAGAAACCTCCCTTGTACGCAAATCTGCTTCATACTCCTCAATAATATCCGAAGCTTCAGTGACCGTTTTTGCCCCTTGCTTAATCAAGCTCAGCGTACCTCTACTCTTCGGTGACGTAATGGGTCCGGGAACAGCAAACACATCTCGATTTGCCTCCAGTGCAGCATCAGCGGTAATCAAGGAGCCGCTTCTTGCATCTGCTTCGACAACAAGCGTTCCCTTCGTTAGACCGGCTATAATCCGATTACGTTGTGGAAACATTCCTGGATGCGACCTTGTGCCTGGAGGATACTCTGATAAGATCAAGCCATTGCTAGCCATCTCTGCAAATAAAGACGCATTTTGGGGAGGATAAATTTGATCAATCGCTGTTCCCAGTACACCAATCGTGTTTCCTCCCCGACGCAGGGCTGTTTCGTGACAAATACTGTCAATCCCTCTCGCCAATCCGCTAACGATTGTAATCCCTGCATTACATAATCCCTCTGTTAGTATCTCCGCTGCTCTACGTCCATAAGCGGTGGGAACGCGGGTTCCTACCATGGCTATAGAACATGTATGCAAAAGTGATTTATCCCCTTTTGTATACATTACCCAAGGTGGGTCAACTGTTTCCTTCATTAATAGGGGATAATCCTCGTCCACATAAGTTACCGTTCCAATATCACCGGATTGAACTCGCTGATATCGTTCATGCACCCATTCTTCATCATAACACTGAGCCGCAATGCGTGCCTGAGCAGGGCTTAACCCTATCTCGATCCACTTCTGTTCGCTAAAATGCAGTAGCTCATGCAATTGATAGTCACTCGACCAAATACGCTGAATTGTTTTTCTTCCGATTCCCTCTAACTCATGTAAGCCTAACAAAAGCCATCTTTCTTCCAAACTATGGTTCCCCCATTCACGGAAGAGTGAACCCTCCCTTATTTTGTGGCACAATGAATCATTTTGCAAGCGTTTCCCTGACAAGCCTGTCTTAACGCAAAAAAAGCAACCCTTTCATCCCCTGTTTCAGAAGATAAAAAGGTTGCTTACCTTTCTTTCATTATACACTAGACTGCGGCAAATTTCGATGCAGTTTTATGGCCTGTATATTAATGAAGGAACACGATTTAATGTGTCGTACACAAATTCAAAATACCACGTGCTTCCAGCACACTTACCAGTGTCGAGCCCATTTCGGAAGGAGTCGGTGCCACCTTGATCCCGCAGGCTTCAAGCGTGGCAATTTTCTCTTTGGCCGTTCCTTTTCCACCAGAAATAATGGCACCTGCATGCCCCATCCGTTTGCCAGGAGGCGCAGTCACACCACCGATAAAACCAACCACCGGCTTCGTCATATTATCCCTGATCCACTCGGCAGCCTCTTCCTCGGCTGTACCACCAATTTCTCCGATCATAATGACAGCATGAGTGTTGGGGTCCTCATTGAAGCGTTGCAAAATATCAATGAATTCTGAACCTTTAACGGGGTCACCGCCAATACCAACCGCAGAAGATTGTCCTATACCTCGGGTCGTTAACTGATGCACTGCTTCATAGGTCAAAGTACCACTACGTGACACAACGCCTACATGACCTGGTAGATGAATGTAACCTGGCATAATACCGATTTTACATTCTCCTGGCGTAATAACGCCCGGGCAGTTAGGGCCAATCAGAACGGTCTTTTTACCTTCCATAAAACGTTTGACCCTGATCATATCAAGCACCGGAATGCCCTCCGTGATGCAAATCACGAGATCTAATTCCGCATCTACAGCCTCCAAAATGGAATCTGCGGCAAAAGCTGGTGGCACGTAAATCACGCTCGCTGTAGCGCCAGTAGCTTCCTTGGCTTCGCTCACTGTATTAAACACCGGCAATTTGACCTGTTGTCCGTTCTCCAGTGTAATTTCTACCTCGGTGCCTCCCTTACCTGGAGAGGTGCCACCTACCATTTGTGTACCGTAATCAAGTGCACCCTTGGCATGAAACAACGCCGTTTTTCCCGTAATCCCCTGTGTAATCACCTTTGTATGCTTATCGACCAAAATACTCACGATCTTCACATCCCCTATCGTTTATTCGGCATATCGGAATGCAAACAGGCTATTGAACAAGTTCGACGATTTTTTGGGCGCCATCCGCCATGGAATCGGCTGCCACGATATTCAAACCGGATTCCGCTAAAATCTGTTTGCCGAGCTCAACATTCGTACCTTCAAGACGGACAACAAGCGGACGAGTCAGCCCCAACTGTTTGGCAGCCTCCACGACGCCGTTCGCAATGATGTCACACTGCATAATTCCGCCGAAAATGTTCACGAAAATACCTTCTACCTTCGGATCGGACAAAATGATTTTGAACGCTTCGGTTACCTTTTCCGTCGTCGCACCGCCCCCTACGTCTAGGAAGTTGGCCGGATCGCCACCGTAATATTTAATAATATCCATGGTTGCCATCGCCAAACCCGCACCATTGACCATACAGCCAATATTTCCGTCCAGAGCGATATAGCTTAGATCGTATTTAGATGCCTCAATTTCCTTCTCATCCTCTTCATCCAAATCACGCAATTCCAAAATATCCTTATGACGGAACAACGCATTAGAATCAAAATTCAGTTTGGCATCCAACGCCAGTACATTCCCATCACCCGTAACGACTAAGGGATTGATTTCTGCAATCGAACAATCTTTGTCCACAAAAGCTTCGTATAGCGCCAGCATAAACTTGACCGCTTTGTTTACCAGTTCATTAGGAATATTAATGTCATATGCCAACTTACGCGCCTGATACACCTGAAGCCCAATCGCTGGATCAACAACCGCTTTAAAAATTTTCTCCGGAGTGGCTGCAGCCACCTCTTCGATTTCCGTACCGCCTTCTTCTGAGGCCATCATTACGATACGTCCAGTCGCACGATCTACGACAACGCCGACGTAATATTCTTTATGAATATCGCAGCCTTCCTCAACCAAAAGGCGTTTGACCTCTTTACCTTCAGGTCCGGTCTGATGCGTCACCAGCACCTTACCCAAAATTTCAGAAGCAAAAGTCCGCACCTCATCCAAACCTTTGGCAACTTTCACGCCACCCGCTTTACCGCGTCCACCAGCATGAATTTGTGCTTTTACCACCGTAACAGCGCTTCCAAGCGATTCTGCCGCAGCAACGGCTTCCTCCACCGTATAGGCAACCTTACCGTTCGGTACAGCCACTCCGTACCGCTTTAATACTTCTTTACCCTGATATTCATGGATATTCATTCTGGAATCCTCCTATCAACATGACTGCAACAAGGGCGGTTCACAAGGAAATCTATACTAAACCTACATCATTGTAACATGTTTTTAAAACGCTTTCCTTATAATTTAACCTCATGAATTACAGTATTTTGATATCATTATCATTCCCAAAATCGAATGCTTGGATATTATTGGATATTACCATTAATACAAATTCACACAAAAAAAAAGCACCTCTACAACATGGGATTACCTAATCCGCATTAAGAGGCACTTTATTTCTTCAAGCATTATTACTTTCAGCTGAGAACAACTCATGCCATAAGATTCGCAAGAGCAACTGAAAATACCTTATGATTTTTCAATTTGTACATTCGCTTGATGAACACGGTCAAGCAGATCATTGAACTGGAGCAGAAGCGACCCAAATTGATCATGAGTCATACTTGTTTTTTCCTGGATGCATCCTGGTACAGATAGAGCTTTTTCCCGCAATGCGCTTCCCTCTGTCGTCAAAGAAATCAGCACCTTACGCTCATCCTGAGTGGAACGCTTTCGATCGATCAGCCCGGCGTTCTGCAATCTCTTCAATAGCGGAGTTAGTGTGCCGGAGTCCAAATATAGTGCCTCACCCAATTCCTTCACTGTACACTCTTCACGCTCCCAGAGCACGATAAGTACCAAATATTGCGAGTACGTCACACCGAGCTTTTCCAGATAAGGCTGGTATAACTTCGTAATCTCTCTGGAGCATGCATATATGGCAAAGCATAACTGATTATCAAGTTTTAACGCTGTACCTTCATTAGGGTTGTTTTCCATGCTGTCTGATCACCTACTTTCGTCATTATTTTAGCACATTATATAATAAAATACATGCTAATTGCACAAAATACTTTACAAACGATAATTATTTTGATAAATTAAATTGTGTAAAATATAAATTGAGCGAGAGGCAGTGATTGGATTATGATGACCATTCAACAAAAAATGTATGAAACAACAGTAAAAGCGGTTGGTGGACGTAACGGTTATATCGAGTCTTCTTCCCCTGAACTTCGTTTAGATATTGATACCCCAAAAGAAATGGGCGGCGCAGGCGGTGCAGGTACGAATCCAGAGCAATTGTTCGCAGCAGGCTATTCCGCTTGCTTTGATAGTGCTTTAAATATGGTTGCTCGCATGCAACGTGTTAAGCATGAAGGTACTGAAGTAACAGCTACGGTCCATTTCGGCAAAGTGGAAGACGGCGGCTTCGGAATTGGAGTAAACCTCGATGTATTGGTAAAAGGCGTCGATCATGAAACTGCATTAAAACTGGTGGAAGGCGCACACGAACAATGTCCATACTCCCGCGCTACCCGCGGTAATATTGAAGTGAAACTGAACGTTTTGTAACTTAGATTTTATTTAGTACATGTAGGGGGACGTCTTCATCTCTCTTCATGGATTCAATAGTTTCGTTAGAATGAATTTCACAACAAACCCCTCAACCGTTTTTGTCGAGGGGCTTGTTATCCTTTCAGCTATCCCTTCGTTAAAGACTGTTTGTTTTTTTCCATCAAGTAACATGGGAGATGCTGCATAAACGTATATACGGAACTGATATATTCATAGTATAATCACTAATGTCATAATCTTATTTTTCTTCTCCAGATCTTTATTGTCTGGAGCTTTTTTTGTCCTTTTTTTCCATTTTCTATTGTACATACCCTTTGGAAAAACTCTTTCATAAAAATGATTGTGTTATAACTACTAAGTTTTATCGCCTTTTTAACTTTCAGGAAAACTGGCATTTGCTCTATCCATGTGGCGGTATTGAATAGCTTCAGCCACATGTGAAGTCAAAATTTTCTCTGAGTCATGTAAGTCTGCAATGGTACGCGAAAGCTTGAGAATTCGATCATACGCACGCATGCTTAAACCGAGTGCGTCCATTGTCTGATCAAGCAAGTCCGCTGCATTTTTTTCTAATACGGCATATTTACGAAGCATCTGACCGGACAGCTCACTATTCCATGAAAAGGGAAGCTTGCTATATCTGTGGATTTGTATCGCTTGAGCAGCCAGCACCTGCCTTCGCATTTCAGCGGATGACAATGATTCTTTTTCCTCCCGCCAATCCTTCGGCTGCGATACTTCAAGCTGAAGATCAATCCGATCCAGCAGTGGACCGGAAATACGTGAACGGTAGCGAGCTACTGCTGCAGGTGAACAGGTACAGCGCTGATGTTCCGTATCATTTCCGAAAAAGCCACAGTGACACGGATTTAAAGAGGCAGCAAGTAAAAAATGCGCCGGATACTTAAAAACAGCACGTGAACGACTGATCGTAACATTGTGGTCTTCCAAAGGTTGACGCAGCACTTCTAGTACATGACGGCTAAACTCAGGCAACTCATCCAGAAATAAAATCCCCCGGTGTGCAAGACTGATTTCTCCTGGTTTGGGTATACCTCCCCCACCCACCAAACCAGCAGCAGAGATCGTATGATGAGGTGAACGGAAGGGACGAATATTCATCAGATGAGGCGATGACTCCTTCCACTTCCCGGCAGCGCTGTATACTTTGGTGACTTCAAGCGCCTCCTTTTCAGTCAAAGGCGGGAGGATAGATGGCAACCTGCGGATGAGCATTGTTTTCCCAGCCCCTGGCGGTCCCATAAGCAAAATATTATGCATCCCGGCTGCAGCGATGACTAACGCACGCTTGGCGTGCAGCTGACCCAGCACATCGCTGTAATCCTCCATGTTGCTAGTTATCTCTTCTTTCTCACACAACGGTATTTGCTCTGCCTGAGGTAAATGGTCATAGGAACAGATCATGACTTGTTTACTGGCAGTACAACTCTGAGTTGTCGCTTGCCTATCAACAGTCCCTTGTGCACGATCTTCAATCGGGATAAGATCTGCTAGATGACGTATAGCGTAAATACGTATACCCGTAATCAGACGAGCCTCGCTTGCGTTTTCCTGGGGAAGCAGTACAGAGTTGAATCCTTCTCGCTTGGCCAGATCAACCATAGACAGCACCCCATTTACAGGTCGAATACTGCCATCCAGCGCCAGCTCGCCAATAAACAGCGTCCGTTCTCCCACGGGTAAAACGACCTGTTCACTGGTTGTCAGCAACCCTAAAGCGATAGCAAGGTCAAAAGCTGAACCTTCCTTACGCAAATCAGCAGGAGCTAAATTAATCGTGACACGCTGGGACGGATATTTAAAGCCACAGTTTTTAATTGCTGCTCTGACACGCTCCACTGCCTCTCGAATCGCCGAATCGGGCAATCCTATAATCGCTGTCTGAGGCAAGCCATTGGACAAATCAGTCTCAACTTCAATCAGAACGCCATCTATTCCATACAGACAAGCTCCGTGTAATTTTCCATACATATCAAAAAGCACCTCTCCTCATATTGGAATGCTCCCTCTCGGGAATCATTGCATATATGAAAAAAGGTGCTTCCAAATTTTCATTCTTTGCAAATGTAATGTTCGAAATTTTAGCTTCGAACTATGCTTTCAAAATTCTTGACTAAGTTTATCTGACGACAGATTATTTGTCAAACAAGGTCAGCTTATCGGCTGCGGGAGTACGTGGTCTTGATTCCGGGATAACGTCAGGATAGCCTGCATATATCATTCCTATTACCTTCTCACCTGGTTGAATTCCCAAGTGCTCACGGAACTTAGGCGAATACAAAAATGGCTTTGTCACCCAAAACGTTCCGATTCCTTTGCTCCATGCGGCAAGCATAAAGTTTTGTACAAGCGCGCTGACCGCTGCAAAATCCTCATCCCAAACCGCTTGACGCGGGTCTTCTTCCAGCACTACTAAAAGCTGGATCGGGTTGTGCAAAATGCCGCTCTCAAACTTGTTGTCCTTACCGATGTCGGCTGCAATTGCTTTTGCAAGCTTTTTCCGTCCTTCACCAGCAAACAACAGAAAACGCCACGGTTCACGCATTTTATGATTAGGAGCCCACACAGCGACGTCCAGCAATTCTTTGATCGTATCTACCGGAATAGAGTCGGATTTAAATCGTTTAATCGTCCGGCGTTCCTGAATTACATCTATGACATGTTCACTAAAGGTATGTTTTGTCACGTAAATCCTCCTTCACAGGTACAACTTCTCGATATTCATTTTCAGATGAAAATGATAACTATTCTCAATAAAATATACCTGTAGCTTTCCTTCCTGTCAACCTGTACATATGAATTCAGTCCCGCACTCTTAGCTTCGAAAAAGCTCTTACTCTTAAAATGCGCCTATTAAATGGTCTGTAACAACTGCCTTTTCGTCAGTTAATTGTACAGAAATCATGTCAAAGCGGATTGGAGCATCTCCAATCCCGTTCATATGCAAATATACAGCGGCTGTTTGGCGAACTTGGGCTATTTTACGCGCAGTAACTGATTCTGCTGGCGTTCCATATTTGGAGCTACTTCGACTACGTACCTCAATAAACACGAGTGTATGCTCCTGCTTGGCAATCAGATCTATTTCACCACTGCGGCATCGCCAATTACGCTCTATGATTCGGTAACCCAAGTTTTCTAAAAACAAAGCCGCTGCCTCTTCACCCATCGCTCCTTTGGCTTTCCGTTGATCCTTGCTTCCAGCCTTCATCTCATTACGCATCACCAGTCATCCCTTGATGCAAGCCGGTCCATTTGATATATATAGGTAAGCACCTCTGCCACCAACTGATAGAGCTCAGCAGGGATTTGTTCGTCCAGATCAAGTTTGGACAGTACTTCAACCAGCGCAGCATCCTCCTGTACTGGAACACCATGTTCTTTAGCTTTTTCTAAAATGCTATCCGCAATACGGCCGCTCCCTTTGGCAACGACAATCGGTGCTTCGCTCTCACCAGGCGTATATTTAAGGGCGACCGCCTTCTTTATGGAAGGAGAAGGAGGTTCCAACGGCTCTTTCATATTTTAAGATCGACTCCTTTATACGGCTGAGGCACATAGCTTTGTACTTCAGAAGAGGCGAGGCTGTTCTGTTCAGTCCTTATGGGCATGGGCTCGGTACGAAGCGATAGAAGCTGGTATCCTAGTGACTCCAACGCTGTGTGAATGGACTCACGCCCACTGGTTAACAACGAAGCCGCCCATTCATGATCATTATGGAGCTTGACACTTACAATCCGATCTACAACCTGGACATCTACCAGGGTCGGTCCAAGTCCCTTCATGTCCAAATCAAACCAAAGACGACAGTTGGAGGCGTCCAGCTCTCCCCTTTTGCCGCGGCGGGACTGAATCTGGATCGTAGCTGTTTCGCGACCGTCCGGTCCAACGAATGGTATAAACATGTGTACTTGTGCAAAAGGCGCCGTTCGGTCTGTATTGAGCAGCAACTGCTGACCTGTCAGGTGCTGTACAACCTGCTGAGCCGCCTCTTTCAAAGCGGGTGGCAGGTCGTCACTGCTCATCAGCTGGAGCAGTGCCCCTTTTACGGTGTCTGCGTCTGCTGACACCGTGTCCCCAGACGCAGCCGCTAATCCCGGCAGTGTCTGAGGCATTCCCTCTGGCGACTCCATACGTGCCGCCGCCCCTTGCGCGACCTGTGTAGTCGCGCGGTGCACTTGCTGCTCGTGCTCTGCACCGAGCAGCTTCAGTACGCGGCCCACCCACGGGTCTTCCGTGGGGGTGAGCTGCGGGCTGGACGCCACAGGCTGCGATGCAGCGGCGTCTGCGGCCCGCGAGGCGCCAGCCGCCCGCTGCGCCACTTCCGCTGCGGGCTGCTCTGGGGCAGCCGTGCTCAGTGCGGGCGGCACCGCCGCGCGTAGCTCTTGCAACAGCGTGCGCAGCCGCTGGAGCGGCACCTCTGGCGCAGCAGTGTTGCCTGCTGTGGATTGCGGCACAGGGGCACCAGCCTGCTGTGCGGAGAGACGGTCAGCCGTGGCTGCGGTTAAGGCGGGCTTTGCCCCCGCAGGCTCTGCCGTGGCAGCCGCTGGAGCGCCATCCGTATCCTTAAGCTGTGTGCTTGCCGCAGTAGCTTGCTGTGACTGTGACTGCTCCACTCTGGTGCGGGGACCATTTAATGCATCAGCACTCGATTCTGGCGCATTTACACCAGCTTCCGATGCCACTGTCGCTCCGCGTCCATTGGCTGCCTCCGATTCTCCTGGAGCAGTCCCTTTGGCTGCAGATGCAGCCCCCGTCGCAGTATCTGAATCTGTTGCCAAAGCACTCGCTGCTGCAGCAAGGTTGGCTGCTTGAGTCCCTTTTAACAATTCCTTGCCGCCTGTGGTTTGTCCAGCTTCTGCCTGCTTTGCAGCGGCAGAAGCATCCTTGGACAATGTAGGAGCTTGGCCTTCCTGTCCATCTACCACCACAGAAGAAGCACCTGTTGGACTAGCAGACATTCGGTCAGCGTTCTTTATAGCTGGCGATTCCCCCACTGAACGATCAGTGGATATTCCCTGTGCTTGCTGTTTTAATACCGTTTCAAGCTCTTGCTCCAGCGAAGACAACAGATCATTTAAAGGAGGCCCAAACATCGCTTGACGCAATCCGTTTATGCTTTCTGCCGTCAATGGAAGTCCCCGTTGAAAGGCAACTGCCGCCGCCTGCACAAACGTTCCCAATTGTACATTGCCGCTTTGCTTCGCCATAGCTTCTCGCAAAGAAGCCGCATTTTCCGACGTCAACGGCACACCATTCTTTTGCATTGCCTGTATAAGCTCCCTGTTCTGAGCTGTATCCGGCAGTCCCACCGATTCCAATACATCTGTCAGCGCTACGGTTTGCTGTGGTGTATTGGCCACATCGTTCAGAGGCTTAAGCACCGTCATTCCGCTGGGGGAAGCCGGTTGAACCTGAAACGTTGTAGTCTGTCCAGGTTGAAGAGGGGTCTCCAGCTTTGCCCTGACCTGAGAACCTTGTATTTGCAACACAGCCTCACCGCCGTCCTCAGACACCTTTAGCACGACTCCTCGTACGACCTGACCTGGCTGCATATCAAGTTTTTTAGCCTCTCCAGCCTTCACATCTCCAAGTAATCCACGAAATACAGATCCGATGTTCATATCGCCCCTCCTCTCACTCTCCCCCATTCAAAGGGGCTTATGGTATTAGTTATACTTTATATCGGCATTGTCCCGATTCACAATAAGTAACTACAGATCAAACAGTGTCGGTTGCTCTGTCAGCAAATTGCCCAGAAAGCTGCGTCTATGCATCTTTGTAGGTCCTAGCGCCAAAATTTGTTCCCTATGCAACTTGGTAGCGTAACCTTTATGTATACCGATCCCATATTCCGGATACTTCGCATCCCATTCACCTTTACACAGCCGATCACGGGTTACCTTGGCGATGATAGAGGCCGCCGCAATGGACTGACTGTTCGCATCTCCTTTAATAATAGAGAGCTGAGGAATAGGCACATCTACCTTTTCTGCATCCACCAGTAAATAATCAGGAGACACATGTAAAGCCTCAATAGCCTGCTTCATAGCCAAACGAGCTGCCTGCTTAATATTGATATCATCAATCGTCTGCGCGTCTATATAGCCAACTCCTACAGCAATAGCCTTCTCCATAATCAGCTCGTAGTATGCTTCTCTCTTCTTGTCCGTCAATTTTTTGGAATCATCCACACCTTCCAGTAACTCACCCACTGGTAAAATGACTGCTGCGGCCACAACATCACCAAACAGGCATCCACGACCTACCTCGTCAATACCTGCAATCCGCTCACAAGACTGCTCCCAGCATTTTTTTTCATAATGTAGCATGTCCTTCGCTACAATCTCTTTATTTTCCATATTCAATACCTGCCCATCTATATGTAGTTTAACGCGTCATTCATGCCGTAACTCTAGCGATTGAATTCAGCTTACCACAGACCTTCACCGTCCAAAACCCTTTTCTAACTGCCTTCAAATACCAAAAAAAACCTTCCTCCTCTCCGGAGAGATGGGGAAGGTTCTTCCTTGCCACAAAATGCTATGTTCTGCATCGGTGTACCAGTAAAATCAGTAAGGAGCTTCCAAACTGAATCGTCCCAGCTTCCCTGCACGCAGCTCACGCAAAATGATTTTTGACGCCTTTTCGAGATCTACACGTCCGCCGCTAACAATACAGCCACGTTTACGTCCGATCGCTTCCATAACGTTGACAATTTCATCAGGATTTTCTGTATCTTCAGGACGTTCGGTGAGCTCAAAGCGCTCTGCCAGTGCATCCCAATAGTACTGAACCAAATATTTAGTCGCAAAAAAGGCAATATCCTCGACATTCAGAATTTCTTCCTTGATCGCACCTGTAACTGCCAGACGATAGCCTACATTCTGATCCTCAAATTTAGGCCATAGAATACCTGGTGTATCCAGCAATTCAATTTCTCCGATCTTGATCCACTGCTGTGCCTTCGTTACCCCTGGACGGTCACCCGTAGCTGCAATATTACGTCCCGCCATTCGGTTGATCAGTGTCGATTTACCAACATTCGGAATACCAACAATCAACCCACGCATAGGACGCGGGTTCATTCCCTTCCTAATCTGCCGATCTATCTTTTCCTTAAGCAGCAGCTTAGCCTGAATCGGAATTTCTTTTAGTCCCGTCCCAGTTGTGGCATCCACCGGAAGGGCCACATGCCCCTGCTCCTTAAAATAAGCAATCCATTGCTGTGATACTACCGGGTCCGCCAAATCTGCTTTATTCAAAATAATCATCCGCGGCTTGCCTTGCAAAATATCATCAATCATTGGATTTCGGCTGGAGAGCGGCAATCGAGCATCAATCAGCTCAATGACCAAATCAATTAACTTTAATTTTGCTTCAATTTGGCGGCGCGCTCTGGTCATATGACCAGGAAACCATTGAATCGTCACCGTCATCACCCCATTGATCGTAACTCCTACTTTTACCCTTAGGCTCTTAGTTAGGATTACGGCAGCTATGCTGCTTATTAGTTATTCTAGTGGTTAATCCACTGCATATCTTTCGCCGGCCAGAAAATAACGTCAGCCCGACCTACGACTTCCTTCAAATCAATATATCCAATCATCCGACTGTCTGTACTATTGGAACGGTTATCTCCCATTACAAAAATATGCCCTGCCGGAACTTTTCCATCCTTAAACTTCTCATTTGGAAAATTTGTAAACTTGTTGTAAAGCTCGCCATTCTGATGGGCTTCTTCTAAAGGAGCTTTCAAATAAGCTTCCTGAATCGGCTTACCATTTACTGTAATCGTGTCACCTTCTACCTTGACCGTATCTCCTTCAACGGCAATGACGCGTTTGATAAAGTCTCTTCCTTCCTCCGGCACATGAAACACGATCACTTCGCCTGGTTTAGGGGCGCGGAAATCATACAAAATCTCATTTACAATGACGCGTTCTCCGGTATGAAAGTTAGGCTGCATCGACGGGCCATCCACAATAAACGGCTTAAAGAGAAGCCAGCGGATTAAAAAGACAAGCACTAACGCAATAATGATGGCCTTGAGCCACTCAAAAATCTCATTTTTTTGTTTACGCTTGGGCGTACCATCCTGATCAGTTGGCTGCTGTACAGCTCCTTGTCCTACTTCTTGCTCCATAGCTCACTGTCCTCTCTTTACGGTCAATAATCCACAGTTCCCTATGTACGTAGAAAAAACGAAAGGAGCTTGTAACCAAGCCCCTTTCGTTATTCGTTGTATTAACGACGAATTTCTTTAATTCTCGCTGCTTTACCGCGCAGTTCACGAAGATAATAAAGCTTCGCACGACGCACTTTACCACGGCGAGCCACGTCGATTTTATCGATTTTCGGGGAATGAAGCGGGAAAGTTCTTTCCACACCTACACCGTAAGAAATTTTACGAACTGTAAAAGTCTCACTGATTCCACCACCACGGCGTTTAATTACAACACCTTCAAACAACTGGATACGCTCACGAGTTCCCTCAATAACTTTCACGTGCACTTTCAAAGTGTCACCAGGACGAAAGTTAGGCAAATCTTTACGCAGTTGTTCTTCAGTGATCGCTTGGACGATATTCATCTATGACTCCCTCCTTCCGTACAGGTGTTCATGCTTCTTCTGGAAACACAACCGTTTCCTTCATCATCCACAGAGGACCACCGTATTACACACAACAGATGTATTGTATCATGGAGGATACCGCATTGCAACAACAAAAAGGGATTTGACCAAACATTATTTAATTGACTCCATTATAAAACAGGTCACCGCCTGCTTTCAAATCCACTCATGTCTAAGGCGCTTTATTGCTTATCCCCCAAACAGTCAGATTTGCGCTGCTCCTCAATCCACATGCGCTCCTTGCCTGTCAGTTCAGCCTGTTCCAACAAGTCTGGTCGGCGTTCCATCGTGCGACGTAACGCCTCTTGGCGTCTCCAAGAATCAATATTGACGTGATGCCCTGACAGGAGTACATCAGGTACTTTCCAGCCCCGAAACTCCGCAGGCCGGGTATAATGGGGGTACTCCAGCAGCCCCGTACTAAACGAGTCCGTTACCGCACTCGTTTCGTTCCCCAGCACTCCTGGTAGCAACCGTGTCACACTGTCAATGACGGTCATGGCTGGAAGCTCACCACCAGTCAATACATAATCTCCGATAGAAAGCTCATCCGTCACCAAATACTCTCGAATACGCTCATCATAACCCTCATAATGCCCACATATAAAAATAAGATGGTCCTCTTTGGCCAGCTCTTCCGCTTTCTTTTGCGTAAAAGTCTCGCCTTGTGGACACATCAAAATGATACGCGGAGATTTTATGTCTGTGTTACGTTCTACCCCTTCATGTTGGATAACTTCATCGGCTGTCTCTAATGTTGGTTGCTCTGATTTATCCAACAGCGCTTCCACCGCAGCAAAAATAGGGTCAGGCTTCAAAACCATGCCGCCCCCACCGCCATAGGGCGTATCATCCACTTGTCCATGCTTGTTGCCAGCATACTGACGAAAATTAACCGCTTGCAGTGATACAATTCCCTTATCCCTTGCTTTTCCCAGAATGCTTGCATTAAATACTCCATCAAACATCTCTGGAAACAGGGTTAGCACATCCACCCTCATTACAGCAGACCTTCCATTAACCGTACCGTAACCCGTTTTTCACGCACGTTTACATCCAAAATAACATCCTCTATATACGGCAATAGCAGTTCCTTGCCTTTAGGCATTTTGACTACCCATACATCATTGGCTCCCGGAGTCAAAATTTCTTTGACCACGCCGAGCTCATTTCCGTCTTCGGTCACCACTTCCATGCCGACTACTTCATGAAAATAGAATTCGTTTTCTTCCAATTCGCCTAACCGCTCAGCAGATACCTTCAACAATGTACCTTTATATTTTTCAACTTCATTAATATTGTGATATTCCTTAAATTTAGCGACAACCATATTTTTTTGAAAACGCGCTGTTTCAACAGTTACGGGGATCGGTGCTTTACCTTCCGCCGGAACAATCAAAAGCTCACTACCTTTAGCAAAACGATCTTCTGGGAAATCTGTCGTCGTTAATATTTTAAGCTCCCCACGGATTCCATGGGTGTTCACAATTTTTCCGACATTAAACAATTGTTGCATCGTGTTCCTCCTGCTTGTAATCGGTCCCGCTCCATATCATCTTCATCATGTACGAAAAAGGGTTAGGACATACATCCTAACCCACTTTCGTATATCTTTAAGATATGATGTCTACGGTAACCCGTTTATCCATCTTAACGGCTGCTGATGCAACCACAGTGCGAAGCGCCTTGGCGATACGACCCTGCTTACCAATGATTTTGCCTACATCCTCAGGATGCACACTAAGCTCATATACAACAAGCCGATCCTTCTCCAAGGTCTTCACGGTTACATCTTCCGGATGATCGACTAAAGCCTTAGCAATGATTATCACTAATTCTTCCATGGTTGACCCTCCGTATCAGCACCTTATTTCTGTAGTTTAGATTCATGAAACTTTTTCATTACGCCCGCTTTGCTAAGCAAGTTACGGACTGTGTCGGATGCTTGTGCACCATCTTGCAACCATTTCAGCGCTTTATCTTCATCAATTTTTACAACCGCTGGTACTGTGATTGGGTTGTAGTAACCGATTTCTTCGATAAAACGACCGTCACGCGGGGAACGAGAATCAGATACCACGACGCGATAGAAAGGAGCTTTATGTGCACCCATACGTTTCAGACGAATACGAACTGCCACGAAAATTCACCTCCTTCAAAAAGTAGACTGTATATTGTTATCCCATAATTCCAAGGGCCTAACGGCCTTAGCGGAAAGGAAACTTCATACCTTTACCCATACTCTTCAGCTGCTTCATAGCCTTGTTTTTGCCACCCTTAGGTCCCATCATATCTGAGAACTGCTTCATCATGCGACGCATTTCGTCAAATTGCTTTATCAGACGATTTACCTCAGCCAGTGATGTTCCACTGCCTACAGAAATACGTTTGCGTCGGCTATGATTAATCATGTCTGGGTTTTGCTTTTCCTGTGTGGTCATAGAATGAACGATAGCCTCAATCCGGCCCATCTGTTTGTCATCCACTTTGATATCTTTCATTTGCTTCATGTTGCCCATACCGGGAATCATATCAAGAATCTGGTCGATTGGACCAAGCTTCTTAACTTGATCCATTTGCTCCAGAAAATCTTCAAAAGTAAACTCGGCATTACGCATTTTACGTTCCATTTCCTTCGCCTTATCGGCGTCGATATTGGACTGCGCTTTTTCAATCAGGGACAACATGTCACCCATGCCTAAAATCCGTGAAGCCATCCGTTCAGGATGAAACGGCTCCATCGCATCCAGCTTTTCACCCAATGTAGCAAACTTGATCGGGCATCCCGTCACAGCCTTAACTGATAAAGCTGCACCACCACGAGTGTCACCATCCAGCTTCGTCAGTACAACTCCCGTCAACTCCAAGCTACTATTAAAGTGCTTTGCAACGTTAACCGCGTCCTGCCCCGTCATGCTATCTACAACCAGTAGAACTTCATCCGGGTTGACGTTGGTATGAATCTGGCGTAACTCTTCCATGAGCTCTTCATCAACATGAAGACGACCAGCAGTATCTATAATAACGTAGTCATTACCATTATCCTTAGCATGCTGCAAACCCTGTTTCGCAATTTCTACCGGGCTTGTCTGATCTCCCAGTGTAAATACAGGAGTATTAATCTGCTCCCCCAGAACCTGAAGTTGCTTGATCGCGGCTGGTCTATAAATATCACCAGCTACAAGCAATGGACGATGATTTTGCTTTTGCAACAATTTCGCCAGTTTACCAGACGTCGTCGTCTTACCTGCGCCCTGGAGACCCACCATCATAATGACCGTAGGCGGTTTGTTTGCTTTGGCAAGCTTGGCCTGACTGCCACCCATCAACTCGGTCAGTTCCTTGTTCACGATGTCGATGATGACCATGCCTGGCGTAAAGCTGTCCATCACTTCCTTACCAACGGATTTCTCCTTTACCTTGGCAATAAAGTCCTTTACAACCTTGAAGTTAACGTCCGCCTCAAGCAAAGCTAATCGTACTTCACGCATCGCCTGAGCTACATCATCCTCAGACACTTTTCCTTTACCGCGCAGTTTACTGAATACATTTTGCAAGCGAGTCGATAATCCTTCAAATGCCATACTTTCGCACCTCCTTGTCTACCAGGGTTGTTTGTTCTTATATCTATATGTCCTACAATTCCTGCAGGCGATTTACAATTTGATGGACATGTTGCAGAGTGCCTTCATCGGACTCACCGATTTTACCGAATGCCTCATACAACGTCTTATTTAATTCTTCGAGATCTTGGATTCTACGCTCATACTTACTTAGCAAACCAAGCTTTTCCTCGTACATTTCCAATACCTGTTCAGCGCGTTTAATATGTTCATACACTGCCTGACGGCTAATTTGAAATTCCGATGCAATTTCCCCTAAAGAAAAATCATCATGGAAGTAATATTTTAAAAACATCTGTTGCTTCTCTGTAAGCAGAGGTTCATAGAAGTCAAACAGTCGGTTAATCCGGTTTGTCTTTTCCAGCCGATTCTCCTGACTCATCTTGTATACCTCCATCGTCAAGGAAAAACACTTTACAGTTCTTTTCAACGTTCCTTATGATACATAAAAGAAAAGAAGATGTCAAGCGTTATCCCTTGTCATACAAAAAAAAGCCGATCCACTGCCCTCAAACGGAAGTACGGATCGGCTTTTTGCCCACTGTTACTTAAACCCTTACTGGAGTAAGATACAGCAGAACAGCCAGAAAATGAAGTATGCTGCCTGCTAAAACAAACAGATGCCAGATCGCATGGTGATATGGAAATGCCCGCCACACATAGAAAATCGTGCCCAACGTATACATTAGACCACCTACGAACAATAACGTCATCCCTCCGGCGGGAACAGTCGCAACAAGAGGATTCCAGGCAATGGTGATGAGCCAGCCCATCACAATGTAAAACACGGTAGACATAAACAGAAAGCGCTTGGTGAAAAACGCCTTGAACAACACACCAAACAGTGCAATCCCCCAAATCACTCCAAACAGCGTCCATCCCATAGTACCTCGCAATGCAACGAGCATAAACGGGGTGTAGCTACCTGCAATGAACAGGTAAATGCAAGAATGATCGAATATTTCGAACAAATCTTTCATTTTCCCTTCACGCAGGCTATGAAGCAACGTTGAATTGGTGTACAACAGCAACATCGTAATCCCGTAAATCGTAAAGCTGACGACATGCCAAGTGGTTCCTTTCATGCTAGCAAAAACAATGAGCAACACAAGCGCTGCTACGCTTAAAACGGCTCCAATTCCATGTGTAATGGCGTTGGCTACTTCTTCCCGTCGGGAGTAGGTATAGGTGTTTGCCATCGGTTTTTCACCCGGCTTCCTGATTTATATTTTACATACAAGATACATTACATATACGGCATCGACAGACTTCTTGCTTTCATTATACATCTGGGCGAACTTGAGCAGCAACAGGATGGCTACTTAGTCCCAAACGTAGCATGAAAGCCTACTTTAAACGTATCAGTTCTGTTCTTCCTCGCCTGTAGCAGTTGCTTCGACCGTCTCTTCCTGAATCAACCCCGCAAACAACGCATGAACGAATTGCTCGGAATCAAACGGTTGAAGATCATTCACTTTTTCACCTAAGCCCACCAGCTTAACAGGCAAATTCAGCTCCTGACGTATGGCCACAACAATCCCGCCCTTCGCTGTACCATCCAACTTCGTTAGTACCAGCCCGGTTACACCGCTTTTCTCACCAAACAGCTTGGCTTGGTTAAGTGCATTTTGTCCAGTCGTCGCATCAAGTACCAACAACACTTCATGTGGAGCATCTGGAATTTCGCGTTGAATCACACGGAAAATTTTGTTCAGTTCCTCCATTAGATTGCTTTTATTCTGAAGACGTCCTGCGGTATCACACAACAAAACATCCACTTTACGCTGCTTGGCAGCCTGTACGGCATCAAACATAACCGCAGCCGGATCGGAACCGGATTGCTGCTTAATAACCTCTACACCTGCCCGTTCGCCCCATACCTCCAACTGTTCAATCGCACCCGCCCGGAACGTATCCCCAGCAGCCAACAATACTTTTTTGCCCTCTTGTTTAAAACGGTGAGCTAACTTGCCAATGGTTGTTGTTTTGCCGACGCCATTGACTCCCACGAATAAAATGACTGTAATCCCGTCAGGACTCATTTTGAGCTGACTATTGTCATTACCCCGCAGCAACTCGGACAGCTTTTCCGACAATACAGGCTGTAACTCGGATGCGTCCTCGATTTTGCGCTTTTTCACTTCTTCTCGCAGGTCTTCAATGAGGTTCATAACCGTGTTGACGCCTACGTCTGCTCCGATCAGAATTTCTTCCAGTTCCTCATAAAATTCCTCATCAATCTTTTTACGGCGAATCATCAAGTCCGTTACTTTTTCAACAAAACCTTTACGTGTTTTTTCCAAACCATCTTTGAACTGTTTTGTGACAGATTCAGTTTTGTTTGCAATGCTTTCCTTCAATTTTCTAAAGAAACTCATGGATTCCCTCCGTTGGTCTGAAAGTATGTTATTTAATGTCAGGCAATCTCAGCTTCATCGTTGTCCAGCTTGACAGATACGAGTTTGGAAACCCCGCCTTCCTCCATCGTAACCCCGTACAGCACATCAGATTCTTCCATTGTGCCCTTGCGGTGTGTGACTACAATGAACTGTGTCTGCTCCGAGAATTCTCGTAAATACTGGGCAAAACGCACCACGTTTGCTTCGTCCAATGCAGCCTCTACTTCATCGAGTACACAGAATGGAACAGGTTTAACGTGTAAAATGGCAAATAGTAACGCCATCGCTGTTAACGCACGCTCACCGCCCGACAGTAGCTGCAAGTTTTGCAGTTTTTTGCCCGGTGGTTGAGCTACGATGTCGATTCCCGTCTCCAGCAAGCGTTCCGGGTCAAGCAGCACGAGATCAGCACGTCCGCCTCCGAACAGCTTGGAGAATACCGTTCCAAATTCGCGCCGAATAGCATCGAATGTAGTCTTAAAGCGTTTGGACATTTCTTCATCCATTTCACGAATAACCTGATAAAGCGTTGTCTTGGCCTCCACCAAATCAGACTTTTGCTCATCAAGAAACGTATAACGCTCATGCACACGCTGGTATTCCTCAATGGCACCTAGATTCACCTCACCTAACGCGGAAATACCACGTTTGAGCCTTTCAACCTCACTCTGCGTACCTTCAATATCTTCAGGTATAGGGTAACGCTGCTTGGCTAACTCATAGCTGAGTTCATAATCATCACTTAATTTTTTCAGAACATTTTCCAGTTCCACATCAAGTCGATTTACTCCAATTTCCGTTTGACGAAGCAACTCCTCCACTGACTTGAGCTGAATTCGCTGTTCTTTCGTGTCGTTCTCAGCCACTTCCAGCTTTTTGGACAAGCTGCTGCGTGCAGCCCGCTTGAATTCCAGTTGCTGTGCGGCTTCTTCCTTTTTCAAACGGTATTGATTGAGATTTTCAATCTGTTTCACGGTCTCCTGCTCATTGGTCAGCAAATCTGCTTCGATGGAAGCAAGCAAGGTCTTGTTTTGTCTCGAATCCTTACCAAGAGTATCATAATCCCCACGCAATCTGCGCAGCTGCTCTTCCAATGAAAAGCGCTCCTGGTCCAGCTTTCCTTCTCTTACCTTGAGATTCGTGAGCTCTCCCTGCAGCTGCTCTTTGGCAGATTCGTTGGCTTTACGGGCGAATTCGGCAGCGTGAATGGCCTGATGCGTTTTCTTCTCTTCTTCCTCCAGCGCAGCCAACTTTACCAACGCTTCTTCACGGGAAGTTTCCAGCTCCTTGATTTCCTGATCAAAGCCCTTTTTCTCCTGACCAGACGCAGCGACCTGCTCCAGAACATGACGAAGTTCATGCTCCAGTTGCTTGAGCTCCATTGCCATCTGCTGCTCTTCACCGCGCTTCACATCGCCGCCCTGACGCAACTCGTCCAGACGGGTCTGTGTCTCCTCCAGCTGGCGTTTGGTATCTATTGCACTCTGGCGCAACCTTGCAATTTGCTGCTCCGTATCTACAATGTCTTGATCCAACTGATCCAGCTGACGTTTACGTCCAAGCAGATTAGCATTTTTCTTGAACTGGCTTCCCCCAGTCATGGAACCCCCTGCATTGACAACATCGCCTTCCAAAGTGACCACGCGGTATCTATATTGGCAACGGGCCGCAATACGGTTTGCATCTTCCAACGTACGGGCAATGACCACATTCCCCAAGAGACTGCCTACAATTCCGGCATATCGATCATCATACTGAACAAGATCTGCACCGATCCCGACAAAGCCTTCAGCGCCTTCTGCAATTTGGCGTTCCCCCGCACCGATTTGACGCGGGCGGATAACATCCATAGGCAAAAATGTCGCTCTGCCCAGTTGACGTTGCTTTAGAAAACTGATCGCCTGTCTGGATACGGATTCATTTTCCATCACGATATGCTGAACTGAAGCACCCAAAGCGGTCTCCATCGCCTGCTCTAAATGCTCAGGCACCCGAATCAGCTCCGCTACCGCTCCATGTACACCGTGCAAGGTTTCTTTTCGTGCAGCCTTCAATACCTCTTTAACTCCAAGCATGAAGCCGTCAAAGTCATCCTGCATTTCCTTCATCGTATCTCGCCGTGAAATTAGAGCCTCTCGTTTTTGTTCCCATTTACGAACCGTACCCTGGTTTTCTTCCAGAAGTTTTTGCAGGGCTTGGTACTTTTCACTTCCCTGAATATAGCCACTACGCAAACTACTTATTTCCTGCCCTAGCTTCTGAACAGCAGCTTCCAATCCCTTTTTGCGCTGTTCAAGCTGTACTTTCTGGGCTTCCCATTTGCCGGATTCGTCACTTACGCGAGTCACACGCCGTTCCAATGCTTCCTTCTGTTGGTCTGTATAACGAATTTCGTTACGGGCCTGTGCCATTTGATTCATCAGCTCCAGCAGACCACCCTTTAGGCTTTCTTCCTGCTCCTGGCTGATTCCACCTGTAACACCAATCAGTTTGGCCTCTTCGTCAGACAGCCGCCCACGCAACTCGTCAAGCTCTACATTCAGTGCAGACAGCTTTTCGTTCAGTTGATCCAGTTCACTCCTGCGCTCGGAATGCCGTGATTCGCTTGTGCTAAGTGATAAGATCAATTGTTCCCGATTAGCCTCCAGATTGCGTGTGCGCTCTTTGAGCAATTCGCCGTAGCCTTCACTTTTCTCCGTCGCTTCACTGTATTGCAGCAGATCCCTTTGCAACCGCTCTACTTGCTCCTCCAGCTGGCGTAATTCGTTGCGGTCGCTTTCCAGCATCGCATCGTGGCTGGACACCACCGTAGACAACTGAAGTTGCTCCTGCTGCAGCAAAGCTAGTTTGGAAGTCGCATCGCTCCACGAAGTATGAATTTGTTCAATTTGATGGACGTACATTGAAATTTCTTTGGATTTCAATTCACCGCGCAGCTCTTTAAAATGAATCGCCTTTTCAGACTGCTCCTTAAGCGGTCCAATCTGATCCTCCAGTTCACTAACCAAATCGTGAATACGCAGTAAATTTTGCTCCGTTTCATCCAGCTTGCGAACCGCATCTTTTTTACGCGATTTATACTTTACGATACCCGAGGCTTCCTCAAAAATACCTCGACGATCCTCAGATCGGGTACTCAGAATTTCTTCAATGCGTCCCTGTCCAATAATTGAATAAGCTTCTTTACCAATCCCTGTATCCATAAACAGCTCTGTAATATCTCGGAGTCTGCATGATTGCCGATTAATGAAATATTCACTATCCCCACTTCGATGTACACGTCGCGTTACCGTGACTTCACCAAAATCCAGAGGCAACGCCTGATCTTCATTATCCAGCGTAAGCGATACTTCACCGTAATTAACAGCCTTACGAGCATCACTACCCGCAAAAATAATGTCCTCCATTTTGCCGCCACGCAGTGATTTGGCACTCTGTTCGCCCAGCACCCAACGAATCCCGTCGGAAATATTACTTTTTCCGCTTCCGTTGGGTCCGACGACTGCCGTAATGCCGCGGACAAATTCCATTTCCGTTTTATCTGCAAACGATTTGAAGCCCGCCAGCTCAATGCGCTTTAAAAACATGCTCAATCTCACCTCTAACATTTCAAATATGCTTGTACAACACCGTATACCTGATTGATATGAATTATCCCTATTGTAGCATAAACTAGCTTGTATAAAGCACAGTACCGACACTCACATTACACCAGCAAAGCCACGAAAAAAGAGCAAAACGCAGTCCATTCGCCATTACGGGCCGGGACTCCCCGCGGACTGCCCTTTGCTCTTACTTTGTGTCCCCTGCTTGCGTAACCCGTCCGGGCTGCTCAGGTACCGATTACGATTCTGCCAGCTTCAAACGGTTTAAAGCTACTGCCGCCGCTTGCTGCTCAGCTTCTTTTTTGGAGCGTCCCGTACCTGCCCCTAGCCGTTCGCTGTCCATATATACCTCAGCTACAAACTCGCGCTCATGGGCTGGTCCGCGCTCCTCTACAATCTTGTATTCAAGCATCCCCATGTTATGATGCTGCGTCAGTTCCTGAAGCTCTGTTTTGAAATCACTCATCTGAAGCTTACCGTTTAATACAATTTGAGGAAAAATATAACGTTCCAGAAACGACCGGACGGCCTCCAGACCCTGATCCAAATAAAGCGCACCTACGAACGCTTCGAATACATCAGCCAACAGAGCCGGACGAGTACGTCCACCTGTCAACTCTTCACCTTTTCCAAGCAGTACATATTGCCCAAACTCAAGCCCGACAGCAAACTTCACCAGAGAAGGCTCACAGACAATAGCTGCACGCAGCTTGGTGAGTTCGCCTTCGGGTCGGTTAGGGTACTGATTGTACAATTGCTCGGACACCGTCAGTTCCAGAACAGCGTCACCTAAAAATTCAAGACGCTCATTGTCTGCATGCTGACTGAACCGATGTTCGTTTACGTAGGAAGCGTGCGTAAAGGCCTGCTTCAGAAGCTGCCGATTGTTGAATTGAATATGAAGTTTCTGCTGTAATTGCTTCAAGTCTCCACTCAACGAACTGACCCCTTATGCTTCATATTTTTTTAGAATAACCGTAGCATTGTGACCGCCAAAACCAAAGGAATTGGACATAACCACATTCAGTTCCGCTTTTCTCGGCTTATTAGGTACATAATCAAGATCGCATGCCGGGTCTTGATTATCCAAATTAATCGTTGGCGGAATCGTCTGATGCTGAAGGGCGAGACCACAGATCACGGCTTCAACGCCGCCCGCTGCACCCAATAAATGCCCTGTCATCGACTTAGTTGAGCTGATCGCTACCTTATAGGCATGCTCTCCCAGCGTTTTCTTGACTGCTTCCGTTTCGGATTTATCACCGACTGGCGTAGATGTACCATGTGCATTGATATAATCAATCTCTTCAGGATTCAATCCAGCATCACGGATCGCCATTCTAATGCAGCGTGCTGCTCCCTCTGGATCAGGCTCCGTCATATGATGGGCATCGCCAGAAAGACCGTAGCCAATCACTTCACCGTAAATACGCGCACCACGCTTCAAAGCATGATCCAACGATTCTAGAATAAGAACACCAGAGCCTTCGCCCATAACAAACCCGTCTCTTTCGGTATCAAAAGGACGGCTTGCCTTTTCAGGCTCGTCGTTACGCGTGGACATTGCTCGCATGGAACAAAATCCAGCCATACCAATCGGACGAATAGTCGCCTCAGCTCCTCCGCAAATCATGGCGTCTGCGTCACCACGCTGAATCATGCGGAAGGAATCACCAATAGCATGACTGCCCGTGGCACAAGCCGTAACCGGTGATGTATTGGGGCCTTTAGCACCGAGTGAAATTGACACTTGACCGGAACCCATATTAGCAATCATCATCGGGATGAAGAAAGGGCTTACGCGTTTAGGTCCTTTTTCAATCAGTGCGTTGTGCTGATCCTCCCAAGTTCCCAATCCACCAATACCGGAACCGACAGATACACCAACACGCTCAGCATCCGCATTTTCTCCGATTACAAGTCCGCTGTCCTCAAGCGCCAATTTACTAGCAGCAACCGCAAACTGCACAAAGCGGTCCATTTTACGCGCATCCTTACGTTCAATATAATCCTCTGGATTAAAATCTTTAATGGAAGCGGCTATTTTCGTAGTGTACTCACTTGTATCGAAAGCTTCGATTTCACTGACGCCGGATTTTCCAGCCATCAGATTATCCCATAGTGTGTTCAAATCCTGTCCCAGCGAAGTGATTACACCCATTCCTGTTATGACAACACGTTGTTTCAAAGATAATCACCTCTATGTCTACTGCATATTGTATTTTAAGACCGCACTCTCTTGTGCGTAAAAATAATATAGAATCAACTAAAGTTAGTAATGCCGCATACTCCTCAGCCTTTGACTAAGTGAAGCTGAGCCAGACTCAAAAACACGCGGCAATTCCGTCTTTAGTTCAATCTGTATAATTAGGAGAAAGTCCCGCCTGTAACAGAACGGGACTTTTGATGACATGAATTAGGTATGAGATTGTATGTACTTCACAACTTCACCTACAGTTGTAATTTTCTCTGCATCTTCATCAGAGATTTCCATATCAAACTCATCTTCCAATTCCATTACCAATTCAACTACATCGAGAGAATCAGCGCCTAAATCATCTTTAAAAGATGCTTCAAGTGTAACTTCGGCTTCGTCGGCTCCCAAACGGTCAACGACAATGCGTTTTACGCGCTCCAATACATCGGACATCCGGCTCACCTCCTCTTAGGTATTATACGAAAATTACAATTAAAATGCCATAGAAGAGAGTTTTCATTGACAACTCTTCATCGGGGCATGCGGATTGGCAACATGCTACTACATATACATGCCGCCATCCACATGCAAAGTCTGGCCCGTCATATATGAGGAAGCATCCGAGGCCAAGAACAGCACCACGTCAGCAATTTCCTCAGGCCGTCCAAGACGGGCCAGCGGAATACCGCTCAGCATATTGTCACGCAAATCATCAGCCAGCACCTGCGTCATCTCAGTATCGATGAATCCAGGAGCCACACAGTTCACTGTAATACCTCTCGAAGCAAGCTCTCGAGCAGAGGATTTGGTAAGACCAATTACCCCTGCTTTAGCAGCAACGTAGTTGGCTTGTCCTGCGTTGCCAAGTACACCAACCACGGATGAGATATTGATAATTCGGCCAGAACGCTGCTTCATCATTGGACGTGTTGCCGCCTTAAGACAATTAAACACACCCTTCAGATTCGTTTCGATCACCTGATCGAATTCCTCTTCCTTCATGCGCATGATTAAATTATCTCTTGTTATGCCGGCATTATTCACCAGGATGTCAATCTTGCCCCAAGCGCCAATCACATCCTTGATCAACTGATCTGCTTCGTCAGCGCGACCGACATTTGCCTGAACTGTAATAGCCTCTACACCTTTGGCACGAATCTGCTCTGCTACCTCAGTCGCAGCCGCTTCACTACCAGCATAGTTTACCGCCACATTAGCACCTGCTTCAGCCAGCGCCAGCGCAATACTACGGCCAATTCCGCGCGACGCTCCCGTAACGAGCGCCGTTTTTCCACTCAATGGCTTAGACATCATAGTCCCCCCTTGCAAGTATATAACCCGTTAAGGCAATGATTATACTTTTAACGGGCCTCCAAGGCTTCCGTTACAGAAGCAAACGACTCCAGGCTGCTTATATTATACAGCTTAACCGTTTTGTCGATTTTTTTAACCAGTCCAGTCAATACACTTCCCGGTCCAAACTCAACAAAGGTGTCAACACCTTGTTCTAGTAGCCATGTTACACTGTCTTCCCACAGTACCGGAGAATAGACCTGATCCACCAACAGTTGGCGAATTTCGCTCCCCTCACGTACAGGTTTAGCTGTTACATTAGCAACAACCGGAACCTGAGCTTTCGAGAAAGTTACAGCCTCCAACTTGCCGGAGAGCTTGGTCGCTGCTTCCTTCATCAATGACGAGTGGAAAGGACCGCTAACCTCCAGAGAAATAGCGCGCTTGCCTCCTGCTTCCTTCACACGTTCAGCGACAGCAGCTACGCCCTCCTTCGTACCAGATACAACAATTTGTCCAGGACAATTGATGTTGGCTAGTTCGACCAGTTGACCAGACTCCGTAATATCACGGCACAATGCTGCCAATGCTTCACGATCAGCTCCCAACACAGCAGCCATCCCGCCTTGCCCATCAGGAATGGCCTGCTCCATGAACTCGCCACGTGTACGAACGATTTCAACCGCATCCTCAAATGCGAGAACACCGGAAGCGACTAGCGCGCTGTATTCTCCTAGACTGTGTCCAGCCACATAATCGGGATGAATGCCCATTTCTTCCTTGAACGCTTCATACAACGCAATGCTCGCCGTTAACAGTGCAGGCTGCGTATTGGATGTTTGCTTCAAAGCTGTGTCCGGCCCTTCAAAAATCAGTGTGCTTAGTGCGAACCCTAACCGTTCGTCCGCTTGGCGAAATACTTCTGTTGCAGCTGGAACTGCTTCATAAGCATCTTTAGCCATACCTACAGCTTGTGAACCCTGACCGGGAAATATAAATGCCGTTTTGCCCATCGTGTATGCACCTCTCTGTATCCAATGCTTGTCCTGTAAAACACTACACAAATTCAATATTATATCAAAACTTCCATCTTATTACCAGACAAGAACCGACGCTCCCCAGGTCAAGCCACCGCCAAAGCCCACCATTAATACACGGTCGCCTTCCTTCATGCGGCCTTCCTCAGCTGCTTCCACAAGAGCGAGAGGGATTGATGCTGCCGATGTATTCGCATATTTATGAACATTAACAACTACCTTTTCCTCTGGTAAATCCAGACGTTGCATCGCCGATTGGATGATGCGAACATTGGCTTGATGCGGAACGAACAGATCAATATCATCTTTGGACAGCCCTGCTTTTTCCAACACATCGACCGTTGCCGTTCCCATAACACGAACCGCGAACTTGAACACTTCGCGTCCGTTCATGTAAATATAGTGCTGTTTATTTTCCAGTGTGTCTGCACTCGCAGGCAAACGCGAGCCTCCTGCTTCCAACTTGAGTAAGCTGCCTCCGGCACCCTCAGCCCCGAGATCAAAGGATTGGAATCCTCTACCTTCAGGCACTTCGCCAATCACTACAGCTCCTGCACCATCTCCGAATAGAACACAGGTATTGCGGTCGGTATAATCTGTAATCCGAGAAAGACAGTCTGCCCCAATGATTAATGCATTATTATAGATACCTGTCTTAATGAAGCTCGTTGCCGTAGCCAGTCCGTATACAAAACCCGAGCATGCCGCAGACAAATCGAAAGCTGCTGCGCCTTTGGCTCCCAATTTGTCCTGAAGAATGCAGGCAGTTGACGGAAACGCCATATCCGGTGTAACCGTAGCTACAATAATTAAATCCAGATCCTGTGCCGTCATACCCGCGGACTCCAACGCCTTAATTGCTGCTTCATAAGCTAAATCAGATGTAGCCTGCTCTGGAGCCGCAATATGGCGCTCCTGAATCCCTGTACGGCTGACAATCCATTCATCACTTGTTTCTACGATTGCTTCCAAATCTTTATTGGTCAGAATTTTCTCAGGTACGTATTTCCCTGTTCCGATAACACCAACCGGCCGTAATTTATTCATATCGTCACTCACTTCCTGCTGATTTCCTTGGATATACTTTCCACCAACCGGTTTTGCAAGGCCGTACGAGCCTGCCTTACCGCATTTTTGACGGCAACGCCGTCAGACGAACCGTGACTTTTCAGGACGAGTCCACTCAAACCCAGCAAAGGAGCCCCGCCATGCTCTTTATAATCCAATTTACCTTTCAGACTGCGAAGCTCAGGCATAATCAAGGCTGCCGCAAGCTTGGTCTTCAAGGATTTGGTGAATTGCTCTTTTAAGAGAGAAAATATGGCTCCGGCTGTACCCTCTAGCGATTTTAGCATGATATTTCCAGCAAATCCATCGCACACCAGTACATCGCAATTCCCGGTTAACACATCTCTCGATTCAACATTACCCACAAAATTGACAGGTAACTGCTCAATAAGTGGATATGCCAACTTCGTCAGTTCATTGCCCTTCCCAGCTTCGGTCCCCACATTTAGCAGACCCACCCTTGGAGAAGACACACCGTGAACTTTCTGACGATACAAGCTCCCCATCAGTGCATACTGGGCAAGATGCTCAGGCTTGGCATCCATATTGGCTCCCAAGTCCAGCGCTAGAATACCCTGATCATCTATCGTTGGTATCATCGGCGCGAGAGCCGGACGTTCAATGCCCTCCATTCTTCCAACCACCAGCAACCCTGTGGTCATTAGCGCGCCTGTATTACCTGCGGATATCATGGCATCCGCTTCGCCTTCTCTGACCATTCGACCAGCTACGACCATCGAGGCATCCTTTTTACGGCGCACTGCCTTTACAGGCTCGTCCTGCGCATCTATCATTTCGGATGCATGGCGAATGCTGAGGTTCGTCGGCAACGCCCTACCGTTCAGAACCGATTCAATTCGTTCCAGGTCACCAACCAGCGTAATGTCCGTATCCTTCCATTCCGCTGCCGCAGATAGCGCGCCCTCTACTGTCGCCTCAGGAGCATTATCTCCCCCCATGGCATCAATGGCGATCCGCATGCTGACTTCCTCCTTCGCTATACTCTTCCTCCGTGGAGCGATAAATGACAAAGTTGCCTTGGAACACCATTTCTTCTCCTACGTAGGCAAAGACTTCCACTTTAGCCTTCCCTTTTTGTTCTGGATTTGAGCGTACATATGCCTTGGCAATGCACTTCTCACCTAAATGAACCGGGCGGACAAAGCGTATATCCGCTGATGCAGTCAATGCTATCTCATCATTAATCACGGCAACGGCCAATGAATTGGCCTGAGCAAATACATAATGCCCCCGCGCAATGCCAGTACGCGAAAAAATATGTTCCTCTTTAATCTCAAAAATCGAAATACCGCTTCGATCCAACTGTAGATCAACGATATCCCCGATCACTTCATGCAAAGGCAAGGAACGAACCTGGTCGTAGGAGCGCTCAGCCATCAGCTTTAGCCGTTCCCGCAATTCTGGGATTCCCAGTTCCATCCGGTCCAGCCGAATAGTCTGAATACTTACCTTCAGCTGTCTTGTCAATTCCTGATCCGTTACGAACGGATTATCATCAATTAATTGAGTCAGCCGCTGCTGTCTCTGTCTCTTCGGCAAACGTTCGATGTCAGTGACGCCTCCTTTCCCTACAATAAACTGTCGTTCAGACGACAGTTCGGGTTACTTTACTTCACTTTCTAACGGCGAAACTTCAAGCCGATTTGTCTTCTTGTATGTATAAAGGAACCTCTTCGGCCCTTCTTTCTTAGAACCTGGTACTAAAACAGTATATAGCATGCTGACGTAAAAAGGAAGCATGCAGACAAAAAAAAGTAGCGCCTCACTGAAGTGAAGCGCTACTCTTCCTGCGAAGATTCCAAAGAATCCGCTTATCGGACATTATTGAGAGATGATCTCTCTAGCTTTGTACGTTCCGCAAACTTTGCACACATGGTGAGCAAGTTTCAATTCGCCGCATTCGGAGCATTTCACCATACCTGGTACTGCCAGTTTAAAGTGAGTACGACGTTTGTCGCGACGAGTTTTGGATGTTCTCCGTTGAGGTACTGCCATTATTCCCACCTCCTTAACCAGATCACCCCCGCATAGCGGGTATGACTTCTTATCTCATTCAAGACTGAAAGAAAATGCCAGAAGCAATCTTACAGCCGGTGAATCAAGCCTGCAACATCCACGCATCGGTTCAGTAACTCTCCGGCACAAGCGGATGATGATTTTTCAGAATTGAACTCAATTCTCATTTAAAAAAATCCTTAAGCCCTGCCAGACGCGGATCAATCTTTTCCGTATCGCCATCGTTACTGTCACCGGAGCCAATACTCCAGTTTTGTCCGGTCTTTGGTGCGATTCCCTGACAATCCTCACTGCACAAAGGCGCAAACGGCACATGCAGTACAAACAGTTCTTCACAATACGGTGCAATGTCGAAGGAGTCCTCCGTCACTGCGATAAAATCGCCATCTTCATCCTCCTCTTCAACACTCGAAGAGGTTTGCTTGAACCGTTCACGGAATTCAATCTTTAAATCCTCGTGCATCGGGCTTAAACAGCGTGAACACAGCATGTCCAGACCTGCGGTCAACGTGCCTTCTACGCTCATCAAGCCTTGACCCAGACTAACGGCGACCAAGTCGGTCTCCAGCGGGGAAACGGCCGTAACATCAGCACGATCATCCACCAATTCACTCACATTAAGAGATTCACGGATAGGAAAAGGACCGTCACTTGTTGCTACTTTGCGAAAAAATAGTTGCATCACTATCACTCCAAACAAACAAAAATTATTATACCGACTGATCGAGTCGTTTGTCAACACCTTTCACTTTACACCACTCACAAATCCACTGGTTTTCCAATGGTTCGACAAGTTTTATGCAAAAGCAAAAATGCATTGTGCTAAACATGTACCGATGAGTATCGTACCCCCGCCACTCTTCGTGTACAATAATGCGAGTATAAAGCTTTTTCGTCCAGGTCTCAATGGTCTTGTTCATGCCGACGATGAAAAACAGTATAGCTGCCCTGAAAACAATCATTCACGGGTACTTAACCATTATTATCAAAATAGTTACCCAATAAGTTACTTTAAGAAAGGAGCCGACATACGGTCTTGAAAACACTCGGTATGATTGTAGAGTACAATCCTCTGCATAACGGACATGTCCATCACTGGGAGGAGTCTCTTCGCATCACTGGTGCACAGCGCACAGTGGCTGTGATGAGTGGCCCTTTCCTTCAGCGGGGTGAACCCGCGATTACAGACAAATGGTCCCGCACCGAAATGGCACTCGCCATGGGTGTGGACCTGGTTCTGGAGCTGCCTGTGGCCTATGCCGTCCAGCCTGCAGAATGGTTTGCCCGCGGAGCGGTCGCCCTGCTCCATGCGACGGGCATCGTCGACGCGCTCAGCTTCGGTAGCGAGAGCGGAGACATCGCCCCGCTGCGCGCGCTGGCCCGCGTGCTGGCGGCAGAGTCGGCCGAGCTCAAGGCCGGCATCGCGCAGCGCCTAAGCAGCGGCGCGAGCTATCCCGCTGCCTACGCGGGAGCCGCAGCCGCGCTGGCGGCCGAAGGAGAGGACGGCGCTGCGCTCGCCGCCCTCATGCAGCAGCCCAACAATACGTTGGGGCTGCATTACTTGATTGCGCTGGAAAGGCTGGGCAGCACAATCAAGCCCTTCACGGTAGCCCGCACGGGATCGGGCTACCATGAAGCCGCGGCCCCTACGGACGGAGTCATCGCCAGCGCCACGGCCATCCGCCGTCTGCTGCTGAACGGCGGGTCTGAGGCCGCGTCGCCGTACATACCTGCGGCGACACTGGAGATTTTGCGGCGCGAGTGGCAAGCCGAACGCGCGCCGCTGCATTGGGAAGCGTTCAGCCAGCCGCTGCTGAACGCTCTGATCACACGTAGCCCGCAGCAGCTGGCGGAGCTGCACGAGGTCACCGAAGGGCTGGAGCATCGTCTGCGGCAATCGCTGTACACGTTGCCCCAGCCTTCTGTGGAGGCCCTGCTCGCCGCGATCAAGACAAGGCGGTATACTCGTACGAAGCTTCAGCGGATGTGTACACATATTTTGCTGAATCATGCCAAAACCGATATGACTCCGGCTGAGCTGGCGAAAGGTCCGGGCTATATCCGCGTGCTCGGCTTTAACAGGGCTGGACGCGAGCTGCTGGCACGTATGAAGCAGACAGCCACCCTTCCGGTATGGGTCAAGCTGTCTGCCGGATCACATCCTCAGCTGGACTGGGATACAGCCGCAGCCGCCATATACGCAGCTGGGATGCCACGTCCCGCCATCCGCGACATGTATGCTGATTACTTGCGACCGCCCATTATGGTTTGATGGGCAGCTTTTCCATATAATCCAGCGCATCGCCAAGCTTGCGAACCGGAACAAGCTTCATCCGGGTTCCAATTTGCTCAGCTTTGGCCTTCGCCTCTTTATAATTATCTGCAGGGACGAAAAACAAATCCGCATCCTGACGGTCAGCAGCAACTATTTTATACTTTGCACCACCAATCGCTCCAACCTGACCGTCCTTATCAATAGTACCCGTACCGGCTGCACGATATCCCTTACTCAGATCACCTGGTGTCAGTTGGTTATAGATTTCCATGGTAAACATCAACCCTGCCGAAGGACCGCCAACATCCGTAGATGTAAAATGAATCGTTTTACGTCCATCCTTCGGCTGTACCTTCTGTACCGTGGCAATACTGACGCCAAATCCAGAACGTTGCTTGCCCGTCTCACTGTCCTTGATGGTCGTTAAGGGAGCTTGCACGGTCAGCAACTTTCCATCACGCTTTAGCTTCACTTTAGCCATTGTTCCCGGTTTTTCGTCCTCCAAAGCCTTCCGAATGGAACGATTATCGGTCACCCTCACTCCGTTCAGCTCCAATATTTCATCTCCAGGCTCGAACACGCTGTTCGAGCCCGGGACCTTAAATACATACACGTAATCTGGCACAATCCGATAGGGGACATGGGCACGGGTGTAGGCAGCCTCCATTGCGGAAGATTGGGAATCCCCCATATACCATACCTGTTCTGCCGCATATTCGTCTTCACTTCTTCCATGCAGACGATCCTCTTTGCGTTGAATCTCCGAATTGCGGTCCAACTTGGACAGGCCCAACATGATAACATTGGCATAACGCGCCGATACCGTCGTCATCATAAAAGTCCCCCGTTCGATGCTGTCACCCTCCTGGACTCTAACCATCGGTTTGATCTCGTTTGCCCCACCTGGTCCATAGATCAGATAAGGGGTTGGCATATAGACCAGCACATAGACCATTGCAGCCAGCATTAAGACATAACCGGTTGTAAAAAAAGCTCTTTTCCGGTTTATTCGTTTCATTGCTTCTCCCCCTTACAGCCTAACTTCTCCTATCTTACCCAAGTGCCTCTACGCCACCTGTTCTCAAGCCTTCCGAAAAAGCATACATTGTTTACGACAACGTATACGAACAACCTATCCCAAGACAACGAACGTGAATAAACGCTGGAGACAGCATCCGACTCTCCTTAGTATATTTATGAGAGGTGAATTCTTTGATGCAAAAGGAAGCCCATTCCGCTCCTTATTGGACAACCGTACTGCTTGGCCTTGGAGCCATTTTACTTGTACTGGCTGTTGTCGCCTCACCAGAAAAAGTATTTCAAGCCTCTACTCAAGGCCTTAAGCTATGGTGGAGTATTATTTTCCCGGCCATGTTGCCTTTTTTGATGCTGTCCGAAATGCTCATCGCCTTTGGTCTAGTACATGGACTAGGTGTCCTGCTGGAGCCGTTTATGCGATTCTGGTTCCGTCTACCCGGGCGAAGCGGCTGGGTATTGGCCCTCGGCCTGACCGCAGGATTCCCGGCTGCTGCGGAAGCAGTGCGCCAATGGGCACAACAGGAGGATATGACCGCGTTTCAGCTTCGACGTCTAACCGCTATCGCTCATTTCTGCAATCCGATTACCATCCTGCTCGTCATCGGGACAGGGCTACTGCACAATGCTGCCGCAGGTGTGATGTTACTTGCCGTTCACTGGATTTCCGGGCTGCTGGCAGGCTGGATCACAGCCAGACTACCTGTACCGTCCAAAGAATTGCAAAAACGGGAAACGCCAGCTGCCCTCCGGCGCACCTCAGTTTCCCGTACTTCTCCCTCCCTGATCCGATCCGCATGGGAAGCTACCCGCTCTGCCAGAGAACGGGACGGCCGCAGTTTCGGAAAACTGTTGGGCGAAACCGTATCCCATGCTGTACAGACGCTGATGGTGACAGGTGGATTCATTATTTTCTTTTCCGTACTGATTCGACTGCTGTCCATATATACAGGCCAAGGATCGCTTTCTTTCATATGGCCTGCCTGGATGGAAATCCATCTGGGTTCCTATGAAATCAGCCGTCTGCCCTTTGATCTCCGTACACAAGCAGCCCTGATCAGTGCTGTGTTGGGCTGGGGTGGCCTGTGCGGCTGGCTTCAAATTACCGCCGTCACCAGGCCTTCCGACAAGGGCATCACCTTCACCCTGTCACGAGTGCTCCATGGGATCATTGCTTTTGGACTTACCTTGGCGACATGGGTCCCGCTTAGCCGCATCTTCAGCAATACAACTCCCGCTTACGTCAGTCGCAGTTCTGTGTCTTCTTTTGCGGAAAGCGTAAATGAATCCGCCACGCATCCTGTCATGGCCGGAGCCAGCGGCTTATTAACACAAATTGAAGGAACATCTATGTACCCCTGGCAACTAACCGTACTGTCCATTGCACTGCTAGGTACAATTATAGTTACCCTGTTGGCCTTTTCCTTTATGACTTCATGGTGGAGCCGCCACGATTCGCGTTGACCTTCGCACGCAGTGCGTCTTCCACCTCCGGTGCCACCAGATCTACAACCTTGCCATCAAAATGCGCAATTTCCTTCACCATACTGGAACTCAGATATGAATAAGCTGGATTGGTCATCATAAAGATCGTTTCCGCATCCGGGTTCAGCTTATGATTTGTAGAGGCTAATTGTAGCTCATATTCAAAATCAGTCACCGACCGAATTCCTCTGACAATAACCTGGGCCCCTTTTTGACGTACATAATTAGCTGTCAGATCACGGAAGCTGTCCACTTCAACGTTCGGGATATCGCGAGTTACCGTTCGCAGTAACTCCATTCGTTCCTCAAGTGAAAACAGCGGATTTTTACTAATATTGTTAAGAACCGCGACAATCAATAGATCAAACTGTCTGGCTGCTCTTTGAATAATATCCTGATGCCCCATCGTCACGGGATCAAAAGTTCCCGGATATACAGCAATACGTGGTTTGTGCTCAATCATGATGGTCCTCCCCGTCTGATTCGCTGATGCCGAATTTGACCCCTCCGGCTTCTGTATGTTCTACGACATCCGACAAAACATCGGCTGCAAAATGATAAATAGATAACGCCGTTTCACCATAAACTGCTTTTCTGACCTGTTCGAACGGCCCGAAGCTTTCCGGATATTCATGTCCCGATTCATACTCCAGCACGATGATTGCATCTGAACGAAGCAAGTTCAACTCAGCCATACGGCTCATTAATTCATCTCCGTGTTTGAGACGATAGGGTGGGTCCAGAAAAACAGCATCAAAAAGAGCTCCACGTTTTGCCAGCACCTTGAGCGCTCGTCCGGCATCATTGCGGAACACTTCAGCCTGTCCTTCCAATCCAGTTTTTCGCAAATTTTCTTTAATGACATCAATGCTTTTGGATTCCATATCAATAAAAACAGCCTTGTCCATTCCCCGGCTAAGCGCCTCTATACCCAGGCCACCACTGCCAGCAAACAGATCAAGTGCGACTCCCCCATCAAAATAAGGACCTATCATGCTAAATAGCGCTTCCTTGACCTTATCCGTGGTCGGCCGCGTCCCTGTGCCGGGAACTGCCTTTAACGGCCTTCCTTTGGCACTACCCGATACCACTCTCACGCTGAAACTCACCTATTTTCTATATGTGTTCATAACCATATAAGATTATGACGCTATCGTACCACATGCACCGCCGTTTGAAAAACTTAGGATGAGGCAGGTATAAAAAACCATTCCCTGGGCATCCTTAGGATATCGGCATTCAACCAATGTCGTAGACAACCGCGGAGAAGACTTACGTTTCCCCATAAGCTCTTCGTCCGGTTTCTCCTCTCCCATTCGGGCGCTCTTTAATGGAGCGCCTGATTTTTTTTGCATAAAAAGAAGCTGCTTAATAGCAGCTCTATGTATCATTTTTCTATTTCGGTATTTTGTTTATTTCAGCAGTTCCTCGGGTGTATCCCCTTGATAAACATACACGTAACTCGCCACTGATACAGCAAATGTTGCAAACATAGACAACGATGTAGCTAATCCATATACCATTTTCCTCATCATTCCACTCACCTCCTTCCCCGGATCAATGTTAGGCTCTGGACCAAAAAAGCAATAGCCACTACAGAGGAACCGATTACAAAATTAGTACATACAAGCAAGGAGGATAACAGTCGCAAGAGGGGATAAAATTGTACTGGAATGCGCGACTGCTTTTCAATTCTGGACGGGGCAAAACATAAAACGAGAATGAGAGCTATTCCGGTAAACAGGTTTGTCCACCAACTATTTAAGGCCATGCAGGATATGTAAGTAAAAGCTGCTGAGGTCACCAACACACATGCCATGCCCGTTTTCAAATGAATGCCTCCTGATATTTGGCGCAGCAGGGCGAAAGCGACGAGAATCATTACAGCCTCTACCATCCGCCCCGTGAAGATTGAGGCGAATAGTGTTAACACGATGATCATGGACGCATTCAGAATGAGAGCAAGTGCGTATTTAAGTACCGCGACAGAGGCCGGATGATCAGGCACAGTACGTTTGATCTGGTTAGCAAGTTTGAAAGCCATCGCTTCAATCATCCCGGTATTCCTTTCCGATTGCATAATAGATGAAAAATCCCGAAACCAGTGCAAAAAATATCATATTTAACCATACCTCGTTATAGTAGAGCACAATAGAAGTTGAAATGAGCGACAGGATAATCAGCGTGATGACAATGCCATATTCCTCTTTGAACTTTAGCTTCTTGAAATTAGGGGAAAAGCCGATCCCTTTTCGATACAACATCAATGAAATAAGCAGTACTACTGCCGCGCTTACCACTTGTAGCAGATAGCCCTTCAAGGACCCATCCTGCAGCTCAGAAACCGGAAGGTTGCCGAACAAGACTTTTAGGAATACCGACTGAACAACGGCATATGCAAAATAACCTGTAACCGTCATAATACCGGACCACACAATCGGAATCTTCACGACCGTAGCGAGTAAAAAAATAAAAAGCAGCATATTAACGACAGGCACCAAATACGAAAAGGAAAACTCCTCTCGGAGCATATAACTTTGCAAATTCATAATCAGGTTAACAAAAATGGCCTGCCATAGATAAGGGGTCATTTTAACTTTAAAAATACTCAAAATCAGTGCAAAAACAGCTACTCCCTCAAGCGTGGAGAAAAGCAAAAAGCCGATTGGCTTCAAAAGCATGCGTGCATCTCCTTTACAATTCCAACAAACCTCATCGGTGTATTCAAAAACTTGGATGTACATCGAATATAAAGGGCTGGGAGCTACTTTTCAAGAGGTCTTTTCAATTATTTCATAGATTTATTCAAGCACTTCAACCGAATGTTACCGGATGCTGCTTCAAGTTGCAGCTTAGGCAACACTTTCTTTGACCGAATCTCCCTGCTTGTGCACAGGCTTCATACGTGATATAAGCTTTTTCCCCCAACGGATGCCGGGCTGTTCAATCCACGAGTAGGTAAACCAGGATAGTCCGATGGTGAATAGCAACGTCATGATAAACATAAGTGTGAGGCTGACTAGGGGAGTAAAAGGTAGTTTAACCTGTACGATTAGTCCCAGAACCAGCATATGCGTCAAATACATGCTGTAGCTAAGACGGCCGATCCATGACCACACCCGATTAAGCAGCCAGATCGGCTGCCAGTGATACAAAGCATACGCTCCCAGCAGCAACCCGATACCCATGAGATAATCGGTCATACCTCCAAAAAATGCAAATAGCACAGAAACCAGCAGCAAACCTCCACTGACCCGGTCTATACTTTTCCAATGCCGCTCGTCTTTCCAAATGAAAAACAACAATATACCTAGCCCAAAGACAGGCAATTGATTCGGAAACCATAAATACAGATAGTGCCCCCATAAAGAGTGATCATTAATCCATGGATATTGAGCAAATACCGTATTTAGCCCAAAGCTTACCACAAGTGCCATCACAACAAACCAGGTCGCATGGCGGACTGATCGGATCAGCTTAAATAATAGGGGGATAAACAGATAAAACATACATTCCACCGCAATGGACCATTCCACACCAATAATGCTGTTGATCCAGTACGGATTCAGACCATTCAAAAACAGGACATGAGCTGCGATATTGGCGGCAGTGACTCCCTCCTGATCTCCAAGCCAAAATCGTGGACCTGTCCCGTTCACAACTAAATAGATTCCTAACATCACGTAATACAAAGGAGCAATCCGAAAAAAACGACGCAACAGGTAAGCTGAAATTCTTTCCCTCTTGTCACCCGAACGTCTGCTCAAGGATAAAAATAGCGTAAAAGCGCTGGCCATATAAAATAAAGCGACACCTTTAGCTCCTATACTCAAGCCTTTTTGCAACCATCCGTTTAATCCGTCCACATGCTGGCTGACATGCACAAGTAAAACTCCAATAATAGCCAGCGCCCTCAGCGTATCTACAAATTGCAGTTTGTCATCTTCCATTTTCCCCTTGGCTTCGGGCATCGTATCCCTCCATAACAGTCTCGAATGATACATTTCGTATCTATAATACACAAAATGTATCAACAAAGTAAATATCTCCGTTATGCAAAAAAAACACCCTCCGACCGCAAAGAAATGCGGCCAAAAGATGTTCATTTTGTCCTTGCTATAGTCAGCTCACGCAAATGAGTATGGGCTAATTGGCAGTGACTTTATTTCAGGATTTTGCAAAATTCGATTCCAGTCGCTCCGAAGTGCAAGATATAGACGAACTAAAGCATTTCGATCTATATCCTGTTCATCGGAAGTCGCTTATGGGATTTTTGCAAAATCCTCATTTATTTAAATGAAAAGGTACGGTCGTTACGATCACGTCTTTGTAATTAATCAAATAAGCTCTCATCAGTAAGCTGGTCTGATTGTGTAGAATATTTTCCCACCAGTGCTTGGTGATGAATTGTGGAATGAGAACAGTGATATGGTCCTCGTCTGCTTTTTTCCACTCTACTGTATCGATGAACTTGCGGAGCGGATTAATGATGCTGCGATAACGGGATCTCAGCACTACTAAACGTATGCCCACGTCCCACTCTTCCCACTTCTGTTCCATTTTTTGAATCGCCTCATCATCCACACCCACATATACGGCAACCACATTATCCGACAAGGTTTTGGCATAGCTGATCGTATTCATAACGACTCGCGTAATACCTGCCACCGGAATAATAATCGTATTGCCTTTCACCATAGGTTTATCCTTGGTAATATCAATGCGCAGTTGTTCAGCCGTATTTTTGTAATGCCTGTTGATCTTCATAAAGAAATACAGAACCAAAGGCAGAAAAATAAAGATTACCCACACCTGGCTAAATTTGGTGAAAATAAAGATGAGCGTAATCGACAGCGTGGTCAGCATCCCAACCGTATTAATAGCAAGTTTGACGATCCAGCCTGGCGGTTTGAGCTTGATCCAGCGAATCATCATGCCAAGTTGCGAGAGCGTGAACGGAATAAATACCCCTACGGCATAAAGCGGGATCAGATTTTCTGTGTTTCCGCCAAATACGATAACCAGCAATGCCGAGAAGATACTCAGAAACAGGATACCATTAGAGTATCCAAGCCGATCTCCACGAACCATGAACATGTGCGGCATGTATTTGTCCTTCGCGAGCATAAAAGCAAGCAATGGAAAGGCCGAATAGGCTGTATTCGCCGCCAAAAACAAGATGAGCGCCGTTACGCCCTGAATGATGTAATACATTACACCGCGCCCGAAAGTGGCGTTCGCAATTTGCGAAATGACCGTTTCATGCGGATTAGGACGAACACCGTACCAATAAGCCAGCAAACTAATTCCGATAAACATACACCCGAGAATCAAACCCATCATCATTAGTGTAGTTGCTGCATTTTTGGCAGCTGGCTTGCGGAAGTTCGGAATGGCATTCGAGACAGCCTCTACCCCAGTTAACGCCGAGCAACCCGAGCTGAACGCCTTCAGTAGCAGGAACAGGCTGACGTTGGATACCGTAGCTCCAAATTGCGGTGCTGCAGCATGAGCTCCCCCTGCCACGTAATGAATGATACCGCTAATAATCAAAACAAAAATAGCAACAACAAATAAGTAAATCGGTACAGCCAGCACCGAGGCAGATTCTGTCACCCCGCGCAAGTTCATAATAGTCAAAAAGATAATCATAATCAGAGCAATGGCGATCCGATGATCATGTAACGACGGGAACGCAGATGTAATGGCATCTGTACCTGCTGATGAGCTAACTGCTACCGTCAGAATATAATCGACCAGCAAAGAACCACCTGCAATCAGACTCGGACTCTTTCCCAAATTGTCCTGTGCAACAATGTACGCTCCGCCACCACCAGGATAGGAAAATATGGTCTGTCTATAGGACAGGATCAGAATGATCAGCAAACCCAATACCGCAATGGATATAGGAATGGAATACCATAGGGCAGCGAAGCCAGCTGTAATTAAAACCAGCAGAATTTGCTCCGTTCCATAAGCTACAGAGGACAAGGCATCTGAGGACAGAATGGCCAGTGCCTTGAGCTTATTCAGTTTCTCATCTTCAAGGGCCGTCGACTTTCGCGGACGACCGATTAATAATCTTTTGACTTTACTCAGCATTTCGTTGACTCCTTCTTTGGATGAGGGTTTTGCAAAAGAACTATGGATCTTATGTTTATTATGTCACCTGCACATCAGTTTGATGAAACAAATGAACTATTATTTTATACTCCCTCATCCTGAAAAAAACAATAAGGAATGCTCCCTAAAAAGAGCATTCCCGAGTAAGAAAGAGTATTTCGATAAAATACCCTTATGTATACAGTAATTTGAACCTTTCCGGGGTAATTCCTTCAGCTCGGCGGAAAGTTGCCACAAAATGACTGGCATCTCGGAATCCTACTCGCTCCGAAATCTCCTTTACTGTTAATTGCGGATATTCCGTCATCATTTCCTTGGCCTTCCGCAGCCGAATTACAATCAGATAAGCATAAGAAGTCACACCAAACGCTTGCTTAAATAATGTATTTAAATGACGGGAGCTGACATTCATCATAACTGCCATATCACCTAGGCCCACATCTGGACTGGCATAATTTTGCTCCATAAAGGCCAGTACAGGGGTTAAACGTTCCACATTATGGGATAGGGAAGGCATCGAGCTATGTTGTCCATGTTTACGCAGTAGAGTCAGAAAACGATACATATTGGCCGAAGCATCTAATCCAGACAAATCACGTTCACTAACCATGGAATGGAGCATAGTTTCCCCAAAGCTGTGCAGCTCGCTATCCGGGTCCCAATGATACCCGCGTGTATGCTTCAATCCCAGTGCAGTCAATACAGCAGCGGCGATGGGGCCGTCAAATGTAATGTATAACGTTCGCCATACCTTGGTCGCCCGTCTGTATGCATGGGATTCCCCGGGCAGCAACAGAACCCCGGACTGCTCTCCCAGACGGAAGGTCCCCCCTTTAAATGTAAACATCCCTTCACCAGACACCGTCTGAATCCAGTGAAAGCACGGATAACCCTCTGGACGGGACACATCCTCCTGCCTGCTGTTAAATCCGATACTTTCAATAAAAAGGGGTAAAGAGTGCTCACGTGTAGTCAGGAAAAATCTTAAATGATGGGGAGTTAAAATCATAAAAAGCACCTCCGGCGTATGCGGGTATGTATTCTTCATGTAGATCCATATTGTTATATACATGTTCATTTTATTATATTTAAAAGCAGTTATTTGTATTATAAGATAGAATTATTCTTATATACAGAGGTGATTGGCATGATAAGCAGCAAACTTCCTAAAGTATTTTACGGTGGAGATTATAATCCTGAGCAATGGGATGAGGCCACGCATCAGGAAGATTTACGGATGTTCAGGCAAGCAGGGATTGATATCGCCACGGTCAACGTATTCTCATGGGCCAAAATTCAGTCCGACGAAATCACATATCATTTTGAATGGCTGGATCAATTGATTGACAGTCTTTATGAAAGCGATATCTTCGTTTGTCTAGCTACTAGCACGGCAGCGCACCCTGCTTGGATGGCTAACCGCTACCCCGACGTTCTCCGGGTAGACGCTGACGGACGGAAGCGGAAATTCGGTGGCCGCCACAACTCCTGTCCGAACAGTCCAACGTATCGAAAATACGCGGAGCAGATGGCTGACCGAATTGCAGAACGATACAAAAACCATCCCGCGATCCTCGTGTGGCACGTGTCCAATGAGTACGGCGGGGATTGCTATTGTGATAACTGCGCGGCCGCATTCCGGGTGTGGCTCAAGCAAAAATACGGATCACTGGAAGAGCTAAACCGGGTGTGGAATACTTCCTTCTGGGGTCACACCTTCTATGATTGGGATGAAATTGTACCGCCAAATAATCTGAGCGAGCATTGGGGAGAAAATCACTCCTGCTTTCAGGGCATATCCCTCGATTATGCGCGCTTCAATTCAGACAGTATGCTGGATTGCTACCTATTGGAATATAACGCGATTAAAAAACATGTTCCCGATGCCGTGGTAACAACCAATCTGATGGGTTTTTTTAAGCAACTGGACTATTTTAAATGGGCTAAGTACATGGATATTGTATCTTGGGACAGCTATCCCGGGGCCAATACTCCGATAAGCTATACGGCGATGGCGCACGATCTGATGCGCGGATTGAAGGATGGGCAACCCTTTATGCTGATGGAGCAAACACCGAGCCAGCAGAACTGGCAGGCGTATAATTCGCTTAAACGGCCCGGCGTTATGCGGTTATGGAGTTATCAGGCAGTCGCGCATGGCGCGGACACGGTCATGTTCTTCCAGCTTCGCCGCTCGATCGGCGCTTGTGAGAAATTCCACGGGGCCGTCATTGAGCATGCCGGGCATGAGAACACACGTGTATTTCGCGAGGTGGCACAGCTTGGCAGTGAGCTTGGCGCATTAGGCAACACACTACTTGACGCGACCGTTAATGCCAAAGTAGCCATTTTATTCGATTGGGATAATTGGTGGGCTTTGGAAAAATCAAGTGGCCCTTCTGTTGCCTTGAAATATATGGATCAGGTACACAAGTATTATACTCCCCTCTTCCGGCGGAATGTACAGGTAGACCTGGTTTCTGTTGATGCAGATTTCCAGAAATATGATCTCATTATCGCGCCTGTACTATACATGGTCAAGCCGGGTACCGCCGAGAAGCTGGAACAGTTCACAGAGCATGGCGGCACCTTCGTAACGACCTTTTTCAGTGGCATTGTAAATGAAAACGATCTGGTCACAACCGGAGGATATCCTGGTAAACTACGTAACTTGCTCGGGATCTGGGTGGAAGAAATTGACGCCCTTCTGCCGGAATCACACAATCGCATTGTATTGAAAGAAAAGGTGGGCGTATTACAAGGTGAATATAAATGCGGTCTGCTCTGCGACTTGTTGCATAGCGAAGGCGCCGAGGTGCTGGCAGAATACGGCGATGATTTCTATCAGGGCATGCCAGTGCTGACACGCAATCGTTTCGGTCAAGGTGAGGCATGGTACGTTGCTTCAGACCCTGAAGAAGCTTTCCTTGATGGCCTGCTGGGCTACATTTGTGAGCAAAAAGGGATTCCATCCCTGCTGCGCGCTCCTGCGGGTGTAGAAGCCACTGTACGGACCAAAGATGGAAAATCATATCTATTCGTTCTGAATCATAACGCCCAGACGCAGCAATATCATCTGGATGATCAGAAAGGGAATGAGCTGATCAGCGGTAAATACCTGGAAGGAGAAATTTCTATTGAAGGCTACGGCTTTCATGTACTGGAGCTATCATAATCACTCAGATTTGACTCATGCAGTTTAGCTTGCCGCATGAGTCAAATCTAGGTATCAAAGGAGTTCATCATGAAACGACTGCTATGGAGCGGCAGCTTATCTTATTTTTTAATCGGCCTGGCACACGTGGTTGTAGGCTCCCTACTGCCTGTGTTGTTAGAGCATTACGGTAGAAACTATACGGATGGCGGAAGTCTAATCTTCGCTCAATTTTCCGGTTTTCTGGCTGGAGTCCTGCTGTCGCCGTGGCTTGCCCGGAGTTTCGGCAAACGCCGAAGTCTGGTATTCGCCCTGCTCCTGCTATGCGCGGCGGAAGTGCTGTACTCATTGCTGCCGCCTTGGGGTTGGCTATATGCCAACGGGGCAGCAGCCGGGTTTGGCTTCGGTATGATAGAAACACTCATTGGCACTATTATTATCAGCGGTATTACTCAAGGAACGGGTGCGGCTATGAGCCGTCTGGAAGTCTTTTTTGGGATTGGCGCTTTGGCTATGCCCGCTATCGCCAGCCAGCTCATTGCACTCGGTTGGTGGCGGTTGGCCTTTCCCATCATTTCCATGTTTGCAGCCATCACCATTATAGCTTGGCTGCGCGGGTCCTTCGGCACGCTGGACGCTGTATTAGACCAACAGGAACACCAAGGTGACAACCATACGCGTTCCACTAACTCACCCAAATCCCCCACGGTGGAGGCTTCTAAGGGTAGCCCTATAGGCAATTGGAAGCTACTTGCACTATTTATCGTCTTTTTCTTTATCTATGTAGGGACAGAGATGAGCCTGGCTAATTTCCTGCCCTCCATGTTCATCGAACGGCTGGGTCTCACACAAGCCGAAGCAGCACTTAGTGTCACCTGCTTCTGGTTAGCAATGGCTACCGGCCGGTTATTCACAGGCTACATTGCCGATCGATACGGCTACGGTGTCTTTGTCGCCCTGAGCTCACTGGCAGCGACCGTGCTGCTGTGCGTGTTCCCGCTGATCAAAGGGACTGAAGGCGCCTTTATCCTTATTGTACTGCTGGGGCTGGGCATGTCCGGCATCTTCTCCATCGCACTTGTTTTTGCCAGCAAAATGATGCCGGGTACAGAAGAATCTACCACTAGCCTGCTTATCGGCGCAGGTGGAGTTGGGGGAGCTCTGCTGCCTTTATGGCTCGGAAATAGCATGGACCGTGGTGGAGCAGTCTCATCAGCGTGGTTGCTGGCAGGCTTCGCCTGTATCCTGTGCCTGCTTGGGGGCATCTTGTACGCCCTATATGTGCGCAAAAAACGGCTTCAAACCGCTTCATCATGAGACTCGTCTCTACTGGCGCCTTTGTCTGTTCCTTGGTTGTCATCCAAGTGCACATTCAAAGGTGCTTTTTTACATACTAGACGAATGCACCTTGTACAGCAGCCCGTTTTTAGTCAAAATAGATCGTTTCCTATGAATCACAGGACAGATATCCATGCCTCCTCTAGATGAATGGAGTAGTATACAACAAACCATATGGAGGTGTTTGTATTGGGTCATCCTGAATTAAAACGAAAAAAAGGCCGTAAAAAAAATGTTTTTGTCCGTGCCTGGTTTGATAAGTTAGAAAAAAAGTTTGAGGAAAAGCCCCCAAAGAGAAAAGTCCGCTCGAAACGGAAAGGGGTTGGAAAAGATATCATCGTCAAAAAGCAACTTGTAAGTGTGAATATTAATCATAGCGCTTTAGGGCCTGAAGGGGATCCTGGAACCATAGGTGATTTAGCGCAGTTCGGTTATATTTATAATGTGAAGCCCCAAGTTGTTCCGATTGAAGGGGATGTCATTTTGGATACGAACGGTATACTTACACCTGGAATTGCTCATGTTCCAGGAACTACACAGATTGCTGTATCCGATGCTGGAAAATATGAAGTTCACTTTTCGGTGTCCGGTGTGGAACCTAACCAATTCGCTATCTTTATTAATGGCGCACTGGCTGTGGGAACTGTATACGGCTCAGGAGCCGGGACACAACAGAACACAGGGCAAGCTATCCTCGCTCTGGCATGCGGTGACGTCCTTACTCTGCGAAACCATAGCTCTACTACTGCTGTTACCCTGCAAACACAAGCCGGAGGAACTCAAGCCAGTATAAACGCTTCTGTCCTCATTAAAAAATTGAGATAGGCTTGAACTCCCGCAAAGTCTCAGTGTACTAAAAAGGGTTTATCCATACAGCGAGGATAAACCCTGAATATTTTTAAAAGGCCATAATGATCCCTTTGTCATTGGCATACATTGAACTAATCCCTCTGGTGGACACAATATGAATATCTTTAAATTGATAGCGTTTCTTCAGCGCATTCATTAATTTTTCCGCCAGCCCAGGATTATTGCAGTGAGTAATGACGATGCTTTCTCCTTCGGTAGCCCGGCCACTTTTTTCAATAGTATCTGCCAGCTTTTCGATAATTTGATTCTGACCGCGTGCTTGAGTAAAAAATGCGATATTCCCGTCACCATCCGAGCCTAAAATAGGCCTGATATGCAAGAGTGAAAGTATCTTTCCAGTGATTTTATTCATTCGTCCGTTCTTAACCAAATTATCCAGATTTTCTAAAACAAAGTACGTTTTCATCTTGCTGATAAAGCTCTCCAAGGAAGAAATAATTTCGCTTTTATGATAGCCCTCGTCGATAAGCTTGCGTAGTTTTAGAGCTAACAAGAGCTGTCCAGCCGAAGCGCTTTTCGAATCAAATACATGAACATCCGCCCCCTCTTCTTCCGCCATATCTTTTCCTACCAATGCACTGGAATACGAACTGGACAGGTTGCTGGATAATGTAATGGCAAAAGAAGTATGCGTACCTTGAAAGGCTTCCTTATACAGCATAGGTGACGGTGATGCGGATCCAATTTTGGTTGTACAGGCTTTCATTTCTTCCATAAACTGAGGCAAGTCCAATGTGTCATCATCTACGAAGCATTTATCTCCCAGCGTCATATTTAACGGAATCGTAGTAACTTGCATCTCTTCTCTAAGCTCTCTCGTTAAATCACAGCAGCTGTCTGCTATTATTTTATATCTCACCCGGTACACCCTCACATTATGTTATTTTTCAATAGAACCCGTATTCATAATACTCAAAGAAAGCTCAATTAACCGTATAAAATCCTTCACATTCTTCTCACCCAAACCTACTACAAGCGCTTCAAAATAACCCTCAATTCTCTGTTGCTTCTGTTTGATCAAGGATTCACCATCTACTGTGAGCCTTACACACATTCGTCGTCTGTCATGCTCAGACATTTCCATAGTCACATAGCCTTTTTTCCTTAATCCCGTAAGCGCTGCCGTAATTCTTGATCTGGATACATGCAGATGATCGCTGAGCAAGGAAGGATTAATTTCATCATCCCGATGCTGAACTAAATATTGAAGCACATGGTTTTCCCCCTGAACAAGCTCCGTCAGGCTACTGAATAATTCCATGTCATAAATCCGGTTAACGGATTCTCTCAATTCGTCCCTTAGTTCATAATCTTTCATAGTGAACCTCCGCAAAACACATAATACATACAGTTAACTATTAATACTATGTACTATAATGAATTGCCCACGATAATAACAATGAAATATTTGTGAATTTTAATACAAGGGTTAATGAGCTCAGCGTCGAATAAGAAAAAATACGCTTGATCACCTCTTGCCAGTTTACGGTAAAGGAGTTGTTACATAAGATGAAACGGTTTACTCTTCGCCAATCCCACAATTCGGATATTGAAAGCATTGCTAATTTACGGGCGATTGTACTGCGGAACGATTTAACCAGATTAGGAAGGTTTGATGAAGAGAAAGTTCGTCAACGCTTTCGTGATGCATTCGATTCTGTCCATACCTGGATCATTGAGGAAGACTCTTCTTTTGTGGGCTGCATAGCTTTTAAACCGAGATTAGACGGTTATTTATTGGAGCATTTTTATATTCATCCCAGTTACCAAGGTAAAGGAGTCGGCAGTCAAATATTAAAAAATCTGCTAGAACAAAATCATGTAAAAGGAAAACATGTAACCTTAAATGTTCTGCAAGGAAGCTCAGCCAGACGTCTTTATGAACGGTTTGGTTTTAAAATTGAACGTGAGGACCCTATTGACGTTTACATGTACTTAATCGTAGAGGGACATTCCAAAACCGTCGAAAGATCATAGAGTCATGCTTCAACCACCCTTGAATGTCCAGTTATATCTGCCCCAAGATGCTATTACAAATTCAAAAGATCTATGAACCGGGATGTTGGAGATATATAAGCACTATAAGAAAAGGCCAACCACTAAATACGGGTTGACCTCATCATTTAAAGAATGTCTTACGTTTCTAAGAGAACATAAACTGACTTTACAGCACCGTTTTAACCGTGTCTTGGACTTGCTTCAGCAGTCCTTTATAACCATCTTCATCAAGGTAACCAATACTTCCAAGCAGCAAGTGACCGACGGATTCAATTCCAACGAAATCAAAAATTCCCGTATCTGATGTGATCTTCAATCCTGCGGTCATACCGATTTCATCGTAGATCGCGTTGGGAGTACCATGTGTATTCACGATAAAACCTTTTTTACCTGTAAGCAGCTTATTAATCCCTTCCGCACCAGCCGTATATGCAAATCCGTATGCAAATACACGGTCAACGTAACCTTTCAGGATGGCAGGAAGACCTGTCCACCAGATGGGAGAAATAAAAGTAATTGTATCCGATTGTGAGATGTATTCCTGCTCCACTTTGATATCAGCCGGAGTTTGCCCTGCTCTCATAGCGGCAGTATCCTCAGGTTTTAATACAGGTTGAAAATCAAGGGCATATAGATCACGTACAACGACTTCGTCACCTTTTTCTTTCAGAGTATTTACAACCGTTTCGAGTATCGCGTGATTAAAGCTTTCAGCGTTAGAGTGAGCATAGATGATAAGATGTTTCATTTAAATAACCTCCAGAAGTTTTATTGTTATTTTGATATTAATATAGATATCTATGCATTTATTCAAAAAAAAATTATAATCTGTTTTTTACATGCTCTAACAGATATTCCAGTTGTTCTTTTTCCTCGTCTTTCAGACCACCATAGATGGTTTCTTTTAATCTATTGGAGATCGCCGCAAACACAGGCTCCAGCTTTCTTCCCTTATCGGTCAAATATATCAGGGTAACTCTGCTATCCTCCCTTTCTTTTTTTCTTTCGACATATCCCAACTTCACTAGCTTGTCGATCAAAACAGTAACAGTGGGTTGCTGACGAGAAATTTTTTGCGTCAATTCCTTAATGGAAAGCCCGTCCTTTTGATAAAGGAACATTAAGATTCCGCCATGAGTAGGAACAATCCCTTCAATTCCATTTGATTCGAGCTCAGACACAATCAATTTATTGATCGAGTCTCTAATGGTTCCTATCAGTGCAGCTGCATTATTTTTTAACATACAAGCATTATTACATAGACATCTATATATATCAAGTGTTTATGTCAGTCTGATTTGGTTTTAACGTATGAAATGCTTCAAAGAATTAAGAATAAGTTTGTTATAATGGGATCTAAAATAGATAGGAGCTTATTAAATGGAGCAGCTTTTAAAGAAAATTAAATACTTGAGTACCCAAGAAAAGAAAACTTTAAAGCAAATATGACTTAATCTAAAATGGTTCATGGTGACTACTGTCGCAGACGCATTAAAAAGCCAAAATACCCGAAGTTCCTTACCTGACTTTGAGTATTTTGGCTTACACTGTTTATTTAAAGAGGTATTCGAAGTATAAGATGTTTTAGTTGAGCGTTTGAAGTACCTCAGGTGTAAAGGTTTGAAGATCATGAATTCGGCCTTCACGTATTTTTGTAGCCCATGCAGGATCACCCAGAAGCGCACGCCCAACAGCTACCAGATCAAATTCATTGTTGTCCAGCCGTTCCAGAAGTTCATTAATATCTTGGTGTCCTGCCCCTTTCCCTTCCGTATAACTTACAAAATCCTCATCCAGACCTACAGAGCCAACCGTAATCGTGGTTTTTCCAGTCAGCTTCTTCACCCATCCGGCAAAGCTCAAATCGGAGCCTTCAAATTCAGGTACCCAAAAGCGACGTGTCGAGCAATGGAAGATGTCCACGCCCGCTTGTACTAACACATTCAGGAGCTGCCCCAGTTTATCCGGTGTATCGAACGGCTTTGCGTTGTAATCATTCATTTTCCATTGGGATAGGCGCATGGCAATAGGGTAATCAGGGCCAACCTCAGCACGAATAGCTTCCACAAGCTCAATGGCGAATTGTGCACGTTTTATGATATCGCCACCATAGCGATCCGTACGTTGGTTCGTTCTCTCCCAAAAGAATTGATCAACCAGATAGCCGTGCGCTCCGTGAATTTCAACGCCGTCAAAGCCCAATCGTTTTGCATTCGCAGCTGCATCGACATAGGCCCCAATGACCTTGACGATTTCTTCTTCTGTCATCGGCTCGGTCACTTTTTTTCCTTCCAGATCCAGCCCTGATGGACCAATCGACAGCGCTTCTGGGTTCGGCTGAGATCCCAAAGGGCGAGCCATCCCCATATGCCAAAGCTGTGGAAAAATTTTACTACCGGCTTCATGAACCTGTCTGACCACTTCAGCCCAACCGTTTAAAGCCGCTTCTCCATAAAAATTAGGTATCCTCGGCTCACTTGTTCCAGCAGGATGGTCAATTACTGCACCTTCAGTAATAATAAGACCTACACCATTCTCTGCGCGACGGCGATAATAAGCGGCTACATCCGGTCCTGGCACACCATTTGGTGAAAAAGCGCGGCCCATTGCCGGCATTACAATACGAGTCTGTAGGGTCAGATTATGAATGGTATAAGGTTGAAATAAAGCTTCTGTTGAATGGACATTTTGCGGTTGATTACTCAAGGATTGTACCTCCCCATTTTCTTTTATCGTTTTTAGCGATATATAAAAAGCTCGTGCACCATCAAACGGGGTGCAAGTGAAATGTTAGCAATGTTTAATTTATCATTCAACCGACAAAATGTTCATTCTGTTGCTTAACCAAAAGGGTTATAAAATTGTTGTATATCTAAACTCACTTGTTGACAAAACAACACATGTTTATAATGGGGGAATCATTTAATTTACCTGAAAGGAGTGTCTTGAGGATGCCTGGTGTAACCTCACCCAACCCAAACGATCCGCGCGTCATTCGAACACGTAGATTAATTCTCGACGCATTCGTTGACCAATTAAATAAGAAAGACTTCTACACGATTACGATCAATGACATTACCCAAAAAGCCACCATTAACCGTGCCACGTTCTATGCACATTTTCAAGATAAATATGCACTGCTTGAAACCCTTTTGTCAGACGCATTTTTGGAGTATGTTATCAAGAGGATTGATGCTGAGGCACGTTTGTCGGAGGAGATCATTCAGAAACTTATTCTTTCGTTATGTGACTATCACGACTCAAGTAACCAATGCGTTCATAAATATAATTCAGTGGCACCGATCCTGGAAGAACATATTAAGAATCAATTAGAGCAATTCATACTTCAACTCATAACAAGAGAAGCCAATAATACAGACCAAAGAACGTTAGAACTTGCCGCGACCATTTTAAGCTGGTCCATTTATGGTGTAACCTTTCGCTGGAATGTGGAAGGAAAAAAAGAGTCTCCTACAGATTTAGCCGAGAGAGCTGTGCCTTTAATCTTCAATGGGGTTGTCTTATCTCTAGTCTCACAAATCTCTTAGCAGAAAATACGAATAAAAAGGGCCGTTCCCAGTATACTTCGATCAGTTCCTGGGACAGCCCTTATAGTATTTAGTAAAATAATTGCATCTTTTATTTAAAGAATTTTCTTAAACATCTCGATAACTTGTTCTTTGCTAGGTATGAACGGATTGCCCGGAGCGCAAGCATCCTTCATTGAGTTCTCGGCAAGCAGATCCAAATCCACTTCATTTACACCCAGTTCAGAAAGTTTGGAAGGAATCCCCACTTCCTTCGACAGGTCTTTGATTCTTTGGATTACATAGTCAGCGCATTCCTTATCCGTTTTCCCCTTATCTTCAAAACCGATGACCTTAGCGATGGCACGAAACTTCTCTGGTACATGCTTGGCGTTCTCCTCTTCCACAATCGGCAGCAGCATGGCATTGCAAACACCATGAGGCAAATCGTATACGCCGCCAAGCTGATGCGCCATCGCATGAACGTAACCCAATCCGGCATTGTTAAATGCAAGCCCTCCCAGGAAGATAGCGTATACCATTTGCTCACGTGCTTCTATATCATGACCGTTTCTCACTGTACGAGCCAAATGATTAAAAATAATCTCTACTGCAGCCAACGCAGTCGCATTCGTTACAGGATAGGAACCTGGCGTAACCAAAGCTTCAATAGCATGGGTCAGAGCATCTAGCCCTGTAGCTGCCGTTAACGCGGCGGGTTTGTCTACCATCAGCTCAGGGTCGTTGACCGAAATCGTAGCTACACTATTCTTATCAACCATAACCATCTTGACCTTGCGCTCTTCGTCCGTAATGACATAATTGATCGTGATTTCAGCCGATGTTCCTGCTGTGGTATTAATAGCTACAATAGGAAGCGATTTATGCTTGGATTTATGAACGCCCTCATACTCGGTTATATGTCCCCCGTTGGTAGCAATAATGCCGATTCCCTTAGCCGTATCCTGTGGTGATCCTCCGCCAATCGAAATTAAAAAGTCACATCCGTTTTCTTGCAGAAACTGAACACCATCATGTACATTTTTACAGGTCGGATTTGGTTTTACTTCATCGTATACCGCATAGTTCAATCCAATATCATCCAGCAAAGATGTAACCTTGCCTGCAATGCCACTCTTCATCAAAAATTTATCCGTAACGACTAGAGCTTTGTTTAAATTCAGTTCTTTTATATACGGCCCAACTTCATGCAAACAGCCTGTTCCCATAAGATTGATAGATGGTACAAAAAATACATGTGCACTCATATAAAATCGGCCTCCTAAAGAATTCACTTCTTGTTGCCTCGCTAAATATAGAATTATTCTCTAAAGTGAAATATTTCACATTTATAATTTTATCTTTATTTTATTTTGATGTCAATAATGAAACACAGATATTTATTGGTTTTATTTTTGTTTGTTTTGTTTTTTAAACGAATCCAATATTTGGTACACAACTAATCGGAGGAAGCCTCGTACAACTTAGATGAACACATTAACAACGAGGTGATGACAGCATGACAATCAACAAGGGAGTATTGCTGGCTCTGCTGGCAGTATCGCTGCTCCAAGCAAACCCGTCTTATGCGAAGTCGGTACCGCTGACTCCGGTGACGACCGTTTATGTGGATGACCACCCGCTTCAGCTTGCCGCCGAGCCGCTGCTGCTAGACGGGACAACGCTCGTCCCCATGCGTCAGTTGTTTGAGGCGCAAGGAGCTGTGCTTTCCTGGAACGGATTCAGCAAAACCGTAACAGCAACCAAAACCGACACGGTGCTGACCTACCACATCGGGGAACTCGTTGCTACCCTAAACGGCAAAACGCTGTCCCTGAATGTTCCGGGACAGATCGTTGAGGGCAACACGATGATTCCACTGCGTTTTGTGAGCGAAGCACTTGGGAGCACAGTGAAGTGGGATGCCCTTACCCGGACAATCCGGATTGCCTCCAGGGACGATTTTTTCACAACAGTTCTTTCCAGGGTCAACCTGCGCAGCGAACCGGATTCATCGGGAGCTTCCCCTTCCCTGCGGCTTATTCCAGCCAGCGAAAAGGTTCACGTCATCCGCGAGGTCAATGCTCTCTGGCTGGAAGTGCGCACTAAAGACAACCTGACCGGATACATATCGGCAAAACCAAAATACAGCGACTATTCCAGCCCATCCCTGGCGGAACGGCAGGGAGATGAACTCATCGCCTACGGAGAGAAATTTCTCGGTATCCCTTATGAATTCGGCGCAGCAACCGGACAGACATCGACCTTTGATTGTTCTTCTTTTGTGGGGGAAGTGTTCCAGCATACGCTCTCTATCGACCTCCCCCGTGTCTCTTATGATCAGGCTAAAGAAGGGCGGGAGGTCGGGCTGAACGAGCTGCGCAAAGGCGACCTGCTGTTCTTCAGCGCACGCGGGCTAGAGATCGGCCATGTGGCTATCTATGCAGGGAACAACAAATTGCTGCATACATTTTCCAAAGAACGCGGCGTTCATTTTGACACGCTTGACGATAAATGGCAGAAACGTTTCGTCACAGCGCGCAGGCTGTTTTAGGACGAACCAGATAGCCAGTAACAGTAGGCTATTCCAGTCCACATTCATTATCTTCTAATTGCCTTTTGCCGGACGCTCCCTTGCGGATTGCGTTCAGGCGGCAAAAGGTCTGGATTCATTGTAAAATGGAGGTCATAACGTTTAAAGACTACGTTCGCTTAAAAAATTGGATTGAGGTATTAATCGTTTTGAAATACTAGGTAGAGTCTTTTGACTATAGACAGGAGGAATAAATAATTATGCAATTTGAGACAAACCGGCTCATCATTCGTGATATTTTCAGATCTGATTGGGAAAGTATACATACGTACACGTCATTGCCTGAAGTTACTAGATATACAGCCTGGGGACCGAATACAGAAGTAGATACAAAGGCATATATAGAACAAGTTTTAGCTTCGCAGCAGGAACAGCCACGACAAGACTACGAACTAGCCGTTTGTCTGAAAAATAATGGAATCCTGATCGGCGGTATGGGTATTCATGTCAAAGATACTAGTGCAGAATTGGGTTACGTTTTGAATCCAGATTATCAAGGGAAGGGTTATGCAGCAGAGGCAGCACGAGCGTTACTAGACTTTGGATTTAGCACACTTGCTGTCCACCGTATTTATGCAACATGTCGTCCAGAAAACAAGGCTTCTGAGAAGGTTATGCAACAGATCGGAATGCAACGTGAAGGTTTGATGCGTGAACACTGGTACTACAAAGGCGAGTTTCATGATTCATGTTTGTACTCTATTCTTGCTGAGGAATATAACAGGACATAAAAGGTGTTTTTTATATCTAAATATATTTTTGATTATTCAACAGACAATTACTCCTTGAGAAACATGTTGCTGCGATAAAATGATAGTTAAACCATTTAATGACAAATAGGTTTGAGGAACTTTTCTGAACGATATAATTTTTAATTAAGGAGGGAACAACATGGAAGCTTTTGCAGAATATTTAGAGCATATTGATAACCCCCAACATCGGGCCCGAACGCAAGAGGTTTTGGCTTGGGTAACCAAGAAGTTTCCAAATTTAATGGCAAAAATTGCGTGGAATCAACCTATGTTTACGGATCACGGCACATTTATTATTGGCTTTAGCGTAGCCAAACATCATTTGGCCGTTGCCCCTGAAAAGGCAGGGATTAATCATTTTTCTGAGTTAATTGTGCAGGCTGGCTATGATCACACCAAGCAGTTGGTACGTATCCAGTGGGATAGTCCCGTTGATTTCTCATTACTTGAGAAAATGATCGAGTTTAATATTTTGGATAAGGCAGACTGTTCAACCTTTTGGCGGAAATAAAAAAAGGTTCCTTTTCTCGTAAAACTATACATCGAGCATCACAAATAAGTATTTCTCTTCTCGCCCCCTCTACCATCCTTCCAAATCTCATCATGCTAATGACCCTTAAAGTGACCCTATGCTATAATGTGGAAAGTATGGATTGTTACATGCACAGGAGGATTGGAGCAGAATGATTGGGAAATTTTTAATTTTCTCTCTACTATGGAGTTTGCTCGGCAACCCGTTTTTGGCAATGCTCGTACTCCTAATCGTGATCTATATATTAGATCGCAGCTTTGTCGGTGTATTGCCCAGCATCAGCAAACCATGGAAAAGAAGACGCAATGCCGCTCGATTGCGCCAACAGATTACGCTAAACGCCAACGATGTGGCTGCCAAGTTCGATTTGGCACGTATCTGGATCGAAAGCAAGAAATATCCGCAGGCTTTGGAGCTGTTATTGGAAATTGAATCCCGTTATGAAGAATCAGCAGACTATTGGAACGCACGGGGAACGGCTGAAGTACACACAAACCATCTGGAGGTTGGAGAACAGCATTTATTGAAAGCACTGGACATTAACCCGCGGGTGCAATACGGTGAGCCTTATTTGCATTTAGCCGCTGCTTTCAAGGAACGTGACGTCAATAAGTCGCTTCATTATCTGCAGCAGTTTCAGGAGATTCAGTCTTCTTCCAGTGAGGGCTATTATCTGACAGGCTTGATGTACCGTATGCTGGGACGCAAGGATGAGGCCATTGTAGCCTTTAACCAGTCCATTGCCGTCTATCGCTCTCTGCCCAAATACCGTAAACGAAGTGAGCGCAAGTGGGCTGCACGCAGCTTATTCCGTAAAATAATCGGCTAAACAGCACGCCTACTAGTGCAAAGAAAGAGGTTCATGATGGTCAGTTGCTACTGCCATGATGAACCTCTTTCTTTAATATACTTTGTCCGATCCCAAGCATCCTCTCACGCTCAGCGTAACGGCGCATAACCAAGCCGATTCAGCTCTTCCGCAATCACACGATAACCACGACTGTTCGGATGCACCCGGTCTAACGAAAGTAGTGCCCGTTCATAGCCCTCAAATGCGGGATAAATGTTCGCCACCCGGTAATTGGGTCCGCCCAATGTGTAGAGAAACGAGTTGTACTGGCGCACATATACTCCCGCCTCCCTTACCTCAGGAAAAGGATTATATAATCCCACCATCCGGATGATACATGGCTCACGCTGACCGGATTTTATCTGATACAGGGCATGTACAATTTGGCGCACATGTTCTTTGGTGTGATTCAGCGCTTGCGAAATGGAAGAACCTGACGAGCCGGAACCTCCAGCAAGGGCGCTGATGTATGGGCGCAGATCATTCCCGCCGATCGTTACCGTTATAAGTTCAGCCCGGCTGAGCGCCGACCGAAAAAGCGGATTGTTGCGGACCATTGACAGCAACTCCTGCGATGTCAGCCCGTTGATTCCCAGATTCTCGTAACTGACTGGCGTACGGAGATGTCTTTCTGCCATTCGCCGATAGATAGGTACAAATCCGCCGCTCAGCAACGTCCCCGCACCTGTTGTTAAAGAATCTCCAATCGCTGTATAGTGGTACGCCAATGAAACCCACCTCCCTCTTTCTACATAACATATCTTATGTAGAAAGAGGAACGCGGGACCCGGAGATTCGCTTATTCTTCGTCTATTTCATATACACAATGGAATTGCCCACCATCCGGCAAATCCTCTGATCCATATACGGCAAAGCCCACATTGCGGAAGAAATCTGCCCCCTCCGCATCCGTGTCCACAGTAAGCCGTTTCGGATTACGCTCCTGAATAAGCGTAAGCAGCATACCTCTGGCATATCCTCTATGACGGTTTTCAGGCAACACGGCCAGATGGCGAATTACGGTTGTTCCATCCTCCTGCTCCTCAAAGCCAACAATACCTACAATAAGTCCTTCATCTTCTACACCGAACAGCTTCCAGTCATCCGAGGCTTGATAGGTACGTAAAGCTGCTTCTCCGCGTTCAGGATGATCCAGCACAGCGTAGGTTAACAGCTCCAGAACCTCCTCACGATCTGAATCTGTTTTTATATTTTTAAACATTGTTTGTCGTCTCTCCTTAATATCCTGAAATTAGGATTACCTCTAATTCTCCATAATAAGCAACGGCCAGTTATCAAGCCACTGCTTCTCAAATACACGCTGACGAAAAGCCGTTGTGTGACGAAACAAAGGACTTTGCCGTACCCGCATATCCAGCAGATCTTCCAATCCATGCGGACAAATGACCTCTATTTGATCCTTGTCATTCAATCTAACCGCCACAGCCGTTGCCGTCTCTGGCCAGCGGCTCATCGCATCCTCTATCGAGGAATAAGGAGCCTCTCCGTTGCGAATATGCATCCGAGCCTGATTTTTGACAGACCAGTTACGTCCAGCCTGCTTACGGTTCAAGGACAATTCTAGATACTCATCTCGTTCCTCTAGCGTATTTTTCGGGTCAAAGTAAATAACATCAATATCGTTTAAAGGTGTAGCAGTTGTATAGCCATGGAGCTTGTCCCAAACCCGGTTACGTACATAGCCTGCGGCAATACATCCTTGCGGCAACTTCAGCTCTCGCACATATCGCAAGTCTTGCAGTACCTGCGGATCATTCATATATTGTATGATTCGTAGCACATTTTCTTCCGACTTCATCCTGCACTCAACTCCCTTTTTATGATGACAGTTGCTGCACCGATTCTCCTCCTTGAGCCGCGATCCGTGCTGTACGCTGCGCCAGACGGCGGCGTGCGACCAGAAGAAACGGAATGCCAATCACAACCGACAGGGCAACCGGAACAAAAACGGCAAGCGGCGCCGTTTGACCATAGATATCCAGCAACCAGCCACCAAATAAAGGAGCCAGCACGCTTCCCAAATTATTAAAGCCGATTGTACCGAAGTAGGTCCCTTTATATTGAGCATCTGCAATTTGGTCAATCAGTACGTCCAACATCGTGAACAATAACACTTCACCAACCGTAAACAGCACCATATCCAGTATAAACATCCAGCCTGAGTTTAGCATACCGCACAGCAACAGGCTGACCGCAATACATATATTCCCTGCAATCAAGGAATTCACCGGGGAAAATCGACTTGCCAATCGCACCAGCGGATATTGAAATGCCAATACACAAACCGCGTTGACCGTCAGCATGTATGTAAACCATCGGGTTCCTTCTGCGAAGGATAAGGACAAGAATTGAGGCATTGTGGAATTGGAATGAGCATAGCCCATCACACAAAATACCGTTCCCAGCAAAATCGGCATAAACACCGGATCACGGCTGGCTGTACGGAATGCCTCGCCCATCCGCAGTGGAGCCTCTCCCGCCGTTGTACCTATATGCAGATCCGATGCATACCGGGCAAATTGGATCAACAACAGTACCCCGTACAATGCGTACACACCAGCAGCTACCATAAACGGCGTCCCCGTGGATGCAGATCCTAACATTAAACCAAGCAACGGCCCTGCCACCACCCCAACATTAATGGCTGCATATCTCATATTGTAGATAAGCAGTCTTTTCTCCTTCGGGGTTACATCTGATAACAGTGCCCGTGAGGTTGGCTCGAACAAGGATCTGCACAGTCCATTCAGAGCATTAATGACAAAAAAGGCCCAGGCCGCTTCCGCCAACGCAAAAGCAACGAATACAAGCGCCCAGCTCGCAATGGACACCAGCATCACCTTTCGCCGTCCGATTCGATCTGAAATATATCCACCGTAAAAGCTGGCAAAAATGCCGACCAACGAGCTGACCGATACGATCACCCCCGTATGAAAGGGGGACACCCCTAGACGGGTGGTAAGGTAAATAGACAAAAACGGGATACTCATGGATGTCGCCATCCGTCCAAAAATTGTACCGACAATAATCGTCCAGGCCAGCGGGTGAATGGAACGTAACTGTTCTTTCATATATGTCTCTTACGTCCTCCTTCCGTATGCAAGTCTAACAAGGGGGAAACCTGTCTAGCACTGGTGAATATAGCGTTCCAGCTCTAAACACGTTGCTTGATAGACAGATTGGAGCGCAGACAACTTCGCTTTCGCATTCTCAAGTCGGTTCTCCCGTGCAAGCTGTTCAATATCGGACAGCAACGAGGACAAACGCCCGACACCCAGACTCACGCTGCCTGATTTCAACTCATGAGCAGCCTCTACTACTTTTGTGGCTTCGCCCGCAGCAGCCAGTTCTCTTAACCTATTGATTTTGGCAGGTGTATCACTAGTATACATTTCGACCAATGACTCCAGTAGTCCCGTGCTGCCATCCTCGTCCAGCATCATAATTTCACGTATAACTTCCTCATCCAAAATCGGCTTGGTTTCAGGCTTTGGAAGCCATTTGACAAGCTTTTCAGAGAGCCTTTCAATCGTTACTGGCTTCATCAAGTAATCGTTCACTCCAACCTCCTGGCCCCGTGCCTGATCCTCCTCGGACACATTTCCGGTCAAAGAAATGATTGGCACAGGTGGTTGCTGGTTTTCTGCTTCCCGCTGGCGGATCGCTTTCGCCGCATCATGACCATTCAGCAGAGGCATATGATGATCCATTAGAATACAAGCGTAGGATCGTTCGGAGGCCGCTCTTACAGCAGCTTGTCCATCCTCAGCAAAATCAATATGCTGGAATCCCAAGTGGTTAAGCTGTAATTGCACCACCTGACGATTTACCCGATTATCCTCAGCCACCAAAATAGTTTGAGAATGACTGTGCTCACGCAGCAACTCGCTAAACACCTTCAAATCACCAGTTTCATGCTTCTCCATTTCGTCTGCCTGCTCCGATCCTTTCATGAAGGGAATTTCAAACCAGAACGTAGAGCCTTGGCCTTCTTCACTGACGACCCCAATTTCTCCCTGCATGAGTTCCACAAATGAACTGCATATCCATAGCCCCAGACCCGTTCCTCCATATTGGGAGGCGCTTCCTTCACCGGCCTGTACATAGGGCTGAAACAGCTTATTCTGATCCTCCGGTGAAATCCCAATACCCGAATCCTGCACCTCAAACCGAACACGTTGGGAATCTTTTGTTTCCTCCACTAATTTTGTTCGAACGATGAGCAATCCTTCACTCGTAAATTTATTCGCATTGTTCAACAGATTGAGCAAGATCTGCATGATCCTTGCCGAATCTCCCTCCAGATGCTCTGCCACACTGGTATCGGTCTCTATACTCAACCGGTTACCCATCTGATAGATTTGCGGCTCCAACAACTGGGCAACGTGACTCATAATCGCCTGAACTCTGACATTTCCGATCTCCAGTTCCATCTGTCCTGCTTCCACTTTGGATATATCAAGCAGATTATTAATCATGTTCAACAACAGAGAGGCTGACTCACGTATCACACCGATGGCCTGCCGTTGATCTGGGGAAAGTTTGGATGAACCTAACATTTCGATCATTCCAAGTATTCCATTCATTGGCGTTCTGAATTCATGACTAACCACAGCCAGAAAAGTGCTCTTTAGGTCATTAGCCCGTACGGCTTCTTCCTTCGTCCGTGTTAATTCCGCATTACTTTTGGCAAGCTGACGCTGCAGATTGACCAGTTCGTTGTTCATTGATGAAAATTCATTCAGCAGCTTTTCTTCCTCAGCCTTGCTTTTCACAATCTCATCCGTTAATTGTTCGACCGTTTTCCGCAGGACAGCCATTTCTGCTGTCGGTTCCTTCATATTAAAAGGCCCCCTTTACAAAATGACTAACAGGTTCACAAAACTAACCTTATTTCCTGAGCGAAAGTAAGTCACCTGCAACCTCCAGTGCTTCCTCCGCACCTGGTGCGTATCCGTCCGCCCCTACTTCCTGCCACAAGTGGGAATCGAGATTAAAAGGCAAGCCTCCGACCATAATTTTCACATGGCTAGTAGTTGGGTCTTGCCGAATGAGAGCAATCAACTCTTTCACTAGATGGACATGGTAAGCCATGGTAGCTGAGATAGCCACCACATCCGCCTTGTAACTCACAATGGCCTGAAGCAGACTCCGGTTAGGTACATTGGCACCTAAATAATACGTATCCCAACCATCCATTTCAAATATATCAGCCAGCATACGCAGACCAAATTCATGCTGCTCGCTGCCTACACACGCCGCCACGAGGCAGCGTTCCTTACTTCCACTTCCCATCCATCTGGGGTACAGGCTGGAAATAATAAATTGAGTCGCGGCAGTGCAAAAATGCTCTTGACCGACGGTGATTTTGCCTTCATGCCATAGACGGCCTATTTCATATTGCGAAATTTGAAAAATATATTTATACGTATGTTGAATAGAGATACCCTCATCCAGCAAACGGACGATCCAATCCAAAGCCTGTCTGCGATTACCTGAGAGTAAATATTCCAAATATTGAGCCGCATTAGCAGCATAAGGATTATCATCTGTAATAAAAGAGGCATACTCCTCTTTCTTCCCAATTTGCTGTATCCCCAAATCCAGATGCTCCAGCACCATGGTTTTATCCGTATGATCGAAGTGCTCTATCAACGTCTCCTGGATTAATCTGAAATTGATGCTCAAATCTTCTTGGGTTATGCCGAAACCCTCCAGAAGCTTTTTTAACCAGGAAACATACTGTGTAAATAAAATAGGGCTGTTCATGATTACACTTTCAGCTAAATAGTTCAAACTATATATAGAATCCTGTTTTGTCTTTATTTTACCGTTATCCCCAAAACGCTGCAAAAGATCGGGCTGTAATTCGTATTGCTTATGGGTAACTAATTCAGCCAAAGCTCCTGCTTGCATCAATAGCGATTCACCTGCGGTATATTGCTGTATACTCATGTACAGCTCCTTCCCCGACAAGGTATTGTATTCGAAACAGATACTGGGGATTTGTTCCAGACGTGACTATTAGACAATTATACCTGATTTGCGTCTCTACATTAACCCTACTCCCCAAAATACGACAAAAAAATAAAATACCGAGAAGTCGGTATTTTATCTAAAAGCAGATTTAACCTGCACATGCACAATTTATGATCCGTTACTCTTCTGCCCCTCAGCCGTTAGTCCAAGCTTTTTTAACAGATGAATAGCCTGCTCTTTCTCTTCCACAGATAAGCCATCTACGGTCTCCATAATGACACGATGATGCTGCGGGAATATTTGCTCAAAGAAATGACGTCCATCATCAGTCAATTCTGCATAAATCACACGCCGATCATCTTGTGATGCACGACGGGTAAGCAAGTTTTTTTTCTGAAGTTTATCTACCACGTACGTAATATTCCCACTAGAGATTAGTACCTTTTCACCAATCTTCTGCAAAGGCTGTGGTCCCCGATAATACAGCAGATCAAGCACTCCAAATTCTGTTGTATTTAATCCATGACTATGAATGTCCCGATTCGTACGGGACGTGACCGAATTATAAGCACGAGCCAGAACAACGAACAAATTAAGTGCTAAGTCCTGATCATCTGGTTTTACAGACATATTAACAGCCTCCGTTACTCATATCTTTATTCCAAGATATCTTAATTGTGCACTTTTGTCAAGTTTAAGCGTTCCTTTCCCTGCTCTTACGGCCTATAAATGGAGGAATTACCGTCTATTATGAGAAGGTTGCAGTTCATTATGTAAAAAAAGCCCCCTCTCAGCCAGTCTTAAAGCACTGATCCAGAGAGCGGGACGATTATGTTGTTATCCCTAACTTCTTACGTACAAATACGTAGGCAACACGGCCGCATAATACTCCCAGAACATTCAGTATGATGTCATCTACATCCATTGTACCTGCGCCCAGTAGCATTTGGGACACCTCAAGAATGACCAGTGCGATCACTATCGTTAACAACAGACTGCCTATACTTCGCATGGACACCCAAATGATAGGCACAAGGATACCGAAGGGAATAAATACGCCAATATTACCGAGCAAATTAACACCCCATACCCGAAAAGGAAACGACTCCATTGCCCGCCAGTATTGCCTAATCGTATCAAACGGAACAATATTATACGAATACGGGGGTCCTGGTCGTAATGTACGACCAAAACCGAGAAACATCCAATATAATAGAAGCCCTGTATATAAAATCAATAACATCAATGCCACATGATGAAGCAGGCGGGTCCTAGACATTACTTGTTACGGACGTCGATCTGTCCATTGGCCCGTGCGATAATAACCTGGTCCGCCATATTAATGAACAGTCCGTTATCGACTACACCCGGAATTTGATTCAAGCGGATTTCCAATTCCTGCGGATTCTCGATCGTACCATAGCGACAATCGGCAATATAATTACCATTATCCGTAAGGAAGCGCTCGCCGTCTTTCATACGCCACTCCGCTTTACAGCCCGTCTGCCGCAAAGCCTCCAACGTCCATTCACTGGCAAAGGGTACGACCTCAACGGGTAAAGGGAATGCACCCAGCACCTTCACATCCTTGGACTCATCGACAATAATAATTAATCGGTCGCTATTGCTTTCCACAATTTTCTCTCTCAGTAGGGCTCCGCCTCCACCTTTCACCAGTACCAGTTGCTGGTTCACCTCATCTGCACCGTCGATGGTAACGTCAAGCCTTCCAATCTGATCAAACGGAATGATGGGAATCCCCAGCTCCCTGGCCTGATCCTCCGAAGCTTGGGATGTAGCTACAGCCTGTATATGTAATCCTTGCGCTACACGCTCACCAATTTTTTGAATAGCCCAAAAGGCTGTCGATCCTGTACCAAGTCCTACTTTCATGCCGTCCTGAATCGCTTCAACTGCTTTTTCGGCCGCTTTTTGCTTCAAATTCATTATCATCTCTCCCGCTATATAGGCTAGTATTGATCATCATCCATTTTATAAGAGAACGCTTTATAATAACAGAGACAGCTTTTTACCATAACAAAGGCTGTTTTCATCGTGTTCATACTCCCCAAACCGTTCAATAGGTTCGTATCCCCGTTTGGTATAGAGAGCAATCGCTTCAGGTTGAGCCGCTCCGGTCTCCAGTTTAATTCTTACAACTCCCCGTTTGCTGGCTTCCTCTTCCAAAAAAGATAATAGACTCACCGCAATTCCTTGTCTGCGATAAGAGGAATCGACATAAAACCTTTTGAGCTCCATTTCTTCCGCATCTATAGGCCTAAGCCCTCCACAAGCCACCGGTTTTTCGTCCACATACACAACAGCGAAAACCATTTTTTTAACTTTCGGATTGGAAAAATCGACCAAGTAAATTTCGTCGGCAGGATACCTTTCCAGCAAGTCCTCATCCAGCCTTTGGATCAACTTATGCAGATCCTCATGATTACTCTCAACCTTTAAAATCGTAAGCTTGGACATTCTTCTTATCCCTCTTCTCTTTACATGGATATAAGGACTCATTTCGCAAACAATTCACAAAAACCGCGCTAAATCAAGCATTTCCAACGTCAAATATGAAAAATGTCCCAAATTGATAAGTGCATTTGACTCTATTATAAAGTATGATGGTTTCTGTTGAATAGTTGCTTATGGACTGTAATGAAGTCGAATTTCAAGTAGAAGTATAAATTGGAATATACTGAAACACAGACAGCGTTTACCTATTAAAAATTAATTTTTTATTGTGTAAGGTATTCATTTCAAGGGCTTTTCGTACGACATATATATAGGGATATCATACTTGTCTATAAAAGGACTTAAGACCTATTACTTAAAATTCAAGGGTCTATGATCTCGATTAATATGTTTGTAAGGGGGACTTGATTATCTCATTCGATAAGCGGTTCAACACCATATACAAAAATACAACCAGGGAGTGGAACATTTTGAAAAAGTGGAGTAGCTTATCATTCTTCACCAAAAACTTATTATTATCCTTCTTCAACATCGTATTGATTGGGCTAGTCCTTATTGTGTCCAGTTATTTGATCCAACGTACGATTTTGATAGACCAATTGCATGGGCAAGTGGAAAAAATCACATTGAAGTGGGCCCAGGGCATTAATTCCGATGAAGTAACCCAAGCGGTTCAAGAGAAAAATTATGATGGACCCGTTCAAACCAAACTCCGCGCGTATCTAGATAACATCATGGCGACGAATCCGAATATCTCTCATGCTTATATTTTCGGGACGGAGCTCGAAAATGGCAATCTAACATCTATTGTGGCGATGCCAACGGATCTCAGAGAAGCATTTGAAAAAGATAAGCTGCTCGTTGGCTCCATGTACGAGCAACCCAATGTCGTAGCAGTAGGCGTAACCGGTATGCTGGACAGTGGCAAACCAACATTCACCAGCTTCTACGATGATTCTTTTGGTACATGGACGACTTTGATGACTCCGATTAAAGATCCAAGTGGCAAAATCTTTGCATATTTTGCAGTCGATGCAGATGCCGGTGCCGTACCTGCAGGATTGACCAAGCTACTCATTAGCGGCGCTACCATTTTAGTGATTTTCCTACTGATCTGCCTGGCGCTTCAATATTGGGTTGTAAAACGCACGCTGTCCCCGATTAAGCAACTGATGTACGGTATCAGTGAAGTAAGCAGAGGAAATCTGGATGTTCAAATTCATGCAGGTCATGATGATTTGGGGCTCGTGAATCAGAACTTCAACAATATGGTAAGTCATATTAACAGCATTATGACCAAAGTGAAGCAGACAACGGATGAAGTCAATGAATCTGCCAAGGAATTACTCGCAATCTGCGAGCAAAACGGAATCAATTCCAACATCATCAATCAAAACATCAGTGAAATCACGGAGAATATCCGTTCGCAGGAAAAAGCAACAGGTGATAGTGCACGTGCCATGGCTGAAATGGCTTCGGTAATTCAAAATATTGCCACTAGTTCTTCCAATGTTGCGGAGGAAGCCAATTCGGTAGAGAAACGTTCTAATGAAGGCAACGAGATTGTAGGTAAGGTATCATCCCAAATGCACTTGATTACCGATACAGTAACCAATACTTCCCGTATCATCAAGTTGCTGGACAGTCGTTCGCAGGAAATTGGCAATATCATCAGTACCATTTCAGGCATCTCCAGTCAAACCAACCTGCTCGCTCTGAACGCTTCTATTGAAGCTGCCCGTGTTGGTGAAGAAGGTAAAGGCTTTGCCGTTGTTGCCAGTGAAGTACGTAAGCTGGCAGAACAATCTGCGGATGCAACCAAACAAATTACGTCCCTGATTGAAGAAATTCAAAGTGAAATCGGACAAGCTGTGAAGTCGATGGAGCAAGGAAACGTTGAAGTTCAAAACGGAATCGTCGTTGCCGGACAAGCAGGCGTGCTGTTCAATGATATTCTTCAAGCAACTAAAAATGTAGCATGGCAAATCCAAGAAGTATCCAGTGCTACTGAGCAAATATCTGCGGGTACACAGGAAATGACAGCAACAGCAGACGATCTTTCTTCCACCGTAACCAAAACAGCCAATAACAGTGTTCACATTGTGCGAACGGTGGAGGAACAAAAAGCTTCTTTGGATTCGATTATTGATTCATCCCATAAATTGACATCCATGTCTGAAGAGCTTCAAGAAATTACATCTTATTTCAAAATTGCAGACACCAACCGTACCAAATCATAATAACTATTTATCGACTCCAAAATTAATTTCATAAGTAAATCATTCGGTAATGCCTCCCTCCTGTTCATGCATTTGAAGGGATCGGAGGCATTTACTGAGTTTATCATTTATATTAAGACATCATACATTCAGGAGGTTAGCGTAATGGCTTCATTACTACAAAACAGCACACAGACAATCCCATCCCCATTCCTAGTTCCCTTGGATTGTGCACGTATACAACGCAAGCATACATCCTCTACTTATCAAGTAGAGTTAGAAGCGTCCATCTCGGAACAATTAAATCAGCAAAAAACTGCGGAAGACAAGCAAGCGTTGCTCTTATCAGCATATACTGCATGGGTATATCGCCTATCCGCAGAAGAAGAAGTTTCTTTTTCTACATTTGTGCCACAAACCGGTCTGCTTACAGCTTCGCTGACAGTCGAAAAGGAAACGACTTTTCACGAACTAGCAGACTTATTTCAGGACATGCTCCGTGAGCCTAATGCATACCTTGCGGAACCACAAGCCGATACTTCATTTTCGGCAAATCTGCCTACGGACAGCGGTGTAGAATCCCGTATTATGGACTGGGCTGTTAGTGAACACAATGGCGCTTATCAAATACAGATACGTTATGATCAATCACTCTTGCTGGAAACAACGGTTGTCCGATACGCAGAATACTTTGAAACCCTTTTGCGTGGCGCGCTAACCAACAGCCATGCACTTGTGAATTCCATTGATATATTATCGGATGCGGATCGAGCTGCTCACGAAGCTTTAAATAATACAGTTGTGAAATATCCTGAGCACCAAACTATTCATGGAATGTTTGAGGAGGCGGCTTCACAATACCCTGATCGTCCGGCTATTGCTTCACACACTGGAGAGTACACGTACCGTGAGTTGAACGAACGTGCTAACCAAGTCGCACGTGTCTTGTTATCCAAAGGTCTTACCAAAGGTGAATTCGTGACTATCTTCATGGAACGGAGCTTAGAGACCGTCATTTCACTGCTTGGTATCCTGAAAGCCGGAGGCGTATATGTACCTGTTGATCCCGCCCACCCTGCTGACCGGAGTAGCTACATTGTCGAAGACACGCGTTCTCCTTTTGTCTTAACAACTTCCGCACTCATGGAACAAGCGACTGAACTGTGCGGTTCCATTGAGACGGTAAAAGAAATTTTAGCGATTAACGGGCCACTGGCAGGCTATGCTGCAAGCAATCCGAACGTTAATGTAAGTCCGGATGATCTAGCTTATGTCATCTATACATCCGGCTCTACAGGCAAACCGAAAGGTGCCCTGATCGCTCACCGCGGTGTCGTTAACCTAGGAGCTGTCGTGCAACGCGATTGCGACATTACACCTCAGGATGTATTGACCCAATTTGCGACCTACAGCTTCGATGCATCCGTTTGGGATACAATTGGAGCCTTGTTTTACGGTGCAAAATTGTACTTGCTGTCTTCCGAAGAACGTGTATCTGTTGAAGAATTCGCTGAAGCCATTGCACGTACAGGCACGACGATTATTACCATTTTGCCGACCGTATTCTTTAATCAGCTATCTACGTACTTGTCAGACGAAGGCTATCGCAAACTCGCTAAGGTACGGATTGTTACCGTGGCAGGAGAAGCGCTGTACGGCTCACAAGTTCGAGCGTTCCAAAGCAAATTCGGTACAGATACCGACATCGTAAACGTATATGGACCGACAGAATGCACCGTAGCAACGACGACCCATCGGGTCCGTGGTGCCGTGCCTGAGCATGTCGTCAATATTCCGATCGGCAAGCCTATTTACAATTACAAAGTGTATATCGTTAACGATGATAACAAGCTTTGCCCTGTCAATATTCCGGGTGAAGTATGCATTGCTACTCCTGCATTGGCCCATGGCTATCTCCATCAGCCAGAACGTACAGCCCAATCATTCGTGGACAATCCTTTTGTTCCGGGTGAAAAAATGTACCGCTCGGGTGATATCGCCAAGCTGCTGCCAGATGGTACGATTGAATACGTAAGCCGCAAGGATTCACAACTCAAAATTCGGGGGAATCGGATTGAAATTGGAGAAATTGAAGACCATTTTTCCAAACATCCAGGTGTTCAGGACGTCGCTGTAGTAGCCGTCAAAGATCACACAGATCAGAACATGTTAGTTGGCTATTTTACCACTTCGGATGGACAATCCATTCCACAAGACGTTATTCAGTCTTATATTGGGGGCAAGCTGCCTTCTTATTTTGTACCAAGCCATGTCGTTCATCTGGAAGCCATGCCAATTTCACCAACTGGCAAGATCGATCGCAAAAAGTTGGCCCTGCGACCACTTCCGGAAGCGTCTGATCTTTCATTTGGCGGGGAACCTCTCCGAGAAGGAACCGAAACACTTATTGCCGAAGCATGGACTCAAGTGCTTGGTAAAAATAACATTGGCGCTACCGATGATTTCTTCCTGATTGGGGGCGATTCGCTTCGTGTCATTCATGTGCTGGCTATTCTAAAGCCGCGCTATGGCGCGCTGCGCATCGGAGATTTTTTCCGCTACAAAACCGTTCGCGAGCTTGCTGAATATGTGGAACAATTAGGTACGGAACAAACGCCGCAACGCAAGCCACTTGCGATTTCTCAAGAAAAAATGGACTTGAATGAGCATCCTATTGAGTTGTCTGGTGCTTCTGACTTAGCTGAAGTCCGCGACTTGCGCGTGATTTTGTTGACCGGTGCTACAGGCTATCTGGGCTCGCACATTCTGTATGACCTGCTTCAACGGACAGAAGCCAAAGTATACGCGATGGTACGCCCTTCTCAGGACGGTCCATCCGGTATCGAGCGTATTCAGTCCGTATTGATGGGATATTTTGGACAAGATATCTCCAGCTTGATCGAAGGACGGGTAAAAGCTGTCTATGGGGATCTGGAGCAAGCTGATCTTGGTCTCTCTTCCGTCGACCGCCATATGCTGGAGCACCAAATCGACGGCATCATTCACAGCGCCGCTGATGTTCGCCATTTTGGTGATTCGGCAGCCTTCGATCGCACGAATGTGACCGGAACACTGGAACTGCTGAAAATCGCTCAAGCCAAGCCGGGAGTATCGTTCCATCATGTCTCCACTATGGGGATACCGGAGGATCTTGCAAACGAAGGAAAATGGGAGTCGGCATTGGAGCTTTCTGCCTTCCCAGACGAATTGAACGTGGACAACCTGTACACGAACAGTAAACTCGCAGCAGAGAAGCTATTGTTCCAAGCAGCTCAAGCGGGTACGCCTGTCTCGATCTATCGCGCGGGTAATTTGACAGCCCATTCGGCCAACGGACGCTTCCAGCGAAATATCGACAGCAATGCTTATTATCGCATGATGAAGGCGATGCTGCTGCTGGGCAAAGCGCCACAAGCTGATTGGCATACGGACTTCACACCGATTGATTACGCCAGCCGTGCTATCGTAGAGCTGTCCGTTCATCAAAAAAGCGCAAACCGCATTTTCCATATCTGCAATCCGAACCCATTGCCATATGATGAACTGATCGCTATGGTAAACCAACTCGGTTACGCAGTAGAAACCCTGCCTTTTGACGATTACAGCGCTTGGCTGCTGAATCCGTCTTCCGGCATTCAGGAGGATGCACTTCACCTTGCTATGGGACAACTGGAAGGTGACGGAGCTAAGGATTCAGCTTACCGTTACGGATGCTCTGTAACCGCAGCTCTGCTGGAACAAGCTGGCGTTCAATGCCCGGCAACCGACCTTAACTTTATTCGGAACATGATCCAGCATGCCGTCGAGATCGGTTACTTCCCGACCTCTTCATCGGTATCTGTAAAAGCAACACAGAGGTAACAAAGTTGTGATATTTCCCCCGAATGTTTTCGGTATGATAGACTAGATTTTGCTAGTTTCATATTTAGTATAAACCTCTATACTTTCAGAATTTTTTGCATGCGGGGGATGTCATTCAATGAAACACACTTTTTTTAAAAGAACGTTGCTAATCATAAGTTTGTTGGCTATTTTAGGGATTTTGGTGTATGAAGCACGTAGCATATACCACACACCTACAGTTAAAGGGACTCATCGTACACGTACAGCTCATGCAGATCGACTGGTACGCCATTTATTCTCACTGACGCCTACACCAGATAAAGTATATTACCAAAACAAAGTCATTGTCCTGATGTATCATGAGGTGACCAAGACTCCACCTGATCCCGGCGCTCTCAAGCTTAGTAATTTAACGAGGCAGTTGGACGAAATGAAAGCTAACGGCTTCCACTGGATCACGATGAAAGAGTATACCGACTTTATTTTACATAAAGCCAAGGTTCCTGATAATGCGGTACTCATGACATTCGACGATGGCTATGAGTCCTTTTATACGGACACTTTTCCCGTGTTGAAAAAGTATCAGGTTCCGGCAACCAATTTTCTCATTACGTCCACGATCAGCAATCCCAAACACATTGGTATTCCAAAGCTGACATGGGATCAAATTCATCAGATGCATGCCGAAGGCATTGATTTTTACAATCATACCAATGACCAGCATGCTTACGGGTACTCCAACACAGCACGCACCAAACAAAAGCCGCTTCTGATGGGGCCTGTGTATTCGAAAAAGCTGGGGCGAATGGAAACCGAGGATGAGTTCAAACAGCGGGTTTATACCGATTTGGGCATGGCTGACAAGAAGCTGTTCAAGCATCTACACAATGATCAGAATGTACTTGCTTTCCCATATGGTGGGTATACCAAGGAAACGCTGGAAATTTGCCGTTCCTTGGGAATTGATGTTACGTTCACGGTGAAACGTGGGATTAACTCGCCAGGGCAAACGAACGGCTATCGCGTCAATGCAGGTGGAATACACAATATTCCGGAAGTATTGGTGCAATACATGAAGGAAGGTGCTCCCCTTCGCCCACTTCCTTTTGCCCAAGGTCCTAACAAGGTATCCTAAACGTTAGCTAGCTTATTCAAGGATAAAAAAGAACCTTTAAAACCATTTATGTCGTGGTTTTAAAGGTTCTTTTGTTGTATGAGATGTAGATTAGGGCCAGATGCGAATTGTCGCGATAACAGCCAGATGTACCGGGTAAAAGCTACGCCACAACCAGCGCGGTACCCGACTATAAAATCCGCTTTCTCCAGTTGCAAAACATACGATCAGTATGCTGGACAGCAGACTAAAGTGTTGGAGATTTGCGTGGTGCACCATATCATACACTACGTTCAAAGCAAAATGGGCTGCAATCATCATATATGAGCGAGTGTATCGATAAATGAGAACCAGCAGTAGACCATAGGCCCCGTAATCCATCTGGCTGAACTCCATGACCAGAGCTGTAAGGACGTACAGACCCGTTACAGCCGCCCAATGCTTCAAGCGGGATGCAGCAGCCAGCGCGAGCAACGAGGCCAGTAGCGTCCAGATTACATTCGGTCTGTATACATCAAACGCCAGCATATAGGGCACCTGAGAAATCAGAGCCAGCCCGAGTAGACGGAGCATATAACTCCGCATATCTCGGGTACGGGTATACCCCATATACAGCGCGTAGGCATAGATTGGAAAAGCAAGTCTGCCGGCAATTCTCCAAGCCGGATCCGTCGGAAAAAACACAAGTCCGACATGGTCAATCAGCATCGTCAGCATGGCCAACCAATACATACAAGGCCCCCTTATTCATCTTTTACGTTTTTTCTTCTGTCAAGCTCAGAATGGCGTTCATGATGTCCGTTTTCGTAACCCGCCCTACCAACCCTTGAATTGGAGTTGAGGAGCTACATTGCTCGTCCAAAACTGGAAGACAATTGACCTGATGCCGAATCAGTCTTGATATCGCTTCCAGTAAAGAGTCTTCTGGAGCAAGCGTCGTCATTTGGGCCCGGCGCGTCATTGCCATGGTCACCGGGACGGTGTGAAGATCGGTATGCCCCAGCATGACCTTCAGCAAATCCTTGCGCGTAACAATTCCAATGAGCTCCTGCTCCTCCCCTGTGACCATCAGCGTGCCTGTATTTTGCTGAAACAGCATCAGCACCGCATCATAGGCGGTAGCGTCACCGGAAATCAAAATCGGATCACTAAGTATATCCGCCACAGTCAGCTTTTTGAGCATGTTGCCGATATGACTATCATATTTGGGGTAACGTCCTGGCAAGTAGCCTACCTTCGGCTTGGCATCCACCAGCCCGAGCATAACGAGCAGAGCAAGATCAGAACGGAGAGTCGGACGCGTCAGTCCCAGTGTTTCAGCAATTTTATCCCCTGTTACAGGTGCCAGACGCTGGACAATATCAACAATTTCCCGCTGTCTTTCAGACAGTTGAATAATGATTACCTCCTTATGAAGTGGGGTAGTATATATTATAAATGAGCATAGATCGGTAAATTTCAGCATCTTCCGACAATTCATCAAATTTTAATCATAGACAGCTTGTTTTCAAATTTAAAATGTGTCACAATTAAGGATGTAATACATACTAATTATAAGTTTAACGTGTGCAATATGCTACATTTAAATGAACTATTGTACATCGCATGTGATATGTATTATGTATTATATAAACCTGAGGAGGAAATCAAATGAAATTTTTCTTGGATACTGGTAACATTGAAGAAATCAAACGTATTGAACGTTTGGGTCTGGTTGATGGTGTAACAACGAACCCTTCACTGATCGCTAAAGAAGGTCGAGTGTTCAAGGAAGTCATTCAGGAGATTTGCAGTATCGTTGAAGGTCCCGTAAGTGCTGAGGTTATTGGTCTGAAGGCTGAAGATATGCTAAAAGAAGCTTATGATATCGCCAAGTGGGCACCGAACGTGGTTATCAAGCTTCCTATGACCGAAGACGGCTTGTACGCTTGTAACGAGCTGACCAAAAACGGAATCAAAACGAATGTAACACTGATTTTCTCCGCGGCTCAAGGTTTGATGGCAGCCAAAGCTGGCGCTACTTTTATCAGCCCGTTCGTAGGACGTCTGGATGATATCGCTGTTGATGGTATGAAGCTGATTCGTGAACTGAGACAAATTTTGGACATTCATGGTCTGAAATCCGAAATCATCGCCGCATCCATCCGTAATATTAAGCATGTAGAAGATGCTGCTCTGTCTGGTGCACATATTGCCACCATTCCAGGTTCCTTGCTCCCTTCTCTGTGGAAACACCCGCTGACAGACAGTGGTATCGAACGCTTCCTGAAGGACTGGGAAACTGTACCTAAAGCTTAATTCGCCAGTCATGGCAAACGATATTATATCAACCTAAACAGCCCGTATTTTATGGGCTGTTTTTTGTTTTGTTTTGTGATGGCAGAATTAAAAACGCCGAACAACTTTTTTTGACAAAATAACTTGTTGTTCATATAATTGTTATAACAACTAATTGATTTCAAAGTAATTTATGTACGGGAAACAGAAAGGAGTACCTTATGAATAACTTGCCTCCCGATTGTTCCATTGGGATGTTGCTCGGGATTACTCACCGCAAAATGAGTCAGCAGCTCTTGCAGCGTCTCAAGCCTTATGATATTTCCCCAGAGCAATGGTCGGTTCTGTACCAAATCTATCAGGCTGAGGGTTTAAATCAGAAAGAAATTGCAGCTAAGGCCGTGAAGGACCAGCCGACCACGACTCGAATTATTGATTTATTAGACAAGAAGGGCTGGGTACGGCGTGTGAATAGCCCTCAGGATCGTCGAGCCTATTTACTTCATTTGACTGAAGCAGGCCGACAGCTTGTAAAAGAGATTCTTCCTATTGAATATGATGCCAATCACGATTTTGTAAGAAGAATTTCCTCAGCCGATCTGGAGCAATTCCGCCAGACTCTTTTACAAATTCACGCCAACATGACCGAATCAGAAAAACAAGGAGATAACGATTAATATGCAACAAGGCAAGCAACCTCTTTGGACCAAGGAATTTATTGTTCTTACGGTTTCCAATTTATTTTTGTTTTTGGAATTACAGATGATTCTATCCTCTATTCCTTCTTATGTGAAAAATACATTCCACGCTAGTTCCGTTCAGGTTAGTCTCGTTACCACTTTATTTGCTTTAAGTGCGATTGCGGCACGGCTCTTTTCCGCCCGTATGCTGGAAAAAGGGCATCGCAGCACTCTGATCTTCGTGGGGCTGCTGTTTGCATTGGCAGGAACGCTGGGGTACAGTGTTTCGCCGACGATTACAGTGCTTCTGCTCATGCGGATGTTATTCGGGATCGGCTTCGGTATGAGCAGTACGGCCTTTCCAACGATGGCCTCTGACGTCATCCCGTCCAAGCGCCTTGGTGAAGGAATGGGGTATTTTAGTTTATCCACCAGTCTAGCGATGTCGATTGGGCCGACCATTGGCATCTCAATGCTGCAATACGGGAGCTTTAACCTGCTCGCCTATACGACAGCAGCTGTCATTATTGTTATATTCCCTTTGGCTCACTGGCTCATTCGTACATTACCTAAGGGGCACATCGAACCCCCTATGATTCCTTTGGAAGAGGGGCGAAAACCGGCATTTAACCGTAAACTGTGGATTCCCGCCTTACTGAACATGCTGATGTCTATCACATATGGTGGGCTACTCAGCTTTATGGCGCTTTACGGAAATGAAGCAAATCTGGCGCACCCGGCCTATTTTTTCCTGTTTAATGCGGTTTCCGTGCTGATTGTGCGTCCCTTCTCGGGCCGTATTTATGACAAAAAAGGAGCAAAAGCACTGCTCATCCCCGGCTCCCTCTTTTTAATTGGCGGTCTGCTCCTGCTTTCCTACGCGCACAGTGATGATTTCATGTATGTGTCGGCTCTTTGCTACGGTATCGGATTTGGTGTGATGCAGCCAACCCTGCAGACCTGGATGATTCAGATTGTATCTCCTAAACAAAGAGGCATGGCAAATGGTATGTTTCTCAATTCCCTCGATTTCGGGGTTGCAGCCGGTGCGCTTATACTTGGCATTATTGCCAAAGCAAGTGATTATGCGTGGATGTACCGCCTTTCCTCGCTGTTTATTGTACTGTTTTTGCTGATCTATGTTATACAAATCATCGCAAGCCGTAAGCCTAAATCGCATGTTTCTCTCAATGGGTAAAGCTATTGTTTTCAAATACATTTAGTTTATAACTGCTTATAATCAAAAGCACCCGTTGCCATAGTTTCATGGACAACGGGTGCCTTTTCATTTATTTCGCAGGAGTTTTGTGTCTTAGCTTGGGAGAAAGAGGCTTTTCTCGGGACAAGCCTGTCAGCTCCTCCTTTACATTTTTACGGTCAGTGGATGTGTCATCCGCTGGCTCATCCTGCTTGGGTCTGACCGCAAACAGCATCAGTAGAGCTGCAATGCCCCCCACAGCGGCCATCACGCCAAAAAGCAGCCCATGTCCACTGCTGCCCAGCAGCAAGGAAACAACCGGAGGACCTAGCGACACCCCGACAAAGCGCATGCTGCTATACAATGAAGTAATGGTTCCGCGCTCCTCTTTTTCAATTCCCTTCGTAATCAGGGTGTCCAAACAAGGCAGTGCGAGCCCAATTCCGCCGCCCCCTAACGTAAACAGTCCAATCACCGCATAAATATGTTGAAAAAATCCGAGAATGGCAAAGCTGATCGTCAATATGGTCAAACCGCTGAAACCGATCCATTTCATGCGCTTTTTGTGCTTGCCGATAATCTTGCCTCCTACATAAGAGCACAGACAGAGGGAAATAAGCGGAATGGCCAGCACAAAACCTTTCCAGACTCCACGGAGGTTGTAACGACTTTCTAGTATGTCGGATAAATAGAACAAGACGCCAAAAATGACAAACATACAAATACCGCCCATAGCGAAAATAGCATAGAGCCAGCGTCCTTTTTCAGCAAGCACCCGCTTCACATTTCCCACAAACTCTCGAAAAATAATCGGTTGGTTCTTACGTTTGGGCACATGGATCAGCCAAAGCACCAAAATGAGCGAAATCAGACAGAGACCTGGAATTACTGCCAATGGCAAAAACCATAGAACTGCTCCCAACGCGGCACCGAGGATCGGACTTAACACTTTACCGAATGTGTTGTAGGTCTCGACTACGCCCAGGTTCTTGCTGGCCTCATCCTCGTTCTCGTACAGATCACCTACAAGCGGAATGACTATAGGAAAAGCCCCTGCCGCTCCCGCACCCTGAAGTAGACGGCCTCCAATAATGGTCCAGTATGCTGCCGAATCGTGAAGCAGCCATGCTCCCGCCGCAGAAATCCCCCCTCCAATCACAGTCAGAATCAGACAGGGAACAATCACCGCCTTACGGCCAAATCGGTCGGAGAGATAGCCCGCAATCGGTATCAGTAAAATGGCCACTACCGCATATACTGTAATCAACATGCTAATCCGAAAAGAGCTTACATGTAGCTTACGTCCGATTTCCGGTAAAACAGGAATCAGCATGGAATTACCCAGCGTCATCATCAGCGGGATGGAACCTAACGCAAGCAGATTCCCTTTATTTTGTTGCATCCCGTTACCACCTTTGCAAAAGTAATAACACAGCTGTTCTGATTCGTTCAACAGATGTTATTGTGTTTACATTGGTGGGGATTTATGCGGTTACACTTTAAATCCACCGACCCTTGCATTCAGCAGTTGCGACATATCCGCCAGTGTATGAATAGATGATGCAATTTCCTCCATGGAAGCCAGCTGCTCTTCAGCTGCCGCACTGACGCTCTGGGTTCCCCCTGCCGACTGCTCTGCTACTTCACGTATGCGTTCCACCGCTTCCACCATTCGCTCGGAACCGCCGGACATCTGTTCTACAGACCGATTTACACTGTGAATCTGTTCGCTGACCAGTTGAATGGAACTTCCAATCTGACGAAATGCGGTTTCTGCGGATTGCATAACCTTTACGCCAGACTGCACTTCAACCGTCCCTGTCTGCATACTGGAAGCCACATTTTCAACATGCTCCTGAATATTTTGCACAAATTGTGTGATTTCTGCTGCTGAAACCGATACCTGCTCGGCCAATCTTCTTACCTCAGAGGCTACAACTGCAAATCCTTTGCCCTGCTCTCCGGCTCTTGCCGCTTCAATCGACGCGTTGAGCGCCAGCATTCCTGTCTGTTTGGCTATCCCAGTAATAACAGCTCCGATCATGCCAATCTGTTCGGCCTGTTCACTAAGTGAACGTACAGCACGTGCAGAGCTGTCTACACTTTCGCTTACCTTCTCCATCTGAAGCATAGCCTGACCTATAGATTGTTCTCCTGCTTCTGCATCTTTAGCGGCTGTATCAGACAACTCATACACCTGCTGGCTCGTAGCTGCAATATGCTCCAGTTCGTGGGCTAGCTCTTTTACGGTATCTGTAGTTTGTGTAATATCATCGACCTGATGCTCCATACCAGCCGCTAGCTCTTCCATTACACTGGAAGTATGACGATTGGCCTGATTCATTTCCTCTGTACTTACGCTAACCCGCTCTGCGGTTACGGTTAATGTACGCGCCGTATCCTGAGCATCCACTATAATACTGCGGAACCCCTCAATAAGCTTGTTGTAGGAGCTTGCAATCATACCGATTTCGTCTTTGGACGTAATATCCAGTCGGCTACGCAAATCTCCCCCACCTTCAGACATTTCCAACAGCTGCTCATTCATATGGTGTAATGGACGAATTGAACGAATCAAAACGATGGATTGAACAATACTGTAAATGATAACTAGAAGTCCTACAATACTCGTAATCAAGGATGTATTCGTCATCGTTTGGTGCGCTTGCTGTACTTTCACCGTTACCATATCTTCTTGAGCTTTGACAAAGGCTACTACCTTGGTATCAAGTTGCTTACGCAACACCCGTTCGTTTTCAAAATCATCGAGCAAATCAGAAAATGGCGGGAAAGCATCGTCTCTTGTACTCTGATACCCCGCTGTAGTCAGTAAACGATGAACTTGATTCATGTAAGTATTAATCCCCGTCTTGAGATCAGTCATTTTTTTCTTAGAATCCTCATTACCTGTATTAAGCAGAGCTTCTGTCTCCTGTAGCAACTTTGCAACTTCACTTTGCTTGTTTCCGATCTCTCGCCCGTACTGTTCATCACGAGTTAGCAAATATGCCCGCTCATCATTAGATATGCCGTTTAACAAAAATTGAAGAGACTTCGAGTTATACGCAATAGCCTCTTCACGATTCATAATATCCTTGTACTCATTCTCACTATGTACGCTTAAAATGTAATTGGTCAGCAGCATAGCTGCAATCACACTCGGAATCAGTATCGCGCTAAGAATCATTTTGGCCTTAATTGTTAAATTCATGAATCGGTCCCCCAGTTATTTCTGAATAAAATGTCCAACTTACTATATATCGTTTTATTCGATTGTTTTTTTGAATGAAACAGAAAAAGTGTATAGATTTTTAAATATACTTGTGTCTATTCAGTGAACATATATATCTTTTTTAATATCAAAGAACAAAAAAATTCAAAATTAGTAAATGAACTGTTTTCAGTTTGTACTCTTCGAATTTCGGACTATTAAAATGATATACTATGTATTGCTATGCCATAAGCCTCAAGGAGGATCTGCATGAAAAGTCTGGAACTAAAACCGCTTATTCACGTGCTTAACGAATTGGAAACCCGCAGCTGCCTTATTGAGCAGCAGGGTAACATGATCATGAATTACTATCGTGAACCTCAAATTGCTAATGAACTCTATAAAATAAATTCCTGTACCAAAAGCGTGATTTCCGCATTAGTTAGTATCGCTATGGACCAGCAACGGGGACCGAAACCGGAGACGCCGATCCTCGAATTCTTTCCCCAGTTGGCCACAGATAGTGATTCTCGTAAGCGTGATATTACGATTGAACATCTGCTGACGATGTCCGCAGGCTTTAACTGGACGGAATTTGGCGGACAAAATTCTTTTCCTACCATGAGCAAAACGTCAGACTGGGTGCAATTTGTGCTTTCACAGCCATTATCGGATGTGCCAGGTACGCGAATGGAATACAGTTCTGGCTGTTCTCAACTTTTGGCCACCATACTACGTAATGTTTCTGGACAAACAGTTGCTGAATTTGCCGAGCAGCAATTATTCCAACCGCTCAGTATCGAAAGCTATCATTGGGAAACCGATCCTCAGGGTACTCATACGGGTGGATTCGGACTGCATCTCAGGCCGATGGACATGCTCAAATTCGGGCGGCTTTATCTGAACCAAGGAGGCTGGGAAGGACGGCAGATCATCCAAACAGAGACAGTCCGATATTCAACCCGTCCGTTTCTTCCTGCTGCCAAACCACAAAAGGCATTTTACGGCTGGCACTGGTGGACTTCTTCCTTTTCAGATGAAACAGAGATAGGAACTGAAACAGACTACTTTTACGCTCTCGGCTTTGGTGGGCAATATATTGTTGTCGTCCCGTCGTATGACATGGTTGTTGTCGTTACCGCTGATAGATTTAAAAAGAAAAGGACTCCTGTAGATATTTTCCGGCAGTATATTGTACCGCTGCTACTCCAGCAGAATAAATGGGAATAAATACCAAAGCTAAAAGTTGCAACTGGTCTCTATCAAAAATCTGCATCAAAAAAGGCTTGCCTATTGGATCAGGCAAGCCCTTTTTTGCATATAATCGCTACATTATGACATACTTCATCCACTTTCTAGCGCCTTACCTAGCCCAAGTGAATAGTAAGCTCTTGCTGTCCGCTGGAAGCTGGTGTAATGGTTACACCCTGTTCTCCCGACTGGCTACTGCCTTCCTCCACTTGAACAGCCTCGTGGATACCGCGCAGGACTATCGACCATGGTTTAACAGCACCTTCTGCCTTCACCGTAATGACAGAATTCTTGCGGCTAGCAGTAACCGTTAGCTCTTCTTCACCTGACGTATTCACGATAATCGTTCGAGCCTGTTGCCCCTCACCAAGTTCAAACAAATGAAGCGCCACTTGATCAGCATAATCATAATCCGGACGACTGTTCTCATGACCGATTGCCAAAAGTGTGTTCGGCTTCACGAGCACAGGCAAAGTTGTAAAATCATGATGCTCGTTAACCCAACGACCACCTAACACGCTCTCATTCGTAAGTAAATTTGTCCACTTACCCTCTGGTACATAATACTGCACATTGCCTTCTTTATTAAAGATCGGGGCTACCAAAATGGAATCCCCCAGCATGTATTGCAGATCCAGCGTTGCACAGGTTGGGTCCTGCGGGAATTCCAATACCATAGCCCGCATCATCGGCAGTCCCTTTTCTGAGGATTCCACAGCAGAAGGATACAGGTATGGCATTAGCGAGCATTTGAGTTTTGTAAAACTGCGCACCACGTCGACTGATTCTTCATCAAACAGCCAGGGCACGCGATAGGATTCGTTTCCGTGCAGACGGCTATGAGAGGACAGAAGCCCGAATTGTACCCACCGTTTGTACACGTCCGGCGCAGCCGTTAACTCAAAGCCGCTAATATCATGGCTCCAGAAGCCGAAGCCGCTCAAACCAAGCGACAAACCGCCTCGCAAGGATTCCGCCATCGACTCATACGTCGACGAGCAGTCTCCGCCCCAGTGAACCGGGAACTGTTGCCCCCCGGCTGTAGCGGAACGCGCAAATAACGCGGCTTCATTTTTACCCAGCTTTTCCTCCAGCACATCAAATACAGCCTTGTTGTACAAATGCGTATAATAATTATGCATCTTCATTGGATCAGAGCCGTCATGATATACCACATGGGTAGGGATGCGCTCGCCAAAATCAGTTTTAAAGCAATCCACCCCCTGATCTACCAACACCTTGAGCTTATCCTGGTACCAGGCGACTGCAGCCGGATTCGTGAAGTCAACCAGCCCCATCCCCGCCTGCCACATATCCCATTGCCACACGCTGCCATCGGCGGTTTTGACCAGATAACCATTCTCCATACCTTCATCGAACAAAATGGATTTTTCCGCAATATACGGATTGATCCATGCACAAATTTTGAGACCCTTTGCCTTCAATCTCTGCAGCATGCCTTCCGGGTCCGGGAACATGTCTTGATCCCACTGGAAATCGCACCATTGGTATTCCTTCATCCAGAAGCAGTCAAAATGGAATACCGAGAGTGGCAGATCCCGCTCAGCCATCCCGTCGACAAAATGGTTCACTGTCGCTTCATCATAATCTGTTGTGAACGAAGTGGTCAGCCACAAACCAAAGGTCCAGGCTGGTGGTAATGCAGGCTTACCCGTCAGCTTGGTGTAATTGTCCAGTACTTCTTTAGGGTTAGCTCCACCAATAATAAAATACTCTAACGATTCGCCGGAGACGCTAAACTGAACCTTTGATACATTTTCCGATGCAATCTCATAGGATACCTTTTCTGGATGGTTGACGAACACACCATACCCTTTATTAGATAGATAGAATGGAATGTTTTTATATGCCTGCTCACTGCTAGTCCCGCCATCTTCATTCCAGATATCAACTACCTGGCCATTTTTTACGAATGGAGTGAAACGCTCTCCAAGTCCGTATACGTACTCACCGATGCCCAGCTCCAGCTGTTCCCGGAAAAAAGGCTGATCCTGCGGGTCTGTAATATAGCCTGGTCCCCGATGTCCGCTGCCTGTGACTTTGCGATCCTCGACATAAAAGCCTACATCCCAGCTCTTCCCACGGCCGACTCGCACACTCAGATCGCCGCTTTTCAGTACCGCTACGTCCTCATCCACCGTAATGTCTACCTCTGTTGGCAAGGTGTGAATTTCAAAATTCGGTCCCTGATGCACCCGTCCCTTATGGTGGTTCAGACGCACCTGAATGACATTCGGCATAGGCGAGCTGTAGGTCGCTTTCAGCAACGCTCCGTTCAGCGTATCTCCTTTATGCTCGATCCGGTGGGTGGCTGCATATACCGTCATGGAAGCATCGTCCGTCACAATATCACGGATTTCAGCAGGATTTTGTATTTCATAGCCCTTGCGAACCATCCAATAGCCATCAGTAAATTTCATCTGTTTCTTCCTCCGCTTCAATCTTTATTTTCTTAATCCCAAATCGCTTGTTGGATTTTTTCGAAATCCTTACTATAATAATATTGATTTATGTAAGGGTTTACTTCTTTTATTTTGACGTATTGTATCAATATTTTGATGTTTTATATATAAATCAGTTTGCGGAAAAGGAGTCATAGAAATGCAAAGAGAAATGTTGCGGGAAAATCGAATTCACGGCAATCCCATGTATCCGGTCAGCGTATATCCGAGCGTAGAGCAGCTAAATGGAAATAGTGTACTGGAGTCCCATTGGCATGAGGAGATGGAGTTTATCGTAGTGGAACAGGGGAGCGCCATATTTCAGACGGATATGGTCTATACGGAGGTGAACGAAGGTGAAGCTCTTTTTGTCAACAGCGGCGAGCTTCACGCAGGTTATTTACAAAAAAGCGCTCGTTGCGTATTTTCTGCGGTGGTGTTTCACCCCGACATGCTGCACAGCCGCACGCAGGATACGGTGCAAACGCAGTTTATTGACCCATTTATCAGTAAAAAGCTTGTCCCTCCCCCTCACATTCGTGGCGTGCAGCCCTGGGAGCAAGAGGTGCTGGCTGCATTGCGACACATTATCACCAGCCATGAGCAGAATGCGCCTGCCCGTGAACTGGCGACCAAGGCGCAGCTCTATAGCATGATCGCCTGTCTGTACCCACACATGACCCCCGCTAACGGAGAGAATGTGATTATGGCAGGGCAACGCAATAAAGTTGAACGGATCAAAAAAGCGCTGGTGTATATTAACAGTCATGCTCATGAGCCTATACGTTTACGGGAGATCGCAGATGAGATTGGAATGAGTGAGGGGCATTTTTGCCGTTTTTTTAAGCAGATGGTTCAGAAAAGCCCGGTAGAATATATTAACTATCATCGGATTCAAAAGGCTTGCAGGTTACTGGAGCAAAGTGATCGCAAAGTGGTTGATATTGCGCTGGATGTTGGTTTTGACAATCTAAGCTATTTTATTGCGACCTTTAAAAAATGGAACGGCCTGACCCCTTCGCAGTACCGTAAGCAGCACGAAGCAGATCAGGCGCTTGCTGTCCCTTATATAACAGACTAATATGCATAGGATAAATCATTTATTTTTTTTGGGCTTCATAAGTACTAAAATTATTTTTCTTCCTCTTAACTTAGTAAATATGTAGCCAGCTACGCCTCCTAAAACAGAGGGAATTAACCACCCTAACCCTACATTATATAATGGAAGAAGATGAGTGAAAAAATCATTAATTACATTAATTTTTATTCCAGCAGCATTCAAGCCATCAAATAAACTAATGATAAAAGTTAATATCAAACTGCCTTGATATACTTCTGACCTTCCTTTAAATACGGGATGTAAAAAAGTTAAAAATATCAGAGAAATAGCAATAGGATATATTGCCATTAATACTGGCGTTGAAACCTTAATGAGCTGAGTTAAACCTATGTTAGCTACAAGGGTACTAAATATAGATAACATGAGAGCAACTATTTTATAAGAGACTTTTGGAAATAATCCATGAAAAAAGGAAGAGCAGGAAGTGATAAGCCCCACACTTGTCGTTAAACACGCTACTGTAATCATTAAGCCTAATAGAATAGAACCATAAGATCCAAAATAATAGGAGGAAACCTTAGCTAACACCTCAGCCCCATTTCCTAAAACACCCAATTTTTCAACGCTAGAAGCTCCCATGTATGAAAGAGACGTATAGATAAAAGCTAAGAGTATAACCGCAATTGCTATCGCTTTGGCACAAATGATCATCAACTCTTTTTTGGAAGTAACTCCTCTATCCTTAATTGCATTCACAATGATAATTCCAAAAATAAAGGCTACAAGAGCGTCCAATGTTAAATAACCCTCTTGAAAGCCTTTGAAAAAGACATTCGATGTATAACCCTCCGCAGGTTCTTGGAACTTTCCTATTGGGTGAATAATAGCTACAATCACAAGTAATCCAATGAATGTCAATTTAATGGGTGTTAAAAACTTTCCGATTACATCAATAATTTTTGTAGGATTAAGTGATAACAAACATGCAACTGCAAAAAAAAGGATAGTAAATACAAAAAGTGCGACAGGATGATCTGCATTGTTTGAAAAAAAAGGTTTTACTCCAATTTCAAATGACACACTACCGGTTCTAGGAATTGCATATAAAGGCCCGATGGCTAGATAAAGAATAGTTGTAAAGACAATGCCGAATACAGGATGTACACGACTCGCTAAAGTTTGCAAATTGCTTTTGCCCGAAAAAACAAAGGCTGTGACGGCTAGTAATGGTAAGCCAACTCCAGTAACCAAGAAACCTGCATTGGCTATCCATACATTCTTTCCAGCCATTTGCCCAAGCATAGGTGGAAAGATTAGATTCCCTGCACCAAAAAATAAGGCAAATAGCATTGATCCTATAATGATAATAAAGGACGAAGAAACACTTTTCGACATAATAAATCCTCCAACTACGAATTCACAACATTTTGTTTTTATTCGTTTTCTCTTTAATTTGTATAATACATGTTAATAGGGACGTAGCCCATGTTGCATCCAAAGAACGGTATCTGATTGCCTAGAGTATGTAATCTGGTGCTTTTCACAAATAATGCTCAGTTCGATCTAAATGCCATCACCAATCAGGGACAGCCATCCGCTCCCCCCTTCTGACTAGTGTAGGGTGATAACCTGTGCCTTTAGGGTGAGTGGGTTTCGTCTTAACTCGTCGTTACACAATACTCTATATACGATCACTGTTTCAAGTAACTTTGTACTTGCAAAATGAATCACTTCATCCCCTTGCTTTTACAATTATGATGCTACCCTATGTTTCTCCTCCTACTTAGTGAGCTTAATGAACTATAAGGGAATTTTACACTTAGGACTTATTTCTTACAAGACGTAGATGTAGTTACACACACCTGGTAGGTCTCGTAAAAGTTTTTAATTAGTTCAAACACCCATGTAACAGCATATTCTCATGTTACCGTCATATCGCTTACATCAAGAGCTGCCTGGTTGCTTTTGGATAAAGAAAGTGAGTTAACTCTCAAGCGTTCGCTATGTTAGATTTCTTTAAAATCATACGCATTCTTCATCTCTGTTCGAAAGAGTAATACATAATCTGTTTTGTATATTTTACCATATTTAATCCATATCAGGATCGGCTGTTTTATTCGAATTATCAACTGATTGTAATAAGTACAGGAAATCTTGGGAAAATGCCCTATGGAAGCATCTGAATAATCCTTACAATTAATAGTACAGACAATGCATATTGACGTTGTATACAATTTGAGCCGCTACAATTTAAAGGGGTGCTTAAACATGATGAATTTGGCAAAACGCAACTATTGGTCTTTGAGTATTTTTAACTTCGCTTATCTGTTTACATGGTCTGCCGCCATGTCTTTTTTTGTCATTTGGCTGGGACAAAGCCTGGGAATTTCACAAACCTACACGGGATTTCTATACGCGGCTAATTCAATCGTCGCCTTGATCATGCAGCCCCTGTTCGGTTACTTATCTGACAAGCTGGGCTTGAGAAAACATCTGCTGTACATACTCTTTACAATCCTTTTGCTCGTCGGACCCTTTTTTATCTATGTGTACGGTCCATTGCTTCAAACGCAGTTCGTCATTGGTGCCATTGTTGGTGCGCTATTTATCGGCCTGGTGTTTAATGCAGGTAACGGTGTCGTCGATTCGTATATGGACAAAGTTTCGCGTAAATATGGCTTTGAATACGGACGGGTTCGTATGTGGGGTTCGCTCGGATGGGCGGCGGCTACTTTTGTTGCTGGACGGGTCATCAATATCAATGTAAATCTGACCTTCTGGATCGCCTCGGTATCTGCCATTGTTGCCATGATCTGCATCTTCCTGACCAAAGTCGAAATTTCCGGACAGGAGCAGCAGAAAACAGAATCGTTGAAGCTAATTGATGTACTGCATCTCGTACGTACCAAAAAGTTCTGGTTTCTTATGCTATTCATGGTTGGCGTGACCCAAATTTATGAGGTATATGACCAACAGTTTGCCACATACTTCGTATCGCAGTTCAGTTCCAAAGCGGAAGGAAATCAATTCCTTGGCGATTTGAGCGCTGTGCAAGTTTTCCTGGAATTTGTGTTCCTTTTCGTTACCCCTTGGTTTGTAAACAAAACGACCGCCAAATGGGCATTAATTATTGCCGGGTCGATTATGTCTTTGCGTATTATCGGCTCTTCGTTGCCATTCGGTTCCATATGGGTCGCTGCAATGAAGATGATTCACTCCCTGGAGAAACCGCTTATTCTGGTAGCCATCTTCAAATATATTACCGTTAACTTTGACCAGCGCCTGTCCTCCACCATGTACCTGCTGTATTTGTTTATGGGCTCCCTGGTGGTTTCCATTTTCTCGCCCATTGTGGGGCATATGTATGAAGTATTAAATTTCCCGATTACCTATGTAATTCTGGGTTCCATTGCAGGCCTGTTCACCATCATATCCTGCTTTACACTGACAGCAGACAAGAAGAATGGGGAACGGTATCTGGAGGAACGCCGTAAACAAGATTTGAAAAGAGCAAACAAAAAAGCTGAAGCAGTTCATTCGTAATCTAATGGTTTGAGCTTAACAGAACAGCGGCAGTCTAGGACTTGTTTTTCTCGTCCAAGGCTGCCGCTCTTAACTCCAGTTAATTTGAAGCTTATTTTAAATCTTGAATACCGACACCGTTTGATTCATCTCTTCCGCCCGCTTGGCAAGCATGTTAGCACCTGCAGACACTTCCTGCATGGAAGCGGTAGTTTCCTCGACCACGCTTGCGACTGTTTGAGTAGAATCGGCTGCACGTTCGGAGATTTCAGCAATTTTTCTCATAGATTCCACCATAGAAACGGTTCCTTCATTTACAGATCTTGCTTCTACAGCCGCAGTGTCCACCTCACCGCTCACTTCTTCAACGGCACCTACAATCTCAGAAAAGACGTTACCGACACCTTCGACAAGCATCATACCTTCATTTAGAGATTGAACACCTTCGTTCATTGAAAGCACGACTTCGTTTGTTCTTAAGGTAATTTCGTTGACCAGAGAAGAGATCTTGCCTGTTGCTTCACTTGCTTGTGCCGACAAATTGCGTACTTCAAAAGCAACAACCGCAAACCCTTTTCCCTGCTCTCCCGCTCTTGCAGCTTCTATACTCGCATTTAGTGAAAGCAAGTTGGTTCGGGCTGCTATATCACTGATCATAGCTGTGATCTGTTTAATCTCCGCCGACTTTTCGCCTAGAATATTTACCACTTCAGCGGATTGAGTTACCTTGGTATGCACATCTCTTATTTGGGAGACAGTCGAAGACATTCGGGTTTTCCCGTTGTTTGCTTTTTCTTGTGCTTGGGTTGTGAGATTAGCCACATGAACAAAGCGATTGGTTATGTTGTCTACACTTTTAGAAACGTCTACCGTGTAATTCAGCGTTTCAGCTATATCTGCAAGCTGTGTCTGAGATCCCTCTGCGACTTGAGTGGCACTTATAGCTATCTGCTCGGTAGCGATGCTTGTCTGTTCCGCACTGGCCGTTAACTGTTCTGCTGTAGAGGCAACCAGTAGAGAGTTATCCACGACTTCTTTTAAAAGGTTACGCAGTGAATCGCACATTTCATTAAAATCGGATGCCAGTTCCCCGACCTCATCTTTTGATCGGATACTAAGGGGTTCCACTTGCAGGTCCCCCCTCGTTACCAGCTTTATCTGTTCCGCTATCTTTAATATGGGCTTAGTGAACGATTGAGCCAGTAAAAAAGAACCAATGATTCCAAGTATCGTACATATGATCGTCAGAGAAATCATTAAAATTCTACCTGAATGGTAAGATTGACTCGATTGATTAGCGGCATCAGTAGCGTACTGCTCATTAAGTAGCTTCAGTTTATTTACATCATCTAATGCTGCCTTATAAATAGAAGAATTTCCATGAATGATCATGTAGGCCATCACTTTGTCGTTTTCTTCCATGGCAGCGGAAACCACTTTGAGATGGCGAAGATACATTGCCCACTGACCATAAAAGTTGGTGAACAGTTCTTTTTCCTCTGCCGTAGAGGCTAAACTTTGATATTCATTTACACTCTTATCCATTGAAGCAGTAGCTTTGGTTAGTTCTTCTTGATAAGTGCTGCGAACAGCCGCATCCTCTTCAAGTATCAATCGAACGGTGAGTCTATCGATTTCTGTAATCTGCTTATCCATACCCTGAAGAAGAATAACCGCGGGTAAAGACCTGTTATTTACCTTGTCAGAAGCCTCTCCCATTTCCGACATCTTAATGACGCCTATAACACTTGAAAGGGAAAGTACGATAACCAGTATGAGCGCTGCACTAATTATTTTTTTCTTTAACGTTAATTTAAACATCTTTATCTTCCTCCCGTGACTGGTCTCGTGTCATCACTGCTGAGCTTTCCAATATATGCGTATTTGGCGCAACAGCTCAGCCTTATCTATCTTTCCACTGATGTAGCTTTGGATAGATGCTCCTGTGATGGCCCCATGATCAGGTGGAAGGGTTGACATAAACGGCAGCGTCTTTCCGCTCGAGATATACGACTTGATTGATCTTCCCAAAGGATCGGCAGGCTCTAAATCAATATTTTTGAACGCGGGTACCGTATTAGCCTTGTTTACAAGAAAATCTTGTCCGGACTTGTCGTATACCAGCCAGTTCAGAAACTTCTTTGCTTCCTCTTGCTCCTGAGGTGTGGTAGCTGTGGAGTCAATGAAAATATACTTTGTTACACCGACTGTAATCTTAGCATTGTTAGGGTCATCCGTATTATCGCTTAACGGAAGGGGCAAAAAACCGTATTCCTCATTTGCTGTATCATTGCTCTTAATCCCCGCCCAAGCCCAGTTGCCCATAAACCAAAGCCCCACTTTTCCCTCTCCTAATGCTTTAGCTCCATCGTCATACGTGCTGTCCAAAGGCGAATGCTTATTGATGCTGTTATCCTTGAGTAGGTCTAAAGTTTGTACCCATCCAGACATCACACTGTTTTGGGACATGTCTATGGAGTTATCCTGCATACCTTTAACAAACTCCGGAAAACCCCCAGGCTGAACAGAATAAGATAAAGCTAAAAGATGAGAGCCGAGAGACCAGTCCATTGGTGAAAGCATGACCGGTGCTACTCCCGTCTTCTGAATCTTAGCCATTAATGAGTTCAGGTTGCTTCTACTTTTTACCGAGGAAGCATCAAAAGCCCCACCTGTTGCTTTGTCCAGCACTTTCTTATTGTAAATTAATCCGTAGCCTTCCACTGCAAATGGAAACCCCAGCACAGCATCACTTTTCTTAACGGCGTCAAGTCCATTTTCTATCGTATCAGCTACCCACTTTTCTTTGCTTAAATCAACGGCTTTATCCAGAAATTGCTGAGCATCCCCAGGATCCAGCATCGACATGGTAGCGGGACTTCCTGAGCCATACATCGACATCAGCTTTTGATATGCAGACGTCCCCTCAGGAGCGGTAATAATCTCCAAAGATACTTCAGAGTGCTCTTGATTGTATTGTTTTGCTACTTCTTCTAACTGAGTTTTTATTTCACTTTTGGAATTCAAAAGTGTAATCTTGGTCGTCTGCTGTGATACTGGTGAGGCTGAGCAACCTATAAACATCATTAAACATGCTAGAGAAATCGCAACTTTTAGCTGTATTCTCATTAACTTTCCCCCTAAGGATTTACTTTGATAAATTTTATGAATAATATTCAATGTTATCGACATAATTCCCCGGGAAGGTTAGAAATTTTCCATTGGTAAATGAAGGAAGTTAATTGAATAGTACAAACTGGTTGTTACGTTAAGTTAACAGACAGGACAGCGCAACGATCTTTATCCAGTTGCGTCTTAATATGGGGTAAAGTTGCTGTGCAATAAATTTAACCAAGAAAGGAGCAATCATTTATGAAAAAAGCTTTCTTTGGGGCTTTTCTTACAATTTTTTTATTTATTTCATCGTCCACTACTTATGCAGCAGAAAATCAAATCAAAGTTGACGGTGTGACTACTACATCCGATGTGAAGCCCGAAATGAAGAACAAACGCACAATGGTACCTCTACGTGTTATTAGTGAAAGTTTGGGGGCTAGCGTCGAGTGGTCCAATTCCGAGGTTATTCTCGCAAAAAGCGATATGAAAGTGAAATTAGCAATAAATAGAAGCACCGCGAAAAAAAACGGAGAAAAGATACTGCTTGATGTAAAACCATACACGAAAAATAATCGCATATATGTTCCACTTCGTTTTATTGCAGAGACGTTTGGCTGTAATGTCAATTACAACAACTTTGCAGTGACTATTGATACTAAACCATTGTTCATAGACGGTGTACAAGTAAAAGCATTGCAATATGAATACCATATGTTTATGGGCGGCGTAGTTCAGCAAATTAATGTAAATGCATTTAATGAAACCATTTATAATATTTTTGCAAAAAACATAGGTGAAAAGGTTGAAGCACCTGCAAACTACTCTTGGAGCTTCACTATTGACACATTTGGGTCTTATTATAAAAATGCACAATATGATTTCTTAGACCAAAAAGGGAAAAGCTTAGTTCGTTTTGATATTTATTCTTTAATTAGTCCTGTTCCATCTGAACTTTCAACAGAATATCCAGAGATTTTAGTTCATGACGTATCGAAAGATAAGTGGTATTTGTTTAACGATACCGCAAGAAAATCCATTAATCAGTTAATGTTTACCGCTGGGAAGAACGGTTTTCTGAAGATTATAAGTAATACAACTGTATAATGTGATTTTTTCTTATTACACTTTTTTCGTCTCCAAAAGATAAAAGGCAAATTCCCTGCTGAATATGCTTCACATGGGTTTGCTCTACAAACCTGTTCCAATCCTGCTCTATAATCGAGGCTTGATGAGCCATCTTTTCTAATGAACGATAACAGGGATGCATCTGCTCACCACTCCTTGACTTTTATAAAGGAATCGAAGATAACTTTTTTGGCTTCGTATATGAAAAACAGGGGTTATCCCTCAGGTCTGGTCAGACCTGCAGGACAACCCCCAGCGACGTGTTCTATCAGACTTCCGCAGCATCCTCTTCCACGAAAAGAGATACCTTGCGGATGCCATCCGCTCCGATCACGACAAGCCCCTGATCCGACAGACGGATTTCAGGGATAACGACCAGTGCGAGCAGTGACAGTGTCATCAGCGCGTTGTTCAGCATGCAGCCGGATTGCTGAAGCGCCCGGCTGATACTTTCGGACTGCGCAGCCACCTCTGCAAACGGAGCTGGGGACATCAGCCCGGCGATAGGCAGCGGGAAGCGCGTCTCACCCGAGGCGGATACGACGACCACGCCACCACGCAGGGCAACAGCCTGCTTCGCCGCCTGGGTCATGAGCCCGTCATCATTACCAATGACGAGCAAGTTGTGGCTATCATGCGCGACGGTCATGGCAATCGCAGCCGGCTCGGTGAAGCCTACACCTGTTACAAGTGCAACCGCGTGACTGCCACTGGCATGATGGCGCTCGAAAACGGCTATTTTGCACAAATCCTGTGCAGGATCTGCCGTGACTTCTCCATTACGGACCGGAACGGTCATCCGCACTTCCTTCGTGTCCACGTGATTTTCCGTAACACGAATCACTCGTACAGGTACATCCCCCTCCTGTACTGGAGCCGCAATGCGGAAATCTGCAGCACTCAGCTCTCGCCCCAGATGGACGGTGTCCATCACTTCCGCAGGATAAACGAAGCCGTCCCAATCGGCGACCATTTGACCGTGCTCGGCCACCAGCTGGCCCGCTGCGATGGTAGCCGTCACATTCACTTCGGCCAATCGGCCATCAAGCAAAATAATGTCGGCAATCGCACCCGGAATGATCGCTCCGATATCCCGTGCCACGCCGAAGCGCTCTGCCGTATTCAGCGTGGCCATCTGAAACGCGGTTACGGGCTTGACGCCCTGTGCAATGGCATGACGCACGACGAAATCCATCTGTCCTTCATGGAGCAAGGATTCTGCGCTGCGGTCATCCGTTACCAGCATCATGCGGCGCGTGTCGAGACCCATTTCCGTGCTGGCTCGGATCGTCTCGGCCACATCATGCCATGCGGAGCCTTGCCGCATCTTGGCATACATGCCGAGCCGGATACGCTCGGCTACATCCTCGGGCGTGACACACTCGTGATCGCCCGTAATTCCCGCGGCTGCATAGACCGGCAGACGCCAATCATCGGAGGCCCATGTAAAATGGCCATCCGCCACCTTGCCCGCGCGCAGCGTGGCCTGAATTTCCCCGATCATCACATCGTCTCCATAGACGACACCAGGGAAATTCATGACTTCGCCCAGCCCGATCATATCCGGGCCCCAGCTTAACGCCTCTGCGACTTCCGCCGGGCCGAAGGAGGCACCCGTCGTTTCCAGCTCCGGACCTGTGGACGGCACGCAAGAAGCCACCTGCATGTAAGCAGCCAGCGGTGTCGTACGTGCTTCGTCCAGCATCAGACGAAGCCCTTTTAGACCCAGTACATTGGAAATTTCATGCGGGTCAAAAAAACCACCCGTCACTCCCAGCGGCAGTACAGCCTTAGCGAACTCAGTTACGGTCAGCTGTGTGCTTTCGATGTGACAATGTCCGTCCAGTAACCCCGGTGCCATATAGCGGCCTTCGGCTTCAATGATTATGGTGTCTTCTCCAATCGTATGACTGACGTCCCTACCGACGTAAGCGATACGAGAACCTTGCACAGCAATAGACATGCCTGGCAGCAATTCGCCCGATACCACATTGACCAGCGTTCCTCCGCGGATCACCAGCGATGCCTTGCGCTCCCCTCTAGCTGTAGCCACCAGCTCGGGTACACAGTCCGCCAGCGGCGGGCGTTGAAATACACTCTTCATGTCCATTACGTTTGTAACCTCCGTTTATGCTTCTTACCTGTTTTTCTTATTTGCTTATGTTACTGGAATACGCTCCATAATGCCAGCCAACTCTACATCTATTCAAGCATCGCATGGGTTTCTAAGGTATTTGCCCCCAGCTGATTGCCAATGTCCTCTCTATAGAACACTATCACTTTCTTCCACTTTGCGAGTATACGTATCCGAATCCCGTAAACTCACGAATGGCGTAATCTCCCCTATGCTATAAATATGCAGCAGATGCATCGCTCGCGTACAGGCGGTGTAGAATAACTTACGCTCACTCTCACGCTGGTATTGTTTCGCTGATCCGTCATAAATCAGGACCGCATCGAATTCCACGCCTTTTGCCAGGTAGGCCGGAATGATATGAATCCCCTTTTCAAAAGCGGGAGTTGTTTTCTTAATCAATTTTGGCTTCACTGACAGCTTTTCTTCCAGCGCTTCGTAGGCTGCCGCGCTTTCGTCAGCATTTTTACAAATCACCGCGATGGATTCATAGCCTTCTGCCAACAATTCTGTGACATTCCCAGCTATCTGTTGATGCAACTTTTCACGCGAATGCACCTCGGTTACAAGAGGCTTCTCACCCTTACGATTAAACGGTACAATGTGCTCTCCCCCAGCGACCATCCCCCGAGTAAATTCCACAATCTCCTGTGTTGAGCGATAGCTTCGTGTCAGGGAAATCATTTCGGTCTGATCTGCACCATACAAGTCATACAATGGCTCTGCATCCTGAAGCACCGAGGCATGGGCATAGATAGCCTGATTAAAATCACCCAGTGCCGTCATTTTAGCCTGTGGAAATAAGCGCTTGAAGAAAGCCAGTTGGAATGGGGAATAGTCCTGTGCCTCATCAATAAACACGTGACGGATGTTGCTATTAGAACGGAAACCCAGCATCAACTCACGCAAATATAAAAAGGGTGTCACATCCTCATACGCTAACTCCCCAGCCTGAATTCGTTCCAGAGTTTGTCGACTAATTTCACCCCAGCTGACGGGCAGCTCTGCATGATTCGCCAGTTGGCTCAGCAGCGTCTCGTTCATAAACAGCTCGCTGTAGAGCCGGGTCGTATCTACGAAGCGAAGCGCCTTAATCCATTTGCGCAGGGGCTTTAAGCGGTCACTGACCACCATACGCGCCAATATTTCTCTTTCACGCGTAAAATCGTCGAAGGTATCGCCCTTATTCTTGGATTTACGGCGCATGCGGTTATAGGCACGCTGATAATCCTCCGGCTCCATCAGATCCATCTGTTGATCCACCCATGGGGCGAAGCATTCTTCCTTACCAAAGCGGGCCAGCTCTTTGAGCATCCAATCCCGCAGCAGTTCCAATCGGTTCGCCAGCCGCACCGTAGAGTCGAATTCATAAAACTTGCGTGCCATTTGCTCTACTGAAACCACCTCACGTCCCTGAAAGCGGATGGGTTTAAAACGCATTCCCTCCTGTTCCAAATACGTCTTGTAGCCTGTAATCACGTGTAAGAATGTCTTGGACGACTTAAAGCGGATACCCTCCATCCTGGCTTCATACCCAGGCTGTAACGACGCTGAAAGCACATATTCCAGCTGTTCAAATGGATCTTCTAACTGAAACTCCCGGCCCAAACGCCGCTCCAAATATTCCTGAAACGTGGCCTGAAGCATATTTTCCTCACCCAATTCAGGCAATACTGTCGATACATAACTGTTGAACATCGGGTTAGGCGAAAATAACACGACCTGATCCGCTCGTAAGCGATCCCGGTACTTATACAGCAAATACGCTACTCTCTGAAGCGCAGCAGAGGTTTTGCCACTTCCCGCCGCCCCCTGAACAATGAGCATCCGACTTCGATCATCACGGATGATGCGATTCTGCTCCTTTTGGATGGTAGCGACAATACTTTTCATTTGAGCATCCGAGCTGCGGCTCAATACTGCTTGAAGAAGTTCGTCTCCAATCGTCACCCCTGTATCGAACATAAAACGGATCTGTCCATCACGGATCGAGAATTGGCGCTTAAGCGTGAGTTCCCCTTCCATCTCCCCTGCCGGGGTCTTATATGAAGCGGGCCCCGGCATGTTATCGTAATAAAGATTGGAAATAGGCGCGCGCCAGTCGTATATCAGAAACTCCTCATCTTGATTATCCAGCAGGGAGGCAATCCCCAGATAAACACGTTCCGCAGTCTGCCCTTCCTCAGCAAAATCAATGCGTGCAAAATACGGTGAATCAAGTAACTTTTTCAAACGACCTAACGCCTCTGTAGAATGCTTGTGTCTTCGTTCCCGCTCAGACAAAATCTCAGACTGCTGACGCAAACTGGTGGACGTCTCGCCCACATCATCCGCCTCACTGAAATTGATCGTTACCTCATCCCAGAAGTCTTTACGCATATCGACGACATCTCCGCGCACAGAACCAACCTCTGTCTCTAGCTTCCGAATACGCCCGCTAATCACTGCGGTCACATCTTCTACTCTTCGTTGTTCTTCATTCCATTGCTGTTCAGTAGTCACTGACATCGCTCCTGTTCCGTTTCCTCCTGCTCCACGCAGGGCTCCCTTGCGTACAAACTATGCTCTATTATGGACCCGGGCATACTCGCGGCATCCCCCTGATCCGGGAAAATTGACTAATCCTTTGAAGCATGCTATAATATAAAAAGAAGTATGATTTACAACTTAAGCATATGGTTTTACCATAAAACAGAGCATCCTCTATTGTATCAAGTTCAGTCCCTGTTCGCAACCAGCGGGCTTTTTTTGTGCGTTCTGGCAACCTTCTATTAACCTGTTCTTACATAATTGAATTCATTACATAAAAAAGCGACCAGCCATCTGATTGATGAATGCGGTCGCTTTTCTTTTAGGAAATTCGCCTATCTGCTCTCTTCCACAGGATGAATATGATCGGCCAGTCTGCTCAGCCTCTCCAGCTGATGACCATAGTCGTACATCGCCGCAGCTACAATGGAAAGCCGCAGCATTCCCTCCTGACAATGGTCAAAACGTGTAATCGCATGCTTCATAAATTCGCCGTTGGCTTGCTGAAACAATTCACTTTCGTCCTCATTCGGTTTTAGCTTATTTTCGAATTTCAGTAGAGCATGCTCGTGAAAACGAATCAGTAGCTCCAGATGACTGTCAAAAAAAGCATCCGTTCCCTTTGGCCGTAGAGACTGGAAATAGTGCCTTTCCACTGCATCCAGTACCTCATATCCTTTGTGCAAACTTCCGAGCATTTGTTTGTATACTACCATTTGTCTCGTTTGACTAAACTTAGAGCGCTTGAGCTTCTTCTGCTCTTCCTCGAACAAATGATATTTGTCCGACAGCGATTTAATAGCTCCCTCCAGATTTCCTTTTTCCTCTTTAAAGACAGACTCCTTAATCTCATCGGAAATGGCAGTACGCAGCAACAAAGACATGCTGTTAAATACATTTTGAATCTGATTAATAAACTGCCTTTTCGGTTTCGGGGGAAAAACGCTAACATTGATGACAAAAGCAGACACAATCCCAATCAAAGTGAGTGCAAAGCGGGTCACCGCAAATTTCCAGTCCCCTGAGGCTTCCATTACAGAAACAACGGTCACAAGTGTCAATCCAACCGTATCAGCCATATTTATTTTCAGACATATCATAAGTACCAATACACATACCAGCCCGACTGCAATCGGCTCATTCGAAAATACCATTCCGCCCAGCAACGCCATGATTGCACCTAGTGTGCTTGTTTGGAGTTGATCCAGAAAATAACGCCACGACCTATATATCGACGGTTGCATGGCAAAAATAGCGGCTATCGCTGCCCCCACAGGCGAATGGGTGTTCAAAAGCGTGCTCAGAAAAAGGGCGAGCGTCACTGCGATTCCCGTTTTTAACACCCGTGCTCCAAAAGCCAAAGCCATCCCTCCTGCTTACCTTTCAAATTTATTCATACCGAATTACTATAATGAAAATTCAATGTAAAGTCCATGCTTTATTATTACCCAAAACAATCGGAGATCAGGAATATTTATGAAATGTACAGTTCCTGATAGAATACATATCAACAGAATTAACTTATTTTCAACAACGTCACAGGAGGAACTCATCGTGTCATGGATTAGCAAAATGTTAGAAGAGCCCCGAAAGTGGCCGCGTAATATCCGATTGTTTTTTATGGCCAATCTGCTGTACCAGATGGGTACGGGAATGTTTTCTGTGCTGTACAACCTGTATATCCAAAAGCTTGGCTTTGACGATGATATGAACGGCCAAGTGGTCAGCATGCAGGCGCTAGCGACGGCGTTGCTGTTCATTCCGGTCGGATTTTGGGGCGATCGGACGAGCCGCAAAAATATGCTGCTCATCGGCGCGTTATTCAGCGGCCTGGCCTTTCTCGCCCGTACCTTTACAGATACCAGCGGAAGCATGTTGGTATTTGCCGTAATCTCAGGTGTATTCGCCGCCTTTATTCAGGTGCTGGCTGTGCCTTTCTTAGCGGAAAGCATAAGTAAAGCCCAACGCTTAAAAATATTCAGCTATTACTCAGCTCTTGTACTGGCAGCCCAAGTCCTAGGCAGCTTCGGGGGTGGTGTACTCGCAGATGGGCTGCAGACGTGGGGAATCACACCGCTATCCAGTCTGCGGGTTGCTCTGTTCCTTGGAGGAATGGCAACATTGACCGCTTTTATTCCTCTATTATTCATCACAAAAACTACGGCAACCTTAGAAGCACCAGCTCCTGCCGAATCTTCACCTCAAACAGAACAAGTACATACGCCGCACAGTACATCCGATATACCTGACTCGGAGACGCCTGCTGCTGCTTCTGATCGCCGGGTTATTGGACAATTTGTTCTGGCCCAGTTTTTTCTTGGGTTAGGTTCAGGTCTGGTCATCCCGTATCTTAATTTGTATTTTACGAACCGCTTCTCCGTATCACTCAGCGCAATGAGTTTACTGATTGCACTCGGCCAGCTCATGACCATCCTCTCCATGTTGATCGGACCTACCCTAAGTAGCCGAATAGGACTGGTCAGAGCTGTAGTTGGCTTCCAAATGCTTTCGCTACCGTTCCTTCTCATTACAGGCTTTACGAACGTGCTATGGATCGCTTCCATCAGCTTTCTATTCAGGCAAGCGCTAATGAATGCAGCCAATCCGCTGCAAACCGCCATTCTCGTCGAACGTGTGTCAGATAAAAATCGTGGCATTGCCAACTCCATTCTCCAGACGACCTGGATGCTAGGCACCGCAGGTATGGGACCTGTACAAGCCTATTTGGTTACAACTTATGGCAACTACTGGGGCTATGCCATCACATTTAGCATGACAGGTGTTTTCTATATTTTGTCTTCCCTCGTCTATTACAGAATGTTCCGAGAAAAGCGCCCGTCCGCGGGCCAGCTTTTACAAAACCCGGCAAGCCCGTAAACAAAATCATGACACAATAAAAGCCGGAGCCTCCAAGCGGACTCCCCTGGAACGTCATAGGATAAATGAGAATGGCGGAGGAGGAATGAAGGCATGCTTCGAGTTGCATTATTTACGGACACGTATACGCCTGACGTGAATGGCGCTGCTCTGACCCTGGAACGATGGATTGGCTATCTGGAGACACATGGAGTATCTACGCTCGTCTTCGCACCGGAGGCAGACCATCATCTGCCCTCTGGGCCGGGTGTGGAGCGATTTCGGAGTATTCCCTTTTTATTGTACCGGGAATGCAGACTTGCGATCCCCAACGCCAAACAGATCAACGAGCGTCTGTCAGCCTTTTCCCCGCATTTGATTCATGTCGCTACTCCGTTTAACCTTGGCCTGTATGGAACAAGCTACGCATCCAAACACCATATTCCACTTGTCGCCTCATATCACACCCACTTTGATAAATACCTCGAATATTACAAGCTTCGCTGGCTTGAACCTGCGTTATGGAAATACATGCTCTGGTTTCACAGACATTGCGAAAGGGTGTATGTCCCTTCTCAATCAACCATGGAATTGTTGCGCAATAAAGGAATGGGGCAGCTCGAAATCTGGAGTAGAGGCATTGATACTGACCGATTTCAACCAAAGGTGGACCGTAATGCAGTATGGAGGAAATGGGGCGTTCATGCAGATGCATTTGTTATTTTGTATGTGGGCAGGCTTGCACCGGAAAAGGGGATAGACACGTTACTGGATTCCTATCTTCAGTTACCCGACGACGTCCGCGCAGCCTCTGTGCTGGTCATTGCAGGAGATGGTCCATTGTATAAGGTCAAAACTACAGCGGATATAGGGGTGCCGGAGCATGCAGTCCACTGGCTTGGTTTTGTGAAAGGGCCGGAATTAGCTGAACTCTACGCCGCAGCCGACGTATTTCTCTTCCCTTCCACCACGGAAACCTTCGGCAACGTTGTACTGGAGGCTATGGCGAGCGGTACACCTGTGGTCGGTGCCAATGAAGGCGGGGTAAAAGATAATCTAATCCATGGAAAAACAGGGCTATTGTGTCCTTCTGGGGACGCCGCTGCCTTTGCCAAAGCTGTACACCTGTTGTACGAGGATGCCTCACTTCGCGATTCGATGTCCAGAGCGGGTAGAGCCTACAGCCTGGAGCAGACGTGGGACCGTATTTTTGAACGGCTACTGGACAGCTATATGGACGCAGCAACCCTACACCTCGACAGCCGTCCCATGACGCGAATGTAGCCTTCAAAAACAGCGAAATTCCAGATAGCATGATAAAAGCGAGGTAAATAAATTCTGCTAATACCTTAATTGTTTCAGCAGCTTGTTATGTACCCCACTCAACAAAATCACTGCGGTCAAGGCACCGATGAACGCAAGAAGCATATCCCATTGGGTATCCCATACATCTCCCTGTGTGCCCAAAAAGGCTTCTGCTGCCGTTCCGGTTGCCTTGGCTACAGCAAACTCAATCAGCTCGTACACAGCGCTGATCGCAAGACACACACTAACCGTGAGGAAAGTGAGCCAGCTCCCGCTTCCCAAGGCCGTTTTACGCAACAGCACTTCCCTGACAATGAGTGCAGGTACAAAACCTTGTACAAAATGCCCAAGTCGATCATAATAATTGCGCTCCAGTCCGAACGTATCCCGGATCCAGTTGAACAGTGGCATTTCGGCATAGGTATAATGTCCACCGACAATCAAGATCAATGCGTGCAGCCAGATTAGGGTGTATACCAGATTGGTAAACCGAAATCTACGGTACAAAGCCGTCAGCAGCACAGCTCCCAAAACCGCGGGTAGAACTTCCAGTACCCATGTAAAATAATCCACCGGGCGAATCAAGGACCAAATGAGGGCAAGCGCCAGCAATACAAGTAAAACAAGCGGGTAGCGATCATTTTTAGACCATGCCGTTGCCTGGTTCATCTTCATTCCTCCTCAGCCCAAAGCTCTAGCCTTCGTTCGTTACGATATGTTTGACACGCCCAACCTGTCCGTCTGCCAAACGCACTTTGATTCCATGCGGATGACGCGGGGAATTGGTCAAAATATCTTTCACCGTTCCTCGCGTCAGCTTACCGGTAGGCTGATCCTTTTTAAGTACAATATCTACCTGAAGACCAGCGCGAATATCGGATCGATTCTGTCCGTTCATTGTAGCTACTCCTCCTTTGTTTTTACAATTTTTTGATGATATCCAGCCACTCAGCTGCAATCAAATCACCAGCGACGCCATTCGTCCTGGCGGTTGTTCCCCATCCAGACTACGCACATCGTGGATACATAGCTGACGAGCAAAATAACAAATACCATCCCACTAAACTCCACAAAATGAGTACGTTGCAAGGAGTCTGCCCATATAGAAGATACCTGTGCATACAGTTGAGAGGGCGCAGAAACAATATCCCATGTGTTCCCTCGAAAGAAACGGCCAATGTAAATACCCAGGCTGCTCAACAAGAGTACCGCCAACATAAACAGCCAACTAACAAGCCCACCACGTGCACGCTGTACCAATTGTCGTACGGATTCGAGCGATACAAAACCCATTGTCAGGCCAAGTACGGCTACCAGCAGCATTCCCAGTACATGATTCCAAAAGTACGGATTTCCCCAGAAACGTTGCTCCCCGAGAAATGGATATCTGGCGAATACATGCAGCAAATCTGTGATCAAATAGGGTGTATTGGGATAAAAGAAAAGCCATGCCGCCCCCGTAACCCAGAGTAAAAATGTCCTTGTTCCCCGCCTCCACGAGCTGTACATTACATCAAGCAGTAGCGTCAACAGCATAGGAATCCAGGCCAACATCATATTCCACCAAATAAAAAGATAAGGGCGGCCCCCTGAGGGCAGTCGCACGTTAATGATCCACAATGTACTGATTACGGAGCATAAGGCCAGTGCTAAAAAAACATAGAGTTTTAGTGGATAATTTAACGATCTTAAACGGGCATACATATGTGTCTTTCCTCCTTGTAACCGTCCTGCCTTCCTGACGTTCCAATTTACACCTGTTCTGGACAGTGTACACCACAATGGCTTCAAGCTCAATGGAAGCGCTCTACCTCTACATAAATGAACATAAAAAAACATCTGTTCTCCGGGAATTGACCTCATCCCCGAAAAATAGATGCTTACTGTGTTTTAGACTTCACTCACAGGTAAAGGCGACATACGAATGTGGATCGTCTGATCAAACGGAGCCATCCAGTTGACCAGCAATGTATGGCAATCCATGGGGAGAGTGGCTCCCCTTACGGAATTAGCCATATGCTCTACGGTTGTTCCCATCAACTCAAACCACGCATTCCCAGATTCATAGCGCGCCATACCGCCAGTCCAACATTGAATCGTTTCGTTAACCAGCCGATATTCCCCGCAAGTGAAGCGTCCTTCGCGCCCAAAAATAAATCGAATCTGTGTCATGCAATCTACTGGACCCTCTGAGCGAAAACGAAGCGTCCACACATCACCCTGACGATCCACATCGACCCGAATTTCATGCTTTTGTTCATGGGTTAATGGCCGTTTGTGATGCGGAAGCAAGTACCACGGACTGACTTCCTCCTGCGAGGTAGGCGGCAGATCTAAGGTCGCTACAGGGCCATAATAACCTTTGACCTGTGTGCCCGACAGAGTCCAACCATGTTCGTGAGCTGTCAGCTTCTGCATGGGTACAAAACCAGGCGAGAAATACGATGCAGCCTGAACCGCCAATAATCGTGCATCTCCGTGTCGCAACGATAGGAACGATGAAGCCTCGGTCATCAGTGTGGCACTGGTATCCTCCTGCCGATATCGAACGACTGGCGCTCCAAAGTCCGTATGCAGTCGGCTATGATAAATCTGCTGGTGATGGCCTGCCTCATCCATTCGACTCAGATAGTCAGCCCTTGGGAAGTCTCCGTTCAGTAGTTGGTTATAGGTGACAGGTAATGTAGCTGGCGATACTTTACGAGTTTGCAAACGCGGATCTAGTAAAAAGCGCACAGCCGCATTGATAGGAGCACCGCCAGGATGATCCATGACTTGAATAGCGGCGACAGCCATCGCTTCAAATATAGCGTCCTCATCCTCTGTAGCCAGCATGGCATATGGTAGAAGATAAGAAGATAAGTTCAGGATCACCCCAAAATCCTGTCTCCCTGAATACTCTGTGACCACTTCGCCATCAGGATGGACAAGGTACACCATCATGCGTAAATTACGGCGCACCGACTCTAGTAGCTCCGGCTGTTTTAATAATCGGGCAGCATGAATCAGCATAATATCGCTAACGGCATTATAAATTCCGTTGCTGCGCTCCGTCCATTCGCCATCTGGTGTCCCGTCCAGCCCTTCGGCTAGCCAAGCCTCGGCCCGCACGAGTGCCTCGGGTAGATTAAACAGCTCATGTAGAAATCCCAGCGCAGCACACAATACCCAACGGTGATTTGGCGTATGGCAACCTCCGGTCAGCATGACCGGAATCGTCCGCTCCAGAAACAAGCGGATCGCATCAATCACCCGACGCAGCTCCAGCCAGTCGTCACCAACCAGCAGCTGATAGACCTGGGCGTAGCCTACCACCACGAACGCTGTATCCGGTGGCGAGTGAAAATTGGTCCAGCCCGGTGAAATAGAACCGTCCTCATGCTGCACACGTAGCATGTACTGCACAGCCAGCTCCAGTCGGATGAGTACATCCTCATTCCGATAATATGCAGAATCCGGATTGACGAGCGCTGCCGCCCAGATCGCCATTGCGGCAGGAGTACCGACCGAATGATTAGGCCAGGCGATTCCATTCTCATCATCAGTCACTCCGCCGTAATAACGGCTGTCAGCATCCAGCACCTGATGGTCCATACCTGGTTTTACCCAGGCATCGTTGATCGCTACGATTTTACTATACATTCCTCTCAACCCCTGTAATATGCATAATCGTTTATCATCCTTGCGGCTGAAGCTTCGCTATCTTACTTGTCAGCAACTCATGGCTACGTTCAATATCCTCCGGCTGACAAGCTGCTTTCAGCTCATAAACCTTAATAGGGGCCTGCCGGATAATATTCACGAAACGATCAAAGAACTCCAGATCACCGCTATGAATATAAGGGCACCAGTGATCAGATAATCCAATGGTTTCATGAATATGAACACCGAGAATATAGTCGATCATTTCATTGGCTTCCTTGGCGTTGTCGTACAGTCCCATTCGGTCCATAATCATACCGTGTCCAATGTCATACCACAGATAGACAGGTGCACCCTTCAAACGATCTATAATCGTCTTTGCCTCCTGCAACGTAGGCATCTGATAGCAACGTGAACGCGTTTCAATGCCAATGGCTACATCATATCCCTTGGATGCGATGCGGTCACACACCTCTTCCAGACTATCACGGATGCGTTGTACATAGTGCCCACTCAGTGAATTCCGACGCTCCAGCATTTGGCCCCACAACGTTTGATAAGCAGCAGAATCCCTGCCCTGCTCATTGAAAATATCCTCTAGTTCCTCACTGATATCATATGGAAATGGAACCTCTCCGGGATGCACAACTACCGCTTTTGCACCATAACGATGCGCATATTCCGCAGATTGCACCAACAGCTCTATCGCACGTTGTCGCTTGCTTTCATCGTCAAACCCGAGCAGAACGGAATCCGTGCCGTAATCCGGGTCTGGTGTATGAGGAAATGTATTATGCACACTCGATATGCCGATTTCTCCCCGCTCAATCATAGGCTCAATCGTCGTCAGCATTTCCCGGGTAATGTTATAGTTCAACTCCACCCTGCTAAAGCCCAACTGACGGATTTCCTCTACAAGTTCTCGGCCGACCGTATGCTTTTTAATATTCCAACAGGTGGAAAAGGAATATTCCCCCTTCGCCTTCATTATCATCACCCTTTCACCGCTCCCACCATCACGCCGCTGACAAAATATCTTTGCAGCCACGGATACACTAGCAGAATTGGAACCGTTGCAAAAATGACACTTGCTGCCTTCAACCCTTCGGGCGTAATTCTCGCGCCACTGGCTCCTTCCAGCCTGGTTAGCTCGGATACCATATTATTTTGAATCATTTGATACAGCTTGAGCTGTAACGGGAACAAATCGGGGTTTTGAATATACATCAGCGTATCCTGAAATCCGTTCCAACGGCCAACACCGTAAAACAGGCTTAATGTCGCCAGCACAGGCAAGGACAGCGGTAGTACAATCCGAAGCAAAGTGCCGAACTGGCTGCTGCCATCGATTTCTGCTGCTTCTTCCAAGCTTTCTGGAATCCCATTAAAAAAGGAAATCAAAATAATCAGATAAAACGGGCTGATCAGCCCTGGTAAAATAAGGGACCACATATTATTCAACAAATGTAAGTCGCGCACCAGAATGTATTCAGGAATGATGCCGCCGCTGAAAAACATCGTTACTACAATAATGAACATAATCGTTTTACGACCTCTTAGGTGTTTCTTTGTTAATGGATATGCTGCGATAATTGTCATTAACATACTCAGCACTGTCGTGATCAGCGTCAGCATAACTGTAAACCCGAGCGAACGGATCATGCTCATATCAGAAAAGACCTTTCCGTATGCCTTCAAATTGAACTCTACTGGTAACAAAGTAACTTCCCCGGATGTAATGGCCCGGTTCGAGCTAAAGGAAATAGACAAAATGTGAATAAACGGGGCCAAGCACAGTAGTACAGCCACAGCCACTAACACGGTGGTTACGATATCAAAGGTGCGATTTGCAGTACGTTCACTCATCAGATGCCAGCTCCTTTCCCCTTACATAATACTTTCATCTGTCAGTTTCTTGGAGGCATAGTTAGCTCCTAATACGAAGATGAGACCAACCACAGCTTGGAACAGGCCTACCACCGTTGCCAGCGTATATTGCCCGGATTCCATCCCGATGCGATACACGAACGTGCTAAGTACATCGGAATAATCTCGAACCGCCACATTTCCAATTACATAAGGACGATCAAAGCCAATAGTGATCATATTACCCAAATTAATGATAAGCAGCGTAGCAATTGTCGTTTTCATGCCAGGGATCGTAATATACCAAATTCTTTTCATGCGTCCTGCACCATCTACCTCGGCAGCTTCGAACAATTCCCGGTTAATCCCGGTCAAGGCAGCGAGGTACAAAATCGTTCCCCAGCCTGCACTTTGCCACACTCCTGTCAGCAGGTAGGTGAGTACCCAGTCATTTTTATCTGTCAAAAATGGAATCGCCTGAAACCCGAGCGAAGTAAGCACATTGTTGATCATGCCGGACTGCGTACCAAACACCTGGTACACAATCCCGCCAATAATCACCCACGAAATAAAATGGGGAACGTACAAAATCGTTTGTGACAGCTTTTTAAACCAGACTACTTTCATTTCATAGAGCAAAATCGCCAAGATTAAAGGTGCTGGAAAAGATACCAGCAAATCAAGCAGATTTAGCACGATGGTATTGCGCAGCGTTCGATAAAAATCATCCATACGAAACACTTCTCTAAACGCATCGAACCCGATCCACTCACTCCCTGTAATTCCCTGAAAAAAGTTGAAATCCTTAAACGCGATCTGTACTCCCCACATCGGACCATATTTGAACACAATGAAGTAGGCCAGGGGCAGCACAAGCAACGCGTATAATTGCCAATATCTGCGGAAGTAAACGTTCCCTTTCATGCGCTGTCTCCTCCTTTACTTTCCGCCTTCTTACTTGCCTGTCATGGCCTTATAAGCTTCGGTACGCTCATCCAATATCGCTTGACCACCGCTCACCATATAATCCTTCAACGCCGCTTCGAATGTTGCATCAAACTGCGCCGGAGGCACCATCACGGATTTAACGACCATTTCGTCAAACTTATCCAGCAATGAGTTACTGTATTTGGACTCGGCTTTAATCGGATGGTCAAATTTCACTGGTGAAATTGTGTCCGTGTTGGAAATATCCATCGCCTTGCGAACATCCTCTTGGAATTGGGACGGCATGCCCAAAACAAAGGCTTCCTTGTTTTTGTTATCGTCTCCTGCAATCTTGCCATTCGCAATAATGACCACATCACCCTGATTATAGATACGATCCTGCGCTTCTTGTGTCGGTTTCTCCTTGGCAACTGGAATTCCGTCTTTCAAGGTATAGTTCTCGCCTTCCACACCATTTTGCATATCAAGCAGCACCTTCTCGGAAGACATCCAGTCGAGATACTTGATCGCCTCAATCGCATGCTCACTGGATTTAGGTACCATAATGTAGAGTCCATTGGATGCAAATTCTGGCTTGGCGTGCTTACCCTCACTGTTGGTATAAGGGTCCATTGGAGTCAGCTTCGCTGCGGACTGGTTAGCCAACAGATTCGGATAGGCGGAGTCGTTATAATAGATGTTGTCGTAATCTTCACTGAAAAAACCGGTATTTCCGCTTTGAATATCCTGAGTCAGCTGTTTTTTGTCCTTATCCAGACCAAAGTCCTTGCTGATCAGATTCTCATTGTAAAGCTTGTTCATAAACTGAACTCCATCCTTGAATCCAGGTAGCAGGATTGGATAGTCACGGGAACCCAGCTCTTGGGTTAGCGTATATTTCTGCTCATCTGTCACTGGCTTAATAAAAGACCACAACAGCGGATCATATTGCCCCGGCTCCATCGTCATTCCCAGCGGAACGACCTTACCGCCGGTCTTGCCGGGGTCTTTTTCCTTGAACGCTTTTAGCGTGTTGTATAGTTCGTCTGTCGTTTTAGGAACAGGCATATTCAGCGTATCGAGCCAATCCTGACGAATAAAAGAGGAATATTTCCCTAAGATGGTACGTTTGCCGGGAATGGCGAACTGCTTGCCCCCCACCTGACCGTAGCTGAGCGTATCTTCACCGAGGAATTTTTTAAGATTTGGGCCGTACTCATTCAGCAGAGGGGTCAAGTCTGTCAGTCCACCCTGCTCCGCATACCGTTCAAAGGTTCCGGAATCATAAGTGAACACGATATCAGGTACATCACCACCGCTAGCCATCAGAACATTCAGCTTGGTAACTTCTTCGGAGCGCTGAACGGGCACGTACGTCAGATCAATATCGTTGGGTTTGCCAAAGTTTTCTTTTGCATAACGAGTTAAATAGCTGTCAGTAATGGTATAGCCCTGAGGTGTATTGCCTCTGTCAAAAATTTCAACCTTCAATGAACCACCCTTGTTTCCGGTAGCGGTCGAAGCCTTGTCCGCCTCACCCGACGAGCATCCACTCAATACAACCGACAGTGCAACCGTAGCTGCAAGCAGCAGACGAAGCTTCTTCAATGTTCCTCCAGCCTTATTCCCACTCATTCCTGAACACCCCTTTGTCTGCTTTTCCCGTTCGTCGCCTCTTCTGAGGAGGAGGTTATGACATTTCATGCATCGGCATGAGTCTGTCCCTTTTGGTCCGGGATGTGCCTTAGTATGACATGACCGCAGGAAAACTGACAATAAACTAGTTTCCCAATCATAAACCGGTTGATTGAAAGCGATTACTGAACATGATGAAGCGCTTACTCTTATTAAAAATCACTATTTTCCTGTGAATAAACCATTTTCTTTGTTCGTTTTGTGTGAGCTATAGTTCCATATCACGTGATTTAAAAGTTTTTCGCACGAAAAAAAGAGCATCCTCACCCTCATCAGGGATTCGATGCTCACACTACATTTTGTTAATTTCAATGAAATACTAACGTCACTACTCCTACTGTGAAGTCTCTGAAGGGAGGCTCATGGATAGCTTGCGTACCTTCCCTGTTTTCCCATCCTTACGGCTACGTGATACATAAACCATCATTAATGCCCCCAAGGTTGCGCTGATCAGACACGCCAGGTTCATTAATTGCGGCCCTCCAGCGTGAAGAAGAAAGCCATTTAACAAATTACCTACAATCCCTGCCAGCCCGGCAAATACCATATTGAACACGCTTTGTCCGGTCGCTTGCATATCCTTTTCAGTTACATGTGAAACATACTCGACCGCTGCAATGTAGAAAAAACCAAATGACAATCCGTGCAGCACCTGCACAGCAATCATAACGGTAGGGTCGGGAAAAGCTAATTGAATTCCCCATCGAATCATATAAGCGACTGCCCCTAGCAAAAGAGTTCTCTCTAACCCAATCTTTCGAATCACTCGTGAAGCGAGCAGCATGGAGGGGACATTCGTAATGGACGCAATCAGCAGAGCAACCCCGACCAAACTCGTAAGTCCTCCCGACATCTTAAAGGCCAATACGAAATAGGTGTTGAATGCGGTTAACGTCTGATTTACTAAAAAACTGCCCCCCAAAAATATTAAAAATGTCCTGTTGCGTATCAATTGACCAATGCCGTCCGAAAACGATTTGCGCAGCACGAGATCTTCCTCCGTATTTTTCGGCAACGCCAGCGCCGTCAGGGCCGCAAGACTGTTCAGCACCAAAAAAGGTACCCACATCATAGTCACAGATAACAGCGATACAAATAGCCCCCCGGCGTAACCGCCCACCGCATTGCCTATACTCGCCATAAATCGTATACTGCCATAGGTCGTTCCTGCCTTCTTGGCCGCCACAATCGCATAGGAATCCGCAATCGGCGCCTGCGTTGCCGTAAATATTGCCATAGTGGAATACACAAGCGCCATCAGAACAAAACGCTCCGACTGATAACATACAGCCATAATTCCCGGAACCGCTACACTCAAAATGAGCACCAGCCGCATTTGACGATATTGATCCACAATAATTCCCCATATCGGCTGAACCAAAATGGATACCAGCGTACCAATTGCCATCAGAACACCGACACTGCTGCTCGTCAATCCATTCTGAACCAGCAGTAGTGTCAAATATGGATTAAACATGCCCCCTGCCAAGCCAATAAACAAATAGAAGCTTCGTAGCTTCAGCATTTGTGAGCCTACCATCTGGAAACCTCCCTGTTGTTTAGCGTACCGAGCTGTCCAGAATCGTAGCCAATGCTCCGATGGCCCCGGCTTCATTACCTAGACCAGCAGGTACAATAGTACAAGGAATATCCGTCCATAAGGCTACTCTTTGCCGAATTTCATCCAAATAATACGTGTTACCTTCTGCTACACCGCCACCTACAACGATCATTTCCGGGTTCAGCAGGCTGATCACATTCGTCAAAGCCATCGCCATATGCACTAGTGCAGGCTCTAAAATCATCTGTGCTTCTACATCCCCTTCGGACGCCGCTTGCAATACATGTCTCGCCCCTACCTCGTCCCTGTTTCCTCCTGCTAGCCGGATCATGTGTGTACCTGGTATGCCAGAGGCGAGTGCTGATTTTACACTGCGCGTTATTGCCGTCCCCGATGTTAAAGATTCGAACACACCGAACTCATCCGTCCCTTTCTGTTTTGCTGCTTGCCGTGCCTGTTCCTCGCCTGCAATCCAATAAGCCATTTCACCTGCTCCGCCTGCGGCTCCCTTATACATCTCTCCATTTAAAATAAGGCCACAACCGATACCTGTTCCCACCGTTATCATCATCACATGCCGTAATCCCCGAGCTGCCCCTAACCATTGTTCTCCCAAAGCAGCCATATTCACATCATTATCCAGCACCAAGCGACCACTGTATCGGTGTGCAACGATAGATCGTATACTTTCATGCGCATTACCGCCATGCGTACTGTCGCCATGTATACGATCTTGAACACTCCATGGAATTGCCGGGGCGTGGGTAATCGTTCCGCTATCGTTATCTACCACACCAGGGAAACCGATACCTATGCCTTTTAACTGTGCCAGCGACAAGCCTTCCTGTTTTAGACAATGTTCCAGCTCCTCGAATAGACTCTCAAAGAAAAAATGGGCATCGTTCGTATGAACTGTCGGAAATTTATGCCTCACCACTACTTGCTGTTCCGCTGTGCCGATACAGATCAGCGTCTTCGTCCCGCCAACATCAATGCCTGCGGCCCAGCCGGAAGCCTTCGGCTCATCCCTGTGTTGCTTTTGTACATACATGTCCGCCATAGCCATCCTCCGTCATTCCGGTTCGCCATCATGCCTGCCAATACATCGGCTGTTGACGCCCTGTAGGTTCAAGATATGGACATAAGTATCGCATTTGAACACCTGTGCCGCAATAAACTAAATTCCGCCCCATAAACTGACGCGCTTTACTCCCCCTTTTAATGAAAAAAACAAAAAAGGCGAGCGCCTATAGCGCTCCCCCTGTTAATGAATCCTCCGGTTTTAATCTCAGCTTGCGATAATCTCCCGGCGTTACGCCGACTACACGCTTAAATACCCGCCCAAAGGTAATCGAATTGGCATAACCAACCTGAGTCGCAATATGCTGAACCGTTTCGGTCGTATTACACAGCATTTGCTGGGCATGATTCATACGGAGTCGAGTCAAAAAATCGACGAATTTCATATCAAATTCTGTTTTAAATAGATGACTAGCATATTTAGGTGACACATCAAAACGTTCACTCAAATGATTTAACGATAAATCCGGATTCGTATAGTGCTCTTCAATATATTGCTTCATTTCGCTAACCATAGCCCGGTAGCTTTTGGTTTCACTGGCGGCAACGTAAGTCCGATACACAGTGGTCATGTGCTCCAGCATTAGCGTATGCATCACAGCCAATGAAGAAGCAGACTCGACCTCAGATTTCCATCGTTCTGCTTCCGGCCCGTTAAAATAACGATCCAGTGCCCCCGATACATCCTTCATCTCACGCATTTCTCGTTCCAATAGCTCTTGCAGCCACTGCATTACCGTTAAAATATCTCCATCCTTCAGCTTGTCTGTTTCCATTGCCCCAAATAGTCCTTCCAGCTGTACACGCCAATCGTGGCTCGCCAGCCGAAAAGAACGAATCGTCTCCGAAATCAGCGGCAAATAGGAGTATAATGGAATGTCATCAGCCTGCGGAACCTGTTCACTGGTTACAATATCACGCACTCCAAGCGTTAACCGGTACCGCAGAGCAGAAATGGCGGACCGATAGGAATCCTGAACATGCGCCAACTCATGAATCTGGCCGCCTATCCCAATCGTGAGCTGTACACCCAGATGCCCATGCAGCCACTCACAGCCTGTTTGTGCCATTTCTTGCAGCTTCACACCCAGTAAGCCTTCCCCATCATCTACCTCTTTCCGCAATAAAATGGAAATTCTTTTACGACTCATCCATTCTGCCCAGCCCTGCCATCCATAGGTAGCTGCTAGTTCCTGTACCACACCAAGCAACGACAGGCTTAAACGCTGATCTTCGCCCCCATGATCCTCTAAACGTCTGCTACCGTCTGCTGTCTGTGGCAGATCCAGATCGTGCAACTCTACCACCATGACAGCATAAACCAGAGTAACACCTCTCTTCCCGCCATCCGCAAAAGGAGAAAGATCATTCAGCCGAAGCTCTACCGTTTCGGTGCCTGTACCTTCCATAAGATCAAGGAACAGCTGCCGCCGCCGAATGAGTATATTCGCATGCTCCTGCTGTTCATAATCAATCGTTTGCCGAATCAGACTTTGCAACGCATGATCAATCATCCACAGCTCGTCCTTGTTGTTTTCCTCACCCGGACGGCTGGGCAGTTGTTGAATACGCTGCATCATCAGCTGAATTGGCCTGTAATTTCTGCGGGTCACATAAATAATGTAGATCACCGCTAATATAACAACAGCCAATCCAACTACAATCCAGACGTAAGAGATAACAGACACCCACTCGAACAACTGTCCGGCACGAATACCACTTTCAAAACTCCATCCCAGCCGGGGGGACATCAGATGAGTCAGTTGCTGCCCGTCCTCTGCTTTTACAGCATCTTTTGTACCAGATGCAGCTGGATAAATGGTTTGACCGCTAGCATCATTAATCACCAGATAGGAAACTGTCGGATTCGTCATTTGACCAATCATTTGCTGCAACGGATACACACCGATATTGATTACCAGCAGCCCTTGTCCTCCAAAAGGCAACGGGAGGCGCTTATGCATCGAAATCACACGTTCTGACGTATGTGTTCCCGGCTCCGTCCATTCCCGCACAGGTGACCACTGCCGATCCTCCGACCGAAGAGCCTGCTCAATATACGGATAATCACCGAATGTCGAAGCATCCTGAAGTCCACTTCTCGTTAACACCGTGTGATCCTTCGTTCGATAAATATAAACGGAATGTACCAGTTCATGATTATCCTTAAGCGCGCGTAGGCTTCCAACCAGCCCATACAGCATCGTGCTGCCACTTTGCGCCTGCCCATTCAGAAAAGAACTGTAGCTCTTGTTCGTCTCCGCCTCGCTTAATACGTCCATTTCTACCTTTGTCAGCGACTTCTCCACACTGTCCAGCACAAATCCGGTTGTAATCCGATTCGCCTTTCCAGTTTCATTGCGCGATATTTCGTTTACAATCAGGAAGGATAAAAAAATGAGGATCGACACCGTTAACATAAAAATCGGGAAATAGGAAAAAAGCAATCTCCTGTACCAGCTCTTTCGCATCATGTCCTCCCCCTGCCGCCTAATGCTTTCATGACCCTCTCTATAGGGCTTCGCTCAACACTAAGCATACTCGTGATGTCAGTTTTAATGCGGATTTGATTATACTTTGAACCTATTCTACCAAAATTAGATGCTAAATAGATAGATTTCTTACAAATGATCTGTTATCACTTAAGTCGAAAACCCTCTTTTGTTATGTATATTAACATTATGAAAACGCTCTACATATCATAAAATAAATTTATATTATAAAAAAGCCTATCCATCATCTACTTAAAGACGGATAAGCTTTTACTTCTGTCTAACCTTGTATCCAATTGACCAATGAATGTACTGTCAATGTACCCGGCGCAGCTGCCTCAAATACTGAGGCACCGTTGCGCAAAGCCAAAAATTCCACTGTTTTTGGAATACCAGGAGCCAGATCCAGATGGTTGTCGCTGAAAATACCTTCCTGCTCTGCCGATAGCCACACGTGTCTAGCAAGTACATCCGAACACAGCATGAATCTGCTGCCCCCGCTTCCCTGAATCTCTGTCACTTCAATTTTTGCCTGCGGTAAATCCATCTCTTTTGTGTCTGCAAAATAAATTTCACCAGAGGCCACCTGTTCACCATTCTGCGTCAAACGCGCGACCAGCATATGCTCCGCCCGCTTCAGGCCACTCAGCCATTTGTCGATAGGCAGTATATGTACAATTCCTGCACCGCCTGCTGGTTGCTTTACCTTAACATTCTCTTCATGAATAGCCTGGCTGCTACGGATATGCAAAAGCGTCAGCCGCAGCGTACCTGATATCGGCTCTAGTGTATCGTTGACCAGATGCAGTGCCTTATTCCCCTGTTCTGTATCTGTTGCACTCAACAGCACATCGGCAAAGCTGCGCTTAGCTGTATATTGGAACGCCTTCCAACGACCAAAATAGTCCATACTCGACCAGGAGGCAACGGGCCAGCAGTCATTCATTTGCCAGTATAATGTTCCCATGCAATAGGGCTTGTGACGACGATGCGCCTCTATAGCTGCTTTCATTGCTTCTGCCTGTAAAATTTGGCTCATGGGAAGAAAACTTGTAAAATCCTTTGGCTCTCGCATGTACCGCCCCATATATTCTTTAATCAGACGATTGCCCGCATCGTTCTTCTGATGTGCCAGCATCACCGCAGATTCCAGCTCCAAATCCTTCTCTTCCGCATAAGTACGAACGGACTTGTATTCTGGAAAGGACTGAAAACCATATTCACTCATAAAACGACCCACATGGACATGGTAATTCTCAAACGGCTCAGACGCGTGCCATACACCCCAATAATGAATATCACCTGCAGCTGAAGACCGATGGGCATGCTGGTTCCGATCTCTCGTCAGGTCAATCAGTGGGGAGGAGGGCCAATATGCTGTCTGCGCAGACCAAGTGTGTACCGCCTCCGGTAGAATCCGATGAAAGAGCGTTTCATAATCATCCCACAGGCGCTCCCGTTGCTCAGGTGTGTAGTCCTTTTTCCACCCCCAGCCTCCGTTCTCTTCATAATGCGCCCATGCAGAATCGATCTCATTGTTCCCGCACCATAAGGCAATGCAGGGATGATGACGCAGCCGCTTGATATTGTCCTCGGCTTCCTGTGCCACATTGTCCATAAAATCCTCATCCCCTGGGTACATGCTGCAGGCGAACATAAAATCTTGCCACACGAGCAAACCGTATTCATCACAAAGCTCATAAAATACGTCTTGTTCATAAATACCGCCACCCCACACCCGCAACATATTCATATTCGAGGCTGCTGCACTGGCAATTTCATACCGATATCGTTCCAGCGTAACTTCAGTGACAAAGCTGTCATTCGGAATATGGTTAGCCCCTTTTGCAAACACTGGAATTCCGTTCAGCTCAAAATGAAAGCTCTCTCCTGCTGCATCCCGTTCACGTACAAGACGGATGGAACGCAGTCCCGTTTTTACTGATTTTTCCGCAATTACAGCTCCTTGTTCTTGTTCCACCAATTCGGCCACAAACGTATATAGATGCGGCTCCCCCAGCCCACGGCACCACCACAGCTTCGGCTTCTTCATCTCCAGCTCCAGCTCCACCGTCTGCTTCCCCTTCAGCAGCCGAACTGGCTTGGACCACACCTTCCCGTCAGCGGAAATACGCAACTTGGCATCTCTAATCTCATCTGCATTTTCGATCTCTACCACTGCCATGAGTTTAGCCCCTACCGAATTCACCTCGTCCTGTCGAATAAACAAGTCTCTCACGATCAGACCCGACCACGCTTCGATCCGGACCTCTCTCCAGATACCGCTCGTCACCAGCCTCGGTCCCCAATCCCAACCATAGTGGTAGGGAGCCTTACGTGCGAAAACGCTTACCTTTTTGTCGGACAAACCACCTATCTCGGACTGATCATTGGGTGCAGGGAGTCCATAACCTAAGCTTTCCAGCTTGGGTACATCTTCAGCAATCGGAGAACGAAAACTGATTTCCAGCCGATTTTCCCCTTGCTGAACAAATGCCTTCACATCTTGTCTCCATACCCGAAACATATTATTGGCTGACAAGACAGATTGACCATTCACTTTTACATCCGCGTATGTGTCCAGACCTTCCAACACCAACTCTACACATTGACATTGAAGCTGATCTGCATTTATCTCAAAATGGGCTTCATATACCCAATCCTGCTTATCAATCCACTGTACCTCCATCTCGTTCATACCGATAAACGGATCAGGAATTTTGCCATGTCGTAAAAGATCGGTATGCACACAACCCGGCACTTTCGCGCTGAGCCACTCATCACTTTGTGCTTCCCTAAACCTCCAGCCATCCAACCCTATCACATTAACCATCGTCACAAGCCTCCCTATAAGCATGATTGGGAACATCTGGATTCATCAGTAACATAACAAAAATAACATCAAGCTAACAAATTAGTCAATTGTTTTTTGGAACAAATGACAAAATACAAAATAAAAGTCGCCCTCTGCCCCTAAACAGGCTAAAAGCGACCTCCTTCGTCTCCACGGTGTATGGTGTCATAACACGTATCTGGACATTAACTATATGTGATTGTGCTGATGGAACGCTCACGGTCATCATTTTCCCGACTGATCCGGGGTGCATGAACTTCCCGTACGAATAGCTCAGCATGTAGCAATTTTTTCTCGACAGGCGAGTCCGGGTTCGTTATGCGCCACAACAACTGGTCCACTGCACGCATTCCCAGCAATTCCTTATCCACTCTCACCGTGGCATAAATCGGCATTTGTTCATTCGTATCGTCAAACCCGGTCACTCCGCAACGCCTCGGAACGTCAATCCCCTTTTCTTTCAGCACATCCACGACTTGCGCAGCAGTCACATCATTAGCACATACAAAAACCTCAGGCAGTTCGTCCTCAGACAACTTGTCCATTTCCTCAGCAAGCGCCTGCGCTCCTCCGTGAAGAAGGGCTTTATTCTGCCGCAATTCTACTCCGCTCATTTCCAGTGTGGAACGACAAGCTTCCCAGCGTTCGTAGAAACTGTGAGCGTCATCAATATGACCCACAAACTGAAAGCGGGTATAGCCCCTGCACAGCAAGTCCTTCATTAATTCACTCATGCATGTGCGATTATCTGTAAACACCGTATCACTTAAAAATGCAGAATCCCAATGATCTACCATAACGACCGGAATACCCATCCGATAAATGTTCAGCAACAACGAAGTTGAAATCGTTCCTACTGTGATAATCCCTTTAATCGCCTCCGGGTTCAGTAGAGAAAACGTATCTTCAGTCGAGGGCTCCGTTAACGTGATCATATCCATACCCTTACGGTTCAGACGCTCGGAAATCCCTTCAAATACAGGCCCCCAGTACCTGGATTCCCTGTTCTGGTACCTAATATTCGGAAATAACACTAGCACGGTACCCGACCATTCTCTGGGATCTGTGTCCCGAGGCTCTACCCCTGTCATTTTGGGATGATTGCGAAAATAGCCCATCTGGGCAGCAAGCTTGACCAGAACCGCCCTTGTCTCTTCACTTACACCGGGTTTGCCTGACAGTGCACGCGAAACAGCGAACTTTGAAACGCCCGCCGCATCCGCAATTTCTTGCAACGTTACTTTTCCACGCATCTTCTCACCCAACCCTATTCGGAGTCTTTTTCTACCTTAATCTTTCTAATACACGGGTGTACCTATAAACTGGTACCATCGTAGCATACTTTGTTTTAGATCATCAAATGATAGATTTGTACAAATCCACACCCTCCACCAAAATATGTTTGCTTAATAAAAAAACAAACCGCATAACAAACAATTATAAATAACTTGACGTGAGGTTTTTTATTTCCTACAATTTACTATTGAAAGCACTTACATTGTGTAAATCATACTTATTAAGGGGGATTTGCAAATGTTCATGAACAGGTCGGTACGTCAGAGCTCCATCCTGCTCCTGTCTTTGCTGCTGCTCGTTACAACGGGCTGTGCGAACGGAACAGGCAGTAAGGCAGAAAAGGAAGATCCTAATGACACCAGCCCTATTACATTTACTTTCTTTGGCGGTGATTCCAGCTCTAACTGGAACAACATGAAGGATGCTGTCGGGCAGGAAATTATCAAGAAAACGGGCGTTACGCTAAATGCTGAACATGCTGTCAATGGCCGAGGCGAGGAAAAGTTTGCTTTAATGGCAGCGAGCGGAGAGTATCCAGATCTCGTGTACCCCAAATCAGACATTGGCAAGCTGGTCGATGCCGGAGCACTCATTGACCTAACCGACCTCATTGACAAATACGGCCCTAACATTAAGAAAGTGTATGGAGACTATTTTAATCGTATTAAATATAGTAGTGAAGATCCAGCCATCTACACGATCCCGACCAATTTGGGTGTGGATCACATCGCGTTTGATGCACAAGCCGGCTTCGAAATCCAGCATCAGGCACTTAAGAAGCTTGGATATCCTAAAATCCGCACCGTTCAAGATTTTGAAAAAGCACTTAAAGATTATGTCGCCAAATACCCTACTACCAATGGCCAGCGAACCATCCCCCTATCACTTGATGCCGAAGACTGGAAAATTCAAATTACAGTGACTAACCCGGCTGTTACTGCTACAGGTGGACCCGACGATGGCGAATATTATATTGATCCTAAAACACACAAAGCCATTCTTCACTACAAGCGCCCAGAAGAACGTGAATATTTCCGTTGGTTGAACCATATGTACAATGAAGGACTGTTGGATAAGGATACTTTTGTGCAAAAAAGTGATCAGTATAAGTCCAAAATCGCCGCAGGCCGTGTCATCGGACTCATTGATCAGGAATGGAACTATCAAGATGCCGAAAATGCGCTCAAGGCAGCAGGTAAGGATGAATTCACTTACGCCCATTTTCCAGTCACTTTAAATGAGAAATACGAGGATCATTCCCTCCAGCCCATTGGCTTCGATACCGCATCCGGGATCGGAATTACAACCTCATGCGAAAATCCGGTGCGAGCTATCAAGTTTCTGGATTTTCTGGCTTCCGACGAAGGACAAATTTTACGCAATTGGGGAATTGAAGGCCAGCATTACAATGTAGAGAATGGCAAACGAGTCATTCCGGCGGATGTGCAACAACGTAAAAACACCGATAACGCTTCTTTTAGCAGAGAGTCAGGTATCGGTTTGTACTGGATATGGGGGCCACATTACGGCGATAGCGTGAAGGACCCTTCGGGCAATTATTACACAACCAATTATCCGGAGATGATTACCGAAAATTATAGTCAAGCCGAGAAAGAGTCCCTTCAGGCATACAAAGCCCATACGTGGAAAGACCTGTTCCCGAACGAAAAAGATTTTCCGGTAAAAGAGTGGGGGGCTGCCTACAACATGCCTGTTCCGACCAATACGAATTACAATGTTATTTATCAAAAGTCGCAGGACATTGTACGCAAACGCATTCCTGAGGCCGTACTCGCCAAGCCAGATCAGTTCGACGCTGTGTATGACCGCATGCTCCAAGAGCTGGATCAGGCGGGTGTGCCAAAGGCTGAAGAAATCTACACTGGCCTAATCCAAAATCGGCTGAAGCTGTGGTACGGCGAAAAATAGGGTTTGTCTTTTAATGAAATATTACAGGGCTGACAGACCATGCTGTTCAGCCCTTCTACATTAACTTTTACATTACATATTCTGTTTGGTTTCTTTTTCTTTCCAAGAATTACTTTTCCCTGATACACGATTGACGTAAAACAATAAAATGATTGGAATCAACGCAATCCCCCCACACATCACCCAAGATATTTGAATAGGTGTTTGATCGGAAGACAAATCCGTAAAATTACGACTGATGATCCCTGTCACGATTAAACCTATGCACATGCCTAATTGTGAAATCGCAGAATCCAGAGATAGTAGTGTAGAACGATACTCATTAGAGATTCTTTTGTTCAGAAAAATTTGTTTGGCAACCGGGTACATGCCGCGCCCAATTTCATAGATCAAAAAGGTAAGCAGCACAGGATAAAATGTGTTGAACGCACCGGCTAAAATGAGCCATATCCCAATCATGCCGCAGGCATACATGAGTATATGTACATCACTGAATCGTGCGCCTAGCTTTCGAACCAGGTAACTTCCCAAAGTCATACATAGTGAATACCCTGCCTTGATAAACCCCATAATCCAAATCCCTTGTTCAGAAAGGCCAACCAGACGTGGCTGTTGGAATGTATTCCCCGCCGAGTTCGAAAAGCTGATAAATAAGCCAATCATAAACACAATCCAGATAGACTTATTTTCAAAACCGATACGGACACTTTCTCCGATAATCGTTTTAATGCGAGTATTAGACGTCTTTCGATGTGCAACATTCTCCTCATCCATATAAAAGAAACATAGAAAAATGCATACAATAATAGATAAAATACTAGCCGCCCATGGAAGTGAATAGTTAAAAGTTGCGAGGAAGGCCCCCAACAGACCACAAATAAATCCCGAAATGTACTGTATACTGTTAGAGGTTGTAAAAAGAACTTCCATGGGCTTATCACTATTTTCCACAACCCATGATTCCAACGAACCTGATTGTAAACATATAGCCAGACCTCCAAAGACTTGCGCAAACACAAGCACCCCGATTTGATCTGTCCAAACGAACAACACACTATAGACTAGAAAACAACAAAGTCCCAAAATAACAGAAATTTTTCTTCCATACTTGTCTGCAATAGCCCCCGTGGGTATCTCAAACAGAAAAATACTTACAAAGAATACAACCAGTAAGAAGTTGGCACTCTGCAGAGAAAGTCCTTTAGCTAATAAAAAAAGGATGAGCGTAGTCCCCGTGATTTCACTCATAAAAAATTGAAGAAAGCTGACGGAGTAATATAGCTTATGAGGTTGCACTCTCAGGATTCCGTCGCTTGCTGTGCAGCCTCATATTCACTTCGCAAAATCCCCATCTGAATAATGTCATAGTATTGCCCTTCCCTGAATAGCTTTTCCCGTAGCCGACCTTCTTCCTTGAAGCCGCATGCCAAATAGCAACGGTGTGCACGTTCATTGAACGCATAGACCTCCAGCTCCAGACGATGCAGATTCAGCGTATGAAATGCAAATTTCTGTAACAGCCGGATCGCTTCCCGTCCGTAACCTTTGCCCAGGTCACCGTCACGCCCGATCACAACACCAAGGGTAGCGTGCCGATTTACCCAGTTGATTTTGAATAAATCCAGTTGTCCGATATAGTCCAGTGTGTCTTTATGCGCAATGACAAAACCTTTGATCTCGGGGTTGCCGTCAATCATCATCTGCACAAAGGATTCGCTATTCACCTGTGAATGCGGGTAGATAAACACGTCGCTTAAACCACGTGTGATTTCCGGGTCATTGACCCATTTTCGGATATCTGGTACATCTTCTTGACGGTATTCTCTCAATACTATTCGTTTTCCAATGATATGCGGCATCGTAATCTTCCCTCCAATTATGTATTTGTTTTGGCAATACTAACTCCCCGCCAACACCTTTATGCTTCCATTACTCTTACAAACTCCAGAAAACGTGTACCTTTATAATGAAGCTCCCCACGATCCCCGATCACAATCATACCAAAGTCCGTATCCTTCACCTCCAGCTCCATACGCTCACCCCCGTCAAACTCAAAGGTGATATAATAATATGTCGAAGCTGAAAAATCGCCTGATCCCCCACGCACTCTCGTCCGTTTATCCACAACCTTACATGAACGTTGTATCCGTTCGGCTGCTTGATTGGACAGGCCCGCTCCTATCGTTTTGACAATTCCCATAATCATTACAATAGCAATGAGTCCAAATACGATAAAAAAGATCATATTAAACGATTGAAATTCCATAAAATCATTTCCCATCTGCTTCATCCTTTCTACAGTAAAATGTAAATTTTCCATTCTATTGCCCATTGACAAATCGTACATCTTCACCCTCAAAAACTCCAATACTTTTTTAACATACTTACGAAAAAAAAGTTCTTTCGCTCTTTTCCGCACCCCGCTTGGACTTATACCCGATCTGGGTCCGCTGATCCCCTCTAGACCGATTGACAAAACTATATATAGATATAAAATAGAGAATGTACTCTAAATATAGTGTAAAAAACGTATTTATGCCCGATATCTTGAAGATACAGGTATGAAAATACATGTAAATATAGAGTCAAAAATTTTAAATGGCACAGCCAGCAAGGGATTCCAGCTATGATGGATCTCAGGCAATGCCGTTTTCTTTTTTCGTTAATTGTTTAAGGAGGTTGCATACCATGCTGATTGCATATGATTCCAAGACCGGCAATGTAAAAAGATTTATAAACAAGCTCAAGCTTCCAGCGGTTCAGATCGAGGAGCAAATGACTATAGAAGAACCTTACGTACTTATTACATATACAACCGGGTTTGGGCAGATACCTGAGAGGGTATCTTCCTTTTTGAAAAAAAATGCACAAAACCTTGTTGGTGTAGCTGCAAGCGGCAACCGTAACTGGGGTGAGAAATTTGCCAAAAGTGCGGATTTGATTTCCGACCACTATAATGTCCCCGTAATTAGTAAATTTGAATTATCTGGAACGTTCGGAGATGTAGAACGTTTTAAACAGGAGGTGAGCCGAGTTGCGGCATATTGAATTGAACAACATGTTGATGAAACGCGATACAGACGGCTTTTTCCAATTGGAAAAGGACCAAGAGGCTGTAGCGGAATTTATGAAGGAAGTTCAGGAACGGAGTTTGAAGTTTGCTGACACAGCCGCTCAAGTGCTGTATATGATTGAGAATGATTATTACGAAAATTTCTATAACAGCTACACGGCTGACGAAATTAATGATATTTTCCATATCACTCATAGCTATAATTTTAAATTTCCTTCCTATATGGCAGCATCCAAGTTTTATACCGACTATGCAATGAAGAGTAACGACCGTAAAGTCTATCTGGAACATTACCCTGACCGGGTTGCTGCTGTCGCGCTGCATTTAGGACGCGGTAACGCCGATACGGCACGCCTGTTGTCCTGCTCGATGATGGAGCAACGTCTCCAGCCAGCGACACCAACCTTCCTGAATGCAGGCAAAAGCCGCCGTGGGGAATTGGTATCCTGCTTCCTGCTCGAAATGGACGACTCCCTGAACTCAATCAACTATGTGCTGAACACTTGCATGCAGTTGTCCAAAATTGGCGGCGGTGTTGCCGTTAACCTGTCGAAGCTGCGGGCACGCGGTGAAGCAATTAAGGGTGTAGAAGGCGCAGCAAAAGGCATAATGCCTGTGCTGAAGCTGATGGAAGACGGCTTCTCCTACGCAGATCAAATGGGACAACGTAAAGGTTCTGGCGCAGCCTATTACAACATTTTCGGATGGGACGTGCTTGAGTTCCTGGATAGCAAAAAAATCAATGCTGACGAAAGAGTACGTCTCAAGACACTTTCTATTGGATTGCTGGTGCCAAACCGCTTTTACAAGCTGGCTCAAGATAATGAACCGCTGCATGTATTTGCTCCTTACAGTGTGTTCAAAGCCTATGGAACGCATCTGGACGACATGGATTTGGATGAAATGTACGACACGCTGCTTGCTGACGATCGGGTGAAGAAAAAAATAGCGATGAGCGCACGTGACATGCTGACGAAAATTGCCATGATTCAGTTGGAGTCTGGTTATCCATATATCATGAACAAAAGTAACGCGAACCAGGCACATGCTCTTAAAAACGTGGGTCAAGTCAAGATGTCGAACCTATGCACGGAAATCTTCCAGTTGCAGGAAACTTCCGAAATTACAGATTACGGACAACAGGATACTATCTGCCGGGACGTGAGCTGTAATCTGGCTTCTCTGAACATTGTAAATGTGATGGAACATGGTAAAATTCGCGAATCCGTTCATGAGGGTATGATCGCGCTCACCTCAGTCAGCGATATGACCCAAGTAGCTAATGCACCAGGTGTTGCGAAAGCGAACCGTGAAATGCACTCCGTCGGTCTGGGTGTTATGAATCTGCACGGCTACTTTGCCAAAAACAAAATTGCGTATGAAAGCAATGAAGCAAAAGACTTTGTCCGTACCTTCTTCATGACGATGAACTATCATTCCATCGAAAAGAGTATGGAAATCGCGAAAGCAGCTGGACAAAGCTTTTATGGATTTGAGGAATCGGATTATGCGACAGGCGTATATTTTGACCGATACCTGAACACAGATTATCGTCCGACAACTGCACGTGTGCAAGAGTTGTTCAAAGGCATCTATGTTCCGACTTCAGCGGACTGGGACAAATTAAAAGCAGATGTGATGAAAAATGGCCTGTACCACGCCTATCGTATGGCAATTGCGCCGACTGCTAGCATTTCGTACATTCAAAATGCAACATCCAGCGTCATGCCGATTGTTGAGCAGATTGAAACCCGTACCTATGCCAATTCGACGACCTACTATCCAATGCCTTATTTGCAAAAGGATAACGTGTTCTTCTATAAATCCGCTTATCAAATGGATCAGTTCAAAGTGCTTGATCTGATTGCAGAAATCCAGCCGCACGTGGACCAAGGAATTTCGACCGTGCTTCATGTGAACAGTGACGTGACTACGCGTCAGTTAGCACGTTGCTATCTGTACGCCGCACACAAAGGACTTAAATCGTTATACTACACACGCACCAAAAAGCTGTCTGTGGAAGAGTGCCTCACCTGCTCCATCTAAAGCATAAATGGTAACAAGCTGTAGTATAAAAATTAGATTTTGAATAGATATGGATGCTTTGCATTAGAAGCTGTATCCAGCGTGTGGTTCAGACCTTTTACGGGACTGGACAAGACCCTCGCGGATACAGCTTCCGTATGTCAAGCATACGATGATTCGCCTGCACTATTTCAATATGTGTTTCCAGGGAATCTCGCAAGCTGAAGGGAGAATGCTAACAATGACAGGTATACAAGCTGTAAACTGGAATCGCTCGGACGATGATTTCACACTGATGTTCTGGAACCAGAACATTATGCAATTTTGGACGGATGATGAAATCCCGTTGTCTGACGATAAAATGTCCTGGGTAACCCTCAGTGATATCGAAAAAGAAGCCTACATGAAGGTGCTGGGCGGATTGACGCTACTGGATACCATTCAAGGCGGCGTGGGTATGCCGCAAATTATGGAGCATGTGGACGGACTGCAACGCAAAGCCGTACTAAGCTTTATGGCGATGATGGAACAAATTCATGCCAAGTCGTACAGTAGCATCTTTACAACGCTAGCTTCCACGGAAGAAATTGACGGTGTGTTCCGCTGGGTGGAAGAAAATCCACATCTCCAAACCAAGGCAGAAACCATTCGTCAGTATTATATGAATATCCACACACCCAAAGACCTGTATCTCGCGATGGCAGCATCGGTGCTGTTAGAAAGCTATTTATTTTATAGCGGCTTCTTCTACCCTCTTTATTTGGCGGGCCAGGGCAAGCTGACATGCAGTGGAGAAATTATCGATTTGATCCTGCGGGATGAAAGTATTCACGGTGTGTACGTAGGTGTACTGGCACAGGAGATTTATGCAGAATTGGCCGAGGAAGAACAACGTGATCTTTACCAGACGCTGGTAGGCTTGCTCCGCTACTTGCACAATAACGAGGAACAATACACCGAGCAAATTTACACTCCTATTGGACTCGTAGACGATGTGAAAGTCTTTTTGCGCTACAACGCCAACAAGGCCATGATGAACTTGGGCTTTGATCCACTGTTTGAAGAAGAAGAAGTTAATCCCATTGTATTCAACGGTATCAGCACCCACACTAAGCAGCATGATTTCTTTTCTAAAAAAGGAAACGGCTATGTGCGGGCGATGAATGTAGAGCCGCTGACAGATGATGATTTTAATTTTGGCGTATAAGTACAAATACGTGAAATTAATTTAGCAAGGTGATACTATGAAGAGCCGTCCGCATGCGGATGGCTCAGACTGTAAACAAAGTAGATAGTTTACATATTTCAGGATTTTGCAAAATTCGATTCCAGTCGCTCCGAAGTGCAAGATATAGACGAACTAAACCATTTCGATCTATATCTTGTTCATTGGAAGTCGCTTATGGGATTTTTGCAAAATCCTCATTTACTTGCGTTCGCTTATATAAAACTGGTATTGCCGCTGCTATAAGGATCATACCCATAAAAGCGGGTGCGGCATGACCAAGTGACACATAGATTTGACCTCCAATGATAGGCCCAATCATTCTTGCTAAAGCCTGAATAGATTGACTACCTCCTTGAATCCTTCCTTGTTCACTAGAATCGACAGACTTGGAGAGCATCCCATTGAATGAAGGCCCAAAGATCGAATCACCAAAACCAAATATAAACATTCCAGCGATAAAAAGAGGATAGAATGAGAACAAAGTAGATAGCGCAATAAGACTGTAGCCTATAATCTCCGAAACCATTCCAAGAATTGCTATCTGTTTATCATTAAGTTTTATCAAAAGCTTTGGCATGATGAAACCTTGTGAAATGAAGTCTTGGAAGCCCATAATTGAAAACATAAGTCCGATTAGTGCAGGCTTCCAACCGAAGGTATCCATTGTAAATTGTGAAAAAACGGCCTGTAAAGATCCGTTGGGTATCCAAAGTAAGAACGCCGAGACAAGTAGCCTTCTTAAGCTTTTCATGGAAAGTATGTTTGCAAGCTGTGTAAGTGGATTCAGTCTTACAAAGGTAATCTCTTTCAGTCTATTATTCTTGGCAAGGCTCTCTGGCATAAAAAAGAATCCATAAACAACATTCAATAAAGTTATGATTGCTCCAAAATACATAGGTACAGAATAACCAAACTTGGCAAGTAATCCGCCTAGAGTTGGGCCAATGACAGTGCCTACACCTACAACCGCACTCACCCATCCAAAGTATTTGGTTCTCTGTTCTGGAGGAATGATGTCTGCAAAATATGCGAAGATCGTGCTTATGCTCCCACCTGTTATCCCCTCTATTATGCGTCCCACAAATAGTACCCATAGAGCTCCTCCTATGCCAAAAACCAAGTACCCGATTGCGGAACCCAAAAGGCATACTAAGAGCAATGGACGACGGCCATATTTGTCACTCAGAGCTCCAAGTATGGGGGCCGCAAAAAACACGCAGAAGGCATAAACAGAGGTCAGCAGCGTGACAACGATAGCTTGTTGTCCCGGATTGCTTATATAAGGCTGTACTAAGAATGGGACGACAGGTGCTATGATACTGAAGCCTATTCCGCAAAGAAACACAGAGATAAGGCCGAATATTAAAGCGTGTTTATCTACAATTTGTTCTGTGTTCTGTTCATGGTGTGATCTAAATTTGAACACTTAAATTCTCCCCTTAAAAATTGTTGTTTTGCTTCCTCGGAATCAAAAATATCGTATCACAGTTTTGCTTCCTCGGCAACAAAACAGTAGCAAAAAAAATGCAGCCCGTTCTCAATAGAACCCAGCTGCCTGTGGTTTGATTTTCATTATTCAAATTTATTCCGACTTAATATCTACACCCTGTTTCTTTATTTCTGCATCCAAATGCCTACTATACTTTTCCAGGAAGCTAATCATACTGTTAAATTGCTCCTCAGTTACCTGCTCAAATACAGCTTTATCCCGCTCTTGAAACTCTTTGTGCAGTTCCTCATGGATTTTATAGATTACTTTCCCTTGCTCCGTAAGCCTAAAATAGATTTCTTTCTTGTTATCCGGCTTCTGGTAGCTTTCGATAATGCCTCTTTTTATGAGCTTCTTAGTTATTTTACTTATGGCACCGCTAGTCATATAAAGGGACTCCGCAAGTTTTGTCACGTTGGAATCTACATTTCTTTCAATGTATTCGATGCAATGTACTTCAGAAGACTTATAACCCTTAAGACTGTCTTCCATCTTATCCTTATTAAGCCAAACCATCTTGTTATATAAGTCCCTGAAACCCATTATGACCTGTTCTTCTTTGTTCATGGCCTGTCCTCCCACCCGTTGGTGCATTAACAACATAATATAATATATTTTTGTTTCTATTTCAACAATAATAAAATCATTATTTATTCTAGAAATTGAACTATACGTAAAAAAAACGGCCAGATCGCTAAAGTAGCGGAATCGAGCCGTTTTCCATTTCTTAAGACCGAGCCTCTGTGAACATTTGAAAGGTGACACCAAACTTGTCTGTTACATTCCCATAAGCGGGACTAAAATGGGTTTCCTGCAAAGGCATTCCCACCTGTCCTCCTTGCTGTAGAGCATCAAACATTTTTTGAGCTTGCTCCACACTATCGGTTGTAATACAGATACTCACCTGATTCCCGCTGCTAAACGGTGATCCGGGAAAGGTATCAGAAAACATGAGCTCTGTCTCACCCACTTTAAGGGTAGCATGTCCCACACGTTCCTTGACCTCTGCGGGAATGGGAAAATCGGGGTTTTCCGGCATTTCCCCAAAGGTTTGAATAAAAAGCAGTTGAGCATCCAATGCCTCTTCATAAAATTCGATTGCTTCTTTTGCATTTCCATCCATCGTGATGTAAGGAATCAAACGTTTGGACATCTTCAACACAGCTCCTTTAATTCGAGGTGATTACCCAGCCATTTCTCCTGTATTATATACAAAACTTGTCAAGAAAAACAAATCTGTATTCTTAGCTTTCATGCACCTGAACGCCAAGCTGCTTTAGCTCCTTTATCGCTTCCGTAACGTTACGCTGTGGATGAAGCGCAGAGATCATCTGTGCAGTGACCGGAACGCCGTTGAAAATCTGGCTTACCACCCCTAGAGAAATCGGCAACTCATAATAACTTTCAGCCCAATCCTGATATTCCTCCGGTGTAACTATAATTTTCCCCAGCAAAAAGGATGAGCCATCGTCATACGCCTCGGGAATGTTCGCATTGCCCATACGCCACTCCTTATCTTCCGCTTTCCTCCACATACAAAAGGTAACGTCCTCCTTCTCCAGGGCTTCGTCTTCCAAAAGCTCCATCATATCATCAGGCACACCGTCGTACATGCCCGGCCAGACCTCATATTCGTCTCTCGCATGAGGACTTACAGGGGATTCGTGGTCAAAACCCTTCAACAGCACACCTCCACGCGTCCATAGCATATGAATCGTATCTCCAGCGCCGTTGTTCACCTCACCCAGGCATACATCACCAGACCATTCAGATTGCATACGATACGTGCGTAACCAATCTTCTGGGGACAATATAATGTCCAGCGCTGACAGCAGCATCATTCTGTCTTTTAAACCATTCGGCGTTACCTGTGCATCAAGCATCATATTCTTCATCATTCCTCCACCTTGTCCATGCGTACTAAGAATTCATCTGTCCCTGCCTATATCTTTCAAGCTTCGCCCGCTCAATCACCTTCCGAATGAATGGTCCTTTGGCTTCGGTATACGCTGCACGGTCATATTTGAATTGGTACGCCAAATCTTTTTTTAAAGTATCATACGCTCGCAGGCTATCAGGATGCGCTTTTAAGTAATCTCTGAACAATAGATGGTTTTCCCAATGCTCACCTTTATACTTGTAAATATGCAAGTGATGAGTCCCAGCTCCCCATTCTCCACGGCGAAAGAAAGCTCTCTCTGGAAAATCAGGCTTATATACATATTCATATTGAAACCCTTGTAGACGCTCTCGATGTTCGGATTGAAGACTTGCCAACTCTTCTACTCCAACCATAATATCAATAATAGGCTTGGCTCCCAGATTAGGAACGGACGTACTACCGATATGCTCTATGCCGACACATACATCTTTGAGAGCCTCTACAATTTTCCTTTGCTCTTGCATATACTCTTCAGCCCACTGCGGGTCATACCCGGATATTTCCACCTGCGAGGACATACATGAACACACCTCCACTAGCTTTCTAAAAAATGCCTTCCAATCGTGCTTGGCACAAATCAGAAGGCATTCTCTTGTTCAAATTAAAAATCATTCAGCAATTCCAGCCCTATTATTCGGCTTCTCAATCACGATCAGACAGGTACTGTCTGGCAAAGGAACCCGCTGGCCCTGCTCATCCATGAACTCAACACGGCTGGACAGCGCCTCGGCATAGCCCTCCTGTAAATAGTGGCGGCTCACCCGGATAATCGCTTGTGATCCAAGTGTGTTACGGATACACTCTTCATACTGTGACGGGGTAAAATAACCAAACTGCTCCTGCACTTCATGTACATAGGCTTCCGCCCCCCATGTATAGGTATATAGAAATTCCATCGCATCGTTCACTGGCAAAACAGCCTCATGCTCACCCACACGCTCTATTTCAATGTGGCGGCCTGCAAAATCTTGCGCATACCGCATCAGCCATTCCATTCCGTCCGGCTCCAAGAATCGAATTCGTCTGCGCTGCTCTACTGGTTCGGTCATAATACCGTCACGAATGATGATACGCCCGCCGGGTGCAAGCACACGATAGGCACTCTGCAAAGCAGCCTCCACCGTTTGTGGATTGAACCGAATTCCATCTCGTTCGATGTAGGAATAGAGCTCGTGAAGAATCGAAGAGAAGATGACCGTGTCCATGCTCCCCGTTTCCACATATTCCTCCAACCGAAGCGCATCTCCTTTGATGACATCCCAACGATGGCGCTCCAATTGCTTTTTACGTTTAAGTGCCTCAATGACATTCACAGAAATATCAAGACCTAATGGCTTCGCATCTGGTCTTTCCTGTTCGATCAGATCCAGCAGCACGCCCCCGCCGGGTCCAATATCCAGTATGCGGGTTCCCGTCACGTAATCCAAAATGACCCTTTTGTAATCTACGGTCTGGTTCATATCTGTAAGATACGTTTCCTCATTGTGAAAGCGATCATAAGCATCACGCCGTAATCCGAACAGATCGAACAGCAGCAGGACTGCTTTGTCATACAGAGGCGTTTTTTCTGCTTCAATACAAAAATCGATTAGTTTCTCAGCCGCAGATGAAAATACAAAATTAAAAAATACAGTACTCGGCAGCTCCTCTTTATGCTCCACGATCACACTCAAATGAGGATTATGCTTCCGTTTCCCTTTTGAGATGTCCTGCCAGGACAGTGCACTTAAATATTTTTCTATCATTCGTTTTTTATATACGTTAATTTTCTTGACACCACGATAGTCATAATACATCGTATTCATAAGCGATTCGAAACTGATATGGCGAACGGTCGCAGGCTGTTCCTGCCCCGTCCCATCCCTTAATGTGAGTAAGAATACCTTTACCAGTTCTTGAAGTGAAAAATCCTGCAAAGCTGATTCTACATACCAAAGTGTCCGATTCTCCAACGGAGCCAGCGCCTTCTCTACATTCAACTCCTGCTCTAGTTCTGTGTAAGCCTGCTCGAACGGCTCTCCTTCATGAATCGAAACCGACCGTAATCTCTCCAGTCGCTCCTTTACACTCCAGACTACAGGAGCGTTATCCCATGCAATCCAGCCGATCAGCTGCTCTACTTCACTGCGTACTTGGTCCCATAATGCAGGTTCTACCCCGGCGATAATACACTCGTTCAGGGCCCGTAAAACAAGCTCCAGTTCCTCAGAGCTCAGCCAGCCCTTACGAGTAATTTCAAGCAGCAGTCGATTTTCCGCAAAAGGAATTTCTCCCCGTATATATTGCCCGATCAATCCATGCGTCTCAATCAGAATTCGGGTCATGCTATTGCGCGGGTACGCAGGGGACTCCGCTTGGGCCTGTCTGACATACAGTTGGGAGGAGCCGATATTATGTACAAATAAATTAATGCCCTCATGCTGCCAGCGTAGCCGTTCGCGGACTGTACCTCCTTTGGCTGTCTCAGACCACACCAATACATCCTCCAGTAGCTCTTTAACCCAGAATGACAATGGAAGTCCGTCCAAAATAAGCAACGTACGCTCCACGTAATCCAGTACAGGATTCGCATCCTTTAACTCACCTATAGATCGAATGCGTTCCAAATTTACAATACGCTCCTCAGCCGAAACAAGCAGCTTTAACCAAGTCGGTGTATCCCAGGCCAGATCATTTTCTTTCCTGTAATTAGCAATGGCTTTTAACGATTGCAGCATTTTTCTCACCTCGTGTGATTCGGATTCGGTATGCACAGGAGACTTTGGATAGGACATTTGGATAAAACCTTGTATATATTACACTTTACCATACATTTGTAGCTTCCATCTCGTGGAAAATATTAAACATTTGTATCAATCAACCGCTTGACATACTTGCCAAACGCATACATAACCCCCAAATGTACTTTGGCCTGTGTATATTTATAAATAAACCAAGGCAGCGATGGCACATAATCATGAATGGCTACGACACAAATATTTGTACCGGGAATTTGCAGGAACTCAAGCCTGCCGCGATGGTCTTCCTTTACAGTGGCAAAAGTACCTCCTGTGATTCGATAGAGTGCAAACTCAGAGGTGCTCTGCGCACGGTCATAAATCATTTCTAACAACGGCTTTCGACTACCCAAGAGATACAACTGATAGGTATCCGGGCCTCCTGTCTCGACACGCACCCAAGGTTTTGCAAAGACCGGAAGCCAGGCCAAATAGCGTTCCCCGGCCCATGTTGCATCCTTACCAGGCGGGAGTTTGATCCGTTGCACCGAGCGTACATCAGATTTTAATGATCGAATTGCTGACTTTAACGGCTTTTTGGACTTGCTATGGGAATTCTTCTTATGCCGATATTCTTCTTCCTGCTCGAGTGAGGTTCGAGCTGCTTTGTCAAAGGAAATCTTCCCATCGCTGATGCCTTGAACCTTATGTTTCCGTTGCGCCACCATCGGATGAGCCAAGCTTTCAATCAGCGGATAAGCCATCTCTTTGGGGGCTCCAGTCACTAGGGTAACCCAAAGGCGGGACAGTTTGATCGTCAGCAACGGCACATTAAAAAAGCGACGCTTTTTATCCATTATTTCCGCTGTTCTTTGCATCATTTCTCTATATGTCATAACCTCCGGCCCGCCTACGTCTATAATTTGTTCATCAAGAGTACGGTTGCCGATGCTCCGATCCAGCGCATTCAAAATATCCTCCAATGCAATCGGGTGGGTCTTGGTTCGGGTCCAACGAGGTAGAATCATGACTGGTAATCTGCGAACGAGCTTGACCAAAATTGGAAACGATGAACCCTGTGGGCCGACGATCAAGCCTGCACGAATTGTGGTTACAGGTACTCCAAAAGACTTCAATACACGCTCAACCTCCAGACGGCTGCGTAAATGTCGGGATAGTTCATCCTCACTTGTATGCTCGGGAAGGATACCGCTCAAGTATACAATCTGCTTCACCCCGTTATTACGCGCTGCCCGGGCAAAATGCTCTGCCAAAATCACATCCATATCCTCAAATGTTCCTTGTGTCAGCTTCGCTGAGGGCAGCATGGAATGAATGAGATATACGGCATAATCCGCTCCATGTAATCCTTGATTTGCATCCTCCATGGAAAAAAAATCACACGAGCGCCATTCCACGTGCTCTGTATTTTTACGCTGATCTCCACTGCGGGATAAGGCAATGACATCTGCATGCTCAGTCAGCCTCTGCAGCAGATTATGCCCGATATAACCACTGGCGCCTGTCAGTGCAATTCGGGATCTGCCTTTTGGATACAATGCTCCAAGCTCCCGCTCTACTTGTCTTATCTCAGGTTCCGGTCGATACTGCTCATCTACACGCCTTTGTCTGTCATTACGTTGCTGCTCATTCACTACACACCGCTCCCCACTCGTTATCACGCTCTGTGTTTCACATACCCTGATTTACAGTGCCCGTAACAAGCCTCATGACAAGACATGGAAACGTAAACTAGACAGTGCCACCCCAGACAAAACAAATGACCGTAACCTCCATATAAGGAGTTACGGTCAGTCTGTTTACTTCCATATATAGTTTAACGGGACGACTCCCACTACCTCCATCTTCCGAACTTATCATTCTGCACTTCGTTAACCTGTCCAAAAAATACCTGCTGGATCTATTTCTACCTGTTCGAGCTGTTCTTCAAAGCACGGATTAGGTGCAATCTCTTTTACGCGCTGCCAGCTTTCAGCCTCTTGCCGGGCATATACATGCCAATGATTTTCCTCCCAGCGAAATTGGACAATGTCCGTGCGATCCCACGACTCAGTTTCATTAGAAGGCCTTTCCTCCGTCAAGATCAAACAGTTATCCTTTATTTGATAAATGAGCCGCACGTCAGAACGCACGTAGCCTGGCACCTTTAGCGCAATATAGCCATTCAGCAGGTATTCAACCTTTTTAACGGTAAACGGATCAATCCGCTCGTTCACGAGATTTCCACCCCTTGATCAATTCGTAAATATTACGATTTAAATATAGCAGAAATCGAAGTTTTTGAAAAGAGTCCTCCTTGCCGTCCCAAAAGCAAAAAGATATCCTCCAGCCTGAAGGCTCAGAAGATATCTTATTACTCTTGTTATACGCAGTCGAATCATAATTCCCTATGATTTCTAGAAAGTTACAGTACCGCTGTGCAACACGTCAACCATCTATAATAGATTTCGCTTATTTATCAACAGAAACGCCATCTGGTGCTGGAATACCAAAATCAGGTGTTCCATCTTCCTTCCAGTTGAACGGCTGAACACGTGTATGACGATTCGGATCATACAGCGGATCACCTGTAATTTCCTTGTAGTTCCGGGCGTGATATACGATTACATCGCTACCGTCAGCAGCAACCGTAAAACTGTTATGACCTGGCCCGAATTGTCCTGTTTCCTCATTGGTGCAGAATACCGGCTCAGGTGATTTCGTCCATGATTTCGGATCAAGTAAATCCGCATTCTCATCTGCTGTCAACAGGCCCATGCAATAATTGTGGTCTGTGGCGCTAGCTGAATAACTGATAAAGATCCGCCCGTTCCGTTTCAGAACCGCTGCTCCTTCATTCACCTTAAAACCGATGATTTCCCAATCATATTCAGGAGTGGAGATCATGACCTGCTCACCGCGCAGCGTCCACGGATTGCTCATTTCAGAAATATACAGATTGGAATTACCGACGATGTCCGGGTCCTTCTGAGCCCACACATAATACAGAACTCCATTATGCTGGAAGGTTGTCGCATCAAGGGCGAACGTCTCCCAACGGGTTTTGATCTGTCCTTTTTCCACCCATTCCCCTTCCAGAGGATTAGCTGAATCATTTTCCAGCACGAACATCCGGTGGTCGAACAGGCCTTCCTTCGTCTCCGTTGTACGAGCTGCTGCAAAATAAATGTACCATTTGTCGTTAATATAATGAATTTCTGGTGCCCAAATGTTCGCACTTAACGGGCCCGTTTCATATTTGTGCCACACTGCGACAGGCTCTGCTGTACTCAAGCCTTGAATAGTACTTGCTCGTCGAACCTCAATGCGGTCATACTCTGGCACAGATCCGGTGAAATAATAGTATCCGTCACTATGCTTGTAAATCCAAGGGTCTGCCCGTTGCTCAATGACCGGATTATTAAAGGGTACAGATTGATTCATGGTTTTTCTCTCCTCTATGTGTAGTATGTAGTTCATACAATTAATCGCTGATACGTTTTCCCCAGATGGAAATTCCCTTTTCATTCATACCTGTGAAAATTAGAGTATGGCGACCGAGCTCCCAGTCCCATGAAGGAAGCAATAACAGTTCTTCCTTTGTTCCTTCGGATGTATTGCTCCAATCCATTGTTAGAGTACGCTTACCATCAAAGCTCCAGTGACCTTCAAGAGAACCACTGGTTGCCCGCCCTCCATCTTCAAGACGGAGCGGTTCAGCTTCCACCTGACCATCTACTTCCTGCCTTATCACGATGCGCTCCCAGTTGCCGGATAATAGCCTTTTGGGTATATCCTGCTCCTTTTCCCCCGCATAGCGCTCCGGAGAGACGACCGGCCAGCCCTCTGCCGTCCATAATATTTTGCGTACATGCAGGTACGGCCAGCTCTTGTCCGTTTCTCCCCGCGCATGATGTACAATATAATAATCCGCACCGTCCTTCAGGACAGAATTGTGACCTGGCGCAACCCAGCCTTCTCCTTCGCTGAACCGATAACCGCCCAATACCTTGTTTCCAATCTCGTATTGAGGCAAATAGCTGGTATCTGCCATGTCATGTCCATTCATGTCCACATAAGGCCCTGTGATAGAATCTGAGCGAGCAACGCGAACATTGTAGTCCTCGAACAAAGAATCATACGAGACGAACAAGTAGTATTTACGGAACATTGGATTGTACACAATGTAAGGCCCTTCTACAGCACCGTCCTCAGTTGCCCGATCTCTGGCAGCGATATTTTTGCCATAGCCGGACTCTTTAAGCTTTCCAGTCAGGGGATCAAGCGGCGTAATGTAAATACCGCCGAAAAAAGAGCCGTATACCATCCATGGATTTCCCTCTGCATCCAGCACCGGATTGGCATCAATCGCATTCAGCTTGTCATGCTCTCTCGTTTTAACGACCAGCCCCTCATCCTTCCAAGGGCCTTCCGGGGAGCTGGATGTCTGCAATCCGATCGCAGACCGTGTGCTTCCAAAGGTAGAAGCGGAGTAATACATCCGATAGGTATCACCCATCTTGATGATGTCCGGTGCCCACAGATTGGTTGCTGATGACCACGCCTCCGCTTCCTTTGGAATGCCGGGGAGTGCATACTGAACCCAGTTCCAGTGAATCAGATCAGTCGATTTGCGTACCATAACACCAGGTCTCAATTCTCCACCTGTCTTTACATCCGTTGAGTAGACATAATAGCCTTGATCTGTTTTGATAATCGCCGGGTCATGTGCATTGTTAATGGTCCAGCGCTGTTCATCGTTAATCGTACTTTGATCATACAAGTGATCGGGAGGCGGAGCCTGCGGATACACAGGGTCCGGAGTGTTATCCCCACAGCCGGATAGACCCAGCATGAGCAGCATAACCATAACTGTTATTCTCCTCCTTCCTTTACCCATTACATATTGTGACTGCCTTACATCATTCATCCATACCCTCCAAGTGTCAATTAGCCTTTGACACCCGAAATGGCAACCGATTCAATAATTTGTTTCTGGAAGATCAAGAATATAATCAGTACAGGTAACAAGGCTATAATTGATGCTGCCATGATAAGCGGATAGTCCGTCTGAATGGCGTAAGTCGCATTAAAATTCGCGATAACCAGCTGCAGTGTCTGCGTTTCTGGTGAGTTCAAGTAAATAATCGGTGCCAAATAATCGTTCCAAATCCCCATGAACCATAAAATAAGCTGTGCTGCAACTGCTGGCTTAATGAGCGGGAACGTAATCGACGAATAGAGTCGGAAATAAGAACTTCCGTCAATTTTAGCAGCTTCGATAATGGCATCTGGTACACTAAGCAAGTACTGCCGCAGGAAAAAGATCATAACTACATTTCCGAACAAACCTGGAACAATCAGAGGCAGCAGTGTGTCCACCCAGCCCAGTTTGGAAAACATCATAAACTGTGGAATCATAACCGTTGGGTATGGAATCATCATAGATGCGATGAGTGCCAGAAACAGTTTATTTTTATGAGGGAATCTCAGCTTTGCAAATGCAAAAGCGGCTACACTGGATGTAAAGGTACCTATAACGGTAACACTTACAGCCACAATCACACTGTTCTTGATCCCGCTTAACAAAGGTCCTGCTTCCCAAATTTCCTTATACTTGCCAAACTGGAACACCTCTGGTATCCATACTGGCGGAAGAGCAAAGACATCCTGCTTTTCTTTCACCGAAGTGGACAGCATCCAAAGCAGCGGCGCGATCATCACAATCGCTCCAATCGCTAGTACAATAAAGATAATGGTATTGGTAACTTTCGTTTTTTGACTATGGGACATAATCAGACTCACTCCTTTCCGCGAAAATCAATCCCCATCAAAGGACGATTTTTCATTCATTTTGAATTGAATCAAAGTTACGATAAAAATGAAGATGCCGAGAATCATAGCCATCGCGGAGGCATATCCCATTTGCAGGTTTTTAAATGCCTTATCCCAAATATAAAAGACGATTGAGGCGGACGAGTATTCCGGACCCCCTGTAGGTGTCATAATGTTCATTTCAGTAAAGATTTGCGAACCACCAATGATATTAGTTACGACCAGGAAGAAGGTTACGGGTTTCACCATTGGCCATGTAATATTGCGGAACATCTGGAATCCGCTAGCTCCATCTAGCTCTGCTGCTTCATAATAAGAGCGAGACACGCTTTGCAGGGCTGCCAAATATAGCAGCATCGTATAGCCGAGACCCTTCCAGACGGTCATGAGAATCAAGGCCGGTTTGACCGTATCCTTATCCATCAGCCAGTTAGGACCCTTAATACCGAATATTTCGAGGAATTGGTTCACCAAACCATAGTCTCCGTTGTATGCCCAGTTCCACATAATAGAAACGGCAGCCAACGAAGAAATAACCGGGATATAGTATATCACACGAAATGTTGTCGTACCTGGAATCTTGCGATTCAAACCTAGTGCCAGCAGTAAAGCTAGTACAAGACCGATTGGAATACCCAGCATTAAGAAAAGAGTATTGTACATCGATTTATAAAAGAGCTCATCGCTAAATAAATCTTTAAAATTGTCGAAACCAATAAAATTCATTTGTCCCAATCCGTCCCAGTCTGTAAAAGAGCCGTATAACGAATAGACAAACGGGAATAACGTAAAGATTAGCAGACCGAGAATAGGTGGAAGAATAAATAAGTATCCATATATCTTCTCTTTGCGGTAGAGATTAGATTTGGTTATCACAGGGCTCACCTCTGTTTCTAATTTGGAATGAAGATGATGTTAGCAGCATGATATTTAGCCACTAACATCATCCTTTTTTCCTCTATTTACGCATTATTTCTGTGATTTTTTCTCTTGCTCCACCGCTTTATCCAGCAGTTTCTGCATTTTCGGTTGTTCTTGCTTCAGATAATCTGCCGCCGTAATTTTGCCGTCCAGTACAGGCTGAATATCCGTGAAGAAAATATCATACCATTCTGCATTATACGTATAGTTGCCTGGTAATGAGCGTCCATAGTCATTTACGATATCAATAAATTCCTGTTTATTGTTAGGCTTGGTTTTCGTATCTTTGGACCATTCATCAGCCATGTCCAGCAGATTCGGAATTTGTACCTTGGCATCTACCAGCTGCTTCATTCCTTCTTTGGAAGTGGTCAGGTAATTAACCAGTTCTACAGCTTCATCTGGATATTTTGTTTTAGAGGAAACACCGATACCCAGGGAACCAATCCATGTTGCCGATTTTCCAGTCGATCCGGCTGGGAACGGCAGCAAATCATATTCGAATGGCAGTTTTTCAAATGTACTCATATCCCAAGGACCTACCGGGAAGAATGCCATTTCGCCCTTCATCCAACGTTGGTATGTGTCCAATGTTTGCGATTGTTCAATACCAGGTGTGATTTTATATTTGTTTTGCATGTCAGCAAAGTACTGAAGCGCTTCCGCAAATTTCGGATCATCAACCGTTACTTTGGTTTTGCTCTCATCCAGCCAATCCGCCCCATTGCTCCATACAAAGGCTTGTAATGCCCACTGAACGTTAAAGCCTGTACCGTACTGATCTGGCTTGCCGTCACCATTCGTATCTTTGGTTAACTCTTGGTTGACCTTGATGAACTCATCCCATGTATACGGTTTGTCTTTATCAGGCAAAGGCACGCCCGCTTTTTCGAACATCGTTTTGTTGTAGCCAAGTGCGAATGGACCCAAGTCCTTCGGCATACCGTAAATATCTCCTTGACCGGCCATTTTACCGTCATAGCGATATAAATCCACACCGTATTTCCAAATGTTATCTAGGTTTATATCCTTATTCTTCTCAATGTAAGGGGTGAGGTTCTTCAGTACCCCACTGTTTACATAAGCTTTCACATCTCCAGGGTTAAAATAAAAAACATCTGGAAGATTATTTCCTGTGATCGCAGCTCTAAGCTTTGTAGCATATTGGTCCGCTGCTGTCACGACCATTTTAACCTTTACGCCAGGATGTTCCGCTTCAAATTTCTTAATTACTTCCTTATAAGCCTTTTGCTCATCTGTTCCACCACGGAACATGAATGTCAGTTCCTTGCTTCCATCACTACTGGAACTTCCCCCGCCACAACCAGTCAATGCAGCCATCATTAACAACAGAACAACCATTGCTATTGCAAAACCTTTTTTCTTTATCAACGCGACCCCTCCTAAATTTAAATGAAACCGCATACATTTGGTGTTAAAATAACTTCATACCACTCGGCCTAATCTTTAACTGTGCGGTACACAACCCGTTGTTGATTGCCGCTGTGATTATCATCCCTCTCATGTACCATATAATTAACATTTTACTTTATCAATAATGAATTCGTTTACAAACAAAATATAGCATGCGCTTCCTCAGTTCGTCAATGTATTTTTCAATCTTTTTAAATAATTATAAAACATAGATTAGAGTAACATGAAAAGCAAAATTAAATCGTATTTAAGTTAATTTTCATCTAAAAAACCAGTAATAAAACTTAAAAACGATTTATTTATGAAATAATCTCTAATTTGGAGCCTAATCACTCCCCTCTTTATTTAGTAAAAAAAATTTACAAAAAAGCAGTTTACTTCTTTTTGATTTTATTTTAACATAAATCAAAGTAAAAAATATAAGCGCTTACATCACAATTTTTATAGATAAGGATGGTCTATAGCTATGATTTATATTAAGAACTTAATGTCAGGGTTAGATATTTTTAAAGCACTGGGTTCCGAAATCCGCATTCAAATTCTCGAGCTACTTGCTTATCAGGGCCAAAGTATGAATGACATTGCAAACAAACTTAATTTGAGCAACGGTACCATTACAATGCATATTCGAAAGTTGGAAGAATGCGGCCTTGTGGAGATCAATACCGTTAGCGGCAAGCACGGTACCCGAAAAATGTGTTATTTGAACAAGGATAAGCTGATGGTAGATTTGCGCAGCAGAGAACAAAAAAATGTGTATGAGGTTGAGATTCGCGTAGGTCATTATAGTAACTACCAAGCGTCCCCCACTTGTGGATTGGTGACCCGAGACAGCATAATCGGCGATTTTGATGATCCACGCTATTTTGCAGATCCCGGGCGGCTGGAGTCGGAAATGATCTGGATGGCCGAAGGTTTTTTGGAATACCGCATCCCCAACTATCTGAAAGCGAATCAATCCTTTAAGGAAATTCAATTCTCCGCAGAACTGGGCTCAGAAGCACCCTGCTATTGTGAGGAATATCCCTCTGACATTTGTTTTCATATTAACGGTATCCCTATTGGGCACTGGACCAGCGCCGGAGATTTTGGAGAAGTGCCGGGGGTTCTGAATCCAGATTGGTGGCCACCGCATTTGAATCAATATGGTATGCTCAAATTAATTCGCATCAATCAGCATGGCAGCTTCATTGACGGGTGCCGCATATCCGAAGTCACAATAGACGATATTAACCTTAACTATAAAAGCGACATTACACTCCGTTTATCCGTAACCGATCAATCGGAAAACAAAGGTGGGCTCACTATTTTTGGCAAAAGATTCGGGAATTTCAGTCAGGATCTGCTTGTACGCGTACTTTACGATGTGCACGGGGAGGACAACACTAACTCCTGACACTCTACATGTAAAAAAATAGGCCGAAGCCTGTATTCATTGAATACATGTCCTCGGCCTAAACATCCTGATTCTCACTTAAAGAGATATAGATCAATAAATAAAAAATGACTGCTATCCCAAACACCAGCCAGCAAAAGGACAGCAAATGAAGCCTTGGTCCTGCATGTACTCCCCATCTCCAAATATCCGCAAGGAGCACCAGTGGCTGCAATAATACATCCCAGCTATTCCAGCGAGCAAATCTGCCAATATATACGCCTATGCTGGCCAGCCACAACAACACAAAAACTACAGCCCATGCGAGTCCACCTGAACAAATCCTCCTCAGCATATGGTGGATCACCAATACACAAAGGGATGTAAGAAAAAGGCCCAGCCCTGCTGCTGAAAAAGACGTAAATAAGATAAACCAAAATTGTGTGTTCAACCAAAAACGTGTATCAGGATTCACATCGTAAAAACGAAACGCATGAAGTAACTCAGTCACCAAATAAAGAGCATTCGGCAGAAAAAACAACCATACAATTGAAGAGAAAAATAAAAGAATACTTCTCACTTTTGTACTTCGCAGTCTGGATAAAGCCATCATTCCCAGAGTGATAAAGACCGGAACCCAGGCCAGGAATATATCCCAGTACAGAAATTGATACATCCTTGTTCCGCTTGTGGACTGTAAATACATAATGAGTCCGAAACAGCCCAACGTAGCTACAAGCAGCACTCCCAACAAACTGAGCAGCTTGTAGCCCTTCTTTCTTAACAGCAAGTTTCCATCTACCTCCTGCCTGAGTATGCGTATATACGTCTTTTTAAGTCCTATTTTATAGCGCTTTCATACTTAGAGAGAAAGCCTTTGTCTATTTACTCCACGTTTCGTATGTCCTCGGGTACATGGTTTGTTATCGTCAAGGCATCAAAGGTAACAGCACAGCCCTCCCCCACCGGGGATTGAGCAACAACTCCAACTTTTAGCTGGTTAGGAACATTCATACCAAAATATCTCGCCAGCTTCCAATGCTGACCGTCTGATGAATAATGGAATGCAAAGCAATTTCCAGCTCGTGCCACTCGTAAATATGGATTGGACACGTCCATCACCCCAGAGATACAATCATCGGATGTATCCCGAGTGACCACACTAAGAATAGATGGAGTGCTTTCAAAATATTCAAAACACAGCTTAGCCCAGTGGGTATCATCCGCCATCATCATCAAGCATCCTGAATCATAAGGCTGCTTCATATCAACACGGACCCTCGTCCATATTGTAAAATCACCTTGAAGCGTTGTATGCAAAAAGGGTGCGGACGATTTAGTCACTGCGCCAGACGGATCCCTAAAGAAATCTGCCTGTGAAGGTGCAGAAATTTGCAAAGACTTGGAATCATCGAATCCCCATTTAGCCGGCTCATTGATCCAGCTCCAATCCGCCGGCAAAACTTTACCGCTAAAGCGTTCAAATACGTTCATATGGATACCATTCCTCTCTGGCAATATAGTCATATAACACATTGAAATCTGGGGCACAATCCCCTTGATACCACTATATACGTTATTTTCCAGTCGTCAATGATGATGATGTGTCTTTAAAGTTTATTAAAAAAAAGACTTGCCATCCTGAAATGTTGTGCTTATAATTACACCTAACTTGATACGGTAACAAATTTCAATGACGAGAACGAGTAAGCTATACAGCGGATTTGCAGAGAGTTGGAGCAGGTGAAAGCCAACATTCCGAGGGTAGCCGAACGCCATCTCTGAGAAGCGGGCTGAACCTGAAGTAAGCTCTGCCGCCTTTCCAGCGTTAACCGGAACACGTATTGATGGATACGTGAACAGAGTGTCATTTCCTATGGAATGAAACTAGGGTGGTAACACGGGTATAAACTCGTCCCTTTTACAGGGGCGGGTTTTTTTGTTTTTTAAAAAGGAGGAAATCATCATGACAAATGTATCGACAGCAGTATCAATAACCGATTTTTTGACTCCAGCTGTACGGGAAATGCCACCTTCAGGCATCCGTAAGTTTTTCGAATATAGTACAGGCAGAAAAGATATTGTATCGCTTGGTGTCGGTGAACCTGACTTTGTAACCCCTCAACATGTCAGAAAGGCCTGTATCACAGCACTGGAAAATGGTAAAACATCATACACACCGAATGCTGGTCTTCCCGAGCTTCGTGAGGAGATTGCCGGATATCTGGAGAGCAGCTTCAGCACATCCTACAACCCGACAGATGAAATCATGGTTACCATTGGCAGCAGTGAAGCACTGGATTTGGCACTACGCGCCCTGATCACCGCACACGATGAAATACTCATTCCGGCTCCATGTTATATTTCGTATTCACCCATCACGTTTCTGAACGGAGGACATACCGTAACGGTTGAAACCTCTGCGGATCAGCAGTTCAAGCTGACAGCTGAGGCACTCCAAGCCAAGCTGACTCCACGATCCAAAGTGCTTATTCTCTGTTATCCGAATAATCCGACGGGTGGGGTGATGACCTATGAGGATTGGCTACCGATTGCCCGCCTGGTTGAGGAGCATAATCTTGTCGTCATATCAGACGAAATTTATGCTGAACTGACCTATGGACAGAAGCATGTAAGCTTCGCTGCTCTGCCGGGAATGAAAGAGCGCACCCTGCTCATCAGCGGCTTTTCCAAAGCATTTGCGATGACAGGCTGGAGGGTCGGCTACGTGTGCGGCCCAAGAGAGTTGATTTCAGCTATGCTGAAGATTCATCAATATACCGCCATGTGCGCTCCTATTATCGGGCAAATTGCCGCAATTGAATCCCTGCGTAACGGGCTGGAGGAAAAAGATCGTATGATGGAATCCTACAATCTGCGTAGAAAATGGTTCGTTGAAGGCCTATGTCAGACAGGACTGCCATGTCACGAACCAAACGGTGCCTTCTATGCTTTTCCCTCCATTATGCACACAGGGTTAAGCTCAGAGCAGTTTGCCAAGCGGTTGCTGGAAGAAGAAGGAGTCATTACTGTACCCGGTTCCGCATTTGGCCCAGGCGGCGAGGGCTTTATCCGCTGCTCGTATGCATCATCACGAGAACAGTTGGAAATGGCTTTGGAACGCATCAGCGTATTCTTGAAACGTCTATAAATACGATTTTTCCTATCATGAAATGAACATGAGTACTGGATGAAAGTTACTTTAGCAGCTTCTGAATAAGCTTTTTCTGGTGTGCTGGCAAGCCTTCCGGCCATTCCCCTACACGGCAATCACAAATGTCGGAGATTTCGGCGCTTGGTCGGAAAGTATCCAGGAGTCCGGTCGTCCTAATCTTTAGGATGTCCGGTATTCAGAACATTTTGCACAAAATCAGTCTTGGCCTCCGTGTATGCTTCACGATCATGCTGATTTTCCATCGCCAGCCGTCTTTTTAATACATCATATTGCTGAATCAGCTCAGGCTGTTCACGAAGTCGATTCCGAAACAATAGCTGCTGATCCCAATGCTCATCAGATTTCAGCATGAGATGCAGATGTCCCTTTCTTTGATCCTGTTCCACTTTAACCAAAAATCTTCTCCATTCCCGACCGTCCAATTCAGGTGGAACATAGTTCCAGCCTGCTGGTTGTAAAGCAGATACGACCTGTTCCAGTTGATCCCAAGATTCTAATTTTGCCATAATATCAATAATGGGCTTAGCGGAAAGATTGGGAATTGCCGTGCTTCCTATATGTTCGATTTCCGTCACCTTAAACGGCAGTAATAACTCCCGCAACTGGTGAATGACCTTTAAGCCCTGCTCTGACCAGGCAGGATCAGCATTCACTATTTTTACAGGCTCCGTAGCCCACACCGGCCAATGTTCCTGGTTTTGCTCCTCATGCATTCATGATCCCCCCTAATTTCCACGCATGTATTCTCTCATTCAGCTGATGTTCGGAAAGGCAATGCTTCGTGCATTCAGTTCTAAAGCTAATTGGAGTGCATTATGGTAGCATTTCGCCAATAGCTCCTCTTCCCGATGGTCGCCACCATTCCACACAGGACCGACAGTATGAATAACATATTCAGCATACAGTCACGTTTAATAGTTCAATTTGGGTATCCATTGATCCTGCTCCTCTTCTAAAAATCAACCGTTTATATAGTCATCTTATAGTCTCCACAGGCAATTTCTACTATATCGTCATAGGTTTTCAGCATAAGGTGCTTTAGATTTTTCCCCCGTGCACTTGCTATTGTAGCCAATAACGGCGTATCTGTAAGCTCATCAAAGCTGCTGCCCTGCGTATATTCCCGATCAGACAGGTGCAAAGCAACGTCCAGTTCAATCATGTTGAAGTAGTAGACTTCTGTGAATATCAGTTCGTAGGGCACAAAACCATCTGTTGCTTCCGCTGCCAGCCCCCCATTAATCTCTCCCTTCAAAACTAGCTCCTTCTTCGAATAATTCATATGCACATGGTCCAAATAGATCGCATCTCGTCCATACAATGCTCCAATCGGGGTTTGAACGGCCTTTATCTGTGGCATCCCTGCTTCTTCCCTTCATCTCTATTTCCCATCCAGTAATATAAGTAAAGTCGCAACCGCCTGATCTACAAAAGAGCGCGCTGGACGTGATTTCATCATCACGGTAATCCCGATTAACAAAGAGACCATCGTATGGGCCAGAGCTCGTGCGTCCATGCTAGCCTCCAGCTCTCCTGATCGTATACCGCGCTCAAGGGTTTCCTGAAAGACGGCAGAAAGATACATCTGATGTTCTCTGGTTAAAATTTCAAATCTTTCATCATGAGGGGCTAATTCTACCATCGTATTGATACAAAAGCATCCCCTATTAGGCCCATCCTCGTACTCTTCTGCCACGATTCCTCCAAAAAAATTGTAAAACGCTTCTTTTACAGAAGAATTGCTTTGTAGTCTAGAGCGTACATAAGCAGCGTGGGATTGCGTATATTTGCGCAGCGCGGCTTCGAATAATTGCTTCTTGTCTCCAAAAGCAGCGTAAATGCTAGGGCGCTGAATTCCCATTTTGGAGGTTAAATCGCTTAAAGATGTAGCCTCGAATCCTTTTTCCCAAAAAATTTGCATCGCTGCATTCAACGCTTGATCTTCATCAAATTCCCGTGGTCGAACCATAAGCAGCTCCTTCTTTTCATATCGTTCAGTATATTAAGATTGTATGATCAGGAAAAGAAACTGTCAAATATGTACATGATAAACTCTTGACATTTTATATTTGCACGAGTTATATTGACCTAAATTCATTACATACCAATCGGTATATTATACTCAACGGTATGTAAATTACAGAAAGCGACGTGGTATGTGAAAATGAAGACGTCAGAAGAAAAAGCGGTACTCCTCCCTCATCAAACGGTAGCAAATGCTGCCGAAACAGCTCCCATTCCCTCCTTGTCCCGATCTGTGGCACTCTTGTTTGCCATAGCCTGCGGGCTGGCTGTCGCTAACATTTACTATGCACAGCCATTGCTGGATGCGCTGGCAAACGAATTTGGCATTACGCACTCATCGGTAGGCATGGTCATTACCATTACGCAAATTTGTTATGCGTTGGGATTGTTGCTGCTCGTCCCGCTTGGCGATCTTTTGAATCGACGGCGACTGATTACAGGGCAAATGCTGCTATCCGTGCTGGCACTAATCGTGGTTAGCTTTGCTCCTACCCGTACAATACTGCTTATGGGAATGGCAATGATTGGACTGCTGGCTGTAGTCACTCAAACACTCGTGGCTTTCGCCTCTACCTTGGCTAATCCGACTGAACGTGGGCGTATCGTAGGTCTGGTGACCAGTGGAGTCGTTATCGGCATTCTGCTGGCACGAACCGTGGCCGGTGTATTAACTGATCTGGCAGGCTGGCGTTCAGTTTACCTTGTTTCTGCTATACTTACGCTGTTTATGGCTGTAGCTCTGTTGCGGGTGTTGCCAAAGAACGAACCCACAAGTGTGACACTTTCCTATCCGCAACTGCTCCGCTCGGTTATCGTACTGTTCGTGCAAGAACGAATTCTGCGTATTCGTGCTGTCCTTGCGCTGCTCATTTTTACGGCGTTCAGCATATTGTGGACTTCGCTTGTGTTACCTCTCAGTGCCCCACCTCTATCTCTTTCACATACAGCCATCGGAGCCTTTGGCCTGGCTGGAGTCGCCGGGGCATTAGCAGCAGCACGAGCAGGGCGTCTTGCCGATCAGGGCTTGGGACAACGGACGACGGGTATCGCACTAGTTGTATTGCTGCTATCCTGGTTACCTATCCGCTACACCGAGCATTCTCTGTTCGCTTTAGTTCTTGGCGTAATACTTTTGGATTTGGCCGTACAGGCTGTACATGTCACCAACCAAAGCCTGATTTTCAATGTTCGCCCTGAGGCACGGAGCCGACTTACTGCAGGCTACATGATATTTTATTCCATCGGTAGCGCCACCGGGGCCATTGCTTCCACTCATATGTACATCTATGCCGGATGGAACGGGGTGTGTCTATTAGGAGCTGGTGTCAGTGCTCTGGCTCTCATCTTTTGGGCTGTAACTCGACGTTCAACTTGATGGGGAGACTGCTATTGATTGAATCAGAAAAAACCGCTTGGTCCACAATAATGGCCAGGCGGTTCTCTTCTGTCACGACAAAATCATCACTTGATTGCAATATAAATCAAAACAGGTTCATCTGGACTGCCATACACTTCAAAATCACCTGTGTATGTCCGCTCCCCTTGTCCCATGGCAGCCCACTCCCAAATCGTCTGCCATACACGGAAGACAGAAGAAGGTTCCTGAGTTGCCTGAAAAATAGCATAGCGTGCAGCCGGAATGACAAGTTCTTCAAGGTCATCAGGAGTCTGGAAATCAACAGCCACTTCCTTCCCGATAAAAAATGTATACTCGCCCAAAGCTCCATTTTCATAGTCAGTATAGCAACCATAGACAGAAGCATGTCCTGCTTTTTCCTTTATCCGACCAGGCACGTCCTCACTCCAAAAACGTTCCCACATGCTTGGAATGATCCCGTGAGATGTTTGTTCATTCTGATTACTTGTACGTGCTTTCAACCCAATCAAACGGATCTCACCTCGATATTCTTCCCGAATGGGTCCATCCAGTGTAAGCCCCGTATCCTCTGAGGACCGCCATCGTTTCAAAAACGGCAGGTAATTACGCAGCATCGAAGTCGCTTCTTCTTCCTGCATCCCCTTCTCTACCAGGAAAGGCACAGACTGCTGAATCATTCCCTCCATAGTCAATTCAGGCTGTACAAATTCGCCTTCCTTGTAACAATACTTGCAATACTCATCCGTTTTATGATGTTGTGCATCCGTTCCATATTGGTCCTCATGCTCCAACGGCATCCCGCAACTTTGACAAGCTTTATCCATCCTCGTAAATCCCCTTTCGCTAACTGATATCAGGTATGCCACCAGTATAACGAAACAAACCTGACAACTATGGGTCAGGTTTGTTTTACTTAATCTAAGATGATTCCCGAACTTCTTCATAATTAGACGCAATACTCAGCGCCATCTTATGAATCTTGTCTCGCAAATGGGCTGGTTCCTTGACAACCACATCCGGTCCCAGGCTTAAAATAAATCCGTACGCCCATGCATCCTCGGGAAACGGGACCGAAACCGTGTAGATCCCTTCCTCCTGCTCGGTCAATGCTTCTACGCCAAACCAGTCCTCCGCCAAATGCCTTGAATTACGGTTAAATTGTAGCGTAAATGGTTGTACGGCTCTGGATGCCTCCATCCGTCCCTCATTCCACGGCAGCACTTCATAAGAAAGGTCCCTGCGAGCAAAAACTGTCTCTGTAACCACAGGGTCACTCATGCGGGAGAGTTTGAATAGACGAAACTGCTCCCTATCGGGACAATACGCATATACAAACCATTGTTGTCCTTTCAGAACGAGCGTATGCGGTTCAACATTCCGTTCCGTTATGGCTCCTTCCGCATTTCGATAGGTAAAAGCGACAGTACGCGCTTGGCTCATTGCTTCTTTCACCTTTTTCAATTTGCCTTCCTGTGCAGCTTGATTTCCCCATCCCGAATGATCGACGATAAACTGTGTGGTACGGACACTAAATCGCTCTTTCCCGGACTCCGGTATAATACTTTCAAATTTATGAAGTAACCGCGACACATTGGGGCTGCCCAACGTCGAGGACAAACTCTGCAGCCCCATCACAATGTCCTTGACATCGTTATCCGTCAGCATACTGCGATCCAAACGGTATCCTTCCATCAGACCGATTCCCCCATTGGCTCCCTGATAAGTCACCACCGGAATACCTGCCATACTAATCGCTTCAATATCTCTATAGATCGTCCGGATCGAAACCTCATATAAATCAGCCAGTTCCTTCGCTTGTACTCTATTTTTCTTTAGCAGCAAAATGACGATAGAAAGCAATCGGTCAATTTTCATTTTTTCAAAACCTTTCACCCTTAGTAAAAATAAGCCATGAGTTCCTCATTATATTCCTGTCCGTGATATTCTAAAGCATTCTTTTCTATACCATAGGTTTCAAATCCCAACTTCCTATACAGCTTAACAGCAGCTTGATTGGTAGTTACCACACTCAGGTTAATTTGCTTCAAACCTTCCAATTTTCTACCTTGGCTGATGACTTCCAATAAAAGTTTTTTAGCGATCCCCTGACCTCGGTAGGTCGATGGTACATAAACTCCCCAAATCGTTCCTTTATGCTGCGTTTTTATTTTTTGTTCTCTTCTAAACCCAGTCATACCAGCTAGCTGATGATCCTTTGTAAATGCACCAAGTATGTAATGATCTCGTTTATTTTGTATCTGCTTCACCACATCAGATAATGGAACTCTCGCAGCTTCCTCATAGGAGGTTCCAAAAGCTTCAGGGTTCATTTGCAGGGCTTCCAGTCTCAAATTCCAATACGCTTCAGCGTCTGCTGATTGTATGTTCCTGATTAAAATCATGGTTTCACGTCCCTCCAAATGTTTTCCTTCATCTTACTCTATCTTTTATCTAAAATGAATCTGTTATTCTTCGATTAAAATAACCTCAGGTGCTCTATCCAGCCGGATAGAATGCCTGAGGTTTCAATAACTCCTTACAAATTATGACTCGTAGCGCTTCAGCACAATAACCGCATTATGACCACCGAAGCCGAAAGAATTAGATAGCCCAATATTTAGTGGAACCTTGCGCGCTTCGTGAGGCACATAATCCAGATCGCAAGCAGGGTCTGGATTATCCAGATGCATGGTTGGCGGAATGATACCTTCTCGCAGGCTTTGCACAAGTGCAATCGCTTCAACACCGCCCGCAGCCCCCAGCATATGACCCAGCATGGACTTATTCGCAGTAACCGGAATCTGATAGGCATAATCACCAAAAAGCTTGTGGATTGCAAGGGTCTCAGCGACATCCCCGACAGACGTACTCGTCGCGTGGGCGCTAATCACGTCCACTTCCTCAGGGGAGATGTGAGCCGAACGAAGGGCCGCTTTCATCGCCAAGTAAGCTCCGGTTCCTTCGGGATGCGGTGCAACCATGTGATAAGCATCCGAACTGGCTCCATAACCGATGACCTCACCATAGATTTCCGCACCACGTCGGATAGCGTGTTCCAGTGACTCCAGTACCAGAATACCTGCACCTTCGCTCATGACAAAGCCGTCCCGATTCTGATCAAAAGGTCGACTTGCTATAGAAGGCTCCTCGTTACGTGTGGACAAGGCAGTCGCATTAGCGAAACTCGCCAAGGCTAATCTAGTCACCGCCGCTTCAGCCCCACCGGCAAAAATGACATCCGCATCTCCTGTACGAATCGTCCGAAACGCCTCTCCAATTGCTGTATTCCCAATAGAGCAAGCCGTCACGGGTGAAAGCGTAGGTCCCATCGCTCCAAACGCGATACTAATTTGAGCAGCAGCCATATTTGAGATCATCATGGGCACCAGCGTCGGGCTAACTCTGCCCGGTCCACGATGTAGCAGAACATCTACATTGTCCACCAACGTATCCAAACCGCCGACTCCCGATCCCACATAAACACCGACACGCTCCAAATCGGTATGATCCAGTTCCAGACCGGAATCCTTGAGCGCTTGTTCTGCCGCATATAATGCAAACTGAGTAAACCGATCCATTCGTCTAGCATCTTTACGTCCCCATTGCTTTTCTGCATCAAAATCCTGTACCAGTCCAGCAATTTGTGCTTTCAAATCGGACACATCGAATGTATCAATTTTACGTATACCTGAATTGCCTTCCAGCAAATTCTTCCACAACGTGTCCACTTCATTACCCAGTGGGGAAACGACACCCATACCTGTTATCACTACTCTTTGCATAAGCTATTCATTCCTCCTGCTCGGTGACTTACTTATAATCCTCATTTTACCCTCGTCTTATCCTATTACAAGTGTTTGTTTATCCTGGTATAATGAACACTACTATAGTAAATGCCTTATTTGCTCACTTCGGATATACCCATTGAATGGAGAGAAAATACCTATGAAAACGGAAGCACGTCTGGAAGCACTATCTGTTTTTCTAAAAACGAAAAGAGCCCGCCTACACCCACATATGGTCGGTCTCCCCCAAGGATCACGTCGCAGAACACCAGGCTTGCGCAGAGAAGAAGTCGCTCAGCTGGCAGGTGTCAGTACGACCTGGTATACCTGGCTGGAGCAAGGACGAGATATTAAGGTGTCCGCCTCTGTGTTGGATGCTATTGCTGCCGCATTGCAGTTGAACACAGACGAGCGCAAATATTTGTATGATTTGGCGATCGAAGCCGGGTCTCACAGCCTTCCTGCTCCTGCAGAGCAAGCCGTCATTTCCCCCTCTCTGCAAAAGATCGTACAAGAGCTGCACTACTGCCCTGCTATTATTTCAGATCGGCGCTGTCATATTGTCGGCTGGAACGCCGCTGCTGCTCATGTTTTTATGGATTTTGCCGAGCTACCACATGAGCAACGCAATATGATTGAACTGCTATTCACCAAAAAGGAGTTTAAAAGTCTAGCCGTGAACTGGGAACACTTTGTAAAGGGGTTCCTTGCTATTTTCCGCGCTTATTACGGGCAATACGTGACAGACCCCTGGTATGCACAATTTATACAAAATATGAGCCAGGCCTACCCAGAGTTTAACGAGCTTTGGAATCAGAGTGAAGTAAGCTCCGCACCGGAGGTGCTCATTGAATTTCGTCATGCCAAGGCTGGCAAAATGCTATTTGACCTGACTTCTCTTCAGGTACAAGGCAGTGTTGATCTCCGTTGTAGCATTTACACCCCCAATGCGCAAACCTCTACGGAAAGTAAACTCCAAAAGTTAATGGAAGGCAGCTAAAGGATTTCATCCCTCCTGTTATGAAGATATCTTTTTCCGTCCATACTACATCTACGATCTGTGCTAAATAGATGCCACATATGTGACAGAACCAAGAGCTTCAACTGTGCTACTACCAGGAGGGAGGGAATCATCATGAAAGCCAAATCGACAAGTTCCCCGCATATACACAATCAAGCGCCACTGCCTGTTCCGGTGCAATTTGATCGAAGCTGGCAGGATGAGCTGGACCAACGCCTACGCAAAGGTGGCCCTTGGGGAGATTGGAATCTGTATCAGCTGGCCATTGAGGCTGAAAAAGCCAAGCTGGTGCCGAGCTTCGATGAGCTTCAATGTCTACAGCATTTGCAAGACCTCACTCCACTACCCCATCAGCTGGATACCGCTCGGAAGGTACTGTTTCAAATGTCCGGACGTGCCATTCTTGCCGACGAAGTCGGCCTAGGCAAAACGATCGAAGCTGGAATGATCCTAAAAGAATATCTGGTTCGCGGGCTGGCTTCCAAAGTGCTTATTCTTGTACCCGCATCCCTGGTCCTACAATGGGTGCGTGAGCTGAACAGCAAATTCGGTATTCCCGCTGTCGCCCAGAAGAAAGCGTATTCTTGGTCTTCCGAGGTCGTCGTGGCCTCTATGGATACCGCCAAGCGGGAGCCCCATAGTAACATCCTGCTAGATACCGATTATGACCTGCTCATTATAGACGAGGCTCATAAGCTGAAAAATAAAAAGACATCCAACTACCAGTTCATTATGAAGCTGCGTAAAAAATATTGTTTGCTCCTGACAGCAACACCTGTACAAAACGATCTGTCTGAGCTGTTTAACCTGATTACACTGCTCAAGCCCGGTCAATTGGGAAGACATGGCGATTTTTCAGCCAACTTTGTTGTAGATAAACGTCTGCCTAAAAATGAAGATCAGCTCAAGGATGAGCTGTCTAAAGTCATGATCCGCAATCGTCGCGGAGAAGGCCCGGTTCAATTCACCAAACGAAATGTTTCCAACATTCACTTGGAACTTTCGCCGGAAGAGCAAGCGCTGTACGATGGGGTGACCTCTTTTGTCAAAGAGCAATACCAGGCGAATGGCGGAAATTTAAGTAGCATGCTGTCTCTCGTCACCCTTCAACGGGAAGTGTGCAGCAGCCGGGACGCTGTGTTCGTGACTCTGGTCAATTTGTCTAAAAAGATGGCTCCAGACTCTCCTCTACGCGATCGTGTCTGGGATTTGGTTGCACACATTAAAGCGATCAAGGCCAATTCCAAAGCAGAAAAAGCGCTTGAGCTTATCCGTCAGATGAACGAAAAAGTGATCATTTTTACAGAATACCGAGCCACACAGGAGTATTTGCTGAACTATTTCCGTGACCGTGGCCTATCTGCTGTTCCTTACCGAGGCGGCATGAACCGTGGACGCAAGGATTGGATGATGGATCTGTTCCGTGGGCGCATTCAGGTCATGATTGCCACCGAAGCGGGTGGTGAAGGCATTAACCTGCAATTTTGTCACCATATGATTAACTTCGATTTACCGTGGAATCCCATGCGCGTGGAGCAGCGGATCGGACGGGTACATCGACTTGGACAGACGCATGATGTTAATATTTTTAACTTGTCCACAACTGGAACGATTGAGGAGCATATCCTGCATCTGCTGCATGAAAAGATAAATATGTTTGAGATGGTCATTGGCGGATTGGACGTTATTCTGGAGAAGTTTGAGAAGAAAGAATCCATTGAAAAAAGTTTGTATAAAATTATGCTTGAATCCAGTAGCGATGATGAAATTCGCAAAAAAATGCAAAATCTGGGTCACTCGCTGGATTCCATCAAACAGGAAATGGAACAACTGCGCACAGACCAGCCAAACACCGAGAATTTATTAGGCTTAGCAGGCAATACGGTTCCTCCAGGCAAAGCTCGACGCAGTGTGAAGGGAGGTCGCTAGTTTGACCATGAATGCACAGCAAGTCCAGCGCTTTGTCCACACCTATCTGGAAGCTACCGGATGTAGTGTCATCGAGAGGTCGCCCCACCATGTAACTGTCAAGCTTTCTCCAGAAGCGGATAAAGCCCTAACAAACCGCCCCTACTATTGGGGATACGTAGAGCGTACTGGCGTTCCAGCGCAGACGATGTCCTTCACTTTCATCTTTGATGGGGAAGCCTATCGCACAGAACAGGAACGTTTAGCCGATCATACGCCACCAACTCCAGCATCAGGCAACGCAGCACAGGATCAGGTCATGGGGCGTTACTTCGGTCATGTACCAACGTTACAACAATTGGGACCTGGACGTATTTTGCAGGAGGAGCTTCGATATGGAAGCCGTCGGCTGCATCAAATTTTTGAAGCCGCACGGGATGGAGGGAAATATGTTTATTTGTTTGAGCAGCCTGATGCCCGTCAGCTGTCTGCCCGCTCTCCCGTAGTCTATGAAGCTTGGCTCAGCATTTGCTATAAGATTGAATTCGCCTGCGATTTGAAGCGTGAGGAACTTCAGTGGCTAGGTATTTCGCTCAAAAGCGGCACCATTGTAACCGATTTTGGCGCCATGCTCGAAACCCGGCAGCTCAGCCCGCTGCTGGCGGGCAATATGCATGTACAGCCTGCCAAGCTATCTGTCCCTGAAGCTTCCACCTCGCTTGAAAGCTACATCACTGAACAACTCCGTCAGCAAGATTATGGTTGGGCTGAGCAGGCGAAGGAACGATTGCGCGAGGAATTGGAGGTTATTGACCACTACTACGATGATCTAATCAAAGAGCAGAAAGAGGAAGAGGATAAAAAAGAAGCCATTTCAGAGCAGCATCAAGCCCGCCGTAAAGAAATGGTATGGCAATATGAGCCAAAGGTACTCGTATCCGCCATTAACTGCGGGATATTTCATCTGCGGTAACCGATATCTCTCGCTCCTTCGCAGAAAAGTTGCAGAGGTATCGTCAGCTTGTAACATCTTGCTTCAGCCTACATCAGTTTCCGCTGCTGTAACCACAAGTTTGGTTAAACATGTCTCCTATGTATCGACAGCAAAAAACGAACCTGGATACGACATTTATGCCGACAAGGTGCAGCAGTCTTTTTATCGGACAGGCTGTATGCTGGATAAAAAAGAATGCCTCCGTCGGGCAATCAAGCCGACAGAAAGGTGGATTACATTGAATAAGAGTCATTCCGGGCACTATAGCATAGGTATGATCGCAGCTGTTCTGATCGGCCTGTCCGCAGTCTGTCCGTTCACTTCCATTCATGCGGCTCCCTCAGCCGCACAAGGCAACAATTTAAACTCGGTGTCTCTCTACAACGAAAGCTCGTGGGTTCCTCCATTGAATTCCACGAGTCCTATTACCCCTTCCCCGGGTGACGTTTCAGCAAGTTTTCCTACTGAGGAGCAAGGCGTGCCCGCAGACGTAAAACAGACTGCGGACAACACGGTACAATCCCTATCATCGCAGCCCCCTTTTGCCTCGTGGAAAGATGCTGAGCTTAGCTATCATCCGCTCGGACCTGGAACCCATAGTTGGCTTGTTCAAGTAAACCGTGCGGGAGAATACATCGGCTACCTGATTATCGGCTCAGACTCCAATGGCGCATATCAACTCAACGAATACGGGAATGGTCCGGGCGGGCCTTATAGTATGGCTGTACTTCGTCAATCCCTGGTGTCGCTCACAGATACTGATCTTTCATCTATCGACAAGCTGCAAATCACACCTATGTATGAGGAACCGCTACTAGCCTACTGGCTGGTGCGTTCCTCTACAGGCAGCGAAATATGTATTGATGCTGTGACTGGCGATCCGTTACCTGTAGAAGTGGCAGATGGGAGTTGGAAACATAAGCTCCAGAACAACGCATTCTCTTCATCTGTACCCTTTTTGAAAACAAAGGCGCAAGCGGTTACGGTCTCGTCTGCTCCTTTTGATCCCTATGACGATCTGGGTTGGCTTCAACCCAAGCAAAAACTTTCTGTCCGTAACACAGCCCAATTTATGGATACACTGAGTATTTCACCGCGTATTATATTTTCTGCCACAGGTATCAATTTTGCCTTTGGAGGTCCCTTATCCATCAGTGGGTATCAGTCCTGGATATCCCCAGACCATCCGTCCCAACCCAATTTATATGCGTTAACCTACCATCATGGACTGTCCCGATTTGTACCCTTAAAACAGTTATTGTCAGCTGGTGAATTTTATCGTTTGGACTCTTAGTTATTAAGAAACACGCAAAATGATTCGGAATGATCCCTACAACACAAAAAGAGACCTCAAATGGCATCCCCTATGCCTCTTGTGGTCTCTTTGGCGAGTTTAATGTCGCTCTCTTCGTTCTCTGCGTGTGGATTTCATCCACATTTTCAGAGCCAGAGGCAACATACCAAACCATTTGCTCACCCACGGCTCTCTGGCTTGTTTTTGACTGCGTCGAACATCACGCGGCGTTTCCATATAGCGAACAATTCGCTGCGTAATATACGTCACCAGTTCGTCACTCTTCGCCATCCTTCATGACCTCCTCAATTCTGCCCCTATCATGTCCATTCACATTGCCTGAAAATATCGGATTTACACGTTAGGTGAAGATACAACTAGCTTGCTCATTTTCCAAAATGTCTAACCCCTGCGAGAATAACTATGCATGGTTTCCCTTAAATGGAACATACTATCTTCAACATAACAGTTGCCTCAAGGCTAATTGTTATGTTTGAAGGCAGCTAAGCTGCTTTAGGTTTGATGTCTGTTATGCATGGTTTTTCAGTAAACAATCAATTCGTCCACTGGAGGAATAGAACGTGCGGAATAAAAAGTTAAACAAGATATGGCTGACAGGGCTGGGGTTGAGTCTATGCATCCTTTGCAGTGCTGTATTTGCCCCATTTACCTATACAGCTGCTCAGCCCGACGAGAAAAGTAACGAACCGAACAAGTATAGAGAGGGTCCATCCAACGTACATTCGTCCTATCACGCTTTTGCCAAGCCCGTTGTCCTGATTGATGTAGGCCATGGCGGTGTGGATGGTGGAACAAGTCACAAAGGGCTTTTGGAAAAAGATATCAATCTCGCCATTGCTCAAAAGCTGTACTTGATCTTACGCTCCCAGGGTTACCCTGCTGTCCTAAACCGGGACAAGGACTACGCACTGAGTGACGATAACCGTTGGTTGCAGTCCAAATCCCGGCACCTTAAAGACCTGGCTCAACGTAAAAGTCTAACAGAACAACTGCCCACCGCTTTGGTTGTAAGCCTGCATGTCAATTGGACCAAACGTACCGAAAAACGTGGACCCATTGTGCTGTATCAGGATGAAGGCAGCAGCTATCTGTTGGCTGAACGGATTCAGCATTCATTAAACCGCTTATTTTGCATGAATAGAGAAACAGTGTACGGAAAACCCTTTTATCTTCTGAATAAAATCCAGCATCCCGCTGTAATTGTGGAAACCGGATTTATCAGTAACGAACAGGACAGAGCCATGCTTTCCGGGGATCGCGGTCAAAAAAGCATTGCTGAAGCTGTTGCCGAAGGCATTATTGCGCATCTGACGGCATGGTAGTGTTGGTGGCTGGGTCTCCAGTCCATCCCCATACAGCACGCACCAAATCGCTAATACCCACAAATTTGGCGTGCTCCTTTAGCTTGGGAACCGATGAATGAAGAGCCGAGGATGTATACATGCCAGACACGCCAACGTGCCCAATCGTTACGCATGTATCGTGCTCGTCCAGCCACTCAACCACTTTTGTAAGTTGCCGATTCACATGAGCGAGTGTATGGACATCATCCAGGAAAATATCATTGCGTACCGGTGGCATTCCCTTTTTAGCGGCAAGTTCAGGTACCACTGACCAATAATTAGTACGGCTGTCGACAAAAAATAGTCCATGCTCCTTACAAACATCAAGAACAATAGACATAATGCGTTTATCCGAAGTGACCTTGGAACCCATGTGGTTGTTCATTCCTATCGCATAAGGAACATCCTTTATGGCTGCTGTCACCTTAGCGCGTACTTCTTCATCCGTCATATTTGCCTTAATTGCTCCGGGTCCAAGCCATTCGGGCTTTCCCTGCTTTGGTTCCATTGGAAGATGGACGATGACATCATGACCACGCTTATGCGCTTCCATAGCGTCCTGCTTGGTTGTAGGCAGGAAAGGCATCACAGCAACGGTAATCTTAACGGGTAAATTTAAAATTTGCTCAGTCCCTTTCATATTATTTCCCAGATCGTCGATAATGACGGCAACCATCTTTTGCGGCACGTCCTGTTTGTCTAATGCTTTTGCAACACCAGTACAACAGACCATGAATAACATGCATACCGAAATACAGAGTACTACGGTTCTCCGTATTTTAGAGCTTGAATGGAATACAGGTACATAAGCTGGCTCTTTCCGGCCGCGAGATGCCTTTAAAGCCTTTTTTATTATGTTTCTCATGTGTAGCTTCCGTCGTGTACTCATTGCGGGTCAGCCTCCTTCTCTGTCCCTTCATTGTGTGAGTAACCTCGTCTAAATATGTATAAGGCAGATCCATGGAATACTCCCTGATCTGCCTTATCGTGCGTAGAAACGTATATTAAAGCCGCTTACCAGTTCTTATCAATAAATTCATCACGGCCTGATTGGGCCCGATCTTCCTTATAGTGCTTCACGTTTTTCTTGTGGTAATCCTGATGATAATCCTCTGCCGGATAAAAAATAGAAGCAGGAAGAATCTCCGTTACAATTGGCTTATCAAAACGTCCACTTTGTACCAACTGCTCCTTGGACTGTTGCGCAAGCTCACGTTGCTGCTCTGTATGATAAAAAATTGCGGGTCTATACTGTGTACCCCGGTCCTGGAATTGACCTTCCCCGTCGGTAGGATCTGTTTGCGGCCAATATAATTCGAGCAGCTTTTCATAAGGAAACAGCTCAGGCTCAAAAGTAATCTGCACCACCTCGTAGTGACCTGTAGTTCCTGTTTTAACCTGCTCGTAGGTCGGATCAGGAATCGTTCCTCCAGTGTATCCTGACACAATGCCATGAATGCCCGGCTGCTCCTCAAACGGAGTCACCATACACCAGAAGCATCCACCTGCAAAAGTTGCTTTCTCCATATTTCATCCAACCTTTCAATAGCTTCAATCATAAAGTGCGTTATTTTTTATCATATCTTAAAAGATAACCTTATAAAAGAAATTTTCTCCCTTTACAAACCTCAACCGATATCCGTATTACATAGTCGTCTGGATTTTTTTCTGCGAAATAGTTGAGCAAATCCACTGCGTACGCACTCCCGCACACAGTCATCCCTTTACTCGCTATATACTCTTTTATAACGGAGTACGCTTCAGACATTGTTTCATATGATCCTCTGTGATTTAAGACAGCATAGAGGCCTTTGGGTTTGGTAACTATTCTCTCTCCCACAGTCGGAGCCTTTAGCTTATTGGCAATATAATCGGAATAATAATCCCCTGACTCAAACCGATCCTTGGATAAAATGGTCCAGATCGGAAACTCATAATCAGTAAAGTGATTTTCGCAATAATCTCGATGTTCACTTAATTTGTGAGCAAACTCCTTATCACCATCACCCTGTTCCAGTTGTGTGGCAATGAAATATTCCTCTTCACATTCTTCTATCGACGGTCCATCGTGTAACTCTCCCTTGGCTTGCTCCGTCATTTCAATGGCATCTTTCAATAGGCTTTGCATCCGTTTTATTCTAATCCGTTCCACTTCAAGGTCATGCAGTTTCTGTTTGAATAGCTCTATGAGCAGAGGCGTATTCTGATTCTCAATAAATTCCTTGATTTCCTGTAGTGAGCTTCCCGCCTTCTTTAGCACATTAATAATATCAAGCGCGTAGCATTGCTGAATGGAGTAAAAACGATAGCCTTTTGAGTTTGTGAATTCTGGTTTCAAGAGCCCGATCTCATCATAATGGAACAGGGTATGTTTGGTGACTCCGCAAGTCTTGGCCAGCTCACTGGTAGTAAAGTATGGGCTGTGACTTTTTGACATAACTCATTCCTCCGTTATGTTTTAGAAGTTTAGTATGTCTATTTTATCCCGAGAATTAGCACTTGACTATAGGGTAACCCTATAGATTAAGGTTTTAAATTGTAATAACTTAAATTTATATTCACGGAGGAACAACATGTCTAAATTCAAACGCTGGTTGGTTCTGGCTATCGTATCAAGCGCTCTTTTGCTTATTGTGATGGATATGACCATCCTGTATACCGCATTGCCGAGCTTAACCCATGACCTCGGTGCATCAGCGTCAGAAAAATTATGGATTCTCAATGGCTACTCGCTCGTTATGGCGGGCCTGCTGCCAGCAATGGGAACGCTTGGGGACCGCTTGGGTTATAAAAAAATCTTTACCCTCGGGTTGCTTGTATTTGCTGCTGCTTCGCTTACTGCCGCCTTTTCCCCCGTGCCCTTTGTATTGGTGGCGTCTCGGGTTCTTCTTGCAGTCGGAGCGTCTATGATGATGCCCGCTACCTTGTCAATCATTAGGGTTACATTTACAGATGAACGCGAGCGTGGATTCGCGATCGGCATTTGGGGCTCCGTTTCTGCAGGAGGAGCAGGACTAGGTCCTATCGTCGGCGGGCTTCTTTTAGAGCATTTTTGGTGGGGTTCTGTATTTTTGATTAATTTGCCGATTGCGATCATTGCTTTTGCATTAACTCTGATTTATGTTCCAAAACATGCGGGCAATAAAGAGAAAAAATGGGATCTTACCGGCTCCATCCAAATCATGATCGCCATGGTGGGACTCATCTATTCCATCAAAGAGTTTGCCCGTCGTGACGGGTCTCCAATATTGGCCGTAATAGGTGCGGTTATCGGCGTCTTGGCACTTATCATCTTTATCCGTCGTCAAAATAAAAGCGCTAGCCCTCTTATTGATCTTACTTTATTTAAAATTACAAGGTTCAGCACCGGATTTATAACGGCCTTGGTGGGTGCATTTACACAGATGGGGATTCAATATATTGTAACTCAGCGTCTTCAACTGGTGGAAGGTCTGTCGCCTCTCCAAGCAGGACTGTACACGATCAGCATACCGATTGCATCTCTCATTGCTGGCCCCTTAACCGGGTCCATATTGCATCGCTATGACGTTATCCGTATTAAAAGCTTCTCTCTTCTGATTGCCGGTCTGGGAATGGGCATCTATCTCACGCAATTTAATTCAGGCATGGCCGGGCAGATTCTTGGATTGGCTTTACTTGGTGTGGGTTTGGGAGCAGGTATGACAGCAGCATCTCACTCCATTATGAACTATGCCCCGGCACACAAAGCAGGCATGGCTGCATCGATTGAAGAAGTTGCCTATGAAATGGGGGGAGCATCAGGGATTGCTATCATCGGAAGCATGTCAACTCTTGCGTATTCCCTAGCTATGAAAGTCCCTACGGGACTCCACGTTCCAGCGAATGTGAAAGACAGCCTGGATGAAGCGCTCATAGCTGCAGAGGGTTTGCCTGCCCAGGCTGCAGAAGCACTGAAAGATGCGGGCCGTTCTGCTTTTGATCAATCCTTTTTTGTTATCCTTGTGGGAGTAACTGCAATTTTGGTGGTAGCTTCGCTAGTTGTCCGTTTGGCAGGGGCGCGCTCCAAGAAAAAAAGAGATGTTGAGTTTTGATACAGTTAATTCCATGTAGTTAATTCTAAACAACTGCCGCTACATCTTACGAGCGGCAGTTGTTTTATTTGTTATTTTTTGAGTGCCTCCAAAAGTCTCGTATTCAGTAGATTCAATTAGGAAAAATCCACCGGAATGCGCTTATAAGGTCATTCCAACAGTAGACTTATTATCCTGTTCTCATAGCTTCGGAGAGATTTCTTCGACACAGGTCTTGGGTAACAACTTAAATCTTTTAAGCATACAAAAAGGTCCGCAAACTGCTACAAAAGCAATTCACGAACCTGTATATTATAAGATGATGCGGTCGAGAGGACTCGAACCTCCACGGGGGTTAGCCCACACGGACCTGAACCGTGCGCGTCTGCCAATTCCGCCACGACCGCATATATGTTGTCATATACCTCGAAAGATCTATCTTTCTTAGCGACAAGATAGATCATACCATGCTCATATCAAGATGTCAAACCTTTTATGTTTGTTAATTTCCCCTTGAAAAAAAAGGAATAATAAACTAAAATAAGAACATAAGTTCTCGAGAACGAAGGTTCTTTTTTTTTTCAATCGGTTATGAATTATCATCACATTTTCCTAAGGCGGTGAATGGTAATGACTTCTTTAGATACTACTCAGCATGAATGGTCTCTTGTGAAAAGTTATCTGCTCCTTACCTTTATTCAAAAAGTATTTGAGCGGGACAGCCTAATTCTTGAAGAAAGCGGTATGCTGAAAACCCCTGATCTTTATGTCGAAATGGTTAACGCAGGTGTAGATCGTACCGGAATCCTGCTATCTGAAATAAAGCATGAATTTAATAAATATCACATTCATGTTCTAGACATACAACAAAACCACTCCGGCGTTCACGCCACCTATATAAGTAAAGGAAATAAAGAGCAGTTCAATATGGCTATGCCAGCATTCCGTAAAGAAATGTATGAGCGGATGCGAGCATATCTGGGGCTCTCGACCTCCATGCCTCATACAGCCGCCCTTCCTTTACTAGAGAAACATCGCCCCGAATTACCAAACAATTCAACTTCCAAACCCCTACGCATCGTTGAACGAAGTTTGGTTACATCCTCTTTGGCCTATAAGCGTAAAACGTCTCGCCCTGCTGCTTTTGCCGCAAGCAGAAGAGCATAGTCCCCGCACAACAAACACGCAAAAGAAAGAAGCTTCCGCAGACACCAACTGTGCTCGGAAGCTCCTTTCCATAACCATCATATATCAAAATCGATCTATATTCGCTATCACGAAGTATAAGCATATCTATTAATGATTTGCTTTATTGCAACGCCTTCTGTACACGCGTAACCCCTTGACTTAGAGCATGTCCTCCACCTACTGCTGCGGCCACAGCAATGGTCTCCATAATTTCCTGATCACTGGCTCCTTTGGACCGCGCCTCGTCCACGTGATAAAACGTGCATACTTCATTGTTGGCAAATAAGCCAATGCCTAGCGCAATCAGTTGCTTGGTTTTCTCATCTAAGCTGCCGGCTTGAAAGCACTCTCCGGTAAAGCGATGATATGCATGAACTACCTCGGGCAACTGATCTTCCAAATGGCTGATTTGATCCTTGTATGCATGTACTTTTTCGTCCATAACCGTCATTGACACAGCACGTCCTCTCTGTTGGATTTCCCTTCATTACTGTGTCCGATTTAGAGTTTCTGTATGCCTAATGAATCGCTCAGTTATTTTTATCCAACACCCATTTGGAACCCCTTCCTAACCCAGATCTATCGGATTGTGACGCGGCTCGCCGAACGGCTGGTATGTATAACTGCGATCCAACTTGACCACACGTCGATTCTGGCGGCGAATAAGCACCTGTTCATCATCCCATGCCAGTACAATGCCAACAACATCGTTGGACTCCAATCCATCGCGTACGACACGCACCTTTTCACCGGAGAGTCGATAAGCATCCAATTCTTCGTCCATAATCATCCTTGTCCCCTCCTTATTCACTTTTTTAACACAGCAACCATGATTCTATATACATGAAAAAAGTTTAAAAAGAGACCTAAACAATCATTTAGGTCTCTTCTCTCTTACTACTTATATGGATTGCCAACAGAGCGACAAATTATCCCGACTGGTTTACACTGTGATCATGTTCTTTTGTATCGTTCTTCTCGTACCAGAAGTCCAGCACTTGTGCAGACAACACTCGCTGATCTACATACTCCACTTGGTGAGCAGTAAATTCTTCTTTCCAAGAGAAGGACAATTCTTCGCATAGGTTAACCAACGTCAACAACTCAGACCAGGCCACATAGCGTTTATACCAAAAAAACTGAGGATGTTCAATCATATAGGGATACAAATCGTCGAATTCCGTATGCTTACAATCCAAGGCACGCTCAAAGTGTACTTTAGCCGCTGCCAGTTTTTCCAGAAAAAACTGTTCGGTCAATTGTTCTTTCCCCATGTTGCTGCCTCCTCTCCAAAACCTTATCTATATTATAAGCGAAATTGAAGCTCATGCAAAGGTTATTATTAGAAATAAGGATCAGGAGTTTTGAATTGTTACTATTCAGCAAACTCAATCTTGCCGTCAGCTAACGACGAAATTTTGACCAATGACTCTACACGAATACCCTGCTCACGGATGGTTCTCGCTCCGGCCTGAAAGCTTTTTTCCACCGCGACACCGAATCCAATCAACTCCGCTCCGGAGCGTTGAATGATTTTAACCATGCCTCGTGCCGCATCACCATTAGCGATAATATCATCAATGAACAGAACACGATCATCTTCGTGAATAAATTGACGAGACAGCATAATATCCGTAACAATACCTTTAGTAAACGAAGGTACGCGTTCACATAGCGCGTCTGGATCAGCTAATAGGGTCTTTTTACGACGAGCAAATACCAACGGTACACCCAATTCCAATGCTGTCGCAAACCCGATGGCAATGCCTGAGGACTCCACGGTCACTACTCTGGTGATCTTCTCTTCCCGGAAACGTGCTGCGAACTCTCGTCCCATTGCCATTGTCAGCTCTGGATCAACCTGGTGATTAAGCAAACCATCCAGCTTCAGCACCTGATCTGATGCAATCACGCCTTCATTTAAAATTCGTTTCTTTAATACTTCCATTACATGACCTCCCACGACATTCCTATGCGGTAAAAGTACCATACTTCACCCGCCGCTTTCAAGCTGTAGCTGCTTTTCATGCGGTCATGTGACATTTTTTTTACGCTTGTTCCAGAACCATGCGGTGATTCCTCCCACAACGATTAAAAGAATAACGACCAGCCCTATCCGATGCGTCACCTTCTCCATTAGCTTCGCCACCTGCTCCCAATGCATGCCCACCGCATGTCCAATCCCCAAAAATGTACCGCACCACAGCAAAGCTCCTGCTGATGCATAACTGATATAGCGAAAAACGCCTAGACGGGTTGTACCTGCCAGATATGAGGATACATGTCTCAAGCCGGGGACAAAATATCCGAACAGGATTCCCCAGGTACCGTAGCGCCCAAACCAATTTTCAGAAGAGGCAATTCTAGAAGGCGTAAGCCTCACCCATTTTCCGTATCGATGCAAAAGTGGTTTGCCCAGCAGACGCCCCAGGGTATAGCTAAGCATCATACCCGTCATACTACCGAAAAATGTGACTGCCAGTGCAGCAATGAAGTTGTAGTGCCCTTGAGACACGAGCCCGCCGAAGGCGATCATTAGCACTTCGTCGGGTATCGGCATACCCGCAACTCCAAGTGCAAGCAAGCCGAACATTGCCAAATATCCGTATTCCAGTATCCATGCAAGGATTTGACCCATAAATTACGCTCCCGTCAAGCTACTCATTAATTCACTTTAATTATTTTCAGTCTCATCCAGTCATGTCCTATTTCAGTTGAACATAGTTTGTATTATATGCTCGCTGCAGCGTTATTCAAGCAGGCAAGGAGGGACTGGGGATGAAACGTAATATTCATGTTTTCCAGATTGCTTTTACATACATCGGTACAATCGTCGGTGCCGGATTTGCTACCGGACAAGAAATTCTGCAATTTTTTACGCAGTACGGTCGTTGGGCTACACTCACTATTATGCTATCCACAATCATATTTGTATGGTTGGGTACGAAAATGATGCTGATCGCTCATGATATTTCAGCCAAATCCTACGAGGACCTGAACAAACATCTTTTTGGCGCCAATGCCGGGAAATGGATTAGCTGGTTCACACTCATCGTGCTGATTGGCGTAAACAGCGTCATGCTGGCAGGAGCTGGCTCTGTTTTTGTAGAGCACCTTCACCTGCATTACCAAACCGGACTGCTTATTACACTGATTGGAACTTATTTGCTGCTAAGTAAAGGCATTAAAGCCATCTTGCATATGAACACCGTGGTTGTCCCTTTGATGATCATCATGTCTCTTCTGCTCGTTCACAGCACGCTCTCCATGCCTAATCCTCAGAGTTTTATTACGAATACGACAGATCACAGTACATTTCGAACCTTGCTCTCTCCACTGCTGTACACGTCCTTCAACCTGACTATGGCCCAAGCCGTGCTTGTACCCCTTGGCAGCCAAACCTTTTCCCGAAGAACCATCCGCTGGGGCGGAGTTTTGGGCGGAATTGGTGTCGGATTTATGCTGATGGCTGCGCACTTTGCCATGTCAGCACATATGCCGGGCATTCAGCAATTTGAAATCCCTATGGGAAGCATTGCTTACCGTCTGGGTGCCTTTGTCGAAATCATATACATTCTACTCATTTTCATGGAAATCTTCAGTACCTTTGTGGCTGACATTTATGGAGTCAGTCTGCAAATTCGTCAGCATGTCCAAATTTCGCCCAAGCTCATCACACTATTCATTATGCTCACCTGTTTTTTAATCAGTCAGTTCGGCTTCAGTTCACTGTTATCTGTCCTTTATCCTATTTTCGGAATGCTCAGTCTGATGTGGGTTAGTAAACTGATCATAGCAGGACGCGGGAGACCTTTCCGTTCCTCACGTCCTCGCTCCAGCTTTCGGCATTCCGATTCCAAACCAGGTGATACTCGTCATGGTTAATGTGGAAATTTCAAATACATTTTCTTCAACTCGTTAACCGCCCGACTTAAAGAATAGCTTGATTTAGCCTTATCGCAGGCAGATCTAGCCAGCTCATAACGATAGGCAGGGTCAGCAATGACCTTCTCTAAAGCGTCTGCCAGTGCCCTCGGATTGTCGGGTGGCACGAGCAGGCCATTTACCCCATCCTCAATCTGCTCCGGTATTCCTCCCACTTCTGTACCTACCAATGCCAGACAACTCAACGCTGCTTCCGCAAATACCGAACCAAAGGCCTCCGCCCGAGAAGGCAAAACAAATACATCAAAGAAAGGCATAAACTCTTCTGGATGAAGGGTATATCCATAAAAAATCGTCTCATGGTATATATCGAGCTGTCGTGCCATCTCTTCCAGCTCAGGGCGAACCGGACCGTCTCCAATAATATGAAGCACAAATTCCAGATTTCTTTTTTTAAGTTCAGCACAGGCCCGCAATAAAATATCCAGTCCTTTCGCCGGAACAAGGCGGCAAACGGTTATGAGCTGTGTCACTTCATTTTCGTGTGGAATGGGCTTGAAGCGCTTCTCATCATATCCGTTCGGAATGACTGCAATGTCTTGCGGATTCTGAACGTAAGGAGTTAAGTAATGCTGAAAAGAATGAGATACCGCTATCAAGCGATCCGCCTTCTGCTCCATTTCCCCATACAGTGACACCAAGAATTGGTGTTCAGGCCCGTTCTCCTCTATTTTCCCGTTTAGAATTAACTCCTTCTCATAGGAAGAGTGAATCGTCTGTACGAGCGGAATGTCAGGAAAAACAGTTTTCATGGCGATTCCGGCAATAGGATGATGGGCATGAATGAGGTCATAGGGCTTCTGAATACGAAGCCGTGTCCACCACAAATAGTCACGGTACGTCTGAATATATTTTTGGACGATTGGATATTGTTCATATCTCGTCCAGTCAAAGGTATCAAAAGTTACTTCGTCCCTACCCTTGTTGCGAATCCGTTTAGGGATTGAAAATAGCTCCATTTCCCAACGGGGGGATGTAAATCGCTCTTGCAGATATGGAATCATGGATGAAACGCCTCCCGGTTGCTCGGGTGGGAAAAAGAGAGCCTGTAGCAATTTCATGACGTGCTTCCCCTTTCAAGCATTAAACTGCCCGGATCACAGATTGTATGTATAGGTTTCCGGATTTTCTGAAAGATGATATATTGAGAATAAATGTTAGTCACAAAAGAAAATTATAACATTTTAAATGGGATAAATCCTGTCTATTGTATCGGAACGGTATCATCCGTTCAATAGATTGACTACTTTTGCAAATGGAGTCGGTGATGTTGACGTTGTTGTCCTTATCGGGAACCTTGGGTTTCCCATCTCTGGCCGGGGCCGTAAGTGCAGCCTGCGGTTTGTATATTATACTCATGATGGCACTGATGTGCGTGATCATATATAGCAGACAACGAAAAAGAGCCTATATCCTTTTTTCGGTTGCCGCTATTATTATTATGACATATGAAGCCATGAATCTCTATTCAGCAGGCGGAGGCAAGATGCAACTTCAAGGAATCGTGTGGAAAAATGCGCTGGAGGCGTCTGCCTTCGTGCTCATCAATGCCGCCGTATTTCAACTCTACCGGAAGCTGAAACGTGTGCAGACATGGACCTTGATGCTGCTGGGTGCGTTATTGATTTTGCCGGTTATTGCCTGGACTGCAGGTTTGTTACCCGCTTGGATCAGCACAGCGAAACTAGTTGGATTCACTCTGTTTTATCGAGTACTGGTACTTATACTGAGCCTTGTGTTCATAACCCCACGAATCGGACAGCCAAAGAAGTATGTAGCGGGCTTATTCATGTATTTGCTCTGGCTCGGCTATTTGTGGCTGCGAAATGACATCCCTGAAGAAGCAGGCAGGTCAAACGCAGTCCTATATATGTCATTTTTACCATTGCTGTACTATACTACGTTGTTCATCATCCTGTTTGAACGGATTGTGGAGCTGCTCCAAAGGATTTATCGTTCTTCCATCACCGATGGTCTGACAGGGCTGTATAACCGCAAATATTTTTCGGGACGACTACGGCGATATATGGATCAAGGAATCCGCGTGTCGGTCATTTTTTGCGATATTGACAATTTCAAAAAGCTGAATGATACGCAGGGCCATGCTCGTGCGGATGAAGTACTCAAACAGGTCGCACAGATTATGGAGGATGAACTGGATGAAATCGGACTGACCGGACGATACGGTGGCGAGGAACTGGTCGCAATGGTTGTGGATCGACGTGCCAAGGTTGGACATGTCGCAGAACGTATCCGCGAGCGGGTCGCGGAAGAAAGCATTGTCACGATCAGTGTCGGATACAGTACAGTGAAGAAAGAAATGAACCCGGATGAACTGGTCAAGCAGGCCGATCAAGCAATGTACATATCCAAAACGACAGGTAAAAACAAGGTTACAGCTTATAAAGCAGCCGAAGTGAAAAAAAGCCGGGCAGCACGCGCACAATAATTCGTAAACTGCGATTCAGTGTTGAACGTTGAGTTTGAATAATTCTCTGTCAGGTTGTCTATATCATAAAATGACGCACAGGAATCTCATAAGAGCCTGTGCGTCATATATATTTAATCTGCCTATCAAACTTCTGACGTTGCAGATGCTATATCCCGGCCGATCCATGCCAATTCTTCGCTAGTCAGCTCTCGATAGCTGCCCAGTGGAAGCTGTTCATCCAGCTTCAATGGCCCCATGGCCGTTCTTTTCAAATAGGTCACCTTTTTACCAACCGCCTCGAACATACGCTTCACTTGATGAAACTTACCCTCATGGATTACAAGCGAAATATAGGAAATGACTTCTCCATCTGCCTGGTACGGATGTTCGTGACGAAGAATGGTCAACTGCGCGGGAAGGGTAACATACCCATCATCCAGTTCCACTCCTGCTGTAAATTGATGAATATCCCCCTCCGTGACATGACCCGACACGGTAGCCTCATACGTTTTAGGGACATGCCGCCGTGGAGAAAGTAGTTCGTGCGCTAGCTTACCGTCGTTGGTCAACAACAATAGTCCTTCTGTATCTTTATCTAAGCGTCCTACTGGAAAGGGCTCAAAAAGTCGTTCTTCCGCACTCAGCAAATCCAGCACCGTCCGCTCCCTCGTATCTTCAGTTGCAGATATGACGCCCGGTGGCTTGTGCAGCATGATGTAAATATACTCCCGAAAAACAACAAGTTCCCCGTTCACTTCAATCTGATCCTGGTAGGGATGAACCTGTAAGCCGCTATCCTTGGTGGTTCTCCCGTTTACCGTGATCATCCCTTGCTTAACTTGTCTCTTGATATCACTACGGGAGCCATATCCCATATGGGTTAAAACTTTGTCCAAACGTTGCGTTTGTCTTCCTTTTCCACTCATACCGATGTCCACCTCCAGCCTGTAGGGTATTCATTTTTGAGCATGCCGTCCTGCCATTTGCCCCACCCAGCCGAATAACCATCAATGCACACGAGAGTATAGCCTTTGGGCTGGACTTCGTTCCGCAGTGCCATTCTCTCAACGGGGATGGACAAGGTCTCACCTTTTAAATACCGGATGGCCTCAGCATCTGAACTGGAGAGATTGATGCTTCTAACCGTCTCTGAAGGGCGTAATGCCACCGCCAGCGGATGTGAAGGCACAAAGCGACCATTCTTGTCGGTACCCATAAACCAGCCTGGTCGCACCACCTTCAGGCCGTCCAAACGATGTGATGCCAGTGGCGACTGATAAATGCGATCTCCGTAAACCACCGTATAGCCTGTTAAGCACACCTCCAGCTGCTCCTTCACAAATTGGTGATAGGACTCCAGCACATCCTGTGGGGAGCGTGCAGCGGATTTTACATTTTCTTTGCCAGAACGGGACTTATTGCCACCCAAGCCGCGCGCGGACTTTCCTTTACCGGAATTCCCGTCCATTCCTTTACCACTTCGTTTAGGCTCACCAGTCGCATGTCTTCCTTGACCGCTTGGCGTCAGCGCTTCCTTGACGGACAAAAACTGCTTCTTCCGTGAATACGCTGCATCTATGTTCAACGCCCTGTCATTCTTGTCCTCAAATGGAGTCAAATCCTCTGATTCAGTGTGATCTTCCATCGCAGCAGCATTGCCACCCCGATGTTGCAACACAGCGATAAAATGGCCTTCTCCCTCTACGAGATGCGGCCAAAGGCGTGCTGTTTCCCGCAGTTCAGGGTGTGCTGCCGCGACCTCTTCACTCATCCATTCCGGATGACCTGGTGCAAAGCCTGATGGAACAGGGACTACGTCAAAATCGGGATGAGCCCCCAGAAATTCTGCGATCATTCCTTCATTTTCTTCTGGCGCAAAGGTGCAGGTCGAATAGACAATTCTCCCTCCTGCGCTCAGCATTGAGGCCGCTACACGCAAAATGTCCCGTTGCATGACTACACATTTATCCACCGAATGCGTCTCCCATTGTTTTGCCATATCCTCATCCTTGCGGAACATACCTTCTCCCGAGCAAGGTGCATCAATTAGTATCTTGTCAAAAAAATGAGGAAAGGCATCGGCGATTCGATCTGGGCTTTCATTCAGTACCACGGCATTACGTACACCGTACAATTCCACATTTTTAGCCAACGCTTTGGTTCGGTCCGTGCTAATATCATTTGTCACCAATACGCCGCTTCCTTGTAGTTTGGCAGCTATTTGGGTCGATTTCCCGCCCGGTGCAGCGCACAAGTCCAATACAGCTTCGTCCTGAGCTACATTGAGCAGCTCAACTGGAGACATTGCACTCGGTTCCTGTACATAGTACAGCCCCGCATGGTAGTAAGGATGTAACCCCGGCTTTGTACCGTGCGGAATGTAGAAACCCGTGGCACACCACGGAATCGGCCGCAGTTCGAACGGAGAACGTTCCTTAAAGTCCTCCACCGGAATTTTTAACGTATTGACGCGAATCCCGGCATGGGGCGTGTGGTCATAGGCGGTCATAAATGCTTCAAATTCGTCGCCGAGCAATTGCTCCATGCGCTTTACAAATGCTGTGGGGAGCTGTACACCCATAATCGTAATCATCCTGTCCTTTTAAAATAAATTTTATTGTACCATATTCAACCTGTTATCCTGCAATATCGGTGTGATTTACAAACTTTCACTACAAGCTGTAATGTTGTATAATAATGAGATTCATAGCTACATATTTTGAATTTTGATAGGAGAGATTGCATTGAACGCACAAAAATCCAACAAAAAAAAGCTTATACCTGTCATCGGCTTTTTTGTTGTGCTGGTCATTTTGCTTGGAGTGCTACTCGCTTTAAATTCAGGCACTAAGAACAAGCTGTATGGCGTTTCCACAGCCTCGTTAAATCCTGCTACTCAAGAGTTGCTGAATGACCCGAACTATCAGCAAATTATTAAGCCGGAAGATCTACAGAGCAAAATTGATAAAAAGGAAAACTTTTTCGTCTATCATTTCGCGTCCGACTGTGTGCATTGCCGCGCCACTACTCCCAAGCTCTTGCCTTTGAGCAAGCAGGAGAACATCACGATGCACGAATTTAACCTGCGTGAGTATGAGGATGGCTGGGACAAGTATAAGATTGAGTATACCCCTACGCTCATTTATTACGAAAAAGGCGTGGAAAAGGAACGTATGGTAGGCGGGTTGAAGGAAAGTCCTTCGGACAATGGGTACACACTCGACGATTTCAAAGCCTTCTTTGAGAAATATAAAAAGAACGTAACCTCCTAGTCAAACGTTCACACACCTGAAACGATAAAGCAGCCCGATCCCCATGAAACGGATCGGGCTGCTTGCTTACCATGTGCATGTGCTTCAAACTCAAGGCGCATCCTTCGTTTCCACCGAGACAAAGCCCGATCCGCCAGCGGCCTGTCTTCGCCTAATTGAAGCTTCCAGCGCCTGCTGACGCTGCTCATGCTTTTCCCCACGCCGAGGACCTCTCTGCTGCGGGATGTTGACTGGAATGGACGACGATGCCTTCTCCACGGCACGGCGCAACCCGGGCTCGACGATTTCAATCGTCAAATCCCGATAAACCGGCGGTTGGTGCTGAAGCTCTTCCGTGCAGGTCATAACAGCTTCAGCAAGCTGACGGGCGCAAACGCGCGCCTCGTCCACCAGTTTCGCCATATTAATGCCCAGCGCCTGCGAAGGAGCATGCTCCAGCCGGTGGACCGCACTATCCAGCATCATATGTCCACCACGATAGTTACCATTCCGAAAATGATACAGTCCTACAGCAACTTGCAGCAAACCTTTATATACAGGGTCACGGTCCAGCTTAAGCCACAGCTCTTCCAGTACCTCATGACATTCAAAGTAATCCCGATCCCGATTGAAGTATACCAAATAAGTCACGTACAGCGGTTCGTAGGAAAGGTTTGCCATTTAATATTCATCCCTGTCTTCTTCCTTGGTAGAGGCTTCTAGCATCTCTTTAACCTCATCGTGAAGCAGCTTGATTCCTTCCATGTCGTGCCGTTCCCACAGTTCATTAAATCTGCGCTGCGCATCAATCGTTTCACTGATCTTATGGTAGAAATACAGCCGATGCATACCTGTTAGCACTTTGGATACGATATTGGCTTCATCCTCGAACTTTTTCTGCGCTTCCAATATTTCAAGACGCATGGAAGACATCTCATTATCCAATACAAAGGCTGCCTCAGCTGCCTTTTTCAACCGTGTGCGCATATTATCAGGCAAGCTTTCACGATACTTATAGCTAAGAGAATGCTCAATAGTTGCCCAAAAATTCATAGCCAACGTACGGATTTGAATCTCTGCCAGCACGATTTTCAACCCCACTGCTGTCTGAACCGGATACTCCACAATCATATGAAAGCTGCGATAGCCGCTGTCTTTATAATTGGTGATATAGTCCTTTTCATACAGTACGGTCAAATCCTTACGTCTTCTGATGTATTCGGCCACCCGCCGAATATCCTCTACAAATTGACACATAATGCGAATGCCTGCAATATCCTCGATTCCCGTCTCCAGCTGATCAGAAGGAACTTGTAATCTCTTCGCCTTATCGAGGATGCTTGATATTTTTTTAACCCGTCCGGTTACGAATTCGATAGGAGCGTATTCCTCGCGCTTTTTCAGCTCCGCACGCATTGTTTTGAACTTGACCTTAAGCTCTTCCACCGCCTGATCGTATGGCAGTAAAAATGTTCCCCAGTCTCTTCCGTCCATCCCCGTACCTCCTGTCTCTTCCGACAACACTTTTTTATCTGTGATCTGCACCAACAGCCTCGTTAATGTGTCTAAAGCCGTCCTTTCGAAGCAGCTCACGCAGGCCAGCATGTATAGCCCTATTTACTTCCGGCCCTTCGTAGATCAATGCTGTATAAATTTCAATCAGGCTTGCGCCTGCTTTAATTTTGTCATAGGCATCACGACTCGTGAAGATGCCGCCTGATCCGATAATAGGCAGCTTACCTTCCGTCTGGCGGTACACCCGTCCGATGACCTCTGTGGAACGGTCACGCAGCGGCTTACCACTCAGCCCTCCTGTTTCACTCGCATTTCGGTGCGTCAGACCAGCTCTGGATATCGTTGTATTGGTCGCAATAATGCCGTCTACTCCACTGGCAGCAATCGCATCTGTCATATATTCCAATTCCTCATCCGATACATCCGGCGCAATTTTAACTAGTACAGACTTGGCATTGCCGTACTTTTTCGCCTGGACTCCCATCTCTGCCCGAACCGCTTCCAATAGCGACTTCAGTTCATGACCATGCTGGAGCTTTCGTAAATCCGGCGTATTCGGCGAGCTAATATTCACTACAAAGAAGTCCGCATACGGATACAGTGCGGAAATACACTTTTCATAGTCCTTATGAGCATCCTCATTGGGCGTGATTTTATTTTTACCGATATTAACTGCGACCGGAACAGGTCGATGTTTGAGTGCAGCCAGACGTTTGGCCATGCTCTCAGCACCCAGATTGTTAAAGCCCATCCGATTGACTAACGCCTCATCGGGAGGCAGTCGGAACAAACGAGGTCGATCATTGCCGGGCTGTCCCACAGGTGTCACCGTTCCCACTTCCATAAATCCAAACCCGATAGAAGAAAAACCAGTAACCGCTTCTGCATTTTTATCCAGTCCTGCAGCCAGTCCAATCGGGTTGGGAAAATGAATGCCAAACAGATCAACGGCAAGATCCTCCGTTTCCTTGACTCCGTACATCCTTCGCAGTGTCGCTGCTCCACCAGGGAGTGAACCCGCATGTTTTAAGCCGTCAATGACTACATGATGGGCCGTCTCTGGACTCATTTTAAAAAAAACAGGTTTCGCAATCCTTCGATACAACACGATTCATCCACTCCGTTCTATGCCCTTGCACAATCCTAAAAAAACATCTCTACAAAATAGTTTAGCTTTTTCCATACCAAAAAGAAAGTAATTTGCGAGGTGTAGTATCAGAACAATTCAGTTGTCATGGAGATGTCATTGAAAATGTATAATCAAACCATTTACAATGGACATAGTAAGACAAGACCTTAGCCCGTTAGAAAAGAGGGATTGCTGATATGAAGACCAAGCGCAAGCCGCCCAGTCTGCAAAAGAAAAAGGATGAGGTGAACAAGAAAGCGATTGTATGGACCGCCGTCAGCTTTGTTCTCCTCATCATTGTGATTATTCTGGTCATTGTTTTAGCACAAGCAGGAAATCGTTAAACACCAAGTAGCAATAGCATCAAAACGTTAATTTAGCCAGTGATAGGTTTTGCGGGGATTCGTCTGGTCATGCTGCGGCTCACTTGTAAATCGAGAACCAGGCACAAGCACTTGATCAGGCAATCCCCCGTTACCAATGACCACCTCCGTACCCGAAGGTACGAGTGCAAACAATTCCTCCACATCCTCTTTACCCATTCGGACGCAACCCAACGACTCATTTTTGCCAATGCTGTCCGGCTCGTTCGTGCCATGAATGGCATAATTCGTTGCAGACAGTTGCATTCCACGACTACCAAACTCACCGTTGGATTTACCGTTCGGATTTACTACTTTATCGGTAATCACAAATTTCCCTTCTGGTGTTCTTTCTCCACCCAAACCGATAGGATAATTTCGAATAAGTACATTGCCACTTACCAGGGCGAGCCTGTGCTTAGATTTGTCCACCACAATTCGCAGCGGTTGCCCCAGAAAAGGTCGTCCGTGCAATGACGATGCCAGTAATGGACTGCTTTCGGCCGACGAGTCAGCGTCTAAATCTACTGCCTTCCCTGTTCCCTGTCCAGGTGAAGCAAGTAAATTACGCATAGGTGTAAAAGCCTTCTTCATCCCGTCTGTCGTACCGTACATCGTGTTAGCGGGAAAGTCTCGAGTCAGTTCATCAAGACTCTGGGGAAGACGTTGATGCTGTGAGCGAAAAGCACGCATGGAGCTATTCAACACAGCTAATTCCTCCTGTCCAGCAGCCCATTTTAGACCTGCTTTGCGAAGATTTTCACTGTCTGACGGCTTGCAAGCACACGCAGCGGCGTCGTAAGACTGAACAGCTAATCCGCCGTTTCCTTTGTTCTGTACACTAAGTAATGGCTTCATGCCCTCTCTCCAGAGCAGCCACGAGCCCCCTTGCTCCATGCCCAACACCGTAGTCTTGGACGGCAATCGGCTAGTCTTAGCCAACATATCAGTAAGCCCCGTTCCAGCTCCACTCCCTTTTCGAGCTTGAGCCGTAAACACACCACCAACCACACCGATCTGGGCCATCTCCTTCGGATCAGCAGCGGCCACTTTCGTAACTTCAATATTATCAATTGCTGCCTGCTCAGTTCCGGATGGAACAGATGTATTTTCATTTGAGGGTCTCGGTGAATTGGCTGAAGGAACCCATATGAGCAGTAGTACCATTAACGCAGTTAACAGGTGGCGTGTTCGAGCCGTCCTTCGCTCCTTCTCCTTGGACATCTGAACCAGTTTATCCTGATATTCCATCCATACGTCTGCCGGAATCTGTTTATGCTCGAAGGCTTCGAACACTTCTCCTGCGCGATTGAAGCAATAATTTGCTTTGCCCTCCTGACCGCTGCTCTCATACTCTTTGCCGAGTAAATACCAGGCCATTTTATTATCAGGGTGTTTTTTTACATACGATTTAAGATGAGGCGAATGGTTCATCGGATCCTCCTGATCGTGTAATCTTGCATACTTCCTATTATGTATATCGGTAAAAATAGACTCGATGGACAGCACATAAAAAAAACGTCTATCGATGGACTTTCACGGAAGCCAGACCGCGTTTGGCAGAAGTTTTTTTAGATTATAGAATGGCTCAGCTCCGCTGAACTATTCTATAATCTAAAAAAACAGCACCGACAGCTTACTTTCACCGTTATACGGCGAAGGGAGCTGTCGGTGCTGTGCCTATCAAAGAAGCCTACGCTTAACCTTCTTTATTGAACGGCTCGTCTGCTACTTTAATGGAATCTGTAGGGCAACCGTCACAAGCATCCTGCATATCATCAAACAAATCATCCGAGATTGCCTTGATGCCTTGGTTTGCATCCCCTTCAAAGATCACTTCAGCCAAACCTTCATCATCATAATCATAAATGTCAGGTGCTGTAGCGCCACAGGCTCCGCAAGCAATGCATGTATCTTTTTCTACCCAAGTGTATTTAGCCATAACTTTTCTCTTCCTCCTATACAATCAAACAAACCAGCTTTTACATTCTATTCACATATTAATACAAACCCAATATTATTACAAATTATTTTCCTTTATCCTTCGTGTAAAAAATGCTTATAACGTAAGCTTCTGATGCTTGCAATAATCTATCCAAAAGTTCACTCCGGAGTTGGTAGATTGTCTTTTTGCAGCGAAGTTCCGCGCAGCTTGGAGTTGCGAAGAAGTACCGAAGGATCATCTCCCAGCATCCCAGCGGTCAAAATTGCATTTTCACCAAACTTATCGCGCAGTGCATCCATCGTCTTCAATAAGCTTTCTTTCTTAGGCTGATCCTGGTATTCAAATAGATCCATTTGAACGGCCGCTTCCTCCTTTGGAATGAGCTGCTGTAACGTAATCCCCAGTAAGCGTACAGGCTTATCTTCTCCCCAATGGCGACGATACAACGCACAAGCTTCCTTATATATGTCCTCTGCACTTTCCGTAGGAGTGCTCCTGACTTGAGAACGCGTAAAGGTCTTCATATCCGGCGTCCGAATCGTCAATTGTATACCTCCTGCCAGCATACCGTGTCGTCGAAGCCGCCGGGCCACCTGATCACTAATGTTAAGAAGTACCCGTTGGGCTTCTTCCAGCTTTACCACATCCATAGGCAGGGTAGTCGTGTGACCAATGGACTTGTTTGGCTCCCGTTCAGTGCTGACTGGTGAATGGTTAATTCCGTTAGCGGCCAATTTTAACCACGAACCCGTCACACCAAATACGCCAACCAGCATATGCTCATCGGCCTTAGCTAGTTGCCCAATGGTACGAATATTCATTTGTAGAAGCTTATCTGCCGTTTTGCGGCCCACACCAAACAATTGACCACAAGGAAGGTTCCACAAAATATTGGGTACATCACGCAAACGTAGAATAGATATCCCGCGTGGTTTTTTCAGATCAGAAGCCATTTTGGCCAGCAACTTGTTAGGAGCAACTCCAATTGAACAGGGCAGGCCCAGCTCGTCTTCTACTCTGCGCTGGATTTCCTCAGCAATTTCCATAGGTGTTCCAAACTGTTTGGAGCCAGAAATATCCAGATAGCACTCATCAATTGAAGTCGCTTCAAGCATAGGCGTATACGAATATGCAATGCTCATAAATGCTTTGGAATAACGACGATACAAGTGAAAATCAGGCTGTATTACAATGAGCTGTGGACAGATCCGGCGAGCCTGCTGAACGACCATCCCTGTTGAAATACCCAATCGTCGGGCTTCATAAGAGCAGGTTACAATTACACCTTTGCGCAGCTCACTACTGCCTGCCACCGCGGTAGGCAGTCCCTTATATTTCTCCGGCTCCTCCGCTGCATGAACGGAACAATAAAATGCATTCATATCCACATGCAGAATAACTCGCCCACCAGCCGGATAATAAGCACTGACATCTTTCATGCTCAACCCTTCTTTTTAACTGTAAATTCACCCATCATCGCGGGAATATGTGTTTTGATTTTATACTTGAGACACTTTTAAATGCTATTTCTATTTTACATAAAAATAATGGTTTTGCGGCTAAAAATGATAATTATATATTACAATTGAAGTCATAAGTTGATATAATCGACTAACATACGAACACGACAAACTAACGCTTTCCTGTTTTTAAGCGTTAAACAACTAAATTAATGTGCTTAAAAAAGCAGAGCATCACCAATCTGAGCAATCCGCAAAGGAGGAGTCCCTCATGTCCACCGCTATTTCTATCTTTGACACAACGCTGCGAGACGGCACTCAAGGAGAAGGAATTAGCTTGTCTGCTGATGACAAATTGAAAATCGCCAAAAAACTCGATGATCTCGGTGTTCATTATATTGAAGGCGGGATTCCCGGAAGCAACAGCAAGGATATCGAATTTTTCAAACGGGTACAAGAGCTGGGCCTTCAGGCAAAGATTGTCGCCTTTGGCAGCACGCGCCGCAAAGATAGCATCGCAGCACAGGATGTCAATCTGCAACGAATTCTGGAATCCGGCGCTCAGGCTGCTACACTTGTGGGTAAATCATGGGATTTTCATGTACACACCGCCTTACAGACGACACTGGAGGAAAATCTGTCTATGATTTACGACTCCATCGCCTTTTTAAAGCAAGGGGGCATGGAGGTTATTTTTGATGCCGAACATTTTTTCGACGGATATAAAAATAATCCCGAGTATGCAATGGCCGTTATGAAAAAAGCTGAAGAAGCAGGCGCGGATTGGCTCGTGATGTGCGATACAAACGGCGGTACCCTACCGCATGAGATTCGGGAAATTGTCACTATGCTGCAAAGCCAGATAACGAGGTCACAGTTGGGTATTCATACACACAATGACTGCGAATTGGCAGTAGCGAACTCTCTAAGTGCTGTACAAGCAGGCGCAAGGCAGGTTCAGGGTACCATCAACGGCTACGGTGAACGGTGTGGTAACGCTAACCTGTGCTCCGTCATTCCTAATTTGCAGCTCAAGCTGGGCTACGACTGTCTAGATATTGAAAAGTTAAATCAACTCCACAATACAGCCCGCTTTGTGAGCGAAGTCGCCAACGTCAATATGCCTGTGAACCAGCCTTATGTTGGCAATGCAGCTTTTGCCCATAAGGGGGGCATTCACGTGTCAGCCATTCTGCGCGACTCGCGAACTTATGAGCACATCGCTCCTGAACTCGTGGGGAACAAGCAGCGGGTTTTGGTCTCCGAACTGGCCGGGCAAAGCAACGTGGTATCCAAAGCGCAAGAGCTGGGCATCACCCTTGACCCATCCAGTGATGAGGCACGTGGCGTAATTAGCCGCATCAAGGAACTGGAGCATCAGGGATACCAGTTTGAAGGCGCGGATGCTTCGCTGGAACTGCTCATTCGTGAAGCAGGCGGTGAAGTGAAGGAAATGTTCTCTTTTGAGTCCTTTAAAGTGCTGGTAGAGAAAACAGCCGGCCGCCCGGTCGTATCCGAGGCATTCTTGAAACTGAATGTCGCAGGGACGAGTGTCTATACCGCAGCTGAAGGCAACGGTCCTGTCAACGCGCTCGATAACGCACTCCGCAAGGCTCTTTCTCAGTATTTCCCTGCCTTGCGGGACATGCATTTGGCTGACTACAAGGTACGTGTGCTTGACGAAAAGGATGCCACCGCCGCCAAGGTACGTGTGCTCATTGAGTCTAAAAATTACGAGGACGTCTGGAGTAATGTAGGTGTATCCGAAAATGTAATTGAAGCCAGCTGGGAAGCTCTCTTGGACAGTTTCCGTTACGCATTGTTGGAAGCACCAACTCCAAAAAACGATCAGGCAGAGCTTACTCATCATGGATTAGTTAATCACTAATCAGGTGCTCGCATGAGCTATAAGGTGCCTTTGGCGGTCTACTCGGCTCCCAAAGACACCTTCTTTTTTTGAAGAGTTTTTATTTTGCGTTCCAACTCCTGCTCACTGAGCATTCCGATTATGATTTCGCGGACCTGTCCATGATGATCAACCAGTACATGGGTCGGAAAAGCCACCCCTCCAAATCGTTCAAACAATGCTCCTTGCTCATCAAGTAAAATGGGAAATTGGAGATCCAAAGAGCGGGAAAACTTCTGTACATCCTCCAATCGATCATAGCGAGTTACATTGATACCATAAACATCCACATCATCTTTGTACTTACTATACAACTCATTCAGCATAGGTGCTTCTAATCGGCACGGGTCGCACCACGAAGCCCAAAAGCTAATAACCAAAGCTTTATTGCGCGTGGCCCCTACATCGTAGGACTTGCCATTTAACCCCTTTAAAATCAAAGAAGGAAGCCGTTGACCAGGCTTTATCTTTTTCATTACCTCTACCGCATGTGCTTCAGCCTCTACCTCTTTCTCAGCTTCAACTCTTTCTCTACCATATTCCTCTTTTAATGGTACATTTTTTATGGACAGGCTTGCTGCATAAGTTGTGTTTGCAATAACTCCCCATGAAGCCCCAACCACAACCAGCATAACCATCGCTCTGATGAAAAGAAATCTTTTCACGTCTTATCACCTGTCTTTCATCTAATGACCCTTACCTTCTCCATAGGATGCCCATACTGTTCCCACCTCTAACCTTCTAAATCTGAACAGGACGCAAAAAAACAGCAAACCCACGAAATCGCGAACTTGCTGTTTTTATGTGTATATGAATGCTATGCCTTGTACTGAATCAGGCATGACTTAAATGCGCGTAGACATCTGCCAAATTGGTCACGTTACGCTTCAGCATTTCCTGAACATACGCAACCCACAGCTTAGCCGTCATTTTCGCATCCTCTAACGCATGGTGCCGCCCTTCAATCGGAATGGATTGGTAGGCCAACAATTCATCCAAACTGTAGGTTTGATGTTGCTGTGGCTCGAGCCATTTGGCAAGCATCATCGTATCCAGAACACGATGAGTCAATTGGACTTTAGATGTTTTCCATAACGCAGCATTCAAAAAGGCCTTATCATGAGCGCTAGCATGTGCTACAAGTACTCGCCCACCTACAAAGGACATAAAGTCGTGCAGTCCATTCATAAGTGGTGGAGCTTGATCCGTCATTTCCCGGGTAATCCCAGTTAGCTCGGTAATGTGCTCAGGAATCACAGTCCGTGGATTAACAAGCGTATAAAACTGCTCTTTTTCCATAATCATGTCCCCGACAACCCGAATCGCCCCGAACGATAAAATCTCATCTCCATGCTGTGCTGAAAATCCCGTTGTCTCCAGATCAAAAACTACCGTCTCCAAACGATCCAGCGGGGTCCGCAATACTTCAGAGCGCCGTTGCTCCCGGGTTAAGGAGCGAATAAACGCCATCTGCTGAGCCGTAGGAGCCCCCATTACAGATGCGATCGCAGACGGTACTCCTCCTCTGCGGAGAGCGCTCCAGAAGCCACTTCCCTGCGCCGGTTCCTTCATGACCTTCTCCCTTCCATAAATCGCAACTGCCTTTGCAACGCACGATGCAGCCGTCGTACCGTCGAAAGCGCCTCGCGCAACTCATGCCAGCCTTTACCTTGTTTCAGCGGCTTTACAGCCAGGTAGCCATTGCTGACCAGCAATCCATCATTCTCTTTCACTGGCGTAGCCATTCGTAGCTGAAGCGCAATCCGAAAGGCTCGCTCGCAAGCATCGAGTAAAGGCAACGGTGCCGCTTCCAGTGATGCGAGACGACTGAGCCTTTTGAAGGTGGAGGTTTCCTCTACACCATGTTGCAACGCCAAAAAACGGACTGCGTTCACCAGTGGAATGTACAATCCGTATTTCACATCAAAATCGCCCGCATGCTCACCGAAGCGCTCGGTAACGATCTGACCTAAAATATTAAGTGTCGCTTTATGCCTCACTGTGTTCCTAAGTACCGCCGAGGGTAAATCAGGATGTTTTCGGAACAACTCATAAAAACTTCGTTTCCAGTTTGCAGATAGTCGCTCATCTCCAGCGATATGCCTCATATCAGACGAGATAATCAGATAACGGATCGGCTCCCAAGCAAAATCATCCGACCATTTCGTTAGCTGTTTTTGCCATCCAGACAATGTTTGACGCCACAACGGCTCCGAGCACATTACTTTCCCTTCACATTTGGGATATCCCAAATACTCTAACATCGCAGACACTCTGCGACCAAACTCTCTAAAATACAATTCTTTGTCAGCAGATATTGTGTCACTGATAATCATACCGTTATCCTGGTCACTCCACAGCGTCGATTCCGAGCGCCCCATGCTTCCGAAGGCTATAAATGCGTAAGGGACGGGAGGAGGGCCGAAGCCATCCTCAACCATCCCTTTTTCGCACATTTGTACAGCTCTGGCCGCGATGCGGTCATGCATTTCATTCGCCGTTCGTAACCAGTCTGATAACGGAGCGGAGGCTTGGGAAGCCAGCAGCCATTTTTGAGAGTCGACCCTGGCCTGCCTTAGCGATTCAGGTGTATCTGCATGATCTATCACTTCGGCGGAACTCACCCAAGGGGCCATATTTTGCAGTTCCATACTTCCATCTCCTCCGCTCATCCATACTGGTTCTTTATATTTTACATATTAGTTCACAATTCCAGAACGCTTTTCAGCCTCAGCAACCAACTTCATTTGCTCAGGATACCCGTACGTACCGTGTTCACTGATATCCAGTCCCATCGTTTCTTCCTCTTCCGTAACGCGAATACCCATAATTGCTTTCATCGCACCCAGAATAATGAAGGAAATGACGAACACGAAAGCCAAGGTGCCAATCAGTCCAAGCAGCTGTACTCCTAATTGGGTAAATCCACCACCATAGAACAGACCCGCTTGACCTACACCTGTTATTTTTACAAGCTCAGGAGTAGCGAAGAACCCTGTGGACACTGCGCCCCACATCCCTGCAACACCATGCACGGAGAAAGCATATACCGGGTCATCTACTCTTGCACGCTCAAACCATTGCGCTGTGAAGAAAGTGACGATCCCTGCAACTGCACCAATGACCAGTGCCGCCCAAGGTGCTACAAAGGCACAAGAACCAGTAATGGCAACCAAAGCCGCCAGCACACCGTTTAACATAGCAGGAATATCTGCCTTTCCGTATACCATCCAGGATACGAGCAAAGCGAAAACTCCACCTGCCGCAGCAGCAATATTGGTAGTCAAGGCCACATATCCAAAGAATCCGTCGTTCATAGCCGATACAGCACTACCTGGGTTAAATCCAAACCAACCAAACCAGAGAATAATAACACCCAAGATAGAGTACACCTGATTATGACCAGGGATAATGTTCGGCTTGCCATCTTTATTGAACTTGCCCAGACGCGGTTTGAGCAGCAGTGTAGCGACGAGTGCCGCCGTAGCGCCTGTCAAATGGACTACCGTCGAACCGGCATAATCCTGCATTCCCAACTTACCAAGCCATCCGCCGCCCCACACCCAGTGAGCTACAACCGGATAGATTACGATGGAGAATAAAATACCGAAGATAATGTATACACTTAATTTTGCACGCTCTGCCATCCCCCCGCATGCGATAGAAAGTGATACCGCAGCGAAAGCAAAGTGGAACAAAAACATAATTGTAATCGGAACGTCCAGACCTGAAAGAGCATCAAACGATACTGCAGCATCCGTACCACTCATGAAGAAACCCGTCAGTCCCATAAATCCGTTGCCGCCATCATTACCAAAGCCGAATCCAAATCCAAGTGCCCAGAAGGACAAAGCCGCAACACCCGTGGTGAGAATCGTTTTACCAGCGACATGGCCCGCATTCTTCATTCGTGTCGAGCCTGCCTCCAGCAATGCAAATCCCGCTTGCATAAAAAATACAAGTATAAATGCCAAGAACGTAAAGGCCGTGTTTAGCCCAGCTTGAAGTTGAATATTTGTCGGACCGTCAGCAGCAAATGCACCTACCGGAAAAGCTAATACTGTCAGCATGGCCAATAATACAACTAACCACTTTTTTCTCATGAAGCCCACTCCCTCGAATGTTAAGTTTCTTTACATTTCGTGAAATTCTTATTGTCATTATAATCAGAATACATGAAAGTTGACAAGATTTTTTTTATTATGTTAAAAAAATACGTTCCCAAACAATCCATGTCACATTTACTAACTATAAAAGTAGCTTGTTTCCGTCCGAAAAAAAGCATGACGTTTGACTGTATGGTTGGGAATCATGTAAAATATTCTTTATAAACACTCCGTTTGCAAATGCTAATATTGAAGGTTGAACGAAGAGCGCGAGGTGAAGACAGATGGGGATATGAAGCTGTATCGAATTGGTGAGCTAGCCAAGGCGGCTGGTGTCAGCGAACGAACTATTGATTATTACACAAAGCTTGGTTTAATCACACCTGAAGAACGATCATTGAAAAATTATCGGCTTTATAATGATGAAACCTTAAACAGGCTTGAACGTATTAACCAAATGAAACAAGAGAAATATAGCCTCGAGGAAATCAGACAGACACTGATTAAATGGAACTCGGTCGCGGGGGAAGAGCACGTCACGGACAAACTAACGAGTCTAGAGATGCACATGCAGCGTCTGGAACGTGAAGTCAATGAACTACAGCCTCTTCTGGGGCAGCTCAAGCCCGTTCAAGCGCGCAAGTTGCTTACTGGTCTACTACCACAAAGCGCCGCTTGTATCGAAGCTCTGAAGTATCTGCTGGAGCATAGTTCTATGATGTAGATGCCCGGGCTAGTGATGAACAATAATGGAGGGTTGCTTTATGATGGGTATGTATATATTGATTATTCTTGCGTTCGGATTATCCTTATGGGCGCAATTCCGTGTAAAAGGTACTTTTAATAAATGGTCTGATGTCCCAAACGAAAATGGGTTGACCGGTTATGATGCAGCTCGGCACATGCTGGATCGCAATGGTTTGCATGATGTGCCTATTGAACCAGTACCTGGTGCTTTATCTGACCATTATGATCCAATACAAAGAGTCGTACGGCTGTCCGAGCCCGTTTATTATGAAAAATCCATTTCTGCAGTTGCCGTAGCTTGTCACGAGGTTGGTCATGCCATTCAGCATAAAGAGCATTATCCCATGCTGGCACTCCGTCACCGGATCTTTCCGATCGTAAACTTCGCTTCCGGGATTGCACCGTTTCTGCTGATTGCCGGTTTCTTATTCAGCTACACGAACCTGATTGGCTTGGGTATCATCTTTTTCTCGGCTACTGTCGCTTTTCAATTAATTACATTACCGGTTGAATTCAATGCTTCCAACCGCGCCCGAGAAATTATGGTTTCCGAAGGGTTTATCCGTAGTGATGAAGAACGGGGTATAGCCAAAGTATTAAATGCTGCTGCACTAACTTATGTGGCTGCAGCTCTCGTTTCCTTGCTGGAACTAATCCGCTTAATCGGTATCTTTAACAGCCGGGATTAATTGCTTGTATTACAAAAAAGGTTGTTCCTCCACCAAGAGGAACAACCTTTTTCCTTTATCTAAAACCAATCAGCTATACTCACTGCCCTAAATCCGCTTTAGCACTTCCATTCGGAGTAGCAGCACTACCTTTAAGGCCAAAATATTGCAACAAAAAAGTTCGGAATGACTTTGCAACTAATGGTAGTTTGTCATCTCTGCGATGAATCAAGCCAATAGTTCGCGTGACCTCTGGATCAACAATCGACACTCTTGCAGGTTGAAGCGGGTTGGTCTGAAACAACGCCATTTCAGGCAAAAGACTGACTCCCATACCAGCCGCAACTAATCCGCGAATCGTATCTGTCTCTTCACCTTCAAAAGCGATATCCGGCGTAAACCCCGCCTCCAGACAAGCCTGCCAGACAATCGGACGTAACGAATATCCATCTCTGAACAGGATGAATTTTTCTCCTTTAAGCTGACTCAGCGTAATGTGTTTGGCCGTAGCTAAAGGATGATTGGGCGGGAGAACAGCAAACAACTCCTCGGTCAGCACCACATCCCCCTCTACATGATCATGACGATCCGGAAAAGGAGATACAAAAGCCAAATCCACCTCACCCGCTAACACATCACGAATTAAACTCGGGTACATCCCCTGTTTAAATCTGAATTTAACATTGGGATACCGCTTTCGGAATTCAGCCACCACCGTAGGAATAAGATGAATCCCCAAACTGTGCGGAAAACCGATGCGGATTTCGCCCCCCTCAGGATCCAAAAACTCATGAACTTCTAAAACAGCTCGCTCTAGATCTTTTATAATCGTCTCAACCCGTTTGCAAAATAGTTGTCCCACTGGCGTAAGTTGCAAATTGCGACCCTTTTGCATAAAAAGATTGACTCCCAGCTCCTCTTCAAGCTGATGAATTTGCCGACTTACCGCAGATTGCGCCACATGTAGCTCCTCGGCTGCCTGAGTGACATGTTCTTTTTGCGCTACCTTCATGAAGTATTGCAACTGTCGTAATTCCACTCCGATATTCGCTCCAATCTGTTTTTCAACATCCGGAAGAAGACGTCAATCGAACATCATCCTCTTTCTTCCCCTGCTAACTTACCGTAAAACTATCTTTAGTGACGTTTGCGTTGGCCAGTCAATCTGATCATTAATCCATAAAGGAAAAACCCACTGAGCAATCCCCCGAAGTGAGCGGTCCAGTTAATGTTCGCTACAGCGAAAGAAAACAGGATACCAAACCCAAGCAGCGTGTACAGCGTTTTACGCGAGGCGTCATCCATCAGTGACCGCTGGAACAGGGCAACGTATAGGAATGCTCCATAGATGCCATAAATCGCTCCTGAAGCTCCTACAGAGACTGTCGTTTCCGTCATCATATTGTAATGCGCGATGGACAGTATGTTCCCTACAATGCCCGTGACCAGATACAATAACACATAGCGGAAGGACCCCAGCAAACGCTCCAGCGGAGGAGCAAAGACGAGTATGGCGAAGGAATTGAACAGAAGATGATCAAACCCTGCATGTAAAAACATGGCTGATACATATCGCCACAATTGATCAGTGAATGGCGCTTCATTAATCAAAGCTCCATATCGGATCAACGTCAAACTATTTTCCGATCCACCCTGTACGGTGAGTACAATAAACATCACAATATTAATGAGCAAAATCAGACAGGTTACTGGGTAAAACCGCAAATAACTTTTCCAGTTCTCATAACGTAAAAAAATCAAGGCAATCCTTCCTTCATGGGTGTCTCCACCTTATTCAAATTGGACAATGTCTTTTATAAAAGATTATAATAGATTTCGGCAACGATAACCAATGCTAAAAACCAAGGAGGCTATTACATATGGCACAAGAACGTACAGGAGCTGCTACTTTTAAAGGCAATCCTTTGACACTCTTAGGTCCTGAACTGAAGGTTGGAGATCAGGCACCTGATTTCAAATTACAGAAAAACCTGCTAGAAGCAGCTACGCTCCAAGACTTTGCAGGCAAAGTCAAATTGATCAGTGTTGTTCCTTCTTTGGATACAGGCGTGTGTGACGCACAGACTCGACGTTTTAACCAGGAAGCTGATTCCCTTGGGGATCAAGTCGTAGTGCTGACTGTCAGCGTCGATTTGCCTTTCGCTCAAGCTCGTTGGTGCGGTGCTGCCGGTATCGACCGCGTATTGACACTGTCCGACTATAAGGATCATTCCTTCGGCGAAGCTTATGGTGTGTTCATCAAGGAATTCCATTTGGATCATAGAGCTATTTTTGTGATTGATCAAAATGATAAAATCGCTTACGTAGAATACTTGAGCGAAATGTCCGAGCACCCTGACTATGAGCAAGCGATTGCAGCAGTGAAAAAACTCGTCTAAATCAAGACTGAATATTAAAAAAGCGAGTGAAGGGTTGCCTTCCTCGCTTTTTTTGACGTTTGTCTGCCACATCACTGCTCACACATCTACAATTACTGCACGACCTTGTGAGCGGACAGCTTCTTGTCAATCACAGCGAACAGTTGCAAAATGATGCGGTAATTCGCGCCCAAGTCCCCTAGCGATCCGCGCGAAGCAGAATAAATATCCACCGCACTCCGAACTGGCGAGACGGACAATATAGAAACGGTAATGTCGACAGTTCTACCGAACGCCGTTCGCTTCTCTAACGTAATCTCACCTACGGATGCTACCTCATGGAGTACCTTGTAGCCAGGAATTTTTTTCAAAATAGATGATACTTCTTCCCAAGCCTTGTCTCTCGATAAGTTATAATAGCGTGTCTTCATTTGGGGGTCCTTGACCCGGTCGCTTGTACCTTCTTGGCTGCGCACAATCCCTACCAGAGTCCTCTTCAACGACAAGACATTTCCTCCTTCACGATAATCGTTGCCATAATGCAGCACATCGGTTTTTTTGCTGCAAGCGCTTTATAAAAACGTTAAACAACAAAAATTTAACCGACCATACCTGTGGTATGCGACCTTAGTACCTCATGTCTTAGTTTAACATTGTTACATACAAAAAACACCCTGTTTCTGCACGAAGCATGAACAGAGTGTATTCATTATCTTTGGAGTACCCGCCGATGCCGTCCGACCATAGCGTCTTCTGAACCTGCTTTAGCAGGTGGGTGACCGCAGAATAAACTTTTGAAGTCCCCTTGTCAGGAATTGACAGGGCTTTTCAGCTGTTCATCCGTATAGATCTCCCTAGACATTGTCATTGGTTCAAAACAACAAATGACCGTAACGTGCATCGCAGGATGTGACCTTATTATAGCGCTTCTCACTCAGAAAGTAAATGCTAGGAGAAATATGTTTTATTTTTAGAGGTTATCACTTTTCTTGTCTTCAATGGTTGCCGTATCTTCATCTTTCTGCTTCATCTTTTCCATTTGATCTTGCATTTTGAGGAATGTTCCATAAAAATTAAAGAAAGCGAACCAGGCAACCACGCTGCCGATGAAGAATAGGAAAAGCACAGGATATTTGACTCCAATAAATATAACAACGGCGCTGCCGAGCATGGTGGAAAATACACGGAATGGTCGAATCAGCGTCAATAAAACCGCATTTTTAATAATTTGTCCGGTAGACATATGATAATGAGCCACCATCGAAAAGAAGTTAAACATAGACACAAGCAAAATAATGATAAGAATAAGCATAATTACGCCCACGATTTGCAAGTTGCTGAGTTGTGTCATATATACGGTATAATCCACATACATGATGACAAACAGCAATGTGTAAAAGATACCCCCGATCAGACTCTGCTTATAATTCTCTTTATACCCTTTAAAAAAGGTGCGAAACACGCCCGTATCGGTATCACCCATTACCCATTTGCGAACCACTGTGAACATAGCCGATGTGGCTGGAAATAAAGTAAGCGGTGCCAAAATAGCCATCGCCCAGTTCATTTGTAAAGACTCATTAGCCAAATTCTGATTCATTACAAGTAGTTTCAGTATGAGGCAGAATACAAAAGGCGACGAACATAACACCCATAACAAATTTGTAGCCGCCAGTCGGGTAATCCACTCGGTCAGGCGGTAAATACCACCCATAGCTCCTTTAAACTCCAATGTCAGTCTCTCCCTCCGCAAGCCTTGGCAGTTCCAAGACTCATGTTGCTATGCCTATAAATTCCGGCTCTTGACTATATCATACCGTATTTCAGCCCTAATACGCCAGAGAAATCAATACATGACCCATTAAAGCAGATCGCTAAAAGGTTCATTCATACTGATCAATCATAACAAAAAAGCCGAAGCTTCATCTGCTTCGACTTTTCATTATTTCATTTCTTATTCGGAAGAGGAATCTTCACGTCTTGCAGGACGACGAGTTTCTCCATTGCTGCTCGGGCGTGGTTTACGATCTCCACTGTAGCGGCTTCCTGAATCACGGTTGTAGCCACCGCCTTCTTTGCCACGGTTGTAACCGCCATATCCACCTTTACTTCCACTACCGCCGGTACCGCCAGAACGGTTGGAATTGTAACCACCATTGCTGCGACCGCTATAGTTGGAAGGCTTGCGACCGCCAGAACGCACGTCTGGTTTACGACGTTTTGCACGGATCGGATCTTCTGGAGTCAACTCAATCGATGCTTCTCTTTTCTCACCAGTCATCAGTTTCAGAGCTGCGGAGAGAAGTTGTACAGAATCATATTGCTCCAGCATTTGAATAGCCAAACCTTTGTACTCGTTCAGCTCACCGCTTTCTACAGCCTCTAGGAGACGTTCAGCAATGATACGTTGTTTGCCTTCCAGAGCTTCAGCCAACGTTGGAAGCGGCTTGCGTGGAATGCGGTGACGAGTTACACGTTCGATAAAGTGCAAATGGTCAATTTCACGAGGCGTTACGAAAGACCAAGCTTCCCCTTCTTTACCTGCACGTCCAGTACGTCCAATACGGTGAACATAGCTTTCTGGATCTTGCGGAAGGTCAAAGTTCACAACGTGAGTTACGCCGGAAACGTCCAAACCACGGGCAGCTACGTCAGTCGCTACGAGCACATCGATGCTTCCGTCACGGAATTTACGCATTACAGCATCACGTTGGTTTTGAGACAAGTCACCATGCAAACCGTCTGCAGAATATCCGCGTTTTTGCAGAGCTTCAGCCAGCTCGTCTACCCGACGCTTAGTACGCCCAAATACGATAGCAAGTTCTGGGGATTCCATGTCGATCAAACGGCTCAATGCTTCGAATTTTTGACGCTCAGGAACTTCGATATAGGCCTGATCAATCAGTGGAGCACTAACTTGTTTAGGAATAACTGAAACATGCTCAGGATTTTTGAGGAATTGCTCAGCCAATCTTTTAATATTAGGAGGCATTGTAGCCGAGAAAAGCATCGTTTGGCGCTCGTCTGGAACTTGCTTCAGAATGGATTGAATATCTTCCATGAAGCCCATATCCAACATTTCATCTGCTTCATCCAAAACAACTGTGTTTACATCTTCCAGCTTGATGGTTTTGCGATTAATATGGTCAAGCAAGCGTCCTGGCGTACCAATAATAATTTGAGGTTTCTTTTTCAAAGCACGAATCTGGCGTACGATATCTTGTCCACCATAGATTGGCAAAGTACGAAGACCTTTGAAACGGGAGAGTTTTTCGATTTCTTCAGCTACCTGGATAGCAAGCTCACGTGTTGGTGCCATGATCAGGGCTCTGATTTTTTCGTCGCTTCTAGAAATTTTGTTGATCAGCGGAATACCAAACGCAGCAGTTTTACCAGTACCTGTTTGGGCTTGGCCAATCATGTCTCTGCCTTGCAGTGCAATCGGGATGGATTGGGATTGAATTGGTGTTGCTTCTTCAAAACCCAGTTCTGTAATCGCCTGAATTACTTTCGGTTCAAGATCAAATTCTGCAAATGTCGTCAAATTTATTCAAACTCCTTCATAATGGTGGATGTGGTGGACAATCCACAATGTTGTCTGTATTCTTAAGTAGCGATATTATTGTATAAGTTTTCCCCAATACAGTGACAGTTTATTTAGACCTATAACTGCATCTTTCTGTAATGAATTTGGGGAACCTATCCGATACATCTTAAACGAATTTATCCTTTTTAAAACAGTTTAAATTTTAAGTGTTTCTCTGGACATAGGTCCCTACTCAAGAATATCCACATCGCATTATAGCACAGAACAATTCATGAATACCAGCAAGTTGCTTCCCGTATAATTTAAATGAGGTGAAATTAAGTTGTTAAAAATAGTGTTAAACTGCTTAACTGTCATTCTTGGAGCCGCTGCCATTGCATGCGGTTTTAATCTGTTTCTCGTGCCACACCACTTGCTGAGCGGAGGAGTAGCCGGGCTTTCCATGTTAATCGGCTACTTCACAAAATTTGATATCAGCGCGATGTATTTTATTATCAATATCCCGATGCTTATTGCAGGCTGGTTTATTTTAGGCAAGCGTTTTATTAGCCTGAGCATTTTATCCGTTGTCGTTACAACGTGGATTTTGGCGTGGGTGCCGGTGCAATCTGTCGTGTCGGACCCCCTGCTGGCCTCCGTTTTTGGTGGGGTAATGATCGGCGTTGGAGCAGGAATTTCCTTTCGGGTAGGAGGGTCCACGGGCGGTTTTGACATTATCGGTTCCATCGTCACTCGTTATCGTGACTTCCCCGTAGGAACTGTACTTGTTGGCATGAATGGACTGGTCATTCTTGCAGCAGGATATTTGAACGATGATTGGAATATTGCACTTGCGTCGATGCTATCTATTTTTGTGACTGGCAAGGTATTGGATCAAATCTATGTCAGTCACACGAAGATTACCGTCTACATTATTACAGAGCACACCGACAAGCTACTGGAGCGGATGTTGACCACACCACGCGGTGTTAGCAAAATAAAAATTGAAGGCGCATTTTCACATACCGAAAAGGACATGCTGATGACTGTCACGACACGCTACGAGCTAGTTGAATTAAAACGCATCATTAAAGAAGTGGACCCATCTGCTTTTGTCAATATTGTGGAAACGGTTGGGGTGATGGGTTCATTTCGCCGAAGATAAGCACAAACCTAAGTGTCAAAATACAGTTTCTGTGGTACACTATATGTGCGCTGTTCCCATAGTATATAAAGACCAGCTTTACCTGCTATTTCACAGGCACTTTGCTTTTCCGAATCGTATTGAATGATTCTTTTGGAATGATTCCGAGCAGGAAAGGGTGATTTTTGTGGAAATGGAAACGGTAAAACTGTCCGACATTGTCTTAAGGTGGTACCCGGAAATGCTCCCTTCTCTCAAAAAGGATGAGCTTAACTCGATGATTGTGCTTCGGGACGGGATGGCCATACTCAAGCCAACGGATGCGCTAGAAATTATTCAGTACAGTATTTGCGAGCATCAAGACAATAATTATCTTCAATAAATTTCTTTACCAAGTGCCGCTTCTTCCGGTTGCATCTACGACCGCGAAGAGAGCGGCATTATTTATGCATTTTTATGGATTCAATGAACACCGGTTGGGTTAATCATGTAAGACTGTGCCTGATGATGATTCCAGTATTGGTTACAAGCGTGTTGTTTTTCGATACATAACTTTACGTATAATCAGGTAAGCGACATACATAAGGGAGAGAGTTAGGAAATGAATATGATTTGGGCAATTATGCTATTGGCGATGGGGATAGGCGGAAACGGGGATCAGTCAGCCAACGCTCCAAATGTAAAAGATACGGTGGCAACAACAATTAGCAGCGCCATGATTCAGGCTCAGCACAATAATATGAAGGTGGATGCCTCCAATCCTCCGGTTAAAATTGACCCACAACCGACGACTCCTGCTATCAAGGGCATCTATGTCACGGCTTATAGCGCAGGCGGTTCGCGTATGACCCAGTTGCTTGAACTGCTTGACAAGACAGAGCTCAATTCCATGGTTATTGATATTAAAGACGATGCAGGTTACATCACTTATCCAACGACCACTCCCGAGCTGCTCAAATTGGGCAAGCCGCAAAAATTCATTCGGGATATTTCCGGTTTGATGGACCGATTGAAAAAGCATAATGTTTACCCGATTGCTCGTATTGTCGTATTTAAAGATACTGTACTGGCCAACAAAAATCCCGAGATGTCTTTCCGTAACCCTGACGGCTCTGTCTGGAAAAACGGCAAAGGAGACGGGTTCGTTAATCCCTATAATAAAGAAGTATGGGATTATAATATCGCCATCGCTAAGGAAGCAGCCAAACTTGGTTTTAAGGAAATTCAATTTGACTATGTACGTTTCCCCGAAGGCTTTGAGAAAAGAGCAGACAAGCTGAAATATACCAAATCAGATCAATCCCGCTCGGATGCAGTCGCTGAATTCGTACAATATGCCCGCAAAGAGCTAGCTCCATTAGGTGTACGAGTATCGGTAGATATTTTCGGATATGCCGCATCCGTTCCTGCTGCGGAGGGGATCGGACAGGATTTCACTAAAATCTCCGAAAATGTGGATGTCATTTCGCCCATGGTTTATCCAAGTCACTACACCACAGGCTGGTTCGGTGTAAAAGATCCCGATAAGAATCCTTACCAGACGATTAAAGGCTCCATGGCCGATACCCACAAAAAGCTCGATCCGACGGGCAAGCTAAAGCCAATTATCCGTCCTTGGATCCAGGATTTTACCGCAAGTTGGTTGGGGAGCGGACATTATGCCAAGTATGGGAAAACTCAAGTAGAGGATCAAATTCGCGCGCTTAAGGATATGAAAGTGGATGAATATTTACTCTGGAATGCCACAAACCGCTATACAAGTGGAGTAACTTACAAATAATTTATCCCTCCGGACTTCTCGTTCTCTTATACAAGATTTAGAAATTATATAATTATTTCGAAGGCTGTCCCGTTGTTTGGCGAACGGGTGCAGTCTTTTTTATTACTGTTCAAATGTAGCGGTATCCCTTACAATAAATACTTACATGTTATGATATATACAAATAATCAATCCCTAGTAAATGAGGAAAACAAAAATGCAATTGACACTAACAACGGGGCAGAAATGGAAGCAGCTTTTCTACATTTTGCTCCCTATCCTGATTACCCAGCTTGCACTATCTGCCATGACTTTTTTCGATACGAATATGTCAGGGCACTTTTCCCCTGCCGATCTGGCTGGAGTAGCCATTGGAGTAAGCCTATGGGTTCCTGTACAAACAGGCCTTAATGGAATACTTATGGCTATCACGCCCATTGTATCTCAATTGGTAGGAGCACAGCGCAAAGATAAAGTCTCCTACTATGTCATTCAAGCACTTTGGCTCTCTCTCGCCCTGTCTATGGTCGTTTTGATTGCTGGCATTATTTTGGTCAAACCTATTTTGAACGGTATGAATTTGGAACTGAGAGTTCATAATGTGGCCCTATACTACCTTTGTGCCATGGCCTTCGGGATTGTTCCTCTATTTGCCTACACTGTGCTCCGAAGCTTTATGGATGCATTGGGACAAACCCGCTTTACGATGTTAATCACGCTCATGTCATTACCCATCAATGTATTGTTAAATTATCTACTTATTTATGGAAACTGGGGTTTTCCGCGTCTGGGGGGTGTGGGTTCCGGGGTAGCGACGGCGACCACCTACTGGATCATCATGCTGGTTGCCGGTATCACTGCGCATCGTGGAAAAATATTTGCCGAATACCGAATCTTTAACAAAATATACGGGATTGCTGCTGGTGCTTTGAAAGAGCTCATCAAGATTGGAGTACCGATTGGATTTGCTATATTTTTTGAGACTGCCGTCTTTTCAGCCGTCACCCTCTTCATGAGCAGTTATAATACAGCTACCATAGCCGCACATCAGGCCGCCATGAACTTTGCATCTACGCTGTATATGATTCCACTCAGCATTTGCATGGCACTTACGATTCTGGTTGGCTATGAAACAGGAGCTACTCGCCCGCGGGATGCCAAAGCTTATAGTGTAATGGGTATCAGCAGCGCAGTAGGTCTATCACTGATTACAGCTATTGTACTGCTTATCTGGGGTGAACAGGTCGCTCGACTTTACTCCACCGATCCGCAGGTCATTCAATTGGCACAGCATTTTCTAATCTATGCGATTTTCTTTCAGATATCTGATGCTGTCGCTACACCTACACAAGGAGCGCTACGCGGGTATAAAGACGTCAATCCAGCCTTTTTGCTCACATTCCTCTCCTATTGGGTCATTGGGCTTCCTGTAGGATATATACTGGCACGCTGGACTTCATTGGGGCCCTACGGCTATTGGATCGGTTTGATTACAGGATTGGCAGTAGGCGCTATTTTACTTCTCTGGCGTCTGGTGAAAGTACAACGTCGTTTCTCCGAAAAAAAACAACACGCAGAGGCTATCTAGCCTTTGCGTGTCTCGATTACATATGCTGCGCCTAAAGTTATTCGTTTTTTCTCCACAATCGCCACTTCGTTCAGCTTGGGAGGAAATAGAAAGTGTCTCTCCACATGTTGTTCAATCTCCTCAAATGCCTGTTCTTCATTTTCAGCGGCGAGAATAACGGTCAGCGCTCCTTCCGAACTGTCCACTTCGATTTTGAATAGGTACATGTATGACTACCTCCTGATAGGACTCAAAGCTAAAAAAATAGCGGATGACTCGGGTCATCCGCATAATTTTGATCTTTTCCAATATCAGAGCCGATCTATTTTACATAAAGGCTCTTATTATTGGGACAAACGCAAGGCCAGCTCATAAAGCTCCATATTGAAATCTTTTTTGGTATTTACAACCTTGTCAATATCTGTAGCTACCAACTTACCGTCGATCGTTCCGCAAGCCTTGTCAGATATGCCCTCAATCAATTGGCGAACAGCAAAGTCACCCAAACGGCTCGCCAGGTTGCGGTCAAACGCTGTTGGTGTGCCTCCACGTTGGATGTGTCCAAGCACTGTAACACGAGGCTCATAATCCGGACAGTTTTCTTGGATAACCTGTGCTACTGTTTCGCCTTTGCCTACACCCTCAGCAACAATAATGATACTGTGGCGTTTGCCATGCTTAAAGTTTTGTTTCATCCGATCGGATACTTCATTCAGATCAAATTCTACCTCAGGCACCAAAATCGTTTCTGCGCCAGAAGCCAGACCTGCATGGAGAGCAATATCGCCACAATGACGTCCCATAACTTCCACGATGGAAGAACGTTCATGGGATGACATCGTATCACGCAGCTTGTTGATTGCGTCCACTACGATACTAACCGCTGTATCAAAACCAATAGTGTAGTCCGTGAAAGAAATGTCATTGTCAATCGTTCCCGGAAGACACATGGTTTTAATGCCTTGCTTGGTCAGTTTGTTAGCTCCTTGGTAAGAACCGTCGCCACCAATCACGACTACGCCGTCAATTCCACGGTTACGCAAAATTTGAGCGCCTTTTTTCTGCCCTTCTTCAGTCGTAAATTCCAGGCATCTTGCAGATTGAAGTACAGTACCCCCACGTTGGATAATATCTCCGACGCTTCTCAGATCCATTGGAAAAATATCATCGTTCAAAAGGCCTTGATAACCGCGTTGAATCCCGAATACTTCCAGTCCAAAATACAATCCGCTACGTACGACGGCGCGAACTGCCGCGTTCATCCCTTGTGAATCTCCACCACTTGTTAATACTGCAATTTTCTTAACTGCTGTCATGATTTATGACCTCCTCAAAATAATCATATAAGCCTTCTTATCCATCGACTGTTTAATAAGAAAAACAAACGCATGAGCGGACTATTTTTCATTAAACGTCTCGAAACAGCGCGAACGTCCTGCTGCTCGCTAACTTTAGGGTCGGATAAATATAAAGCCAGCAATCCCTCGATAATCATCCGGTGAAAGGAGCTGGCAGGGACATCTGCAATATCAGCCCGCGCCCGATTCACAACGTAGGCGATCCGGTCTAGCATCATGTCGGTATCTTCATAATAATTGCAAAAGTTAAGATCTCCGCCCTTCCGGTCTTCGTCTTGATCGATTAGATAATCCAGCAAAATATGAAGACTGCACACATGTGGAAAATACGATGCATGTATTGAGGCAGCCCCCGCATCGGTCAGATGCTGGTCGCTGGCAGCAAGAAACAGCATAAAGACCCCCAGAGTTGAACCGGTAGCCGCAGCAAACTCATTCCAGCGCAACTCTGGTGTACGGTCTTTATGAAGCGACCACCAGTCCAAAAGCGCTTGTTCCCGCAGCTCGGGTTTAATATGCTTGTATACTTGCAAATCCGTGTATAATCGCGCCAAATCCTGAACGTAAGGCATTGCCGCCTCATAGCCCGGAAGCCTGCTTACACAAGACTGACAGGTTGTCACCAGCCCGGTCAAATAACCGCCATCCTCCTGCTCACGACGCAACTCATAATAATTCACTGGCCTAGCCGTCGGATTAACCGCATCCAGCATAGCCTGATGCAACAGCCTGAAATCATCCGGGTCCATGGACGTACTGCGATCACACAGGTTGTCCAGATAATCACTAATGGTCTGATACGCTACGATCAGCGGAATTAGCGTCTGCCGGGCAGACATATTGGCTGCGGCATAAACCGCCCCACCCACGCAGTGAAACGTCTTATCCGCTATGCTCGCAAGCGCCTGGCTTCGCAGCTCAGGGTCCGGAATTTGTTCGGCCTTGCTCTTCCAGTTACTCAATTCTAGTTTCGTTTCAGGGAGAATGTGCTTGTACATTCGGCTCATTAGACCTATGGGGCCTCTCGGTACTTGATAACGTCCTTGCTCAACATAACTCAAATGACGGTGCCTCCACATTGTTGTCTACGTAATTATACCTATCCAAACCATATCCATTATAATATGTTCGTCCTTTTAGCACAAATGAACAACCTCACTTTTTTCTTTAAAATTCAAGAAAAATGAGCTATTCTCACAAAAAGACTTTATACCTGTAATGTTTTATTAGTCAAAAATAGGAGTTACACAAAATCTATCCTTATAAGACTTTAATCGCAAATAGTATAAATGGCCTACCGCCTACTTATCCCTTGTCCTCTGCTGGCTTCACGCCTTGGATTCCCTCTCCCATGCTTGCCTGCTTCCATTTCCCGAAAGCATAATAGAAAATGACTGCTACGGCAGAGATAGCAAAACCAACAGGAAAACTCCACCATACAGCATCTAGACCATACTCATCAACAAATACATAGGCCAAAGGTATACGAATGCCCCATAATGAAATAATGGTAATTAAAAGCGGTATCATTACGGAACCCGTTGATCGAACAACACCTGTAATGACATTAGTAACACCGAATATAACAAAAGACCACAAAGTGATCAGATTAATCCGCATACCCAATTCCAATGCACCCCCCGTAGAAGGAAGGAACATGAGCAAGGCCTGACGGTTAAACACGTAAATTAATACCACAGCTCCACCAGTCAACACAAAATTATACACAATCCCAATCCAGGTTGTCATGCGCACTCGATCCCAACGTCCTGCTCCGATATTTTGAGCGGCAAAGGAAGATACGGCTGCACCTAACGCCATTGCCGGCATCTGCACATAGCTGGACAAATTATTGGCTGCTGTATAAGCTGCTGCTGCCACTGTTCCGTAGCCATTAATCAGATTCATTAAAGCAATCGCGCTGGTGGAGACAGCAATCATTTGCAACCCCATCGGCACTCCCTTACGGATTAGGGTCCAAATAATCTTCCAATCAAATCTGAGTAAATGAAGCTCTGAAGAAGTAATGCGCAAAAAATATTTTACTCGATATAGGTAAATGAGGATCAACACAAAGCTAATCCCTTGAGCGATCAGGGTAGCAGTAGCGGAGCCTCCAATGCCCATAGCAGGAATCGGTCCCCATCCGAATATTAACAGCGGGTTGAGTAGTACATCCAGTACGACAGAAACGATTAGAAAATAAAATGGTGTTTTGGAATCTCCAGCGCCTCTCATTACGGTCATTATGTAGTTATAGCCGTACAAAAAGGGCATACCTGCGAAAATAATACGTGTATACGTGATCGCCATATCCACCGATTCGGCAGGTGTATTGAGTACATGAAGAATCCAAGGCGCACTCAAAAATCCGATAATACCTATAGCAAAAGCGAGCACCAGAAAAAAAACTGCACTTGTACCTACTACACGCTTGGTTTCAGCTACGTCTCCTGCTCCGATATTTTGTCCGATCATAATGGTGGCCGCCATGGTGACGCCAAAAATCGAACTGATAAGAAAAAACATTATAATATTTCCGTTGGAAGCGGCAGTCAATGCGGCTTCTCCCAGAAACTTTCCAACCCAGATCGAATTGATCGTTCCATTCAGGGATTGCAGAATGTTTCCGAACAGCATCGGCAAAGAGAACATAAACAGCGTTTTAAGATGTCTTCTGCTTAGTTTTATTACGTATAATACCCTATTCCTGCTCAATCTTCTCATATCATAAACGTATTTACGCAAAAAAGCGCAGTCCCTTAAATGTAAGGAACTGCGCTCTCAATTCATAGTTTAACCGTAATATATAAGACATCCGTAGAAACGGAACCATTCTTACAATTCAGTTACACTTACAGTTTGATTACGTTAGCTGCTTGGGGTCCACGGTTACCTTCAGTAATTTCGAATTCAACCGCTTGACCTTCTTCCAAAGTTTTAAAGCCGTCGCCTTGGATTGCGGAGAAATGTACGAATACGTCCTCGCCACCATCCATTTGAATGAAGCCATAACCTTTTTCTGCGTTAAACCATTTAACTGTACCTTTCAAGTGAACAACCTCCTAAAAATACCGCCATCTATGGCGAATATCCATATTATACTTCATGCTTTTTCACAATGCAATTGATGTTTTTCCTGGTTTTTCGGGCTGGAATGATTTGCTTTTGCGGCGGAAACTGCGGTATCATGAACCAAAACATCTATAAAATCGGAGACATGCATATGATGAAAAAACACGAAATATACAAAAAAGACAATTGGAACATGATGACTGTCGAGGTGCAGGGCCGTTACATCGTTCTACGGGAAATATCCGATGATTGGGGCGAGGAAGCCCACACGTTTTTAAGCCGTCCGGCGCTGATGCATTGGGCTCAAAATCGGTTTCCCAAGCAGTCCTTTCAAGATAATGAGGAAGAGTGGCAGCGGATCATGAACGCTTTCAAACAGGTCTAGCCTATTCATGGTGTCCAACAGCTATCTCATCTTCATTATTCTGGCCTTCACGCTGGGCGGAGTGCTGATCATGAAGCGTGATACGATACCGACTCCTCTCAAAAAGTGGATGGCCCTCACTGCTGTAATCATGGTTTGCCTTGCCTTTTATCTTATTGTATACAGCTTATTAAATATAGGTTCCAACCCACAGTAAGGAAAATTATACTTTCGGGCGTAAGAGGTCATACTATGGCATAACAAGCCATGGTATAAGGAGGATCTGCCGTTACATGCATCCTGTAAAACCTCTTGCCCTGCTGCTTACGGTAAGCGTGGCGGTTTCTTCGTTTTGGCATCCGTCCCTTACTGCCGCAGCCCTACCCCACATTACGTTCGATCAGAGGAGGCTCTCCATGAGTGAAATTGTAAAACGCGCTGATGCGCCAGTGGAAAATACATGGAAACTGGAAGATTTGTTTCCTAACCGCAAAGCATGGGATCAAGAATACGAAGAAGTCAAACAACTAGCCAAAAAGGCTGAACAATTCCAAGGCAAGCTCAATTCAGCAGAGTCGATTGGCAGCTGTTTTAAATTGGAAGATGAATTGTCGCTTAAAACCGAGCGTGTATATGTGTACGCACATCTGCATCATGATGAGGATACAGCTGAACCTACATACCAGGGTCTTTCGCAAAAAGCAAAAAAATTAGGCGTTGAGGTTAGCGAGTCTCTTTCTTTTGTGACGCCTGAAATTTTGGCACTGCCGGATCATCAGCTTGATGCCTTCATTGAAGATCCAAAGCTTGCAGATTATCGGTTTACACTTCAAGAAATGAAGCGGGAAAAAGCACATATTTTGGGGAAGACAGAAGAAGCGCTGCTCGCTCAGGTTGGCAATCTGGCTCAAGCCCCGCAAACGATTTTTGGCATGCTCAACAACGCTGATCTGAAGTTTCCAAAAATTAAGGATGAGAACGGCAAAGAGGTTGAGCTGACTCATGGCAGCTACATTCAATTCCTCGAAAGTCCGCACCGCGAAGTACGCGAACGTGCTTTTAAAGCGGTATATGACACATATGCCAAAAATAAAAATACAATTGCTTCTACACTAAGTGCCAATGTAAACAAGAATATTTTTTATTCTCGTGTTCGCAAATACCCTTCTGTACTGGAAATGTCACTGTACGGTGACAATATTCCGAAGGAAGTGTACACGAATCTCATTGACACCATTCATGAAAGCTTACCCCTGCTCCATCGTTACATCAAACTGCGTAAAAAGTTGTTAGGTGTGGATGAGCTCCATATGTATGATTTGTTCGCTCCGCTTGTGGACGAATACAAGATGGACATTACGTATGAAGACGCCAAAACGCAAACAAAAGAAGGCCTTAAGCCACTGGGCGAGGACTATCTCGCTTCGCTGCAAAAAGGCTATGATGAGCGCTGGATCGATGTATACGAAAACGAAAACAAACGTACTGGTGCATACAGTTGGGGAGCTTATGGTACCCACCCATATGTGCTGCTGAATCATAAAGACAACCTGAACAGCATGTTCACACTTGCTCATGAAATGGGGCATGCGTTGCATTCGTACTATTCAGACAACGCATTGAAGTATAGAGATGCACAGTACACCATTTTCCTGGCTGAAGTGGCATCCACAACCAATGAAGCGTTGCTAATGGACTACTTGCTGAACAAATCAACCGATCCGAAAGAGAAAATGTACCTTCTCACCTACTATGCAGATCAATTCCGCACAACGGTATTCCGTCAAACCATGTTTTCGGAATTTGAGAAAATTGTACATGAACGCGCTGAACAGGGGGAATCCCTTACACCGCAGCTTTTATCGGAGATTTACTATGATCTGAATGTGAAATATCACGGGCCTGACATGAAGGTAGACAAAGACATTGAAATGGAATGGGCACGGATCCCTCATTTTTATAACAGTTTTTATGTCTACAAATATGCTACTGGCTTCTCGGCAGCAACTAGTTTCTCGAAACAGATTCTGGAAGAAGGCCAACCAGCCGTTGATCGTTACTTGGGCTTCTTAAAGAGCGGTGGCAGTGATTATTCAATTAATATTTTGAAAAAAGCTGGTGTTGACATGTCTTCTCCGCAGCCGATTCGCGAAGCGATGAGCGTATTCGAAGAAGTCATTACAGAAATGGAAAAGCTAACTGAAGGAAAGTAAAACCGTGCGCACTTAAAATCCAGCATTGAAATGATGCACGGATAAATCCCTTGTCCATGGCGGGCAAGGGATTTTATAATGTAACGGGAGGAGGTGGCATTTTGAAAACACAATGGTCTTTGATCGCAGCTCTTGTTATTGCTCTGTTAACAGCTGTATTTGCTGTTATTAATGTGAATTCGGTTCAAGTGAACCTTCTATTCAGTATGGTTAGCATTCCTTTGATTCTGCTTATTCTTGGTTGCACTCTTCTAGGTGGACTTATTGTCGGTTCTTTCGGTATTTTCCGCCAATATAGGCTTCAGAGAGAGATTAAACGTCTGACTACTCAGCTTCATACATTACAAGAAGAGCACACATCCACGGTGGAAGCAAACGCGGATGTGACCTATGACACGACTGGGTCTTCCAGCACAGGGTCTACTTTCGACCAAGATATAGAGCAACCGTCCTCTAACCCTGATCGGTTGTCCAAATGAGGAGGAGCAACAAATGACGATTCAATTAAATGAAGATTATATGATGAACTTTTTAAATCAGCTACTGAACACGCCCAGTCCCAGTGGGTACACACACCATGTGATGGAGCTGATTCATAAGGAAGCTGAGAGCCTCGGGGTACCCATCGAATGGAATGCAAAAGGCGGTGCCATCTTGACTCTGGAAGGTCAGGAAACGGACCGTACGGTGGCGCTGAGCGCACATGTGGATACATTGGGCGCGATGGTACGTTCGATTACAGCACAAGGCACCCTACGTCTGACATCCGTCGGCGGTTTCATGATGAACAGCATTGAGAACGAATACTGCCTTATTCATACCCGAAGCGGACAAACGTATACGGGCACTATTCTGTCCAGCCATCCATCCGTGCACGTCTATGATGATGCACGAAGCTTTGAGCGCAAGGAGAGCCACATGGAGGTTCGGATTGACGAGCTTGTTGAGTCAAAAGAAGACGTGCTTCAGCTCGGTATTGCGGTGGGCGATTTTATTTCGTTCGATGCGCGTCCAGTCGTAACACCGAGTGGATTTATCAAGTCACGGCATCTGGATGATAAAGCTAGTGTAGCTGCACTGTTTGGTCTACTGGAATCTGCTGTACATGGAAACTGGAAGCCTCGACATACCGTTAAATTGCTCATTTCTAACTATGAGGAAGTGGGGCACGGAGCGGCTTACATACCTAAAGGAATCAGTGAGATGATAGCTGTCGATATGGGCTGTATGGGTGAAGATCTGAGCTGCAAGGAAACGGATGTTTCTATCTGTGCCAAAGATTCCTCCGGGCCTTACGACTATAATATGACGACCCGTCTGATTGAGCTGGCCAAAGAGCTGAATATTCCGTATGCTGTAGATATTTATCCGCACTACGGTTCGGACGCTTCGGCTGCACTAAGAGCAGGTAATAACATCCGGGCTGCTTTGATCGGCCCTGGCGTACACGCCTCCCATGCAATGGAGCGCACACACAAGCAGGCCGTGGTGAACACTGCACGTCTGCTTGCAGCTTATGTGACAGTTTAATTCGAACGATAAAAACCGACCTGTTCCACTGGAGAATAGGTCGGTGAAGGCTTAGTGAAAGGAAATCACAGCTATGGATCTGAAAAAACTACGTTACTTTATCGCAGTAGCGGAAGAACTGCATTTTAACCGTGCTGCGAAAAAACTGAATATCACCCAACCTCCCTTGAGCCAACAAATTCAAAGCCTTGAAGAAGAGCTTGGTGTGAAGCTTTTGGAACGAACCAAAAGACAAGTTCGACTTACGTCAGCAGGAGCGATATTTTTAGAAGAATCCAGAAACATGGTTGCTCAATTGGAAAGATCTATTAAGATCACACAGCTTGCAAGTCAGGGGAAGTTCGGACATTTATCCATCGCTTTTGTAGATTCAGCCTCTGGCAGTCTGATGGTTAATGCCTTGAAGAAATTCCGAGAGCGCTTCCCAGATGTGAAGCTTACGTTATTTGAAATGACATCTGTCCAACAACTAAAAGCCATACACGATGGCAAAGTTCATGTGGGCTTCCTGCGCAGTGCAGATCCATCTATACATATCACTTCTCGTCTTTACACCAACGAATCACTCATGGCCGTTCTTCCTCAGACACATCCGTTAGCCCACCATTCAACCTTGTCTTTACGTTCTTTAGCGGACGAATCTTTTATCCTGTCTCCGCCTCATATGGGAGCTTCTTTTCATAATCTCATACTCGACTTTTGCGGACAACATGGATTTCAGCCTCAAATCGTACAGGAAGCCGTTCAAATGTATACGATCGTTAACTTGGTAGCGGCGGGTATAGGTATCTCCATTGTCCCCTCTTCCGTATCTGTCTTTCAACGCAGTGATGTCGTATTTCGTTCATTTCAAGAAGAGTCTCCGTCCATCCCACTTTATGCTGCATGGAAAACAGGTGCACATGAAACTGTTCTGACTCATTTTCTGGAAGTGGTTGAAGAAACAGCTTGTAACGAAGAGTTAGACATGTAAATCTCCTTGATCGTATATCTTAACCTGTTTTTCTCGGATCACGTTCAACAATACCATTTAAAACGCTATCCAATTGTCTCATGACCTGCCCATCTAGACGGACACCCGCAGCTTTTACGTTCTCTTTAACCTGCTCGGGCTTGGAAGCACCGATAATAGCTGAGGACACTTGCGGGTTTTGTAAAACCCATGCGACTGCAAGCTGGGGCAGCGTCAGTCCGCATTCTTCTGCAATCGGCTGAATTTTCTTTACTGCCAAAAGGACTTCTTTACGTAACCATTGTCCAGCCAAACGTTCGAAAAATGGTGACCCTGCTGTCGTAGAAGCTCGTGAACCCTCGGGTAACGGCTTGTCTGCTGCATATTTACCAGAAAGAATACCTTGTGCCAGAGGTGACCAAACCACCTGCCCAATCCCTTCCTGCTCACAAGCGGGAATCACTTCAGCTTCAATGACACGCCATAGCATGGAATATTGGGGCTGACTTGCCACGAATGGGACCTTTAATTCCCTAGCCAGAGCAGCTCCTTGCTTTATCTGCTCTGCTGTCCACTCGCTTACTCCTACATACAAAACCTTCCCTTGCCGCACCAAGTCGGATAAGGCCAAAAAAGTTTCTTCAAGCGATACGGTTGGATCAAAACGGTGTGCATAATATACATCAATATAATCCGTTTGTAGGCGTCGAAGAGAAGCATGGCAGGCCTCCATGATATGTTTACGAGACAGCCCTTTATCATTCTGTCCGGTACCTGTGGGATGAAAAACCTTAGTACATAATTCAATACTTTCACGGCGTATTCCCTTTAAAGAATGACCCAAAACCGTTTCCGCCAGGGTATCCGAATACACATCAGCGGTATCAAACGTGGTAATCCCTGAGTCTAATGCAGCGTTTACACAGGCTTGCGCTATGGTATCATCCACTTGAGCACCGTGGGTGATCCAGTTTCCCAATGCGATCTCACTTACCATCAAACCACTTTTTCCAAGTTTACGATATTCCATTTTCAATTCCTCCCCTCCATCTGCAATCCATTATACCCACTGTAATTTAATATTAGAAATATATAATTGACTCGCTTTTAATATGAAAAACGTATTAATAATTCGATAAAAAAAGCAAGCCCCCACTCTGAATGGTGACTTGCTTTTGTGTTTTTAAGATTTACTTTGTTCAATCTGCTCGGCTAGCTCATTCAGGTAGGTCCAGCGTTCCATTTGGTGCTCCAGATGCTGTTCGGCCTTTACTTGCTCAGCCATGAGCTCCTGTAGTCGTGCTGAATCACTGAAAGACTCTTCCATCTGCCGCTGAATGTCGGCCAACTTCTGTTCGGCTTGTTCAATCAGTTCATCAATTTGCTCATATTCCCGCTGTTCCTTGAAGGTGAATTTAAGCTTGGTTTTACTTGTCTCCTTGACTGAATCGGAAGGACCCGCAGACTTAGGCGCGGAAGAGCGATTCGAGGAAGCCGTACTCGTCGAGACAGACGTATTCACAGAAGATTGAGCATTTTTACTGATCCATTCTGCATACTCACTATAGTCGCCTACATGTACTCGTACCTGTCCATCCCCTTCAAACGCCAGTATTTTGTCCACTGTCCGATCCAGGAAATAGCGATCATGAGAAACAATAAACACCACGCCCGGGAATTCATCCAGATAGTCTTCCAAAACGGAAAGGGTTTGAATATCCAGATCATTTGTTGGTTCATCCAGCAATAGCACATTCGGTGCCGACATCAGAACACGAAGCAGATACAAGCGCCGTTTTTCACCCCCGGACAGCCTGGAAATAACCGTCCATTGCGCGCTTGGTGCAAACAGGAAACGCTCCAGCATTTGTGCAGCTGTAATCGTCGAACCGTCTGCTGTACGAATCACTTCGGCTTCTTCCTTAATATACTCAATAACACGCAGTGATTCGTTCATTTCCTGATGTTCCTGAGTAAAATAGCCTATCTTCACGGTCGGCCCCAGCACAACACTGCCGGAATCCGGTTCTATATGCTGGGCAATCATTTGGAGCAGAGTGGATTTCCCACTACCGTTAGGACCTAGGATACCAACACGATCACCAGGAACCGCAATGTAGCTCAGGTCCTGTATCAGCTTACGGGAATCTACCGATTTGGACAGATGCTCGATCTCCAATATCTTTTTACCCAGACGTGTGGAGGCGACAGACATATCTACAGATCCAGAACGAGCTTCCGGTTGCTGATCCCTAAGCTGCTCATATCGATCAATACGCGCTTTCTGCTTGGTGGAACGAGCCTTTGCTCCACGACGAATCCAGGCCAGCTCATTACGCAGCAAGTTCTTCCTTTTTTGTTCCGTAGACGCTTCCCGCTCCTCACGTTCTGCCTTCAGCTCCAGAAAACGGGTATAGTTAGCCTCATAACGGAAAAGGCGGCCATGATCCAGCTCCAACATGACATTTGCAACTCTATCCAGAAAATAGCGATCATGCGTGATCATTAACAACGCACCACGTCTTTTTTGCAAATACTGCTCCAACCATTCAACAGACTCATTATCAATATGGTTTGTAGGCTCGTCCAGAATGAGCAACTCGCAGGGTTGGATCAAAGCCGCCGCCAAAGCCACCCGCTTACGCTGCCCGCCGGATAGAACACCCATACGAGACTCAAACTGGGTGATCCCCAGTCGGGTAAGTATATTTTTGGCCTCACTCTCCAGCTGCCATGCCTGGAACGTATCCATTTGCTGACTTGCTCGCAATAGACGATTTTGAAGCTCCTCGCTACCCGGATTTAATTCCAACAACTCCATGATTTCCGTATATTCACGGACCGCCTTCATCTCAGGCTGGTTGCCATGAAAAATATGCTGGAGCACCTTCATTTCGGGATCAAACTCCGGATTTTGTGCTAGATACTGAATTCGCACATCGTTGTTCACTGCAATATTGCCATCATCTGGCGGCTCTAAGCCGGAAATTACACGTAAAAACGTTGATTTGCCGGTACCATTTACACCGACGACCCCTATTTTGTCACGTTCATCCATACCAAAGGAAGCATCCTCAAACAACATTTTCTCGCCATAGCTTTTCGTTATATGTTCAACGGTCATAATATTCATACGGATTCCCTACTCTTCCCCTATTTTGTGATGCATCCTGTTTATTTTAACACAGACACAGCCAATGATTAAAAAAACCGTTACCTGAACGAAGTCAGTACGGTTTTTTAGCAACAAGATGTCAGGATTTTTGTACCCCGGCTTTACAGCCATGCATAAATAAGTTCGCCGCTAATTCAGCCGTCTGATCTACGTCACATTCGCGGAAATCTTTATTCAATAAAATATCCATTTTTAGGCGTTCCAACATACCAATGAATGCCTTCGCATGAAACTCAGACTGCTGTACACCCTCTGACGCCAGTTTATTTTTGACCAAATCAGTATAGTCCTGGATAAATCCCCACATAAACTCCATTAGGTCGGGGTCACTGTTGGGGGTCATAAAAAATAATTTAGTATGCTGCTTGCGCTTGAAATAGTAGTGCAGATGCAAATTTGCCATCCGCAGCAGTCCTTCTCCCAAAGTACGATTGATTAATGCGCCTTGCATTTCGGCTAGGTATTGCTCGCAATCTCTACGTGTGACTGCTGTAAATAGCTGCTCTTTGCTTTTAAAGTACAAGTATACTGTGCCTTTGGCAACTCCCGCTTGTTCTGCAATCTCGGAAATTTTGCTTTCATAAAAGCCTTTGGTGCCAAAGACGGTGTAAGCGGCGTCCAAAATAGCTTCATATTTATCTCCTTGTATATCGCCCATCTTAGCACCTCCTTATACAAGGATTGAAACACGGTCAATTCTTATAACAATTTTTTCCTTGTAATGATCTCCAGCTCCGTGTTCAAAGTATAAAAAAAATACCTGCAAGAGCGACCAATCCTCCGAAAATAGAACTAATGCTATTCACCCGATCATTGCTCATCCAACGCCAGCCTCGTACATAGACCGTCGTTTGTCCACAATGTGATTCTACTTCTACTTCCCGTCCGCAAACCGTGCAGGAACGCATCATTTGCACTGTAGCACCTAGATAGGAATCAGCAAAGGCCCCGGCGCTACCGGATATACCTCCAACCAGTGCCCACAGCCATAACGGCAAGCTCGGCGTTCCTATGGCGTGTCCAAAGCCCCATGCACCTATGCCGATCAGTACACCCCCAGCCAAGGCCGCAGCCGTTCCCAATACAGATACTCCTCCTGAGGTTCCGGGTGCGAGCACCTTCCCGTTAAGCACCGAACGGGGTGGCCTACGACTCAGGCTGCCAAATTCCGTTGCCCACGTATCGGATGTTACCGTAGCCATGACACCGACAAAAGCCAGCTGCCACGTAACATGAGGCCATATCGCATAGCCCAGGCATAACAGCATACCTAATCCCCCATTGGCCCATACTTGGCCTGCATCCCGGTTTCCGGTTTTGGCATACGATTTTTCCAGCTCAGCCTTGCGCTCCTTTTTGAACCTCGACAGGAGGGTCGACGTGATAAAGAACAAGAGCAATGTGCCGAACCAGAACAGGTTACCCGCCCCATAATATACGGTTCCCATCAGTACAGCCGTGGCAAAGCCAGATAAGGTTAAGGATTTTTTATAAAATGCAGCTCCCGCCACCACAGCAGCACAAAGCAATCCGATGATCCAGTCCATGATATACCCCCGCTTTTGAAATGAATCTCCGTTTTTCTTTTTTCGTTCTGTATATTATTGTACAATGCTCTACACTTATATAAAAGCCGTGTCCCATGCTTTGGCACAGGACACGGCCTTCACAATGCTTTTCTAAGGGAATCGCTCTTTACTTCCCAACTACCAAGAACATTCCCTTTTTTAATCCTCATCCATGAATGCCGTTCACAAATTTATGCAATGGTGAAGCTTCCCTGACGATCACTCCCCCAGAAAAGCTCAAAGCGATCCCCGCTTGCTGTAGGCCCTACTCCTGCTGGAGTACCTGTAAAAATAATATCCCCTTCACCCAGCCCATAATGAGTCGCTATATATTCAACGATGTGCTGGATAGAAAAAATCATATCCTTAACATGTCCACGCTGGACTTCCTGTCCATTTTTGAGCAAGGAAAAATCCTGCTGCTCCAGCATGTCCAATTTTTCTAAAGGCAGGAATGGTGTCACGGGAGCAGACGATTTGAAGCCTTTGGCGGCGGTCCATGGATGGCCTTTTTTCTTGAGGATACTTTGTACATCACGCAGGGTAAAATCAATGCCGAATGCAAATGCGTTTAGACACGTATCTGCAGACATGCCTGGTTCGTATTTACGTCCTACAGCCACGACCAGCTCAGTCTCAAAATGAATATCTCCCTGCCCCTGAGGAAGCTCCAGCGTGGCGCCATCCAGCGGCACGACTGCATGAGACGGCTTCAAAAAAATCATCGGTTCTGCGGGAACCTCATTACCCAGCTCCTCCGCATGCAGCTTATAATTGCGCCCAACACAGTAAACATTACGAATTTCCACGTTCATCACGATCCGTCACCCTTCCCGCGTATGTAGTCCAATTGATTAACGAATAAGTTTACGTATATAGTGCCACATCCGGTGCTTGGAAAGCAAAAAAACCTGCTCCCAGCGATCCGGCCAATTAGTGCAAATCATCAATTCAGGATGTAATGAGGACAATTTCCGCATTATACGGCGGTCATCCACCGTCCACGCCATGACAGTAATACCGCGGCCAGTGAGATCTTTCATCAGGTTTCGATCCAAACGCGGATAGCCTATGGATAAAAAAGTGCATTGTAGCTGCTCCAGTTGCGTTGCCAAATCATCTGGACGCGCATCGATAATCAATCCGGTACGGATCTCAGGAGACAGCTCCTTAGCCCGGCGTACTGCGGCACGCTCAAAAGAGGTTAATACCACCTCTCCCTCCATCCCTCTCATCACAATTTCACGGAGTACGGCTTTCTCCAGTCCCGGATACATATCTCCCGCTGTTTTAAGCTCAATATTGAGTGATACGCGGCCACGACATAAATCCAGTACCTGTGCGAGGGAAGGGATCATTTCTCCACGGTATTCTGCACTTTTCCAGCTACCAGCATCAAGTTGTTGCAATGCTTTCCAGTCTGAATCCTTTACTTTCCCTATACCATTCGTCGTGCGCTCCAGCGTAAAATCATGAATTACCACCGGAACACCGTCCTTTGACAGCTGTACATCCAGCTCAACCCAGTGTACAAATGGCTGCTTCAACGCAAGCTTAAAGGCTGCCATCGTGTTCTCGGGAGCAATACCCGAAAAACCGCGGTGAGCCACGCACAAATGATTCATCTTAATATGACCTCCATCCATAAAGGAGTCCCTCATAGGATCGTTCCGTCAATTCCCATATAAAAAATTTCTTTTCGAGCTTCTATTGAGCGCTTACTGTACCATCCGTCCCTATCGAGACATTTCCTGGTGACAGTGCCGCCACTCTCTGCAAAATTTTACTGGCCTCCGTTTCCTTCAATGGGATCGGTTGACCTAGCTCCGCCCGGTAAGGGGTCAGCTTCATTTCGCAAGCCCCTTTTCGGGTGCAGGTTGCCTGAAATATGGCTGTATCCCAAGTGGCTGGCACCGTTGATTTAGAAAAAATAAAATTGCCTGTGCTGTATGCGATCCATTTACCTTTATATTGCTCCATCCCTTGAAGCACATGTGGATGACCGCCAATGACAAGATCAGCTCCAGCATCAATAAAAGCATGCGATAACTCGGTCTGATGGGGCTCAAGTGCAGTAGCGCGCTCCTTCCCCCAATGGGCAATGACAATCACCAGATCGGCCTGCATTCGTGCCTCACGGATGGACTTTACGATAGCGGACGAATCATAGGCTCCTGCTACACCGGGCAGTTTGGCGCCCGCATTCCAGTTGGCTTCAGGCATGACACGTGTAGTCCCTAATAACGCAATTTTGATCCCTTTACGTTCAAAATAATGCGGCGCATACGCTTCTTTTGCATTACGTCCGGCTCCAGCATGGGAAATACCTTTTTCATCCAGATATTTCAGTGTATCCAATAATCCGTCTGTGCCCTGATCCAAAATGTGATTATTGGCCAAATTGACAGCATCTATCCCTGCCGCAGCCAACGCAGTTAACGCCTTGGGCGAAGATTTATACACATACGTTTTATTTAACGCACCCACACCATTCGTTGTCACGGGCGTTTCCAGATTGGCAATCGTCAGATCGTCTTTATGAAAAAAGTTTCCGAGATATTGATACGGAAACTCAAACCCATTCTGTTCCAATCGCTGCTCAACTTTACCGGAAAATTGCACATCCCCTACAAAGTGAAGCGTGACTGTCGGAGAATCTGCACCGTCTGTTTTGGATCTTTTTACATCCTCCGTTCCTCCCTTATCCGCGGATGGATTACCGTCGTATTCCTTATTGGACGTATCGTTCCCTGCTTGCCCGTCTTTCCCCGAGGATAATTTTGCTCCTGAAGAGCTGCCTTCGGGAGCATTTGTGTCAGACGTTGTCGCGGGACGATGGCTTGTGTCTGAAGCAGCAGATTGCTTCGTTTTATCGTCAGCAAATTGTTTATCTGCATGGTGGCCTTCGTCCAGCTGTTTATTTGACAAGGCTGTAACATTTTCACTGACCGAGGGAGTAGACCGCTCTTCACTAGCAGATTCCGTTTGGATTTTCTTCTCCGTTTGCGAATACCCGGCATTTTCCGCAAGAGAGCCACTGTTGTCGTGTTCAAATATGTAATAATAACCGAAAAGACCTACGATCATAAGCAGCAGGACCAGATTCGTAATAATCCAAGCCTTGCCTATTTTTGGTTTTCTTGCTTTCTTGCGACCTTCATTTCTCTGTGATCTGGGAGGGTACATTCTTCACTCCTTCTATGCTATTGCATATGCATAACTTCTTTATTAGCTGGCGAATTTTACACCTTCTCCATTATATATCAAATTTCAATATAAATAGAACCCCTCGCCTGGATCGCGAAGGGTTCATCATTGAACATTTACACCTGTACCTGGACCGCCTCCTGCTGTGTCGTTTGAACGGCATGGGAGGCCCATTCCTTAGCTTGACGGATGCAATCCGGTAAACCAATCGCATCATAGCCAGCACCCAACACATACACTCCCGGCATGGCAGTGCGTAACTCTTCCCGCAAATCAGCTATAGCCTGCGGATGCCCTACCGGATATTGCGGCATGGAATTGCGAAGACGTGTAATTTCCGTGAACAGCGGAGTTGCTGTAACTCCCATCATCTCTTTCAAATCCTTACGTACCAGTGCAATCAGCTCATCATCCGGTAACTCTACAGTGTCTTCAGCTCCTGCTCGCCCTACATAACAGCGCAACAGCACCTTATCATCCGGGCTAGTATGTAGCCACTTGGCAGACGTCCATGTGCAAGCGGTCACGCTGCGTCCTTCTTTGCGAGGGACCAGAAAACCAGAACCGTCAAAGACATTCTCAATATCATTTTTATCGAAGGCCATGACCACGTTTGCTACGGAGACATAATTAACGGCTTCCAGTGCAGCCACATTGACATGATCTCGCAATAGCGGCGCAGCAGCAAAGTTGGGAGTCGTTACAAAAATATCATCCGCCTCCAGCGTCTCTCCATTATCCAGCATAACGCGATATGGGCTGTCTCCACTTTCCGTGGTCTTTGTGAATTCTGTAACAGCAATTCCGGTGCGTAAATCACAGTCATACAAATCATTCAGCAACGCATGCACCAAACTTTGCAAGCCTTGACGGAAGGTCAAAAAGGCGCTTTTTTTCGTACCTGTATGTGTTTCAGCTGGTTTTCGGCCTGTCATCATCCCGTGAATGAGGCTTCCATATTGCTGCTCTACCTCAGCAAATTGTGGGAAGGTCGCCTGCAAACTTAGCGTCTTCATGTTGGCAGCATAAATCCCCGCCAGCAGTGGCTCGGTTACATTTTCCAGCACTTCTTTGCCCAGTCGGCGTTCAATAAAATCACCCAACGCCTCATCTCCCGGTACACGGCGAGGCGGAATGACAAAATCCATCATAGCCCGCATTTTCCCGCCTAGAGAGATCAAGCCGCTGCGCAAAAAAGGTTTCAGCTCTGTTGGAATCCCCAGCACCAGCCCAGGAGGCATCGGATGAAGCTGTCCTTCATGCAAAATGTATGTCTTTTTAGCCTCAGGATTTGTGCTCACCAGTTCATGATCCAACTCCAGCTCTTTTGCCAGGTCTATCATGGCCGTTTTACGGGCCAGAAAGGAATCTGGCCCCTTTTCAATTACAAAACCATCTTTATGCAGCGTTTCAATTTTCCCGCCCAGCACGGAAGCTTTCTCCACCAACGTAATTCGAGGTGTATAGCCAGCTTCTTTGTACATTTTTCGTGTATAAAAAGCAGTGCTAAGCCCGGTCAAGCCTCCGCCTACAATTACAATATTACGTAACTTTTGCTCCATTATGTCCTCATCCCTTTTTCCATTGGTCTATGATGACATCACTAAGCGTCTCCATATACAGTGGATCACTGTTGAGTGAATCAATACGCTGAAAACGCATATCCAATTCCTTCGCTAACGCCTGTGCTTCAATATCCAGATCGTATAACACCTCTAAGTGATCAGAAACAAAGCCAACTGGCGCAGCCAGCACATACTCCACTTGCTCCTCTTTAAGACTGTGCATGGTATCCAAAATGTCTGGCCCCAGCCATGGCTCTGCTGTACGACCGGCGCTTTGCCACGTAAACTGCCAGTTGGTAATTCCCGCCTTGTCCGCAACAGCCTGCGATGTAGCCATTAATTGCTCAACATAAGGATCACCCATAGCCAAAATCCGTTCAGGCAAGCTGTGCGCACTAAACAGAACACGAACCTCATCCCGCTTGGCTCCAGCTTCTTCAAAAAGCGCCAGTTTGGCGTTTACACGCTCAGTCAGCGTCTTAATCAGCTTTGGATGAAGATAATAGCTCTCCACAAATGATATGGCTAGATCCAGTTCCTGTGCCTTAGCCTGTGCGCGCTTAATATAAGTGCCTACACTCATAACGGAATAATGAGGAGCCAGCACGACACCCACCGCTGTACGAATGCCATCTTGCACCATAGCTTCCACACCGTCCTCAATAAACGGTTTGGCATGTTTGAGTCCCTGATAACAGATAAATTCAATGTCCGGGTTGCGATTTTCCCGATTTAAGGTTTCCTGCAAGTTTTGAACCTGCCGATCCGTGTTCTGCCGCAGCGGAAACACACCGCCTACAATAGCTTCATAACGATCCTTTAATTCTTTTAACTGCTCCGGCGAGGGAGCATTGCCGCGACGAATATGTGTATAATAGGCTTCCACCTGATCCAGACTCTCCGGCGTCCCGTAGGACATGACCAGTACACCCACTTTTGTTTTCATTAACAGATCACCTCTTAACATTTCTAATGTATTCATTTTTTGACAAAACCGAGCGGGAATACTCATGTACATAATTAGTAAGCTCTCTTAGCTTATCTAGCGAGGCCTCAGGAAATAAACCATGACCGAGATTGAAAATGTAACCCGGCTCCAAAATGCCTTCATCTACAATGGTTTTCGCATACTGCTTGATAACATCGATTGGCGCAGTAAGCACATAAGGATCCAGGTTTCCCTGTACACCAAAACCGTTCCCCAAGCGACGACGTCCTTCAGGTATACTTACCCGCCAGTCCAGTCCAATCACATCGGCTTTTAACCCATTCAAGTGTGGGAGCAATTCACCAGAGCTTACGCCCGGAAAATAAATTTTAGGTACATCCAGATCAGATAGTTCATGGAAAATACGTGTGATAGTCGGCAGCACAAAAGTTTGAAAATCATAAGGCGAGAGCGCACCTACCCAGCTATCAAACAATTGAAAAGCCTTACCGCCATTAGCGATATGGGCTCGCACGTATGTAATAACCATGTCTCCTAGCTTATCCATCAGGCGATGCCACAGCTCAGGCTCTCCATACATCATCGCTTTGGTGCGAATATATCCTTTCGAAGGCCTTCCTTCTATTAAATAGCTTGCAATGGTAAAAGGCGCTCCAGCGAACGTAATCAATGGCACGTTTAGTTCACGGTCCAAAATACGAATCGTTTCCAAAATATGACCCAAATCGCGTTCCACATCAATCGGACGCAACTTGTCTACGTCTGCAGCTGACCGGATCGGATTATCAATAACCGGGCCAATATTTTTGACAATATCAAAATCAACCCCTAGCGAGGCTACCGGATTCATAATATCAGAATATAAAATTGCAGCGTCCACCCCAAGCTTGCGCACGGGCATCAAGGTCACTTCTGCGGCCAACTCGGGCTGGCGGCATATTTCAAGCAATGTGTATTTTTCTTTAATTTTGCGATACTCAGGGTCATACCTTCCGGCCTGCCGCATGTACCATACGGGAATATGATCCACAGCTTGCTTGCGGCAAGCGCGGATAAAAGTATCATTGTAGGTCATGACTTCAGCCTCCAGTTCGAATCATAAATACTATATTTTATTATGCCCTTTTTCAAGAGTCGTAACAACCGCAGCTCTCGAACAAACCATGACAAACCCATGACATTTGGATAAAGTTTCAATGAAGTGTGCTATACTAGAGAAATGGCTTTTTTAAAGCTCCGGAGAAGTTATGCTTTGATAAGTAGGATTTACAACAGGATGAGAATGGGCAGAAAGGAAGTGAAAGCACATTGAAAACGTGGGAGACGTGGGAGACGTGGAAAATCAATCTCATTGTGCTTTGGTTCGGTCAGTTTCTGGTCAATGCGGGTATCACGATGATTACTCCGTTCCTCGCCCTGTATCTGGCTCAGGACCTTCATGTGAAGGGAGAGCACGATATTGGTCTATGGGCCGGAGTTATTTTTGCCGCTAACTTTTTGACCTCATTTATGTTCCAGCCTTTGTGGGGCAAGCTGGCTGACCGATATGGACGTAAAGTCATGCTGCTTCGCTCAGGCTTTGGTATGGCTTTGGTCATCGGATGTATGGGTTTGGTCACCCACCCGTGGCAACTGCTGGCGCTTCGCCTGCTGAACGGTACGATTTCGGGTTTCAATCCGGCATCGATTTCCCTAGTGTCGGGTACCACTCCCAAAGAGCGAACCGGATTCGCTATGGGGATTATGCAATCCGGTCAGATGGCTGGCACGATTCTCGGCCCTCTGCTAGGCGGATTTTTGGCTGACTGGGTCGGATTCAGACCGATCTTTTATATTACAGGCGCTCTAATTTTTATAGCCTCGCTCATCGCAATGTTTCTGGTTAAAGAAAATTTCAGCAAAACGGAAGCCGCACGCATACCGCAAATTTCGGTTCTGGCCGGATTAAAGGAGCTAAGCCATACGCCCCAGCTTCCGGCTTTGTTCACCGTAACGTTTCTGCTCCAGTTTGCCATGATCAGTACGGTATCTCTGCTGCCATTATATGTGCAAAAACTGTATGGGTCGGCAGAAGGAATTGCGCTGATTGCCGGGTTCGTTACGGCTATTACAGGCGTATCCAATATGGTTGCTGCACCGCTCCTTGGAAGATTGAGTGACAAGATAGGGGCGCACAAGATCTTGACCATTGCACTGCTCGGAACGGCGGTTATGCTCATTCCGCAGGCTTTTGTCAATGAAGTATGGCAACTTGTCATTATCCGTTTTTTCATGGGTGTATTTATGGGCGGTCTGCTACCAAGCGTAAATGCGTTGATTCGCACGTATACACCGGAAGGAATGGAAAGCCGTTCTTTCGGCTTCAATACCAGTTCGCTAGCGCTCGGAAATATGCTGGGTGCTGTCATTGGCGGGGTGCTATCCGGGTTTATTGGCATCGAAGGACTGTTTATCATGTCAGGTGTCCTGTTAATCGTCAACATATTCTGGGTACGCATGAAGCTTTTTGATCGTAAGGCTACGCCTGATTTCAGGTAAGATAACCTTCGGGTAAGACAAGCCTGCCTTAACAGACAAGAACCACCTTGTTCACGCTGCCGTGGACAAGGTGGTTCTTTCTTTATATGTGGCTATACATGGGGAATGAACGCTATTTAACTCGAGCTAGCGCCAATCCATCGTACGCTGGCAAAAGCGTGCTGACCAGCCGCGGATCTGTTGCTATCGTTTCGTTAAAACGTCTCACGGCCTGGACGGCAGGGCCGTTCTTATCCGTATTCAGCGTCCGTCCGCGAAGGAAACAGTTGTCTCCCGCAATAATGGCACCCGGATTCGCCAGAGCAATCGCATATTCCAGATACACTGGGTAATTTTCCTTATCTGCATCAATAAAGAAAAAATCGAATGTTCTTCCCTCTTCCTGAAGTTCCTTCAAGCTGTCCGCTGCGGGTCCGATACGATATTCGACACGGTCACCGTATCCGTTGTTTTCCATATGTCGATGTGCCAGCGCTGCGTACGCTTCTTTCAGCTCCAGTGACACAATGCGGCCCTTTTCTCCCAGCCCACGGGCCAGACATAATCCACTGTAGCCGCCTAATGCGCCGATTTCCAATACATGCTGTGCGCCAGATACTTCAATTAGAAAGGTCAACAGTTTTCCGTAAGGATGAGCAACGGATACTTCCGGCATACCTTCTTTAACGATAGCCTCCCTAATACTGCACAGTGCTTCATCTTCTCGTACCAGCTGGTCTACATATTGTTCAGGCGTCATATTTGGTGTAATTTCCACGGTTCATCTCTCCTTCTTGCTTAATCATAGCGCAGGTTGGACGTGGTGTCCTTCGTAAATTTTTTACCTTAATGATTTGTCTCTTCGAGTACAATGACCTATACTATAGGGATTGAACCAAGCTTACATGATTATGGGGACGGAGTGAATACGTTTAATGACTCAACTGCAACTAATTGCAACTGCGCCAATGGGACTTGAAGCCGTCGTGGCCCGGGAACTCAGAGAACTCGGATACGAAGATCTGACCGTTGAAAATGGCCGCGTCGTTTTTACCGGAGATTATATGGATATATGCCGGTGTAACCTGTGGCTTCGCACATCAGACCGCGTGCTTATAAAAATGGGTGAATTTGCTGCAACTACCTTCGACGAGCTGTTCGAGGGTACCAAAGCATTGCCTTGGCAGGATTGGATTCCTGTAGATGGTGAATTTCCCGTAGAGGGACGTTCGCACAAATCACAGCTTAGTAGCGTACCAGCCAGTCAGGGAATCGTCAAGAAGGCGATTGTAGAGAAGCTCAAGGAAACCTACCACACAGATTGGTTTGCTGAAGATGGCCCTCGTTACGTCATTGAGGTCATTCTATTGAATGATCGTGCATTGCTGACACTTGATACGACCGGTCCAGGACTGCACAAACGCGGCTATCGTAAGCTCGTTACAGAGGCGCCTCTCAAAGAAACGATGGCTTCTGCTCTTATTCAGCTTAGTCGCTGGAGCCCTGACCGACCATTCTATGACCCATGCTGCGGTTCCGGTACTTTATTGGTCGAAGCTGCCATGCAAGCCTGGAACATTGCGCCAGGCCTGAGACGTACCTTTAACTCGGAAGACTGGCCTGTCATTGGCAGAGAATTATGGGATCAGGCTCGCGACGAAGCGATGGATTTGACCCGCGATGACATTCCTTTTGAGATTGCAGGTAGCGATATCGACCCAAATGCCATACAAGTTGCTGAGGCAGCTGTAAAAGCAGCAGGCTTTGCTAAAGACATCCCTCTTAAGGTAATGCCTGTAACTAAAGTCAGACTCGAAGGACAATATGGTGTGATGATTACAAACCCACCTTATGGCGAGAGACTGAGCGAGCAATCCGAGGTGGAAAAGCTGATCCGTTCACTCGCACGCACGGCAGCCGAAATGAAGACTTGGTCCTTCTTTGCCATCAGCTCCACCAAGCAATTTGAGCATTATTGGGGCCGTAAAGCAGACAAGCGCCGGAAGTTGTTTAACGGCCGTATTGAATGCCAATACTATCAGTATCTAGGCCCTCTGCCTCCGCGCCGCAAAGATACTTCGCCGTTGCAGCCTTAAATATGATGAAGTTTAGGCCAGGAAACGAACCCTCTGTTCGTTCTTCTGGCCTGATTTGTGCTGTATTTTCTTTACTTAATCATTGAAATGCGCGAGATGAGCGCTATAATAATTAAAGGCATTTCGGTTTTAACATTACGTTAATATGTATTTTATACTAGCCGAACATTTCTGCCGGAGGGGGTAAAGTGTTGGTTATTCGCACGTCCAGTGCAAGTCGCACTGGTAACACGTTCAGCAGAGTGCTGCTGTCTCGATATTTTGGATTAGGTCTGTTTTTTGTACTTATGATCGGCAAGCTCGTACTGATTCACTATAACTTGCATGCCCAAAATATTGACATGAATCCGCTGGATTATGTCATCGCTATTGGTTCTCTTTTACTTGTGAGCTTCTGGACCTTATGGCTACCACGTCGCGGACGTTTGATTGCTCTTGTGGTGCTCGATATTTTGCTCACCGCACTCATTTATTCCGACATGGTTTATTATCGGTATTTCCAGGATTTCATTACGATTCCCGTCTTACTTCAAGCCGGACAAGTTGACTCTCTGGGCGGAAGTATCGCATCCCTTATGTACTGGTGGGACATTTTCTTTTTTGCAGACTGGATTCTATTCATTCCGTATGTCATATTTGTGGCTTCGTTACGACGTCGACTTACAACGAATGATACTTATTTAGAAGCATCCCGAAGCTCGTTCACAAGGAGGTTCCTGCTTCGCTTCTCCAAAGGGGCATTGGCCTTCCTGATTGGCTATGTATTGACATTTGGGCCGATCAAATATTATACCTCCACGTGGGCAACTGGCATATTTGTCGGCAACTGGTGGTCAATGGCCTTGTACAACGTAACCGGATTGATCGGATTTCATGGATATGACATCTACCGTTATGGTCAAGATCACCTTGGTCCCCAGCCTACATTGGCTCAAGCAGAATCCGATAAGGATAAGGAATGGTTTAATCAGCACCAAAAGTTGCTTCAGGTTAAAAATGATCTATCTGGCAAGTATAAGGGCAAAAACGTGATGGTCATACAAGCTGAAGCGTTCATGAACTTTTTTATCGGCAAACAGATCAACGGTCAAGCGATTACGCCTAACTTTGACAAACTGACGAAGGAAAGCATGTATTTCAACAATTATTTTCACCAGACTGCGCAGGGTCGTACTTCGGACGCGGACTTCTCTACACATGCTTCGCTGCATCCGCTCCCTACTGGCTCGGTATTTATCCGTTATGCGGACCATAAATTCGATACGTTACCTTCCATTTTGAAGGATACTGGGTATAGTCCCAATGCGTTTCACGTGTACGATAGCAGCTTCTGGAACCGTTACACCATGTATAAGGCAATGAACTATGACAAGTTCTACAGTAAAAAAGATTTTAAAATAGATGAGCCACTGGGTTGGTCCCTAGGAGATAAATCCTTTTTCCGTCAAACGCTCAATGATCTCACCACCGAAGTTAAGCAGCCGTTCTACGCCTATATGGTCGGTATCTCCAGCCATCATCCGTACAACCTGTCACCTGACGCGGTAGATTTGGACGTTGGCGAGTTTGAAGGTACCATGTTCGGAGACTATCTGAAATCTGTCCATTATGTAGATGAAGCACTGGGCGAATTGGTAGATCAGATGAAGAAAGACGGACTGTGGGATGATACGATCCTGATGTTTTATGGGGATCATGACAATTCTATTAAAGACAAAGCACTGTATGAGAAGTTTTTAGGCAAGCCACTTACGGATCTGGACATGCAGAAAATCATGAATCAAGTGCCATTGCTTGTGCATCTTCCTGACGGAAGTCAGGCGGGCACGTATACGGAACCGGCAGGTCAGTTGGATCTGACGCCTTCCGTAATGCACCTACTTGGGATTTCTACAAAACCATATCATTTTATGGGAAACGATCTGTTTAGCGGGAAGCCTCGTATGGTTGTACTGCGTACTGGTGCTTTCACCGATGGACGAGTGTACTACATTCCATCTGAGGACGGTACATTCTCCAAAGGGACCTGTTACAACCTGAGTACAGGCCAGCCTACAGATGTTAACGCCTGCGGACCGGGCTATACCGAAGCTCTCAATCGGTTGAACATATCCGATCAGGTTATCACATACGATCTTATTCGCGAATGGGAACCACAAACAAAGAAGTAACTCCTTCTTTATCTAATAGACTTTCTGTGGGAGGTTGCTAACATAGCATCCTCCCCGAACTCTTTTAAGGATGCCGATCGCATACCCACCCTGTATATAACAAAAAAGCACGATCCATCAGCTTGTAAGTGCTGTGGATCGTGCTTTTTTATATGGATTGTCACTCGACTGCGCTAGGAACGCAACGTTTTTTTAGCTTGTTCAAGCCGTTGTACCTCTTCACCAAGCATGTCCTCTGCAACTTCTACTGAGTCGTCACCAAGGCTATCCTTTGCCTGCTGTATGGCATGTTCCGCATGAGTGCGAGATTGCTCCGCCTGTTCAATCAGTTGCTCAGCCGGATGTGACAATGCCTGAGAGACGGCATTGTGTAGCCTGTCCACCGAGTTTTGTGTTTGAGCTTCAACACTGTGATTGTCGAGATTAGAATCATATTGGGCCATGAGTCACTCCTCCTTCTGGGCAGTGGTCTACATCCATTAGCATGGATCAGAAGAAGGAGAACTATTCAAAAATTGCGAATGCTGCGTACTGGAACTATTTGATAAAGCGCGCAGCCTTCTCCAATACTTCATCCTCTGTGGCCGCACTCACATAACGTCCGTTCACATATACAAACGCTCGTTTCCCACAAGGACCGCAATACGATTTGCAGCCGATTTTGATCTCGGCATCTGGTGCCATCTTTTGCAACTTGGGCAAGATCGTTTTCAAGCGGATATGATTGCATTCATCACATACGCGAATATCATTGGCCATCTGTCATCCCTCCGAGCTCCGGCTTAGTGGTCGCCGTGATTACCTTGGGAAGGGTTAGTAATGACAAATCCTTCTTCGGGGAAGTACAAGTAATCAATTTTCACACCATCCAGCAGCGGCTGGCCGTTTTCCAAAATTACGTCAATGCCTTTATCTGTAGATACGACAGTATCTGTTTCTTTAGGCGTGTCCAAATCCAGCCCGTAATGAGCATGATCTCCATGAGCATGAGTAATAACAACGCGCAGGCTCTTCCCTTGGTTCTCTTCCTTATCCAGTTCAAGTTTCAATACTTTAGCTGCGTTACGAGTAATTTTGCAGTTCATCAAACTTCATCTCCTTCATATTCATTAAATGAAATGTGGTTCATTGGATACATATCCACACCACACAACCTAGCGGGTAAAATCAACAACTCAAATAATTAGCCTCTATCCCAGAGGGAAAGAGGTACTACGGCAGCACAGCTGCGTCTGAAACATCATCATGAGCCGATAGACCACAATTATATTCAGCATAGCAAAAGGCAATATTCCTATTGTAAAGAAAATCGTGAAAAATCGCAATCACGAAATTCATAAGCTTATCTACCGAACACGTACATGCTGTTTTTCAAGCACATCTGGATATTTTCGTTCGGCACGGGTGACAAACCAATTCATAAGCAATAGCGTCACACCAATATCGTCGATGGGCATAAATGGCATGACATCAGGTAATACCCAATAGAGCAATACAGGCACCGCAAAGAGTAACTTTTCTCCCAGCGGAATCCTTGATGAAGTAATAAATCGGGGCATACGACGAAATACATGTGACCATTGACGGAGAGATAGTAATCTTTTCCACTTCATAGTTGTTCACTCCATTTCCAATGCTCCTAAGTATATATACCCCATTGAAGGGACATGTAAAGAGGAACACTTATAAAAAACGTGTTCCTCCTAATACGCGCAAATGATTCGATACGTTTCAGTAGGCCGAATTTTTCACCATGACAGCACTGTTGCCATTAACATGCCCACTTCTGCTGCAATATCATCGTAATCACGCATGGGCAGCGGATTTACACCTAGACCGACTTCAACGGTAAACCCTGGTTTACCAAATCGCTGTATAAACCAATCCTTGTACCCTGCATCGCTCCCACCCAGCTTTACCGCCCGGTACCCTGTTGCGGCAGCTAGCCGTAAGGCCCAATCTCGGCTCTCCTTAGGCTCTAGATCCCGATAATTCCAATAGATCTCCTGTCCCTGACTGTGTATGGATAACACCATGTCGAACTGTTCGCGCTCCGTCAGATCGGCAAGCGCCTTGGACTCTGGTTCAGACAAAGGTGCAGGTCCTGCATAGTCTCGTCGAGACGGACCTATTTTACCGCGTCTGCGTACCTCTTCTTCCCAATATGCCGGAAATTGATCGTTGAGATCGACACCACGAATATTGGCCTTCCAACCGCGATAATCAGCACGTCCTTCATTCCACTTTTTGAGATCATGATACAACGGATGAGTTGGGAGTACACCTTGTTGCACCAGCTCTACCCCATCCGGGTTGACCATCGGAACCACCCATAGGGATGTATGCTCCAGCAAATCCTGCGGAGAACCTCCATACACCCATTGAGAGGTCCCTATATGTTCTTCAGTCCCATCGATCCCTTGTGCATATTGCTCTATAAAACGCAGCAAACAAGGCGTCGTCAGCCATTCATTAGCATGAACAGAAGCATTGGCATGAATTTTACGGGTTCCCTGCCCAATACGTACATAAGGAATATCCTTCCCCATGACACTGGTGCCAATGCTGCCAACTTCAATAAACGGATATCTGAGGGCCAAGGCCGCTAGGTCTTCCTTTAAATCTTCATATCCATATTCTCCACGTAATCGTACAATCTGATCCTGATGGTCTTCAGGAATAACAATAGTTTTTCCTTCCGTAAAATCATGCTCCGCAAGTCCTGGATTGGCTAGCCGTAACTCATCAAGCTCCACACCAAACTGCTTGGCAATCTGTCTTGCATACTCACCAGGCTGAATAACGTATTTACGATCCGTAGACGGACGAATATATAACACTTGACCACTAATCAGATAGGGTTGCGTGGCGGCCCACGGATTATCTACGATCAAAGTATCCGCCGATAGTTTAAAAGCCGAGGCGACCCGGTGCAATGTATCTCCTTTTTGAACGATATATTCCCTCATCTTACTACGCCCCTTCCATCTGCCTTACTGCATGTTATGCAGACGCGGCGTGTCTTGATGTAGCGAAAAGCAAAACAACCGACTTCTTTTGTCCAATGACAAAAAAAGTCGGCTGTCTCGTTAATCCAAATTGGTGACTTGCCAGACGACAGGCGTTTGGCGAATTTGCTCCCCGAGCCACTGTGCGGCAATGCGCTGGAACAATTCAGGATCGCCGGAACAAAAAAGCTGATGCACCGGCGTTTCGTCCCCAGCTTCCAACTTGCCTTTGTTATACAAAATGGTACTCGTCTCACGCGCCGTTTCATCTGCCGAGCTAATGAGCTTTACTGCAGGCCCCATGACTTCTTGAATCGTTTCCTTCAAAAAAGGATAATGCGTACAACCAAGAATCAGACAATCAATCGGATACGTTTGAATAGGTCTCAATGTCTCCTCCACAACCTGCGATGTCGTCTTGGAGCGGAATAACCCTTGTTCCACCAATGGAACAAGCGCAGGACAAGCATGGCTCACCACGTCTACATAAGGAGACAATTGCTTGAGCGCAGCTGTATACGCTCCGCTTCGAATCGTACCGACAGTCCCAATCACCCCGACATGCCCGGTAGCCGTCGCGCTAATCGCAGCACGAGCCCCAGGGTGAATGACTCCGATCACCGGAATGGATACCTTTTGGCTTATATAGTCCAATGCCGCGGCAGTAGCCGTGTTACAAGCAATAATAATGACTTTCGGATCAAATTGAATCAGAAAATCAACCATTTGCTCTGTAAATTTTTTAACCTCTTCCGATGGTCGGGGGCCATACGGAGTGCGCGCAGTGTCTCCAAAATAAATGATTTTTTCCCGTGGAAGCTGACGCATGACTTCTTTTACAACCGTCAAACCTCCTACACCGGAATCCAATATTGCAATCGCTTGCTGCACGTACACACCGCTTCCTTTTTTGTTCAAATATGAGTTGTTTCATCTCGGAAAGCTATCCGTTGCTACATACCTTATGTCGTATTAATGTAAAAGGTACCCCAAAAGATTACCCTAAAACGAGGAAGTGATCAATAAAAAGGCTCCACCCCAACGGGAGAAGCCACGAATTCAAACCGTATTCAGTGTTTCACCTACGTTTTACAGACCGTTACAGAGCATCTTTTTCCGTATCTTCTTGAACAGTCGCTGATGAAATACTAACCTCAGGAATAATTTCACCCTTTTTACGCCATTGCCCAATTTCATGAATGACGGCTGAGGCTGTCTCCTTAATTTTGTCAGTATACTCAATTGAGGTGTCTGAAATTTTCCCCGCTAGCTCCTGTCCCTTATCACTTACGTTGCGCGCCTGATCTGTAATATTCTGACGCAGCTCACGACCAGACTTAGGGGCAAATAACAAAGCAGCAACCGAACCAATAATGCTGCCTGCCAACGCGCCTCGGATAAAACTTTTGCAGTTCTCCTTCATCATCATCTCTCCCTTGTGCCCGGGCGAATGCCCATCTGTTAGTGCATTATAAGCATGGAGAGCTTGTCATGATACAGAAAACAAGCCTGAAAAGTTTTACTTTTTTTTAGAGCGGATACGATACAGGCAACAACGGCCCCCATCCGCCAAACAATCCTCACGAACAACCTCGGCATCAAGCAGCTCCTCAAACATTTGCTGCTCGCATTCACAAGCCTTGCGGTAACGGCCTGCAATTTGAGAGATAGGACAATTGTATTCCACAATAGAGTAGCTACCATCCTCTTCCTCGTGCCACTCTGCCATATATCCGGAAGCATTCTGGATGCCCGAAAGCTTTTCCACACGTGAGGCCAGTGTAGTCTTCCCCTCCATGTGAGGGGCGTAGCGCTTCATCATTTTACGTTTTCTACCATCAAACAGCGAGTAAACAGCTTCCATTCCCTGTTCTTCATCCAGCTCCTCTAACAGTTCCAGTAACAGATGATCATAATTACGAGGAAACTGCTCGCTTCCCTGCTCGCTCAGACTGTATAAAAACGTCGGGCGTCCCATCGCCTGTCTCACGATCGTAGCCACGATCAGACCATCCTGCTCCATCAATTTGAGATGCCTGCGCACTCCCATTTCGGTAATGCCCAATTGAGCTGCCAAGCTTCCGACGCCCACAGGTCCCTGGGTTTTCAATAATGTCATGATCATGCGCCTAGTGGGCATTTCGGGTACGATATACTTATCCGTCACTTTTGCCTTTACACTCCCTCGGGCTGGGGACCCAATTCCTTATTTAAATAATCATGCACGTTAGATGCAAAAAGCTCCAGCAACCCAGGCAGCTTTGGTGTAAGCGGGTGAAGGCTTGTCCGGTCCCAATGGAAGTACTCCTGTACTAGGGGTTTACGTAAGCCTACCAGCTCTACTAGCGAATGAAATACGGTATCATCCAGTACACCCTCCTCATGAATGATACCGATAATATCCTCATAGCTACTAGCGTCACGCATAATAAATCCGTCGATGATATAGCTTCCTACGTCCGTTACCGTCTCAATTGCCAGATGAAGGCAGCGCTCCTGCACTAGCCCCTGCAACAGATCGCCGTTCCAGGCAGCAGAAGTCTGGCGAAGTCCGGCGACAATGTCGGGAACAGCCCCTAGTCGAAGCTCAATTTGTTCCCGGTTGACATAATACAAGGTCCTACACCTCCAGTAATCGCTTTAGATTTCATAATCAACTGCGATAGATACATCCTTTACTTCATTCATGTGTACAATAATTTCCTGGTGCACAGGATGTACCTGATACGTTTGCAAATCCTCCAGTGTTTCGACAACAGCGGTAAGGGAAATATCATAAGAACGTTCCGAACGAATCACATCCGTACCTACTTCGAGTGACAGCAGCTCTTTGATTTTGCCGTTCATGCTGCGCAAAATGGATGCCGTGTGCTCAATGCTTTCGGGGGAGCGGTCTTTCAATTTGAACAAAACAATATGTTTAATCATGCGTATAGGCTCCTTATCTTAAAATGTTCTCTTGAAAATTTTATCATAACGCCCCACATACGGAAAGAAACTTTGTAATTCTAGCGATCTTTTCCGCCATTTTTACCATCAGACTCCTTGTCCTTTAATAGGGCAAAAAAATTCTTGAGCTTCGGTGGGAGCGGCAGACCCATTCGTGAACAGTTTTCCGTAATAGAGATCAATTCATTGGATAAATAAAAATACGTTGTCGCCCCTTTCATGATTTCGGTACCCATCAGGAGATCCACGTGATGCGCCAAAGAAATTACCATTAGCATTAAAGCCTTTCTAGCCAGCCCCCAAAAGCCGGCTTTACTGCTTAAACCTTGCCCAGTCTTAATTGCTGCGGCGACTCCAGTCACATAATCAACAGCCATTGCAACCGTGAATAGCACCATTAGCTGATTCCAGCCGCCAAAGGCAAACGTAATAAGGGCTCCTGCGGTAGCGCAAATCATACTAAACATACTCGGATTAATATTCATACCTCTCCTCCTCTCGGGGCGGTTACTGTAATATATGCAGCGACGTGGTAACCCGTAAAGTCATATGACCTGTGCATAGACATGAATTCATAGATTCATATAAAGCATGCTGCAAACTTCACAATTCCGAGCGAATACAACAAAAAGACACCTTTTCAACCACTATATAATGGTTGAAAAGGTGCCTTTTCTTTCATGCTATTCAATTAACGATGATCATTCCAAAAATTAAGCGGAGTCAGGTTATCATTCAACGGCTCGAACGAATATCCTTCTTTCTGCAAAGCGGCCATGATTTGTGGAAGAACCTTGATCGTAGATGGCTTATCATGCATAAGAACGACTGGTGTTCTGCCTTGCTTTTTCAATCTTCTAATATCACTTAGGACAGTCTGTACAAAATGCTCTGGATTTTTAGTATAACGCCAATCATTGGAATCGATATTCCAGTCCCAAATATGATAACCTGCACCCGTCAGTTGATCACGATATGCTTTCTTCAAATACGGTTTGCTGCCATAAGGTGTACGAATCAAAGAAGTGCGTTTTCCTGTAGCCTTAAATAAAATTTCATTATCCTGATTCATCTCTGCCAATGCTGCTGCCGGGGATGCATAGATTTTCTTCACCTGATGCGTCATCCCATGCAGGCCCAAACCATGACCCGCCTCTACCATTCTTTTCATCACTGCGCTATGTTGACGAATTTCAGGTCCCAGCATGAAGAAAGTAGCCTTCGCATTATATTTATCTAAAATATCCAGCAGCTGCGACGTATGCGCCGTAGGACCATCATCGAAGCTCAAATAAATCGTACGGCTGGATGATGAGGCAGTTCCCTTGTTGCCTGAATTGCTGGCTTTGCCCGGTTTGACAGCTGCATACTGTTTAATTTCTGTTGCGAATGTATTCAAAAACTGAGCATCAGACAAACTAGCATTTGCGTTCTGAATTCGATATAGATTACTTGTTGGAAGCGTAATAGTGAAGCCGAACGCATCGGTCAAAGTGCGAATTGGCACCATTGTACGATCTCCACGCTCGAACACATCCCCCTTGTTCAAATCCAGCGTAAAGCTGCGATTATGTCCAGTCAGTACCAATGTGTTGCCGTTGGCCGAAGTAGAAATCCCCATCTTTTGCCCTAATGTAACGATAGGAACATACAACTTATCATTTTTCATTACGGGCTGAATGGTATTCGAATCTAGCAACACATCATTGACCCCCAGCAAAGGAGCCTTCGCTTGTGCACTCGCCGTATTCGTATGTATACCTAGCAAACCCAAACAACAGATTGCCATCAAGCATACAGCCATCCATTTTGCATTTAAAAGCTTCATTCATTACACCATCCTGTGCTGTATTTTATAATGTGCGGGAGCTATCTCTAGCTTGTCTATGAAGTTATACAGACATGACGATATAGACATGGCAATATAGACATTCACTCAACATATAGAACATAAACGCGTATGAACCGACTGAACCTGACGTCTTTTCGTTCCCCCTATATATATTAATAGATTACCAGACTATAGTAGGTAAATATAGTAAAACAATTTGAAAACAATCTCGCAACCCCCCTACCAGAGAAGGTTACAAATTTGTGAATAAATTGGCCGGAGTTAATAAGAGTACACCGATTAGTAGATTCTTTTGATGGAACTAGAACCTACCAGAAGAAAATGAAGAGAAGGTATTTGGAGCAAGATACAGTGGTATCTGAAGATTTTGGGTTTCTAATAGACTATGGGATTGTCATAAAGGAGTATCATTCAACCCATTTACTTAATACTAGGTGTTGATGTAAAGAAAGACCTTGAGGATTGCCGCCCCCAAGATCTTTCCATTTGCCTATTCTATTAATGATACCTCGAACCTCTTTTTAACTTCATCCAGATAATTAGCAAGAAACAAATCCTTATTTGTAAATCCTAAATAATATTCGTAGTCTTCCTCATCAATAGACGAATAATATTCCTGATGGAATAAAACATTGAAATGTTGTTTAAAATCTGAACCCTCCTTAATGACAATACATCTAAATAAATTATCAATTTCAATTGCTTTAATAATTTCTTCTTTTTTCACCGCCGAAAACCACATTATTTTCGGCGGTGTCTGATTCGGTTCATCCCAATGAGGTATAGATTCCCCCCATGGCAATATCCACTCAGAATTCACAAAAACACACCTCTCTAAGATGAATTCCTGTGTATTTACATCAAATAAATCCATATTCCTTTCGTAAAAGGAAAATAATACAATTGAATCATTTTCAATAAATAAGCTTATCAAGTCAGCAATGTTCTCTGTTGACATATTATGCTTAATCACACCATAAGGCTGTTTAAAATTTATTTTCAAATTCATCATCCTATTCATTCGAAATAATAGTAATCCAATGTGGTTCTACCTGTCTTCGGGTCAATGTATTAAAAATGCATTGGAACATATTGATCAGGATCATAGATTTATTATCAGTCAAGAAGTTTTAATAAAAAAGACCACAACACGAAACTATCTGGTATTGTGTACAGGCATATTAGAGGAATATTATACGGGAGAAATGAGGGTTAAGTTCGTTTGGACTTAGCCGCCCCATTCATTCGACACTGGGTAGGAGTAAAGTAAGACCTTGAGAGGATTTACTCGTCTCAAGGCCGTAAACTACAGTGGGTTCTAGGTCAAATAATACTATTTAGAAATATCCACATTGATTCTTTTTAGCTGTATTGCCAAGTTCCAATTCAAAGGTTTGGTCTTTGATGAGCTAAACCAGTTAGCCCCCTCACTTAGCCACCTAATCCTATATTCTTCGATTGACTCTGGAATGTCCTTTGCATCATCATCAAATCCAGACTCAAATCCACAACAATTACATATTTCGTGAGTTGGAAAACCATGTTTATCCCATTGAGGATAATTCAACTCATTATAACCACAGACTGCACAAATATATTTACTCATAATGACACCCTCATACTCTTTATGGATTGGCTGTTGTAATTCCTCATGAAATAATTGTAACCGCATTTTGGTCACTACTTCCAAATTTAGGTTTATAAAGATTCCCTATGTGGTTAAATAATTCAAAATTCCACTTCAATACTTGTGCATTTCCAGCCTCTACATCATTAAAAAAACTCTAGCATCCATACCCTACCTACCGTTGTTATTTTCATCCAATGTTAGACAACTCATATTGATTCGGTACTTTTGTCGGTTTTAAAATCTCAAAACCCAGCCATCGCTACCTCCTTCGGTTGACACATTTTTCAAATGCAATTGTTCCCGACTGTTCCTCTGAAAAGGATTGATTAAGTCAATACGATATTCATATCCACTCTTTCTCCCTGAATAAAATCAAACTGTGCAATTCAATTCTTTTATTAACAATATAAAGCAACTACTATGCCAACAACTTATCCAAAAACTATTTATAAAAAGAATAAAAATTACAATATAAAACCATATAGTAAAACAATATCCATTAGTCTTTACGAGAGTTGATCTGAGTCTTGTATTAGTATCACCGGATTAATCGAATAGATTTTACCAGTAATGTTTCAAAAAAAATAATAAATTTAGTGATTTTAGTACATGGCTCGCAAATATTGAAGTTCTGTGGTACTGTCCCATAGCTCACCCGAGTAATGAAATGGATTGGATACCTTCTCCAGTGAAGAAGTTATATCTCGCCAAATGTCATAGTTATGTTACTAGACTTATAGAATTATACGGGGGCGTAAAAAAGCACCTGAAATCACCATAAAGAATTTCAAGTGCTTTATAATTTTGTTTTAAGTTACTCGTATAGTCGTCCTTTGCAGCTTTGATAATGACATAATATACACGCGTTGAAAACTGGTTATTGCTGAACAAGCGAGAATAGTCTTCGTTTGTGGTCTAATAAAGCCCCTTCTCGAAAAAAGGAATTTTTCATCTTCCTCATTATTTGGCTTCAGGAAAATTATCCTTGATTGGTGGAGTAGAGTCCCAGCTTATCAGTTTAATACGGTACTTATCAAATAATTCATTTGAATTGGAAAATTGAGTGTTAATAGTCCTTCCATCTTTTTTAATGATAAAGCCTTCTTGTTCAATAAATATAGAGTCAGCAACGGTTTGCTGATACTCGTCGGTGCTATCCAAATCACCCATATAGTACTCTGCAATCCCTGGATGATAGGATATTTCTATTCTACCATTTACTTTTAGTAAAGATAGAAATCTACCTCCACTGGATAAACTTTACTTCCACTTACGATATTTGCCGCGAGCTTCATTTGAACCAATGCCATCATATTCGCATATTAAAGTATCTTGAATAACCTTTCGTTGCCCGTTAATTTCATATTCCAAACGAAATGGAAATTTCCCATATGCGATTTCAGGATGTGAGGGATTGGGTTCTAATTGAATCCCTATGAATATTAGAAGCCAAGGTAAAGCAATGAACGCTATGATTGCAAATGCCAACAACAACGGAATGCTTAGAATTAACAATGTTTTCTTCACTTTCATTTATACCTCTTCTCCTGCAAAGCCTCTATTACTGAGCCCATTTTATGGTTTCTGATCATTTGCCAAGTCTTATATGCTTTAGAGTGCCACCACTTAATTTCATACTGCGTAGGTAAGTAAACCGTTTTTCCAGTGCCTACTTCACCCAAAGTCTTGTTCAAAATTTCGTCCTTAAATACATAATTCGTTGCTCTTGCAGTATAGTTCCTATCACTTAAACCATATTTACCTAGTGAAGGTACTGCAGGATTAATTGTAATGACATTTTTATTAGTCACTATAATCCTTACAATCGTAAGAGAAGAACATATTACCTCCATTTCCATTAATAATGTCACATTTTAATATATCGACACCTTAAACTTCCATTTTTATAGGCCAAATGGACCTTATTTTCCATAAACCGGTTAAGCCCATGGGATTAAAAGAAAATCAGGAGAGGAGTCACTTGCAAACCCCCCTTCGGGTATAGTAGTATGTGGTTAAAAAAAATCGGAGGGTATATGCCTAAACAACAAGATAAACATTCCATTCAGGCGTGGTCTCTGATCAATCGCAAATATTTGGGAAAAGGTGTGCGTGTCAAACGTTTTCGTAAACCAACACGCTGTCAAGTGCGCAATCGCGTTTTGCTTGCCGTTTTGATGGCTAATGACATTAAACTGTCCCAACTTGCCGAGGAGCTTTCCATTTCCTCCCGTAGTGTCAGTGCGTGGGTATATGAAGGTCGCATTCCCGGCAACACTAATCTGGAAAAGACGTGTAATACACTTGGTTATCCGCACCATATTCTATTTAATGAAGAGGTTGTCCGGCGTTCACCACTCATCTGTCAACCAGCGCCGTCCCGTTTTATGAAACGGACTGTGACTCGTTCTCCGGTTAAAAATCGGATCTTGGCGGGTCTATGCATGGTACATGATATTTCGGTGACCGATGTGAGTCATTGGATTGGTGTTCACCCCGGTACATTTCGGAAATGGTTGCATCAGGGTACCGTTCCTTCGCAAACCTTCCAGGATCAGGCGGAACAGTTTTTCCGTATTCCAAAATCCATTTTGTTTGCTGATGCCATGCTGAAAAAGTAAAAATGTCCGTAAAAGAGAAATAGTTGTAATTTTCATGAAAGTCTTTGAAAGGAACGCATTACCATCTTTCATCCGCTGAGACTTTCACATCATGTAATTCACAGAATATAAAAATGCAAAAAAGCACAGTCTGCCGATTCCTCGGCGCACTGTGCTTTTTAGATAACAGACCTTTAAATACTTCTTGCTTATATTTTGTCAGCTTTTTAAGAATGAATGCTTGCCGTTTCAGTTGAACGTTTAGCTTCTTCCTTGATGGACTTTAGCTTTTTCATCATCGGATTGCCTCCACGTCCAAAGTAGTCGTGAAGACGGCTGTATTCCTCGTACAGCTTATCATACACGGCCGCGTTCTCAGGGATCGGCTTGAAGCTCTCGTCCCGTACACGCGCCATATGACGCGCTGCTACGACGATATCGTCGTACCCTCCAGCTTCAGCTCCCGCAGCCACTGCTGCGAACATGGCTGCACCCAACGCAGGAGTTTGGGTAGAAGCAGCGACCTTAATTTCCCGTCCGGTTACGTCAGCATAAATTTGCATCAAAAGACGATTTTTCTGCGGCAATCCACCGCACGTATACAATACGTCTACTGGCACGCCGTTATGATGGAATGCATCGATAATTTTACGTGTTCCGAACGCAGTTGCTTCCAGCAATGTACGATACACTTCCTCTGGCTTCGTCAGCAACGTATATCCGACAATCAGCCCCGTCAGGTTGGTGTCAACCAACAAAGAACGGTTACCGTTCCACCAGTCGAGTGCCAGCAATCCGGTTTCGCCCGGTTTATATTCAGCCGCTTTACGCTCCAGCCATACATGGACGTTCACACCTTCCGCAGCTGCCTGCTCCTTCACTTCGCCCGGAACAGCATGTTCCACAAACCATGCGAAAATGTCTCCTACCGCCGATTGTCCAGCCTCATACCCGTAATAGCCCGGAATAATTCCGTTCTCTACAACGCCACACATACCTTCTACTTCTTTTTCTTCCTCACCGAGGAGCATATGGCAAATGGAAGTTCCCATCGCCATCACCAGCTTGCCTGGTGTGACGACGCCTACTGCCGGAACAGCCGCATGAGCATCCACATTGCCTACCGCTACTGCCGTTCCCGGGTTCAGTCCGAGTTTTGCAGCCATCTCCTCTGTTAATCCACCCGCACGGGCACCCAATTCATAAATCTCACCGCGCAGCTTCGTATCCGTCAAATTATCTAGACGCGGATCGAGCGCTCTGAAAAATTCACGATCCGGATAACCATCGCGATGATGGTAAATAGACTTGTAGCCAGCTGTACACTGATTACGTTTCAGTTCCCCGCTGAGCTGGGAAATTACCCAGTCGGTCGCTTCTACAAAGCGGTCTGTTTGATTATAAATGTCCGGTGCCTCGTTCAGAATTTGCCAAATTTTTGCGATCATCCATTCGGAAGAAATTTTCCCTCCATAGCGGGGCAGAAAGGCCTCTCCTCGCTGCGAGGCAATGGCATTTAAACGGTCCGCTTCATCCTGTGCTGCATGATGCTTCCACAGTTTCACCCAACTATGCGGGTTATCTTTTAGGTTCTCGTCAAAGCACAACGGTTGTCCTTGCGCGTCGATCGGCAGCATCGTGCATGCTGTAAAATCAATTCCGATCCCGATGATATCGTCTGGAGAAATGCCAGTCTCCTTCATAACGGCAGGTATAGAAATAGTCAGCACTTCAATATAATCAGCCGGATGTTCCAGCGCCCAATCCATATCCAACTTGCGTCTGCTACCAGGCAATACTTCATCAATAACTCCATGACGGTAAAGTGTTACATGTGTAGCAATTTCAGCTCCGTCAGACAGGTCAACAATGACCGCACGGCCAGACTCCGTTCCATAATCGACACCAATTGTATACTTGCTCATTTGTGTGCCTCCTCCTTTATCGTTGACCATCATAAGCGTTCGCCCCATGCTTGCGCAGAAAATGCTTACCCAGCAGCGCCAGATCCACTAAGGTGAATTCTGGATTCCGAACGAAAGAACGGTATAGTGCCAGATGATGTGTAGGCGTATCTGACGAAGGCCGAAGGTCAACCTCGACAATATCGCCTTGTAGAATCAGTACAACCAGTTGCTCCGCTTTCAGTTCTTCATAGGCCACTCCTTGGAAGAGCCAAATTGGCCTCCCATACTTCCTTTTTCAATTGTTCTAATATGTATAAAACACACCTTTTACTATCATTTCTGAAATCTGCAATGGAGGAGGTAACTGAAACTAGCCTCAAATGGAAAATTACAGGAAGGTCGTAACGACCCTTTATTCTTGGTTTCGCTTTCATTATATGCTTGTACGTACAACCTAGCTAGTCTTTTTTATGTATTTTTTCGATAGATTTATGTACTCATTTTCAGAAAAAACATAGCAAAAACAGTCTATTTCTGCAATCCAGAAAACAGACTGTTCGGTATGGCGAGTAACATGCCCATCAAATATTAAACGTTGAAGCTGTACACTTACTAACTTGTCCTGACATGTTAAGACTGATCTCCCTGCCTAGTGTTCTCCAGGCATTACCTGGACAGGCCCCGTAGATTCACGAACGATGAGCTCAGGCGGTAGAATTAACTGACGATCTTCTTCATGGTACCCCTTCTCTTCAATCATCGACAGCATGGTATCGGCAGCACGTAACCCCAATTCTTCCTTTGGATGCCGAATTGTCGTTAGCTTGATTTCCGTTGCTGTCGCCAAAAATGAATCATCGAACCCAACCAGCGATAGATCATTGGGAATGTTCAGGCCCGCCGAACGTACAATATCAAGGAGTCGAACAGCCAACTCATCATTATAGGTCACCCATCCAGTAGGACGCTCTCCCGCCTCCATCGCCAGCAGCCTCGACGCACGTTGTAGCGGAATCTCATTTTTTTCTTCTGTCCGGTAAGTCGTTACTGCGTTCGGGTGTAATGTCACTCCATATTTGCGGTGAGCAGCCACAAATCCTTTCATACGAAGAATTCCTTGCATATCATCGGTTTTGAAAAATCCGGCCAAGCGTCGGTGTCCCAGCTTAATCAGATGTTCGGCCGCCAAAAAACCACCCTTTTCATCATCTACTCGCAGACATGGCGCATCCATTTCCTCATAACGTGCATTGATCATCAAATAAGGGATTTGGCGATTTTCCACGGTTAAATAATAGTTCAGATTGGGGTTACGCTCTCCACTTTTAGTCGGTTCAATAATAATTCCGCTCAGCGGTTGACTTAACAGCATTTCCAGGCACTGACTTTCTTGCTCAGGGTCATTACCTGTGCTTGACAGCAACATCTTGTATCCCCGGCGACTCAATTTGGATTCAATTCCCTGTACAATGGATGGGAAAATATAATCCGATATATAGGTTGTAACGACTCCAATCGTCTTTGGATCTTCGGGCTGCTTGCTGTCCCGTGTCGCGACAAAGGTTCCCTTGCCCTGCATCCGAAACAGCCAGCCTTCCTGTACCAGCTCACCCAGCGCCTGACGCACCGTTTGCCGACTAACGGCAAATTGTTCAGACATTTCATGCTCAGATGGAAGCTGGCTTTGTGGTTCCAGTTTGGATGAATGAATCCAGGACAAAATTTCTTGTTTAACTTGTATATATTTGGGCGCCATAATTTCCTCCGTACTTGCAATATCGTGTACCTGTTCATATTCCACGATTATAGCATACCGTTCATTTGTACATACAAATGTTACAGGAGCAGGATATCGTCGTATTGCTGCCGGAGGTGTAAACCCATTCACTTATCCCTTCCTTGCCACACATAACTGGCCGAATATCTAAGGACAATTTGTGTAGATGTTGCACATTACGAACGAAGCAATTGATGTTCATTCATATACTTGAGTCCAGTATAGCGATCACGCAAGGTATGAGCCGTGCGCAATGCACGAGCAAGTTGTTCCTCCGTAACCCCCAGCTCGGCAATGGTAGATGGGCCTCCAACCTGAGACAGCCATGCACGCATCTGCTCCGACGTAGGCAAAGCCCGATACACCTTAAAAGCCTCTACATCCTGACTGGCTGCTAAATCCCTGTACAGGTCAGAAAGCAATGCGGATGCTACGCCTACTTTGGCACCATGCAAAACTTGCTTGCGTCCCTCTGAAATAAAATCCATTTCAATTCGGTGGGAAATATGGTGCTCTCCCCCTGACGCTGGACGAGAATGATCTATCATCAGCATCGAAATACCGGATGCAATCAACGCATTCATCAATACCTCAACACCAGCCTTGCTGCCTGCCGCAATCTCGTCGACATGCTCTACACAGTCACGCAGAGCCTCCTCAGTAATGCGATTAGCCACAGGTGAATATGGCTCGTTTCCCAAATCTCTGGAAACATGCCAGTCCGCTAGTGAGGTGAACTTACCGAGCATATCGCCAAAACCGGCCGCAGTCATCGTCTGTGGCGCATTTGCCAGCACGGACAAATCAGCAAAGATCGCCTCTGGCGGAACTGCTTGGAATGTCTGCTTGCTGCCGTCCACAATTAGTGGTGCGCCTGCGGAGGTAAAACCATCCACCGAAGCAGCCGTCGGTACTGACAAGAACGGACGATTCATTTTATAACATACGAAGCGAACCAGATCATGAATCGTGCCGGAACCTACAGCAAGTACAGCCTGACTCTTATCCACCACACCCAGCAGCACTTTCATAATGTAGGTTTCATCAGCAATGACATCCCCTACAGCATTCGGAGGTAAGCGGACGACATCAACTGTCAAACCTGCCTCACGAATCAGCTCAGCCACTTTTGTTCCAGCCGCCGCCGAAGTATGCTCATCTTCTACCAGAGTTACATGACGATAATCCTGTTGGTTCAGATAAGGAACAACAGACTCCAGTGCTCCATCCCGTACCTCAATAAACAATTCAACCTTTCGGTGAGGATGATCAGCGTTACTAGCCTGCGCCTCTTCGTTCCACAGCTTGATCTGCTCATTCATATTCATTTCATCAGCCTCCTGAAAAAGGAATAATTTGCACAAGAATGATCCATAATGATTAAGAGATTCCGTTTGAAAACGATTACTATTTAATTGTACGCACAAGTGTGTGTCCAAGTCCAGAGAAAAAGTACAAGTTACTTTTTAATTTATATATTCGAAAGGAACATGTTTATGAAATTTGGAACGGATATTGCCTGTGCACTTGGGTTACTGGCAGGTACAACGTTTGGCAGTGGTATTGCTTTTTTGTTCGGCTGGCAAGCTTATCGGGCACTGACTTCTGTTGCAGTCTTTGGCGTTGCGGGGATTGTCATTACCATTGCCGTTTTTCGCTTGCTGCACCGTAAGTCACTTTCCACGTCTAATTCTCGATAAATGCTGTTAGTGAAACGAGTGCAACTTGTTTTTTTTGCCAATATACATAAAAAACGGGTCTCTTAAGCAATTGCATCGCTTGAGAGTACCCGTTTTTGTTTTACAAATATTCACTTATAAAGTTGTATCAACCTCTGGATTAACATCTAATTCATAATCAATTTCATCAAACCCGAATCCAAATAATTGAAGGAAATCCAGACGGTATTGTTCAAGATCGCCTAATTCAGATACATTTTCTGTAGTGATTTCGGACCAAGCTGCTTTGACAGCCTGCTGCACATCGTCTCTCATTTCCCAGTTATCCAGACGGATGCGTCCTTCTTCATCCGTTTCCACAGTGGACCCACTGTATAGCGTCTCGAACAGACGTTGTGCCTGCTCAATACATCCCTCGTGCAGTCCCTTTTCTTTCATGACCTTAAACAGCAAAGAAATATACAAAGGCACGACTGGAATAGCCGAACTGGATTGTGTAACCAAAGCTTTATTCACAGAAACATAGGCTTTTCCATGATAACGTTCCAGTTGCTTTGTTAGAGTATGTGCTGTAGCTTCCAAATCATTTTTAGCTTGGCCAATGGTTCCTTTACGATAGATAGCCTCCGTAATTTCAGGACCAATATACGAGTAAGCCAGTGTGGTTACTCCTTCAGCCAGCAGATCAGCTTCTTCCAACGCTTTTAGCCACAAGGACCAATCTTCGCCACCCATTACCGTGATGGTGTTCTCAATTTCCTCCTGCGTAGCCGGTTCTAGCGTAATTTCTGATACGACACCTGTATTGGTATTCACTGTTTTATTAGAAAAAGACTGTCCGATAGGCTTGAGAACGGAATTAAAGGTCTCACCCGTATCGGGATGTGTCCGTCGCGGTGAAGCGACACTATACACAATCAGGTCTACCTTGCCCAGCTTTTCCTTTACCAGCTTCAACGTCTCCTGCTTAATTTCATGAGAAAAAGCATCTCCATTAATGCTTTCTGCTATGTAGCCAGCTGCTCTGGCCGCTCTTTCAAAGGCTACCGTATTGTACCAGCCTGCTGAAGCCGTGCGCCCCTCTGATGCGGGACGTTCATAGGATACCCCTATGGTGTCCGCTCCCAGACCGAAGCTCGCAGCAATACGAGAAGCCAGCCCATATCCAGTAGATGCTCCGATCACAAGTACCTTTTTAGCTCCTTGTATTGATGTGCTATCTTTGATGTAGTTGATCTGACGGTTAACATGAGCCGCGCATCCTGCAGGATGTGCAGTCGTACATATGAAACCACGAATTTTCGGTTTAATAATCATTGCAAGGGTCCCCCTACTTTAGCATTCATTTAATATGGATGTAATGGTTGTCCAGTCATAACTATATAGCAAATCAGCTTGCGGCTCAACATATAACCTAGCACTTGAAGGCAGCCGAAGAAAACCGTCGTAAACATCATAGTCTACAACGCTTTTTTACTCCACTATTCATTTTGAATCATTTTCTAACAACATCACATCTTCTCCTTGCTGTTGTCTTATTTGGATATTAGCCCTTCCCCAAGAACACATTAAGTCAATAATTTCATTTGCTGTAATTCCATATTCCGTTATATAATACTCCACTTTTGGAGGCATTTGATTATACACATGTCTACCTATGATACCATCCTTTTCAAGTTCGCGAAGTTGCTGTATAAGAACCTTTTGAGAAATGCCCGGAATACTACGCTGTAATTCACTTGTCCTTTTTCTACCAGACATTAATAAACAAATGATTAATGATTTCCATTTACCTCCGATGATCTCAAGTGTTGCTTCTATGCCTAAATTATATTGTTTCATAGTACCACCTCTTCAACGCTAAAAATAACAAAGTTTATCTAATTAATTTTATAATTGCGTATCTTCACTCTAAGTCCAATGCACACTTTCAAGTAACTATCTTACTTTATTGTGTGTATTTACTTTTTTTGAAGCATACAGAATAATAATAGAGCATCTACAAAGGCAAATATGTTACGTAAGAAAGGTGATTTATGATGAAAACTCTTGTGATTTTAGCTCATCCCCATATCGAAGATTCTAGAGTAAATAACAGATGGAAACGAGAATTACTTCAATATACCAATGAAATTACAATTCACGAAATTTATAAAGAGTACCCAAACTGGAGCATTGATGTTTTGAAAGAACAAAAGTTACTTGAAGCACATAGTAATATCATATTTCAATTCCCTTTATATTGGTATAGTTACCCGCCTTTATTAAAAAAATGGATGGATGATGTTTTTACTCATGGATGGGCTTATGGTTCACAAGGTGATAAGTTAAAAGGAAAGAAGCTAGGGATAGCCATGTCCATTGGCGATAAAAAAGAAAATTACTCACCTACTGGTTCCGTTTCTTTTACTGTAGATGAAGTTATAGCACCTTTTAAAGCAAGCGCAGTGCATGTTGGCGCGATAACATTACCCTATTTCGCTGTCTTCGGAGCCTCGTTTCAAGCAAGCGACGAAGACATTAATCAGAGTGCAAAGGACTATATTAAATATATATTTCAGTATAAATAAAATAGTTATAATGGTACACGCATCTTAACCATATAAAAACAGGCTCTTGGTGGCATCCAGCCAATCCAAGAACCTGTAAATGTTAGGCTATGATGCGGTCGAGAGGACTCGAACCTCCACGGGGGTTAGCCCACACGGACCTGAACCGTGCGCGTCTGCCAATTCCGCCACGACCGCATATTATGTACTCACACCGATGTTTTTCAGTCACCGTAATTAAGATTATATCTTCCATAGAACATAAAATCAAGCCATTTTTATTTTGTATTTTCTATGAATCATTTCCGCAAATATAAGAAAATCACTGGATATCACAATCCATATATGGTAAAATGGGTCCATCAGGAAAGGAGGTGCGTCAACATCAATAATCGCATGTTGAGCGTATCCCTTACCCGGTCCGTTATTCTCTAATTTACAGAGTTGACGGAGGCGCGGGATACGGATCAAAGCTTTAATTAAGCGCCACGGGTAGAAAGACCGTCCTCGGACGGTCTTTTTTATTTCAACATCATCTATAAGATTACATACTGCACTGTGAAAGAGGAGATACGATGTCGATTAGACCCGCAAATGTGGAAGAGCTCAACGAGTTGACAGCCATCTGGCTGGATGCTTCCATAGAAGCCCATCATTTTATTGCTCCGCAGTATTGGGCATCACAAGTTACCGAGATGGAAAACAGGTACCTTCCCCTCGCTCAAAACTACGTTATCATACAAGATGATCATAGCATTGGCGGCTTTGTTTCCATGTTGGATGGATACTTGGCGGCTCTGTTTATACGTGTTGGTTCTCAAAGAAAAGGCTATGGCAAGTTACTACTAGATTGGGTGAAGAAGCAACATAATGAGATTCAATTAAAGGTATACCAGTCGAACACGAAAGCATTTAGCTTCTATACTAAAAATGGATTTACCATTCAAGCGGAATCTGTTGATGCCGAAACTGACGAGAAAGAATTTGTAATGGTATGGACAAAACATGAATGATAATGAAGCACCTAGCACCTTTAGCCTAGTAGTACAAAGGCTCTGCTCCCGTAGAAATACGGCGTAAGCAGAGCCTTTTACTTTTATCTATTACAACTAAGTGTCTAGTCTCCTATTTAAGCCATAAACCTCGGCATATAGAATCTCTTTAAACGGAGCAAAATCCTGTTCAGCCAGCGCACCTGGATAGCTCATTATTTGAAGCCGCAGATCAGCCTGTCCTTCTCTTAAAGGAGGCTGTACATAGTCAAAATGGTTCAGATGAAATCCCAAACGTTCATAAAAACCAATTCTTCTCCGGGTCCATTCATCCACTGGTGGCTCAACCTCCAGTACTACCGGTTTACGGGACTGTGAAATAAACGTGCTCATAAGCTCTTTACCTAACCCGCCACCTCGTATAGCCGAATCTACGGCAATATGCTCTACAAACCGAAAATCTGTAAACTCCCATCCCGCCAAAAAAGCAATTATTTGCCCTTGTTCGTCCTTTTTGGTAAGTAAACGATAACATGGATGATGAAGCAGAGCCCTCTGTGACTCGGATGTTCTGCATTCCGTTTCAGGAAAAGAAGCCTCCATAATCGCATATACTTGAGAGAATTCAAGTTCATTCATTTATACTTTCAACTCCTCTAACGTTAACTTGTTGGTCTACTAATGTCATTTACATTAGGGCCCTAACCCTTTAGACCTTGTTTAATTCCATAAGCGTCAGCAATATGTGTTCCAACAGCTCTGGAATGTCTTCCATCTGATCTTCATTAATTTGTCTGGAAAATCGGAGTTCAATCCTGTTTTGGTATGTAGACGTCTTCTCTCCGTAAATCTGACTAAGCGTTTGTACTGGTCGAAGATCGGGCTTCCAAATTTCGGCCAGTATATTTTCAATCCGGCTGCATTGTGACTCAATCTCACGAATTTCCATGTAAAAACTCAGCAACAAGACACATCCCGGAACTTGATCTTTGATTTCCAAAATTTCCGCAGCCAAGTTGTTTAAATCCGCCTTTAGTTGAATCTCTGCTGTCACACCCGGGTGTTCTCTCAGTCTGAATTGGACAGCAAATTCACGTGACATCACAGACATTTCCAATCTGTCAATCCGCTGTGTAATGTCAATACGTGAATCCAAATTATCCAGATCGTATACTGTATTTTCCATGGCCACTTTTAAATTATCAAAAACGGTCGGATCGAACATGTGCAATTCACCTCTGCCTATCGTTACAATTTATTTCCCCAACTCATGTCGAAGTTTGTTCCTAATCCAATGAGTATACCATATCTATTTTCCTCCAAGAAACCTAACCTTTAAACAGAAGTCCTGAAAAAAACCTGTAAACAAGCGAAATGCAATTCTGCAACAAAATATTCTATTATATTTATTTTATTGATAAATATCCCTTTTATTATTCCAATTTTCTGGTAACTAATATACAATAGTTCATGTTGTCTACTAATATATTCATATAAATGAATATAAATCCTAAAAAAGAGAGGAATCTTATTCATGAAAAAAACGTTGTTAGCTTCATTAGGTCTTACACTTTTGCTAAGCACTTCTGCAGGTGCCGCTTTTGCTGAAGATGCAGATTCTGTACCAGTAGCAAAGGAATCAAATCTCACCTCCTTACTTGAATATCATGAACAGGAACCAAATGATAGTTTTGAACAAGCTAACTATTATTTTATAACTGATGCTGTCATTGGAACCCTCGGGGAAAAAGTACAAGGAACTTTTGAAAACTACGATGTATATAAAATTATGGCCTCTAGATCAAACGAAATTCAGTTTACTATTCAGGGCGACAGTTATCCTGATTCTTGGTTGGAACTAACTCTTTACGATAGTAATGGTCAAAAGATTAAAAGATCAAGAAACGGTCAATATTTTTTAAACGCAGATCTTGAAAAAGGTAAGGACTACTACTTGACCGTCACTGCGTTAGGACTTCAACCTGGAGGACATATATTTGACTATAAAATCTCTTCTGAAGTTGTAAGGTAGACTAATTAAATTTATGTAACTTACCAAATTGTTAATCATTATTTAATGCCTGCTGTTGTGTTGGATACATACAAAAGGCGCGTACAAAAATCAAAAAACTCTAACTACACCAAGAGCCTAGCCCCTTTTTTAAGGGGCTAGGCTTTTGTAGTTCAGTCATTCTATTCGGTGCACTTAGTTCTTTTACCCCTGTGTAAGCCTTACGACAAACGCGAGCTAAAGTCCTCGTAGGAGAACTGACGGATTACCTTAATGCCTTCCTCGTCGTTGTAGCTGGCGATGGCTGGCAGGTTGACTCCGTTGAACATGTGGTTTTTGACCATCGTGTAATGGGCCATGTCGCAGAATACAAGCTTGTCTCCCGGCTTCAATGGCTCTTTAAAGGAATAGTCTCCAATCACATCTCCAGCCAAGCACGTAAGTCCACCAAGTCTGTAGGTGTAAGCATACTCACCAGGCTGGCCTGCATCAATGATATTCGGACGATATGGCATAGCCAGCACATCAGGCATATGACATTCAGCCGAAGTATCCAGAATGGCAATATCCATTCCGTTTTTCATCGTATCCAATACGGTAGCCACCAGATATCCAGTATTCAAAGCAATAGCTTCGCCTGGCTCCAGATAAACCTGCACACCATATTTATCCTGAAAATATTGAATACAGCGTACCAGCGTGTCCAGATCATAGTCTTCTCTGGTAATATGGTGACCGCCGCCGAAATTGAGCCATTTCATATTCTTAATGTATGGCCCGAATTTCTCATCCACGACTTTAATGGTGCGCTCCAGCGTATCTGAATTCTGTTCACACATCGTATGAAAATGAATACCATCCACGCCATCCAGATCCTGAGGTCTAAAGTTAGCCAGGGTCACACCCATTCTGGAGTTGTTGTAGCAAGGATCATACAGCGGCGTTTCGATTTCCGAATATTCCGGATTAACCCGAATGCCGATGTCGATTTTTTTGGAAGTTACGCCTTGCACTCTGCTTTTGTAGCGTTTCAGTTGATCAAAGGAGTTGAAAACAATATGGTCAACATACTTCAATAGCTCATCAAATTCACTGTCAACATAAGCAGGTGCGTATACGTGAACCTCCTTGTCCATTTTTTCGCGACCAAGTCGTGCCTCGAACAACGAACTGGAGGTTACGCCTTTTAAGTATTTGCCAACCAGAGGAAAGGTCGAAAACATCGAAAATCCCTTAAGAGCGAGCAAAATGCTGCAGCCTGTCCGCTCTTGGACGGAATTTAAAACCTCAAGGTTTTTGACAAGAAGTCTTTCGTCAACAAGATAACAAGGTGATGGAAGTCCTGTAATATCAATATTCATCGCAGACCTCAATCAAGCAACGTAGGCGTAAAGTTCTCTTGCCATGGCAATCCGTGTTTATTTAGTGCTTCCATAAATGGATCTGGATCAAATTCCTCAACGTTGTAAACGCCTGGTTTTTTCCAGATACCTTTGATAATAAGCATTGCGCCGATCATGGCAGGAACACCAGTTGTGTAAGAAATGGCTTGAGAGCCAACCTCTGCATAACATTCCTCATGATCACAAACATTGTAAACATAATACGTTTTTGGTTTTCCATCTTTCACACCTTGGATGATGCAACCAATGTTCGTTTTGCCTTTTGTTCTTGGTCCCAGAGAAGCCGGGTCTGGCAAAATAGCTTTCAGGAATTGCAGTGGAATGATTTGTTGTCCTTCGTAATCAATAGGCTCGATAGAAGTCATGCCTACGTTTTGAAGTACATTCAGATGATTCAGATAATTGTCCGAGAACGTCATCCAGAAGCGGATTTTTTTCACGCCTTTAATATTCACTGCAAGAGATTCCAGTTCTTCATGGTACAAAAGATATATATTTTTCGGTCCAATTTCAGGAAGGTCGTACACCTTTTTCTCAGAAAGTGGCTCAGTTTCAATCCATTCTCCGTTTTCAAAGTAACGGCCCTTCGCCGTAATTTCACGAATATTGATTTCCGGATTAAAATTAGTTGCGAAAGGATATCCGTGGTCCCCTGCATTCGCATCCACAATATCAATCGTATGAATTTCATCAAAGTAGTGCTTTTGAGCATAAGCCGTAAATACTCCAGTTACGCCTGGATCAAAACCGCTGCCCAGCAGAGCTGTAATTCCTGCTTTTTCGAATCTTTCTTTGTAGGCCCATTGCCAGCTGTATTCAAACTTCGGCGTATCCGGCGGTTCATAGTTCGCCGTATCAACGTAATGAACACCTGTCTCAAGGCAAGCATCCATTATCGTCAAATCCTGATAAGGGAGAGCCACATTGATAACTACATCCGGTTGAAAGCTTCGAATCAAGTCAATGACCATGTCGGTGTTGTCAGCATCAAGCTGAGCCGTTTGTATCTTCGTACGACCTCCACCCAGCTTCTCTTTAAGCGCATCGCATTTCTCAACAGTTCTGCTTGCGATACAAATTTCTTCAAATACATCTGGGTTTTGGCAACATTTATGCACCACAACGCTGGCCACGCCACCGGCGCCAATAATCAATGCTTTTCCCAAAATAAATAACCTCCTTATTCCATACGCTAATCGCTAATCATTCTTGCAAACAAAATGATTATAAAGACATCCCACCAAATAATCAAGAAAAACGACAATTTGCTGTATCAAAATTCACAGGAGCATGTCACAAAAACTTTACAAATCCCAAAATTAGGAATAAAAACTTCGTAAAGTGTGCAGAAAACAAACATTACCCCATACATACCAGGGAAGTCAGCACGCATTTAACGGAAGTTTTTTTGAATATAATGCTCATAGCCCTAAAGAATTAATATTATCTTATTTCTAAACAAAAGACCACCCCTCCGCATCCTATGAAGAAGATTCATGTGGGGGTAAAATTATGGGCTGATAGCGTAATGCCTCATCTACGATCTCTGCCGCACTCAAATCACGATCATCCCAGTAGATCAAATTACTGATCCCCGGATGGGGCGTATTTTGCATCACTATGGTCAGCATGCTGTCGATTTCCTCTTCTGTTCCCTCATCTCTGATGATTTTTTCCACCAACTGTATAAGCTCACTTCGGTTTAAATTTTGGAGTTCCTCGCTGGCTCGATCCAGACTCATGTAATCGCCCTCCTTTGTATCGAGTATGATCGGCATTGTGTGGCCCATCCTTTCTTCTGTATGCGCTATATGACCTATTATGGAGCTTTAAGAAGCGTTTATGATAAATAAAGCCGCCCCCAGTATGGGAACGGCTCTATACAGTAAAGCTTTTTAAACCATGATTTTGCAAATATCATTCGTGAATTCAACCGGATCTTGCAGCGGCAAGCCTTCGATCAGCAAAGCCTGATTATACAGTAATGCCGTATAGAGGTTTACTTTCTCCTTATCCTCGGCAAAAGCTTCTTTCAAAGAGTTGAACACCGCATGGTTTATGTTGATTTCCAGCACTTTATTCGCTTTGACATCGGCGTTATTAGGCATAGCGTTCAAGATTTTCTCCATCTCAATCGTCACTTCGCCGTCTGCGGACAGACATACCGGATGTGTCTTCAAGCGCTTGGAGGCTTTAACACTGGATACCTTGCCTTCCAGCAAGCCCTTCATGTACTCGAACAGCTCTTTGTTGTCGTTTTGTTCTGCTTCTGTTTCTTTCTCGTTTTCGTCAGGCTCAATGCCCAGATCGCCGCTCGATACAGATTTGAATTCTTTCTCTTTGTAGCTTAAGAGCATTTTAATAGCGAACTCATCAATATCATCGGTGAAGTACAGAATTTCGTAGCCTTTATCGGCCACCATTTCGGTTTGCGGCAGTTTTTCAATACGCTCGTTGGACTCGCCGGAAGCATAATAAATATACTTCTGATCCTCTGGCATACGTGATACGTATTCGTCCAAAGTAACCTGCTTTTTCTCTGTAGAAGAGTAGAACATGAGCAGATCCTGGAGAGTTTCTTTATGTCTGCCGTAATCGTTGTAGACACCAAATTTCAATTGTCTGCCAAATGATTTGTAGAATTGATCATATTTCTCCCGGTCATTTTTGAGCAAGGTCAGCAATTGGCCTTTAATTTTGCTTTCGATATTTTTGGCAATCAGCTTCAGCTGACGGTCATGCTGCAGCATTTCTCTGGAAATGTTGAGTGACAGGCTTTCGGAGTCAACCATACCTTTGACAAAGCTAAAATAATCCGGCAGCAGGTCAGGAGATTTTTCCATAATCAGCACACCGTTGGCATACAATTCCAGCCCTTTTTCATATTCCTTGGAGTAGAAATCAAACGGGATATTTTCAGGAATAAACAGAATAGCTTGGTACACTACCGCGCCGTCCGCGCTGACGTGGATATGCTGGAGCGGCTTGTCGTAGCCATAGCGTTTTTCCGCATAGAAATTTTGATAATCCTCGTCGGTCAGCTCGCTTTTGTTTTTTCTCCAGATAGGAACCATGCTGTTGATACGCTGTTCTTCTTCGTAATCCTCGAATTCGTTGTCGCTTCCCTCTTTCAGACGCTTGCCTGTAATATCCATTTTAATCGGATAGCGGATAAAGTCGGAGTATTTTTTAATCAGTGCTTTTAAACGATACTCGTCCAAATATTCGTCGTAGGACTCATCTTCGGTGTTTGCTTTGATTTTCAGAACAATCTCGGTTCCGACCTCGTCCTTCTCAGCTGCTTCAATGGTATACCCGTCTGCACCTGTGGATTCCCATTTATAAGCAGTATCACTTCCCAAAGCCTTGGTAGTCACTGTAACCACATCGGCTACCATAAAAGCTGAATAGAAGCCGACGCCGAATTGACCGATGATATCATGACCATCCTTGGATTCATTTTCATTTTTGAATGCCAGTGAGCCGCTTTTAGCAATAACACCCAGGTTATTTTCTAGTTCTTCTTTGGTCATACCAATCCCGGTATCACGCAGGGTTAGCGTTCTATTATCCTTATCGGCCGTTACTTTGATATAATAATTTTCTTTGTCAAAGACCAGTTGATCATCCGTCAATGCTTTGTAATAAATTTTGTCAATCGCATCACTTGCATTGGAGATCAGCTCTCTTAGGAAAATTTCCTTTTGCGTGTAAATCGAGTTAATCATCATTTCTAGCAGACGCTTGGACTCAGCCTGAAACTGTTTTTTCTCCATTCGGATATCTCCTTTCAGATATGAACCTATGTAAGGCCAGCAGATATGAGCTATGCAAACGATTCAACTTTGTTAGCACTCCCATCATTCGAGTGCTAGCCTACCTTTTTTATAACATTCCTCATTTTTTATGTCAATATCTCGGTTGGCTGAGCAGTAAAATTACATTTTAGGAAATCGCTAGTGTCTAATGTGCTTAAACATCACGTTAAACATTTCGACAGAAGATGGAAACAGCCCCTGTACATGGGGAAGCAGATTACTCCTGATTCGTAGCTCATCCTCATTCAAATGCTGTAGGTCCTCATGAAAGAACCAAACAATAGGATAATCGCCGTCCTTATGTCTGCTGCCTGCATTTAAACAAACGGGGCCCTGGTCGTCCTCTGCTATTGCAAAAGGAATGTAGCCTGCTGATAGCAGAGGTGACCATTGATCAATCAAATCATAAAATGCCTTTAAGCCTTGACCTACAGGCAGACGTGGAAACTCAACAAACGTACAATCGCTCCAGTATACTCCCGGAATGGATTCATTATCGAATTGTAAAGATACATAATGGTAGGCCATGATAAAACTCCTCAGCAGGGGCGGCAGCTCAAAATGGTATTTTTCCTCCATCTCCCGAACTTCCTGTTCAGTAATCTGTGAAGGGAGAGGCTTCCATTTGATCCATCCCTCCTCGTCGACATTCCCATCACGCATTTCAATCGGTACATTTTCTTCCACATCCATAAAAAAGGCTTCATCCATTTGAGCAAATAGTTCCTTCATGGATGTACGAATATCCGCTTTCTTGTCCATGTCCTCACACCTCTTTCCTCTCTATTCACATTTTGCATCATGGGTTAATGCCAAATGCCCTCTATCTGAAAATAGCATTGTAATCATGTGTTACTACACTTTTTAAGTTCAGCTTATCAGAACTTGCTTTTATCACCATTTGCGGAATATTAGTATTACCAGCGCAATGGCTCATAGTTCCGCCAGATCACCCAACGCGCTGTCTCGTGAATTGGCGCGGTGCCAATGCTATATTCGTCCTTCGTGCCGCTCTGCAAATCAATCAAATGAAGCATACCTCCATACGTTCCAACCGCCAACATACCTTCATCAGGTGTAACTGCCAGCCCGGATAACGTACTGCCGACAAAATAGCGCCAAAGTTCACGACCCTTCCTGTCAATCAGACGGAGATAACCGTAGGCATCACCCAAAATAGATCCTTGTGTCAGCGCTGTTGCAGCGTATACTCGCATTTCTTCATTCATTATCGACCATTCTTCCTTATTCTGAGCAAGACCCTGCTCCACCTCAGCAATCGATACTTGAATGGTGGCACCGTTATAGAAATGACAGGCATTGTACCAGACGTCCAGATCATCTTTGGAAAATAGGGCATAATGCGGATAACTAGAACTTGGCTCCAATGTATGCACCGTCTTATCGGACAGATCCATAAGCATATGCTCACTCATCTGGCTGCCGTATGCGATCCAGCGTCCATCCCTCGACACAGCTCCATGTGCCATATCCACAATCGTATCTTCCAGCTCTAGTTCTCTTCGTTCAGACGCCTTAGGATGGATCAAATCCACCTGATCACCAGCCAGCAAATAAACGCCGTAACCACAAACCAGCAGAAGTCGCTGTCCGTCGCCAAACGGAATCACTTCATCTAATATATCCTCAGGATGATCCTCATCTCCCAAGCACTCCAGATCAGGAATGGATGCTTTTAAGCGTCCTTGTATATCCTTCCACTGAAAATGTGCTGTCTCTTCTCCTTGCAGATTTCGGTCCGGTTGACGAACAATACGAATCCCCTGTCCATCCACCAACGCAAAATAAGTCCCGTCCGGCGAACAGCCTACTCGATGCAGTCCGGGGATTTGCAAGATTCCATCTTTTCCCGTCACATAGATCGTCCCACGTTCCCGAGGATTGCCCGCATGTACAATGATTTCATTGCCTCCATTCACAAAAGCTATCGGCCTAACGGCTTGCAAAGCCTCCTCGAACGCTGGTGTAAGCGGCCAAGACGCGGCTGGAATTTCTCGACGTAACTGCTCCATTTCACCAGCCTGATTTGCCTCCTGAATCATACGAAAAATATCTTTAGCCATCTTGGGGCGTTCGTCCTGCTTTGGCTCTGATTGCTCCTGCTGCCATTCACTTTCCATGCCGACTCTGATAAATTCATTCACATCTGCGGCATACCTTTTTCCTTCCTGTCGCCACTTTGCTGCCATTTCATGATTCAACCAACTCATTTGCTTCCCCCATCCAGTGTATGTATGCCCTGTTTGTTCTACAGGCTTTGTTCATTATGTAAGGTGGTTTCTCACCTTTGTCAGCACAGACCACAGGTCTGTCACTGCCTTCACCTCTTCATAGTCCAGATAGGCATCTCGTTTGTCATAGTATTTTACCGCCATAATCACCATCTGAAGCGTCACTGGCTGTCCAGCAGCCTTAAGGACTTCTACAATACTTTCGAAGGTCGCCAACTCAAACCAGGTTTGAACCTGACGATCCGGCACCCACTTGGGAATATACTCGTCCTGTTCGTTGGTTACGGCTGTACCCTCCTCTGCACATTCCTCTAGCCAATGCTCATCCCAATAATAAATCGGTGTGTAAACAGGGTCCTGATCCCATTGATCCACATTCACATATAACCAGTTATTATGCAGTTGCCCCACGCTACGCACCAATTCCTGTAATCCTTCAAATACACGATAAGACGGGCGCTCTCTGCGACGGTAATCCTCAAGTCTTGTCTCATACCTGCTCATCTCCAACCTCCCGCTTCCTATATCAGCTAAACACTCAAAATTCGCATAACATACATTTACAACTTATAAAACCCGATATAATTACAAGCACCTCGTAAAGTGTCAAGACTACATAAGGAGATTGATCTATTCATGAAAAGAATCACCGCACTTGTTATCCTGTCCTTGCTATTACTTGTATCCCCGATCTACGCTGCTGCCCCAGCACCTATGCTGGTCTATGTGGACCAGAGTAACCACTCCTTCATCCCGCTTCGTCTCCTGAACAGCTATGAAGGGATCACACTCAACATGACGGCAGCGGACAAAAAAATAGAAATTGCGCAAGGCAATACTCGGATTACCCTATTTGCCGGAAAATCTACTGCCAAAGTGAACGATCAAACGGTCCGTTTGCAAAATGCTCCTTTTACCGATAATGGTTCGACCTATGTACCCTTGCAGTTCATCAGCCAATATCTAAACCTGCAAGTCTCATGGCAAAAGGAAACCTCAGCTGTACGCATTAAGCAGGGTACAACGTCCGTCACGCTTCCGGTACTTACCGGTAAGCTACCCGGAAATACTACACCCATTACGACGGCTCATAAAAGCTTCAAGGTCGGATCTCGTACCTTTTCCGCTAAGGTGGTCACCATCTCTATGCTCCATCCCAAGGTAAGCCTGGATGTGGCTCTGGCAGGCAATACTATCGGCAAAGTGGAAGACTTAAGCAGTCTCGCCAAACGTAATCAAGCGGTTGTAGCCATAAATGGTACATTCTTTGACGCCTATACCAAAAGCTCCTACAAAACGCCTTACGGCTACCTGGTCAGTCACGGAAAGATGTTGAAAAAAAGCTCCGGCGACCAACGGACGGTCTTCACCTACGATGCGAACCATTTAGCTGAACTGGTGTCAGGTTCTGCCTTTGAACAACGGTTAAGCCAAGGTAACGTCGAAGGTGCCCTGCAAGCTGGGCCTCGTCTGGTCACAAATGGACAGGTTTCCCTAAATGTCAAAGCCGAAGGCTTCAAGGACCCAAAAATATTAACAGGCGGCGGCGCCCGCAGCGCAATAGGAATGAGTCGGGATCATAAGCTGATCCTCCTGACCACAAGCGGAGCGACTATACCGCAGCTCGCCCAAATGATGAAACAGGCCGGAGCTTATCAGGCCATGAATCTGGACGGCGGTGCTTCCAGCGGGCTGTATTACAACGGCTCCTACCTCACCACACCCGGCCGCCAAATCAGCAATGCCATTATTGTAAAGTATCAATAGACGGATAAAGGGCTGTCTTCACGGATGTGTAAGCCGTGGGGATATCCCTTTTTCCATTTTCCCCCGGTTCCGGTTGTTCCTGCTTCCACCTGTTCAGGTGGCTTGTATGGGCCATTACGGGTTGATCCTGCAACCTACAATCGAATCAGACCCGTAAAGCTATTGGTGCCTTCGCTTCCTTTTTTTAAAGAAAGATAAATACGATTGTCTTCTCTGCTCGCCAAGCATTCATAAAGTCCGGGTTGCACAGAAAGGAACGTCCCTCCCCATACACATTCAGGCTCCAGTCCACCACTTGTGGCTTCCTCCCCTGCTCCAATAAACAGGTTGCCTGAGGGAACCTTCAAAAACAGCCGTACAGCAGGCTTGTCAATATGATCTGTCATCACAACCTCATAGGTCCCGTCGGCTCCCAGATTCAAAAAAGCTACATTTCCTTTGTTCAACTCGCCCAGCTCGTCCTCTTCAATGGACCACCAATCCGGATCATCGTCCAAACGATGCTTAAGAGCTTGCGTATCAAATAGGCAAAGAGTCGCCGTATCTGTTGTAAATTGAAATGGACTGCTTGCCGTATTCATCATGTGATCCTCCTGATTTTGGTCAGCCAATTTCTGTTTTCCCACGTCTTACGCTATCCGTATTGCCATATACTTGAGGGAAAATCTCCCTGTATGTAAAGTATAACAATGCTTGCAGGGCCAGACAACATGTTGGGCTAACACCCATTCTGCATAAAAAAGCCCTCCCTCACGATGTCGTGAAAGAAGGCCGATTTGTGGATTTAAGCGATCTAACCTGCTGTTAGATCAGAAAAGACTTAGTAATAATCACCAACAAAATGAACAATACCAAAATCGCTCCTGTGGATGTCCATGCTCCACCGTAACCTACTTCACCCATGTCTGAATCCCTCCTTGCGTTAAAGCTTACTCTTATCGTATGAAGAAAAGCGGATTACGACAGGGCGAATTGGCAAGTTTATTTGCCATGGAAGGGCTATTCAGAAAATGGACTGATACGTCTCGGATGGATCGCTAATCACTCGGGATGACAACTGGCAGAGAATGTCGTCCGTTCTTCGCAGTAACCTGCTCACATCCTTGTACTTCATTTTTTGAAGGAGCGGGGTTTCTAACTGGGATGAAAGAAATTGAGTGGTACCTATAAATACAACAACATCCAATCCCGGGTTGGTTTCGGTATGTAATAAGTGCAGCAGATCAGTCATAGACAGGAATCCGGGAGGGAAAAGGCTGTTGTTTTCTTTCATATATAGAGCTTTTAACATGGAGGTTAACGCCCAGTCACTTAGGATAATGCAACATTGGAGTTGGTTGTGCTTGTGCAGAATTCGGGCTAGTTTCATGTGGTATTGGGATAGAGTGTGGAAATCGGTTATTGAATTATGTAGGTGTTGTGAGGGTCTGGACGGTTGAGTGGAACTTGGAATAAAGGTAGAAGGAGCTTCTTTCATATCTATTCCTCCAGAGAATTTCAATATTAGTCTTATTATACTCTAAAATAATACTTATAGATATAATCAATGCTGAATATACGATTCTTAATCTCATGTTTACCCAAGAAAATCTTGACTACACTTTTTAGTATGAAGGGGTGTAGATAAATGCAGGACAAAGAAGTACTAAAGCTAGTTGGGGCTAGAATAAGAGTGTTACGCAAAGAAAAAGGTCTCTCACAAGAAGCTCTTGGGGAAAAAGGTGGATTTCATTTTACATACATTGGACAGATCGAACGTGGAGAAAAGAATGTTTCTTTGATAAATGTAGCTAAAATTGCAAAAGCACTAGACGTAAACTTAGTTCAGTTGTTTTCATATGTAAGCGAGGACCCCAAAATTGTGGAGTCTGATGAAGATATTATAGAAATTATTACGATGCTCAAAAAGTCGAGTCCAGAGAAAGTACGTTTGGCGAGGAATGTGATAAGGGAAATTACAAATTAAAAGGATTTTTTTGTTTTCAAAATTGGGGAAGTATCAGGTCGTAGTAACTCTGACTTTACACGGGATAAATTAACGGGTTCTGTTTGTGGTTCTAAAGGTGATAAACTGATCCAACCATTCCCTTTCTCTGTAATTCGAACTTTTTCGTTTTTGGATAGCCCGCGATCCATTTTCTCCAATCCATCTTTCATAGCTTGTTTCAGCATTTCAATAAAGACATGGGCGTCCAAAGATTGCTTTAGGGCCTTGTAGTTTTCTTCACGTCGTTCCTCAAAATCGGTAGATAAGTCATCATCCGGGTTCCGATATCGGTTCGCACCGACCGCCCATATTTCCTTACAGCGAAGCTTATCTCTTAATGCTTGCAAAACACTGATCTCATAATTCATACGATTTATGCGCTCTGCCCTTTCTCGTCTTTCTCTACAATGATTTCTCTATTAACGTTACGTATGACTCCATCAATCGGGACATCTTCCAACAGGGGTAAATAGTGTTGGCCTGTATCTGAATACCTTTTGACCAGTTCCAGCGCGAGGATTACTGGCTGATGAACCTCGTTATTGGAGCGGAAGTCCAGGATACCCAATATCTCAGGAACCATGCGGGGATAATGGCTCCCATAGGAAGCACGGATAATCGTATGAACTTTCTCGCGATAAGCCGGGCCTGTATGCTTGAACTCTTTTACTAGATCCCTCAATGTTTGCTCGTTGACGATTGGAAAGATCACATCCTGTACAATTCCATCCGGATTATTGACGGCAGATTGTGCTAGGTTAAATAAGATACCGTACTTATTGCCCACTTTCCGCAGGTCGTTCAGAATTTCCTTCTCAACCTATCGTTCAGCCCGAACGCCGATACAGTGAACAATCTGAATGAGCAGTTCAATTAAATTATCGGTAATCTCCATGCTCTGGAGCCAAAAAAAAGGCCGACCAGAAGTTTCTGGCTGACCTAATAATACGAAAAAAGAGCAGAGACGGTAGACGCAGGCCGTTCCGCTCCTTTTACTCTTCTTCTTGTTAGGCATTCTATTTAAGATACCAAAAGCCCATTACGCAGATTACCTCGTGGTATTTACGGCCGTTGATTTCTTCGCTCATCAGACTAGGGTTTGTCTTCAAACTATAAAACAAGCAAAGAGTCTCAAGGATGAAGATCTGAAAACGGCAAAAGCGTAACACTTGAAGCTCACATTTTCGAAGTTGTGGAAGCAGGAAACGCCTGAGAAAGCGAAAGTGTTCTTGGATAGCTGGTATTTTTGGGCGACACATAATCAAATCCCTGATATGGTGAAATCCGCGAAAACGATTCGTCAGCATGCAACAGGGATCTTAAAGTGGTTTACATCGAAAATAACAAACGGTATTATGGAGGTCATTAACGGTCTTATTCAATGTGCCAAACGACGGGCACACGGCTACAGGTCGCTCAAAAACCTGAAGACGACGATTTATTTGATCGCTGGCAGACTTAAACTGAAGACAGGCGAGATTTAAAACAAAAGAGAACCGCGATCAGTTTGGAGCCACAACCCGCTCATCTCACCGAACACGATTCCCTTGTCCGATTTTTATAGATTTACGTGACCCACGCTAAACTACGAATAACCCGAAATAACTATAAAGTCATAAAAGCGACGGTGAAAATGTGGAACAGACACAAGGATTTATTGAAATTGAAGCTTTGATGAAAAAGGAGAAAGATAGGCGTATGTTCGAGCATTATCAAGACATTTATCAGCATTTGAAAGAAAAGAATGCACAAGAGATCTCAGAAATCATCGACAGAACGGAACGAACGGTCTACAAATAAGTAGTCGAACTACAAGTGACTACGCGGTTCCACACGAAGTCGGATTTCTGAAAAAATATTGTTGGGCTCTATCTCTTATTGGCGAATACATCAAGCGGGAGTTTGGTCATCCCTATTCTCTGCGTGGTATTTCTAAAATGGTGCACCGACTTGGACTCAATCACACCAAACCCACGTATAACTTGGCCGCGGCGGATGAAGCTAAGCAGAAGATATTTACCGAAGTGACTTTCCCCGGTTTGAAAAACGACGGGGGAACGAGCTGACTGCTCATACTGCCTCTTTTCGACGTTGTCCCTCAACATTCTACGAATGCTTGAAGCTCTAGCCAGACCAATGAAGAATCACATCGTTTGTGAAATACCCATGGATAAAGGGTCTGAAGATTTTTTCCTCAGACCCTTCTGTCATCAGTCCCGGCGGTGTTCGGTGGTATGGTGTTAACCTATCGTATCAACAAAGCCATATCCCAATCCGGGCTTTCCTCGTAAAGCAAAGAAGCTAGCACAAGTGCCACGCCCGCGGCACCCGTCAAAAAGCCCGCTTCATCCACTTGCTCATACTTGCCATTCACAAAATGTTCATCATAATAACCAAACTTCGACTCTGCCGCATACTTATCCAGCACAGCCACAACTAGTTCATCACGCATCACGCCAAGCGTCACATGACCCGTATCCGAATACATACGTTGAATCATATGAAGCAGTCCCCCTACACCGTGGCACAAGGTAGAGGCGGTGAGTCCACCCATAGTCTGGATGCGATTCTCTATCTCTACATACGCCTGCAATCCAATTGCGCTCCATTCCTGATTATCCATCGCTTGCCCAGCTAGCCAGATGGATCGTGCAATCCCAGGCACCCCATAGCACCAGGAGTCCCACGGGTCTCGGATACTGCTCGGATGCAATTCACCCTGAAGTACCTCTTCAACAGCGACTCGCCCCGGCCAGAACGTTCCCGCTTCACCGCTCACTCGCCATCGACATGTCCACTCGGTGAGCCGCCGTAGATCTGCACGCATCGCTTCTGTTGTCATGCCCTGCAATTGCGATAGACTCAGAAAAGCCAGCGGTCCTGAGATACCATGGGATAGACCTACGTTAAAATTCCCATTTGGATACTGCACCTTTTCATGTTCGAGGAACTGATTCGCAGACGGGATATGCCAAGCAGGGATCCGATGTCCTAGATAATCTTTTTCCCCACAGAAGACATGGAATACTTCAACAATCCGTTGCCAGATGATCTTCATCTGCGGTCGATCTGAGAAAGCCAACACAACTCGTCCAATTCCTGTCAAACCTTCGATTGTATCGTACTGACTAATACGCAATTGCCCTTCTTCCCACTGGTTTTTGCATATCTCTACATAATTTAACACGGCTTCCTCGAACCAACTAGCCAGTGTATCTAGCATGCCTTGGTAGCGCGTATTCTTTCGTGACAGAGCACGGACGCCTATCAAAATACCCGCTAACCCACTGTATAAAGATAGAGTATGAATACCTTGCTGTTCGATTACCTGTTGAATCTTTTGCAGGTAACTATGCCCTACCATATCCCAACCTTCATCAGGATATAACTGATCAAGTTGTCCCATTAATACACAAATACCTGTAAATCCACCCGAGAAGCTTGTGTCTGACCATCGTGCTACCTGTTTCCCTTCAATCACTTGCCCAGGAACTTGCTTCATCTGGGCACGTACCTGATCAGGATCCTTATAACGCTGCACAATCGCCTGCAACACTTGTGCTACTTGCTTTCTAACTTCCCCTTTTAAGGGGATCCATTGTGTTGATACCGCACTTGCCGCTTTCACCCTCAATCATCTCCTTCTAATTCACCCCAACTTCTTCTGCAAATGAACTTGCTTGCACTTGATACATCTGCGCATATACCCCACCTAAACGCATCAATTCAGCATGCGATCCCTGCTCAATAATCCGGCCGTCCTCCATGACTAAAATCTGATCCGCTAGACGCGCAGACGAGATACGATGTGTAATGAAAATCCCTATCGTATCTCTCATTAAATGTATGAACAATTGCAGTAAGTCCCGTTCAGCCAATGGATCCAAGAACGAGCTCGGCTCGTCTAGAACATATACATCCGCACTTCGCAGAATGGCTCTTGCAATTGCAATACGTTGCCACTGTCCCCCCGAAAGTTGATGTCCTTCATCGAACCATTTGCCAAGTTGTGTATCGAGACCGCTTGGCAAATTCGCAATCATTTGGTCAATAGCTGCAACTTTGGCTGCATCCATCAATCGCTCATCTTGTTCGAGCTCAGCCAATGAGCCGAAGCCAATATTATGGCGAGCCGACATTTCATAGTGAACAAAATCTTGAAACACAACCCCCATGCGTTCTTGGACTTGTTGCAGATCGTAGTCGAGAACATTTCGGCCATTGACTTGGATGGTACCACGATAATCCGTGTACAATTGCATTAACAGCTTCACGAGTGTGGACTTACCCGAACCATTCTTCCCTACAATAGCCACAGTCTGCCCCTTCTTGAATGTCACATCCACTTCTCGAATCGTATCCGAATCTTGTCCTGGATAAGCGAAAGATACCTGATCGAACGAAATCTGTGTAATCTGGATACTTGCATTTGCGTCACACGATAGTTCTGTTGCATTGGGAAACTGTTTCTGTCGATGAACAGGATCTGACGTGGGCAATTGCAAGAACAAGAGCAATTGCTCCATGTAAAGATTGTTCTGTGAGAACTGGACAAGCCCCTGAATAACCCCCTTCGTCTGGTTCTGCGTGAGCATAATCGCTTGGATATACCCATACAAACTCCCGATCATCATCGCTCCTATAAATGTCTCGTGAATTACAAGCCCAATTAGCCAGAACAAAGCCACCATTTCTAGCATATCGTACAGAAAAGTAACTCGAATTCGCTTCAACAATATGCGACGATCCACAAGGAAGAAGCCGTGCAACAAATCGCGGTATCGGTTTAACAAGTAAGAACCCAATTGGAATATTTTCACTTCCTTAAATGTGCTATCGTTTGTTAATAGATACGTCATGTACCACGATTCTCGATTCTGCGGAGTGCGATCCAAGTAGATTTGGAACTGTTCTCGATTGATTTTGAAAATCGAATAGATAGAAACCGTTGATATCATGAGAATCACGAGCACCACCCACCATTTCCACAGAACAAGTAAGATAGCAGATGAAATAAGTGTAATGAGTCCAGAAGCTATGCCAGCCATCTGGCTATACAATTGATAGGGGCGATAAGTGGCTTCTTGTGAAACCCTTTTTAATTGGTCATTAATCGAAGCATTCTCAAAATCGGCCAATCCCAACGTGGTTGATTTCTCGCAGATCATGACATTCATCGAATTGGAAATGACCGCCTGAAGATTACCCTCCACATAGCTTTGAGCGACGTCGATGAAATTCTTCAAAACATAGATGACGATGAACCAAACAAATTGAGAAAGTACCCAATATTCCCCTTCTTTCCATCCCACGGAAACACTATTCAACAAATTCTGTGTAACCATTAATGTCATCACAGGCACAGCGCCTTGAATGATGTGTAGTATCATACTTGGAATCATATACTGTTTATTCATATGGAAAATCAATTGGAAGAGTTGCAGCCCGTGTCGAACCGTCTTCCAGAGTGAAGCTAATTCATGCTGACATCCCTTCCAAATAAAGTTCATTGGCTCTTCCTCCAATATTGCAACAAGCTATTAAGGGCATGACGAGCCATAATCATTACCTTACGTTCTTTATCTCGATCAATCCCAATCAAGCGGTTTAAGTACATATGAATCACACTGAATAGGATATCGTCTTTGTTGTTCATAAGAGTGCCCTGCCGCTCATGCTCAAGAAGTGCTTGCTGATAACACTTGACAGCCTCTTCCCTGTGCTGACCAATCTGATGAATCAGCTTACCTTCTTGATGCAATGATATTAATTCGGATGAATCCCTCCCTAACAACTGCAGGAATAAACGCCGTTCATTACGGAAGTCATCCAGATATTCTTTTACATCGAAGCGCTCATTGAGGAGCTCGTAAACCTTCTGCTCGTTGTAACCAAACTGAGTCATGTATTGTATTACACTACACACCGCCACGACCTCCTGACTTAGCTGTATCTGCTTAAATCGAAGCAGCCGAACCAAATTCGCTGTGACATCGCTGTCACAAGCAAACATACGTTCCGCTAATCGCATAAGCTCAGGTCCACCATATCGTTCGATCTCTGGTTCATACGTATCCACAACAACCTTATTTATCATTCCATCTTGAAGTAACATAGTCGTCCATTCATGGAAGATTGGGATGAACGAAGATATGTCATTACCGCTTGGCATGTTGAACCGTACCCGAATATGACGAGTTGGATCGGAGTAACGAATGAAATACGCTTGTTCAATTACACCTGCCTCACGGCATTTCTGAACAAAATCTCCCCACTGACGACCAATGAATTCATCTTGGCGACTGTCTATCCCATAGAACTTGGCATAGAACCACGATCCACCCGGCAACTGCACACGCTGCGATGCATCAACAACAGTCAGGCGAGAGATTTCTGTCTCCTTACTTACCGCCACTTCCGCTTGGGTCAGATCCATCTCTTCCGTGCGTCTAACGAGTGGGAAGACAAATTCCGCCGTCAGGCGCCCATCGCTCCGCTGGATCGGCATATCCTCGAATCCCCCTATATGCTCGATCAGCGTCACTTGACCATTTGATTTCAAGTCTTTGCAGATCTCCTCCACATGCAGAGAATGCTCCATATCGAACAAGATACGATTATCGAATTGGGTCATATACACATACCGAGGTACTTTCCACTGTATACTGAATTCCCTAACCAGAAGCGCCAATTGCTCCTCGCTCTCGCGCTCAGATGTCTTGCCACTCAATTGTATACGCCATGTCGCTGGACTTAACACGATGTTCCCATACCTTAAACGCGGAGTAAAGGGGGATTGATCCATTACTCCCCATTCTAATGTCGACCATTGTCGATATCCTTCCTGACTAACTTCCACCAAAAACCGGTACACATTCGGTGCACCCTGGTAGTTCAGCATATGCCCCGCTGTCGGGATCACTTCGCAATTGTGCTTGCGTGACTTCAAATAAAACTTATCGTCTCGCACCCCAACCATCAGATCGGACACAAGAATCTGTTGATCCTCTGGTACAGTGTGATTCGTGCCAATTCCGATTTCATAAGTGCGAAAATTTTCCGTGAGAACGACATTCGTCGATCTGGCTGCACTGGGTAAGTACGAAATCTCTGCAAGTAGTTTACCTGGTGATAGGCGTTGCTCTTCCTCATGAATCTCATTGAACATGTTTTTAAACGAGACACCCATTAAATCAATAAATCGTCCGAACGTTTTCCCCGCGCCACTCGATCCAGGATTCGGTCCAAGTACTAACGTGTACTCTCCGCGATTGAGCGCTTCCCGATCCTGCACAACCATTAAAAAGTAGAGTTCCATTGACGGAGTAGGAATTAACTCACTGGTGGTTTTATCAGATTCATCCTCCAAGATCTGTTGAATCCTTTCGTTCGTGAGAACAATCTCTTGTTCACCCTGATGCATACACGAGACGAACCATTTGAAGAGTAATTGTTCACACTTCGTACTGAATGGCACACTCGGATTCTTCAACTGCCTATGAACGCTGCTCGGATTTTGATAGGTGGCCGGTGCCCCTAGCCCAATCTCCTCATCCAGCAACTCCAGAATTGGTATCTCTCGATACGGACCGTATTTCTCTAGGAATTCATTGCAGTATTCCTCCAGGTGTCGGTACTTACGCGTAGAAATTCGACTAAACAAATGTGCAACTTTCTCAACATCCTCACGAACCTGAGAGGGCAAGGTCACGGAACGGTCTTCCAAGGACAAGTCAACCTGTACCGTCGTCTTCACCTCCGCCAAAGCATTCATCATCTGTCGCAACTGAAGTAGTTGCTCCTCGCCCTGCCCAATTGATCGGCTATTATAAGAGCGAATATTCCGACGAATTTCATTGAGAGCAACCTTCCATTCATCTATACCCTCTACCCGATCCAACACAGACAAGATATGATCGAAGGGCTCTATACTCGTCGTCGGAGGTCGCAATTCCGAAATTAAGAATTCTTGTTCAAAAAGCTGCCAAATGTAATGATGAATCGTATCTAATTCTGCCTCCATGAAAGCACTCTTAATCCGGGATACGAGTTCTAGGTACGGAATTGGATTCATACTAGCTTCCATCACCAGATCGAATACTGCAGAGGCTCGTACGGATACGCTATCACTTTCTCCGACGCCGAGATCGCCATATCTCGCTACGTAAGGAATCTTTGCTCGTTCGCCTTGACGGTAGATAAGAGAGTTGCGCTGAATACGAAACTGAACCACAACTTCACGTTGTTTCTCGATCTTATCAACAATCTTTAACAACCATTCCATATCTGGTCGCACGCGTTTGCGATACGTAGCGATGCCTTCTATGTTCATCTGCGACTGTTCGGCGAATTGCCCGTAAGTCACACCGGAAAACAGGCCAAATGGTGTGGGACGCGTCATCATGCGGAGCAGATAGCGCATGAAACCTTTGATAGCCTGCGCTTTCTTTCGTGCATTCTGGTCATTACCAAGATGAGAAAGTGACTCGAGCAAGCTCGGGCTCGCTACCGCAATCGCTTCGCGAATGATCGGGTCATTGGATAATTCGACAAGTTTATTTAGCGAATAACGCTTAAGCTCTTCTTGGTCTTTCCAATCGGAAGGAAAACACTGTATAAACAAATTGAATGGCAAAACAGGCGTACGAATCATAAAAAAATCGAGTGCACGATAAATATTGGGTTCTTTCGTCATGTTTCCTCCTAATTATAGTGGACTAAAAAAAAGATTTAGGGAGTACTTTTAGAGCCTAAATACTTTCAGACCTCTTTACATTCGACACATACCCGAAATCTTTTATAATCCTAAATTTTGAAAGCACGTAACAGCGTTGAATCAAATAGAAGGATGATCAGTATGACTATAATAAAATGGCAAATATATAAAAAATGTTTATTACCAAAAATGAAGAATATTCACCTCTTCCCCACGAACAGGGCAAAGTGATCTCCATGTTAAATTATGAGTATTATTATTCTAAATCGGCTATGCTGAATTGATGAGCAAGTCAATCTCATCAACGGTAAAGTCACTAGTCGTACCGCATCACCACACTGCTCACATCCAAACTACGGTGCATTGGTTAAATGCTACTAGAGTAGAAAGTGGACATGGAGAACCGAGAATGCGAAAATAAAAAAATCAGCATTCGAGGTGAGCGATATGACTAAGAACTACGACAAAGAATTTAAAATCCAAACCGTACAGATGATGAAGAGAGTAAGTCGGTGGCGCAGGTAGCCCGCGAGCTTGGCATCAGCACGAACACGTTATATCGCTGGAAAGCTGAATATGTACAGCATGGAAAACAGGCTTTCCCAGGCAGCGGGAATTTGTCGCCCGCAGATCAGGCTATGCGCGGTCTGCAAAAGCAGATCCGTGAACTGCAGGAGGAAAACGAAGTCTTAGCACTACTTCGCAAAAGACCAGCGCTAATCTTTTCTTTCATCCACAATCACCGCTTCAAGCTCCGTGTCGTGAAGATGTATCTGTATTTAAGGTTTCACGAAGCAATTATTATGAAGGGGTAAAGAACAAGGGCAAGGAAACCCTGCGTAAGAAAAAACGGAAGGAGCTCGAGCAACGCATACGCCGAATCTTCTTGGATTCGTGTCGCCTTTACGGTAGCCGAAAAATAAAGGAAGCGCTAGAGCAGCAAGGCGTTTATGTGACGGGAAAAACCGTTGCACGCATCATGAAAGAACTGGGCTTTGCTTGAAATCGCGAACCATCAAGAAGTATAAAGCAACTACGAACTCTAAGCCTAACTTACCCGTACATGAAAACGTGCTGGACCGCGCGGCGAAGTTCTCCACTATTCAGATCGTGGTAGCCAGTATGCTTTCCTGGAATACCAAGCACGATTGCAGAAATACGGGATGAAAAGCAGCATGAGCCGCAAAGACAATTACTACGATAACGCGTGTACAAGCCAAGAAGAGCATATTCGTGTATATTACCTGCTTCTATAATGGCAAACAAATTCATTCTGCCATCGGGTACTTAACGCCCAACCAATGCGAACGTGTGTACCGTCCCGCGGCGTAATCTTCTCAATTCTATGTGTCCAATCTATTCATTCACCTTTACTACACCCTAAAACAAGCTGCGGATTAACTTTTTTCTGTCTTCCTTTCTTTGGGGCTTCTTCTTTTCATTTGATTGGTTTCACTCCCGGGTTGCTACGAAAGACTATGTGGGTTTTATCTGTATCAACAATAATGCGTGCTTTTACATTCCTCTCTTACTCCAAATCCAGAAACTGATGATTGGACATATCACAACAATCCCGGTTAAGTACACCCAGAAGATCATACTTCCTTGTCCGCAAAGTACTCTCAAAATACTGACAAACGGATCATGCAGAAAACGAAGTTCAGAGACGATGACATAACTGCCAAGCAACCCTAAAATGGTGCATGCATACACAATTGAAACTCGTGTGATAAGGATAGAAAAAACACTGCATATCACAAGCACCGCAATGCTAGTCAGTACAAGAAGGAGATCGTATTGGATCGTTAGCCACAACACATTGCCATATCCAATCGATTCTGGCACTAAGTACACCACTGTCGATTGCGGATGAGAAAAGAACAACCATCCACACGCTAGCGAGACCAGCGTTGTCCCAAAGATAAACGAGACAATCAAAACGATCTGTGTAAGTAATTTAACTAGCCAGTGCTGATAGCGATCGAACGAACGTAACATATATATGCGATACGCACCCGAATGTATCTCATCAGCAAGCGACTCTACAAATAAGCCCGGCAACACAAACAATTGCAACAAGAACGACATATCCTTCATAATGAATACCGGCAGATTTAGTGCATCAACCGAAAACCACGAGCTTAGGTCAATTTTAATACCGCCTGTTAGACGTAAGAATCCAATATCGATCAATAGAGCGAGTAGATAAACGCATCCAAACGCTCGAATCCGCTTCCCCTTCCATATCCGTTCCAGTTCACTGATCCACAAGCCAGTGTTCACACGCCAACACTCCTAATTTAAATAATCTGCTCTCGTAAATTTTCTCCGAGCAGCTACAATACATACGAAAAAGTAAATAACTAAACCCACGGCTATTGAAATTTGTGCATATTCATCGCCCGTCAATGCCTTCTCCACACCAACAATCTGCATACCTGGAATTAACCCTGCATAAATCAAGGCAAGCAAGAATGCATTTTCCGTTATTAAAGGACTTCCCGGATCGAAAATACTTGTAGCAAATATTGATATAATGATATAGATCATCGCAATACCAATTGTACGGGCCGCAGTCCTACAGTACATGGCAATCCAAATAAACAAACCGCCCCCCCCGATCAATGTAGCGAAATCAAGTGCATATTGTTTCAAAGTATAGAATAGTATTGCAACATTTGTGGAAGGAATCCTATTCCCTGATATCATTACCTCTGGGGGAGATGGAAGTTTCATTACGCCAAAAATCGTGAACGATACGCCTAAAATAACCATCATCAACAGGATGAATAAATTCATTATCATCCATTTGCTAACAAAGATTTGACCCCGAGAATAGCTTCTTAAAAAAAACATTCGCAATTTACCACCCTGAAACTCTTCTGTGTATAAGAGACCAGCCAACAGCGCGACCATTAAATTCCCAAATAAATATATACTTTCTTTCATCCCTCTCGATGCCGACATGCTCGCAGCTACATAGAATGGGCTATCAGGTAGATGTCGCTGATCAACCCACACAAAATATGTTATCAATGCATAAGCAAACGGAATGCAAGAAACTAATATGAACCATGCCCATTTCTGATGGATCAACTTCTCGAATTCAATCCTGATTAACACTTTCATGACAACATCAACTCCAAGAATGCGTCTTCTAGCCTCTGACCATCCACAATCAAATCATTCACATTCCCCGTCCATATGACCACCCCTGCTCGAATAACAATGAGATGGTCACACATGAGTTGCAGCTCATCTAGAAGGTGGCTGGATACGAAGAATGATAAACCTCGTGATTCCCTCAGCCGGAGGATCAGATTACGAAGTTCCCGCATACCTAGCGGATCAAGTCCATTGGATGGCTCATCCAAAAGCAGCAGGTCGGGGGACCCTAACATAGCTTGCGCGATACCTAATCGTTGCTTCATCCCTAACGAATAAGTCTTCACTTTATCATCTGCTCGGGACTGCAATTCCACACTCTGGAGCAACTGATCGATGTGCTTTTCTCGATCTGCTGAGCGAATTTCAGAGTGCAATCGAGATAAATTTCGAAGCACCTGCCTTCCGGTCATATACTCAAAAAAGATGGGGGATTCTATAATCGCCCCTACATTAGCTAGTGCCTGTTTTCTCTGCTTTTGCACATCATATGTCCCAATGCGAATCGCTCCGCTTGTTGGCTGGATAAGCCCTGTCATTAATCGCATTAATGTTGTTTTTCCTGCTCCATTAGGACCTATAAATCCGTAGATCATACCTTTTTCCAATTTAAAGGACGTCTCTTGAATAAGAGTCTTATTACCTATTCGCTTCGTCACACGATCCACTTCCAGAATCAGTTCGGTCATCAGTCACACCTCTGTATGCTATATTGGTTACTCTCTTCCTTTCACTACAAAAAAGTGCAGACATCTGTCTTGCATTAGCCCACACGACTAACAACTAGACAGAAGCCTGCAGAACGTTAACATTACTGACTACATATGATCATACTTGGTTTTTTATTAACAAAGTCTCGATGTTGTTTTACCACAAGGCACAGTTCCGCACTCACTAGATCCACAATTCGGTCCAGTAATACATCCTGGAGTGCAAGCAAACACACTGGTAACTTGAGGCTCGATTTTACCAACATTTTTGCTTACTTGTACATCAAGATCAAATTGATTATTAGACATAATAACTACCTCCTCAGATTTTCATTGTCTCTCGGTATTTCACCAAGCTAGACAAATTCCTAATTAGAGAAGCAGTGATAGCAATCTATACCGGCGCCAATACAGATAGCGCGATCCAGCTCCTCTATTACAAATTATATTATAGATTCTATTTTTTACTAGGGTTACATTTTTCTCCCCCTATCGCATAACGTAATTGTTATCAAACAATCCTCGCCGTCTTGCTACTTTGACTGCGTCTTTGCAACTACCCACATCTAGCTTTGTGAGTATATGTTTCACATGTGTTTTAATTGTTTCCGGTTCGACATGCAGAACTTCGCTTATTTTTGATTTAGAGTACCCTTCGTGTAGATACACGATTACTTGTCGCTCGGTCCGCGTAAGGGAGCGTTCAAGCTCTTCCAATCTTAGTTTGCGGAACTCATCGCACAGCACGCTAGCAGCGTCAGGATGAATCGCTACGCGATTATGATACGCATCGCGAATAGCCGCAGCAAGATCCGTGTAGTTCTTCTTCATAATATAGTTGACGGCTCCAACGCTAAAGGAGTCTGCAATCACTTCCAAATTATCTACTGAAGATAGGATAATAATGCTAACATGTTTTCTCATCAAAATCTCTCTCACTGCATCCAACCCATCATACTGCGAAGAGGTCAGTGTTACATCCATCACGATAACATCGACTTTATACTGTTCTGCAAAATGAATGGCTTCCTGCTCCGTTGCTATACTTGCGACATATTTCATATCTGGCTGCTGCTTCACATATTTGCAGATTAAATCACGCCATACCGAATCAGTCTCCACATGTAACACACTGATAAACTCCATAATTTGTAATAGCTGCGCAATATTTCCTAACAACAAACCTAAAGGTATACTTTTTAGCGCAGCAAGTACCTCCTTTTCATTTTGTAATTCTTGGTACTAGACAACGTTTTCTTAAACGTACGGGCCTCCTTGAAATACGACGATCAACAGCACCAGAGATGTTACCCATAAAAATACGTTTTTCACATTTCATTTACATGGGGTAGTATCAGCTACGCTGGAACTACCCCATGTTGCAGCGATATATTCAATATAATCATGTAGTACATTTATATCTCCCGACAAAAGCTTATATACGTAAGTATTGCCTTCCGCCCATTGTTGAAACAAACCAATCCAGTGTCGGGTATCCTCATCAGTCTCTATGGCCCAATCTAAATCAGCGTAGTCATATGTATATTGTAGAACTTGTTGATAATCGCCTTGGGCTTCACAGACACTAGCACACAGTAGATCAGCATAAATGATGTACACAAAGATGGGACGACTTAGCTTCTTGGCGGAATCATCACGCTCTCGACTTTCTTGTTGATGTTTCATCGAATATTGGATTTCCGCTTTAGCCCTCATTTCCTCGCCATTTCGTCAAACTTGTCCCATTTACGCAAAGACCTATACATTAGCCAGATCCTTCAATACGTTAAGCTGCTCTATTTCATCCAGTCGTTCGACAAAAGCTTCAAAAACGGCTACTGCCCTGACATTTCGGCTTTGATCGTCTCCAACCTGAATCGTGAATATACGATACTGACAGACTGCCAAGCGCTCGGAGCGCTTATATCTTTCCATTTCTGAAATATTCTAACATATAAACAGTGCAGCAGCATGTTGTCGCTGTGAAAATAATGTTTCTGCAATTTGATATAGTCTGGGAAAGTACATAAGCTTGTCCATAATATGTCCAACCATTCGACGGATCGCTTCCAGCTTGTCCAGCTCCGTACAACGATATAACAATGGTTCAATTCGTCTCATGTTTAGGGGGAGGTCAATGATGTAGTTTTCTATGTATAGATCGTAAAAGTGACCTTCCGATAAACCCATAGTCACAGTGATTCGATCAAGCTGCTGCACGGAAAGTGGACGATGCTGAATAATCCAATTACTAAGTGTTCTTTGATGGACACCTGAATATTCCGCAAATTGAGCCAGTGTCATATCGTTTAGTTTTATATAATCTTCAAACTTCGCCGAAACTGTAGGTGTATTGTACAAAAATAACCACCCCTTATCAGGAACATATAGAAAATCAACTCATGAAACGAGGACTACTGCAATCAGATGAATCGCATAGACCTTTCCGCAATTCATCATACCATTTTTTAGAATAAAATCATATACATATCAAAATTTACTTAGGATACCTATTTAGATACTTGCAATGATTTCATTATTAAGGGTGTCGCCATTTTTCTTATGTCAGTATTTTCATAATTCAATTTCCAACGCTCGTAGTTACAATATATAGACGAACTAAAACGTTTCGATTTATATATTGCTGATTGGAAAACGCCCCTGGGCTGCTATTAGACCGGAACCAGGCATGACCGATGCTTATCCGAATTTGCAACCGGTACTGACTCGCCCGATCAATTGGGAACTGGTTAGGCAGCAGTACAACCAAATGATGAAGTATGCTACTGCTTTACGCCCAAGCTGGTTACCGATATTACATACATACGAGCTGGAGAGCGGTTTGTATATCTCTCTGTCATTCAAGATCTGTTTAGCTATGAAATTGTGGCTTGGCGTCTTTCGGAACGAAATGACCTTGCTCTAGTTAGCGAGACGCTAGACGTTCTAAGTAAGAACGTGAACATGGAGGGTGTCATTCTCCATTCAGACCAGGGGTTTCAGTATACCTCCAAGCCGTTTAACCGCAAACTTAAGCGGCTTGGAATGCTTGGAAGCCATTCAAGGCGTGGAAATTGCCTAGACAATGCCTGTATAGAATCCTTCTTTTCCCATCTTAAAACAGAGAAGATTTATTTAACGAAACCCGGAACCCTAGCGGGGGTAGAACAACACGTACGGGAGTACATCTTATTTTATAATGAAAATAGATTTCAGAAAAAATTAAACAACCGTTCCCCGATTGAATACCGAGAAACGGTTGCCGCTTAAAGATGTCTTTTTAGTTCTGTCTACTTGACAGGGGTATGACCAAATTTCTCCAAGGTATTTCTCCTAAACCCTTACTTCCAAATCTCGTCCGCAATCTCTTTAATGAAAGCAAGCTTTTTCCACTGCTGCTCTTCTGTCAGAATATTGCCCTCTTCTGTCGAAGCAAAGCCGCATTGTGGGCTGAGGCAGATGTGGTTGATGTCGACGAATTGAGTCGCTTCCTTAATGCGGTTAATGACCGTCTGCTTGTCTTCCAGTTCACCCGTTTTGGAGGAAACGAGGCCTAGTACGACCTGCTTTTGATCTTTCAGATGCTTAAGCGGTGTGAAATCACCTGCACGGTCGGTATCGAATTCGAGATAGTAGCCGTCGATGTTGTCGATGCCGAACAGAGTTTCGGCTACAGGCTCATAGCCGCCAGAGGATGCCCAGGTGGAATGGTAGTTACCACGGCATACGTGGGTCGTAACGACCAAATCGGCTGGGAGATCATTCACCGTTTCCTGATTCACGCGAGCGAACAGCTTTTTGGTATCTTCCACATTCTCACCCGCATGCTGTCTAGCTTCCCAATAGTTTTTATCACAGAGCATACCCCATGTGCAATCATCCAGTTGCAAACTGCGGCAGCCCTCATTGTACAACGCTTGAATCACGGATTTGTAAGCTTTGGCGATATCCGTCACCAGCTCATCCAGATTGCTGTAATACGTATCGGTTGTTTCTTTATTCTCTCCGCGCAACAGCTCGGCCAGGAATTGCGCAGGTGCCGGGATCGTTTGGCGCGCGATGGCATCCTCACCTGCTACTTGCTTCAGGAATTTGAAATCTTCAATGAAAGGATGACGGGAATGTCCGATTTTACCGGACAAGCGTGCGGTTTCCGCTCTTGTTTCCACACCTTGGAATTGGTAGCCGTTCGAAAGCTGTACCTTTTCCACGCCGTCCAGCCCCCACATAAAATCAAGATGCCACCAAGAGCGTCTGAATTCACCGTCCGTCACGGCTTGAAGTCCTACGGATTTTTGCTTTTCTACTAGCTTGATAATTTCGTTATCTTCAATCTTTCTCAGCTCGTCCGCAGAGATTTCATTATTTTGAAATTGAATTCTGGCGTCTTTAATCGCTTGCGGGCGCAAAAAGCTGCCGACCATATCATGTCTAAAAGGGGTCACTTTACGTTGGGATGCATTGTCAAGGATGCTGCTCATTAGGGTTATCTCCTTTTTCGCTTCTGTAGTGAAGTTCTTGTAAGAAAGATAACATACATTTTCAGTTATAAGGTAACTCCAATAAACTATAGCTAGTTATAGCCTAAGGCTATACCCATTCTTTTATTCCCCTATCGCCTCATGCAACGCTTCTACATAGACGGTAGCCAGCTTGGAGAGCGCAGCGTTTTTATGGCAAATCCATCCCACATTAATAGACTCATCACATTCCAGAGGGACGGAAATAATGTCGTTACCGTTCAGATCCGCACTGATCACCCCGGTAGAAATCGTATAGCCGTTCAAGCCAATGAGCAAATTAAAAAGGGTCGCCCGGTCATGGACACGAATGCTTTTGGGATGCGATAACGTACTGAGAATCTCCTCGGAAAAGTGAAAGGAATTGTACTCCCCTTGTTCAAAGGACAAATACGGATACGGATGAAGCTGATCAATGGTCACGATAGACTGTCGGGAGAGCGGATTATTGGCACTGATAAAAATATGCGGCTTGGCCGTAAACAGGCTATTGAATTGCAGATTCGCATCTTTTAGCAGCTTGTTAATGACCTTGGCGTTAAATTCGTTCAGATACAGGATTCCAATCTCACTGCGCAGGCTTTTGACATCCTGTATGATTTCATGGGTTTTGGTCTCTCGTAAAGCCAATTCATACTCTTCTTGACCATATTGATTTACCAGATTTACGAATGCATTTACAGCAAATGCGTAATGCTGCGTGGACACAGCAAAATGCTGTGGTGAAGGCTTGGCATCCAGATACCGACTTTCCAGTAACTCCGCCTGCTCAACGACCTGGCGTGCATAACCGAGGAATTCCACGCCTTCCTTGGACAAAGAAATCCCCTTATTGGTACGCTCAAAAATGGTGATATGAATTTCTTCCTCCAAATCACGAATCGCGTTCGACAGACTGGGCTGGGAAATGAACAACCGCTTTGCCGCCTCATTCATGGAACCGCGATTGGCAACCTCAATGACATATTTTAATTGTTGTAAGGTCAATGCATAATGTCCTTTCCGTTTGTGTTTCTTCTATTATATAATACATAATCACACTTCTGGAAAAGGGATAATTGTTGCTTAAATGAAATCAACCTCTCCCCCTAAGGTTTAAAAAATATAAACACCTCCCTAAATGGAAATCTTCCATTTAGAGAGGTGCTCTAGTTACGATACTTTAATTAACGAATTTCACCGTTTGTGGAGATCAACTTTTGATACCAATAGAAGCTTTGTTTACGAATACGACGCAGATCCTTGAGATCAAACTCCTCACGATCCACATAGATAAACCCGTAACGCTTGCTGGAGCCCTGATGGGTACTAACAAGATCAATCGCAGACCACGGACAGAAGCCGAATACTTCTACACCGTCTGTAATAGCCAGTTGAATCTGCTCGATATGTTTCTTGAAAAAGTCAATGCGGTAAGGATCATTCACTAAATCCCCTTCTTCAAGCTTGTCAAAAGCGCCCAAGCCGTTCTCTGTCACGATTAAAGGCAAGTGGTAGCGAGAATAAATTTGGCGTAATGTGGTTCTAAAACCGACCGGATCAATCTCCCAACCAAACTCCGTCGTTTGCAGGTTGGGGTTGACGGAACCTCGATATGCTCCGGGTTCACCCACAATTTCATGCTGATCTCCTGTATGTGAAAAATCATTTCCGTCATCTAAACTTTCTCCTACGGTTTGAGAGGTATAATAATTAAATGCGATAAAGTCCGGGTTCCCCTTCGCTAAAATGTCCATATCCCCTTCTTCAATGACAGGCTCATAGCCTTTCTCGACCAAATAGCTCCACGCAATGTGATTGTAACGGCCAAATACAGCCATATCCAGATAGAGCCAGTTGCGAATCGCTGCATAGTTATCAGCCGCCAGTGTATCTTCCGGCTTGGAACTGGCTGGATAGATAACCCCGATATTCGGCGCAGGTCCAATTTTCGCGTCAGGTAGCATTTCATGGCACAATACCATTGCTTTCGCCTGCGCGACTAACATATGATGATTTTGTTGATACAGTACCCTTTGTGGATTTTCGAGACTTGTATCTAATGTGCCAATAGAACCGGGATGGAGAATCAGCATGTTCTGCTCATTAATGGTTAACCAATATTTCACCCTGTCTCCAAAGTTCTCAAACAATGTTTTGGCATACTGTTCGAAGGCATCAATCGTCTCCCTCTTCGACCAACCGCCTTGTTTTTCAAGAGCATAAGGCAGATCAAAATGATACATAGTAACAATCGGTTCAATCCCGTATTTAATTAGTTCATCAATTAATGAGCTGTAAAACGCAATTCCCTTCTGATTAACTTCACCTGCGCCCTGGGGATAAATACGTGTCCAAGCAATAGAGAAACGATATGCTTTAAAGCCCATTTCAGCCATCAGAGCTACGTCTTCTTTGAACATATGGTAATGATCACTGGTTACCTTAAAATCAGTGACCCCTTCGACGTGATTAGCCATGTCAATGACAGAAGGTCCTTTTCCATCTTCGTCCCATGCACCCTCTACTTGATAAGCGGAAGTGGAAGCTCCCCAGAAAAAATTTTCAGGAAATGCCTTCAATTGATTATGTTTCATGATCTAGTCCCTCCAGTTATAGTTATATCCTTCTGATGTTCGCAATTCATATATGTGATGATGATGCTTGCCAGTATCACACAACCAAAGTTAACAATACTTCATTTTTTTGAATCTGCTCCTGATTTGTCTCAAATACGTCCACTTTATGTTGCGTAAGTGTGACGATGACAGGCGTTACGATTTCGTATCCTGCTTCAATAATCTGCTCCCTGTCAAATTGGATTAACAAATCGCCCTGTTTCACGCTGTCGCCCTCTTTAACCACTGGATTAAAATGCTTCCCTTTCAGCGCAACGGTGTTAATTCCGATATGAATTAATATCTCTGTACCTGCACTGGAAGTCAATCCTATGGCATGTCCTGTGGGGAACAGCGAGGTTACGACCCCATCTATTGGCGCTACAACCTCGCCGACAGACGGTTCAATGGCTAACCCTTTTCCCATAGCCCCTGTAGAAAATGCAGAATCATTCACTTGACTCAGTGGTGTGGTCCTGCCTGTGATCGGGCTGTAGATTGTTTCTTTCTTGATATCAACGGCCTTGGTTGCTGTAACAACAGGCTCTGGTTCTGCTGTTTTCACGGATTCAACTGTTTCTGGGGCCTCCCCCTTCACCTTGCTTTCATATCCAAAAATAAGGATCAGCATCGTTGCAGCTATAAATGAACATGCAATGGCGATAACATAAATTAAGGTTGGCGTATATACTGGAATCGCAAAAATGTTGTGAAAAACATAAGCCGTCATTTTCACCCCAAAATGTCCATTGATGGCACCGCCTATAGCCCCTGCAATAATAACGATTGGAATGACACGTTTAAAGCGAAGTACAAGTCCATACACTATCGGCTCTGTCACACCAGCCAGCAATCCTGTAATACTCGTGGAACCAGCAAGAGTTCTAAGTGTTTTATCTTTTCTCGCCTTCAGGAAGATACCAAATGCGACACCAATTTGAGCAAATACAGCTGCTGCAGCCATCGCCTCAATCGGATCACCGCCAACACCGATATTTTGAATCGTAATGGGTGTAAAACCCCAGTGAAGTCCGAAGACGACCATAAAGGTCATAAAACCGCCAAGAACAATCCCTGACAAAATGCCACTTACACCGATTAACCATGTCACACCTGAAGAAATCCAATCTCCTACCCCTGTACCGAAAGGTCCGAAAGCCATCGCAGATAGCGGAACCATAATCATTAAAGCCAGCATCGGAACTAAAAATAGTTGTAAATCCTTAAGAATGATCTTCTTCAAAAACTTATCCACCAACGCATATATGCTAATGGATATGAAAATCGGGAAAACACTGGCGGAGTAGTTCATCATGACCACTGGTATTCCTAAAAACGATACATCAGAGCCTTTGTCCATCAGCCCCGTAAAGTTGGGTTCCATGAGAGCCGCACCGATCACACCAGCTACATAAGGATTCGCCTTCAGCTTTATACCAAGCGTGATCCCAAGCAAAATCGGCAAAAAGTAAAACACAGCATTCCCTGCAGCAGACAGGATCATATAAGTATCACTTGTTGCAGACATCCATCCCAGCAAGGTCAAAACCGTCAGGAGTGCTTTTATCATTCCCGAGCCCGCCATCGCCGGAATCAACGGGGAGAAACTGCCGGAAATGACTTCAAAGATTGTGGATATGACCGATGTTTTTTTACCACTAGATTCACTGGCTGTAGAGGAATTCGATTCAAAATTCCTGTTTTTCATGATCTCCGCATATACATAGGCAACATGGCTGCCAATAACAACTTGAAATTGTCCTCCGCTTTCAACAACTGTAATGATCCCCTCGTGCTTCTCAAGCGCTTCTCTTTCGGCTTTTCGTGAATCCTTCAGGTCAAATCGGAGTCGTGTAGCACAATGGACAAGCCCATTGATATTTTCTTCTCCTCCAACGAGACGTACGATGTCTTCGCCCATTTTCTTATGGTCCATGTTCATTCTCCTCTTGGGCAGATTGCCTGAAAACAAAAAAATACCTAAACGAAAGGCCTGTATGATCAAAGAACATGATCACTGCCATTCATTTAGGTATCGCCTGCTTAACCAGTAACAATCCTTATATTTAAGTTGTGAGCCTACTATAAATCACTTAGAAATCGTTTGCAAGCTTTTTTTCTAAGAAGTAGCCATATCGTTTCTGGAGGTTACACGCTGTATATGAATCGTCAAATACACTTTTTCGTCAATCGACATAGCACTTTCATGCTTTAATTCCAAATATTGATTGATTAATTGGGTACATTGAAAAGCCCTCGCATATTTATCTTTGACCTGATCATACAAGAAATTGTCACCTGAAGCCAGTTGCTCTTGTTCATTGCTCAGCAATCGTTGGGCAAAGTACTGCAAATGAGTAATAAACCGGGAATAATTGAACGAAGTTTCATCCAGTGTAATCTGATAGTAATCGGTTACAATGTTGAAAATGTCATCAATGACCTCGGTAATCTCAACCGTTTGTTTCATTCCCTGACCGTCTTGTCTTGCATTTACAAAATGCATAGCAATAAAGCTGGCTTCATGCTCATCCATTTGGATGCCAAATTGAGCATGGATGATATCCAATGCATTCATTCCAATCATAAATTCTTTCTTGTAAAATTTTTTAATTTGCCATAACAGTGAATTTTTAAGTCCCACGGATTTTCTGTATCGAGAGATGGCAAATTGAATATGGTCAATCAGAGAAATATAGATATTATCACTAAAAATATCTCCCATTTCCCTTTTCGCGCTGCCTACAATTTCATCCGCCACCTTTAAATACTCTACAGATGTTTCTCCAATGAGATCAATTAATTTTTGCGGAATTTTATCAGACTTTAATACAAAGGTTTTTTCTATTTTTTCCTCATCAACCCTCTGACCATTTTTCTTTTTAAAGCCCAGACCATTCCCGATGACAACAAATTCATGACCCACCTGATTTTCGGCCCGGATGACATTGTTGTTAAATATTTGCCGGATGATCATTTATCTGCTCACCTCATTGATGTAATGACAAAGTTTGTAATAACAAAAAAAACCAAATAACGACTAAATCAATTAGTCATTATTTGGGTATCGCCTGCTAACCAGTAACAATCCCGAAGGGCACTTGACCCTTCATTCAATTACTCTTACTATACCGCTTTCAAAGCAGAATAACAATACAATCATGCTGAAAAGTCTTCTGGGAAGATCGTTTATGAACAAATCAGATAAAAATACTGAGTATCATCACGATACCAAAAGCACTGAACCCGAGAATGGTTTCCATGACTGTCCACGTTTTCAGCGTTTGAGGTACGGACAGGTTCATGTATTCTTTAACAATCCAGAAGCCGGAGTCATTCACGTGGGACAAAATGATCGAGCCTGCTCCGGTAGCCAACACCAGTAGCTCCGGGCTCACCCCCGGCATCGTGACTGCAATCGGAGCGACAATACCTGCCGCCGTCGTCATGGCTACCGTGGCGGAACCAACGGCGGCCCGGATAAGACCTGCAATCACAAAGGCCAATACAAGCGGAGACAAATGTGCATGCTGGGCAAAACCTGCAATCGCATCTCCTACACCGCTGGCAGTCAGAATCTTGTTGAAACCACCGCCTGCACCGATCAGCAGGATGATAGAAGCAACCGGACCCAGGCAATCGTTCGTAAACTTCAATAGCTGCTTGCTATCGAAGTTGCGTGCATAACCAAAAGAGTAAAGCGAGAACAGCAAAGCAATCAGCAACGCAATAATCGGACTGCCGATGAAATCAATGACCTGTCTGAAGACGTTGGCTTCTGGCAAAATCAGATCGACAATCGTCGCCAGCAGCATCAAAATAACGGGCAGCATAATGGTGAAGAGTGTAATACCAAAGCCCGGCAATTCTCTTTCTTTCGTTTCTGTAAATTGTTCCATCAATTCACTCGAAGTCTCCACCTTGATACGTTTGGAAATCCAGCTTCCGTAGATCGGACCCGCAATCGCTGCGGACGGCAATGCTACGATAAGCGCAAGGAAGATCGTTTTACCAATATTCGCGTTAAAAATACCTACTGCCAGCATCGCTGCCGGATGCGGAGGGATAAGACTATGCACAACCGCCAATCCAGCTACAAGAGAAATCCCGATTTTAATGAGCGAAGTTCCGGTATGCTTGGCAATAACGAATACGAGCGGGAACAACAGTACGATACCTACCTGAATGAATACCGGGATACCACAAATGACAGCGACCACCATCATGGCCCAGTGAACATTTTTCTCACCGAACACCCGCACCATGGTCTTGGCAATCTGCTCCGCACCACCAGACTCAGCCATCAGCTTACCCAGCATCGTACCCAGACCAAGAACAATGGCGATAAAACCGAGCACACTGGCCACACCTTCTTGATAAGCTGTCACAATACTTTTCAGCGGCATACCTGCAATTAGACCCATGAATACAGCACCGACGATGAGCGCGACAAATGGGTTCATTTTGACTTTAGCGATCAGCAGAATCAGTCCAATAATAGAAATAAGTGCATACAATAACAAACTTGCATCATGACTGAGTCCGAATACGGAATACATGTTATAACCCCCTCATTAAGTAAGCGCTCTCTAAGTTTGTTGAAAAACAGGGGTTAACCCTGCTCGTTTTCAATTTTCTCTACGGTTTCCAGCAATGTTCGTTCTCCGCCCACATTACCAGGGAACACAATATACGGAATGCCGCTGAATTTGGCTTCGTTTCCGGTCAGCCACACAGGGATGCCTGCCGCAACCTGGCCGAGTACACGTGCTTTTCGGATAGCAAGACCTTTGGTTGCCACATCACTGGAAGTAATGCCGCCTTTGGCGATGATAAACTTAGGCACCGTCTCAAGCGACTGTACGATTTCGACCAGTGCACCGGATACCGTTTGACTAATTTTGAAATTATCAGCTTTATTATCTACCGCAATGAGTTTGCGGCTACTGTATACCACCACATTGTTGCCCGCAGCCAGTTGTGTATTGGCTTCTGCGATAACACGGCTTAATTCCTGTGTGTAGCCCTCAGAATCCAACACCCGTTCCACATCAATTTCAAGACCCACAATTTCCGGGTACGTAAGTAACTGCTCCAGCTGTTTTGTTGTTTTTTGAACATAGGAACCGACGACCACAATACCACCGTGACCTTCCTGTCCACTTGCAATCAGTCGTTCCTTTGGCAAATATTCCTGGTCAGATATCCCGGCATACGATTTCACAAAAGAAGCAGCTGTGCGGAAAATAAACGTTTTCCCTTGCTCTTCTGCTTTCAGCAGCCCCAGTGATACTACATCCATATCCGCATACGAAAGCACGTTGACGATGATTGGTACGTTATCCTTCGCTTGTAGCAATACTTCTTGCACAGCGTCTGGTCCCTTGCGAATCTGTTCCAGTGAAATAACAAGACATTCCGAGGCATGAATACGGCCTTCTGTCTTTTCTTCCACCCAAGCGGTTAAATCGCCGTTTTCATAGCCAAATACCTTATCCTTGGCAAACTCCGACTCATGTACGGGGATTAGCGTATCATCCTCCACCATATAGTGGGTGTTGCCTCCGGTTACTCGTCCAGCTTCGAAAAAGGCTGGAATGATCAAATGACCGTCGTAGCTCCGTCCACTTTGACGCGATCCTTCTTCTGCCAGTACGTCCGTTTCCAGCGGGTAATACCCACGCAACATGGAATCACTACGGCTGACAAAGGTAAATGATTTGCCCTTTTCGGTGGCGACAGCCTGTACGTTGCGAGCAATCTCGCGGTTAATCCGTTCTGCGGTTTGCGCATCAAGTCCGCGTGTATTGGTCAGGATATAAAATAGCGTTTCCGGTGAGTCGAATGCTTCACGAAGCAATGCTTCATCCCACTGCGTCAAAACATCAATATCATGAACGGTTTGTACCCCGGTCGGATCATCGTCTAATACGATAATTTTCCGTCCTCTGGCGTCATTAATCCGGCGAATTTCCTGACGCAATCCTTTGCTGTCCCATTCAGGAGGCAATTCTGCTTGAAGAGCTAACAACGAAGTATATCCTGCATTTACATTCATGTGATCTCCACCTTATTCAAATTCTTGATTAGCATGCTCTACTACTCTGCTTTTACCTGTACGCCTGCGAGTTTTTCAAAATATTGCACGATTCCGCCGTGATCATCCGCCGCTTTACCATCCACTTTGAGTGCGTGGAATATTTCCAGCAGTTGGCTACTAAGTGGCAACGGTACACCGATGTCATGCGCGGTTTCCATAACGTTCGTGATGTCCTTGAGGTTAATATCAATCCGACCCCCAGCTACAAAATTCCGTTGCAAGATCAGAGGAACTTTAGCATCCAGTACCGCACTGCCTGCCAATCCACCGCGAATCGCTTGCACCATTTTTTCAATATTAATTCCCGCCTTGGCTGCAAATACAAGCGCTTCGGACATGGCCGCGATATTCAGGTTCACCATGATCTGGTTAGCCAGCTTTGCCGTTGTGCCGCAGCCGTTATCACCAACCAAGGTGACATCCTGACCCAGCACATGCAGAACATCCAAGACATGCTCAAACACTGATTCTTTGCCACCAACCATAATCGCCAATGTCCCATCAATTGCTTTCGGTTCGCCACCACTGACAGGGGCATCCAGCATGTGCAGACCAGCCTCAACGGCTTTCACCGACAGCTCTTTGGAGACGACTGGAGAAATCGAGCTCATATCTACGATAACGCTTCCAATACTAGCCCCTTTTAAAATCCCGTTCTCGCCCAAAATGACTTCTTTCACATGATTGGAATTCGGCAACATCGTAAAAATGATTTCACTGCGCTCTGCAACTTCCTTCGGGGATGCCGCTGCATGTGCGCCTGACGCAACCAAAGCAGTGACGGTTTCCTGATTAATATCAAATACGGTCAGCTCATAATCCGCTTTCAAAAGATTTAACGACATCGGACGACCCATAATACCTAATCCAATAAATCCAATTTTCTTTGTCATGTTAAAGTCCCTCCATAGCTTTTCGAATTCGATTTCCTATTCAGGATTTTTATAAAAAACCCATTTGTAAACGCTTTTTATCACATGTAAGCGCTATTAATTCGTCTTTATATTTGAGATTGTACACAATAAATTCATTTTTGCATACAAAAATTTAAAATTTGTATCAATTTTATCGATTATATAGGATAGACATTGTTTAACCTCCATCTTTTCGCTAAAGTAGACGTAGAGGTGAATGACATGCAGTACAGCAGCAATAACTCTCGAACGGCGCACCAGCAATCTTATGAAACACTGCGTGATATGATACTGAACGGAACCATCCCTCAAGGAACCAAGTTGGTTGAGGAAAAGCTTGCCACGCAGCTCGGTGTAAGCCGCACGCCTATCCGTGAATCCATCCGCAAATTGGAGCAGGAAGGGCTTATCGTCAATAAACGTGTAGTCAAGCTATCTGAAACCGACCTGCGCAATACCTTTGAGCTACGGATGCTGCTTGAAGGACATGCGGCGCGCAGCGCGGCTGCCTACTTGTCCGAGACAGAGCTACTGGCTTTGGAGCAATGTGTGGACATCGGGCGTTCCGGCTCGCTGGATGAGGTGATGCAAGCGAACAAAGAGTTTCATGAGATCATTATGAAGGCCAGTAATAATTCGATGATGATTGATTTGTTTAATCGGATGCAATCCGTTATTTATTTATTCCGTCATACGGTCGTCTACTATCATCGTCCCTTTCTGATTGATGAGCACCAGCATATTTGTGAGGCTATCCGCGCACATGACGGCGATACAGCAGAACGGCTGATGAAGGAGCATCTCCAGGCTGATCTGGACTTTTGCCTGCATCTGATCAGATAGTCCTTCGCTTCTCCATTTGTATGCCATGCCAAAAAAACCGCCAAACACTCGGAATCCCTTGTGCTTAGCGGTTTTTTTAGGTTCATGTTTAACTCTCTTTCTCTTTACAAAATACCTCTTTGGCAACCTGAATAGCTGAGGCTGCCCGGGGCCATCCTACATAAAAGGCAAGCTGTGTAATGACCTCAACCAGTTCTTCCTCCGAAATCCCGTTCTCCTTGGCCAGTTTCAGGTGATAAGGGAGTTGATTTACATGCTCACCCGCTACCAATGCGGAGACGGTGATGAGACTCCGTTCTCTGAGAGATAGCTCACTTCTTCTCCATACATCTCCAAAAAGAACATCCTCCGTATAACCTACAAAAGCGGGAGCAAAATCACCGATGGTTTCTCGAACACTCGATTTGATCAATTTATGCTTCATACAATCATCTGGGCAAGTCCGTTGCCAAAGGACCAATCCTCTAATTCAGTCTCTACCAGTGTTACAAATACATCCTCCGGTCTAACCTTACATTCAATAGATAAGAGTTCCGCTAACTTTTGGTAGAAACTCTTTTTTTGTTCCGTAGTTCTACCCGTTCCCATTGTAATTTGAATATACAGCAGCTTATCTGTTCTGGGTACATTCAAATAATCGGGACTATAATAAAACTCGCTTTGCTTATGAGCATGAAAAACCTGAAAGTAATCTTTTTCCGGAACCTGAAAATGTTCGATCAAAGCGTTCATGATACAGCGGCTAATCCAAGGCAGCTCTTGCTCTGTGTATTGCTGCTCCATGTATCCAACTCGTACAAATGGCATGCTCATCTCTCCTATCCGTTGGGATAAGATAATTGTACTCCCCCTTACTTTCATCTGTATAATTGAAAATAATCATAAATATATTCAATTTCACCGATGGAGATGAGCATGCGTGGATCTGAAAGAATTAACTACATTTCGTACCATAATCGAAGAAGGAACGTTTTCAAAAGCTGCTGCCAAATTAAACTACGCTCAGTCTACAGTCACGAGCCAAATCCAGAGGCTAGAGAAAGAGCTGGGATTTCAGCTTTTTAAAAGGGGTTGGGATGCGGAGTTAACGTCCCCAGGCAAACTATATGCCGAGGAGATAGACGGGCTTATTCAGCATTGGAATTTTGTAATGGACCAGGCGAAGTCTCTGAAAAAGGAGGAGATTGGCACGCTTCATATCGGTGTGATTGAAACGGTGGCGGCTACCTTACTGCCCTTGGTTCTACAGCAGTTTCGAGAGCATAAGCCGAAAATTACGTGCCATTTTACAGTTGGAAACACGGATGCACTCGCACATGCTTTGGTGGACGGTAAGCTGGATTTTGCAATCTCCGGGGAACCTCACTCGATTCCTTCCTTACACTTTGAACCCATATATCACGAACACATCGCCTTTATTGTGTCCCGTAATCACCCTTTTGCGTTAAAAAGTGAGCTTCATCTCGAAGATCTGTACGAGTACCCGCTTATCGTCGGAGGTAAGAATTGCTTGTACCATATACGACTGGAAAAAGAACTTTCCCGCTTCCCGTCGATGCCGTTTTTTTATACTGTCAGTCAAATTTCGTCGATCCCCACATTTGTAAAAACGATTCCTTCAGTTGGAGTGATTCTATCATCAATGCCTATGCAGGAGGAACTGGTCACCGTCCCCCTCCAGTTAACAGACCCGAATATTCCTATTGGACTCCTACAAAACAACCATCACCAGCAGTATATGTCTTCGGCCCGAAAGCTGTTTATACAGCTGGTTAAGGAGCTTTGTAGGCTATAGCTCCAATGCAATAACTACTAATAAGCTATATAGGCAAAGCCGACACCTTTGCATAAAGAAAAAGCCGCCAAACACTCAGAAACCTGGTGTTTAGCGGCTTTACTATTTTGAAGGCCTAAGGAAATGTGACCCTCTTTTTATTTTTTCACTCCTGTGATACCCGTTATTTCGCTTCGAGCGGTTTTTTCCACAATCCCAGAATGAGCGCGGAAATCACGGAACCAATCGCCACTGCAAGCAAGAACAACAAAGCATGATTGGCAAGAGCTGCTACAAAAATTCCGCCATGTGGAGCTGGAAGATTGATTTGCCAGAACTGCGTCAGACCACCAGCAATCGCTGAACCTACAATACAAGAGGTCAGGACACGCAGAGGATCAGCAGCTGCGAATGGAATGGCTCCTTCCGTAATGAAGGACAATCCAAGTACATAGTTCGTCAAGCCAGACTTGCGCTCTTGCTCAGTAAACTTATTTTTGAAGAACGTCGAAGCTAATGCGATCGCCAACGGAGGTACCATACCACCTGCCATAACAGCCGCCATCATAGCTCCGTTCGTGTTACCACTGGAAGTAAAGACACCGATCGAAAATGCGTAAGCTGCTTTGTTAAAAGGTCCACCCATGTCGATCGACATCATTCCGCCCAGAATCAGACCCAAAATAACTGCATTACCTGTTCCCAAATTGTTCAGAACATTGACAAGCCACGTATTAATACCACCGAAAATCGGATCGAACAGGTAGAACATAATCGCGCCTGAAATTAGGAGTCCAAATACAGGGTATAACAAGATTGGTTTTAAACCATCCAGCGCTTTCGGCAGACCTGCAAAAGCTTTACGCAGGAAGATCACCACATAACCAGCCATGAAACCAGCTGCCAGACCGCCAAGGAAACCTGCATTAGAGTTTACAGCCATCAGACCCCCAACCATACCTGGCATCAGTGCCGGGCGGTCTCCAATGCTCATCGCGATAAATCCGGCCAGTATCGGAATCAGGAAGTGGAACGCACCTGTTCCACCGCCAATTGTCTGCAACAGTTGGAACAATACATTGTCTTCTCCTGCCACTTGTTCAATCAAGAAGGAAATTGCTAACAAAATCCCCCCGCCTACAACGAATGGCAGCATATGAGAAATACCGTTCATTAAATCCTTGTAAATTTTGCTGCCCACACTGCTCTTCTCCGCTTTCGACTCATCAGCGCTGCCTTTACCTTCACTACGATAAATTGGGGCATCGCCGTTCAGCGCTTTGCGGATCAGTTCCTCAGATTTACGGATACCGTCGCTTACTGGTCTTTGCAATACAGGTTTACCGTCAAATCTGGCCATTTCAACCTTCTTGTCAGCTGCGACGATTACACCTTTGGCACGGCGAATTTCATCCGCTGTCAGTACGTTTTGTGCGCCTTCCGAGCCGTTCGTCTCTACACGGATATTTACACCCATTTCTTTCGCTTTCTTAATGAGAGCATCTTCTGCCATAAACGTGTGTGCAATGCCTGTAGGACAAGCGGTCACTGCAACCACAAATTCGTCAGAATTCGGATTGCCAACGATAACGTCTGGCGTTTGCTGTGCTTTGGCATCCTCTTTCTTAGCCTCTTTTGCTTTCTTGGCAGCTTCTTCTTCCGCCTGCTTGGTATCAAACAGCATAGATACTTCATCCGGTGTTTGCGTTTTCATAAGGTTCCCGATAAAATCGGTATCAATCAACAGCCGGGAAAGGGCAGCCAGTGTGCGAAGATGCGTATTTGCTGCTCCCTCTGGAGCCGCAATCATGAAGAATACTTTCGCCGGCTCACCATCCAACGATTCGAATTCTACGCCTTTACTGCTTTTGGCGAAAACGACAGTCGCTTCATTCACGGCTTTGGTCTTGGCATGCGGCATCGCAATGCCGCCGCCGATTCCAGTGCTGGACTCTGCTTCACGTTTGTAAATCATTTCTTTAAACAAGGCACGGTCATTAATACGTCCACTTGCTTCGAGACGAGCGATGAGCTCCTCAATCGCCTCGTCTTTTGTCGTCGCCTGCAGGTCCATGATCATCGTTTCTTTAATCATCAGGTCTGTTATTCTCATTTTTCACACTCTCCTAAGTTCGATCAGCGTGTCGAGACACGCATAATAAGCTCATGATGCAGCTGGATTACCGTTTTGAAATCGTGACTTGCGGCCGTAATTGTTCAATCTTCTCTCTAGTAGCCAGATCATCGGAGAACGCAGTTGCGCTTCCGGATGCCACTCCTGCACGGAATGCTTCGATCGGATCGCCATGAAGAGCCAGCGTACCCACGAATCCAGCAATCATTGAATCACCTGCGCCTACAGAATTTTTCACCGTTCCTGCTGGTACATTTGCGTGATACACTTCATCTGCCGTAATGAACAAAGCCCCTTCTCCTGCCATGGAAATCAGTACATTTTTTGCACCTGCTTCCAGCAGCTTACGACCGTAAGTGACGATCTCCTCCTTTGAATGAATCGTTACGCCAAACAACTCAGCCAGCTCATGGTGATTCGGCTTGATGAGCAGCGGTTTATGAACCAGTGCCTTCATCAGCGCCTCACCTGTGGTGTCGATGACGAATTCAGCTCCAGTTTGCTGGCATACGCTAATCAGCCGATCATAGAAGTCTCCTCCAAGTGACGGCGGGATACTTCCCGACAAGACGACAATGTCATTTTTCTGGAGTCCCGCCAGCTTTTGCACCAACGCATCGGCCTCTTGCTCACGAATCGCAGGTCCCAAACCGTTAATTTCCGTTTCATCGCCATGCTTGAGCTTAATGTTAATCCGTGTGTCATCTTCGATAATTACAAAATCAGTTTTAATGGATTCTTCCCGCAATGTATCGTCGATAAACCTGCCTGTGAATCCTCCGAGAAAACCAATCGCCGTGCTATCTGCTCCCAACTGGTTCAGTACACGTGATACATTAATTCCCTTACCACCGGGCAGTTTTAAATCACGTTTCATCCGGTTCAAATCACCAAGCTTCAAATCATCAACTTCCACGATATAATCAATGGAAGGGTTCAGCGTTACTGTATATATCATTGTTATCCCTCGATTATCTTAGTTTTCTGAGCGATGGATCGGCGTGACCGTTCTGGCATCGATTCGGTAATAAGTATAGCTTCCTTGAGCTCGAACAGTTTGGCGAAGGTTACTTCTCCAATTTTGCTGGAATCGGCTAACACATACGTTTTGCCAGACAACTGGTGGGCACGCCGCTTGATCAGCGCCTCTTCGGGATCAGGAGTTGTATACCCCATTTCCATATCCACCCCGTTCGTTCCTAGAAAGCACTTGTCGAATCGAAAATTGTCCAAATTTTGTAGGGCAATACTCCCGATTACGGCTTTGGTATGAATTTTCATCATCCCTCCCAGTAGATAGCTTCTGATTCTTTTGCTTACCAGTGCTTCTACGTGGGATAGTCCATTCGTCACGACCGTCACGTCTTTAGCTTCAATGTAAGGAATCATCGCCATCGTTGTTGTTCCCGCATCCAGATAAATACATTCGCCATCCAAAATTTCTTTGGCTGCTATACGGGCCACTGCATTTTTTTCTTGAACGTTTTTGAATGTTTTTTCTTCCATGCCAGGTTCCTGACTTTTCTGATTCAGCAAGGTTGCCCCGCCATGAATCCGCTTGAGCAACTGACGGCCCTCAAGATCTATCAAATCACGCCGAATCGTTGACTCAGAAGCTCCCAACAGATCAGCCAATTCTTGCAACTTTACAACACCACATTCTTGTAAGCGCTGTATTATTAACTTGTATCTTTCTTCCGTCAGCATCATCATTCCCCCAACTGTTCATATCGTACCACAAACTTGACAAAAAACAATCATTTTTCTTCAAAAAGATTCAAAAAAATTCATTTCTAATTCATTTTTTTACAAAATGGTGAATTCCTGATCCAATCATTATGATTGCGTTTACATTTTAAAGAAAATCCATCTACTTTTATGTAAATTCATTCTTCTTACATAGGAATTCAGCAGTAAACGTTCAAAAACGTTCTAAGGCTTCCATCAGTACTATTTTACCATTATGCGCACAATTCGTCCCCATCTTCTCTACTCAGAAAAAAGCTAAACACGAGGACTGATCCCCTTTGTGTTTAGCCAATCGAGACGCTTAGCGTTCAGCCCTTAACGATTCCAATGACGAAACCGTCATACCCCTTGCTCCCCACGGTTTGGATAGCTGTAGCTGTAATTCTTGATTCTTCAGCCAGCATATCATAAAACTTTCTTACTCCCTGCACCCGAGGGTCTGTGCTATAAGCTTGAATTACTTCTCCTTCACGGATAACATTATCACCGATAATAACGGTGCCAGGATGCGAGAAGCGAAGTGCCCCCGCCCCCCCAAGTCACCCTAAACTTCACAGGGCTGCATGAGGCGATTACCGCGGTTATTGCCGGATATGGTGCCAACTTTGTGTTCTCACTGGTCGTGCGTGAATATGTAGAACGCGGCGAGCTGTGCCGGGTATATGTAGAAGACATCCAGCTTCTCAATTCAATCGCCATCTGTACCCGCAAGAACGAACCCCTATCTACCGCTACCCTAAATCTCATTCAGCTCATACGTAACCATTCCTGATGAGCATTAGGCATCTGTGTACACTAGCGCTGTATTTTAAAATAACAAGAGCCATGACTGCGTGCATACCGCATTCATGGCTCACCTCGTTATGATAAATATTCCCCCTCAATAATCTTCTCCAGATAATCTTCCGGCTGTGCAAGAAACTCGGCAAAGCTGCACACATCCGCATATTCCTGATGCTCCTCGTCATAATAACCCAGGCACTTCTGCCTCGGATTCCACACCAATATAATATCCGAGTAATTATCTACTTTTAGAGACAGACGCAACAGCTTTTGCCGACCTACCTTCATCTCAACCGTATCTATGAATGAGAAGAACTCAACAAATTGAATATCAAGATCATTTTCTGGCAGGTCCACACGGAGCTGATCCCCCATCAGAAAGGCAACAATCTCCTTTGGAAGCTTGTAGCTTTTCAAAGCATGTCGTTTATTTTCCAGATTATGAAATGCTGGAGGCTCTACAGACTTTAAATACTCAGCCATTTCTACGTTTTTATTACTTAGTGCAATTGTATATGCCCGTTCTCCATCTTTTTCTGCCAGCGTCACATCAGCGCCTTGCTGAACCAAATACTTCACCATCGCAAAATCATTGTTGCGTGCCGCCACTGTCAAAGGCGTGGCTTTATAAGGATATACCATATTAGGGGCATTGAAATTAATATCTACGCCATGTTCCAATAGTAATGCTACTGTTTTCAGGTCATGCTTACTAACTGCGTTGCGGAGTGTTGCTCCAGCATGCTGCTTCATATCGAGGCCCAGCTCATGGATAAGCAGCATATTGCTTTTGTTACCGTAGTAGGCTTGCTCATAGGCACCGGATTTGACATGATTTTTCCCGTCCAGCTTCGCGCCATGGGCGACCACATAACGGACAATCTCTTCGGTACCATAGCGAACAGCCGTCAGGAATGCGGGATTATCCTTCACATTAAGTTGAACCCCCTCATCGACCAGTAGCTTCAAGACTTCCATTTGCTCAGTGATGAGTGTAATATCCAATGGACTTAATGTCGTATATTTACTGAGTACGATCCCTTGTTCTATATCCCAGCCTTCGGTCAGAGCTTGGCGTAAAGCGGATATATTGCCTTGAACGATATGCATCGCTATCTCAGGAAGAACCTCGAAATTGCCTACATCTTTTAATTTAATCATCGTTATTACCTCACTCTTTATGTATCTACTATCAAACATGCATATCTATTTTATACCAACCTCCCCTTTACATAAATCCGACAGATTCCCCAAAATTCATTATTCACTCTAGCGCAAACAAGTGAGTAATAGAGGTCAAAATACCTCAGAGAAGCTATAATTGTATTATGATTCTGTATACCCTGTGCAACGAAAAGGAGAACATATGAATAGCATTCAATACCTGTCCCAATTTAATTTGCTTCATAGTCTCTCATTAGAAGATTTAATTGAAATGGACCAAATGACCTCCATTACGACTATAGCGAAAAAAAACTTTATACAAACCCCAGAGACCTTTTCCGAGGGACTTTATTTTGTGAAAAAGGGAAAAGTACGTCTGTATAAGCTAAACGCTGACGGAAAGCAATTTACTTTGGATATCCTCAGCGAAGGAAATGTATTTGGTGAAATGGATATGATTTCACTGGGGACAAGGGATATGTATATAGAAACGATAGAAGAATGCGATATCTGCCGGATGGACAAAGACCGATTCGAGCATTTTTTAATAGAACATCCCCGGTTCATGATGAACATGATCAAGGTGTTAAGTGACCGAATCTCAGGAATGAGCAGTCTGGCCCAGCATTTAGCTTTGGGAAATTTACAGGATAAAATTTTGTATGTTCTTCTGAAATTGTCCGATCAGTTCGCCCTCCAAAGCCGTGAAGAGTATTGCAAAATCAATTTTCCTCTCTCCCATCAGGAAATTGCGAATCTGGTCGGGGCCACCCGTGAGGCTGTAACAACTGCTCTTCAGGAGCTTGTCAAAGAAAAGGTCATTAAAACCGGCTTTAAGACGATTTACATCCATCGCGAAAAGCTAATGAAGTTGTAAACTACATTACATCTATACTCCTACCCAAAAAAGTATCGTATACCTATCAGACAATTTACGATATGGAGTGAATGAAATGTTACACCGAAAAGGGGCCCGCAAAGGGTCAGATATTCCTAATGATGTGCTTCAGCTGCTACAGCAGGGGCGGCTTGAGACGGTGAATCTCACCGAATGGCTGGCTGTCGATCATGTTGTACTATTGCAAAATACTCTTGATGAATTTGGCTTGCAGCGATCATCCGATGTCTTCATGACCGAATTGAATCAGCTGAAGGAAAAGAAGATCATGAAAATGATACCCGCAATCGCGCGAGCGTGGCTTCATGTGTTTGAGCAACAAGCGATAGAAGAACGTATTCGCATCTTTGATGCGATGGCCTCCCATCTTTCAGACAGCATTCGCTGCTGGGCTGCCTACATCATCGGGATTGATCCCCGTTTAAGTGTAAAGGAAAAATTGGCTGGCATTCGCCCCTTTGCAGCCGATTCCCATTTCGGAGTACGTGAAATAGCCTGGATGGCCGTGAGAGAATCCATATCCTTGCAACTGCTTGAAGGGCTTGCCCTGTTAGACAGTTGGGTGCGAGATGAGGATGCTAACATACGTCGTTTTGCCATTGAATTAATCCGGCCACAAGGCGTTTGGGCCAAGCACATCCCTGAACTAAAAGAACATCCCGAGCTGGCTCTTCCTCTCTTGGAGGCTGTTCAGTCCGATCCGGCCAAATATGTCCAGGACTCCGTTGGTAATTGGTTGAATGACGCCAGCAAAACCAACCCAGAATGGGTTCTTCAAGTTTGTAATGCATGGCTGATGATTTCGGATACCAAAGAAACGAAGCGAATAGTAACCCGGGCCCAAAGAAGCTTGAACAAAGAGAAATAATTGGAAGACTCCTCCCCATCCAATCCATACTAGAATATTCACATAAACTATAATATTTATCTGGAATATTAGGAATGGAGGAATTCCTATGTCTATTATTCGAATCTATCTGGAAGCAGACAGTATCGTATCTGGAAACATTGCTATTACAACAAGTATCAATGTCACTCCAGTAGTTAATCGTTACACAGCTATTGTCGTGCTTGGTAATATATTAGGTGGAGTGACCACTATCCCGGCACAAAATTTCACAAATGATAGTGGTACTTCAGTCGCGGCAAACAGTCTTGTTGTTCCGACCAGTAGTGGATACTACAATGTATTTGTAAATGGGACGTTGCAGCGAGGCGGCTTAACAACGCTTTCTGCTACAAATCTAATTATAAATACAGGCCTGATTGTTGGTGCAACAGTAGTCGTTGAGGTTGTTAATTTCAACTCTAGTGCTTCCTCAACCTCTGTCAACAATGTCACAGTAACGACTACCATAAGCGACTGAGAGAATGCCTTCGTAAAATTACTATAAAAAACCGCCAAACACAGGGTTTACCCTCGTCTTTAGCGGTTTATTTCTCTTTGAACCTCGAATATTTAAATTTTGAAGTTCTCCACAAGCACCTGAAGCTTCTCGGCCAGTGATGAGAGGAGCGCTGCGGAGGATTCCACTTCTTGCATGGCAGCAAGCTGTTGCTCCGAAGAGGCGGACAGGGACTCCGCCCCTTTAACCGTATGGTTAGAGACCATTACGGTATTCTGAATGGCTTCAACGAGCTCTTCAGAGATCAGCGCCAGATCCCGAACTGTGGCTGATATTTGCTCGCTTTGGGAAGACATGTCGGAGATGGAGACTTCAATCTCGGAGAAGGAGCGCCCGGCTGATATGATCAACTCCTTGCCCTGCATCATTTCGTTCGTGGAACGCTTCATAGTTTCTCCTGCCTTGTCCATTTGGGCGATAATCAGACTGATCAGTTCGCTGATTTGTGTGGCAGAATTGGCAGAACGTTCGGCCAATTTGCGGACAGAGCCAGCGACAACGGCAAAGCCCTGACCTTCTTCTCCGGCGCGCGCAGCTTCTATCGCTGCATTCAAAGACAGCAAGTTGGTCTCCTCGGCGATGCTGGCAATGGTGCCGACAATGTTCTCAATCTCCTTGGAGTGGCTGCCAAGCGTATGAATAATGCTTGAGAGATCGCCGATGCTTTCGCTGACAACTCCCATTTGGGAGGTGGTGGAATCCATTGATTCCCGGCCAAGGCGTGCTTTCTGGACATTATCCGCGGCCTTGTTCATTGCGATGTCCGCATTGCCAGCAATATCGCTGATGAAGCGGGACATATCCTGAATAGCTTTATAGCTTCCTTCCAGGTTTTGCAATTGGGTATGCGCCCCATCAGCCAACTCAATCGTAACATTCACGCTATGCTCTCCAGCACGGTTCGTTGCCTGTGCGCTGGCAGACAGCTCTTGAGAGGAAGAAGCGACCAGCATAGAGGTGTCATTGACCTGGGTAATCAGGTTGCGCAGGTTCATTGTCATATCGTTGAAGTCGCGGGCCAGCGTCCCGATTTCATCCTTGTTTTTGAAGAGAAGCGGTTCATGGGTAAGGTCGCCCTTGGTAATGGTGTTCACAGAGGCTGACAGCTTGGTAAGCGGACTTACCATATGGCGAATCAACAGGTAAACAACAAGGATAGCCACCATGAAAATGGAGCCGCCAATAATAAAGGGCTGAACAATAATATCCAACGTCCGTTCCTGAATTAACGAGCCGTCAAAATTGATGGCCATCAGTGCAACAATGGGCTTGGTGGGATCATGGTCCTGATAAATGGGGCCGTATCCAGTTTTGAGCGAGGTTCCTTCATATGTATAAACCTTGGAATATGCTGAATGCTTCATGGTAGTTATCATTTCTTTGTCTTCGTCTGTAAAATAGAAGGAATCGCCAGCTTGATAGCCTCTTTGCTTAAAGTTGGCATCGGCGGCCAAAATTTTTCCATCCAAAGAGATAATAAAAGCCTCCTTAAAAATAGGCTTATGTGCTACAATCCAGCCAATCCGGTCTTCAATGGCAGCAAGTTTGCTGTTATCTCCACTGACCAGAGCCGATATATCCGCAGGATCTATAAGGCCAGTCGTAATATTGGCGCAACCCACCAGCTCGATCCCAGCAGCTTCATCCACTTGATGGTAAGCGGTACGATATCCGAAGTATCCAATGGAGGAGCCTACGAGAAGCAGTATGATGAGCATCATCCAAGTTAATTTTGTTGCCAGCTTCATTATTTGAACCACCAATCCTGACTCTAATAAATTTTTGTGACAATCCGTTTTCACTGCTACGATTATAGCCTATCAACACTTACTATAATATGGCATTCCAGTGTCGGAAGATGTCGTTTTTTGTGAGAATAGTCACTGTTTTTTGTAAACGGGGACGTTGCAGCGAACGGCAGTCATTAATGGCGTGGTGACGACTACAATAAGCGACTGAGGTGAGTGCCTCTGTTGAATTACGACAAAAAAACTGCTAAACACAGAGGTTTACCCTCGTTTTAGCAGTTTTTTTGTCTATGAATCAAGTGTTTCATCGGTAACGTATTTTCGATTTTTATAGCTGTATTCAGCTTTATTTTTTGTGGGCTAATAAGAGATTAACTATGGTATCCAATTGAAGCTCCAATGAATAAGGGTCTTCCATCACAAACTCATCCCCTTTATCGCTGAATGAACCGTACATATAAACCTGTCCTTTTTTTACAGCCGGAAGGCCTTTCCATAGCTCACTATGCAGAATCTGATTAGCCCCTTCATCTTCTGAACCGTATACAAAGATGTGATCTCCCATATGCTCGGGTAAAACCTCAAGCGAAATATTTTCAAATCCTTCTTTCATGTTCAATGCCTTTTTGGTAGGTGGCAGCTTTAGCATCTGATAAATGGTCGGACTTCCGTAATTGCCGCCTTTTGCTGCCAAAACATATATCGATTTATTGGCGACTTGTACAATTGAAACCGTCTCTCCTTCTTTAACGATACCTTGAATTTTCGTTCTGGCCTCTGCAGCTTTCTTCTCATATTCAGTAATCCACTGCTCGGCTTCTTTCTGCTTGCCAAAGATTTCGCTAATTCTGCGGAATTTATCCAGTGGTCCCGCTGTAGATTCGCCTTCCCAATACGGCAGGAACACAGTCGTTCCTACCTTTTGGTAGCTGTCGATGTTCTTTTCGATTGAACCGATAATTAAATCCGGTTGCAGAACGGTCAGTTCCTCCAAATCCATAGGAAATTCACCGAGATCCTTGATTCCGGCCAATTTCTCTTTGGGATATCCCGATTGATCAATCCAAGCCTCATTCAGCATAAAACTTCTGACCCCCACCGGAATAATCCCCAGCTTCAAAAGATGACCCATATACTGATCCGATGCCACTCGTTTCGGGTTTGCAGGTACTTCCACATCGCCTTTTAATGTCTTAACCGTTCTTGTCTGTGCTTGCACTGCCGCTTGTCCATCGCTGTTGGATGATGTCGCTGTATGATTAGCCTTCGTTTGCGAGCTTCCATTTGTATTCGTCGGAGCCGAGCAAGCTCCCAGCATCAATGATAAACACAGCATAATCATCATGGCCGTTATTTTGACTCTTCCGTGCATAAACAAATCTCCTTCCGCGTTATACCGATATTGATAATCAATATCAGTATAACGTGCGAAAGATGTCCGCTGAAGGGCATATTTAAGCATCGTTTGGGGCATATCTTGATCTTGCTTCTGAGCATGATGCTCCCGTTCCTTTTTGAATCGTACGGGAGATAGTCCCTTATATTTCTTGAAGCTGCGACTTAAAGAATGGGCATCTGGATATCCCACACGCTCTGCGATCTCCTGCAAAGTGGCGTCCGTCTGCATTAGCAGTTCTGCCGCTCGATCTGCTCTTACTTGGCCCAAGTAATGAATCGGACTGGTATGCATTTTATTTTTGAACAACCTGGATAAATGTCCGGTACTGCATTCTAGCTCCTCTGCAATGGACTCAAGTGCCATAGGCCGGCTAAAATGCTCACGAATATAGGCTACAGCCTGCGATACCAGGTCGGGCTTAAGAGGCTCAATGCCCTGCCGATACAACTGCTGCAACAACTCATATACAAATTGTTGAAATAAGGCTTTGACATGCAGTTTGCCAAGTCCGGAAGCTTCACGCCATTCTTGCTCCAACAGCTTCACTTTATCGTACAGAGGCAGTGGGTAATGAGGTGCGAAAGCATACTGGTTCTGAAAAGGATTTTCCTTTTCCAGCAATTGTGCAATCTCTTTGCGGCTAGGCAGGGCCAACGTTGCCTTGTACAAAATGATGTAATATTCAAGCACCTCTTCCGCGAGGATACTCAGGCACATTCCTTTTCCGCCATGCAGTACATGGAAACGCTCTACCCTGTGAATACTGTTATCCAACCGTACCCGTGCGTTTCCACGAACGGCATACAAGAACGCACTGGCAGGAAGTCGATAGGTTCGTAGCTCCTCCCCTTCTTCGATCTTCTTATGACGAACATCCATCACCTGTATAAAAACATGATTCCACAGCAAAATGTGATCATTCAACTTCATTGCTTTTGTTCAGCCCCCGATCTAAACCATCCACGTACCTGCTCACACTCATATTCAAACTATAATATATTATAGTTGATAATTATTCTCACAGGCAATGAAGTGATTTCATACGGAGCCTCTACTTTGGACGGTCCATTTTTCTGATCGCATTCTCCGCAGCCTCCATGATTACTTCTCCCAATGTAGGATGGGGATGAATGGTTAGAGCTAAGTCTTCTACGGTTGCTCCCATCTCTATAGCCAGAGCAAGCTCGGAAATGAGTGTTGAAGCTTCGACGCCGACGATTTGCGCCCCCAGTACGATCCCCGACCCCTGCTTTGCTACGATTTTGATGTACCCCTCTGCTGCCCTTAGCGCCAATGCTCTGCCGTTAATTGCAAAGGAAGCTCTGCCAATGACAATCGGTAAGGCTTTTTCCTTTGCTTCTGTTTCACTTAGGCCAACACTAGCCAGCTCTGGTTCAGAAAAGACAACCAACGGCATGGCTTTATAATCCACTTTAGCAGCTTGACCTGCAATCGCTTCTGCCGCAATCTTCGCTTCATAGGAAGCCTTATGGGCAAGGGCTGGACCCTCCGTAATATCCCCGATGGCAAAAATATGCGGAATAGCCGTTCTACACTGCTCGTCTGTCTCGATCAACCCCCTGCTCGTGAGTGGCAAGCCAACGTGCTCCAATCCTAATCTGCCATCCGTATTCGGTTTTCTGCCTACAGTAACTAATACAAACTCAGCGGTGACATGATGCTGCTCTTGATCTTTTGAATAATGCAGCGTAATAGTATCCGTATTCTGCACGACTTTTTCGGCTATCGCCCCAGTTACGATGCTTACACCATCTGTTTTCAATTGCTTAACAACAGGGGCCACAAGGTCCGTCTCAAATCCCGGCAGCACCCGTTCCCCTCCCTCCAGAATCATTACCTTTGTTCCAAATTTGGCATACATTTGTCCAAGCTCAACGCCAATATATCCACCACCTATCACGATCAGGCTGGACGGAACCGCTGGAAGCGAAAGCGCCTCTGTAGAGGACAAAATACGTCCGCCAAACGGAAATGATTTCAGCTCGATTGGACGGGAGCCGGTTGCCAATATGGCATACTTAAAGGATATCGTTTGTTCCGCTCCATTTTGATTGATGATGGCTGTATGCCCATCAACCAAACTCGCCTCCCCTTCCAGAATGCTCACACCTGCCGTTTTCATTAAAAAGCCAACTCCGCCTGCCTGCTTATTCACAATCCCCTGTTTGAGAGCCTGAGCATTCACGAATGACATCGCTGCATCTGCCTGATTTACCTGCCTGAGTATCTCATAGCGATGTGCTTCGGCAATCAAAGCTTTGGATGGAATGCAGCCCACATTCGTGCACACTCCACCTAGCTGACTGCGTTCAACAATCGCCGTTTTCATTCCAAGCTGAGAAGAACGCAATGCTGCCACATAACCTCCTGGCCCTGATCCAATGACCAGTGTTTCTACAGATTCAAGCTTGCTCATAACTAATACCTCCTGTTAAAATGGCATGATTTAAAATATGATGATTATAATATATTATAATCATCATATTTTAAAAGCGTCAATAGTCTTGATCAGCCTTTCTGAAGTTGTCGTTATAGGAAGACAAATTGACACGTTTTATTATGATGATTATAATATTTTGAAGTTAGCATTATAAACCCGTGGAGTGATTACAATGCCTTATCCAAAAGGCCATAAGATGAAAGTGCGGAGTAAGATCGTTGAAAGTGCTGCCCAAGCTTTCCGTGCCAACGGTATTCAAGATGTAAGTGTGCCCTTTATTATGAAAGGGGCAGGATTAACTCACGGCGGGTTTTATTCACACTTTGATAACAAAGAACAGCTAGTCGCCGAAGCCTGTCGCTATGCCGTCAGTGATACCCTCGCACTGCTTCAGGAGGCCGTTGACCAAGAAAAGCAAGATCCTAAAATTAATGTTGTCATCGATTACTATTTAAGCACCCATCACCGTGATCGAACAGAAATAGGCTGTATTATTCCTGCCCTTTCCGTAGAAATAGCCCGTTCTTCCGAAGAAATCCGGCAGATATTCACGCAGGAGTTGGAAAGAATGATTACGTTTATCTCCAATTTGGGGGGAATGGATCAGTCCAAGGGCAGTGCATTGTTCAGTAGTATGGTTGGTTCTCTTGTGCTTGCACGTTCTGTTAATGATCCTAAACTGAGTGACAGCCTTCTCTCGGCAGGCAAACAGTATGCCAAAGCGCTGGTTAATAGTTGAATGTAAGTATGTTTTACGTATGCAAAAAATCCGCTAAACACCAAGAAATCCTTGATGTTTAGCGGATTTTTCCTAAGAATCTAAACTCAAAACGGAGGTAACGATTTGTCAGAGATTCGAAGTCTCCACCTGCCAAATCTCCGTTATGTTCCAAATCGTTTGCGGTACCCGCATTTTCGGCATAACTCTTCTACCGCTTCTCTCTTAGAGAACCCGAAGTACAGACGGTTTGCACGCTCCCCTTCCACAATGTCGGAAAAAGATTGCTCATGCACGTTACCTAAATTAATGACACCTTCTCCATCCAGACAGCAAGGGACCACCGTTCCATCCACCAATACCGCCGCTTGGCTACGGAGTGCATGGCAAAAGCCTTTTCCGTCATCTTCGGGGGCACTGAGGCTCGGCCATTCAAATTCATGGTCTTGATTCAAATAAACGTTTGGTGCGATTTTGACCCCACTGCCTGGTATCACCTTTTCCTCAATCCGATAGTCCAGTCCAAATTCTTGCTCCAGTCGTTCAAGTGTTTCCCGGTTGCGCTGACGCTGCACATTAGTCAAATTATCTTCAGTCAAGTTCCAGAGACGGAACGAAATAATGACATTGTGTTTCACCGCTTCTCTTACAAACGTGAAAATATTACCCAAATATCCTTCTCGATCCACGGAGCCTTCATGCCCGTCAAAACTGTGGAGAGAGAAGTTCATCTGACGCAGCGCTGGTTGCCCAAGCAGCTTATGTCCGGTCTTCGGCAGCAAGGTACCATTGGTGGTTATATTGACCTTCAAGCCTTTCTCATGAGCACTTTCCAGCAAAAGATCAATTTTCGGATGGAGCAACGGCTCTCCTTTTACATGCAAATAGATGTAATCCGTATGTGGTTTGACCTGATCAAGCACATTTCGAAAGACTTCCGGATCAATAAATTTTTTGACACGCTGTGTTTGAGGACAAAAACTGCATGCGAGATTGCAAATGCTCGTTATCTCAATGTATACCTTTTTAAAAGTTTTCAACATGATTTCCCCATTCTAACCTTCATCCGGAGCATCTTGTTTATGCTCACTAATCTTATGATTATAACGGGTTATCACCGACAGGTAAACTCTCCAGTCTCCCCCTTGGTGTGGGCATCAAATGCTCGACACATACGCCTATCCAAGATTTGATTTGATATTTTCTATTGACCCTAGGTCTGACCTAAGGTTTATAGTGGAGTTATTCAACTATCAGTAAGGAGTCCTACCATTGAAAGAACACATTACGATCAGCCAGCTTGCTCAGCTCATGAATGTATCTGTACATCAACTGCGTTATTTTGAAGAAAAGGGAGTCCTGTATCCATCACATACAGAAGAAAATCAATATCGAATGTACGGGCTTCATGAGATTTATCAGCTTTCGCATATTTTATTATTACGCAAATTAAATGTCCCTGTCGATCAGATTCAAGAATGTATGACTTCCTATGCTGCCGATGACTATAACCAGCTTTTAGAGCATTCGTTGCAGAAGGTACAGGCCGAAATAGCTAACTTGAAGATGCATGAACAGTTTATTCACAAAGTGTTAGAAGAACATAATAATCGGACCCAGCAGGACGATGAGTATCAGGTCAAACGATTAGGTCCCCGTCATTTAAAGCTATGGTTTGCATTGGAGAATGGTCAAGAGCTCACTGCCGGTAACCTATTTGAACACCGCCCTGCCCCACCTCGATTATTTGAAAATGACCTGCATTACTTGTCTGATGCTGGACAGGCGAAGCTATGTTATGAAACGGCGGATGTGGCTGACTATATTCTGGAAGAGGGCAACTATCTTTATAAGCATCTTTCCGTCATTGAAGAACCAGAGATTGATTATGAAATTAAACAAATGGAACGATATGTAGCTCATCACCAATATAACTGCCAAAGCAAGATTGTTCTAGTAGAAAAATCTTATCTTTCGATGTTCGACAACAACAAGCTGCAATACGAAATTCAGGTTAAAGTAGAATAAATCTTGGAGGGCGTTAAATGAGTGCAAAATCCTTTGACATTGTTGCATACCAGAAACAAGACCATGAAGCTGTTTGCAGTCTTTTAGTCGAATCGTTTAAAGCAAAATTCCAATCTCTTGTTACACTGGAGGAGCAAGATATACAGAAGTTGTTAATGCAGGTTTGGGTTCAAAATCCTTATTCTTCATCTATGAAACAATTTGTAGCCAAAGAGAACGAAGATGTTGTCGGTGTTCTTTCCCTCAAATGGAAGGCCCCCTCCTCTTCACTTCCTGAAACAAATCCCATTTCTTTAGCTCCGCTCCTAAAACAGTTTGGTTGCTTCAATGTATTTAAATTTTTGACAGGTATGCATGCGCTGGAGTATACCCCCGCTGCAAATGAGTGTTACATTGATCATTTGGCGATTCGTTCAAGTCATCGTAACCAGGGAATAGGACGCCGTCTTCTAGCTTTCGCACAGCAATTTACGGTTGAATCTGGGTTTCATGCATTGACGCTTCATGTAGCGCATAAGAACCAAGGGGCTATCCGTTTGTATCACAAACTGGCGTTTGAAGTAGAACAATCCAAGTATAATGAGTTACGGCATTTTTGGTTCAAGGAGCCTGTATGGTATCTGATGAGTTGGAAAGAGAACCTGCATTCGAGGAGAGAGCATCGTTGAAAAAAACATTCAAGCTTACTTTTGGTATTGCGGCAGCTCTGGCTGTTGCCTTGATACTAATTGTTCTATATCAAAATTCCTACAAGATGACAGAAGAAAAAATACAAATTAAGACACCTAAAGGGCTGTTAACAGGTACATTAGCTTTGCCTAAGAACTACTCGGGAAAGGTTGGATTGGTTGTTTTTGTCCATGGGGATGGTCCTATTAATGACACATATGATGATGGATACAAACCACTGTGGGAAAAGTTCGCTTCCAAGGGTTATGCCTCCCTGTCACTGAATAAGCCCGGTATTAACAGCGCTCCTGGCAATTGGCTCGACCAAAGCATGGAGGACCGCGCACAGGAGATCCGATATGCAATAGACTGGGCAAGAAGCTTACCGATGATTGATAAGCAAAAAATCGGCCTATGGGGAGCCAGTCAAGCAGGATGGGTCATTCCGAAGATCGTTAAAGAGGAGCATGATATTGCATTCAGCATCCTTGTATCGCCTGCCGTGAACTGGATTTCCCAAGGACAATTTAATACCAGAAAAGAAATGGAACAAGAAGGAGCTACTCCGCAAGAAATTCAAAAGACATTGAACTACGATCAAGAAGTTCTACAGTTACTGAAAAAACATGCTTCTTATGAAGAATATCTAGGCATAGCCGATCCTGACGATATGATTTCCAAAGAAAGATGGAGCTTTATAGGCAAAAATTTTCTGTCTGATTCCACCGAAGAATTAAGTCACTTCCATTCTCCTGTACTCTTGGTTCTGGCTGGCAAAGATATTAATGTTGATGTAAAGGATACCGAGCGAGTCTATCGCCAGAAAATACCTCCAGAACTGCTGTCCGTGATTCATTTACCTGAAGCCGACCATTCCATGATGGATGAAAAAATCGCGCGTTCAAAATCTCTAACTTTCTTAACAGCCGTATTCGCCCCAAGAAAATTGGTGAATGGTGAGTATCTCAAATCCCTTTCCGATTATGTCAGTCAGCGTTAAACAATGATGTTCTTTTTTGCCATACTTCTTTTGATATGCTAATGAAAAAATGCTAATGAAAACCCCATAACTGTTCTCGGTTAGACTGGGAATAGATCTATAAACAACAAAAAAACGGCATCTCTGCCGTTTTTTCTAAAAGGATGGACTCTCAGGGACTCGAACCCTGGACCAATTGATTAAGAGTCAACTGCTCTACCAACTGAGCTAAGAGTCCATAATAAAAGTTTGGTGGAGCCTAGGGGGATCGAACCCCTGACCTCATCGCTGCCAGCGATGCGCTCTCCCAGCTGAGCTAAGGCCCCATCATAAGTAAGTTAATCAACGTTTCAAGCGACTTCTATATCATATAAAATTTTTATTCCTGTGTCAATACTTTTATAAAAAAAATATAATCATCTTCCCACCTTGACCCAAGAAAGATACAGTCAGCGATCAGTCGCTGGCTGTATCTTTAGATAACAATGTTTTCAGTTCCTTCATAAACATATTGATGTCTTTAAACTGACGATAGACGGACGCAAAACGTACGTAGGCGACTTCATCCACTGGGTAAAGCTGTTCCATGACCAGCTCCCCGATCTGCTGACTATCGACTTCTGTGGCTGCTGTGTTGCGGATAGCGTTCTCCACCTGGGATACGATCATATCCAATTGCTCGACGGATACTGGGCGCTTCTCACAGGCTCGAATGAGACCGCGCAGCATTTTATCACGACTAAACTCTTCACGGCTGCCGTCTTTTTTGATGACCATGAGTGGGGTTTCCTCCACCATTTCAAAGGTGGTAAAACGCCTGGCACACTGCTCACATTCACGGCGGCGACGGATGGACTTGTTATCATTCGCAGGTCGCGAATCCAACACTTTCGTGCCATTGTAGGCACAATACGGACATTTCATAATCTCACCACTTTCTTTTTCCAATAAATTCCCGAAGATTTTTAGTAATAATTTTGTCAAAACGGATCATAATATGTTTACCACATCGCGAGGAGGTGAACAACAATGGCACAAGGAAACAATGGCAACTCCAACAATCTGGTAGTCAGCAGATCCTCCGGCGCTCTGGAGCAAATGAAATATGAGATCGCTCAAGAGCTGGGTATCAGCATTCCTCAAGATGGATACCAAGGTAACATGACTTCCTATGAGAACGGTTCGATCGGGGGCTACATCACAAAACGCCTCGTAACGATCGCCGAACAACAATTGGCAGGTCAATACCAATAATCGCGGTAATAATGCAGAAATAACAAGAAAAAGTGTATGGACGGGCTGCTAAAAACAGCCTGTCCTGCGCTTTTTTTCATTTTAAAGCGAAAAGGCTCATCATGTCATTAACTTGTCTTTTAAAAATCATTATAAATTTTCGTGTATTGCCTGTAGTAATAAATGACCCGCTGTACATAATGTCGTGTCTCACCAAAAGGGATTTGCTTAATGGACTCTTCTTTTCCATCCCACACTCCCTTATCGAGCCACTCTTGAACTTTACCCGGCCCTGCATTGTAAGCAGCTACGATTGCTACAGGATTATCCTGAAACTTCATGGATAGGTTATGCAAATACCAGGTTCCCAGCTCTATATTGGTACCAGGCTCGTGCTTGACACTGTCTAGCGGAACCTTTTGAATCTGGGCGCTGTCCATAATCCAATTTGCTGTATTCGGCATAATCTGCATCAACCCCAGTGCACCCTTATGCGATTGCTTACTGGTTTTAAAATTGGTTTCTACGCGGATAATAGACGCCACCAAAAATGGGTCCACTTCATACGTTTGTGAATACTGCCGAATCTCATCCTTATATTGAATCGGATAGAACCAGGACATCCAATTTGAATTGAGGAACAGAATCAGGACAAACCCGACAAACAAAGTGAGCAGGACTCTTTTCTTTCGCAAAATATTCATGCAAGTCCCTTCCGCTGCCAAAATTGATCAATTTGTCGTTTCGTCTCAGACTGTGTTCCGCTATTATCGATAACGATATCGGCCAAGTTTTTCTTTTGTTCAATATCCATTTGTGCGGACAGCCGAAGTCCAGCTTGTTCCTCCGTCAGACCGTCTCTGAGCATCAGACGCTGGAGCTGAATATCACGTGGTACGTACACAACCATAATTTCCTCGTACAAGCTCTCCAGCCCGGACTCGTACATTAACGGGATATCTGCCAAAACAAGCTTGTCCGGCTGTTCCCGTTCATATGCTTCCATACGCAGTCGCATTTCCTCACGAATAGCAGGATGTGTAATATCGTTAAGTGCCTGCCGCTGGGCAGGGTCTCCGAATACAATATCACCCAGTTTTTTGCGGTGCAGGGTTCCGTCACTGTTCACTATAGCTTGTCCAAAATGCTGTATGACCGCCGCCAGCACCGGATGCCCCGGAAGCATCACTTCCCGGGCAATGGCATCTGCGTCGATCAGCAGCGCACCTTTGGCGACCAAAAGAGCCGACACGGTGCTTTTTCCGGTAGCAATACCTCCGGTTAATCCGATATTCATGCTCTTTCACCTCATAACAGCTTCAATATGCCCATCATAATCAGTAATAATGCCGGCAATACACCCAGCGCCTTCATAAATCGAAATGCTGATAGAAAGAAGCCTGCTTTCATCCCTGCAATCAAAAATGTTCCACTGAATAACGTAATAGCCAGCGCAGTAGACAGTGGCTGAAAACCAAGCATAGCTGCCCCTAATCCCGCTCCGAACGCATCGACCGATAATGCAATACCCAGCCAAACCGCTTCGGTAGCAGATATACTGCCAGAACGGTCCATATCCGCAGCAGACGGGCTTCGAAGAATCCGAATAACAAGTCCCCATTTGCGGAACTCCAGAGAAAATAGCGTTCGCTCCTGCTGCTCTACAGAAGCTTCTGCCGACAGATCTTTTCTTGAGCTAAGGAAAGCCTCTGTATCAGCATCCTCTATACTCTTCTTCTCTCCAAGAACAGATCTGCTCACTGGATCAGTCTGTTCTGTAAGAAGCAGCCCCCGAGAGGCCTCCGCTGAATCCTCTAGCGAATCCTCTTTGCGGTGCAGAGCTTGAAACAAAGAGTAACAGCCGATACAGATCAGGATGACAGCGCCGAAAACGGTCGTATATACAGGAGACAGGACACGAGATAGTAATGCGCCCAATTGCATGGATATGCCAATCACCAAACCTGAACATACGGAGATGATAGCAATCGACAACAGTGGAATTTTCATTTTGCGCAGACCATATGTAACACCGACTCCGAAACTGTCCAAACTTAGCGCAAATGCCAGTAACAGCAGGGCTCCCCAATGATTAGCCACTCCAATTCCCTCCCATTGCGAAGGCAGGGCCTTATAACAACCGAAACCCTCCGCAGTATTGGTACTTGGAACAATATATGAGAGGGATGGGCTTGGGGTGACTGTGCCTGTTTAGCGCAGAGGCTGGCAGACCGGACAATGATGTGTGCCACGTCCGGCTACGACAGATTTTTCGATCAATGTGCCACAGTTAATGCAAGGCTTCGCGTTACGTCCATAGATTTGCAATTGATGCTGGAAGTCGCCCGTTTTGCCCTGTCCATTAACGAACGATTTAATGGACGAGCCTCCAACCTGAATCGACGCACCCAGCGTGGAGACAATAGCTTCATGCAAGACATGAAATTGGCTATCCGTTAGGCTTTTGGCTGGCTGTGCTGGATGAATCCCCGCCTTAAACAACGATTCATCTACATAAATATTCCCAATGCCCACCACATATGACTGGTTTAACAGCGCTGCCTTGATCGAAGTCGAACGAGTTCCAACAGCGACACGCAGCATTTCGGGTGTAAAGGCCTCGTCCATCGGTTCCAAACCAAGCTTGTTCAGCGGCTTTTCCAGCAAATCCTGTCCTGCCGGAAATAAGTGCATCGTGCCAAACTGGCGCACATCCTGATAACGCAGCTCCGTACCATCTTTAAAATGAAAGATGACATGGGTATGCTTTTCCACAGGATCATGTTGCGAATACAATCCATATCGCCCTTCCATTCGAAGATGGGAGACCAACACCAGCCCGTCCAGCAAAATCCGCAGAAACTTTCCGCGTCTTTCCACCCCTGTAATCCGGTGATCGGCCAATTCCATCGCAAAAGCATGGATATCATCGGGCCGTTGAATGATCCGCGGTAAATTCACGGTGACATGATCTATATGTTTATCAACGATAAGCTCGTTTAGCGTTCGTTTAATTGTTTCTACTTCCGGTAATTCCGGCATGATGTCTTCACCTCACCCTATATTATAACGGAAGCAGCGTCAAATTGGGACTATCTACTCATTGAAATATCTTACTTGGCCTCATACCAATTGCTTCCATAGCTTACTTCGGCTTTGAGCGGCACAGCCAGCTTTAATGCAGCTTCCATGGTAGCCGGGACAAGCTCTTTCATCGTCTCCATTTCCTCAGGCGGAACCTCGAACACAAGCTCATCATGTACTTGGAGCAGCATTCTGCTGCGAAGATTACGTTCACGTAGCGCCTTATCCATCTGTACCATCGCCAACTTGATAATATCGGCAGCGGTACCTTGAATCGGCGTATTCATCGCTGTACGCTCAGCGAATGAACGCAGGTTGAAATTGCTGGCGTTAATCTCCGGCAAATAGCGTCTGCGTTCCAACAGCGTTTTTACGTAGCCGTCCCGCTTCGCATCCTTCACAATATCATCCATGTAACGGCGAACGCCTTGGAACACATCAAAATACTGGTCGATAAAGCGAGCCGCTTCCTTCCGCGTAATATTCAAATTTTGTGACAGACCATAATCACTGATTCCATAGACAATCCCAAAGTTGACTGCCTTCGCAGAACGCCGCATGTTGGAGTCCACATCTTCCGCTGCTACACCAAACACATCGGATGCGGTCTTGGTATGGATGTCCATATCGTGGACAAAGGCTTCCTTCAAACGTTCATCATCCGAAATATCAGCTAGCACCCGCAGCTCAATCTGTGAGTAGTCTGCCGCCAAAATAGACCAGCCCGGTTCGGACGGAACAAACACTTTGCGGATTTTACGACCCTCTTCAAGACGAATCGGAATGTTTTGCAAATTCGGAAATTGACTGCTCAAGCGTCCAGTTGCTGCAACCGTCTGCCGGAAATACGTATGCACCTTACCCGTTTTCTCCGAAATTTCTTTCAGCAATCCTTCGACATACGTCGATTGGAGTTTGGCAATAGTGCGGTACTGCAAAATATTTTGCACAATATCATGATAGGGGGCCAGCTTTTCCAATACCTCCGCATCGGTCGAGTACCCCGTTTTCGTCTTTTTAATGACAGGCAAACCCAGTTTATCAAACAAAATCTCACCCAGCTGTTTAGGTGAATTCAGATTGAACTCTACTCCGGCAATGCTGTAGATTTCACCCACCAACGTTGCAATCTGGGCTTCAAATTCTTTCCCCAAGGCGCGTAGTTCTTCTACGTTCACCAAGATGCCCTGCTTCTCCATATCCGCCAAAATGCGGGACAACGGCATCTCCAGCTCATGAAACAGCTTGTGCATTTCCGTTTTTTCCAGCTCCGCCTGCTGCACAGGCACCAAAGCTTCAATCACCGCTGCCTTACGCGCCACATGATCGGACAGTACATCCACGTCAGGGACTTTATATTTAGCTCCTTTGCCGAACACTTCTTCGTCTGGACGGATCGAAGACAAGCCATATTTGGCTGCCAATCCGCTCAATGTCTGGTTTGCATCGGTTGGGTCCAGCAAGTACCCTGCCAGTTGCACATCAAACTCGGCACCTGCAAACTCAATTCCATGCCAGTGTAAAGCCAAATCCGTTCGATGCAGATCATGACCGCGTTTTTTGCGTTCAGGGTCAGCAAGCCATGCGCGAATAGGTGTAGCTGCATCGCTTTGCAGTGCATCCAGTGTCATAAAAAATTGCTGTCCCGTTGCGGCAAATATCAGACCTACAATGTCAGCATGATGCGGATTATCACCATGCGTCTCAACATGCAGCACATCCACACGATCCAACACTTCTACCAATTCGCTAATCCGCTGCTCATCCAGCACTGTTACGTCAGCCGCGGCTTCCTCTACGTCTACCCCAGTACTTCCAACCTCACCTGAAAAGGATAAACGCTCCAGCAAGGACTTGAACTCCAGCTTCGCCAGAGCTGGCCCGGCCGTTTCTGCTTGCAGCCCGCCGAAGGCCACATCTTCCAGCTGCTTGTCCAACGTTACATCCCGATAAATGGTCGCCAAATCTTTGCTCATTCGCGCATCATCAGCATGTGTCTCTACACGTTCTTTCATTTTGCCCTTCAGCTCATTCGTGTGCGCCAGCACTTCTTCGACTGAACCGTATTGATGCAGCAGCTTGAGCGCTGTTTTTTCTCCCACGCCGGGAATACCAGGAATATTGTCCGACGTATCGCCCATCAGACCCTTAAGATCAATAATTTGCAGCGGCTTCAGGCCATATCGTTCCTGAATTTGCTCAGGTCCATACGTCTCCACCTCAGTAACCCCTTTGCGGGTCAAGCCGACTGTGACATGGTCTGAGGCCAATTGGAGCATATCCTTGTCCCCAGTCACGACCAGCACATTAAAACCGGCTTCGTCCGCTGTCTTGGACAGGGTGCCTATAATATCGTCCGCCTCATAGCCATCCAGTTCAAACTGGGCAATGCCGAAAGCGGTCAATAGCTCTTTCAGCAACGGAAATTGCTGAGACAGCTCTGGCGGTGTTTTCTCCCGTCCACCTTTGTAATCCTCGTATCCTTTATGGCGAAACGTTATTTTGCCGGCATCGAAGGCAACCAGAATATGTGTTGGTTTGTGCTCCTCCAAGAGCCGCAATAACATCGTCGTAAATCCGTACACCGCGTTCGTCTGCTGCCCGCTCGAATTCGTTAACGGTGGCATAGCAAAAAACGCCCGGTAAATGATACTGTTACCATCTATAAGCATGAGTTTATCCATTTAGCACCTCGCAAGTTCATCAATGCATTCGTAACGTTCTTACGTTTTACGCATTCCTCTTCCTATCTTAACATACAAGACTCCTTTTTCAGAAAAAAACGGCTGCTTCCTAACCAAATTTGCCTTTTGCTCAAAGACAAGTCTGGGTCAGAAACAACCGCTATATACCTGAAAGCTCTACTGGTTCAAATCTGGTCTCTCCCCTGTCACGAGATATACAGTACTTTCACCGATATTCGTAGCATGGTCACCAATTCGTTCAATGTATCGTCCTACAAGCAGTTGCAGCATGGCTTGTGAAGCCTCTGCCGGCTTTTCTACCATAAAGGCGTACAGATCGCTGATCATGTGGCTATACATGGAATCCACACGATCATCCTCTTTGGCCATTTTGTAGGCCAGATCTGTATTTTCATCCAAATAGGATTTGATCGCATCATCTATCATTTCTTTAACAATGGAAGCCATGTGCGGAATATCCACCAGAGGCTTAATGATCTGCTGCCCTTCCAAACGAAGTGTCACCTTGGCAATATCAAGTGCCAAATCGCCCATTCGTTCCAGATCACTGGAAATTTTAAATGCAACAATGATCCGGCGCAAATCCTTCGCTACCGGTTGCTGGGTAATAATGAGCTTGGAACCCATATCGAGAATATTCTCTTCCAGCGTATTGAGGGATGCATCATTTTTGACCACCTGCTGAGCCAATTCTATATTTTTGGTCTGCAAACATTCAATGGCCTGATCGAGCGCCTTCGAAACGTGTGCACCCATTTCGCGCAGTACGGCTCTCAGCTCATCTAACCCTTCATCAAAACCTTTTCTACGTATCATTTCGAAGTCACCCCTTCTGGCATATTCATCTGGTAGGCTTTAGCCAAATCGCCCTGAAATATAATCTTCTGTACGTGAATCTTGCGGCGTGGAAAACATCGTCTCTGTATCCGCCGCTTCCACCACAACACCATTTAAAAAGAACGCAGTTCGACCGGACACACGCGCTGCCTGATGCATGTTATGCGTCACCATGACGATGGTATATGTGTCTCGCAATTCCTGAACCAGTTCTTCAATTTTCATCGTGGAGATCGGATCTAGCGCAGATGTCGCCTCGTCCATCAGTAAAATATCTGGCTGTACGGCAAGCGCCCGGGCAATGCACAACCGCTGCTGTTGTCCACCGGACAAGCTCAGAGCTGAACGCTTCAGAAAGTCCTTGACCTCTTCCCAGAGTGCCGCCTGCCGCAGGCTTTGCTCGACCAATTCGTCCAACTTGTCCTTTTGCCGAACTCCATGCAGACGTGGGCCGTAGGCTACGTTATCATAAATCGATTTGGGAAATGGGTTAGGCTGTTGAAAAACCATTCCCACCTGCTTACGCAGAGTTTCTACTTCCATAGTATCGCCGTATATATCCTGACCTGCGATACTCACGGTGCCTTCAATACGCGTTCCCGGTATCATGTCATTCATCCGGTTCAGCGTACGCAGCAGGGTCGATTTGCCGCAGCCGGACGGGCCGATAAAGGCAGTTACCGTTTTTTCAGGAATATCGAGGTTTATATGTTTCAGCGCGTGAAATTTCTCATAATATAAATTCAGCTTATCAATCCGGATTACGGAATCATTCATGGATTTATGATCTCCTTCGTGTTGCAGTTATGATCCTCAAGCATTGCACCTGATTTGCACAATATGAAGATTATATAAGCTGTGTGTAAATTTAGTGTGGTGGATTTGTTAACGGTATGTAAAATGATCAAGAACTTAGCATGAGCTCAAGCTCCTGTGCAATTTCGGCTGCATTCAAAGCCGCTTTCTCTGCGGAATGGGACATTTCGCTGTTTTTGGCTTCAATTTCATCGACAGCCTGCAATAGTTTGGCAAAAGTTTGTGTTCCAGCAGAAATATATTGAGAGCCTGTATGAATCTGCTGCATACTCGTATCCGTCAGTTCAGCAGTGTCACGCAGCATCTGCTCGATATGGGTGAGTAAGCCTGTAATCTGCGTGGAAAAAGCTTTCGTCTGGAGTGACATATTCCGCACCTCCTGAGACACAATCTGGAAGCCTCGTCCGTGTTCGCCAGCATGCGCCGCTTCAATGGACGCATTGATCGCCAGCAGTCCGCTTTGATCTGCCAGTGCACGAATGGATGAGGCCATGCCCGCAATGTCATTCAGCGATTGGGTCAACGCCGTCATCTGCTCATGCTGGCGCTTCATTTGCTCCGTGACCGCACGATAGGAGAGCAAAACATCCTCCAATTCTACTTTGCCACGGCGGGATAATTCACTCATTGAGCGGGTTAGCCGCACACTGTCATCGGCCTCTTTAGCTGCATCCAGCACAGTCAGCTGAATACGCTGGACTCCGTCATAGCTATGCCGAATCACATCGCCCCGCTCTTCGTCCGCTTCTCTTTGCATTCGCTGCACGACGGACAGGATATCACGAATCGTGAGTACGCCGAGTAATCGTGTGCCTTCCTTAATCAACACACAATCGTAAAAACGCTGTTCTTCACGCAACATCGCCAATTCCACAATGTCCGATGCCCGGCTTTTTAAATCCACAATTAATGTATCGGGGTCGGCAAATATGGCTGCAGGCTTGTCATAGAACAACGCCGCAGCAAATCTGCCCGTAAAATGGCGATTGTACGCATCTCTCATAATAATGCCCAGTGGAAGATCATTTTTATCCACAACAATAACACAAGGTATATCTTCCTGTGTTTTCATAAGTGCTAACAGTTCTTTACAAGACATGTCCGTACCAATGATCGGAACCTCCCGGCATGGCACATAGGTAGTAATCGGCTTGTATGCTTCACGTTCAATCACGGCAGTGGAACTCGGCTGGGTCTTTGGTTCCGTTATCATCGTTCTGAAGTCCCCTTTTTTTAACTACTTGGAGTGACGGGAACATCATATCGGTCATTTGTTGATTCTAGCGATCAGTTTTGTTAATGAAATGTAAAATCACGAAATGGACACAAAAGTCGCCGGACACTGCCATAGATAAAGAAAAACGCTCCTCATTTATAATAAATGAGAAGCGCTTCTTTTTTTATTTACAACCAGCTTGTACCCCACTCCACGGATCGAATCAATATGAACCGAGTCGGGATCTAGCTCCAGCTTTTTACGTAAGGAACTGACGTGCACATCCACGGTCCGTTGACCGCCAATGTAGTCAAAACCCCAAACAGCATTCATCAGATCATCTCGGGTCAATACCACACCCGGCTTGCGGGACAAATAAAGAAGTACCTCAAATTCCTTTGGTCTGAGGCTGATGGACTGACCTCCAAGAATGACTTCATATTTTTCGGGGTAAATCTCCAGCTCGCCCAATTGAATTTTGGAGCTATCTTTCTGATCAGACAACACTCCTTCATCCCCGCCGGAAGTTCTTCGCAGCACAGCCGTCACGCGGGCCAACAGCTCAGAAACGCCAAAAGGCTTCGTGATATAATCATCCGCACCCGACTTCAGCCCTTGAACAACCTCTGCTTCACCGTTTTTGGCCGTTAAAATAATGATAGGCGTCGTCAGCCCCTGATGGCGAAGTCTGCTCAGAATGTCCAGTCCGTTCATTCCCGGCAACATCAAATCCAGCAGGATCAAATCGTAGGACTCTCTGGAGGCTTTCTCAAACCCGGCACTGCCATGATCCTCCGTGTCCACTTCGAAGCCTTCTTGTATCAAATTGTAGGATAGCAATCTGGCAAGCGTTGGTTCATCCTCAATAACCAGCAAGCGTTGTCCCATAAATAACTTCATCTCCTGTTTACCTGTTAAAGGCGCATTGGTCAAAATCCTGAAACCTTTTCCATACTCATGCGACACCCGTTTATTTTATCACGGCATTGTTAACAGAATGTAAAAAATGTTCTAGTTCATTCTTCCTGTTGCAATAGTGGTAATTCAACTGTAAACGTGGTACCCAATCCAAGCTCACTTTCCACCGAAAGGGTGCCATGATGCAAATCGACCAAGTGTTTGACGATCGACAATCCCAGCCCCGTTCCGCCAGAGTTGCGCGAGCGTCCTTTGTCCACCCGGTAAAAGCGCTCAAAGATACGTGGCAGGTCCTTCTTCGGAATTCCAATACCTGTATCACTGACTGTAAATACGACCTTTTCCGTGTCATTCTCCCGCTGTATCGTTAGAACCTTAATCTTTACCTTGCCACCATCAAGTGTATAGTTGATGCCATTAGACAAAAGGTTCAAGAAAATCTGCTGAAGCTTATCTTCATCTGCCTCCATAAACAACTCATCCGGGATATCCATGTGTAGCGTAATTCTTTTTTTGGCCGCAACATTGTTCAGTTTTTCCAGCAATGAATCTATGAACGACGAAACGTGCACCGGCGAGCAATCCAGCGGAGAACGCTTGGATTCAATTTTGGATAGCTCCAGAATGTCACCGATCAGCCGATTCAATCGTTCGCTTTCATCATATATAATTTGCAAAAATGAGCGGGCCGTTTCTTCATCTTTAACCCCGCCACCGAGTAACGTCTCGGCAAAGCCCTTGACCGCGGCAATCGGTGTTTTTAGCTCATGAGAAACGTTAGCCACAAATTCACTCCGCATATTTTCCAACCGTCGAATGGCCGTAATATCCTGTAAAAGGAACAGCATCCCGCGGTATCCGCCTTCATCCTCATACATCGGGACACCGTCCAGCAACACGAGTCTCTCCTCGGGATTGTACAAATGAACCTCACCATGCAACCTCTCTCTGCTTTGTATGCTGCCCTCAATTAGCTTTGTGAGCTCATAGTGCTTCTTCAGCTCATGATACGGCTTGTCCGTCACCCGTTTACCCACGACACCAAGCATTCGCTCAGACTCACGGTTTACAAGCGCAATACACTCACTTGCATCAATCATTAGAATTCCGCCTGTCATATTACTCATGACGCTCTGGAGTAGATCCTCATTGTCGCGTATCGTTTTCATTTGGTCTTGGAGACTGTCAGCCATACGATTAATGGCTTCACCCAGTTGCCCTACCTCATCCCGGCGCTGTACACCGACTCTTGCGTCATAATCCAGCCCTGATATGCGGTTGGCTACCCCTGTAATATGTTCAATGGGCGAGGTGAGGCTGCGAGCAATACGATAGCTCACCAATCCAGCAGCAATAAACAGCAACACAAGACCAATCCCGATGGCCGTCCAGCCGCGCCGTACTCCCTCCTCCACCGCTTTCAGGCTCATAGACAAACGGATATACCCATCAAAGCCCTTGTCCGATACAACAGGTTCAGCGACGTATAGCATGTTTCGTTGCAGAGTTTCGCTGTAGCGTATTGTCCGACCGATTCCTTCCACCGTGGCTTGCCGTATTTCATCACGAGATGCGTGGTTTTCCATCTTACGAGGATCACTTAACGAATCGCCAACCACCGTCCCGTCCTTGCGAATGAAGGTCACCCGCGATTCCGTCAGACGAGCAATTTCTTTCGCCTTTTGAGAATAATAAGAGACATAATCCGTACTGGACAGGGCATCTGCATTAACAAAAGGGAATGTAGCCCGAAGAAGGTCAATCTCCCGTCCCATGTTCTCCTCTAGCACCTTCATATTCGAATTTTTAAAAATTTGTCCCATCGTGATTCCAGCAGCAAGGACAGATACGCCAATCAAAATCAGCATGATCAGGGTAAGCCTGAAACGAAACGATTTCATAAAATATGCCCATCCTTTATGTAAGTTAAGTCTCATTCTACAGGCTACCTTCATTATGTTCCACTGTGAAAAGAAAAAAAGGCTAGGGCATAACACGCCCCCAGCCTTTCCTTTATCCTCTTATCCGTTTATAACTTCACCGCCGTTGATATGAATAACCTGCCCGCTTACATATGAAGAATCGTCTGAAGCAAGGTACACATAGGCTGGCGCCAATTCTTCCGGCTGACCCGGACGCTTCATTGGCTGTGCTCCTCCAAACTCGCTGACCGTCTTGGCATCAAATGTAGACGGGATTAACGGCGTCCAGATTGGCCCTGGTGCTACAGCGTTCACCCGAATACCTTGATCCGCCAAATTGAGTGAAAGGGAACGAGTAAAGGATGTGATTGCCCCTTTCGTCGATGAATAATCAATGAGTGTCTTGTTCCCAGCGTACGCGGTAATCGATGTTGTGTTGACGATAGTGCTTCCTTTCTTCAAATGCGGCAATGCTGCTTGCGTCAGGAAGAACATACCAAAAATATTCGTACGGAAAGTACGCTCCAACTGTTCTTTGGTAATATCCTCCAGCTTTTGCTGTGGATGCTGCTCTGCCGCATTGTTCACAACGATGTCGAGCTTGCCCAGCTCGTGAACCGTCTGTTGAACCGCTTTTTTGGCAAATTGGTCATCTCCGATATCGCCAGGAATCAACACACATTTGCGTCCCTCCTGCTCTACCTGACGTTTTGTTTCTTCCGCGTCCTTGTGTTCATTCAAGTAAATGATAGCTACGTCCGCACCTTCTTTGGCATACGTGACAGCTACAGCCCGTCCAATTCCACTGTCTCCACCAGTAATAAGTGCAACTTTACCTATTAGCTTGCCAGCAGCTTTGTAAGTTGGTTTTTCAAACTGGGGTGCAGGCGACATTTTGGACTCAATCCCCGGTTGCTGGTCCTGATGCTGTGGGGGCAAGGTTTGCTGAGGTTGGTTACTTTTAGGCATTGTACATTCTCCCTTCAAAATCAGATATTTTTTAGGATGCAACATTTGCATCCACTCTACTCCTGATTTACCACACAAAGTTATTCGTTAAACGAAAAAAGGAAAATGTAGTTATTTGAGCAAACAAAAAAACGGCCTATGCTTATTCAGCACAGACCGTTTTTTCAATTTAGCATTTGTCATCATTCGATTACAGGCTCTCACCAAATGCATAATTAAATAATATGGCTGTATACCATTAAAAACGTAATTAAAATCAGGAAGACGGCAAGCAGCGTACTGAACATTCGCATTTTGCCAGCGTATTGCGTAATAGGCTGTTGGCTACGAATCGCTTCCAGCGACAGCCGTAACGGCTTACCCATGGCTCCCGCGATACCAGAAATGGCGAGAAACAACAACAAAACGACAACGATCCATGCTACCGAATAAGAACCCCAGGGAAAAATCATATAAATACCGCTAACAAGCACAAGGATCAGTGCAAATTGAGCCAAACGGTTCAATAGCTGAACAGCCGATATCGTTCCCTCCTGCACGCTAGGAGCCAATTTGTCGATTTTGCCCACAACGAAGGGGAGCAATAAATAAAAACCCATTGCCAGTGATCCAATAATGTGAATAAAAAACATTCTTTACAACCTCCATTTCTTTGTTTTCTTACAAACTTTTTTTCCATAGAACGATCATATTCCAACGAATGACTACCATCTTTTCAGTGTTTTGGGACATGCTTTTCTATGTCAGGATTTTGCAAAATCCTCATGTAACTATCAATACATATGAACTCTATTATACCGGGGAAGTGGGTCAAAGCAAAGGAATAAAGAAGAAAACGAATAGATTACTTAAAAGTAAAAGAGGTGTCCAGCGGCCATGACTATGGCTTAGGGACACCTCTTCAAGTAAAAGTATACCGTCTTAGTAGAAAATTGAATCTATACGGTAACTATTTTAATCACACTGCGGACCGATTCGGCGGATTGATCGAGCGCTGCTTTTTCTTCGGCTGTCAATTCCAACTCGAACACTTTTTCGATGCCATTGCCGCCAAGAAGTGTCGGTACGCCAAGGAATAAATCCTGATAGCCGTACTCTCCCTCCAGGTATGCAATGACCGGAATAATCCGTTTTTTATCTTTTACAATCGCTTCTGTCATTTGTGCAAGCGAAGCTGCCGGAGCATAATATGCGCTACCATTACCCAACAGATTAACGATCTCTCCGCCACCGCCGCGTGTCCGTTGTACGATCGCTTCGATACGTTCCTGCGAAATCAGGGTTTCGATAGGTATACCTCCAACGCTGGAATAGCGTACCAGGGGCACCATATCATCACCGTGACCACCCATAACGAAGCCGCGCACGTCTTCGACAGAAACGTTCAGTTCTTGTGCAATAAAGGTACAATATCGCGCTGTATCCAGCACACCTGATTGGCCAATAACCCGATTTTTCGGGAACCCAAGCGTTTGATAGGCAGTATAGGTCATAGCATCTACCGGATTACTCAGAATAATGACGATAGAATCCGGCGCATACTTCTTCACGTTCTCACAAACGGATTTTACAATTCCTGCGTTCGTATTTACCAAATCATCACGGCTCATACCCGGCTTGCGTGCAATCCCGGCTGTAATAATGACGATATCCGAGTTAGCTGCATCCTCGTAATTGGAAGTGCCCGTGATCTGGCTGTCAAATCCCTGTACCGGACCGGCCTCCAAAATATCAAGCGCCTTGCCTTTGGTCGGATTCTCTAGTTGCGGAATATCGATGAGTACGATATCACCTAGCTCCTTTTGAGCCAGCAGCAATGCGGTAGTGGCACCGGTAAAACCGGCGCCAACAATGGATATTTTTTTACGTTGAATGGACAAGTGGTATTCCCCTTCCTTACAGGTTACTAATAATGGTATCTGCGAACTCGGAGCATTTCACTTGTGTAGCACCATCCATCAGACGAGCAAAGTCATAAGTTACAATCTTCTTATTAATGGACGTCTCCAGCCCTTTGTAAATCAGGTCAGCCGCTTCTTGCCAACCCAAGTGTTCAAGCAACATTACGCCCGACAGAATTACGGAACCAGGGTTCACTACGTCTTTGTCGGCGTATTTTGGAGCTGTACCATGTGTAGCTTCAAAGATAGCATGCCCTGTTACATAGTTAATGTTCGCACCTGGCGCAATACCAATTCCACCAACTTGGGCAGCAAGAGCATCGGACAGATAGTCCCCGTTCAGGTTGAGCGTAGCAATCACATCAAATTCAGAAGGACGAGTCAGTACTTGCTGAAGTGCAATATCAGCAATCGCATCCTTGATAATGATTTTGCCTGCATCTTCAGCTGCTTTTTGAGCTGCATTCGCCGCATCCTCACCGTCTTTTTCCTTGATTACATCATATTGGGCCCAAGTAAATACTTTATCTGCAAATTCTTCCTCAGCCACTTCATAACCCCAGTTTTTGAAGGCACCCTCGGTAAATTTCATAATGTTACCTTTGTGTACGAGCGTTACACTCTTGCGTCCGTGGTCAACAGCATACTGAATGGCAGCCCGCACCAGACGCTTTGAACCCTCGGAAGAAACTGGCTTAATGCCAATACCAGAGGTTTCAGGGAAACGGATTTTGTTCACACCCAGCTCTTGTTGGAGGAACTGAATAACCTTTTTCACGTCTTCAGACCCTTCAGCATACTCGATCCCCGCGTAAATATCTTCTGTGTTCTCACGGAAAATAACCATGTCTACCAATTCAGGACGTTTCACTGGAGAAGGAACACCGTTAAAATAACGAACAGGACGCAGACATACGTATAAATCCAGTTCTTGACGCAATGCCACATTCAACGAACGGATACCACCGCCAATAGGTGTCGTAAGTGGTCCTTTGATGGCTACAATATACTCACGGATGGCTTCCAAAGTATCGTTAGGGAGCCATTCGCCGTATGTATTGAAAGCTTTCTCACCAGCGAATACTTCATACCAGGCAATCTTTTTGCTGCCGTTATATGCTTTTTCTACAGCTGCGTCCAGTACGCGTTTGGAAGCTTTCCAGATGTCGCGACCCGTGCCGTCACCTTCGATAAACGGAATTACCGGATGGTTCGGAACCTGTAGTTGACCGTTATCAATCGTAATTTTTTCGCCTTCAGTTGGGAGCTCAAACTTTTCAAATTTCGCCATAAGTTCCTTTTCCTCCTCAGATATGAATGGGTACAGGACGAAAGACATGATCTTTATCACTGACAAAAACGTACATCTCTCGTCGTCCCCTCTATTGTACCTTATTTTTTAAATTCAGGGTATACAACCTCAATCTTCCTTCGACAAGGGGCTAGCGCAACTCTGGTGATACATATTTTTGATCCATTGGACCTGTATATTCGGCGCGAGGACGAATCAGGCGGTTATTTTCATACTGCTCTAAAATGTGTGCGGTCCATCCAGATACACGACTCACAGCAAAAATAGGTGTAAACAGGTCTCTCTTGATACCCAGTTGGGTATACACAGAGGCAGAATAAAAATCCACATTGGGCTTCAAGCCTTTTTGCCCTGTTACAATTCCTTCAATTCGAACTGACATATCAAACAACGTTGTGTCACCGTTCATTTCCCCCAGCTCGCGGGACATTTTGTGCAAGTGCTTGGCACGCGGATCACCGTTTTTATAGACTCGGTGTCCAAAGCCCATAATTTTTTCGCGGTTATCCAGTTTCGCCTGAATATAGGAGTCCACCTGATCCAAACCACCAATCTCCTCCAGCGTTTTGGCCACAGCCTCATTGGCCCCACCATGCAGTGGTCCTTTTAAAGCTCCAATAGCAGATGTGATTCCGGAATAAATATCCGACAATGTGGCTACCGTTACACGCGCAGCAAAGGTAGAAGCATTTAATTCATGATCGGCGTGCAGCACAAGAGCCTGATTGAACGCTTTAATAGCCGTCTCCTCTGGATCCTTGCCAGTCAGCTGATACAAAAAGTTTTCAGCGATGGAAATACCTTTTTTAGGCGCAATCGGCTCCAAGCCCTCGCGTATACGTGCTATCGCTGCCACAATGGTGGGCAATTGCGCCTGAAGCTTGACGGTTTTAGTCACATTAGACTCTCTCGACATATCATCCGCCTCTGGGTCATACAAAGCGAGAGACGATACGGCTGACCTCAAGGCAGCCATCGTGCTCAAATTTTTCGGGTATAACTTTAATTGAGTAACAATTTCATCCGGAATAGCAGCGTATTCGCTTAACTGGTTGCGAAGCTCCTGCAATTGCTCTTTATCAGGTAATTTTCCAAACCACAACAAATAAGCTACCTCTTCAAAATCGGCGTTAACAGCCAAATCATCAATGTTATAACCCCGGTACGTGAGAACGCCATCTACGATAGAGCTTATGGAGGAAGTGGTCGCTACGATCCCTTCCAGACCTTTAGTCGCTGTCATCGTTACATCTCTCCTTTGTAAAAACATTGTGAACGGACTTGCAATGTAAACATTTTCAAAAGTAAGATATGTCTTTTAAATAGCTGAGTAATGTTAACGCCATATGTCAATATTTAAACCTTCTTTCACTATACTGGATTTTGTCGTTTATGTGAACATTGAGGGCTATTCCAACACATTCAAATGTTTTATCGCTTCCATAAAGAATTTTTTGAAACCCCTTACAAAAATTATTGATTCATTTGCACTTTTTTACACAGGTCTTGTCTCCCCCCTTTCCCGCATATGTATAGTAGAGCATTTATTTTATGAAAAACTATCGCAAAAGAAAGGAGCCGTGAGAGCTTGAGCCGGTTAATCCTGAATCGCATATTTCGTGCTCTATGGGTGGCAATCGTGATTGTAGCTCTGTTACTGGGCATATATGCGCTTTTCCCTCTCATCTATCCTTTCCTATTCGCCTGGCTTGTGGCTTATGCCATGAATCCACTGGTTAGTTTTCTGCGTAACAAAGCCCGTATGCCGCGTTGGACGGCTGTCACGGTCTCATTATTTGTATATTTAGGTGGAATTGCAATTATCCTATCTGCGGCAATCACCCGCATGGTCCGAGAAGTTATAAAGTTGGCCATGACTTTCGACGGACATATTGAGCGTTTTAAAAGTCTGTTTATCGATTGGACACAAAGCGATTTGATTCAAAATGTAATTATTGAAATTAACCATTTTATCCGGGATAATCCGGATTACCAACATACCATTAACAGTAATATTGATAAGACAACTCAAACCGTGAGTTCGGCTGTCACTACGCTAGTCGCTCAATTTTTTAATGGAGTTTTGAACTTGCTAACCTCTCTGCCTAATATGGGAGCAGTTCTAATGGTTATTGTATTAGCAGCCTTTTTTATTAGTAAGGACTGGGACCGACATAGTCGGATGCTCTCAAATACGGTTCCTGATACGATTCGCAAACCATTGTCGGATATATGGCACGATCTGCGTAAAGCACTGTACGGCTATTTGCGTGCACAGTTTATTATCATCTCCATTACGGCATTAACAGTCATTGTTGGGCTGTTCATATTGCGTGTGGAATCCGCCTTTACCATCGGTTTGATGATCGGGCTAGTGGACTTGCTACCTTATTTGGGGGTTGGCATTGTGATGATTCCGTGGATACTGTATGCGTATATGTCTGGTAATTTGGCACTAGGGGTAGGATTGTCGATCCTTTATATCATCCTGTTGATTGGACGACAGATCGTGGAGCCTAAGGTGCTGGCCAGCAGCGTGGGCTTGAACCCGCTTCCCACCCTCATCGGTATGTTCATCGGGCTCAAGCTATTTGGCGTTTTAGGATTAATTATCGGACCTGTATCACTAATTGTCGTTGATGCACTGAATCGTGCGAATGTCATTCAGGACTTGCGCAACTATATTCTCGCTGGAAGAGTCCGCTAGATCATGGATAGGAAAAACGGCAGCTCACGTCAAAATCGCCGAAACGTAATACTGCCGTTTTTCATTTTTTTCTCCAGCCACTTCAATAAAAAGCGGCGGTACAACGCTCGTGTTAAAGGGAATACCAACGTAAAACCAATAATATCTGTTAAAAATCCGGGGATAAGCAGCAAGCTCCCACCGAAAAAGACACATAATCCATCCAGCATTTTACGGCCGGGCATTTGCCCCCGGTTCATTTCATTTTTCGCATCGGCAATCACCTTACGACCTTCAAATTGCATCATGGCAGCCCCGATTAGGGTCGTCAGAATGATGAGTAAAATCGTTTTGCCCGCTCCAATCCAATGACTTACCCATATAAACCCGTACAGCTCCGCCAAAGGAATGAGCAGCAGCAACAGCCATAGACGTTTACGCATCATCATGACTTCTGCCCCTCCCCGCCTGTAAAAGCAAACCTTAATGCAGTGTACAGCTCAGGTAGCGCCTGATCTAGTCGAACAGGCTTCCATTCGGTGTTCAACCATACATGACGTGTCATCCCTGTGACAAGCAGTTCTCCCGGTAGCGTGTCTGCCTGGGTCCATACCTTTCCCAGATACCTTTGATGCTCATCGTCCGTTACCCGTCGAACCTCATAGGTATAGTTTAGACGTAGTCTAGAGAAGTCCGTAATTGCCGTATAAATGGTAATTAAATCATCATATCGAGCAGGACTCGCATATTTCGCATTGATTTCAATAACTGGCAGCAAGACTCCTCGTTCCTCCATGCTCCGATAGTTAAAGCCCGCCTGCCGGATCATTTCGGTACGCCCGATCTCAAACCAGTTCAAATAATTTGCATGATATACGACCCCCATCTGGTCGCTTTCCTGATAACGGACACGTAGCGGTGCGCCATACCAGCGTAATTCCGTTTGTTTCTCCTCTTGAGTCATACAAGCTCTCCTATCTTTGTGCATCTTTATCTCTATTTTGCCCTCTCTCCATTAAACCATATTTACAGCCCAGGAACAAAAAGAGGGCAGACCGACCGGTCCACCCTCGCAAATCATATATAATAATGCCTTTATTATTGTGGCAACGGCTTGGACAGTTTATAATATCCGCTATCCGAAGCCAGCTTAAGCAAACTCTTAGCCTGGCTTCCCGCCCAGGCGTAACCAAGTCGTCTTTCCTCACTAATTTTCATGATGTCGGTATACTTTTTGCCATCCCGGTCTGAAAAGAAATACTTATTGTCTTCCACATTATAGAAACGATACCACATTACGCTCGATGCATCCTTTTGAAAAAACTCCGGACCTTGACGATTGTATTTGATACCGTCGATTCGGTTCGCGTCGAACCATTTCAAAGCGCTCTGAGCCGCTTTTTTCACTTCAGCGGTTTGCGGCTGGGACATGAGAAAAGCAGTAATGCCTACTGATTCCGTAGTTGTTTTGGAAGGTAGCTCAAATGCCCGGGCTTCAACAGATGCATAAGTAGCCGGATCGTGCTGTGCACCCCAGATTGTCGGTGTACCATTATTTACAATTTGAGACTTAATTGTGTACTGGATACCTTTGTTTAGCGCTTGCTGAAGTCTGGAGCGAGATGCATCGTCCAAAATATCGCTATCAAACGGCTGCTTCTTGTTCACAATATCGTCAGCCAAAACCATAACTCTAACCATCGCATCATCATTATAAGTTACAGCATCGGAATAATTACCACGTTTAGGGTATACTTGCGGCCAGCCACCGGAGGAATACTGAGAGGTTAAAACGAAGTCAATTGCTTTTTGTACACTGTTCTTAATGTCTTTATTTTTTGTTTTTTTGTATACATCCGCCAAAAAGCGAATCTCGGTTGTCGTGGCCTCGTTATCGAACGTTCCGAGCTCAACACCATCCTTGCTCTTCCATGTGGAGCGTGCAGTTTTGCCATCCCATTTGGATTTATAATTCTTTTCCATAGCTTTGAAGAATCCGCCATGTGGTAATTGCCAGGATACAATATTTAAGGCAAGTGTAGTATCCTTGGATGTATTCCCCGTAGAGAACTTGCTAAAGTCGCGCATTTTGTTCAGGAGGCTGTCTGTATTCACAACAGCGGTTGGCTTCGTCACAGCCGACAGCCCAAATAATTGCTCACGATCCAAAACACCTGAATTTACACCGTCACCATAAACGTCCCGTCCCACAGCTGAATCTGTGGTAAGCTCATAAGAAGCAGTCGCCGATTCACGTCCTGAATCATATGTAGCCGGCACCATCTCCTGTGCCGCAGCCCATGAGGGACTTAGGAGTCCTGACGTTACTGTAATCGCCAAACTTGAGAGCGCTATCATCTTTACGGTTGGACACATCTTCTTCTTCATTTGAACCTCTCCCTTATTTTGAGTTGGGTAATTGCGTTCAGTTTAACCCTATATATTCTTGCTGAAGATTCTTTTTGATAGCGAAGGGAACTGAACCACTATTTATGCATGATAAATAGTTAGTTGTATTATATGAAAATATATCCAAACGATCAATATATTTTAATTTACTAATAGATTAAAAAAGTTACAAAACGTTGAAAACAATAAAAATCCTCTTACTAATGCTGGATTAGTAAGAGGATTTTACGTGCAGCTAATATATAGTAGGTCGATGAGCAACATCGCTTAACCAAATCGACCCATGATGTACTCCTGAGTCAGCTCATTTTCAGGATTCGTGAAAATATCGTTCGTTTTCCCATGTTCAACCAGACTTCCGATATAAAAATAAGCAGTATAATCGGAAATTCGTGCAGCCTGCTGCATATTGTGCGTCACAATAACGATGCGCAGTTCTTTTTTTAATTCGGTAATGAGCTCTTCTACCTTGCCTGTAGACACAGGGTCCAGCGCGGAGGCTGGCTCGTCAAGCAATAGAATTTTCGGTTGAACGGATAGTGCACGTGCAATGCAAAGCCGCTGCTGTTGCCCGCCAGACAGCGCCAGAGCGGAGTCATGAAGGCGATCCTTGACCTCATCCCATAATGCTGCTTTACGCAGGCTGCTTTCGACGATTTCATCAAGCTGTTTCTTCTTGCGCACCCCACGGTATTTGGGACCGAAGGCGATATTATTGTAAATAGATTTGTAAAAAGGGTTGGGACGCTGCCACACCATGCCAATTTGCTGACGCAGCTTGATCACGTCCGTTTCCGGTGCTGTCAAATCCTGTCCATCCATCCAGATGTGACCCGTTGTAGAGGAAGATGCAATCTCATCATTCATTCGATTAAGGGAGCGCAAAAAGGTCGATTTACCGCAGCCGGAAGGCCCGATCAGGGCAGTCACAGTCTGCTCGGGAAAGGCCAGATTCACTTTTTTCACAGCCTCAAAGCTGCCATAATAAATACTCAAATCCTCAGTACTGAACGGATGCGGCGGTTGCCCCGCAAGCTGTTCCGAACGCGTAGACTGAACGGATGTTGCTGGTGCGGCGGTTTTTGCCGTTCGCGTAATCACATGTTCCATTGTTCTCCATCCCCTTTCTAATCCATACGTTTGGCAGCTGTCAGACGGCGGTATACAACTCTTCCGAACCATCTTGCACTCAAGTTGAATGCAAGCACAAGCAGCACCAGTACGGCAGAAGCGCCTGCAGCAATATCTTTGGAGTCAGGAGCAATCCCCTCACTGTTGACCTTCCAAATATGAACAGCCAATGTTTCAGCAGGTCGCATCGGGTTAATAGGCGATCTGGCATGCAATGGATTCCAATCGGTAAAATCAAGCGGCGGCGTACTCATCCCTGCTGTAAACAGCAGTGCGGCGGCTTCCCCGAAAATACGGCCTGCGGCCAAAATCGTACCCGTAATCAAGCTTGGCAGCGCAGCTGGCAACAAAATGGAGGTGATGATTTTCCACTTGGATAATCCAAGCGCGAGTCCAGCTTCCTTTTGCTCCTTCGGCACAGCTCGGAAAGCCTGCTCAGTTGTGCGAACCATCAGCGGCAGGTTGAATACGGCCAAAGCCAAGGCTCCTGATAAGAGGGAAAAGCCAAAATCAAACGTATTTACGATAAGTAGTAGTCCAAACAATCCGATGACGATAGACGGGAAGGAGGACAATACTTCGACGACAAGTCGTATAAAGTCCGTAATTTTCCCCGGCTTTGCATATTGCGCCATGTAAATACCTGCGCCCCAGCCAATCGGAATGGTGATAATCAAAGTTAAGATTAACAAAAATACGGAATTAAATAGTTGTGGGCCAATGCCACCGCCTGCACGTAATGTTTGGGGAGCACTGGTTAAAAAGTCAAAAGAAATATGACTGACTCCGCGGGCCAAAATGAAGCCCAGTAATCCCACCAAAAGTGCAACAATGAACAAGGCGAAGAAACAGATTACAAATGTAGCGATCTTGTCGGTCGTTTTAGCTTTCATCAAACCCGGTTTCTCCTTTCAAGCAGCCTTACCAGCAGCACGAAAATGAATGTCATGAGCAGAAGAACAAGCGCCATGCTCCAGAGAGCATTGTTATGAACGGAGCCCATCGCTGTATTCCCCATGCTAAGTGTAATGACGCTGGTCAAGGTCGAAGCGGATTCCAGCAAGGAATGCGGTATGTGCGGAGCATTCCCGATTACCATCTGTACAGCCAACGCTTCTCCGAAGGCACGAGCCATACCGAGAATAATTCCTGTTAAAAGAGCAGGCAGCAGCGTCGGAATAATAACACGGGCAATTGTCTGCCAGCGGGTAGCACCCAAAGCATAAGAGGATTCACGCAGCCCCCCCGGTAAGGAAGACAATGCATCCGCCATAATACTCGTAATCGTCGGCAAAATCATGACTGACAACACTAGGCAGCCTGCCAGAATGCCAATGCCTTGTCCTCCAAACACGTTCCGCAGCAGCGGGACGATGACGGTCAAGCCGACAAAGCCATATACAACCGACGGAATACCAGATAATAATTCAATCGCGGGTTGAAGGATACGTTTACCCGATTTCGGCACGATTTCCGTCATAAATAAAGCCGCACATAAGCTGAGCGGACTGGCAATTAAAGCCGCCAGTATGGTTACTGCAAAAGAACCCGTAATAAACGGAAGCGCTCCGAAGGACTTAGGCTCGCCATCCGGGCTCCATTTGGTTCCAAAGAAAAACTCTCGCAGACTGACTCCATTCACCGCAAATGTAGCTACACCTTTGGAGGCAACAAAATATACGATGGAGACAATGACTGCAACTAAAAAAACGACACAAACCGACGTATATATGCGGCCGGTCCATTCTTCCCAGTAATGTCTTTCTTTCATAACTCGGGATCGTTTATTCTGTTCCATGTATGCCTTCCCTTCAATTGGTTCCATACTGTAACTCCTTTAACCGAAGAATAGAGGCAGGACGCTAGTCCGCCTCTTCTTCGTGAATATACTCGCGTTAGCTGCGTTCATCGAACAGGAGGTGTGACTCTCCTTATTTCGTGATATTACCGTCAGCATCACGTTTCACTTGCATACCTGCTACTGGAATGTATCCCAAGTCTACGACATCCGTTTTTTGGATTTCATCTGACAGAATGTAGTCAAGGAATGCTTTTACATGCTCTTTTGGCTCACCTTTAGTGTACATATGCTCGTAAGCCCATACTGGATATTTACCTTGTTCTACATTTTCAACGTTAGCTTCAACGCCATCATATTTCAAAGTAGTTACTGTGTTGTCGATGTAGGACAGAGCCAGATAACCAATCGCACCCGGTGTTTCAGCAATCAGTTTTTTCACAGTACCGGAGGAATCTTCTTGAATGGAGCCCGGCAGATCTTCCGTTTTTTGTCCCAATGCGTATTTTTCAAATGTTGCACGAGTACCGGAGCTGCTTGGACGGTTTACGATAACGATTTTTTGATCTGCACCGCCAACTTCTTTCCAGTTCGTGATTTTACCTGTAAAGATTTGTACCAATTGATCTTTTTTCAGGTCTGTAACGCCTACTTTAGGATTCGCTACCGCTGACATGGCTACAACAGCTACTTGGTGATCGACCAGTTCATCTGCGCCGCTCTCCAGTTTTTCTTTTGCAAACACGTCGGAGTTACCGATGTCCGCTTGTCCGCCGGAAACTTGAGTCAAGCCAGTACCGCTACCGCCGCCCTGTACTTGAACTGCAATGCCTTTATATTTATCGACAGCCATAAATTTTTGTCCCGCTTGCTCTACCAATGGTTGAAGTGCAGTGGAGCCAACAGCCAGAATATTTCCTGTCAGTTCAGCAGCTGCTTTATTGTCTGTTCCTGTAGCAGCTTCTCCTTGTGGTGCAGCATTGTTACCTGATCCGCAAGCTGCAAGTGCAAATACCATGGTGAGAGTCATCAGAATGAACGGCCATTTTTTCAACATTTTTTATTGTCCTCCCCTTAGTTAAGTGACGGTTTTTTATTTATGACCATCAACACTTTTACATTGTAGGCCTGGAATGTTAGACGAACGACGTGGTTTTGTAAAACAAATATAAAATATTGATAGATAAATTATTTTTCGGTATATAATTAATCTATAGTTTGAAATTCACATATGAACGACATATAAGGAGAGCTGCTGGATTCCATGAATATTCTAAAATTGCGTATCTTGATGCTGATCGACAAATTCCATAAGGCAACGGATGTGGCCGAAGCTTTGCAAGTCAAACAACCTACCGTCAGCTTTCATATGAAAAGCTTGGAAAAGGAAATGGGTGTTTCCCTATTCTCTCTTCAACAAGGCAGGATTATGCTAACGGAAGCTGGAAAAAAATTATTACCTTACGCAAAACAGATCATCTCTCTGGAGCAAGAAGCTAGACAAGCTGTAGATGAACTGACAGAAGAGTCACAGGGTCAATTACATCTGAGTGCAGAGTCGATATCAGGTACGTATCTCCTCCCCACTTTGATGGCTAAGTTTGCTCAACGATATCCAGATTGTCGTATTCAGTTGGAGATTCAATCCCCGGATGCCATTAAGCAGCTACTGAAACAGGGAGAAATTGATTTTGCTTTTCTCGACGATAGAGATTCTCTTTCAGAGTATACGGTGGCAGAGCCAGTGGCTTCAGATCAAGTAGGAGTTATCCGTTCTGCATCTGCACTTGCACCTGCATCCATATCAGAGGAGTTCGATGGACCCGATATGCTGGACAAGCACACATGGGTAAAATATAGCGGTTCATCAGTTGTAGATCAGTATTCCTCGCTAGTTAAGCCTCATCTGGAAATCAACTCTTGGGAAGCGGTAAAGCAAGTCGTAAGCGGCGGAGAAGCGCTTGCCTTCTTTCCTGCAAGTGGAGTCGATAATAATGAAAATGCTGTTCCCTCGGTGGAATGGCTTCCTTATCCCGAGGCTGATAACAAAAGGAGTCATTATCAAATAAACATCGTGTACCAACAAGATACACACATGAACTTGACGCAACAGGCATTCCTTGATTTCATACGACGAGAAGGACTGGAAATGAAAAGCTAGAGAGCATAAAAAAAGAGCATCCAAGTCTTATTGACTTGAATGCTCTTTTGCTTGTTGTAACGAATACATACAGCCTCGGTATTATTTCGAGACTTTAATTACGCTTGTGCTGGAACGCAGCTAATTTTGATCAGGTTCGTAGAACCGGAATCACCAAGAGGTACGCCCGCAGTAATCACAACCAAATCGCCCTCTTTAACGAGGCCAGATTTGCGACCGCCTTCCAGCGCATTGTCAAACAGACTATCTGTTGTGTCAACGACTGGTCTGCCTTGTACTGCATGTACGCCCCAGATCAGAGCCAAACGGCGAACTGTTCTTTCCTGTGTTGTAACAGCAACAATCGGAGCTTCAGGACGGTATTTAGAAATCATACGCGCCGTTGTTCCGCTTTGTGTGGACGTCAGGATCGCTTTGGCATGCAGGTCAAGTGCAGAAATAGAAACAGATTGACTGATTGCTTCTGTAATACTAATTTCTTGAGCCGTTCTTTGTTTTTTGAACAAATCACGGTAGTTCAGAGAAGACTCAGCTTTTTCTGCAATACGTGACATCGTCAATACGGATTCTACCGGATATTTACCCGCAGCTGTTTCGCCGGACAGCATAATTGCGTCTGTTCCGTCAAAAATAGCATTCGCCACGTCACTTGCTTCCGCACGAGTCGGACGCGGGTTACGTTGCATGGAATCCAGCATTTGTGTTGCCGTAATAACAGGCTTGCCAGCTACATTACATTTGTTAATCATCAATTTTTGCGCCAGAGGCACTTCTTCAGCAGGAATTTCCACACCGAGGTCACCACGAGCAACCATCAGGCCATCCGAAGCTTCCAAAATTTCATCCAGGTTGTCAACACCTTGCTGATTTTCTATTTTGGAGATGATTTGAATATGACTTGCGTTGTGTTTCGCCAGCAATTCGCGGATTTCCAGCACATCACTTGCTTTACGAACAAAAGAAGCCGCGATGAAATCAATGTCCTGCTCAATACCGAAAATGATATCATTAGCATCTTTTTCCGTAATACCAGGCAAAGAAATAGCGACGCCTGGAACGTTAACGCCCTTCTTGCTCTTGATCGTTCCGCCATTAACAATGCGGCATTTGATTTCAGTGCCTGATACTTCAATAACGGTGAGTCCGATCAGACCATCGTCGATCAGAATGGTGGAGCCGGGCTCCACGTCCGAGGGAAGATCTTTGTACGTAATAGAAATACGATCTTGCGTACCGAGAATTTCTTCCGTTGTCAGCGTAATGAACTCGTCCTGAACAAGCTCAATAGGTTCAACTTCGAGCTTTCCTGTCCGGATTTCCGGCCCCTTCGTATCGAGCAAAATAGCAACGTTCTTGTTAAGCTCCTTACAAGCTTGACGGATGTTTTTAATCCGGTTGCCATGCTCCTCGAAATCACCGTGAGAGAAATTCAGGCGGGCTACGTTCATACCAGCCAAAATCAGTTTCTTCACATTTTCCAATGACTCACTGGAAGGACCGATGGTACATACAATCTTAGTTTTGCGCATTTGGGTTTTTCCTCCGTTTTCAAAGGTGCTACTCTTTATATCTTTTTCCAACAATTAAATCTACTACACTTTTTCCTATTTGTATAGGAAGTTCGTCATATTTATTGTTACCCGTTTACAGCGTATTACAACATAGGCTCAGATTCCGAAGACTTCAAGAAGGTGTATTGACCTATTTTTCGGAATTTTTGATACCGATCTTCCCTCAATTCATCGCAGCTCATATTCGTAAGGTCTGCCAAATGACGTTCCAATAGCTCCTTGATTGCGGCAGCGGTCACTTCATAGTTACGATGCGCGCCTCCTTTCGGCTCCGGCACAATATCCTCGATAATTTCCATGCGCAGGAGGTCATTAGCCGTAATCTTCATGGCTTCAGCTGCCTGATCGGCCTTGGAAGCATCTTTCCATAGAATCGAGGCAGCACCGTTTGGAGAAATGGCCGAATAAATGGCATGTTCCAGCATCAGCACACGGTTACCGACTGCAAACGCAAGCGCACCGCCGCTTCCACCCTCGCCGATGACCACACAAATAACAGGCACCGAAAGCTTTGCCATCTCCCGCAAGTTGCGGGCAATCGCTTCCGATTGACCTCTCTCCTCTGCTGTATTACCCGGATAAGCGCCCTTCGTATCAATGAATGTAATAATTGGGCGTTTGAATTTATCAGCCTGCTGCATCAGACGCAAGCCTTTACGAAATCCTTCCGGATGAGCACTACCAAAGAAACGTGCAATGTTATCTTTCGTATCCTTACCACGCTGTTGACCAATGACGGTCACCGGAATACCATTTAGCTTGGCAATTCCGCCCACAACCGCCAGATCGTCTCCAAACAAGCGGTCGCCGTGTAATTCAATAAAGTCCGTAAACACCTGCTCAATCAGATCAAGAGACGTTGGTCTTTGATGATGACGGGCCAAATGCATTTTTTGTGGTGCTGTAATGTTCGAATATATTTCTTCTTCCATCTCGAGATAACGGTCCTCGAGACGGTTGATTTCATCTGTAAAATCAATTTGCTTATCCTGTCCGAATTGCTTGAGTTCTTCGATCTTCTGTCGCATCTCGACCAGGGGCTTTTCATAAGGCAATTCACCAGCCATCTATTCCACCCCTTTCACACTGTGCAGATCAAGCAGTTGCCCGAGGGTATCACGCAGTTCCTTGCGGTGTACAACCATATCCAATTGTCCGTGCTGCAAATTAAATTCGGATGTTTGAAAATCATCCGGCAACTTCTGTCTGATTGTCTGTTCAATTACAATACGCCCTGCAAAGCCGAATACAGCTCCTGGCTCCGCAATATTAATATCTCCAAGCGTAGCAAAGCTGGCGGATACTCCGCCTGTAGTCGGGTCGGTGATAACAGAAATATAGAGCAAGCCCTGCTCATCCAGACGAGCAAGAGCAGCACTTGTTTTGGCCATCTGCATCAAGCTTAAAATACTTTCCTGCATACGTGCCCCGCCAGAAGTTGAGAAAATAATTAGCGGCAGACGCTTGTCTATTGCTTGCTCAATGGCGCGGGTAATTTTCTCTCCTACGACCGAACCCATACTGCCGGTAAAAAAGTCAAAGCTCATCACAGCAACGACAACAGGATGTCCATAAATAAGGCCGTCGCCTGTAACGACAGCCTCTCGCAAGCCAGATTTCAGGGTCTGTTGCTCCAGCTTGCTCGCATATCCCGGAAAGTCCAGCGGGTCAACCGAAATCATATCTGCATCATATTCCGTAAATGTGTCTTCGTCGAGCACCATGCGAATGCGATCCATTGCATTCAAACGCATATGGTATCCGCACACCGGACACACTTTCAAATTTTTCTCTAGTTCTTTGCTGTATTGAATACTTCCGCACTTGCCACATTTGGTCATAAGACCTTCGGGAATTTCCCGTTTGGGACGATCCGGCATGTCCGCTTGATCGCCGCTCAGCGCCCGTTCCGAAGGGATGGTCGCGTATTTACGCTTCTTTTGGAATAAATCTTTAAACACAACTACACCTCTCCAGCCGTTTATTTGTCAGCCGTAACCGATACAAGGTCCTCTGCCGTCTATGCGGCACCTCTAAGCATTATGTTCATACACACGTCAACGCCTGTTACTAAAACATTACCGCCGATCGTGCATCCTTTGTTCCACTCATGCTGCTGTATCACTTCCGCCGTTCCGGACTCAAGGGCGCAAAATCGAATTAAGCACTTCCTGTATTTCTTCGACTTCACCCGAAGGCACAAGTATCTCAAACTGTTGCTTGGATGCGCTGATGGCCCGGGCCTGCACCATAAAACCTTCTTCAGACAGTTTGAGCTTAATCATGTCAGCCAGTCTGGCCGTCGGTGCAATATAAATCACCGTCCACATGCCTTGTTTCTACCCCCTAAGCCTCAAGTTTTGAGCCCATATAATAGACTCATGATAACATACCTTACTTTTTTCCCGCAACAAAAGCCCTCCTGATCATTCAAGTTCCGTCGGAGGGCCTAGAAAATCATCAACTCTGTCCACACAGGTCAATTAAGCATCCAATGATGCAGGATAATGCTTAGCATGGAGGCTCCGATGTGCAATGCGCGAAGAAGCAGCGGCAGCCAGTCCGGCGACAAGATCGTCTAAAAACACATGAATACCACTGCCTTTTTGGTTCAGCTGTTCAATAATCCCCGTCTTTTCCTTATCCAGATAACCAAAACTGGTTAAGCCGATCATACCGTACACACTCGTAATTCCAAGAGCCAGTGTCTCGTCCACTCCGTACAGCGGTTCGTCAGCCTCCATAATGGCTTGCAATGGCTGGGGGAGAAGTTTTTTTTCGGCCAGTTCATCAAGCGCAATACCTGTGAGCAACGTATATTGAACCTCGCGCTTTTGCAAAACCGCTTTGACACTGTCTATACATTCTTCCATCGTCAAATGAGGATAATATTTTAGCTGAAGCTGAAAAACAATGTCCGCAATGGACTCGATCCGAATGCCTCTGCGATTTAACAAAGTTTCTGCATATTCATAGGACATAATTTCCCTCCCGCTTTCACCGTGCAGTTCTATTCTTTCACCGTACGGGACCTTATGGTGCAGGGTACGTGTTGAATCTCCTGTTCCGCCAGTTTTCCAAGTGTATGCGGGAGGGAAGGAAAATGTTCATTAAACCGTTACAATAAGGGCGCTTTGCTGTGTGCCTATCATTTGACTTTCACCGTGCCTTCACCCAACATCGACTCCATTTGATCAAAAAGCTGAGGAGAAGGCTTAATGTTGTAAGCATCGCTCAACGCAAGCAGACGCTGGTTGCTCTCATAAAAAAGCACGGTAGGCATAGCACCGGAATGCTCCTGTAGCAGTGCCTTGAGACTGACCAGCAAGCTGGCGTCCTCCTCGGCATGGCGAGTGATTTTGACAAACACCCGCTGACGAGTGGTCCGCTCCACGCTGCGCGGGACCGGCACCTGTTCACCGCGATCCGCTTCGGCTCCGCGCGGTGAAGCAGCCGTCACGGGACGGGCCGCCTTCGGCTGAGGCGAAGCAGATGCAGTGGCTGCCGAAGGCGAGGGTGACACACGCGGCGCTCTCCCGCCTGGGCCGCCAGCAGCAGAACCAGCAGCTGGTACGGATGCTCCAGCTGTGGCGGACGAGCGCGTACTGGCACGTCGGCGCTGGAGGAGCCGTGCCAGCGAGTCTTCCGCCAGCGGGGCGGTCTCATCCGCAAGGAGCTTGAAGTGCTCGTCCTGCTGCTGCATCTTGGCTCGAAGCGTAAGCAAAGCTCCCTTTTCAATCCACTGCTGGCTTCGCTTCCATACCTCAGGAAACAGCACAACCTCACAGCGCTCAATCTGATCCTCCAGCTCAATAAAGGCCATAGCCTTACCCTGCTTGGTCGTAATCGTTTTGAGTGACACTACCATGCCTGCAGTCACAACAACCGTTTCATCAGGGACATCGCCCAGCTCCATCAAACGATCCGCCTCGCTGCTTTCCAACAGCGACTCAAAATCATCCAACGGATGCCCCGATAAATACAGTCCCAGCAGTTCACGTTCCAGCTCTAATTGCTGGCTGGCACTAAATTGGGGTACATTGGGATATTCGATATCCCAATTGGGCATTTCCACAAAACCAAACATATCAATTTGCAAGTCATCCCGTTCCTTGCGCCATTTGACGGCTGCATCCACCGTTTCATCCAGCATGGCAAGCAACTGTGCCCGATGACCCGTCAACGAATCAAAGGCCCCTGCCTGAATAAGCGATTCAATTACTCTCTTATTACATACCCGCAAATCGACACGTCGACAAAAATCGAGCAGGCTGTCGAAAGGCCGTTCCTTGCGAACAGCGAGAATGCTCTCCATCGCCTGTGTGCCGACATTTTTAATCGCAGCCAGGCCGAAGCGGATGCCTCCCTGCTGTAACGGAGTAAACAGCACCCCGCTCTCATTCACATCAGGTGGCAACACTGCGATATCCATACGACGGCATTCGACAACATATTCAGCCACTTTTCGATGACTTCCCATCACCGCTGTCAGCATTGAAGCCATAAATTGTACCGGATAATGGGCCTTTAAATAAGCCGTCTGAAATGCTAGCACACCATAAGCAGCTGCATGGGCACGCGGGAAGCCGTAGTCAGCAAAACGGACAATCATATCGTAAACCCTTCCGGCCTCCTCCTCCGTGTATCCCTGCTTGATACTGCCTTCGACAAAATGCCCGCGCTCCAGATCCAGCACTTCGCGCTTTTTCTTGGACACAGCCCGGCGCAACAGATCGGCTTCTCCCAGGGAAAAACCCGCCATGCGCGAAGCAATCTGCATGATTTGCTCCTGATACACAATAATACCGTACGTGTCCTTTAAGATCGGTTCCAGGTCAGGATGCGGATAAGAAATCTCAATCTGACCATGTTTGGCCTGTATAAAGTTAGGAATAAATCCCATCGGGCCCGGACGATACAAAGCCAGGACAGAAATGATATCCTCGAATACACTCGGCTTCAAATCCTTGAGTACCCGGCGTACACCAGCCGACTCCAGCTGGAATACGCCTCCTGTATCTCCTTTGCCCAGCAAGTCATAGGTATGTGGATCATTATCGGGAATACGGCTAAAATCAGGCGTTTCTCCATGGTCTTCCGCAATCCAGTGTATGCACCGTTCAATAATGGAGAGTGTACGCAGCCCAAGGAAATCCATTTTAAGCAAACCAATGCGCTCTAGATTTTCCATCGAGTACTGCGTCAAAGGTACCCCTTCACTCCCCTCTTGAAGCGGAACCGCATCGGTCAATGGAGTCCGCGAAATGACAACACCTGCTGCATGTGTCGAAGCATGACGAGGCATTCCTTCAACCTTGATCGCCATATCCAGCAGTTCACGTGTCTTGGGCTTCGTTTCATATAGCGTTTTCAGCTCCGGGGTAATTTCCAACGCATGACGGATATTAATGCCTAGCTGCGCCGGAATCAGCTTGGCTGCCTTGTCCACCTCGCCATATGGCACGTTCAATACACGACCGACGTCACGGACAGCGGCTCTTGCCGCCAGCGTTCCAAAGGTAATAATTTGCGCTACATGCTCATTTCCGTACTTTTGTACTACATAGTCGATAACCTCGTCACGCCGTTCATCACTAAAATCAATATCTATATCCGGCATACTAATTCGTTCGGGATTCAGAAACCGTTCAAAGAGCAGGTTGTATTTCATCGGATCGACATTCGTGATATTAAGCACATAGGCAACCAAACTGCCTGCTGAGGAACCCCGCCCCGGTCCCGTTGCTATCTTATGCTTATGAGCGAAGGCAATAAAATCCCATACAATCAGGAAATAATCGCTGAAACCCATACTGTCAATGGTATTTAACTCATAGTTTAGCCGTTGGTTCAGCCTTTCCCGTTCCTCCGGCTGCTCCCATCCGGGATCGCTTCCATAGCGACGCTCCAGCCCTTGCACACACAGATTGCGTAAATAGGACGAAGAGGTCATTCCTTCCGGCAGCGGACGATATTCAGGCAAAATGGATTGACCGAATTCCAGCTCCAGTTCGCATTTTTCAGCAATACGCACCGTGTTGGCGATGGCTTCTGCCACATGCGGGAATAAACGAGCCATATCCTCCTGACTTTTCAGATACAACTGACGTGTTGGTATACGCAAGCGCTCCTCATCGTCAACTGTCTTCCCTGTCCCGATACAGATCAGAACGTCCTGCACGTCTGCATCTGGCTCAGTCAAGTAATGCACGTCATTCGTCGCCACCAGTGGAATATCCAGTTCCTTCGCCAGTGCGATCAAGAGAGGATTTACGCGTTTTTGCTCCGATAGACCATGATCCTGGAGTTCCAGATAAAAATCATCGCCAAAAATGTTACGATATCGCTCCGCTGCTCGTCGTGCTTCAGCTTCCCGACCATGCAGTAAATGCTGCGGCACTTCACCGCCCAAACAAGCGCTCAGGCATATGATGCCTTCATGATGGGCAGCCAAAGCCTCCATGTCGATGCGCGGCTTGTAGTGAAAGCCCTCCAAATGGCCGATGGAGCACAGCTTCATCAGATTTTGATAGCCTGTTTTATTTTTGGCGAGCAAAATTAAATGATATATGGGCTGATCCTTCCGGCTGCCACGCTCCTTGCGCGATCCTGCCGTCATATAGGCCTCACACCCGATAATCGGCTTAATGCCGTTCTCTACACACGCTCTATAAAAAGGAATGGCACCGTACATGACCCCGTGATCTGTAAGGGCCAGCGCCTTCATTCCGTAAGCTGATGCCTGTTTGACCAACTCCGCGGTACGAGCCGCGCCGTCCAGCAGGCTGTACTCGCTATGAACATGCAAATGCACAAATGAACTCATGCGCTTCTCTTCCTTTCACCGCTTGATTTTCTTCAAACTATTTTATCATATCCGCGTTAGTAGCGCCCATAGAATAAAAGTACAGACCTCGGCGGACAAGCGCCGTCCTGATTCGTATACCTAAGGAGGAAAAGAGCATGAGCACTTTTATATCCAAAGCGATTCTCGACTTCTTCATTGCCTTCGGCATCGTGCTCGGGGGAGCCATGCTCGGCGGAATGGGAGCTGTGGTATCGCTTCAGCCGCCTACCCAGACGATGCTGGAGGTTGCTGGAAGAATTAAAATATGGGCGCTTGCCGCTGCTGTGGGGGGGACGATGGACCCGATCCGGGTCATTGAAAGCAATATGTTAGATGGTAATTTGTCACCTGCCATTAAGCAGATATTGTATTTGATTTTCGCCTTTTTAGGCGCTCATATGGGTGCAGAGCTGGTCAAGTGGGTATGCGGCAACGGACGGCCGTGAGGTGAAACGACTATGAGAGTCCCCCCTTTTGAGCGCCTGCGCCCTTTTATGCAATTATCCTCCGTCTTTGTACTCGGTATGATTACGGGAGGAATGATCTACAATGCCATCTGGCATGCCAGCTTCAATCAGCTATGGACGAACAACCAGGATCTTCAATTCCAGCTCCAGCAAGCCGAGGAGGACAACAAAACATTGCGCAAATACAGCAAGCGCCAAACCGTTGTCAAAGAGATCAAGCTGATTCCGGAGGAAGCTTCGGCCGAAAAAATTGATTCTATCAACCTAAAGGAACTTCTGCGCCGTGTCAGTCGTGATCTGGAGGTGCTGCGTGGCAGAGATATGTTTGAGATTGACTCTGACAGCAAGCTGGTACGTATGTTGCTGCACCAAAAAAAATACACCGTTCGTGACAAGGAGTATACGATCCAGGTCAAAACGATGCTTGTAATGGAAGGTGTGCTGCAAATTTGGCTGGAAGCAAAAGAAAGATTGCCTGAAAGCCACTAAGTCGATCTATTCGCCTTCACACCTTGCTCCAATCCATTGGTAGACTAACCATGTTCAATGGATTGAAGCGTCATCACTGCTTTGCATACCAAATGATTTTCCCGTGAAATTGCAATTTCTAGCTTGCAGGTACGGCGACTCATCTCAAGCAACAACGGACGAAGAACGACAGCATCCTCTATCTGTACGGGTCTAATAAAATAAGTCGTTAAATTGTCCAGCACATAATCCTTGCCGGTCATGTCTCTAGCTGCCCGGTAGCCCGCTTGTGTCATCACGTTGACCAATACGCCTTCCGAGATCGTACCTAAATTGGTCGCCATTTGCGGAATGATAAAACCGCGAAAAAATAACGATCCATCCTCATTACGCTCTTCAGCAAACCCGTTCCAGATCAACTGGTCGAACGTCTCGCCAAGTTGTGGCTGCTTTTGGGCGTTACGCAGCGCCTCCAGCACCTCACGCCGTGTAACGGACCCGAGCAGCTTGCGGTTGCGGTCCACGACCGGCAAGTAATCCACACCTTCCCACGCCATCATTTGCGCGGCTGAAGCCAGCGAGGTCTGGTAAGTGACCGTTATCGGATTGCGGATCAGACATTTATCCATCGTATGCTCAGGTTGAAGCCCCTCCACATCTTTGCGGCTGACGATACCAATTAAACGATTCCATTCATCCACTATTGCAAAATGATGATGTCCAGTCGTCACCGAAAGTTCTTCAAACTCGGTAAGCGTGCTGTTGATTTTCAAGGTCAACGTTTTCGGTTTGCCTGCCGCAATGTCTTCAATCAGCATAATTTTCTTTTTGATCAAGCGGTCAAATATGGCTCTATTAATCATAGATGCCACTGTAAAAGTATCATGGCGTGAGGAAATAATCGGCAGACTGATCTTGTCTGCGAGCTGCTTAACCTCTCGGCTCGTACCGAATCCCCCTGTAATCAGCACACCTGCCCCCTGCTCCAATGCAAGTGAATGCGCATCCTCACGGTTACCAACGATCAGCAAACTGCCAGCGTCAATATAACGGGCCATAGCTTCCTCGCGCATCGCCCCAATAACATACTTGTGCAAGGGCTTCTCCAGCCCCTCACTTCCGCCCAGCACATGTCCCTCTACAATATTCACGACATCTGCAAAGGTCAGCTGCTCGGACAAGCCGCGCGGACGCTTCTCTACTCGTACTGTTCCGATCCGTTCCTTGGTAATGACAATTCCCAGGTTCTCGGCTTCCTTCACGGCCCGATAGGCCGTTCCTTCGCTGACGCTCATTTCTTTAGCCAACCTGCGCACAGAAATTTTGGAGCCTATTTTCAACTGCTCGATATGTCGCAATAGCTGCTCATGCTTCGTAACTGTTTCATCTAGCCCGTCCAACTCTGTTACACCCCCAACGTTCAATCTGTATCATTCTGTATCTATTATAGCACAAAATACCTTTATTTTAGACCTTTGTTCATTTTGAGTTTTCTGCTTCGGAAATAGCAAAAAAGCGATCCCCTCTATTACAAGGACCGCTTCTTACTATGATTGATTTGTATCTGGGGGCAATCCCAGGACAAGCTAAAAAAAACTCACTGCATGCTACCTTTGTCAGCTTTTTTATCCCATTTCATCTGCCACTGCTGCATTTTGGCCCGCCGCACACGCTCCAGCGTTTTGCGCTTTTCCTCATCCACACCCAGCAAAAAATGCATGTTCGCCCCGATGACTAGCAGCGCAAAAAGTACCCATACTATCCCAAAGCCGTTGACCCAGTTCAAACCGCCTGCAAGCGAGATGCGTGGTAACGCAACCAAGACCATAGCCAGCGCAATCAGTGTGTACAAACCGTGTTTCCATTTTTTAAAAGAACCCAATCGTATCCCTTCCTCTCCCTGTGACTCTATGTATCTAGTCTATGAGAGGACAGGAAGGAATATGAGACAAACTTACAGAGATGAACCGTACAAATCTTGAAGACTGTCTGCAATAATTTTGTTAACATCCTCAATAATCACGCTCAAGCGGCGTTCAGCGTCGAACAGGCGTCGGATGTTGAGGTTCAAGCTAAGTACCTCAAACAGCTTCTCCATCTTTTCCATCTCTTCCTGTGCTGGCATATCGCCGCTCATCATCCGTTGCTGTACTTCCATTTGGCGTTCACGGAAATCGTCGAGCATTTTCTTGGCTTCTGGATCGGTTTCGATCAGCTTCATCGCTGACGTAATTTCCTCTACCTCTTTGCTTTCCTTCAATGCTTTCGCTAAATCATGGGCTTTGTCATAGATGTTCATGATTGTTTATTCCTCCAATACAAGTTTAGTGTCAACATTTCACATTGTCCGTCAATCACCAAGGGATATATGTCCTCATATGATGAATCAGTGCTATTACAGCCCATTCACGTTTCCCGTTACTTTCAAGACATCAAGTTGCTGCCCGGAAGGAGATCCACGATGTCCATCAAAAAAACAACGATTCAAATCATCGGATCGGGCATCTTGCAGGATGACGTACTCATGGTCGGCGAGTCCCTGCTTCGCAAATGGAAAATATCCGCTGGCCACCCCGTTCAGCTCGCCTTCGGTTCGTTCCGCCAAGAGGTTACCGTCATATCGGTGCCCCGCTACAGCGGCCTACGTGTGGGAAGCGTGCTAGCCCGAAAAATGGGGCTTCATGCCAATTGTGATCTGCGAGTAACCTACAGCCGAGGTCGCCGGACACTTCGAGTGGGCCCACTTATTAGCGTGCTGGTCAGTCGGGACTATCCCGAACAGCCCGACAAGCCTTTCGGGTCGATCACCCTGTTCTGCCGTGAACTAGTCGGGGAATGCCGCAGACAAGGAGCATATGTGTATTTTTTCACCCCGGAGCATATCGGAAGTCAGCCCGGGCGAGTTCAGGGATGGGTGTATGACGGAGGCTGGAAAAAGACGGTCATGCCCGCCGGCGATGTCGTCAATAACCGTCTTACCTCCCGTAAACTCGAGAACAGAACTAGCGTACAGCATTTCATGAAAGAAGTAAAATCGCAGTACGGCACGACCATTTTTAACGAAAAGTTTCTGGATAAGAATGAAGTATTTGATGCGCTTAAATCAAATTCTTCCCTGCGCAAGTATTTACCCGAGTCCCACTTGCTGCAAACCTTTGCTGTTTTCAAAAAAATGTGCAACCAGTATCCCGCTGTTTTTCTCAAGCCAGTGCGCGGAAGCTTGGGTAAAGGCATAATGCGCATTAACAAGCAAACCGATGGCACCTTTTCGGTGTTATCCACAACAGCGGGCACGCCCCGCAAGCAAACGTATGCCAACGTAGATAAGCTGTACAAAAGCTTAGCGGGAAAAATGAAAACAACACGCTTTCAACTCCAACAGGGACTTACCTTGATTGATCACGGTAAGCGTCCGGTCGACTTTCGTGCGCTTGTACAGAAAAATTCGTCCGGAACCTGGACCGTAACATCCATTGTCGCCCGGATCGCTGGAGGAAGCCACTTTGTGTCCAATCTGGCAAGAGGCGGCACGCTGAGCACAGTCAAGGAAGCACTTGCCAAAACCACGCTGCCCGCAACCGTTAAATCGAATGGGCATACCTCTCTGAAAACAGCAGCACTGGATATCGCAAGCGGAGTGGAAAAAGAAATTCCCGCCCATTTCGCGGAATTTGGTATTGATCTGGCAATAGATAGCACAGGGCGCATCTGGTTGCTGGAGGTCAATTCGAAGCCATCAAAGAATGACAACACGCCGTTAAATGATCAGAAAACTCGCCCGTCCGTTAAAAAAATGATTGAATACTGCTGTTATTCAGCCGGCTTCAAATGAATTCATCTCTTCCAGAGTCTGGCTGCCAAAGGAGCTGTTGTCGGTGTCTCTTGTTGTGCCAGGTACGCTGGGCGTGCTTGTTAGCCGGAATCAGGCCGTCACTCCCCCTATTACCGAAGCCGATTTTTGCCGCAGGCTAAGTCTGTTGGGCAGGCGCTCTGGTCTTAGCGTAATGGCGTTTACCGCCGAAGGAGTCTCACCTGAAGATCACTCCATACGAGGTTATGTTTATCGTAACGGAGTATGGACATCCGGTCGCTTTCCGTTGCCGGACATTGTGTATAACCGCTGTCTCCATGTCCACGAGAGCCAGAATGTCAGGCGCACACTGGAAGACATGGCGGAGCAAAAATCGCGCAAGCTCATCTACTGGTCGCGTAACTTACCTGGCAAATGGCAGGTGTATCGCGCTTTGCATGCGGTAGATAAAGTGCGTCCCTTTGTGCCGCCTACGGCGCCTTACCGGGACACGACTCAGCTTGTGGAATGGCTACGACGCCATTCGGAGCTGTTTATGAAGCCACAGACCGGAACACATGGCAAGAGCACACTGTATCTCCGGCTGGCAGAAGGAGGTCAGGGACTACTTGTACAGGGTAGAGACTCCCGTAACCGCCCGTTCCGGCGCTCGTTTTCCGAATTGGATGCAGGATTGTCATGGATCCACGGAATTGCACACAAACGCGCTTATATCGTGCAGCCTTATTTGAAATTAACAAGCCAAAGCAATCATCCCTTTGATGTTCGCGCACTCATACAAAAGGATGGAAACGGCTATTGGTGCCTGACGGGCTTTGCCGTAAGAGAAGGCAGAAAAGGAACCCTGACTTCTAATCTGCACGGTGGAGGCGAAGCCCATCCTGCTGAGCCTTACCTTCGTGAACAATTTGGCGCGGACACCACGCGTCTCATCATCAGGCAGATGATGACGCTGTCCTTGACCATTACCAGGGCGCTGGAGGAACGTTATGGCCGCCTTGGCGAGTTGGGAATTGATTACGGTATTGACCGGATCGGGAACATCTGGCTATTGGAGGTTAATTCCCGACCTGGGCGGGCCTCCTTTTTTCAGACCCGTCAGCCAGAGTGCGCTTTCCAGTCGGTCAACCGCCCGCTCGAATATGCTCGATATTTAATGACCCATTCCAAAGCGACAGGGCCAAAGGGCGCGGACGCCTCCCTTGAACATACGGTATAGGAGGATAAACAGATGAGTTTAACGCATTGCAATGTGCATTTCTCACAGCAGCCCGACAAGGTGGCGTATATATCCACTGCCTTGTTGAAAAGCCTTAAATTATCCGGAGCCAAGTCCGTTCGTCTGCGGCTCGGTAAGGATCAGATCCCCGCTACAGTAAAACCAATTCAGAAGGCGGGACGCCATCTATACTTGACCTCCGGCTTACGTAACGCAATCCGTGTTCCCAAAAGCGGGTCCATCTATTTGCGAAATCTGGATGGTGATATACAGCTAGGGCCGTTGATTGGCGTGCTGTCTGACGGTACCACCTCCACCACTCGCCCTTTCGGATCACGCACAGGCTTTATTAAGCAACTGCTGAAGGAAGGTAGCAAAAAATCGTATATTTTTGCCTTCACCCCTCGGGATATCAACTGGCAAAATGATACGATTAACGGCTATTTTCTGTCATCCAGCGGGGAATTTACACGTAAACTTGTACCTTTGCCAGACGTGATCTATAATCGTTTGCCGAGCCGTCGCTCTGATTTTTCCCCAGCGATCAATCAACTACGCGAACGCTTTTCCCGCAAACGAATTCCCTTCTTTAACTGGAGCTTTTTCAATAAGTCCGATATCTATAATCTGCTGGAGAATAACCCAGATGTTAACCGCTATGTCCCTGAATCATACACGAATCCCAGCTCTGAACGTATCCGAAGTATGCTGGAGCGACATCAATTTGCTTATTACAAGCCAAGTGGAGGCAGTCTCGGTAAAGGAATCTACCGTCTGTCCCATGTTCCCAAGCAAGGATATTATGTGAGGTACCGTAAGAAAAATAGCAATGTATTGCTAAAATTCACCTCTTTTAACTCCATGCTCAGGATGCTTCACTCCAATCAGGGACAGATGCTAAAGGGTTATGTCATTCAACAGGGCATCCAGCTGATCGAGATTGACAATTGCCCGATTGATTTCCGGTTTCACATGCATAAAAATGGAAATAACCAGTGGGTCGTTGTCGGCATTGGAGCCAAAAAATCCGGACGTGGCAGTGTCACAACCCATATCAAAAATGGCGGCTCCCTTATGACACCTGAACAGGCGTTGAACCGGGTATTCGGAGACCGGGCGGGTGAAGTGCTTCAACGTGCCAAGAATGTAGCAGTTACGCTCGCTGAAGCCATTGAACACCACCACCAGCATCTACTGGGTGAAATCGGTTTTGATCTGGGCATTGATCAGGATGAAAAGGTATGGATGTTTGAAGCCAACTCCAAGCCAGGCCGATCCATTTTTCAGCATCCATCGTTGCGTGCGGAGGGTAAAGCATCCGTGGAGCATATTTTGGACCACTGTCTTTACCTCAGTAAATTCCGCAGAAAAGAGGAACTATGAATACCCGGGCGGAGCATAAGCCAGTCGTTGCTGTATTGACAGTGCACGACGAAGGGCAATTTTTCAAGGGCAATCAGCGCAATTTCAGGGATATTCTTGAAACGGGAACACGGATGGGATATCAGGTGTACATTGTTACCGTCAGGGACCTGAAACTGGCAGATGAGACGGTTAAGGGCTATGTCTTCAACAAGAGCTTACAGACGTGGGAGGAACAGAATTTCCCACCTCCACAGGTCATTTATAATCGCATCCCAAACCGTAATTATGAACTTAAAACCTCTGTGCGCACAAAGTTGGATGAAATTTCACATGCCTCAGGCATTGAACTGTACAATCCAGGCTTTTTTAACAAATGGGAACTGTTCAAGTGGTTGCGTACCTCGGAAACCACTCGTCAGCTTGTTCCGGCAACCAAACGGTTAAGCAACCTGTCTTCATTAGGAAAAATGCTGTCTGCGTATCCATACCTGTATCTCAAGCCGGAAAACGGTAAGGCCGGAAAAGGGATTATGATTCTTAAATTCCACCCAGACCATCTCATGGCTTACAGACTGACCATTCAGCATGACAAAAAAAGTGTAACCTACAAATCTGTATCGCTATCCCGGCTGTGGGGACGTATCCGCCGGGAAGCAGGCAACTCGCCTTATATCATTCAACAGGGTATCGATCTGGCAACCTATCAGAAAAAACCCTTCGACCTGCGTATCCTGGTACAAAAAAATATCCGTGGCTCCTGGAGTATAACCGGGGTCGGTGCCAGACTGGCGGGTAAAGGGAGCATCACCACACATGTCCCGCGTGGCGGGAGTGTAGAGGACCCGTTCAAGCTACTGTCCTCGCTGTTTGGGCCTGAGGACAGCACGGATCTACTGAACAAAGTTAAAAGTACGGCCATACAGATTGCACGTCAAATTGAACGCGCATCCGGTCTTTCTCACGGCGAAATGTCCATGGATTTGGGCGTGGATACGCTCGGAACACTCTGGTTTTTTGAGGCCAATGCCAAACCGATGAAATTTGACGAGCCGGAAATCCGCCAAAAGTCGCTTAGACGCATATTCCAGTACAGCTCCTTTTTGGCCGGACGATTGAAATCATGATCAAGGAAGTGGAATCATGCCGCAAATTAGCGATGTTCAACATTTGCCTGCCCGGAGCTGGCTACTGAGACGACGACAGTTGCTGTTTTTGGCCCGCAGTTCAGGGGGCATGCGCATTACTCGTAATGCTCTGCGGCAGTTGGCAGTTTTAACGCCCGAGCTATTGAACACCCCTGGCTCCTCCCTCCTGTGCGCATATGTGCGCACGGAGAAGGGGCTGCGGATTGCGGGATTTTCCCTCGCTCTGAATTACGGGAAGGATGCTTGCATCGTAATTGTTCGTCCGCTTTACCGGGGCCGCAGACTGGGCGCTAGACTGCTGTCCGCCCAGCTCAAACAGCTGCGCCGTCTGACGTGCAGCGTAGCCGCCGACAATATGTCCAGTCTCAAAACCTGTTTCCGCGCTGGACTTGTTGCGCACGAAATGACAACTGGACCGACCGGGAAACCCACGCTGATATTTCACGGGGAGTTATCCCAAGATAAGCAGACGGCAGAGGAAGGTGGAATGCTGTGCCAAAACCTGTCCTAGGCATCATGACCTTGTATTTGAACAACAAGAAGCAATTGGAGGAGCGCGACATATATGAGCGCATGATTGCAGAAGGGAAAAGGCTGGGACTGGATATGTATGTATTCACTCCTGCAGATGTCCACAAGGATCGCAGGCTGCTCCTTGCCCAAATCTATGATCCACACAGCGGAAAATGGACCCGAAAATGGCGAGAGTTTCCAGATATGATTTTCGACCGTTGCCGGGTACAGCGCAGTGAGCGATATCGTCAGTTGAAGCAGTTCCGATTGCAATACACAGACCTTGTATATTTAAACCGACCGCTGAGTAACAAGTGGGTCATTCATCAGCAGCTTGCGAGGAGGTCTGCCTTTCGCGCCCATTTGCCTGCAACAGAGCTGTTCAGTGGATTTCATAGTGTAAAACGGATGCTTAAACAGAATTCACTAGTGTACCTCAAGCCGATTAACGGTACGGGAGGCCGCGGCATTTTACGTATTGAACCTGTTAACAAGCAAGGAGGCCTGTATCTGATTGAGGGCCGCAATCGCAAACGCCATATTATTCCCCAGCAGCGGGTACGTCTAGACCGTCTGGAGCCGCGTCTGAGCAGCTGGAACATGGATAACTACATTGTTCAGGAAGGCATTCCTGTGCAGTTGCCGAATGGCAGAGTCCATGATTACCGTATGCTGGTACAGAAAAATAGCCAAGGAGTATGGGAGCTAACCGGATGCGCCGGGCGAATCGGGGCACATCGGAGTGTCACTTCCAACCTGCATGGTGGAGGCAAGGCGGTACCGATGAGCCAATTGCTGACGCAATGGATTCGTGATGAAAGCCATAGAAAGAAAATCATCAAGCAAGGGGAAAAACTCGGACTGGACATCGCTGCATATCTGGAAGAAAGCTACGGGGCATTGTGCGAGCTTGCGCTCGATTTGGCAATTAATAAGGACGGTCATATATACGTGCTGGAAGTCAACCCGAAGCCAGCCCGTGAGGTCTTTTCACGTATTGGTGAAAAAGAAACCTATCGCCGTTCCATCGCCAAGCCCATGGAATATGCTTTGTGGGTCTACCACACACAAATTAATCCTAAGCCTCAGACGGACTACAAAGCAGAAGATAAAACAGAAGATAAAGCAGAAAATAAGACAGAGAATAAGACAGAGAATAAGACAGAGAATAAGACAAAGGAAGGCTCCACGTAAAGTGGCTGCCTTCCTTTCTTTTTTCGTCTGCCCGACAGTACCAGCATGTTTTAATTATATGGTGCGTCGAGCCTATTTATAACCAATTACCTGTGTTTCACAGTTACTCGGCGTTTTTATAAAGTGTAAGCAGTTGCGTAAAGTCTGTAATAATCGCATCGGACCCCTTCAACTCATCGTTCACACCAAATCCAGCATAAGCGCAACCGATCACCGTCTGTCCGTTCTTTTTGCCTGCTTCCACATCTGAGGAACGATCTCCTACCATCCATACGTTCGAAATATCGTGCTTGCTCAACAGAATTTCCAGCAAATTCACTTTGGAAAGCGTGCTGTACTCCCCAGCACTGTACAGTCCTTCAAAAATGGGAACCATTTCATACGCAGCAGCGATCCCCTTTACATAGTCCTCCAGCCCGTTACTGGCTACGAACAATCGAACACCTTGCTCATGAAGGGTCTGGAGTGTTTCTTTTACATGTGGATACAGGGCATGACTTCCGTTCTTCAATCCTTCCAGTTCCAGCTGAAGCAGCAGCTCGTCCGCTCTTCTATGGGCCGCTTCGCTGGCTTCCGGCATCACTCTTCTCCAGATTTCATCCAGCAGCATGCCCAAACTATTCAAAATAAGCTCCTCGGGAGGAGTCTCTCCTTCATAAAGCCCTTCGGCGCGCAGCGTATCAAACAGCTTGTGGTACGCAGGAAGCAATAGCGTCTCCGTCTGAAAAAGTGTACCGTCCATATCAAATACCATAGCCTCAGGTTTCTTCAACACAGGTGCATTGTTCATGTAGTTATCAGTCATTCCTTTCCTATGTAGGTTTACAACTCTAACCCCTCTCATGATAAGCAATAAGAGAGGTCCGTGTAAACCTCATTGCGCATACCGCTAACTCTTATATTTTTTTAAAACAGTCCTGAAACAATGCAAACCACCCCACATATCCGTGTGTAAAGCACCCTGTGGAAGCTTGAGATCCACACCATTCCAATACGAAAATCCCGCCTGCTCTATCCATTGCTCCATCGCTGACAGGTCCACTGTAGGGTAATCAAACGTCAGCAGAAGCATTCCGTCATCGCGTAAGGTCCGGTGAAATTCACGTAAGGCTGCCAAAGATTCATCAGGTGTTAAATGCTCCAGCACCGAAATACATACAATTTTGTCAAAACTGGCATCCTCATAGGGCAGAGCCGTCAGATTGGCATGTGCGGAGTGGAGCCGAACTGGCAAAATCTCCTGAATGCGCTCGGCAGCCTCCTCTCCGATATCCCGCCGCACCTCGGCCAAAATGGCATCCACGGAAATGATCCGAATATCCAGATCGCAGGCATAGACCTGAGCGCAACGGCGGGCCAACTCAAATTTGAATGGATGTGGGATTCCACATGCTGCGTCCAGCACTGTATCTTGCCCAGACATAAATTGAAGACACCACTCATACTCATAGGGGCGACTCCACCAGCTTTGGGGGAGTCTGTAAATCATGCTGGAGGAGTTGGGATCAGAATATACAAAAAAGCGAGACAGATACGGGTCAGACATGTTCATGGATGCTGCCTCCTTTTAGGGATGATTAAATTACTCTTGCGACACAGCACAGTTCATGACCCCGTTTCTCGCCTTGAAGTTTGGCTAACAATCCCATTTGCTCCGTAAAGGCAAGCTCACCGTACAAAGGATGGGCTTGCAGCAGGGCATCCAAACCAGAGGGAAGTTGGCGGGTGAACATAGCCACTGGGCGTAATCCAGACTTTTCCAGTAAGAGCGCAAGCGTATGCTCAGAATAATGATACAAATGATCTTCCTCCGTAAATAAAGGCGAATAAACACCATAAGCCTCATTGGTGAACGAGTTTTTGTTGGGCACCGTAATATACAACGTCCCGTCAGGTTGAAGCTGTTCGCCTAAATCTGTCAAAAATGTAACAGGGTCCGCAATATGCTCCAGCACATGCCAGCATGCTACGGCCTCGTATTTGTGATCCAGTGCTAAGTCAGTATCTTCTTCTGCTTCTTGTTCTTCATTCAATTCCTGTATTTCATGTGCTTCTTCGGTTTGAGTATCTTCTTCGGCTTCATCGCCCCAGTAACCCGGCAATAAATCCACGTCATATTTGTATTTGGCGTAAGCACGCGAGTCTATGGAAGGTTCAATGCCCACTGCATCCCAGCCGGCTTGAAGGGCAGCATGAATAAATTCTCCGGTACCTGATCCAATCTCAAGCAATTTTCCTTTACTGGTACTGAACATATCCAGCAGCATAAGTCCAAAAAGGGCATGATCTCCATAAGTTGAAGTTGCTGCACTATCCCGCATAGCAACCCATTCGGCATTATAAATTTTTGCAATCATATCCTCTGGCTGTATATGATCTACATCATTACGAAAAACCAATCCGCAGGAGCCGCATCCCATCAAGGTAAAGCGTTCATAGCTATGAAATACTGCCGTGTCGGATGAGCCACACAGTTTGCATTTACTATAAAGTAAGTCCTTTGTTTCACTTTTTATTTGTAGGTCGGAATTATTAATAACCTGGACACTCGCAATCTCAGCAACATCCATGGCGTTCACATCATCGGCAGCTTCATACTCTGGTGCAGTTTCTTTTTCTGCATTTATGTTGTCCTGATCTACCCAAAGCGTGAGTCGGGGGTTCGGGTCCAAAATAGATTCATATTGCTCTTTCCAGCCATAACGAGCACTTGGATCAAGCAACTGGTATCGCTGAAATTTGGCCATGCGAATAGCAGGTGTACACCATCCCCAATGCTGGATGCGGTAGTTGCTGATTTCACTGGGTAGGTCAAGCACATTTTCGGGAAATCTCCCACAGTGCAAGGACTGCTCCTTCCATTTATAAGAAAACCCTTCCTTATATCGAATTAAAAAAGGACGGTAATACTGATGAGCCTGCCAATAATCATCATCGCGATAATGCGTGGAAGTCCACATATCAAACAACCTGAAACAAATCGTATCCGCTTTCGTTCCTGCTAACAACGAATGTACCCCTTGAGCAAAACGGGATTCGAACATTTCGTCAGCGTCCATGTTTAATATCCATTCGGGAGAGGATGCCAACGTCTCTCTCCACTGCTGTTTTCGCAGCTCTAATTCATTGGTAAAAGAAGCTGTTTCATTGCGTATTAAACGCAATGGGATTCCCTTCAGGATCTCGCGGCACAACTCTCCGCTATCATCCTGACTGCCATCATCAATAATGACCGCTTCATCAATATATTCCCGATGACTCCGCAGCACGTCAATGAGCTTGCGATCTGCCTCATTGTATACCGTCATGGTCAGCGTCAATTTGGGTTTGGAGACAGGCGGCGTATGAAGTTCACTTTGTCGTGGACCAGAGAATGTTTGTGGTACAGCAAAAGAATCTGCAGTGTACTTGGCAAAGACAGCTGACTCACGGAGATCATACGGTATAACAGGAGGTACAGGGAACTTAGAGGGACTTGATGATGCAGAACGATTGAAGGCAGGAGAGTTAGTAGAAGTATCGGAGTGATCCAGATATGCTAAATGTTCTGAATGGTCCGTATGAACAGCACTCGTTGTAAAATACTTTAGGGTGAATAGTAGCTGCTCTGCCTTTATTCTATCCGCTTCCCGGTACAGATGCATCGCCGGATAGTGTGTATCTACAAAAAGTGGAAATCCAAATGCAGCTGCCCGAATACAGAAATGTCGATCTTCTCCCCAATAGGAAACGTTTTTGATTTTACCAAAGTGAATCCCTGCTTCCAGTGCACGTCTGCGGATTAGGGTGCAAGCGCCTAGACCACCCACCTCGTACAAACCAGGAACGTGCAATTGGTGTATGAAATGCAACTCGCGTTGCGCTCGCTCCTCTGCCGACAACACTTCGCCTTCTTCACGATGGAACAAATTATATTCATCACTAACCCACACCTGAGGCAATAGAGGCCCCTCCGGCTGCCAGCGTGTCCAGAAAATCTCAGATACAATATCCTTCTCCGCCTCTACCAGTTTACATAAGGTACGGGAATGGAGAATCAGGTCTGAATCGACCAAAAACAGCGCGTCATAATTATGCTGAAGTGCATAATCAATAAGACGATTTTTAAAATCAGCCACTTTCCAGACGAGGGCAGGCGGCCAATAATGAGTGTGCTCATCACTTCGGTTCTCCACTTGCTGTGAGCCTGTCAACAAGGGCAAAACCCTGCCTGGCAGTCGATTAGAAAAATCGGCAAGCCATTGGCTTGAAGTCGGATTGTCATTATCATCGACAAATAAATAATCGGGCAGCACGTCAGGTGCCTCCAGTCGCTCCAAAGCTTGAAGAAATAAAGACAATGTTTCCGGTTTCTGGTGCACCGGGCTACCGATTAGTATACGCATGATTCAACGCCTCCATCAGGTAGAAGCCTCATAAACCGTTCTCCCTCCATGTCCTAAGGCATACCATAATTGCGACCAAGCGATATGGGAGTGAGCGTGGTAGGAATGGACTTACACCTGGAAATATCAATAAAAACGACATCAATACAAAAATACAACCTTAACATCCAGTTAACTGCCTTTTTTCTGTTTTTCACCTGTTTTCCAACTACATTTAGCCATCAAATTTATTTCCCGGTCGCACTTGATAATATCGAATTTCGCACAATCTCCTCCCCCTTCATATCAGACTTTGATTTTCTAATTTATTAGAGCAAGTTTGAATTTATGATCATTACACATCCTCTAAATGCTCCATCGGAATTACTACATAATGAGCAAGCTATCCTACATAAAATGGAGATTATATCAAGTTTTTTGGGAGGGACAAAGAGCATGGTAACTGTCAGCTTATGTATGATTGTCAAAAATGAAGAAGAAGCACTTCATACCTGTCTGAAATCAGTCCATGACCTGGTAGATGAAATCATTATCGTTGATACTGGCTCTACCGACAGTACCCAAGAGGTAGCTGCATCGTTCAACGCTCGGATATACCCTTTTGAATGGTGTGATGATTTTTCCGCAGCCCGCAATTATGCGTTTGATCAGGCAACACAGGAATATCAATTTTGGCTGGATGCCGACGACATCTTAGAAGAGCAAGACCGACTGGCATTTCTCGACTGGAAAAAACAAGCCACCGTCTCGTATGACAGCATTACGATGGATTATGTGCTATCTGTAGATGAACAGGGGCAGCCGCTGCATAAGCTCAAAAGAAACCGAATGGTGCGACGTGATCGTAAATTCAGATGGATCGGATTTGTTCACGAATTCCTGAATGTGACAGGCAGTACCTTTCACAGTAATATGGCGGTGACTCATAAAAAGACACGTGCTTACACTGATCGTAATTTGCATATCTATCTCAAGCATCGGGAGCAAGGCACCGCATTTTCTGAACGAGATCACTACTACTTCGCTAATGAACTTTATGATAACGGACGCATACTAGAAGCCATCCAGCAGTACAAACACTATCTGGGTCTAGATCTCGGATGGATTGAAGATCGGATTGCTGCTTGCTTTAAGCTAGCGGATTGCTACGCTCACCAGGGTCAAAAACAGGAGCAGCGTATGGCTCTGCTTCGCACACTTAACCTTGATGTACCACGCGCACAGTTCTGCTGTGCCTTTGGCAATTTGTTCATTGAAGATGAGCAGTATACTCAAGCCATTTACTGGTTTCGTCAGGCGACGCTGATAGAGCCTCCACAAGATGTGATGGCCTTAACCAATTCCTCGTACTATACCTGGTTTCCACACTTGCAATTATGCCTGTGTTACGACCGAATCGGTGACATCGAAAAGGCAAAATCGCATCATCGCATCGCTCAGTTGCACCATCCTACCCATCCAAGCGTGTTATATAACGAGCAATATTTTGCACAACTGAAGCAATAGGGATGAGAAAGACGCGCCAGGGAAGGTCGTTTAATGTAGCCGGCCTTTTAGTCATCATGCCGATATGTGCTCGGCACGATACCCGGGCTGACAGCCTGCAATTTTTGGGGGCTTTTATTTTTGCCCCCTCTTATATACAAAATGCCCATTGCTACTCCTTGAGAACGACCATTTCATAGCTTAGATGACTTCAAAAGAAAAAAGTCTCCTGCAAGCTTAAGCTCACCAAGAGACCTTGTGTATCATTTTCTCAGAACACTTTCTTCCGGTCTCTTTCCCCCTTCAAAATTTCCACAGACTCATGGAAACGGAGCGAATGGATTATTTCGCGTTCACGCAGAAACTTCAGACTATCCTGCAAATCCACATCATCGGTTAAATCAATCAGCCACTGATATGTAGCTCTCGCCTTTTCTTCTGCCGCAATATCCTCATACAAATCCGCAATTGGATCACCCTTGGCTTGAAAATAGGTCGCTGTAAAAGGAACTCCGCCTGCGCTCTGGTAATACAGCGCATGATCATGCGCCGCATAATATTCCCCCAGCCCGGCTGCCTTCATTTGCTCTACACTCGCATCCTTGGTCAGCTTGTAAATCATAGTCGCAATCATTTCGAGGTGCGCAAATTCTTCCGTACCTATATCATTAAGTACGCCGATAACCTTATCCGGAATCGTATACCGCTGATTCAGATACCGCAAAGCCGCCGCCAGCTCGCCATCCGCTCCACCATACTGCTCCATAAGCAGTTTGGCCATATGAGGATCACATTTGCTGACACGTACGGGATATTGCAGTTTTTTCTCATATACCCACATTCATGTTCCTCCTTTATAAAAGGTTGTACCTACCTAGACCTGCCACGGCCAAGGAGTTTGGTTCCATTCCCAAGGATACTTGGAATAGGCACGGCCAAAATTTTGTAAAGGCCCATATAAGATCTGGTACTCGTTAGCAATCGCCGTTCTTTCCTGCGTCAGCTTATTGAACTGTTCGATAGCCTGTAAATCATCCGGGTGTGTATTGAGATACAAATTCAGTTCCACCAATACAAAATCTACCGCCTGAAGCTTCTCCAACAGCGCATAAAACTGGGCATCACCCGGCTTGGTTTGGGGCGTGCAGCCTTGGGCTGGGTTTCCGGCTTGACTATAGTCCTGAGCTTGGCTCTGATACTGGTTCTGGTATGAATACGGATTTGAATAAGGGCTTTGATATGGATTCGGCTGTTGATACCCACTCTCATGCTGAATTTGCTGTTGGAATGGGTTTGGGGACTGACCCTGTTTTGGATTCTCCATTCTATTCGCCTCCCCCCTGGTTTCTCATAGGCTCATAAGGGCTGTAAAGTAGAGGCCATAGTGTCCCCTTCGTCAGCGCCTCATCTGGACTGAATTGCGGTAGACCAGGGGGCTGAAATTGTACAAATAAGTTTGGCGGAAGCACATAAGTCTTGCACAGGACGGGTGGACACGGATCGAACGGGCCGACAAACGGGGCATACTCACCTTGCTGTGGAAATTTCACGGGCCGGGACCTCCTTTGATTGATCCATCTGCTTTACTATTCAACATATGCCGCATCGCCCAAGTCTCGAACAAAAAATCACAGATAAAAATAATTGTTCAAAGAAAATAACTATAGAACTGTTTCTAATCAAAAAAGAGCCTTTAAACCCACGGTACGTGGATCTAAAGGCTCTTTCTTCAGCACTCTATAATAACTTACATACCTCAACTGATCTTACCTATCTCTGTGGATCAGGAATCAATCGGTAGAAAGCTCATCTTCAATCACAGGCTCAGGCTTGCGGTGAATCTTCACTCTCATTATGCGAAGCCTTGTTGCTTCCTCCACCTCAAAGGTAAGGTTATAAAACTCAATTTTCTTCCCTTTCACCGGAATGCCTTCCAATTCCTTGAACAGCCATCCCCCGATGGAATCCACCTCGTCGTCTTCAATATTCACTCCAGTCAAATCATTGACATCCTCAATGAGCATACGACCGTCCACAGAGATGAAGTTCTCCTTCATTTCCACGCTCGGGCGTTCATCCTCAAATTCATCATAGAGATCCCCGACGATTTCCTCCAAAATTTCCTCCGCTGTCAGCAGCCCGGCCGTTCCGCCGTACTCATCTACCACGAGAGTCATTTGGGAATGTTTTTTCTGCATAAGGCGTAGCACGTGACTCACTTCCATGGACTCCGGCACATTCAAAATAGGACGTACCACCGAAGCCAGATCCAGTTGCTCTCCCTGCTCAGCTAGCAGAAGATCCGTAATATGGACAAAACCGATAATCTGGTCTTTATCCTCAACCGCTACCGGGTAGCGGGAATGCTTGGTCTCGCTGATAATCTTGAGATTTTCCTTAAACGACAAATTCGTGTACAAACAATCCATATCTGTACGCGGCAGCATGATTTCGCGGGCAAGCAAGTCAGAAAAATCAAAAATATTATCCATCAGCTTAATTTCGTCCTTATCAATCACACCGCTTTTGGCGCTCTGATTCATCAATATACGAATCTCTTCCTCCGAATGAGCCGCTTCGGCTTCACTCGCCGGCTGAATGCCGAATGCACGCAACAGTAAATTTGCCGCAGCATTCAATACCCAGATCACAGGCAGAAAGACCTTATAAAAAAGCAGCAAAGGCGCCGATAAAAACAACGCCACACCTTCGGTCTTCTGAATCGCTAAGGACTTTGGCGCCAGTTCCCCCAATACGATATGCAAAAAGGTAATTACGCAAAATCCGACGATAACGGATACCGTTGTAATCAGTGTACCGTCAGTTACACCGAGTTTGTGCATGAGTGGCTCTATCAGGTAGCCGGATATTGCTGGCTCTCCAATCCAACCCAAGCCCAATGAAGCCAGCGTAATGCCCAATTGGGTGGCGGACAGATAAGCATCCAACTTTTGGTTCACCTTCAGCGCATAGCCTGCCAGGCGATGACCCTCGCTTTGGAGCTGCGTCAATCGGGATTGGCGCATTTTGACCAACGAAAATTCTGCGGCCACAAATACACCATTTAGAAAGACAAGCAGCAGTACCAAGAGGAGATTCACAGCTAGCAATCCCCAATGAAACTCGGTATGACCATCCAATACGAACTCCCCATTTCTATAGTTTGCATTTTGCATCTTTTGGTTTGCAAGCAATTCAATCCAAATTTTATTGATTGGAAGTTGCTAATTAAAATCATGCAAAAATACTCATAATTGTAATGCTTTTCTTGATTTAAAGTCTATTCCTTTGTAGTACATATCCGCCACGAGCAGGTTCGGTCCACAACAGGCAGCGGCATCACAATGACAGTTCACAGTCTGATTCAGCGGATGCTCATTCAGCCATTCACCAAAAATATCGTCCAGACTGTCTTCCTGAATGTTTCCGAAAGCCGGAATGTCTGCAAAATCCGTCACATACACGCTACCCGTGAACATATTCACATTCACACGGTTTCTTCCGTCTGGATCATTACGCACCGTAATATTCGGTTCCTGACGCAAGCGGCGAAGCAGTTTGCGGTCTTCTTCCCGATCCGAACAAGCAAAGAACGGTAATGTCCCAAACAACATCCACATGTCCTGATTACGTACATCCAGCAGCTTATGGATAGAGTTTCGCATATCGTCGAGTGAAAGCACAGGCAAAGCAGAGGCAAAATTCGACGCATACATTGGATGAACTTCATGCCGTCGGCATCCCATTTCGTTGATTAACTGATGAATGCCCTCCAGCTTCGTGTGTGTCCGATAATTAATCATGGATTCAGCTGAAATGAACATTCCCATTTCACTCAATCTGCGGGCATTTTCCATCATTTTTTCATACAGGCGAACAGCACCCGCACGTGGAGTCGGCCGGCCGGTATTTGCAAAACCCACTTCATAAAAATCGTCCGCATTCAAATAGTTAAACGAAATATGCATCACATCCAGATAAGGAAGCATCTTCTCATATCTGCGAATATCTAACGTCAGATTGGAGTTGATTTGTGAGCGAATACCGCGCTCCTTGGCATATTTCAGCAGTGGAACGATCACTTCATCCACTGTTTTATCGAGTAAAGCAGGTTCCCCGCCTGTAATACTGATGGTCTCCAGATGCTCGACTTCATCCAGACGCTTCAGCATTAGGTCTAACGGCAGGAAAGGGGCCTCCTTCATAACTAACATGTCGCCAACAGCGCAATGCTCACAGCGCATATTACATAGATGCGTTACGGTCATTTCCACACTCGTTAGCAAATGACGACCATGTGTACGCAGTGAGACAATCGGGTCCCACGGATCATAGGTTGGCGATATTTGGGGTAGCGTGTTATTTTGTAGAACTGTCATTATGTTTTCACCTTATTTCTGTTATTAACCTCAAAAGACGTATAATTATCATATCATGATGTGTAAAGTGTCTGCATGCTTTCTTCCACATCATCTGCTAATCTACGTGTACTCCTCCGAAAGGGGCGGCAGTAGCGCCCAATGTGTTTGTAATCATAACCGAGAGGGATACGGACAAATCGACATCATAAGGTGCCTTCACTTCCTGCCCATCCCGGTCCCTTACAATGCGAATGACGGGTCTTTGCGGGATTTTGGGATGTATACGCACCACGACCCCCTCTTCCCCCGTGTTGAGCACCACAGAGAGTCCCAGGGGGTAAATAGCTACACAATCACGAAAGGCTTCCAGCATTCGCTGCTCATATAACGTTCCTGCCCCGGCGTACAGCACTTCCATCGCTTCATAAGGCAACAAAGCCTGTTTATATATCCGACTTGCTGTCATTGCGTCGTACGAGTCCGCCAGACCGATCCATTTCGCATATTCGTGGATCTGGTCCTTTTTCCAACCATGTGGGTATCCACTGCCGTCGATACGCTCATGATGCTGTAATGCACAATGAGCCGACAACAAGGGAATTCCAGGCTCGTCTTTGAGCAGCTTGTAGCCGATCACCGTGTGTGTTTTCATATGCTCATATTCCTCATCCGTCAATTTACCCGGCTTATAGAGTACTTGAGGTGAAATTTTCATTTTACCGATATCGTGCAGTAGTGAACCTATCCCCAGCTCCATGAGCTGGTTATTATCGTAGCCATTGGATATTCCAAGTACTAGTGAATATAAACATACGTTCAAAGAATGATGATACAAATCCTGATCCGCGGCCCCGATATCCATCAACATAATGATGGTGTCCTGACGGCCTCCAATATCGTCCAGAATGGATTCCATCACCTTATAAAATGACTTGCCAAAATATTTGTGCTTATGATCTACGGAGTAGGATGACAACCCTTGAAACTGCTTTTTGATTTCCTGTAGCGCCGCGGCCCTTGTCTGTTCATGGATCATCTCAGGAATGACGATATCTTCTGTCACAGCATCCTCAATGTATACATATCCAATACCGACTTGGCCTAGACGTTCAATCAATCGCGAAGTAAGCTCAACACCTTCCGAGAGCAGCACCATTCCGTTTTCATTGTATATTTTTTTGCCCAGCTTCATGCCGGCTCTCAATAATGTAACAGGTACCAGTCGCAGCTTAATCCTCTCCCGATTGTTTTGATACCTGAAGCCACCTAGCTGCAAAACATTCTTCCATCGCGCCCGGACGCTTCAACTCCATTTCAATCAAATCCCGTAAAAATTCTGGAAGCATAAATCGGAGATCTGTTCCGTTCGCAAGCACTTCATAACCTGCTTTGAAAGTGAACATATCCAACGTGCCCACTGTGTATTCCTCATGCTCTTCCAAAGGTTGACCCGCTACACGAATGTCCGTCACTTTTTCATAAGGAGCACGGCCCGAGTCATACTGAATGGCCAAGCCTTCCACACACATCGTGCCAAGCACTTTGCCTCTGAAGCCAAAGCCCGTCATGGGCTTGTCTGTAAATTCAGGCAGCAAGGACTGCTCCAGCGCCAACCGAATATCTCTTCCCCGCAACTTCATAACACAGGCATTAATCGGCGAAGGGCATAAGGAATGTAGTATTCCTTTGCTGATATCCCCTTGAGGTAATGGGCCGAGCAGTTGTCCCGCATTGACGAGGGCAATTTCTGTTCCTGTAAAATGGGACACCGCTTGTGCCAGCATATTCCCAAAAGGGGATTCCTGATCATATGCAATCTCCAGTTTCCGATCCGTCACCGCAATGGTGCTCTCCATGGCGCGCTCTGCTTGTCTGCGATGCACCACAATGGCCGATGCCACTTTTTCGTCCAGTAGTGTCTGATCTACAGGAACTACGCCGCCTGACGTGACTCGAAACGGTTCGAGGCTATTGTTACGACTTAGTGTCACTTCACCCAGCAGCGTTCCGAACTTCCCCGCCCCACATAAAGCTGTTTTTCCGATCCAAAGCGGTTCCTCCAGCACATGATGGGTGTGACCTCCAAGGATAACGTCAATTTCAGGAAACTGCGACGCTAATTTTTGATCGGAAGGTAGACCCAGGTGCGACATCACGACCAAAACATCAACCTGCTTTCTCAGTGCCGCGATCTGCTTCCCCAGCACCTCAAACGGATTGAGCACATCCCAGCCCAGCAATTGATAAAACTCTACAAAAGGAGCCGTCACACCGAGTAAACCGACCTTGATTCCAGCTTTGTCTACGATAAGGGATTCCTTCATCCACGAAGGGCTCATCCCCGTAGCACGCTCTGTCATATTGCCGCATACGACCGGACAATGAATCCCCGCATATGCCTGTTCAATCATATCCGGGGTAAAAGTCAGTCCCTCATTGTTACCGATCGTAATTGCATCGTATCCTGTTAGATTAATCACATCCACATTTGCCCCACCGAGCGTTCCTTCCGTTTCGGGGGCCATCCGGTCCATGTGGTCTCCTATGTCGAGCACAAGCAGCGCATCCCGTGATGCGGCTCTTCGTTCATCGATCATCGCGGCTATCGAAGGCATACTGCCAAAATGACTATGGATATCATTGGTATGCAAAATGGTCAACGTTTGCCGAGTCGTCATCTCCATAACCGCCCTCCTCTATACTTTATATATATCGACTTTGGAGCTTCTAATGTTTAAGCATACCATGTTATTTAGCAATATGGTACATATGAGTGGACATAGTCCTTAAGCTTCGCTGTACTCTCTGAACAATCTCACATCATAAACATAGTGAAAAGCATTGACGTAATCTACTGTAGGAATCTGATAGGAAACGGGTGCCTGGGACCTATTTTACAGCTTGGAATAATAGTAATTTAGTCGTTGTCATCCCATATAATTCTTGATATATTAGGGTTGTTTCATATTTTCGACAAATTTACGACAATAAGGAGGTTAGCACATGAGAGTTCACGTTACCGATGCCAAGCCGGGAGATCGCCTCAAATCCGATACATACAATGGGCACGGTGTACCTGTCATGATTCAGGGCACCGAGCTTCAGCATGACGACATTTCCAAACTCATTATGCATGGTGTCGATTATATCGACATTGATGCCGGTTCTGCGAGCATTCCGGTTGACTTTGCCCCCGATGTTCCAGCTTCCCCTGAATCCCTCAAACGCGCCGTTCCCCTCATGGAGCAGACGATCAGTGGCTTTGAAAGCATGTTTCTCGAAGCTTCCTCAACTGGAAAATTTGATGAATATCGAGTTGATGAACTGTTCGGCCCTCTCGTTTCAGAGCTGGCTCGTCAAAAAGATGTCGTATCTCTGCTGTTAATTATGGAGCGGGGAGATCACTATACCTATAATCATTCTCTCCAAGTAGGTGTACTGTCATATTACATTGCCACATGGCTTGGATATACAGAAGAAGAAGCTTATGCCGCTGGTAAAGCCGGATATTTACACGATATAGGCAAATCCATGATACCGGATGAAATTTTGAACAAACCGGATAAACTGACACCTGAAGAATTTCATGAAATGAAGAAACATTCTCTCTATGGCTATGATATTATTCGCAATTCAACCAGCGATGAGATTTCTGCAATTGTCGCCTTGCAGCATCACGAGCGTGAAGATGGAAGTGGATATCCCCATGGACTGTTCAAGGAAGAAATTCATCCTTTTGCCAGCATAACAGCTATTGCAGACGTGTATAGCGCGATGATTTCCAATCGTGTGTACCAGACGAAGCAGGAGCTACTCGCCGTATTACGCGAGCTGCACAGCATGAGTTTTGGACATCTAAACCCAGAAGCTACCCAAGTGTTCATCAGACATATGCTTCCTAATTTCATTAATAAGCAGGTTCTGCTGACTACAGGGCAGACAGGAACGATTATTCTGAACAATCCTGCTGATTACTTCAGACCCTTAGTGAGAATTAACGATGATGAATATGTAGATTTATCTAGGGAACGCCATGTATCCATTGATGAAATTTATTTGGAATCCTGATCCGCTACTGCCTCCCGGCGTTACTTCGGTGGAACGAAATGTCTTGCCGAAGCCCAGGCTACGCGAATAAAAAGAGACTGTCCTTGATTCGTAGGTTCTTCTACGAAGGACAGCCTCTTTTTATGTTAGGGACATTAACCTAGTCACAATTTACAACGATCAAACACAATAAAAACGCGTTTCTACTACTATATTATTTGCTACATTTGTTTATTAAATAAGAGGTGCCTGAATCAATGTTGCGAAATTGAACTGGTGTACATGACCATCATTTAATGTGGTTTGGCCCGTAACAAAATGTACGTGCTTGCCATTTCCGACTGGAATAGCGGGTCCTGTTCTAATCCTTCTCAGATTATGAAAATGGTTCACGAAATCAGTTTTTGAAAGATCAATTTCATGGACATGACTTCTTCCAACTCGAATCGCTTGCCCAGTAACACCTGCAAAGCGGTGGTTATGTCGGTCTGCGCCTTCTTCAGCCAGTTTGGTACTACCTTCAAATTCATGTACATGCCTCTGTGTCTGTTTAGAAGAGAGGGGTTTCTTCTTCACTCCAGCTTTATTCTTCTGCATCCGTTGCCTGCCTCCTTATGTTTTGTGGCTTTACAATATCCTATTAAGCAAACATAGTTAAGTGCTAGGCAATTATCCGCAGTCCTAACAATAATTTTTTTTAATTCTATCTCCCCTTATAAAAGCGTTAGATCATAAGACAATTCAGAAAACTGCCGACATCTTTTTAGACATTACGGAAAAAATAGAAGAAGGCGAACTTAAAAAGTTCGCCTTCTGTACTAGCAGGAAATCCGAGTCGGCACAAAATCGGCACGACTCCGATTTAACAGCTTTAGAATACCTCAAAAACCTTGTCACACCAAGGGTTACTGCGTTTTAACCAATACTGCCTTCCATTTCGAACTTGATCAAACGGTTCATTTCTACCGCATATTCCATCGGCAGCTCTTTGGTGAACGGCTCAATAAAGCCCATAACGATCATTTGCGTTGCCTCTGCTTCAGTCAAACCACGGCTCATCAGATAGAACAGCTGATCTTCCGATACCTTGGAAACCGTTGCTTCGTGCTCAAGCGTGATGTCGTCATTCATGATTTCATTATAAGGAATAGTATCTGAAGTTGATTGATTATCCAAAATCAGCGTATCACACTTGATATTCGATTTTGCACCTTGAGCCTGACGACCGAATGAAGCTAATCCGCGATACGTTACTTTACCGCCGTGCTTACTGATCGACTTGGATACAATTGTGGAGGTGGTGTCTGGTGCCAAGTGGATCATTTTCGCACCTGCATCCTGATGCTGGCCTTTGCCTGCAACAGCGATGGACAGGACCATCCCTTTCGCTCCACGGCCTTTCAATACAACGGCTGGATACTTCATCGTCAACTTGGAACCGATGTTACCATCGACCCATTCCATCGTTGCGTTTTCTTCTGCAACCGCACGTTTGGTTACCAGGTTATAGATGTTTGGTGCCCAGTTCTGGATCGTTGTATAACGAACGCGTGCGTTCTTCTTACAAATAATTTCGACCACGGCACTATGCAGTGAGTTCGTGCTGTAAATTGGAGCCGTGCAACCTTCTACATAATGCACAAAGCTGTCTTCGTCCGCAATAATAAGCGTACGCTCAAATTGACCCATGTTTTCCGAGTTGATACGGAAGTAAGCCTGCAATGGAACTTCACATTTCACGCCTTTTGGTACATAGATGAAGCTACCGCCTGACCATACCGCACTGTTCAGTGCAGCAAACTTATTGTCCGCAGGAGGTACAACTGTTGCAAAATACTCTTTCAGAATCTCAGGATGCTCACGCAACGCCGTATCGGTATCCATGAAAATAACGCCCTGGTCTTCCAGTTCCTTTTGCATACTGTGGTAGACAACCTCGGATTCATACTGTGCGGATACACCAGCCAAAAACTTTTGCTCCGCCTCAGGAATACCCAGTTTATCAAAGGTTTCTTTAATTTCCGTCGGAACTTCTTCCCATGTCTTCCCTTGTTTCTCGGAAGGTCTTACATAGTACTGGATATCGTTGAAATCCAGTTCATCCATATCTCCGCCCCAGTTTGGCATTGGCATTTTTTCAAACTGTTTCAGTGCTTTCAGACGGAACTCCAGCATCCATTCTGGCTCATCCTTAATTTTGGAGATTTCCTTTACAATTTCCGGAGTGAGACCCTTACCTGTTTGGAAAATGGACTTGTGCTCGTCACGAAAGCCATATTTATACTCTTCCATTTCCGGTGCTTTCTTGGCCATGTTTCTCAAACCTCCTCTGTTCTATTTAAATTATTTATCTTCATCAATCCCTTTGCGCAGCGCGTTCCAAGCCAGTGTCGCACATTTGATGCGGGCCGGGAACTTATTTACACCTGACAAAGCTTCCAATTCTTCATAATCATCGAATTCGACGGCTTCTCCCTTCATTAAAGAAGAGAAGCGGCTCGCCATATCCAGTGCCTGGTCAATCGTTTTTCCTTTAACCGCTTCTGTCATCATCGAAGCTGAGGACATACTAATCGAGCAGCCTTCGCCAGTAAAACGGGCATCTTCGACCACGCCGTCTTTCGTTTTGAGTTGAAGAGAAATCCGGTCACCACACGTAGGATTATTCAAATCCACCGTAACGGCATCGTCCTCAAAACGTCCGCGATTGCGCGGATTTTTATAATGATCCATAATCACGCGTCGGTACAAGTCATCAAGTTGCATCGCCAAAATACTCCTTTGTTTGGATTAAGGCGCTGACCAAAGCGTCGACTTCCTCTTCCGTGTTATAGAGGTAAAAGCTGGCACGTGCAGTCGCACTGGCTTTCAACCAGCGCATCAATGGCTGGCAGCAATGATGGCCTGCACGTACAGCCACCCCTTTGCTATCCAATACGGTAGCTACATCATGCGGATGCACATCATCCAAGTTGAATGTTACAAGCCCGACATGACGTTCTGCAGGTCCGTAAATCGTCAACCCCTCCACTTCACGGAGACGTTTGAGAGCATAGTCGACCAGACGGCTTTCATGCTGTGCAATGGCGTCCAGTCCGATGCTTTCCAGAAAATCAATGGCAGCTCCCAAGCCAACGGCTCCGGCTATAATCGGGGTTCCACCTTCGAATTTCCAAGGCAGCTCCTTCCATGTGGATTCATACAATCCCACATCGTCGATCATTTCACCGCCGAACTCAATGGGCTCCATGTTTTCCAGCAGCGTCTTCTTGCCGTACAGTGCTCCGATCCCAGTAGGAGCACACATTTTGTGACCCGAAAAGGCATAAAAGTCAGCATCGATGTCTTGCACGTCTACTTTCATATGTGGTGTGCTTTGTGCACCGTCTATAACGATGACTGCGCCTTTGCGATGCGCAATAGCTGCAATCTCTTTGACAGGGTTCACAACACCCAGCACATTGGAGACATGCGCAATCGCTACAATTTTCGTGTTTTCTGTAATGGTATTCTCCACATCAGCAAGATCAACGCTACCATCCTCTTGAAGTGGAATATATTTCAAAGTCGCGCCTGTGGCTTTGGCTACCTGTTGCCACGGAATCAGATTACTGTGATGCTCCATTTGTGTGATGACAATTTCATCACCTGCCTGGCAATTAGCCCTGCCATAGGAAGAAGCGACCAGATTCAACGCCGTTGTTGTTCCTCTTGTAAAAATAATTTCCTGACTGCGCTTTGCATTCAGAAAGCGGGCTACCTTCTCCCGCGCACCTTCATAAGCATCCGTTGCGCGACTACCCAAGGTATGCACACCACGGTGAACATTTGAATTATCAAATTCGTAGTAGTGCTTGATCGCCTCGATGACCGCCAGCGGTTTTTGCGAAGTGGCCGCATTATCCAAATAAACCAGCGGATGACCGTTAATCTCCTGATGTAAAATCGGGAACTGTTCACGGATCAATGCAGTATTCATTGGCCTAACTTCCTTTCAACAAGGCTTTGCAGCTGATGTTGAAGTCCTTCGAGCGGAATTTCAGATACGACAGGTGCCAAGAAGCCATAAATAATCAGACGTTCAGCTTCTGCACGGCTAATCCCGCGGGACATCAAGTAATACACTTGTTCACGGTTTACCTGACCAACCGATGCTGCGTGACCTGCCGTTACATCATCTTCATCAATCAGCAGGATCGGGTTAGCGTCACCACGCGCTTTCGGGCTGAGCATAAGAACACGTTCTGTTTGCTGACCGTCTGCTTTGGTAGCACCTTTTTCAATTTTTGTAATTCCGTTAATGATGGAAGACGCTTCTTCACGCATTACTGCGCGCGTAATCATCTGACTGGCGGAATTTTTACCAAAATGCTGTGCTTGTGTCGTATAGTTCAGCTTTTGTGAGCCGGAACCAACAGCAATGATCTTGGCATCCGAATTGGAGCCATTGCCTTTGAGCACGGACATGGTATTGCTTGCTGTATTACCGTTGTTCATTTCGCCCACAATCCATTCGATAGCTGCGTCATTTCCCAACGTAGCACGACGAATCGAAATATCCGTTACTTGCTCTCCAAACTGATGGACTGTCGCATAACGTACTTTAGCTCCTGCATTTGCAACAACTTCTACCGCACCGTTATGAAGAACAGGTGCCGCCAAATCCGCAGATACATAGTTGTCTACGTAAGTCACGGAACTGTGGCTTTCAACAATGAGCAGCACATGCGGTGCAAACGTTGCAGTCGCATCGTCCGTCAGAAATACAGCTTGAAGCGGAACGTTCAGCTCTACATTTTTAGGCACATAAGCAAATACTCCACCGTTCCAGAGTGCTGCGTGCAATGCAGATAATGAATTTTCTTCAGCCTTAATAACTGTGTTCAGATGAGCTTTAACCAAATCAGCATGCTCTTTAACCGCTGTTTGTAAATCCGTGAAAATGACGCCTTGCGCCGCCAATTCCTCGCTCAGCTTCACATATACCGCGCCGGAGTTGCGCTGAATAATCAGACCACCCTCCTGTTGCTCTTTGACCAGATCAGCAATGGCTGCCGGGACCTGCCCTACCGATGCAATGACCTCGTTCTGTTTATGTTGACCGTAATCGTTTAATTTCCATCGTTCGATTTTTGTTTTTTCAAATACCGGAAGCTCCAGTTTGCCTGCAAGCTCAAGTGCTTTTTGTCTGTCTTCGGCCAACCAAGATGGTTCGCCGTTACGTTCGGACAGAACACGCAGTTGCTCGGAATCTACCGGAAGGATTGTTTGTGTAGTCATTAGTTTTCCTCCTCGCTTCCGGCTTACGCCTCTTGTCCTACAGTTTCATCAACGATACCCAGCTCTTCCTTGATCCAGTCGTAACCGTCCGCTTCCAGACGCTCAGCAAGCTCAGGACCACCGGATTTAACGATACGTCCTTGCATCATTACATGTACATAATCTGGTTTAACGTAGTTTAACAGACGTTGATAGTGAGTAATGATAAGGAAACCACGCTCTTCGGAACGCATAGCGTTGACACCGCTAGCCACGATTCTCAAAGCATCGATATCCAGACCGGAGTCGATTTCATCAAGAATGACAATTTTCGGATCAATCATCATCATTTGCAAAATTTCATTCCGTTTTTTCTCACCACCAGAGAAGCCTTCGTTCAGGTAACGGTGAGCAAACTCAGGATTCATTTCGAGCTCTTTCATTTTGCTTTCCATTTGACGGATAAACTTAATCAGGGAGATTTCTTGTCCTTCTTCACGGCGCGCGTTAATCGCACTACGCAAAAAGTCGGAGTTCGTTACCCCTGCAATTTCACTCGGATACTGCATCGCCAAGAACAATCCTGCACGTGCACGCTCATCCACTTCCATATCCAGCACGTCTTCTCCATCCAAAGTTACTTTGCCATCTGTGACTTCATATTTAGGATGACCCATCAAAGCAGACGCGAGTGTACTTTTACCCGTACCGTTAGGACCCATGATGGCATGGATTTCTCCGCCCTTCATTTCGAGGTTAATACCTTTCAAAATTTCCTTGCCTTCAATGGTCGCCTTGAGACCTTCAATCTTAAAGTTTGTAGCCATATTCGCAATACCCTCCAAAAAATGTAGTGTGGTGTCGAAATCAGAAAGTATATTTAAACAGGGGAGCCCCCTGATTTCAAGTAATATTTAAAAATTTATTTATAATCATTCTAAACTGATTCTCAATGATTCTCAAGTTATTTTATAATAAATATCTTTAAGGGTGCAACCAACAGACACACGTTATCCAACTTTCTTCATAAAATGTTCACCCTACCAGGCACACAAATAGCAAAATTCATCCTGTGGTTGTTCATATAATTATAAATTTGTACAAAAAACATGGGATGCATGATCTTTTTCCAGCCATAAAAACGCTACTGACAGCATGACGTCAGTAGCGTTTTACATGTAGAGAGTTTATTTCAGAGCGTAACCCCATCACTATGGAGTGGAATTAAATTCACCGAACTAGGCATTGAGTGATGGAGCGAAATTCGGCCAATTAGCCCAAATAAGAGCGAAGCATCCACATATGTTTCTCCAGATCCGCTTTATAACCAATCAGCAAATCTGCAGTTGGCTGGTCGGAATTGCTTTCCGCCAGTTCGATACCTTCCTGAAACTCCTCGCATACAGTTGCAAAATCCTCGATCAAGGTTTGTACCATCTTAGGAGCATCTTCGTTGCCGGTTGCTTCCTGAATCGACGACAGCTCCAGGTATTCCTTCAACGTTGCGGAAGGAGAACCTTTCAACGCGAGCAAACGCTCGGCGATCTCATCCATTTTCAATGTCACTTCATTGTATAACTCTTCAAATTTAACATGGAGTGTGTAGAAACTGGAGCCTTTCACATACCAGTGATAGTTATGAATTTTTACATATAACACATTGAGGTTAGCGACTTGACCGTTTAAAAGTTCCTCCACCGATTTGGTTTGCGTATTTTTCGAGTTACTTGTTGTTTTAGCCATCATAAATCCCTTCCTTTTTCATCAAATTGATTTTCAGGAACGTTTACGTATCCATCACCGCCATTGCTGACGGTAAGACGCCAGCGGGCATCCTAATATCACCTGCCGGACGTCTGTCTCATATTTACCCTCTCTATACGGAGACGAAACAAAAAAAGAGTACTCCTTTCTTCCTCTTTCAATTCCCATAAAAAAAATGTACAAAACTTCAATGATTTTCGTTATACTTTCTCTATCCTATCAAAATACTTGGTTTAATATTGTGATATTTTTTAAACTATTTACATGCGCACATTTTATGGAGGTGACTTCGTTGTCCCAATATCATCCTTTAACGACTGAAGAAGCAATCGAATTCGTGAAGAACATCCCCGGATTTTTTAGTCAGGAAGCCCATCTGGAATGCCGAGAAATCGGTGATGGTAACTTAAATCTGGTTTTTCATATTACGGATTCTGAATCTAACAAGAGTATCATTGCCAAGCAGGCACTTCCCTATGTAAAAATTGTGGGTGAATCCTGGCCGCTTTCACTGGATCGTGCCCGTATTGAACGCGAGGCACTTCAGCAGGAACACTACATTTGCCCCGAATTGGTTCCTGCGGTACTGGCGTATGACGATGAGCTTGCGTTGACCGTGATGGAGGATCTTAGCTCACACACCATCATGCGCAAGGGACTAATAGAAGGAAACACCTATCCATATTTCGCTAATCATATTGGGGAGTTTCTGGCACGCACGCTCTTCTTCACCTCAGATTTGGGCATGAATCAGCAGGATAAAAAAGACCTGGTTAAACGCTTTATCAACCCGGATCTCTGCAAAATAACTGAAGATCTGATTCTGGATGAACCGTATCGGATCTCAGATAATAACAACTATGGTGCGTACATCGAAGACGAAGCAGAGGCACTACGTACAGATCAAGTGCTTCACCTGGAAGTGGCTTTGCTGCGAGAAAAGTTTTTGACACGAACCGAAGCGCTTCTGCACGGTGACCTTCATACTGGCAGCATTTTTGTAACGACCGAATCGACTAAAGTCATTGATCCTGAATTTGCCTACTACGGACCCATGGGCTTTGATATCGGAGCGGTGATCGCCAATCTGCTGTTGAACTACGCAGCACAACCCGGATGGACCTCTGGCGAGAAGGCTCTAAAGGAAAGGCGTGACTGGGTTCTGGAGACCGCCATTCAGGTATGGGAACAGTTTGAGCGTAGGTTCCGCAAACTGTGGGACGAGCATGTCACCGATCATATGGCACGTACAGCGGGATATCAGGACTTGTATCTCCAGAAAGTACTGCAAGATACGATTGGTTTTGCAGGGTGCAAAGTGATTCGCCGTATCATCAGCCTGTCGCATGTGGCAGATATCGACACCATTGCCGATCCTGCTATCAAGGAAGCTGCGGAACGTCTGGCGTTATCTATCGGTAAATCCTTGGTTCTTCGCAATCGCGAGCTTCATTCGATTCGGGAACTGGGAGACATTGTTCGGACAGCAACAGCTGCCCAAACTAAAGGAGCTTAATGAATATGAGTGAAAAGAAAGAATCGGCGCCCGTAACCTCTGGGAAAGCTGCAGTGTCCAGTCAGGCTCTATCTTCGCTGGTGTGGAAAGGCAACCGCTTGTCTATGTTGGATCAGCGTCTGCTGCCCGAAACGATTGTCATGCTGGATTTATTCACGGCCGAGGAAGTATGGGATGGCATACATGCCATGAAGGTACGTGGTGCGCCTGCTATCGGGATGGCTGCGGCCTACGGCGTTGTGCTAGGAGCTACCGCCTACGACGGCACCGACGCTGCTGGGTGGCTGCAGCATGTACACACCGTGTGCGGACATTTGGCTACTTCACGCCCGACGGCAGTGAACCTATTCTGGGCCCTTGACCGCATGAAGAAGCGGGCTGGGGAACTCATCGTTGAAGCTAGCGAAGGTCAGGTCGAAGACTGGAATGCCGGGCTGGAACGTGAAGCCACAGCCATTCAGGCAGAGGATGAGCAAGTATGTCGCCAGATCGGCATCCATGCTTTACCTCTGTTCGAGGACGGGATGGGCGTACTTACTCACTGCAATGCAGGCGGATTGGCGACAGCGAAATACGGAACAGCGCTCGCGCCGATGTACCTTGCGCAGGAGAACGGCATTCACCTCAAAGTATTTGCCGACGAAACCCGCCCCGTGCTGCAGGGGGCGCGCCTGACCGCTTTCGAGCTTCAGCAGGCAGGCATTGATGTCACCCTGCTCTGTGACAATATGGCGGGCATGGTGATGTCCAAAGGATGGGTACAGGCCGTTATTGTCGGCACAGATAGAGTCGCTGCTAATGGAGATGTGGCCAACAAAATCGGCACCTATAGTCTAGCTGTGCTAGCGAAGGCGCATGGCATTCCTTTTTATGTCGCTTCGCCACTATCTACCATTGATTTGCAGACCGCAACAGGCTCAGATATTCCGATTGAAGAGCGTTCTGCGGAGGAAGTTACCGAAAGCTTTGGTAAAAGGACCGCCCCGCAGGGCATCAAAGTCTACAACCCAGCATTCGACGTTACACCTCATGAGTACATTACCGCCATCATTACCGAAAAAGGGATTGTACAAGCACCCTTTAGCGAGAACCTGACCCATTTGTTTGCCGAATAATTGTTCTTGCAGGTCATATCGTTCGTATATAATTCATATGATTCAACTCGATAGAATAAAACTTTTCATAGAAAAAAACCGGAGCCAAAAAGTCCGGTTTTTTTCTGTTCTTGTTCCTCTACTTTTATGCAACATATGCACATAGGCTTCATTACACCAGTTTCAAAAGTGCTTCGTATCCTGGCATACCTGGCTTAATCCCTAGTTGCTCCGCTTCAGTCGTCACCGATTCCATCGGCGCTTCCAACAATTCCTTCAGCGTTTTTACCCCCACAGCTCGTGCGGCAAGAATTTTCCGATCCGCCAGCCGTTCATTGAGCAGTCCAACATCCAGGGCACCACACATGATGTAACCACGGGAGTTAGAGATCGTCAACAGCGTTGTTTTAGGCAGTTTGACCTCAACTCCGATAAATGTATGCTCACCCACTTGCACGGATTCCATGTGTATCATGGTTATTACATGCACCTCCTCTTTGTTCACCCGGGATATTTTATGCAGCATTTCCGGGTAAGTGTGGACGCCCGTGGATACATTCAAAATATTAGGAGGCTTATGGGTCTAGACTAGAAAGTGGACACATTTACTTTATCTGTGTTCACAATATTATTCCTTCAGTATCTCTGGTCCAACATCCTTACTTGCTCAGATGTGGCTGTTCCTTGCTGCTATTGCAGCATACCATTTATAGTCTTCAACCCATTCATCTTCTCCAATTGAATCGGGGATATCTTTTATATGGACATTTTGTCCATCTGCTTGATTACCTTATCCATCCAACAATTGCACTACTTGTGTTCCCTTTTTTATATCTTTAATATTTTCTGAATCCTTTACACTAATACCAATGAGTGGAAGGTTAGCAATGGAAAAAGAAAGGCTAATATCCAATACGTCCAGTTCACATTTTGTCCCATCTACCTTATCTACTTGTATTTTTGAACCTATCAAACTTTTCAGATTCGTATGATCCTGCTTATCTAATCCAATATTTGTTCCAATTAAAATGATTCCTTTATTGGGTGTTTTAATAATATCGTCTAACTTCATAATCTCCAAAAGAACATCTCCATGAATCGTTTTGTTTAGCTCCCCGTTCCATGTACCCATGATACATTCCTTTTGGAATACCAAAAGACATATATCTAAGAAGCTTCACACTGAATCGAATTTCTTCTCATAGCATTTTGAATTAGCGGCTACAAAATCCTGACCTAGTTCAGTTAAGCTATCTGCCGATTTTCGAAATGCGTTTCATGTATCTGCAGTAGGAACATCACAAGAATTAGGTGGGGGTGGTAAACAACTTGCGTCAATGTTACCTGCTTCCATCAGATCTGCTAATCTGAATTTATCTGCATGGTGACGTACTCCCTAGCACTAGAATTCGTCAGGGTAAGTCATTCATATTCTTCTGAGATGTATGGGGTTAATTGTAAAATTTCTCCTTAGTCAGCCCTTCCCACAATTGCCCCATAGATGAAATTTGTTGTACTAAATTGCTATTCATTTGAGCTACTAATTGTTGTGCCTGTTCTAATTTCTTGGAGACAGTCGTAAGCTGCTCAGGTGTCACTTTAATTGTTGTCATATTATACCTCTGTTTAAGTTCGTTATGACATAAAAACACTATTCAAATTTATGGAACACCACATTAATTCCTAATTGTTACAAGAAAGGCTAACCTTTCTATCTGCGTCTAAAGGCCTTATAGGATGTAACAACAACCATATCCTGCAACTCAGGAATAAGCATTAGCAATATCCCATGAGTTTTGCCATCATCGAGTTCTTTTAATCTTTTTTGAGTTCTTCTAATTCCTTATGCACTTTCTCAACTACGGCATTAACAATCTTATGAATTTGGTACTGGGTTAGATCTTTATCAGTCTGCATTCTAATTCAAAATTTAATGCTACAGCCATAAAATCTTTTTACCATTGCCATACTGTTATGTTTTATCTTTTCAATGTTATACTGTTATGTTTTATTCTATATATTTGAGCAACTTTCCATCTGGGATAAAATCGCACTTGGCGTAAAAAGTGTATACTTCTTCATAGGTCATATTTTCATTGGGACGAATCCATCCAGTAATTTTTGATATTCTCATTGATGGCCATTTGGCAGTCTTATTGTGGTAATCAATTTTAATACTGAATTATCTCCAAAAGGCTCTCCAGCATCATTTTTCCCTAACCAACTAGTTTTTCGTGCGTTTGCAACTCTTCAATCATTAATTCATCGAAATATGTAAAGTATCAGCATGAAAGGTTCCAAAGTTAATTGTATTTAAGATAAATCGATACAAAAATGATTCTTTGCCATTGAGAATTGTGATTTTACTATTCAACAACTTGCCTTCCTATATTTATTCCATATACATTTCTTAAAAGTGACAGTAAAATCCTGCTTTTATGGTGTTACTCCATCGATGCAACAACTGTCTCATTTCTTCCATTTTACATTCAGGAACAATTTCAAAGTAGATGTCAAATCAATTGGTTTTTCACCATGCTTCTCGCAACTAGCTACATACCAGTTATTATAAACATATTTGTATTTTGAGTAGTGCTTCATACGTAATTTTCTCCCTTCAAAAGATTATCAAATACTGTTTTTATGTTCCTCAAGTAAGTAGTAAGTGCTTCACTAACTTCTTGAAGTAGTACTTATTATTCGGTTTTCTCAAGAACTGATTAATTGTTATAGTAACAGCAACTTTTCTCCAATTCATAAGCATTGCTAGACTATTTACATCCTTAATCAGTGTAACCCATCCAACTTCCTTATCATCATTAGTTAAGATATGTACATCGCCTCATTACTTCCCCTAAAGGGATCTCGCAACCAGAGATAATAAAAGATGCCGTTTGACAATTCATATATGTTATAGTCTCCATCCTTAGCTGAACTTTAGTTACATACTTTTATTAAATTATCAACTTTCATTATATTTATTTGTTTGATTTCAATTAGATTTATTACTAGTCTACAATTTGATAATTTATTTTATATATGGTAGTATATTCCTTGTAAATCAAATCCATTTAAAGGATGTTAATGGTTTTGTTTTACCAACATATCTAAGGAGTGATTATAAAGTGAAAAAATTATTAAGTTTGTTTGTTGTATTTGTATTATTTTTAAGTGTACTTCCTTACTCAGTTAACGCACAGGATTCTTTATCTATTAACACCCCTGAAGACTACATTAATTATCTAAAAGCCAATAATAAAGAACTCAACTCGCAGAACGATAATGACTCCTCTGTCATTCTAGAGCAGTTCACAAATCTCTCGCAAGAAGAACAACAAAAGTTTGTAAATTATATGAATGATCCTGAAGCGATAAAATCAATTTTTAATGTAATACAAAGCGGAAAAGATTCAGATTTATATAATGGAGATATAAAAGTGAGGGTAAACCAAAACAAACAAGCACACTCTACTACTCCTTTTGCGACTGAATATACACCTCATGCTGAAACAGTCGTTTCTACATTTGGTATCAATATTATTACAACACAAGTATATATACATTACAGAGTTAGTGCGGGGAAAGTGACTGAAATTCTAAATGGCGGTGGAGTTGTTACAAGAAAGTGGGTCCCTTTAGTGAATATCACCATAAAAGAAGAGAAACCACATATTAACTCTGACAAGCGCAGCGCCTACCAGACAGCATATTTCACTTGGAACTTTACTCATCCGTCTCTTGAAGAGGTAATCGGAACTGGTACACATACAATTTGGGGATATGCAGACGGTACTTGGGAATCACAATTTTTAAATTAATAACAAAGGACGCAATTAATATTATGAATAAGAACCAGTTACAATAATAGGGATAGCGCTAGGCATACTACTTATTCTATATCTATTAACCAGATTATTAATAAGAGAAGCGTTTGATATATTTACTCAGCGCTTCTCTTTTCGTGATAAAAGTAGCACTTTATTAATTCATAGCGCCTTGTGAAGTAAAGCACCAATCCCCCAATAAGGAAAAATGTAGCTCCAATTAAAAAAACTCTTATCAAAGCCATGATAAAAATCTCCGATTCATAAAACCCCTCCCCTCTAATAATCTCATTAGACTATTTTGTTCTTCCCATAATTTTGAGTATGTATCATACTTCATAACATTCACGTACCTTCCGTATACTTTAACCATATCACTAAGTAAGTAGCCTGATTGAAGACTCTCCTGTTTAAACCCACCTCTAAATTCTTAGTTGCATGCAAATTATCTTCTTTATCAGATAAATTACTATGAAAAATGAAAAAAGCTCACTCCTATTTTATTGTTAAAGGAGCAAGCTCGGTTCGTATTATTGAAGCTACTTTATGATTCAAATGTCAACTTTTCGGGAAATATACCACCTTCTTTAACGAAGCAACGTGCCATCCGCTGTGCAGCCCTATCAAAATAAAATTTATTTGAATGACTCGGATCTGGTAAAGGTTCAATTTCAGAGAATAGCTTAGTCTCTTTGTTCAATTGAATTTTCCCCATAATGTGTTCATTTGGGCCATATCTATAAATAACTACATTCTCATCCTCATGCTCTTTAAAAAGTAAAACAAATGCTCCCATTATAAAATCTCCTCTATTCTATTTCCCATGGACGACCCGACCTTACCGCAGCTTTATGAGCAGTCTCATAGTCTGTTTTAAATATACCCTCAAATCTGGATTCAAACAATTCATGATTAAGCAAATCCATATCTTTTTCTGTTTGTAATCCTTTTTGTAATCTATCCCATGCTTGAGCTATTTCGTAATCAGAATGAAATCTGCCATAACCACTCGACTTTATATGTTCATTTATGAAAACGTGTTCTTTGATTCTTTGAACTCTACTTTCCTTCATTCCAGAATTTTCAGCTATTGCTCTTACATCACTATCAGACGCTCTGATTTGATCATACATCTCATCTGCTTCAGCTTCTCTACGAAAATATTCATCAATTGAAAGATCGTTTCTTCCACCTGTTTGTACTTCTGTTTTAGGTTCAGATTCTATTGAATTACGCAATTTCGAATTCGCATTATTCTTCGGAATCTCATACTTAATAGATGATTTCAAACCAATTTTAGGCTTGATTACTGAACTAACTCCTCCAATTAATCCAGCTGTAGCGATCATATTAGCCCAGTGTTCCTTTGACCAGGCATTGTTTGGATTAAATGCCCCTTGAATCATACCTGTTACTCCAAATGTACCGAAATTGAGCATGTCATTCCATGAATCGTTTTGTTTAGCTGCCCGTTCCATGTACCCTTGGTACATTCCTTTTGGAATACCATATGACATATAATCTAGAAAGCTCCAGACTGAATTAAACTTTTTCTCATAGCGTACTGAGTTAGCGTCTACAAAATCCTGACCTAGTTCAGTTAAGCTATCTACTGATTTTTGGAACGCATTCCGTGTATCTGGAGCAGGAACAGCACATGAATTCGGTGGAGGTGGTAAACAACTTGCGTCAATGTTACCTGCTTCCATCAGATCTGCTAATCTGAATTTATCTGCATGGTGACGTAATTCCCTAGCAATAGAATCCGTCAAGGTAACAAAGTCATTCATATTCTTCTGAGAGGTTTGGAAGGAATAGTAAAAGTGCTCTTTAGTCAGTCCTTCCCACAATTGCCCCATAGATGAAATTTGTTGTACTAAATTACTATTCATTTGAGTTGCCGTTTGCTGTGCTAACTCAAACTGCTTGGAGGCAGTCATAAGCTGCTCAGGTGTCACTTTAATTGTTGTCATAATATACCTCTGTTTGAGTTCGTTATGACATAGTAACATTATTCCGATTTATGGAAAACGAACTTAATTCCTAATTGTTATGTGAAATAAGATAACTTTATACCTATGACCAAAAGCTTATAGTCTTCGCTTTCAACTCCTGATCTTCAAACATACCCTGTAACTCAGGAATCAACTTTAGGAGTTTTTTATAGTTATGTAGCTGTTGTTTCGTGATACCGAGTTCCTTAACAATATCGGTAATATCTTTTAGATGGGCATTTTGTTCATCTGCTTGATTCCCTTATCCTAGCTCAACAACTTGTAATGTTGATATTGGAGCATGGTAATTTGAATTTGACGCACCTTCGTTTGAAGCAAGGTGTTTGTAAATGTCATCCTCCTTTATTCAGATTGACTAACTATGTAAAAGGCCCACTCCCGTTTTTATTATTAAGGAGTAGGCTCAAATAGTACTTTTTCAAATGTCTATGTTATCCCACAACTCTAAAATAGTCTTATCATCAATCTTCCCAAGAATAAACAACTCTCTTGCTGATTCAAACGACTGTGAAAAACTGTCTCTTTCACGAGTAAGAAAGTACCCTTCTTCATTCTGGCTAATCCAATAGCTATCATTTTTATAGGAGAACTGAAACTCTTCCCGCATTTCAAAACGTTCCACCAATTCATTGTATTCCAAAAAAGTCCCTCCTACTTCTTGTTAACTCTTTTAAATGCCCCATCTTTCTTTCCATTCAAAAACATGTTCATGAGACCACTCTGGATGCTGCTTTAAATTTCCATGATTCGTGTAACCTACATCGCGTGTAGCGCAATTGTTTTAATTTTCTTAGGTGTAATGGCATCTTACTACTTTATAACGAATGTTAGAGCATAGGAGACTATATGCTTTGTCGTGCTTACAATTTATATAGTACCCATACACAGCACCCAGACCACAAAAAGTCCTTTAAATGAGGCTTTATTTTTTCAGTCTTTAAAAAACATAAATCCTCTAACCCATACTAACCGAAAAGGCTAGATGAATAATCCCATCTAGCCCACTGTATCGTTTAGTGTTAAGTATTAAGAGTTATAGTTTAATGATTGGTTTATTGGGCACTGATAGCTCATCAAAAAAGCCTTAGAGGCATAAAGATAATCAAAGCAGTAAAACTATTCTTGGACTATTAAACCCTTTATTTTTTCACAAATTCTTTCGGCGTCACTTTTGTTCTTAGAATTAAATAGAAGATTATCCAAGAAATATTCAACAAAATTCCTTACAGTAGAATCAAATATACCCATGGGGATATATTCAACTCCAATTGGATTCATGAAAGTGATCCCTTCCGAAGAGTACGTAGACTCATTATCCCATGCAATCTCTATTTCATCGTTAACTCTCCTGAAGAATACATCAGGCAAAAATGAGCCTGCTCTATTTGAAAACCATGAGTGTTTAAACTCCCATTCTTGCTTTGTATCAAACCATTGATCAAATTCAGCGTCATTATCGGACTCAAACAACAAACAATTATTTATAAGTTCAAGAGAGTTTTGTCCTTCAGCTGGAAGAGGAAATGCTTCATCACTCAATATATGCATATGATTTTCACTAAACCATTCAACAATATAAATTAAATTCCATTGAAAAGGTATTGCAACGTTTTCTCTCTTATACTCGAAAATATTTCTTCCTCGAACAAACAATTCAATTCTTCCCCATGATTCACCAGCTAAACTCTTTTCGTTAAAAGGATTATTTACAAATTCATATTGGATAGCAAAAGTACTTTTATCTCCAAATGTTCTCAGAATAACGCACCTCACTTATTTCTTAATAGCTTATTGTACTCCACTTTCGTAATTTTACCATCCCTTAGGAACTGCCTTAATACATCGGCAGGTACTTCCCTAGCAGGGTTCGTAACCTCATATGGATGCCAACCCATTTCACCATCTGGTTTAAATTTAACAAGCTCCCCTCATAAATATTATATAGTTGCTTATTTTTTGAAGATGAGTAGGCTGCATCCAATAACTTTTGCCCTGTCTCAGCGTCTGGAATTGGGTTGGGACTCCCCCACCCACTTTGAGGATCATGTTTGGGATTAGGCTCATACGTTCTCTTTTGAATTTCACCCGTTCCTTCAAGTCCATCAGGTATCTTTTCTACCTTAACTTCTGGGGATTTAGATGAACCTCTACCTTTTCCTTTCGCCATCTGCCACAATTCCGCTGAGCTCTTCCCTATTCCGCACCTAATAACCTAGATTTTCAGGGATTTTATCCATAGCGCTAATACCAAAGATTGAGTAAAGATGAATATATCATTATTCCTTTTTCTTGATTCAAAACAATATAATTGACATAATATCAATAAACATCCTTACCAAAGATTTTTAAGATCGCTATATTAATAGACTTTTCCTACATTACTTTGAATGGCTTCATAGTACAAGAATTCTACTTTTACAAAAACATTATTGGAGGCTAACAAATGAGTAAATTCGAAAAAAATCTTATTAAGTATTTGTCTTACGGTTTTTTTGTAGGAATATACTATTCTTTTATTAAAGGGCCAACAACAACGAGCTCTTCGGTCAACGGTATGTTTGAATTCTATACGGTACCCACTTCTACTTTTATTTTCAGAACATTATCAACCTCGTTTCTACTAAGCCTCTTTGCTGGAGTGGTGTATACAATTACTTTTTTATGCATAAGAGTAAATAAGTAGATTTCATCCGAATAATTTTAAGGCAAAGGAGCCATCCAAGCAACGGCTTCTTTTCTTAATTGACGGTTCGAAGCAAATATTTATGAAAGCTTGTCCTGCTTGACTTTAAGGCTTAAATAAAGGAGATTTTAATCCCCTGAAGTAGCCGTATCTTAGACGCACCAAACATGAGTAACCACGGAGTAGGAGATAGTCAGCAGCGTTGTTTTAGGCAGTTTGACCTCGACTCCGATAAATGTATGCTCACCCACTTGCACGGATTCCATGTGTATCATTGTTCTCACATGCACCTCCTCTTTGTTCACCCGGGATATTTTATGCAGCATTTCCGGGTAAGTGTGGACACTCGTGGATACATTCAAAATTTTAGGAGAATTATGTATTTACAGCAAACAGGCCATATCAAAAAGACTAGATGATTCATCACATCTAGTCTCTTTATCATCGTTAATGTTCTAGGTCTACGCTTTGTCAAACTTCTTTAAGTACTGTGGCGGTACAAGGTCAGCAAGCCAAACACCATGGTTGGCTTTATAAAACTTCACTTGATTAGCTAATGCCTTTTCTGTGTCTACTTCGAGGATCACTAGTTCCCCACGTCTTTTGCCTACTAAAATTGCAAACTCAAGGGATTCCGATAGATGTACATACTTTCTGCCTATTGGCTTAATTCCTTCATTAAAAATGTTGTGGATTACCTTTGTGTTTTTACCGTGATAGAGAATGGTTGGTGGAGTAGCTTCCTTATAATCTAACCTGCCTGTACTGTGACCGTAATTAGCTCTTATGTATCCATTAACAGTTTCATACCTTTGCTTTGGACAATGGTTTACTACTTGCTTGATATCCGACTCACAGACATCGGCCCATCTATTCTCTGATCTTATCCCTTGAATCAAATCTTGAATGTCACAATAACCCTAATGTAGCTCCAATTAAAAAACCTCTTATCAAAGCCATGATAAAAAATTTCTGATTCATCCCCCTCCTCTCTAATAGTCTCATTAGACTATTTTGTTCTTCCCATAATTTTAAGTATGTATCATACTTCATAACATTTACGTACCTTCCCGTATACTTTAACCATATCACTAAGTTAGTAGTCTGATTGAAGACTCTCCTATTAATCCTGCCTCTTAATTCTTAGGTGCATGCAAATTATCTTCTTTATCAGATAAATTAATATGAAAAAAGCTTTCCCCCATTTTATTATTAAAGGAGCAAGCTTATAGATATTTATCAATTGCTGTGAATTATATTGATTTAGGATTTTTATAGCACCAGTTTGGATCATAGGGCAGAGATCTGAACTTCTGAATATCTTCCCAACTGTAAACCCAATCATAATCAGGAATCCAAAAATAGTCAGTAGGATTTAGCTTGAGATATTCATATATAAATCGAAAAATTAGCTCTTCAACACCATAAACATCTTCAATACATCCTACTTGATACAAGGACAAGCTTGAATCTAATCCACTAATATCTTCATCATGCTCATAATTAATTTCGTAATTATCAATTCCGTCAATATAGAATATAAACTGCTGGTTATTTTCAGCACCCAGTGGGTTATAAGATATATTTAGAGTTGTTGAAAAAAACTGTTCGTTCTTATATTTTTTATCATTGTCAAAATATAATCCAGCATCTGCATGAAAGGCAGCTACGATTGCATCTCCCAGTAATTTCTCAGGTGTATATTTTTCTCGTTCTATTAAAATAAAAGCCGAACTTCCCATCACTTAACCACCTTTCTTAATTCCTCTAAGGAATTTACAACAGTTACTCCTAGCTTCTTGATATTATCTAATTTTTCTATATTACTTTGAGATAGATTGCCCAAAGGCTTATCGATATAAAGTATAACTTTCTTCTGTTCTGGATTAAAATAAAGCTTATCAGTCGTAATTGTCATTTTCTCAAGTTGTCCTTCTTTAACTGCTTTGATTGAAGCCTTAACCTCAATTAATTCATTTTTTGTAACTACATCTAAATCACCTGCAAATTGACCATCTTTCTTTAAAATTTTTTGTCCAAAACCAGTGACTTCCCGTTCTTCTTTTAAAAAGCCAGCTACTTTTGCTTCAGTTGCCTTTCCTACATCTGAGCTATTCATAAAGTTCTCAATATCCCGGTTAATATTTTTGGGATGTTGATCAACCCATGTCAATTCATTGCCAGCAGGGTTTGTATATTTCGTCTTATTTCCTTCCTTAATTATACTCCCTATATTATTATTGTGAGTTCCCTCGATTACATGTGGAGCCTTTTCTGCCTTAGCTCCCGAAGATGGAGTAGATTTAGATGAACCTCCACCTTCTCCCTTCATCATCTGCCACAATTCCGCTGAGCTTTTTCCTATTCCGCTTGCGCCTTTAACTGCGGTTGTACCTCCATGTGCCGCTAAAGCTGCTGAGCCAATCAATCCAGGTATTCCGATAATACTACCAACTCCTGTGGATGAAACAGCAACTGATAATCCTTCTCCACCTGTTCCAACGATTACCTCACCAGCTCCCTGCAATGTCGTAGCTACGTGACCGAGAATTTCACCTACTTTAGCTGCCATTGGATGATCATAGTCACGGTCTTTGTCAGGAAGCATCCCCAAGGTTAAATCTTCCTGAATAGCACCTTTCGCTCCCTGAGCAGTATCCCACAAAATTTCCCCTTGAAGCTTACTAGCTTCCATCTGAGCTTCAGCCTTGGTGATCTCAGCTTTACCGATCTGTTCAAAGATTTTATGTAACCAACCTTCACCGCTTGATGCCGTTTTAACAGGCACACCATTCCCTGGCACATCCAGTACGACTTTTTCTCCATCTACCTGTGTGAAGTTTTTTGAAATAAAAATGAGTTCTTGTGCAACCGTAGAAAGTCGTTCAAGCGTCACGCCCATGGATTGTCTAGAGACCTGAAAATCTTGGAAAAACCTCTCTCGGGTAGCACCAGACCAACCTTGTTGGACAAAATCAATTCTTCCATTCAGTAAATTCAACATACGTTCCATTTCGTGTTTACCATGCAAGAACTGGTCAGCCACTTCCATTAGCTTGTCAGGTGGAACCAATATTCTCCCCAATTGATCACGTCCATTTTAATTTAGATGGAAATAATCTTATCAGAAGGAGATGTTTAGGGATATCCACCTGTCATCCTGAAATTTCCTTTTATATTATGTGACAAATGGACTGATATAAACGGATTTACTATGTCAAAAGTATTGTATAAAGCCTCTTTTTAATATAAACGAAAATATCAGTGTTAAATTTTTTTAAAATATTGTGGGGGCACAAAATCCGCAAGCCAAACACCATTGTTAGCGATATAGAACTTCACATTATTAGCCATCGATTTTACTGTATCGATTTCAAGAATGACTAATTCACCACGTCTCTTACCTGCCAATGTTGCAAATTCAAGTGTCTCAGATAGATGAACATACTTTCTCCCCATGGGTTTAATTCCCTCGGTAATAATTTTATCAACTACTTTGCTATTTGTTCCGTGATAAAGAGAAGTTGGTGGAGTGAATTCTTTGTAATCTAATCTTCCTGTACTATGCCCGTAGTTAGCTCGTATGTATCCATTTACCATGTGGTATCGCTTCTTTGGACAATTAGTTACGACTTGATCAATTCCTGCTTCTCCTATATCCGACCATCTATTCTCTGACTTAATTGCTGAAATTAAGTCATGCACGTGACAATAACCTTCATGATCCAACTTAATTCCAAACTGTTCTGGTGTATGCCTAAGAATTTTACTCATAAATTTACTAAGGCTCTCTTCTTGTTTTGGTGATAACATCATATACTCCTTGTAATGAAATATTTGTTTTATCTATAGTAACCAATCTGATGATTCATAGCGTCTTGTGAAATAAAGCACCAATCCCCCGATAAGGAAAAATGTAGCTCCAATTAAAAAACCTCTTAGACTATATCTGCTATAAGCCTCCAATAAAACTGCAACTCCCAGCCCACAAGGGAAATACCCGAAAATACCCCTTATCAAAGCCATGATAAAAAACTTACGATTCATAAATTTTTCTCCTCGCTAATCGTACTTCATTATATAAAAACGAACAAATTTATTTCATCCATATATCCTCTTTGTCCCCCATTTCACAGCAATCCAAAGTCTCCAACAATGACTTCCATTCTAAGCCTAAATTAAAAAGACAACAGGTGATACCTGCTGCCTTTACTCACCATTATTCAGCTTCCGTCAACATTTTTAAAATGCCAGTAAATGAGCCGTCAATCGACATAATACCTCCATTAACTTGCTTGCTAAATTCAGACTCTGTAAGTTTATCTTTTCCTACCGTGTGATTCTTAATGAATTTTATAAGGTCTGCTTTCTGCTTTGCAATATCCTTTAAAACTTGGTCACTTTCTCGCTTGTAATTTTTAATACTTTTACTTAGTTCCACCTTCGCCACGCTGAGCTGCTTCTTTAATTTATCACAATCAGCCTTGGCTTGAGCTATTACCGCTTTACTTGATTTATTTTTCACTTCGTTTTTATAGCGCGCTGATGCTTGACTTAATCTCTGAGTTAGCTCACGAACTTCTGCCCCCAGAACAGTATTAAGTTTTTTTTGTGCAATTTTAATTTCCTTCACACGATCTTTGTAATTCTCAAAGTATATTTTTTCGATTTCACTTGTTGACATTGCTTTTGTAGATGTTGCTGCCAATACTTGTGATGGAATTAAGATAGCAAACATTAATAGTAGTAGAATAGCTTTCTTCATATGTATCTCCTTCTTTGGTAGTAGTGCAATTATCATAAGGGAAATGAAGGGAATAGGCAATATGTCTTGTTATTTAAATACTACTAACCACATTATATAATCTTCCAATGATCGAATAAGCATTTGACAGATAAAAGTCCAAGCTAAGTCACTTCTAGAAGCTTATTTATGTAGAGCAAAACAAACGATATGAAAAAGGCTAGACGTATAATTCCATCTAACCTCTTGATCATAGTTAATTTTCTAGGTCTATTGTGATCTTAAAATTGAGACTATTTTATTCCAACATTCCTCCATATTGTCCAGTTGGATCATAATTACTAATGCTACTGACATAAAACTGGATACTAGAGGGTGGAATCAACTTACTCTTCATCTTCATTAACCACTTTAATTAGATTTCCGTAGACTGCCCTCGTATGAGCAGATTCATGTTCTTTAAAATACGTAAACAACCTCATACATCTAATTGCTTGTATTTTATTATTAACTTCAGCAGACTTTTCCAAACAACTTAACAAAAATGTGAAGCCGTCTGAAAACTTCCCTTTACGTAAAAGATAGATTGCCAATTCCCTTGAAAAATGAGTGTATCGCTCCGTTGTGAATCGATGAGAATACAACCCTTCAACTTTTTCCTGCTCCAGAAAGGAGATAATTTCTCTTTCAAATTGCTTTAAAATATCATCTACATCAAAATGGTATCGGTTTGCTGCCTCAATCATAATATCAAGTGCGGGAAGAATCTCATCTTTTCTTGAAGAAATATAAGCTACATAATCAGAAAGAACGCTCTTATCGCCAGAAAGAAGCTTATTAACATACGTGTTTACTACTGCCCAGTCTTCGTACTTTTTTCTCCATTTCAAAGCTTCTTCATCTGTATCAGTAACCCAACTTAAATCAGCGTATTTTTTAATGTGTTGAAGTCCCTTTTCATAGTCTTTCCTCTCACCACATGCTTGTGAACGAAGTAAATGCGAGAATGCCCAATACGCAAACAAAGGAAAATTAGGTTTCTTCGAATTGTCTTTGTGTACATGATGCCGCTGTTGTTGCAGTTTATATTGAATTTTTGCCTTGTCTCCCATTGCTTTAGCGAATAGTTCTACTTTATCCCATTTTCGTAACGAGCGGTATGTATTCGCCAAGTCTTTTAAGGCATCTAACTGATCTACCTCATCTAATCGATCAACGTAAGGCTCAAATTGAATGGCTGCATCATAGTTTTTCTCTTGATCGTCTCCAATACGAATCGTAAACAATCGATACTGGCAAACCGCCAATCGTTCTGAATACTGATACTTTTCCCCTTCTGACACGTTTTCATAAAGGAACGCCGCTGCTTCAGTATTACCCTTTTTAAAAGAATCCTCGGCTACTTCAAAAAGTGAAGGAAGATAAACAGGATTATCTAGCAACATACCTACAACTCTTCGCAAGCAATCAAGTCGTCCTAACACCACGCATCGGTACAAAAAAGGGCTGATTCTTCGCCAGTTGAGCGGTTCTTCTTCAATACATTCATCAATATAACGTTCATAAAAATAATCCGGTGGCAAATTCATACCCATAGTGATACGATCTAGCTGGTGAACAGAAATAGGTCGGTTGCCCGTCACAATGCCACTAACTGTTCCTACATTCAAATCAATAATGTGACCAAACTCGGTCATGGTTAAGCTTTTTCTTATCAGATAGGTTTGAACTTCTGCTCTAATCGTAGGTGTGATCTCCATAGATAAACCACCCTTTCAACGTAGACTCGGCATATGATACATAATTAAACCATGTAATGAGAAACAGTTAGTAAGAATTACTTTAGCCCATCATTTTCTTTTGGAACAAAGTCATATACCCTTCAGTTGTTTACAACAGCACACATAACATTTTTGCACTTTTTACATATATTTCTCAAAAGAAGATTTCCTCATATTGCTTATATACAGCAAAACGCAATAAAAAGGCTAGACGGATCATTCCGTCTAACCACTTAATAATAGTAATTTTTTAGGTTCTACTGTGCCTTATACTGGAGACTTTTTATTCTTAGATTCCCCCGTGGTGCCCTGTTGGTTCGTATCTAGACCCAAACTCTTGATATTGGAAAGGAGCAACCACTATCGTCATTAATAGAAAGCTAGTCACCAATATGGTTAGAACAATTTTATGCTTCATCTTCCTCCACCTCTTTAATCAAATTTCTATACGCTGTCTTTGTTTCAGGTGATGCATACTCTTGATAGGACTCATAGAGTCTTACACATTTGATTATATATGATTTATTATTAATAGCTGTAGATTTTTCCAAACAACTCAACAAAAAACGAAACCCTTCTGGATATATCCCTTTATTCAAATAGTATTTTGCTAATTCATTGGAGAAATGAGTAAAACGTTCTAAAATAATTTGTTGAGTATATACGCCTACTCGATTTTGTTCATTCAAAAAAGATTGAATTTCTACTTCAAACAATGCAAGTATATGATCTACATTTATATTGTATCGATTAGCCGCCTCGATTATGTTATCTATTGCGGGAAGTATTTCATCTTCCTTCGAAGAAAAATAAGCAACATAATCAGAGAGTACGCTTACATCGCCAGACATAAGCCTATTCACATAAGTATTGGCGTCGGCCCATTCTTTAAATTGATTTTTCCATTTTAAAGTTGTATCATCTTTTTCTTCTACCCAGCTTAAGTCGGCATACTTTTGAATATGCTGAAGCGCTGTCTCATAATCTTTATTAGCATCACAAATTTCAGCACGAATTAAATGCGAAAATGCCCAATAAACAAATGGAGGATAAAAAGGCTTCTTTGTTTGCTCACTCTTTGTATGCTGCTGGTCAATTTTATATTGTATTTCAGCTTTATTGCCCAAAGCCGTAGCAAAGTTATTTGCCTTATCCCACTTTCGCAATGAACGACAAGTATTTACTAAATCTCTTAACGCATCTAACTGGTCCGCTTCATCCAAACGTTCCACGTAAGCCTCAAATTGAACAACCGCATCATAATTTTTTTCTTGATTATCTCCTTGCCTCGTTTGGAACAGTCGATATTGGCAAATTGCTAAACGTTCCGAATACTGTTTTTTCTCACTCATAGCTACATTCTCGTACAGAATAGTTGCCGCTTCATAACATTCTTCTTTAAACAGCTCTTCAGCAAGCTCAAATAAGGATTCTGAATAGCCCAACTTATCCATCAATAGATTGACCACATCATGAATGCAGTCCAGTTTGTTCAATTTCGCACAATTATGTATAAAAGGACTCATTCGACGCCAATTCGGATTAGCCTCTGTTAAATACTCAGACACATACCGTTCGTAGTAATAGCCAACGGGATGCCCCATTGCTTTTGTAATTCGGTCTAGCTGATCCACTGAAAGAGTGCGGTTCCCATTAATAATACTGCTCATGGTTCCCGGATTCATTTCTGCCTCTCTGGCGAGATCACTAAGGATTAAATCTTTATCTTTCATATGTTTTGTTATCTCTGTGAGTATCGTGGTTGTGTTGTACAAAAGTAACCACCCCTTATCAGGAACTTGTTAGGATATCAACTCATTAAAAAGAGGACTATTGCAATCCAATGATTGTATAGCCTTTCCGCAATTTATTGTACCATCTTTTGGCACAATATCATATACCTTTCAGAACCTTACTTAAGATACCTTTGAAGGGTTTGCAAAGAAATTAAGCTCTATAAATCCTGAGACATACGAATCATATCTCTACACTGTATGCCATTCTCATAAATTTCTTCTAGATAGTTATGTCTGACAAAGAAATCTAGATCTACACCAACAATTCTGAACCCACATTTTTGGTAGAGAGCTAACTGCCCAATGCTAGAGTTTCCTGTGCCCATTTCCATCGTTTTATAACCTTGTTTCTTGGCTGTTTCAATTGCATGTGTCACTAATTGTCTGCCTATTCCTTTACCATGCATACCTTCTGATACTGCTATATTCACTAACTCAACTGTTTCAGGTCTTGTAGGTAAAAGAACATAGACTCCAACAATATGATGGTCAATCTCTGCTACAAAACACTGCCCTCTTTTTAAGTATTCCTCAACAAGTTGGTGCGAAGGATCAGCTAGTAACAAGAGCTCTAATGGATATTTTTCATTTGAATCAAGTAGTCTAATATTCATATATTCTCTCCTGAATGTATTATGGCCCCCGGATTTCCCCCTTGTGTAAGCTTTATTCCAGAAATCCGGGGAAGCCCTAAATCAGTTTGATCTCAATTCATACAAACCATTGTGAAGCGAAAGACTGGCAGAGCATGGAGCTTCGAACAAGACTCTGGTGTTAAATACGGCCGGAAGCCTATCATCAGGGAACCAAGGCCGTTGCTTGTCTATGACTATAAATGATCCTTCTACATCCCCTAGCGGCGCGAATTTCTGTCCAGCCCCTCCCCATGAATCAAGTTGGAACGTTTCGGTGATTATCCTTGATACTTCGGAGACATCATCGACAGGAAGACCGATCTCGCTTATACGAAGTAGAGAGTGGGGCCCGAAAGCTTCAGTGACTGCGTTGTTGAGTGTATGGTGAGCAATGAACTCGACAAGGTTATGATCCGGATCATAGAAGTAAAGCGCTGTTGCATTCCAGTTTTCGAAAAAAAACTCATCTTCTTGGGGTCTTGAAATCAATGAAATCCCACGGTCGATTATCCACTGTTTTGCTTCTATGAATTTATTCGTTGGAATCGTAACCGCAATATGATAAAATTCATTTTCCATGTGAGAAGATTCCTGAAAAGCAAGAACCGATTCCCCTACTTGAAAAGACAACCGCGAAGGGTTCTCCTTCACAACCTGCAAATCCAAGAGAGAGCCGTAAAAAGCTTTTATCGCTTCGAAACTGTGGGTGCCTAAGAGCACTTCTTTTAATTTCAATGCATTGGTCCTCCCCATAAATAATATTGAAACCCATTTTCCGTCGTATCCAGATCAGCATTTTATCTCAGACTGTATGAGGCCATTACATTGGTTATTGATTATCCTTTAAATCGCTTAGAAGTTTGGCATTCACATCCAACGCCTTAAATCGAAGTAATACATCCTGTTCATCCAGAGCTTTACTTTTCGCCATTTCGAGATAAAGCTTGGGCTGATCCCGAAATGCCCGTGCGCCCCCAATCGAGTATGCCTTCTTGAGATATTTATGAGCTAATCCAGGCTTGCTCTGAAGAAGAAGCGTTTCCGCCATTTGAATGTAAGGCTCTGCATGTATGATTCGGTACCCTGAACCTTCTAAATCTAAAATTTCCTCATTTAAAAGCTCTACTGATCGCTGCATATGGCTGTTATAGTTGAGTATTTGAACATACTGATGCAAAGTTACACCTGTAATGCCCCATTTATGCTTAGGCTCAGGGATTAGATCCCAAGCCTTCTGTGCCTTTTCCTCGGCCATATCGCTATCTATGGGGAGTGTAAGAGCTGCTTCCTCTCCAAGAGCCCAAATCACTTCTTCCAATTGAGCCTCCAGATCGTGATACATTCGAATATTCATCTATTCCTCCCAGTTAGATAATGTAGAGTACTCTTCTAATGTCTCTCCATATTTTAACGCACGTTGACTTCCGTTGCATTCGAATTGAACAATTTTATTTTTATAATCATAGATAAAAACGCTAGCAGCGCAAACATCATTCCGCTCCAGATGAGCTGGTGTATTCCCAAGTGAGAGATAAACCAGCCGCCTATAGCAGCTCCCATCGTAATACCTAGATTAGAAAATGAGACAAACAGGCTGTTACCAAACTCTGGAGCTTCTTTCGCTTCAGTGGTTAACCATGTTTGACTAATAATAAGCCCCCCGGAATGCACGGCCCCCCAAATGAGCACAACCACAATCATCGGTAGGAAAGAAGTCCCCAGAGCATAAGTGAATACGTAAATGACCATATATAGCAATGGGAACATGATGACAGTCTTGGTCAGATTTTTATGTAATAATCCCCCAAATAAAAAGTTTCCAAAAATCATGACGATTCCAAAGACCATCAACATCATACTGATCCATGACCCGTTCATAAGAGTTACTTCTCCAAGATATTCAGCAAAGTAGCTATACACCGAAAACATAGCTGCAAAGATAAAAATAACAGTCACAATGTTGAACCACAATTGAGGTTTACGTAATATACCAAGCTGTTTGCCATAAGACATCTTTTCCTGAACTGGCAGGGAAGGAAGCCATACGAGTATTCCTACAAATGCAATCATGCTTACGACAGCACCAAATAAGAAAGCAGCTTCTAACGATATCTTATCAGCAAGATAGGAAGTCAAAGGCACGCCAAACGCAAATCCTACTGTAATTCCAGCGAAAACCTTGGTGACCGCTTTACTACTCTTTTCAGGGGGGACAAGATGAGATGCAGTCACGAGAGCGACCGAAAAAAAGACAGGATGAAAAATAGCAGGAAGAACACGAAAAATGAGCATGACCTCAAAATGAGTGGTATAGGCATAGACAATATTGGAAATGACAAAACTGAATACAGCGGTTAATAGAATGACTTTACGATTCATGCCGGAAACGAGTAAGGTCAAGAACGGTCCTGAAATGGCTACAACTAAAGAAAAAATACTGACGAGCCAACCAGCCTGGGCAGCTGATACATTGAATTTTTGAGTTACTTGAGGAAGAACGCCTATAATCCCCATTTCCGTTGTAATAATACCGAATACGCCTAAAGCCAGAATGATAATAAGTAACGGGTTAACCTTTTTCATTTTAAGTATAAGCCTCCAATTTAATTATATATATAGATTTGTAGATATGTTATGTAAAAAAAACCTCCTTTCTGTTTATAGTTCCTTTTGAACGTACTCTGCAAATTCCCGGATTGTTTTTTCATTCCGACGATAGTACGTCCACTTCCCAATACGCTCAGACTCTAACAAACCGGATTTTTGCATCGTTAATAAATAACTTGAAATCACAGACTGCGCAAGTCCCGCTTTAGCCTGTATATCTCCCACACATACACCAATTTGAAAATTAAGCCCTTGCTTTAGATAAGCCTGTTCATCAAAAAACTCTTCTGGTTTTTTTAACCACAGCATAATTAGACGACGAGTTTCGTTTGACAATGCTTTATAAATCAATGACGGTTCCATATAAAACATTATATCTATTTTATTAGATTTGTAAATATAAAGCCCAATGACTACGTAGAAGAATTAATAATAAAGGCTGCTTCCCCACAGAAAATCCGCTGGGAAACAGCCTGTTTGTGTACATATTCAACTACACTGACTTACTCTTATTGGAGCGATACATCAAGTACAGGAAATACGGTGCACCGATCAGTGCGATCAGCAATCCAGAAGGAATTTCGGTCGGCGCAAGCACTGTCCGGCCAATCGTATCAGCCAGCACCAGCATTACCGCTCCCAAGATGCTCGACAGAACAATGGAGCGGCGTACATGGTGCCCAATCAACGTACGCACGATATGCGGGGCAATCAGCCCGATGAAGCCAACTGTACCCACACAGGCCACCGCTCCGCCCGCCAGCAGCACACCCACTGCCATGGCCAGCAGCCGGGTGCGGCGCACCGGAAGTCCCAGTCCCATGGCGCTGCTATCGTCAAATACCAAAAGATCGAAGCGGCGAGCTAGCCACCAGGCTATTGGCAACAACACGAGCAGAAAAGCCAGAATCGTCGCCACCTGCCCCCAGTTTCGAGCGTAGGTACTACCCGTCAGCCAAATATAGCCTGTGCTGCCCCAAAGCGAACCTTGGATAATCAGTATCTGAATGCCAGCTGCTCCGATCGCTGATACGGCAATCCCAAGTAGGATGACCACAGACGGGTTTAGGTGCTTGTTCCATGATAAAAAGAAGATCACCGCCGCTGACACCATCGCTCCGGCAATCGCCGCGATGGGCAGCATATAAACAGGCAGCCCAGGCCAAACGATAATCACTGCAAGCGCGCCGAAACCAGCCCCTGAAGAAACACCGATGATCGAGGCATCCGCTAAGGGATTACGAACAGCTAATTGGATCAAGACACCGCTGACCGCAAGCGCGATACCAGCCCCGGCTGCCACCAGCGTGCGCGGAATTCTAAACTGCAGCAAGGCCGAATTTGCGTTCTCACCGCCGAACAGGCCGGACAATAGATCGCCGACCGGAATTCGCATTCCTCCAAACATCAGGCTGAATACGGTCAACAGCACGGCACCGCACCCAAGCAACATGACCAGCCTGCCATACGGTAATTTCCGAGAGCGCACACCTATGTTCATTGAAGATTGTCCACTAATACCAGAAGGTAGCTTCATCTTCCACAGAATCAACCAAATTAACCAAGGAGCCCCAATCAAGGCCATCATTGCTCCGGTCGGCAGATCCATGCTTGATTGGTGGACCATTTTCGCCAGCACGTCAGCGCCAGTCAACAGTAATGCCCCCCACAGGAAGGAACCGGGCAGCACCCAACGATGCATTTTTAGACCGCTTAAGCGAACCAAATGCGGAGCTACCAGACCCACAAAACCAATGGGTCCAATGACGCTGACTGTAATGGTCGATAGCAGGACAGCCAATACAATTCCCACCGCCCGGGTCAAGCTAACCTTTTGTCCGAGCGACGTGGATGTGGACTCATCCAGATCCAGGACATCAAACTGTCTTGACAGCAGAACGGCAATGACCGAGAGTCCTACGACCCATGGCCAGGCGTAAGTCGTCCCGCTCCAATCGTTTTGCACAAGCGAGCCAGAACCCCAGAGAAACAATCCCTGCGTTTCAAATGAATAAAAGATATGCAAAGCTCCGGTAAACGAACCGAGAACCATGGATACAATCAAGCCGGCAAGCGCCAACCGAATCGGACTTCCAGCTCGTCCCCCGCCCATGAAGTAAGCCAGCACCGCTGCAAGCAGGCCGCCGACAGCGGCAAATAGAAACGGCGCCTGATGCAGCAATCCGGGAAACATCACCGCGCCAAGGACGACCACAAAGTAGGCACCGGCGTTAATTCCTAGTGTATCAGAAGCCGCCAGCGGATTTTTGGTGATGGCCTGGAGCAGAGCACCGGCGATGGCCAGCGCACCACCTGCTAGGATTCCGATGACCGTACGCGGCATTCGGAGATCCCACACCATGTTATGATCGAGCGTATTCTGACGCTGGGTCAACGCCTCAATTACTGTATGCAGCGGGATTGAAGCCTCTCCATAACACAAGCTTACAAAAAAAAGCACGATGAGGACGATCAATCCGCCCCCAAAAATGCTTCCTACACGCCAAGTCTTCGATAAACCCGTTGTGCCTGTTCGGGTCATTTCGTCAGAGCTCCGACTACTTGATCAACCAGCACTTTGGATGAGATTGGGCCGCCGAACGTCCATGTTGTACCGTCCAGTGGGTAGGTCCGTTTTTCTTTGACAAAGTTCAGTCCGTTCCATACCGAGTTGTTCTTCATCGCGGCTCCAAATACATCGTCCGTCTTTTGCGTAATATAGATAAAATTGCTGTCCTGCACAGCTGGAAGAGCTTCAATGCCAACGGTGCTAAACCCGTATTTCTCGGTCTTGTCCGACTTCCAGTCGTTCACCATGCCGATTTTCGCAAGCGTTCCCACTACAACCGAATTTTCTTTGAACATTCGCAGACTGGCAGCATTTTGAGCTGTAAAGGCTTGTGTCAGCGCATAGTGAAAGTCTGCTTTGCCTGCCTTCTCCAATGTAGCCTTTGCATCTACATAGTGCTGGTCAAGTTCGCTTAGGACCTTATCAGCCTGTTCCGTTTTTCCGGTAGCCACAGCGACTTGCTTGAAAATTTCGACCATACGGTCGTAATCATAGCCGTTCCCCTTGTAAGGATCGAATTCTATCGTCGGTGCAATCCCCTTAAGCTGTGCATAGATCGCTGCATTGTTATCGGCGTTAGAGATAATAAGATCTGGCTTGAGCGCCGCAATCGCTTCTAGATTCGGTTCGCCCCGTGTGCCGATATCAGTTACGGTATCAGCCAGCTTTGCCTCCGGTGTTACCCACAGCTTGTAGTTTTCATTGTCCGCATTGCCGACAGGCTGTACGCCAAGTGCAATGAGGTCCTCGGTAAACGTCCATTCGAGTACAACGACACGTTCCGCTGGCTTGTCCAGCTTGACTTCCCCGTGGTCGTCCTTAACCGTAACCGGACCAGCCGTAGTAGATGTCTGCTCAGACCCAGCAGTACCTTCCGTCTTCGAGCTATCCCCAGCTGCACCGCAGCCCGCCAATACAATAGTAAATACTACAAATAACAATAGGCTATTCAACATCTTTTTCATTTCTCTCAATCACCCCTGTATGTATATTGCATTGGAAAATGATAATCATTATCAGTAAAAGAGTATAGGGCTTAGTGACTTTTGTCAATACGGATAGATCTAAAATTGAATCGCAAACGGGTTCCGTATATGATAGCTTTATCATTGTTTAAGGGAGGCTACATTTACGTGGCAGTATTAATCAACGAGCAAATTAAAGCTGACGAAGTGGTACTCACTGGACTCGCAGGGGAGAAGCTCGGCGTTGTCTCGAAGTCAGAAGCCTTGGCTATGGCCCGATCCAAAGGGGTGGACCTGGTCTGCACCTCACTGATGAGCAGTCCACCGCCCTGTAGCTTGGTCGCAAAGGGCAAAGGAAAAGCGCTTGCGCAAAAAGAAGCCGCAGCAAGCAAAACGAATGTCGGCCGAACCGCAAAAAACAGCGGCAAAGAAAAGGTCAAGGAGCTTCGCTTCACTGCTCATATTGAGGAGCATGATTACGACACGAAGCTGCGTCAGGCAGACAAACATCTGCGTTCCGGCAAACCGGTGCAGTTGGTCGTTAAAGCGTCTGGTGCAAAAGAAGCACCTTTCGCCAAAGCTGTACTAGAGCGGCTACTAGTCGATCTGAAGGAAGCCGGAGTGAAGGATACTGGAATCCAGACGGGCGGCAAGGGCTCACAAGTGAAATTAAACCCTCGCTGAATGGCAAATCCGTAAATTGGACAAGTCACTTAGACCGTAGGAAATAGAGGGAGATCACTAATGGACATGAATGGACCTGTCAACATTTCTCGAAGTGAGAGACTTCAGACTTGCCACGAAATAGCTGCGAGGTTACATGAAGTATACAGAGACAAAATTCTGGCTATAGGGATCTATGGATCTGTTGCCAAAGGTACTGACGGCCCTTTCTCGGACATTGAAATGTTTTGTGTACTAAGTGAACCAAACGGCCCCGTAGAATTTAGCCATGAATGGTCGGCGGGGCCCTGGAAAGCTGAGGTGAACGTCTGTAGTTCAGACATTCTTCTTAAAATTGCCTCTACTGTTGAGGGCGATTGGCCATTGACACATGGACCCTTCTTTTCCCCACTTCGTCTGTATGATCCTAAAAACTTTTTTTCTATATTAAAGGAAGCTGCCGAATCCCCAACAAAGGAAGATTTCAGGCATGCCATCAACGAAGTGCTTGTAGGTGAAATGTACGAGTTTATAGGAAAGCTTAGAAATGTCCGTGTAAATGGCCCTCATACCTACTTGCCGTACTTGGTAATGCAGTTTGCCCAATATGGGGCTATGTTAGTTGGGTTGCACAATCAGAAGCTTTTCTCAACGGGTTCAATGGTTCTACCGGAGGCCCTGGAACTGCCGAGTCGTCCAGAAGGATTTGATCATGTAGTTAAGTTGGTGATGTCCGGAGATTTAGCTGAACCAGCGAAGATCATTTCAGCCTGTGAAGATTTCTGGAGTGGTCTTGTGAGTTGGGCAGTCGAACATGACTACCTTATTCGATCACAACGAATCCCATTTTGATCGAAATAAAATTTACTTTAATTGCGATTACTATAATATATCATGTTTTTGATATGCCCCATCCCCCTTTCGTTAAGGGGGATTTTACTTTTCTTCTGGATGGATGATACTGCTTCGTTATATTTTCCCACTGTAACATGTTTAAAATTTAAACTACTTGATTTCACCCCCTACCTCCTTTATTCTCTGTATATGTAACTCTGGCTTTGCTTATCTATATCTAGTGCTCACATACTGACCTCATTCGTGTACACATGCAAAAATGTACAATTCCGGTGTACTCCATTAAAATTTTACACATAGGGCTTTATATAGATTTTATTTTTGTTAATATCCAACAACAGGGCCTTAGGCACTATGATAGATTACGTTTTAATGATATATTGATAGGTACTATAAAAGACTAATTACCCATGGCTTGGGCTGGAGGATGTATGAAAAAGGAATCAAATCAAGACGAAACCAGTTATTTATTTAATGTAGATGTATTAGTTAAAGGCCGTTCGAACGTAGAGGCCCTTCAGTTCCTGCTTAATCTCTTGAGCCAAAACGAACACATTGCGGATAGCCGGATTCAATCCGGTATTGAACTTGGGAATTTAATCGAAGCTGCACTGTATCTAAAAAAACAGTCAGCCAGTAATAACCCGTCTGACGCAGCTGCTACGCTTGCGGAAAAGTTCTCCAAAAAGAAGTCAGCCGCAGTTACGAACAAGCCGCCAGTCGTTCAAGAGATCAAACAATCCCACGTACAGCCAAAGCCTGCAACACAACAAGAACTTAGTACGTATGAATGGATCAAACGCTATATACAAGATAATACGCTTGTACGGTTAATCGTGAACCGCTATGGCGGACAGCGTAGCATCCCTTGCCGCATCCTCAATCTGGATCATGATAATAGCCTGCTGAGTGTGTATCATGTAGATGAGAAGCAAGTGTACTCCTTTAAAATGAATGAGATCGATGAAATCACATCGTAAATGTAAATACTTCATAAAAAAACGAAGCAAAAAAAAGAGAACGGGCAGGAAAAACATGACGTCTTTCTTGCCCCTTCTCTTTTTTTTTGCATTATCCGAAAAGAACTCTAATCCTCTTTCTTCAGACCCATGGCAGCCCATGCCAGCAATATCCATCCTGCAATAAAACACACGCCTCCTAAGGGGGTGATAGCCCCCAGCACACGGATTCCGGTCAAACTTAGCACATACAAGCTGCCGGAAAACAAAATGATACCCGTTAATAACAGACGCGCTGCCCATCTCAAACGGTTGGAAGAACCCCACTGTCCAGCAGCCAACGCAATGATCAGCAAACCGACAGCGTGAATCATATGATATTTCACACCTGTTTCATACACGGCCAAAGCATCCGCGTCGATCCGGGCTTTCACAATATGTGCCCCGAACGCTCCAATGGCTACCGCCAACATCATCATTATAGATCCCACAAATATCCATTTTCGTTGCATGTTTGTGTACTCCTTTTCATCTCATCCTTTTAACCGAATGTTCTTCTTATTTTATCGAAACCGTATGAAGTTTACCAGCCAGCGTGTGTGAACAGACCGCATACAGAATTGGATGATTAGACCCTGTCTTTTGAAGGGTAATGTGTAGGGTGGCTTGCTTTTTTGTTTATTTTGTGGAAAATTAGTACCTGTTCGGACTATGTTCAAGGAGTTGAAAAAATGAGTTACCAAGATCCTAATTTGCAAAAGCCTGCTGCGCCTGAGGAGCACCCTGTTTTTTCAGAAACTCCTGTGTTCCAGCCTCCGGTCAAGCTCAAACATTCCGGTCCCGGAATTGCTTCTTTTATTATGTCGCTTGTCAGCCTGATCGGATATATTATTCTGGCTATTATGGTTATTAATCTGCTGGCTCATTTCGGCCAATACCAAACGATGAACCCGGAAGTCGCTCTGCAGCAAACCGGAACGGTACTGCTTCCTTTTATTTTTTTAGGCAGCCTGTTGCTGAATTGTAGCGGACTTGTGGTCGGTATCATTGGAATTGCGTTAAAAAACCGTAAGAAAACCTTTGCTATTACAGGCTTAATCATTAATGCACTTATTATTGTGGGCTTTATTGCACTTCTTGCCATCGGTCTTTCCGTTCCGAATAGCACAGCGGATATCTATCCTTCCTCCGTGCAATCTTTATAATTTTTCTGCATCACACAGAGAGGATTCAATGTATGAACAAAATTAAAATTTTTGCCGACAGTACCAGTGATATTCCTGCTCACTGGCGTCAACAGTACGAAATTAGTATTGTGCCATTGTATACAGTATTTGGTGATGAGGCATTGCAGGATGGTGTAAACATTCACCCAGAACAATTATTTCAACGTGTAAGCCGCGAGGGACATTTACCGCGTACCGCCGCACCTTCTCCGTCGGATTTTATTCAAGCCTTTGCGCCCTACATAGAACAAGGGGACGACATTTTATATATCAGTCTGTCTTCCGAGCTATCATCGACGTACCAGAATGCGCTACTCGCTGCCTCCGAATTTCCGGAAGGCCGCATTACGGTTTTTGATTCCTTGAATTTGTCGTGCGGCTTTGGCCTGCTTGTGATGAAAGCTGCTCGTGCGGCAGCCAACGGCAATACGATAGAGCAGATTGTAGACATGTTGACGAAAACCAGGCCGTTAATAGACACGGAATTTGTCATTGATACACTTGAATACCTGTATAAAGGCGGAAGATGCTCAGGCATGCAAAACCTGATCGGCAGTCTGCTCAAAATTCGTCCGGTGATCAAAGTGATTGACGGAAAAATGACGCCTGCCTACAAAGTCCGCGGCAAACGTGAAAAAGCACTGGATCAGATGCTGCAAAACGCTCTGAATCAACGAGATCAGATGGATAACGATATCATTATTGTCGTGCACGCTTTGGCCGAGGAAGATGCGCTGATGTTGCAAGCTCGCTTGAAAGAAGAAACGAACGCACAAGAGGTACTGCTAACTACAGCAGGCTGTGTCATTTCCAGTCATTGTGGTCCACAGACTATCGGTATTATGTATGCCAAAAAAGCATAGTTTATCCAATATCAAACCCGTTGCCGCATAGGTAGCGGGTTTTTTGGTGTTTTTCCAGCAATTTAGCAATGAATAACTTTCCTCTTTTTGATAGTATTATTCGTCGAGTAACGATATATGAATCTACAATCTATCATAAAAAAGAAGGTTATTTGGTATGAGTTCCAAACGATCACGTTGGTTAACCAGGCTCACCCTTTCAGCAACTGCAGCCATCACAATATTCACAACATTCACTTCATACTTAGCTGCTCCAGCAGCAGCATCATCCGGCGCTACGTTCCAAGATATTGCACACAGCTATGCCTATCAGTCTATTATTTCCCTGCACGCTAAAGGAATTTTGAACGGTACACAACCTGGTTACTTCTCTCCTAAAAAGGCTGTTACCAGAGCCGAATGGGTTACCGCACTGGACCGTACACTCGGTCTGGAGCCTGTACAAGCAGCCGTTTCCTCCTACCGAGATGTTGCCCAAAAGACGTGGTACTATGGATGGATTGAAGCGGCTTCTCAACTCAATATCGTTCAGGGGGGAACGTCTGCCACATTCCAACCTAATAGTCCTATAACCCGTCAAGAAGCGGCCTTGATGATCGCACGTCTCATCCGTTCTTCGGGCGGATCAGGAAATGCTACTTCCTCCTTCACAGATACTGGGGAAATTGCAGATTGGGCTCTTGATGCGGTAACCACCGTAAATCGTTACGGCTTTATGAAAGGTGAAAGTAACTATTTTCGTCCAGCATCCTCTCTAACCCGCGAAGAAACAGCGGCATTGCTGGAGCGTCTGCTAACGTATTCAACAAAGCATGCTAACCAAACTGCTTCCACGGCTTCTTCCATCCGACTAGGCTGGCAATATGATCAAACCGTTCAGCAGTTTGAAAATACGGTGCTCCAATCCAACATCAACACCCTGTCACCACGTTGGTTTTTTCTAAATGAAACAGGTAGTATAAGCGACTATACCAATGCGTCGCTGCTTACCTGGGCCAAACAGCATCATAAAAATATCTGGGCTATGGTAGGCAACCGTTCCAATCTGGTGCTGACGCACCAAATTCTATCCAGTGAGGTTCTACGGAATAAAACTATAACTCAGCTTGCCAATGCCGTATCTGTATACGGTTTGAACGGACTTGTCATTGATTTTGAAAATGTAGATGGTCAGGATCGTGCCAATTTAACATTGTTCGTCCAACAATTAAAAGCTAAGTTGAAGAGTCAGAATACGGTACTGGCGATTTGTGTATCTCCTGATTATGGAACGGACTGGACTGCCGCCTTTGATTATAAACAGCTTGGCGCTGCGGCAGACTATCTGATCCTGATGGGATATGACGAGCATTGGGGAGGTAGCTCGATCCCCGGCTCTGTGTCCTCATTGCCATGGCTCCGTGAAAGCGTGCGGCGTTTCGTACAAACCACCTATCCGGAGAAAGCGATCTTGGCGTTGCCATTATTTACACGGAACTGGACTCTTAATGCTAGCGGACATTCAATCGCTTCCTCTGATATATCACTAGATCAGCAAAACCAGCTAGTATCCCGTTCCGTTTCCAAACCAATCTGGAATGAGGATATTCAGCAGTATACCGTGTCTTACAAAGACACACAGCTTCATAAGCTTTGGCTTGAGGAAGGACGATCCTTCACTCGTAAGTATCGCTTGGGGCAGGATGCTGGGTTTGCTGGCTTCGCCTACTGGTATCCGGGCGGAGCCAGCTCTGATCTGTGGTCCAGTGTGACAAACGCAGACCGATTCATACAGCGTGGTTTATAAAATAAAAAGCCTTCAACTTCACGTAAAAAGTGAAGTTGAAGGCTTTTTGCATACGTACTTAGCACCAGCCTATGACCGATATGCAACTTTCCCGTTTACAACTGTCATTCGTACCTTAACATCAAGTAAAGCTTGCGGGCTTTCCGATACATCACGGTCAATGACTGTAAAGTCAGCGGCTTTCCCTTCAGCTATCGCCCCTCTTTCATCAGCTTCCCCGGCTGCTACTGCGCTTCCTGTGGTAAACAGACGAATGGCTTCATGTACATCCAGCTTTTCAGCGGGAAGATAGCCCTCATGCATTTCTTCCGGCTTGGCGCGAGTCACTGCCGCATGAATACCAAGAAAAGGGTTTAACGGCTCAATCGGCGCGTCACTACCTCCAGCACATGGAATGCCTGCTTCCAGCAGTTTTTTCCAGGCATATAAATATTCAGTCCGTTCTTTCCCAACCCGATCCAGTACCCAAGGGAAGTCACTTGCGACAAAACGGGGCTGGATGTCCGCAATCAGCGGCAGCTTCGCCATTCTCTTGACCAAACCCCTCCTAAGCACCTGTCCATGGATCAGGCGATCTGGCAAACCGCTTTCCTCCGTGAGCACATGGGCCTCCATCGCTGTCAAAATCATGTGCGCTGCCCCATCCCCTATAGCATGTACAGCCACTGGAAAGCCTGCGGCCCTGGCAGCTGCCACCATCTGATTCAGCTCTGGCTGCGGTTGAATCGCCATTCCGCGGGTATGTGGAGCATCACTATAAGGTTCTGACAATAATGCCGTTCTTCCACCAATAGCGCCATCGGCAAACATTTTAATCGCACCGATTTTAAACCACTCATTTCCGGTACCTGCACGCAGCCCTTGCACTTTCGCTTCTTCCATAAAGGGATGATAGATGAGCTGATGTGTGCGAAAAGCAAGACCTTCTTCCCTCAGCTCCCTGTAAATTCGCTGCATCGTCTCCACGCTGCCCAAAAAACGTAAATCTTCCGTGTGCGCAGCAGTTAGACCAAGCCGTAGCGCATCCAGGCAAGCCCGCCGAATCGTATCCTTCTTAACCGAATAATCCGGCTCTGGCTGCACGCTAGTAAAGGCAAAGGATGCTTCCTCATAAATCAATCCGTTCAACCGTCCATGTGCGTCTCGTCCATAGGCTCCCGAAGCCGGGTCAGGGGTGTCCTCGCTAATACCCGCACGCCGAAATGCCTCTGAATTGGCCAAGAACGTATGAAAGCACGTACGAGTGAGATATACCGGATGCTGATCTGTAATGGCATCCAGCTCGGCTATACCTGGAATTTCAACAGGAATAAACGCATTTTCATTCCAGTTAAGTCCTAAAATCCACTCTCCCGGCGGTGTTACAGCGACCCGTTTGCGCAGCATAGCCAGCATCTCTTCCTTGGAGGTAGCTGATGTTAAATCCAGCATAGCCAGCTTCATACCATGCATAGACAAATGCATATGTGAATCAGTTAAGCCTGGCAGTACATAGGCGTCTTCCCAATCCACAGTTTCATATTCCTTACCGGTCAACTGCAATTCAAGCTCCCGAGCATATCCGATGGCTTGTATCCGACCCTGCTGTACAACGATGGAGTCTCCTTTGGAAGCCCAATCCCCATGCAACCGGCCGTGCTTGAACAAAACGAATGTCAACGCCACTCATCTCCTTTTTTCAACTATACGCATATCCACTTCATATTACGCCTGTGTCGCCACTTCCAAGCGTAGTGTATTTATATCTATCTGCTGCACCTGCTGGGCAAATTGGTCATGAGCTGCACAGACAGCCATTTTATAATCCTGATCCAGCTCATACTGCTTAAAATGACAATACTCGGTGGTAAAGCCCTCTGTCGTGAAGCCTATGAACGGTTGTGCCTTCAGCTCGAATGAAAAAGACTTCAACGGTAGAGTTAGTCCCTGCCCCTCGGCCTTCACAAAGCTTTCTTTAAGCGTCCATAGATCGTAAAAATACGATAAGCGGTTGTCTGCATCCTGACGCATTAACGCATCATACTCTGTGTCCGAAAAGCACACTCTACCTACCTCAAAATCAATAGGACGGAGCTGTTCAATGTCGATTCCAAGCGGGTGATCATCAATAGCGCACACCACCCATTTTCCCGAGTGAGAAACATTAAAATGGAATGCGGGTGCATTTATCAAGGAAGGCTTACCGAATGCATTGTATGTAAATTGAAGACTAGCATTAGATACCTTCAATTGCCGGCAGGCCAACCATCTTAGCAGCACATCGGCATATAAGCCCCTCAAAGCATCTTCCCGATGTAAAAAACGATCTAACTTGTGCTGCTTTTCCAGCGAAACCCGATTTACCAGTAATTCGTAATGCTCCTCAGCTTCCGGCTTGCTCGTATCAATCGCGTATATTTTCATGGTTGCCTCCTGTATATCTAATGAATATCAGCCAGTTTGTAACACTCACCGTTCGATTGAAGTCTGTTAGATATGGATGGCGTGTGCCGTGTACATGGTCAATATACTACTCTAGCACTTTCAATTCAATATGGATACAATTGGGATAAGCATCTCTATTAAAACTACTTCATAGAGCCTATTAATGAAAGCGCTTTAAAATAACGCATACAGAGGAGGACGAAACAATGAAATATGATTTTGCCCGCTTGCTGTGTATTATGCTCTCTATTTTGCTGACGTTGAGCATTTTTCAGATGTTTTCTCCTAAGATCGCTTCAGCCGCTTCAGCGAATGTTGTGAATGGCATTCAGTTTAAAGATACAGATGGAAACGTGGTCCATGCCCATGGGGGTGGTATGATTAAAGTAGACGGTTACTATTATTGGTTTGGTGAAAATCGTAATCCCAACGGCACGTTCAAGGCGGTATCCGCCTACCGTTCCTCTGATTTAAAAAACTGGGAGTTTCGTAAAAATGTACTGACCAGCAGCTCCGCTGTGGAGCTGAATGTTTCGAATATTGAACGTCCGAAAGTGATTTACAATGAAAAAACACGTAAATACGTATTATGGATGCATAAGGAGAATGGGGTTAATTACAACGAGGCCCGAGTGGCTGTTGCTTCTTCCGATACCGTGGACGGCGATTACACGTATCAGGGCAGCTTCCGTCCTCTGGATTACGATTCGCGCGATATGACCGTCTACAACGATAACGGTACAGCTTACCTGATTTCGGCTACCCGGGTAAACGCGGATCTGAACATCTATCGTCTGACACCGGATTTTCTGCAAGTTGAATCGCTGGTGACTACACTTTGGCCAGGACAATATCGTGAAGCTCCGGCGATGTTCAAAAAAGGAGACGTCTACTTCCTGATTACATCCGGGGCAACCGGCTGGAATCCCAATCAAGCCAAGTATGCTACCGCATCCAGCATTGAAGGAACCTGGAGTAATACGATAAACTTCGGGGACGGTACGACATATGGTTCACAGTCGGCTTACGTGATTCCTGTTGAAGGTGCCCAGACAACTTCATACCTGTATTTGGGCGACCGTTGGGCGGGTGCGTGGAGCGGTCCTGTGCAGGATTCTCAATATGTATGGCTGCCACTGCGTTTTCCAACAGCGACTTCATTAGCCATGGATTGGTTCGACAGCATTAATATTGACACCGCCAGTGGTGCGGTCGAGGGGATAACAACATCAATTGCCATTGATCCGGATGCCTATTATCAGCTAGTGAATCGCAAGAGCAATAAGCCACTAAGCATTATTGGCAATGCAACGACGGACGGTGCAGACCTGGAGCAGCGTGCAAATTCCGGAGCAGCAAACCAGCAATGGCAGCTCAAGGATGCAGGCAGCGGATATTATAAAATTGTGAACCGCAACAGCGGAAAGCTAATTGGTGTTGAAAGCGGTACCACAACAGACGGTACAGTTATTGAGCAGTGGAGTGACGGAGGCTGGTCCAGTCAGCATTGGCAATTAGTATCCGTAACCGGTGGTTATTACAAGCTGAAAAATCGGGCAACCGGCAAGCTGATCGATATTTCTGAAGGCGCCACCGCCGATGGAGCCAAAGCCATTCAATGGGGCGATAATGGTGGAACGAATCAGCATTTCCGTGTAGTTAAGGTAGAATAGCTCAAGTTATTTTCAAAAGGAGCCGTATTCCGAGCAGATCATGGTGACTGCTAACGGAAAAGACGGCTCCTTTTTACGTAAAACGATGAAATTGATAATCTCTAGTACGTTACAGTTCCCACGGATAATCTGTTGTCAAAAAACTAGCCAGCTGCTTACTTTCTTCTCTCCGCTGACGCCGTATGGCTGCGCGTGATGGAGCCGTCTGGTGCAATTGTAACTGCTCTTCTGTTTCTGGAATCACCTGCGGGACGGTCACTTTACGGTTGTTCTCGTCCAATGCCACAAAGGTCAGGAAGGCGGTGGCTGCGATTTTCCGGTCGCCAGTCATCAGTCCTTCACGAATTACCTTTACGAACACCTCCATCGAGCTACGGCCTGTCCAGGTTACGAACGCTTCTAGCGTGACAGAATCACTCGGATGGATAGGTAGCAAAAAATCCACCGAATCCGTAGAGGCTGTAACTGTGTTCGTACGACACAGCTTAGCAGCTGCAATAGATGCGATATCGTCGATATACGACATTAATCGGCCGCCGAAGAGCGTGTTATGATTGTTGATATCGTTGGGAAATACTCGGGACGTCTTGAAGCAGTAGGTTTCTCGGATGTACTTGCTTTCCATGGATTCTTTCCTCTCTTTTCCTCGTTGCTCTCTTTTTATATCTCAGGATTTTGCAAAATCATGATGTGGAAGCCTGTTTTAGACTATGCTAATCATCCCACTAATCCGCATAATAAATCAATACATAAAAATCGGCATCCTCATCCGAATCATTTCGGTAGGTATGTATGTCAGATACTTGAAATTGCACGGCATCCCCTGCACTCAGCTTGAGCTGTTGCCCCTGCATTTCAAAGTACATTTCCCCACGGATCATGAGAATCGTTTCCTCCCCCAAATGCTTCTCTGCCTGGTGTGTAAAACCTGGCTTCAGACTTACCGTGAACACCTCAAACTTCTTTTCAGCGTGATACGGGAATACAGGGTAAACAAAATAGTTACCGTCCTCATCAATAACCGGATGCAGGTCTTCCCTCCGAATCTTCGTGATTTGCGGCGGATCTTCTTTGAGAAAGGTGGAGAAGGATACATGCAAACCGTTCGCAATTTTCCAAAGGGTTGTTACCGTAGGATTGGATTTCCCCTTCTCAATCTGAGCCAGCATCCCTTTGCTGACCCCTGTCAGTTCAGCCACCTTATCCAAACTTAATCCTCTAGTCTTCCTGATTTGAGCCAAATTAGAGCCAATAATATGCTGCATTGAATCCACGGACGATGCCTCCTTGTATCCAAAAGTCTATATAAGAAGAATACACAAAAGACTGTGTGTTCGCTATATATAGACTGTATCGTAAAATATCATTTATCTTTTGCAATTTTGGATGCATGACTTATTATCCACAGTAAATTAAGTGTAGCCGATCAAGGTAATACAAAGCTTAAACGGGAAGTAGACATGCTACAATTTACTGTAATTGTAATATGGTCAGGTTCCTCGCTTACTTCAACATGCAATAAAAACATTTGACATTGAATATAAATGTCCTTAAACTTTTCACTTATTAAAACTTTTTTCAAAACTATTGTAATATCCTGAAGGAGGGCTGCTATCCTATGACTTTTCCGTCCCTGAACACCCAACAGGTGAGAAAATCAAGTTTGGCTATCTAGGAGGGACTAAATTTGAATCTGCAAACCCGCAAGTCCCGCCACATGTATACGATGCAGCTGGCGACAATTTTTATTGGCTTTATTGTATTTGGCATCTCGGAAAATATTAAAGGCCCTGCCATTCCACGCATCCAATTCGACTTCAATCTGGATGAACAGCAGCTCGGAACATTGTTGTCTCTAAACGCACTTGGTTATTTGATTGCCTGCTCGTTCACCGCTGTCCTTGTCCGTAAGTGGGGAATCAAGGCGGTCAGCATCATTTCCTTTGCTTCCATGATCATCTCGGGAGTGTTCATCTATCTGTCGCACACGTATCCGTTCTTCGCCTCGTCCTACTTCTTGATGTATATCGGGAACGGCATGCTGGAGATTGCGCTCGCAATTTTGGGGGCGAGGATTTTTGTGAAAAATACCGGCACGATGATGAATTTGTCCCACTTTTTCTATGGGCTCAGCTCAACAGTCGCCCCTTTGCTGGCGACGGGAGTCATGTCACTGACGGTATTTGGACATATGCTGGACTGGCGGGGGATGTATCTGGCTATGTTGTCGCTCTGCTTGCTGCCGATTGTGGCCGCACTGCTCAGCACCTTCCCGGGAGACGATTTGCAGCATGAGGATCGAACCTCACTCAAGACGCTAACCCGCGATCCAGCACTCTGGATGATGGTAATGATCCTGTCGTTTGGAGTAGTCTCTGAGCTCGCAGTTGGGGGCTGGCTGGTCAACTTTTTAGAGAAAGCGTATTCATGGAACACGGTGAAGGCGTCCAGCATGCTCTCAGCGTTCTTTCTTACCTTCTCGTTGGGGCGCCTGTTGCTTGGTCCACTCACAGACCGGATGGGGTTCGTGCTTTCGACGATTCTATTCTCCGCCTTCTCAGCGATATGTACGTTCGCAGCAATCGCGGGTGGAGAGAGACTGGCGTTTCTCTTTGCCGTATCGGGTGCAGGTATTGCAATGATCTATCCGACCGTGATGGCGTTCATAGCAAGGAGATATCCGAAGGACAGTGATACAGCTATTACGTTCGTCGTCACGCTGATGGGCATAGGTAGTGTCATTGGCAACTATGTGATCGGCTGGGTAATCGAAGGGGTCAAGATAGTCTACGGCGCAACCACTGAGCTTGGCATACTGCGCGGACTTCAGGCGGGATATGGAGTTATCGGTCTATGCGCAGCCATCTGCGCGATCTCGGGAATTATTCTCTACGGATATCTGAAAAAGCGGCAGGAGCTTATATAAATCACCACCTTAGGGTTGTCCCATAAGTCATGAACTGACTGGGACGCCCTTTTTTTACGAGTTCCCCATTCAGTCAAAACAGCCCTTGTATGAACACATCCGAGCTGCTTTGATTCATCATCAGTTCTTGCTCATTTTCCATTTCGAAGAGCTCATCGGGAGCACATTTGAACACCACTTTTGGATGACTGGCTGCTGCCAAATCGTCTGGAACCGGAACACGACCGAACCTTTTTGGTAAGTACATAGCCTTCATTGGGTTGTCAACAGTAAAACAGCTTTTTAAGAGCAATTCTCCTGCAGGAACTATTCAACATAACATACAAACGTATAATATATTGATACTTTACAACTTACGTTATATACTATTATAAAATTTATACACTGGGGGTAAGGTTAAAATGTCCATAGCTTCGGAGTTGAGCGGAACGAAGCACGATTCACTCAGCTTTTTACAAGGGGTTAAAGATTGTATTCCTACATTGCTCGGTTATGTATGTATTGGGTTCGCGGCAGGCATTGTGGGCGCTTCATCAGGGGTTAGCACCATGGAAATTGCCTTCATGTCGGCGCTTGTATACGCAGGAGCCTCCCAGTTTATCATGTGCTCGATGCTGGCTGCAGCCAGTCCTCCATCCGTCATTATTTTAACGACTTTCATTGTGAATGCTCGTCATCTGCTGTTAAGTGCGTCGCTGGCTCCTTACTTTTCTAAATATTCATTGTGGAAAAACATAGGCATCGGTGTTCTTTTGACGGACGAATCCTTTGGAGTAGCGTCGGATAAATTGGCTAAAGGCGGGCAGGTCAGTGACCGCTGGATGAACGGGCTTAATATTACAGCTTATCTCGCCTGGATTGCATCCTGTGTAGCGGGAGGGGTTCTCGGGAACTGGATTTCCCGGCCGGAGGCTTTTGGTCTGGACTTTGCCTTGCCAGCGATGTTTCTTGCCCTGCTCATTTCCCAGCTCCAAAGTGTCCAGACCTCCAAACTCAAGCATCGTCTGCTGCTTGTGCTATGTATGGCTGTTCTGATGTACCTTTTGGCCTGGTGGGTGCCATCACATATCGCCGTCATTATAGCGACCATGATCACCGCAACGATTGGAGTGTTAACCGACAAATGAACATTAATCCCAATGTCCTGTATATCATTATCGGTGCCATGATTGTCACGGCGATTCCAAGGATCATTCCCTTTGTCGTGCTGCAAAGGCTGGCGCTACCCAAGCCAGTGCTACAATGGCTTTCCTATATTCCCATCTGCATATTCACGGCCCTCGTGATGGAAAATCTGCTCGTTCGAACCGAAACCTCAGTCACTCTTAATGGGCAAGTGCTTATGGCTGTTCTTCCTACGCTAGTGACCGCCTTGTGGAGCAAAAACCTGCTGGCTACCGTCGTTGTCGGTATTGTGAGTATGGCTGTAATTCGACTTTTGTGGTGAAGAAAAAAATTACCCTCCTACAATAGGAGGGCATCTGTCCTTTCTTAGGCTCCACCTGTCGTCCTTACTAACGAGGGCGACAGATCTCCTTCCTCAAAACCACGTTCTCGTTGTGAAAGATACGAGGAGGCTTGCAGCCTAAACATTTCTGCATACACTCCGTCTATATCCATTAAGTGTTCATGACTACCTGCTTCCACAATTTTGCCCTCCTCCATTAAAATAATGGTTGGGATTACATCCTCATGCTATCCTAACTACAACCAGTCCCTATTCACAAACATCTTTCTTCCACCATACAGATAGGCTAAAAACGTAAAAATGACAATCAGTCCGAGACTGTAAGGCTCAACTCTGGGTGCATAAGTCGCTGTTTGCGGCATCATAATATAATAAGGAATCGTAAAAGGAAACCACGCACCTATGGAAGAGTGAAAGCCTGTTATAACAATATTAGGAACCACACAACAAATGGACATTCCCAGAGAAGCTCCAAAATTCCGAATTTTTATCGAGAGCATAAGCTGTAGTGCTGCCAGGGGAAAAATCCCGAGCCACCCTCCCAAACCGGTAGAAAGAACGACAGACCAAGGGATCTCTCCTGGAGCACCTGCTATATTTCCACTTACAAAATAGCCTACTATAAATATAAGCTGATCCAGACCCAGTATGAGAATGAGCAATATATATTTTGCATAATAAATTTGCTGACGAGGATACGGGCTGCTCAATAAAATCTTCCATCCTCCATCCCGGTGCTCGTACGCACACAAAAGAGAAGCAATAATTCCACAATAGAGCGGATAAAAAAACATAGAGTGAAATTGCGCTGAATAAGTATATAAAGTTAACCAACTGGGTGAAAAAAACTGCTTCAAATCATTCAGTTCCAGGACTCCCATTAAAGAATTTATGATCGCATCCAATATAATGAGAATCCAAACCATGATCCATTGAAGCTTTATTGTCTCCACGCGTAAAATAGAGCCCATGTATCTTTTCCTCTCTATTTGAATTCATGCTTGGTAAACTGTAGTGTACCAAGTCCCGTAAAGATGACTCCTGCACTTAAAGCAACGATCACCCAAATCATGTGTTCCTTCATCAGAGGACTTGATAATGCAGGGTACGACCAAGGCAATATTTTAATCCACAGAATACTTGTGCGTGCCAAAAACAAGCTTGCAATTGAACCGAATATACCAAACGCTAATGGGAATGCCTGATTAGTGAAAAGCGTAGACAGCCAAAGTTGAATTGCAAGTACTGGTAGGGTAGCCAAGCTTGCATTAATCGGCTGTAACAACATGATCCGCCAAGGAATGGGTTCGTTTGTATATAACACCCAGATGAGGCTCATACCTGCTACAGTGATCAAGGCGGTACCCAACTGCAGAATCACAATCCATACGATTTTGGATAAATAGATATAACTTCTGGGAACAGGCATGGCCATAAGCTGCTTCCATGTTTGAGTATCATGCTCTGTACCGGCCATAATACTCGCCAAAAGTGTACCGCCAAGCAGCATCACAAACGAAAGGAACATAAACATAACGGCAAAACCAGCGTAGACACCTCCCGGTCCTTGCCGAAAGTAAAGATACCATTCCACAGCAGTCATGCCTGTAAGTACACACCCCTGTATAAGAGGAATCCACCAGCATATTTTCTTCAGCTTAAGCCCCTCTGCCTTTATAACCCGGAGTATCATAAGCTTCGCTCCTTACCTGTCAGTTCCAGGAATATCTCCTCCAATGTTTTTTTCTTCTCTGTGACCCGATAAATGGGATGATTGTGTTCCACAAGCACCTTGATCATCTCCGAAGATTGTTGCCGATCTACAATAGGAGTCACGACCTCATTTTGTTCAATCGATTCAGCCCCGGCCGTCCACCCATGCTGAATCAGTGCACCGGCAGCCAGAACAGGATCTGGGGTTTCAATGAATAATTGAGGCTTGCTTTTGGCGGTGAGTTCCTTCATCGTTCCCTGGAAGATCATTTCACCCTGATTAATAATTCCTACATAGGTTGCAATCTGCTCAATTTCGCTTAATAAATGGCTCGAAACCAGTACCGTCATTCCGTAAGCGCCAGGGAGGCTCATAATTAACTCCCGAATTTCCTGAATACCAGACGGGTCCAAACCATTCGTCGGTTCATCAAGTATCAATAATTTGGGGTTGGCAATAAGCGCCATAGCAATCCCCAGTCTTTGTCGCATCCCCAAGGAATATCCCTTTACCGGACGATACGCATCCTTGGTTAATCTCACTAAATCCAGCACTTCATGAATTCTTCGGGTCGGCAGTCCACGCATGGTTGTAACGATTTCTAAATTTCGATATGCGGATAAATGGGCATAATAGGCAGGTGATTCAACCAAGGAACCAATATCCTTCAATATTTCCATACGCTGATCCTTCAGCTTTTTCCCGAAAATCTCAATTTCCCCGGATGTGGATTTAATCAGCCCAAGTAGCATACGAATCGTGGTTGTTTTACCCGCTCCATTAGGTCCTAAAAATCCATAAATCTGCTGTCCGGGTACCTGGAGATTTATTCGTTTTACAAATTCCCGTTTTCCAAAACGCCTAGTTAGCTGCTGTGTATGTATTACATATTCAGACATTTCCTGATCTCCTCTCGACTTCTAATGCTGAAGCTTAAGTTACATACAGTTTACTGAAGTAAAGTAAACATCAGGTAAACAGTCCCTAAACAACAGGCAAAAAAACCGAGCAAACTGCAAAATGTGAGATCAAATGTTAAAAAGTTAGATGTTTAGCGGCAGTGAAATCTCCATCCTAGTACCCGCTTTACTGCCTGAAAGGATATGAAGCGTTCCGTTATGCGCCTCAATAAAGCTTTTGGCAATAGGTATTCCATGCCCTTGGGAATGAGATACCTGCATGTACTCATTGGAATTCATTCCTATTCCGTCGTCTTCGATAGAAATATGAAGCTTATCGTTCGCTTTGCTTACTTCCATGGAAACGTGTGTACCTGGAGGATTATGAATGATAGCATTAATCAAAAAATTCTGCAGCGCTCTGCCTAATAATTTACTATCGAAGGGCATAATACATGCCGCGTCCATTGACGTAAAAGAAAATTCGTATTGCTCGGCTGAAGGATGGTTAGCGATATCTATGACTGTACTACGGAGAAACTCCACAATGTCCTCCTTCTCCAATTGGATTGGCAATGGACCTTCCTTAAGCTGCATAGAAGCATTCAAATCCTGAATCAACTGCTTCATTTCCGTCACTTTCTCACTGATACCCATACTAAAGCTTCTTCTTTCTTCATCAGACCAGTCATACTCTTGAGCAGTTAGCATAGCCGCATATCCTTCAATATAAGATAATGGTGTTTTGAGATCATGGCTTACACCTGCTACCCACTGCTGTTTTCGTTTCTCTAATTCCACTCTCTCTTCCTCATTGCTGCGCAATTGAGCCGATAAGATGTTCATTTGTTCAAAAACTTCTTTATACAATTGATACGGAGGTTTATAACTATTTTTCTGATTTTTTTTGCCCTCTGGCAGTTCCAGTTCACTTAGCGGCGCTTGGAATTCCCCTGTCGCAATATTTCCAATCCATTTAATTACATACACCAAAGGTTTGCCTATATACCATCCGTAGGCAGCTATGAACACAACACTCTGCACGATACCAAGTCCTGTCCAGAATAGATCAATATTTATATTTTGAGATGCTCCAAATATACTTTTTATAAAAATATATAAGATCGTGCAAATAACAAAACATAGAACATAGGCCAGTACAAAGCATAATGTTACTTTCATAAAACGAAAGGACATCTTAACCAGAGAGTTCATTCTTGCTCCTCCATCTTGACTGACATCATTTTATAACCAAGTCCTCTTACATTGATTAAAAATTGCGGGTGCTTGGGATCAGGTTCTATTTTTTTCCGCAAACGGGAGATATGAATCACTACAGTCTTCTCATCACCCAAGAAGGCCTCGCTCCATATCGCCTCATAAAGCTGCCGTACACTGAAAATACGGTTAGGATGCTTGCACAGAAATACCAGCAGTAGCCATTCACGTGCCGGACAATCGACCTGCTTGTCCTCCACATACAATACACCGGATTCCAGTTCCAGACGAAAATATCCAAAATCTAAAGTGCGTAAGGTCGGTTTCATGGCCACTGTCGAAACTTTCCGATATTTCATTCGAGCTTTCATACGCGCAACGACTTCCAGCGGGTTAAACGGTTTGGTAATATAATCGTCCCCTCCGATACCAAACCCCATTAATTTGTCTAGGTCTGTATCTCTTGCCGTCAAAAAAAGAATAGGGGCATCCGTATATAGACGCATTTGACGACACACCTCAAACCCATCGTTATCAGGCAGCATAACATCAAGTACAATCACATCCACATGAGATTCCATCACGACTTGCAGCGCTTCCCGACCCGTTGCAGCATGCTTGACTTGAAGGAATCCTTCTTTTTTTAACACCGTTGTCAGCATATCCCGCAACCCCTGCTCATCGTCTACTATAAGTACTGCAATTTCTTCCATAACCCAAGGTTCTCCATTCTTTTTTTACATTTTTTACTTTCATTATAAAAGCAAACGGGCAGAATTTAAATCGAGTTCCATCACATATCGTTCATCCCCGTGAATATACTTAATAACCAACAAGGCCAAACTGTGCCGTGTATCCACTTGGGGGGTGCCTAATAATGCCGGAACCACGCCAGCCATATTCATTCGTCGTATCCCGCGAAGATTGGTCGCTGCATCGCAAAGGGTACCAGGACCAGCAACGTCATCAGCAGAAGGTCAAAGATGTCATTAAGCAAAATCTACCCGATCTGATAACGGAAGAAAATATTATTATGTCGGACGGTCAACAGATTATTAAAGTGCCGATTCGCAGTCTGGATGAATATCGCTTCATTTATAACTATCAAAAGCAAAAGCATGTAGGCCAAGGAGATGGCGACAGTCAGGTGGGGGATGTCATTGGACGTGATCCTGCTTCCCAGAAGCCAGGTAAAGGTGAGAAAGCCGGCGACCAGCCGGGACACGATATTATGGAAACGGAAGTCAGCATAGAAGAACTGGAAGATATGCTGTTTGAGGAAATGGAATTGCCGAATTTACAGCAAAAAGACAAGGATCAAATTGAGGTTGAATCTATCGTATTTAATGATATACGTAAAAAAGGCATGCAAGCGAACATTGACAAGAAACGAACCATTCTCGAAAATCTGCGCCGCAACGCCCGTGAGGGGAAACCGGGCATTCATCATATTAGTCCGGACGATCTTCGCTACAAAACATGGGAAGAGAAGACCATTCCCCAATCCAACGCGGTGATTATAGCTATGATGGACACCTCAGGTTCGATGGGCTCTTTTGAAAAATATTGCGCTCGCAGCTTCTTTTTCTGGATGACCCGCTTTTTGCGCCGTCAGTATGAAAAGGTGGAAATTGTCTTTCTCGCGCATCATACCGAGGCTAAAGAGGTTACGGAAGAAGAATTTTTTACCCGCGGAGAAAGTGGCGGCACGATCTGCTCTTCCGCTTATTTGAAAGCACTGGAGATTATCGACAAACGATATCCTCCTTCCAGCTACAATATTTATCCCTTCCATTTCTCGGATGGCGATAACCTGACCTCGGACAATGAGCGGTGTGTGAAGCTAATCGAGGAACTTATAAAGCGGAGCAATATGTTCGGCTATGGAGAAGTGAATCAATATAATCGCAGCAGCACGCTGATGTCAGCCTACAAGAATATTAAAAAGGATCAGTTTATGTACTATGTCATCAAGGAAAAAGGTGAGGTATACCAAGCCTTACGTACCTTTTTTCGCAAACGGGAAGGGGGATCGGTGGGATGAGTACCGACCAGAAGGAGCTAGAATATGCGATATCAGAAATTATGGAGATTGCCGATGGATTCGGGCTCGATTACTACCCGATGCGGTATGAGATTTGTCCGGCGGATATTGTATACACGTTCGGAGCCTATGGTATGCCCACGCGCTTCAGCCACTGGAGTTTTGGAAAAACATTTCACAAGATGAAAATGCAGTACGATTTTGGATTGAGCAAAATCTATGAGCTGGTCATTAACTCCAATCCCTGCTATGCCTTCCTGCTGGAAGGAAATTCTTTGGTGCAAAATAAACTGATTGTCGCCCATGTACTGGCACACTGTGATTTTTTCAAACACAACGCTCGCTTCTCAGCTTCTAATCGCAATATGGTAGAGAGTATGTCGGCCACAGCAGATCGAATCAACAGCTATGAAATGGAATACGGGTCAAAGGCTGTAGAATCCTTCATTGACTCTGTACTGGCGATACAAGAGCATGTAGACCCACAGATCATCAAACCAAGGCATCTGGATAAACAGCGTTACATGGAGCTCAAAATTCGGGAGCAGAAAGAACCCGGAAAACGCCAGCGTCCCCCTGGGCCTTACGATGATCTATGGTCACTGGACACAGTGAAGCAGCATGATCCCGCCGAGACCGAGGGCATCAAGGTACGCAAGTTCCCACCGGAACCTGAAAAAGATATCGTCTGGTTTATTCAGGAATTCTCGGAGGTACTGGAGGACTGGCAGCGGGATATTATGACGATGCTACGGGACGAAATGCTGTATTTCTGGCCTCAAATGGAGACCAAAATCATGAATGAAGGCTGGGCCTCCTATTGGCACCAGCGGATTGTAAGGGAACTGGATTTGACCGGGGAGGAAACCGTTGAATTTGCGATGCTGAACGCTTCTGTCGTACAGCCTTCCAAGCAAAGCCTGAACCCGTACTATTTGGGACTGAAAATATTTGAGGATATTGAAAAACGATGGGATAACCCAACCCGTGAGGAGCAAGAGCGACAAGGACGCAAACCGGGCGAAGGACGCGCTAAAATGTTCGAGGTACGAGAGTTCGACTCAGACACCTCTTTTATACGCAATTACATGACCAAGAAACTGACAGAGGATTTGGATCTGTACGTGTTTGAGAAACGGGGACCCGATTGGAAAATTACCGATAAATCCTGGGAAAACATACGGGATCAGCTCGTGTTTTCACGTGTGAATGGAGGCTCCCCTTATATCGTCGTCGAGGATGGAGATTACCTGCATACGGGCGAGTTGAAGCTCAAGCACCAGTACGAAGGCATTGAGCTGGATTTAAAATATATGGAGCGCACACTTCCGTATGTATATCAGCTGTGGGGGCGCACCGTTCATTTGGAAACATTGATTGAGGGAAAGCTCGCCTTATTCTCATATGACGGTAAGAAACATCATCGTAAGTTTGTATAGTCATACAAACTCAAATAGCCAGCCTAATTTAAAAAAGGGGCATTCCTAAAAAGGATATGCGCCTTTTTTTACTATTTCATACAACCTTAAGCGACCTTCGTTTCTTGCCAATTTCAGGACACCTGTTTCGTTTTGGATCAGGGGTGTATTATACTAATATGATAAATGACCCATGGGTCATAATTGAGAAGCAGAACAAGGAGCGTTGATATAGATGAACACCCATCCCAGCTTTCGTGAAGTTCGTGAAAGTGATCAGCAGGTATTCCCGATTGCCTGGTACGCCGTTGGCTGGTCCAAGGAGCTAAAAAATAAACCGCTTAAAAAGCGACTGCTTGGCAAAGATATTGTCCTGTACCGTGATGATCATCGTCAGGTACATGCCATCCATGCTTATTGCCCGCACCGAGGAGCTGATTTATCGCTCGGCTATTGTCAAAGCGGGCACATCACATGCCCATATCATGCATGGTCTTTCGATGAGAGTGGGCAGTGTGTGGATATTCCGGCACACCCGGGACGGGCTATTCCTGAGTTTGCTCATACCTATGCCTATCCCGCGATTGAAAAAGCCGGCCTGCTGTGGGTATATCCTCAGGCCGTTGGCTCAAAGTCTGAGATAAACTCAGAGATGGGGACATCCACGTCCCCACCTCCCTTGGAGATTTTTCCCGAGATGGAGGACCCCTCTCTCATTTTGTCTCCCTACGATTCCGTGTGGAAGGCACATCTGACGAGAGTTGTGGAGAGCGTGCTGGATGTCGCTCATTTGCCAATTGTCCATAACAAAACGATCGGTAAAAAATCCTCCACCGACATTCATATCGAGTTTGAAGCGGATGACAATCATATTCGAGTGAAAAACGGGAAAGGTCTATTGCAATATACCTTTCCACAGCAATGGATTTTGACTCCCGCAAAAGAAGGACGCAGCAAGTTTATTAATTTCGTCACCTTCACTCCGATTGAGCAAGAGTTAACTGCCATCTACGGACTGGCTGGACGTAATTTTGCCAGATTTGTACCGGGTATGAGCCACATTTTTTCCAGATACAGTGGCAAGGTGCTGGAAGAGGATCGGGCAGTGGTGGAAAGCCAGCATCCGCGTCCAATCCCAGAAGCGCTGCGAATGGAGGCACACGTCCCCGCTGATGGACCTCAGGTTCGGTTTCGCAACCGCTGGTATGATTTCCTTGTCAACGATGAGCCTCGTGTACGACTGGGTCCAGAAACTACTTCCTCTTAAATTCGACGATGTAGCTTTGATTGAGCTGTTTTCCACCTTCCGAGATGTTCTGGTACATGGATAAAAACCGGGCGGATGGGCTCCATACCGTTGGGCTGTCATAGGATTGGATATCGGTCGTAACCGGAGTGGTTTTACCCGTGGACTGGTCAAATACATACAGCCCTCTCATGCCTTGCTGATCCTCATCATAAATGGAATAAGCAAGCTTGGACCCGTCGCTGGACCAGCTTCCACGACTCATTAAAGTGCCTTGACCGACGATTCCTTTCTCTTTGCCCTGTTCATCCAAAATGATCATACGGGCTGGTTCGGATGTATTCCATTTCCGTTTTTCAATGGCAATTGACTTACCATCAGGCGACACGGCAAAGGACATGGCCCCCTCTGCAATGGTCACAGCCTGAGGATGATTGAGGGTGAACCGATTCAGCACCGGATACCCTTGTTTATCACTGCCTGTATAAAATATGGCGTTACCCACTTTTTCGACATGAGACATCAATTCAGAGCGATTTGGATCTTGAAAACTCAATTCTTTAGCTTTTCCGTCCAGACCAATCAGCTGGATTTTACCATCCGGTGTGCCTGTAATGAGATCATTCTCATCGCTCCAGCTCACTTCGTTAGTCATATCCAGCTTGCCGATCGATGTAACCTTACCACTGCTTAGTTCCAAAATGTAGCCCTGAATATCATATTTGCTGCTGGTGCTACCTTCAGTAAAAAAGACATGGCGCTGATCCGGTGATACCACAGCAAGTAACTGTGGAGCCTTACGACCTGGTGTTAAAATCCGCTCCTTGTCTGTCTCTACATTATGAATCCACAGCTGGGTTTTACGCTCCACAATCAGCTCTTCGTCGCTCAGCCAAGACCTCGCGTAGACATCCCCCAGCCTGTCGATAGACGATACCACCAGCTCGTCCGTTACTTGCTGCTGGGCTGCATCCGTGTCAATCACAGTAAGCTGTTGCCCCGGTTTCATACCGGATGCTGGATTTGTCTCTCCTGCGCTCTTTATGCCGCAACCGCTGAACAATCCCCCGGCGATTAAGCCGGTCATGAGCACCCCCGTGGCTTTCTGTCTGAAAACTCTTGTACGGGAATCTTCGCGATGAGAGGAGCCGTTCTTTTGCCCATAGCTGCCTATGTTTTTCTTTATCATGTACAACGGCCTCCTTGTTAACGATACCCCCATTTTAATGCCCGAACATCTCATGAATACATCGGATTGTTTCCAAATTGTAAACAAGACACCATTTTAGCCCTGTGCTAACAGTTGGCCGTTTACAGGGAGCCATCGTGAACCAAGAGAGGGAGTCTAAGCGAAAATTCATTCCCACTTACATTTGTATGCCCGTTGTCATTTTCCAACCCACTATGATCTGAAGCTGTAAGCTGCAACTCTCCCCCCATGCGCTCCGCCAGTCTGCGCGCCAGAGGAAGACCGAGTCCCGTACCGCTGTCCTGACGAGATCGATCACGACTTAAGGTAGCAAACGGCTCAAAAATCATGTCCCATTGCTCCCTAGGAATCCATGGGCCGGAATTGCGTATACACACAATCACGGTGTCCTGTTCCACTCGATTCGATAACGTAATCCATCCACCGTCCCGATTGTACTTCACTGCATTATCCAGCAAATTCAGTACAATATGCATCAGATGCTTAGGGTCTCCCCACACCTGGGCAGGAACGGTATCTATCGAAAAATTCAGTCTACGCGCTGCCGCTTTTCCTCGAATACGGCTCCCTGCATCTTCCAGTAACGAATGCAGTTTCACAGCCTCCGTATGCAATTCAAAATCATATTTATCCAGCACAGATAGCCGCAGCGAGTCCTCGACAAGCTCGTATAACCGTTTTGTTTCCTTACTGATACTTTCTCTCGCTTCACGCACCAGTTCAGGATCATCCCCATACATATCCAGTAAATCAGCATAAGCCTGAATAGAGGTTAATGGAGTCTTTAGTTCATGACTGATATTTCCAATAAAAGATTTTTGCTGCTGCTCCAGCTCTCTCAAACGCTGAACCGCTTCTTCCAGCCGAAGCTTTTCGTTTTCCAGCGCGGTAATGCTCTCCCGAATCACATGACTCATCTGGAGCATTCCTTCATCCAGCCTTCCCAGCTCGTCCTGCCGCCGCAGCAGTCTGGCTTCTGGATAGTGCCCTGTCGATATCTGCTCGGAAGCGCGAGTCAGTCGTCCGATATCTCTCGTCTGGCGGCTGACATAGCCTAAGCCCAAAATAAAGCTCAATACCAGCACCGCACCCCCTGTCCATAGAAACAACTGGGCAATGGCCTGGTAGAACTGCTGCTGCGCTTCTGTTGAGCTATGAAGCTGTACCACTCCCAGTAAGCCGTCCGGACCTTGAAGCGGAGCCAAATAGGTGACTGCGCTACCTTCCGTAATATACGCAATTTTGCCTTGGAGCGCATAGGAAAGGGCCTGGCTGACATTTGTTCTAAAAGCCAGCGGTAGAGAATTGCCAACCTCATGCCCCTGACCATCATATAGAATAACGCGCATATTGCTGGATACGCCCAGTTCCACTGCGAGTTGGGGCGCCTGCTTCTTCATGAAGCCTTCCGGTGATTGGCGCACTCCCAACAGGTAAGACTGTTTTACACGCATTTCTACAATTTCGGCCTGGCGCTTTAAACTGCGTTCCATTTGGTCTGTCTGGTTAGCGCGAATGCCAGTAAGCACGAGCCAGCTCAGCACACCGACAGTAAACAGCAGCAAAGCCGCCAGTACCAGGGGAAATTTCCAACGCAGGCTTAAGCCTGTAGGTTTGCGTTTGCGTTTCTGTTGGTCGGTGGACCGCAAGCTTCCTTGCTGATGGAGTGAATGATGTTCGTTCACGTCATTTTCTCTGCCTTATAGCCGATACCATACACGGTCTGTAATATCGCCTGGTGTGGCTCAAGCTTCTTGCGCAAGCGCTGGATATGAATATCCACCGTCCGCGTTCCGCCCACATAATCGAAGCTCCATACCTGCTCTAGCAGCTCGTCCCGTGTATACACCCTCCCGGCATGAGACACCAACAGCGCCAGCACATCAAACTCCTTGGGGGTCAGATCCAGCGCTATGGCTCCAAGTTCAGCCGTTCGGCTGGACGGACGTACCCGTAATGGGCCGAGTACCATTTCTGTTCCTTCCGGGGCAGGCGCTCCTTCTCGCTCCAGTCTCCGTACCAATGCTTTAATACGAGCGAGCAGCTCCCTTAGGTCAAACGGTTTGCTCATAAAATCGTCCGCACCCAGCTCCAGCCCGAGTACCTTATCAACGATATCGTTTTTGGCCGTCAGCAGTAAAATACCGATGCCCTTCCGACTTTCCAAACGGCGGCACACCTCATATCCACCCAGTTTGGGCATCATCACATCCAGTATGAGCACATCCGGGTGGAACAAACGCACTTTTTCCAAGGCGTCCTCCCCATCAACAGCGGTTTCCACCAAAAAACCCTCTCGCTTTAACGCATAAGCCAGCGCATTCCGAATGCTTGCCTCATCGTCCGCTATCAGTATTTTTTTATCCATGTCCTGCCCTCCCTGCATTAAAAAAACGCTCCAGCTACCTATGTTCCCGCAAATAATAATGAATCAGACATGTATGACATATAAACTGCTCACGTGGATCGTTAAGATCAAAATCCGTCATGTCGCGTATCCGTTCCAATCTGTATTTTACTGAGTTACGATGTATAAAAAGATAATTGGCTGTATCTACCAGACTGCCCCTGTTTTCCAAATAATAAAATAACGTTTTGAGTAAGTCACTGCCATGTGAGCGATCATATTGCTGAAGTCTCCCCAGCTTGCGTTCAAACAAATTTGAAAATTCCTCTTTGTCCATCGCTTCTCCAAGCATATAGTGCATCTCTATATCGCTGTATTTGCATACACGTTTATCAGGATACAGCCGCTGGGCTACAGTAATGGCACGACGTGCTTCATTGTAGCTTTGCAGCAGCTCCCATAACTTTTTGGCACTTCCGATGCCTAAATAATAATCGGCGGTACCCCAGGCTTTTTCAGTTGACCAGTTTTTCAGCGTATCACTCCAGGACGTTTCCTGATCAGAGCCAGGTGCGTTCTGATGATCATTCGGCTGAAGAGTCGGCAGAAATAATATCGCACGATTTGAACGGAACTCAATATGAGACACCACACGCCGTCGGGTCGATTCCATACTCAATAACCCAGAAAGAATCTCTTCTGGCGGAGCCGTAGCACTTTCCAGTACAGCCACCTCCCAGTTATATTCCGGGTTGAATCCCAATTGACGACCTCTCCGCTCAACCTCATGCCGCACCGGCAACGGAGGTGTCATGAGCTCATCTATAAAATTCCCCCGTAGTCGGCTTTCCGTATCTTCTACTGCCTTTTCACGCATTAATTCTAACGCCATCACCAGCCGTGCCTGCTCAATACCAACCTGCTCCATATCATCCAGTTCATTGCGGGCAATGACCAACTTGGCGACTGTACGTTTATCCACACTAATTGGAAAATGACGAGCATCTTGTACCTTCGCCCAATCCCAATCTTGTGGTGAAGTGACAATGGCTTGACCACCATTATCAACCAAAGCAACCGGAGCTTTAAAAAGCTCTGCTATATTATCGCTTACAGCCTGTATGCCACTGTTCTCCAGCACCATCGTCGTTAACGTTCGATAGATTTCTTCCGAACGTCGCAGCAGCTCTGCCTGTCGGTTCAACACCATATCCATGACACGCTGCGTAATATCCGTATAGGGAATATCGGCTGGAATCTCAATCACAGGAAGGCCACAGGCATTGCTTTCTTCAAGCGCACTATGGGGAATTTCCGTGAGAAAGCGGGTAGGCTTGATCACAAGCGCCGCCGCCCCGCCCTGATGCAGTAATTGAATAATTTGACACAATACCTCAGGCTCATGACGGATCGAATAAGCCGTTGTCATTAACAATACACCTTCCCGGACCCAGCCTTTCAGGTCAGGGACTTCCATAATGTCAATAAACCGGACAACCCGGCTTAGCCCTTGTTCTCCGCTTAATACCTTCGCCTCCTTCAACACGGGTATTGCCATGAGCTCTTGAACTGTTACACCCGGTATTTTCATAAAGACAGACCACCCTGCTATTTATTTTGCAAAATCCTTAGTTCATCTAATTTTCAGGATAGTGTACCAAAAAAGTGTACAAAACAAAACCTTTTACCGCTTGGTCAAATCTATCCACACCAGCCCATTCCTATCTTTAGGAGCTCAATGGAACATAAATAAACCGCCCTTTTCTGGAAAAGGCGGTTTATTTTAATATTCAACTATTTATAATGAAGTTTAAGAACTATCCTGCTTGTACCCCACACGAAGTGTCTGCTAGCGTACCGAAACAGCTGCACCCAACGCCACAATCGGGTCAATAGCCCGAATCCCTAGTGTACGCTCCAGCTCTGGCGCAAAGTTCATTGTTACAAAACCTGTACAGGCAAGTACAATTACCTCAGCCCCCTTCTCCTGAAGCCGTAACGCTGCTGCCATAGCTGCCTCTTTACCTTGTGGAGTGTTCAAGTCCAGTGTCGTCTGCACACCTATGGGACGCTCTGTACCGATATAGGAATCGCCCAAAATGCGGCGAATCAGCGGCGGAGCCTCCTCCAAAATGGTCAACACGCCTACACGGCTGGCCGATGTCAGAGCCAAGAGTGCCGCACAGGACCCCGCCCCGTATACAGGTACAGATACAGCCTGACGAGTTTCCTCTAGCGCCGGATCAGCCGCGCAGCTAATACCGATAGACGTACAGCCTTGTTCAACGAGTTGTTGCGCCGCGAGCACAATTTTAGGCACCGCTTCCCGGTCTGTGATATCATCGTAGATCCCTTTCGGCTGATCGGGAATACATACACTGGTGACAGGTAGCCCGTAGCGCTGCTCAATGACCCGGCCGTGAAGGTCGATAGCTACTTTGTCCTGCATGGTAAGCACTCTGATTATTCCAAGCATGATAACTTCCTCCCTTTATCGCTCTAGCAACTGACCAGCCTTCATAATCAGACGATCATCCAGATATACATCCGGTTTTTGTACGACTCCGTCAATATGTACACCCGCAGCGACAGTTCCCCCAAAGGTATTATTGCTGCCAAAAGCGACATGAATCGTGCCATATACTTTCTCGTCCTCTAACACAACACCTGTAATGCGGGCTTTATCATTCGTTCCAATACCAAATTCGGCCAGCATTCTACCATCGCCTTCGCCGAGCATATCCAACAGGGACTGTCCGGCTTCCCCTTCTGCCGCGATTAATCTACCATTTTGCACCGTCAGCAGCAGTGGCTCTTTTAAGGCACCGATTCCCGCTACAGAACCGTCCACCACAATCTGACCCTGTGCCGTTCCTTCCAGCGGAGCAATATACGCTTCACCGGAAGGCAGGTTCCCCGATTCGCCGGGATTCAAATACATACCTGTGCTGGGAACACCGTTGCGCCCTTCTATGGTAAAGTTCAGACTATATCCATCCTTTTCAATCCGTACCTGCTTGGCAGCAGTCAGCAATGCGGTCACCTCTTCGGTCAGCGCCTTGACCTTCGGATAATCAGCAGCAATTGCTCCATTCATGAACATATCGTCTGTCATGCCAGGCATGGTCGCCAGGCGTGCTCCAGCAGCTGCGGCTTGCTTACGGGCACTTGTATGTGTCAGCGAATACCGGGTGACACATACAACAACGTTGGAGCGAAGCATGGCTTCGGCAACAGGGGCTGGAGGCTCCTCGCCCGATTTGGAACGAACCTTCATCGTCAAAATAGCTGCTTCTGCCCCCAGTGCCTTGCCAGCTTCATATATGGACTCGCCCAATTCTTTTTTATCATCGTCGGTTACGACCAGAAGCGTCTCTCCAGCGGTAAGTCCCAAACATTTTTGCAATACATTTTTACTGATTTCAATACGTTGTTGACTCATAGTTCTTACCTCCAATTTTTAGGTCCTTACACCATTTCCGATACCAGTTTGCCAATCAAGGCATTGGACAATACAACGGGAACCCCTGAGTAATGCGCCGCTAGCTCTCTATGCGTTTCCGTATAGCCCATGCAATCCAGTACGATCAGATCGGCTTGATTCTTGAACTGTCCTGCTGCTCGGCGAAATTCTTCCTCACTGCCACTGTAAGGCGAGGCCGCCGCAAACTCTGGATTCAATCCATAAGGGCTGAATTTAAGCTTGAGGTTGTTCTTCTGTTCTTCGAGCGGTCCAATGAGACCCAACCTTCTTCCGCTGGACATGGCCTTTAGTACAGGAGGAAGCACATGATCTGGCTCAATTAGAAAAGCGCTTCGGGTATGCAACCCAGGAAACACACCGGTACAGAGTAACAAAATAGTACGTATGCCCTGCTCCTCCAAACGTGTGATTTTGTCCTGGAGCAGTGGCTGGATTTTTTCGCGTGAAATGACCACCGACTCCCCGGTCGTCAAGCGCGAGGTTAATACATATTCTCCCGGTGACGGTGATAGATGCTGTTGTATATAGTCCAATGAGAGCCCATCTAGCGCACCAGCCTGTACCAGCTCTGCCCGTCCTTCCAATGCCCTTTCTACGATAGGGGCCACATCTGACCGGGGGGCTTGCCCAATCGTAATCATCCCAAGCTTATGCATTTTGAATCCCTGCTTTCGCTTCATTTTATTTTACGCTCCTGGCGACAAAGGGCAAGCTCGCGGTCTGCCCTTATTTCGGTTCTGATGAATAGTTTTAATTTATGTTACTGCAACTTTCCTAACATAAACAATGTTCATACTGACCAAAACAAAGGCTTGTTTGTTGTGCATAAAGGATAAAAAAACAAAATCATAGCGCTATCATTACATTTTCATCCCTTTTAATGTAAAGAAATATAACGTGCTATAAACATCTCTTCCCTCACTGCCCTGCGCTTTGAAGTGCCTTACCTGTCCGTATATGCTAAAATACTTCCGTATCGGCTATTCGCCTACAGGAGGGCATGATCATGAAACAATCTATTTTGATCGTAGAAGACGAAGAAAAGATTGCCCGGCTTCTAGAGATCGAACTTCAATTTGAAGGCTATCAAGTATGTAAAGAAAAAAACGGAATTGATGGGCTGGAGACGTATTGCAAAGGCAATTGGGATCTAGTGTTGCTGGATATTATGATTCCCGGTCTCAATGGCATCGAGCTACTTCGTAGGATTCGTAAGCATGATGCGAACGTTCCTGTCATTTTGCTGACGGCTAAAAGTTCCATTGCAGATAAGGTCGAGGGACTCGATTTGGGAGCCAATGATTATGTTACCAAACCGTTTGTGATCGAAGAGCTGCTTGCACGTGTACGGGCCGCACTCAGAGTGGGTGCAACGAAAGACATGGCTCCACAAGGGGTAGATAAATGGCTTAGTGCCGGGGATTTACGTCTCCATGAAGGTACTCGTGAAGTTCTTCGAGGAGAGCACAACATTGAGCTTACACCGCGAGAGTTTGACTTGCTCGTTCATTTACTCAGACACCAGCGGCAGGTACTTAGCCGTGAACAATTACTGGAGAATGTATGGGGCATAGATTATATGGGCGATACCAATGTGGTCGATGTGTATATTCGCTACGTGCGCAATAAAATCGACCCTACGCGCCAGCTCCCTGAGCTGATCCATACTGTACGCGGAATTGGTTATGTACTGAAGGAATCTTTATGAAGCTACAAAACAAAATCCATACGTACACCTCGTTATTATTCGCGGTCTTACTTGTAGCCATTAATTTTTCGATCTATTTCCTATTCAGCCAATTTTCGATAGACAATCGAAAAGACCAGGTAGAGGCCGCAGCAGAGAACATAGTTCGTGGGATTCAACGTGCTCCGGTATCCGTAGCCGCTGAGGATCTTCTCCGAGCCTATGTACCGCTGGATGGCATGCTTCGGCTGATGAAACCAGAAGGTGACTTTCTTCCCCCTATCACCTCTTCTTCCGAGCAATCTCTTAGCTTGATGAAGGGCGTTTTTGATGAAACACGGCAGGTTCGCATGATTACCTATGAAAGCAATCGTTACATTCTTGTATCGCTCCCCATGATTTGGACCAATGGCGAGGTTGTCAATCTCCAGGTGACCGAAAGTCTGCAACCGACGATGCAGACGCTACAGGTACTCAGAATTGTACTTGTGGCTGTCACTGGAATTGCGCTCATTCCTGTTGTGGTGTCGGGAAGGCTGCTCGGCAGACTGATCACACGTCCAATTACATCTATGATTAGCACGATGAAAGAAATTCAGCGCAGCGGGAAATTTAAACGCCTTCCGCTCAATTCATCATCACGCGACGAACTGGTCGAAATGGGAGAAACATTTAATGACATGATTGAACTGCTGGAGCGGAATTTCGTCAGGCAAGAACAATTTGTATCTAATGCGTCCCATGAATTGAAGACACCGCTCACCATTATTGAAAGTTATGCCAGCCTGCTCAAACGGCGGGGGTTGCAGCATCCCAACATTTTCGCCGAATCCGTTGAAGCGATTCATTCCGAGGCGATCCGAATGAAGGACATGGCAGAGCAGCTTCTTCTGTTGGCCAGAAACGAAGAACAATGGAATGTCGTGCTGGAGCCTGTACACCTGACCAGAATAGCGACAGAATTAAAAGCTACATTTGAAAATGCGTTCGCCCGACAAATTCAACTGGATGTACAGACAGACTGCATTGGCTATACCGATGAAAATAAGCTGAAGCAGCTCCTATTTATCTTTTTGGATAATGCACGCAAATACAGTGACGAGCCGATACACCTGATGATTGATACGGTGGGCGGTACAGCTCAACCCTGCATAAGAATCACAGATCAAGGAATTGGAATCCCGGAAGAAAAGTTATCTAAAGTATTCGACCGCTTCTATCGTGTGGATGAAGCCAGAAGCCGCGAGGAAGGTGGGGCTGGGCTAGGCTTATCATTGGCTACAGGAATTGCACAAGCTATACATGCTCAAATTGGGCTAGAAAGTGTAGAGGGGAGCGGAACAACTGCAACGATCATCCTCCCTACCGTTCCAAAATAATAAGCCAAAGGAGGGAATAACGATGAAAGCCATCTATGTGTGGGTGATTGGAGGTACGCTGGCGGCTGTGTTGATTACAATTTGTCTTTTACAGTGGCCTTGGGCACGGTCGTTAGCAGCTTCTCCATTGGAAGAAAAGGCCGTCATCCAATCCGTTTTGCATCAGTATCCCGGCGAGGTGCTCGAATCCCAACGCTTGGGTGATTTTTATCTGATCAGGCTGGAACGCGCCAAAGGGAAGTACGATATAAAAGCCAATGCCTATGACGGTGTCATCGACTCCATTAAGCGGATACAGGTTTATACAGATGCGAAGCAGGAGCCCCAAGACCACAATCCTGGTAACTCACCAACCAGAGACACATCGAATCCAGCTAATAAACCTGACCCGGTTTCTCTCGTTATTACAGAGAAAGAAGCAGCCAAGCTTGCTGCCAAAGCAGTTAACGGAACATCCGATGATATTGAGCTTCATCGCAACGACAAAGGCCTCTACTATCTGGTTGAGGTTGAGGTAAAAGATGGGCGTGAAGCAGTAGTACAGGTCAATGCAGTATCGGGCTCTATCGACTCTATAACGTGGGAAAAAGAAAAACAGGAGCACAACGAATCATGACGACTTGATGATCATCTCAGCTCATGTTTTCTCATGGTTTTCTCATGATTCTATTATGTTCCTCTCATGTTCAAGAGATAAGCTGTATTCATGCTTATAGCACAAGGAGGAATTATGTAATGAAAAAAAACTATACATTAGGAATTATGGCAGCCACGGTTCTGCTTGGAGTTACAGTTACGGGTGTCTCAGCGAATGCCGTATGGGCCGCTAAACCTACGGGCCTTATTGGAGCGACCGCCGCTGCCAACATTGCCAAGAAGGCTGTGGGGAATAATGCACAAGTTGAAGATGTCGAACTGGAGCGCAAGAACGGAAAAGTCTACTATGAGGTGGATCTCCAGCAAGGGGATAAAGATTGGGATATAGATGTTGATGCTTATACTGGGAAAACCATCCGTTCCCATTCTGAGCTTGATCATGACTCGAATGACGAGTCCTCCCTTAACAAGCCAAATCACATCACCCTGACTGAAAAACAGGCTGGACAAATTGCGCTTAAACACGTACCCGGGAGTACCCTTTTGTCTTCTAAATTGGATAAGGAAGATGGACAGTTCATCTACGAGGTAAAGGTACTCACCAACGAAGGAACCGTTGAGCTTGAAATCCATGCATCATCTGGCGCAATCGTGGATACAGACGAAGATGATGATGACAACGAATATTAATCACCCAGGTCATAATCAGGGTAACTAAATACAGAGCTAATTAAAACGGAGCAGCGAACTTTCGCTGCTCCGTTTTTTTGACCAATGTGACATAGGAAAAGAACGAAGATGGCTTCATAAAACTGCACCTATTATTTCTTCATGAATAGACTGATAACTAACAGAGGATTACCTTTTTCTTCAATCCAAAGTCAAGTGAGGTTCTTATGGCGAAATCCTATACTAAAGCACAGATTCGCAAAATCACCCGTCGTTTCGGCCTGATCCCGTTAAAATCAAGCTTAGTCTCATCATTATACCGAAAAAATGCAGTGATCCAGGTGAAAACGAAAAAGGGAACTTATGCATTAAAGCCCTTTAGTCGTACAAAGATGGTCCGTTCAAATACGATTCAACAGATGGAACGAGCTGCGAGTCATATAAGGCTTTTGAAAAAGAGAAAGTATACCTACATGCCCGCATGGCTCCCCACTCATTCCGGCAAGTTATGGACTCTACATCAAGGAACGCCATTTTATGTAAGTCAGTGGATCAAAGGACGGGGACTGGAAACCGCTGAAGATTTCGAAAAACTGGGGCGGGCACTTGCCACACTTCACGCCACCTCCACCGGCTTGCATCGGATGGATAAAGGAAAGTCCCCTCCGACCATTCAACAATTGCGGATATGGAAAAACCAGGATCGTCTTTTTCAAAGAAAAATGATAAAAAACAGTCGCCATGATAAAACGTACCGCAACTGGTACAATGCTCACGGCGAAAACTGCAAACGTTTATCCAGGCGAGCATGGAAGGATTTGCAGGATGCATCCATCATAAGGCTGCTTCGGATGGAACATCGGCATCCCTCCTTGATACACAGTGATATCACTACCCCAAATGTCATTATTTCGGATGACGGTCATCTCAAAATCATTGATTGGGATCGGGCTAAAATCGGCTCAATCTATGCTGATTTGGCAAAGGCCCTTATGAATACTACTCAATTCAATCCTGAATTTGTGCAATCCTTGCTGAAGGGATACCAAAAGCGTAAACCACTAAGCCGTACTGAACGGAAGATTGTTACAGCTTTATATAAACTACCACGAGAAGCCTGGCATGCTTCCCGACACCCGAATCGTTCAAGAGATCGCGAAATCCTGGACAATTGGGATCAGTCGTGGCCTCTTCGATTACAAATCATCCATATTTTGCAAGAGTGGGCTCATGTATAAAAGAAAGTGAGGATCAAAATGTCGATTTTATCGAACGTTGAGCAGATGTACGGAATCAAAATTCAGCGTACCCGTCAAATGAAGGACATTCACAAGATTGAGACCGCTAATACGACTTATTGCTTAAAACCCTACAAATTTCCGGAAGAAGAGATCCGTTTTATTACACGTGTCTTGTCCTACTTGGATGAGCGCAGGTTTACACGCAGCCAAAAGGTCTATCCAACAGTACAACAAACGGCTTACATGACCTATGAAGGTGTTTCGTATACATTAACCAATTGGGTTCATGGACTCAGACCAGAATTCACAAAAAGAATAGACTTCAAAAAGGGAATTGCTACTTTAGCCAAATTCCATTCCAGTGCCGTTAGCTTTCCTATCACTGAAGCTCCGCCATCCAGAATCCGTTATGAAGGCTTGAGCGATGAAATAGCTGGATACAAAAAACGCCTCATCCCATACAGAGGCACAGCACATCTCGTAGCTCTTTGTGAAGAAGTGTCCCATCGCCTACAGCAGCCCAAAGTTAGAGAAGCCATTGCTCAGGAGCAAAAAGCCGCCGCATTTATACACGGCGACTATAATTATCCCAATCTGATTAAAGACAAACAGCTCAAAATCCATTTGATCGACTTTGAAAACTGCTCCCTACATGTAAGGATGAAAGATCTCTCCCATCTTCTTCATCGGAATTGTCTTTGGAATGGGACAAAGATGCTGCGCGCGATAGATTACTATCAACGATATCGTCCATTGAGCACCCATGATTTGCATCTGCTTCACGCACTATTGATCTCTCCCTATCATGTGGTCCGCAATATCAGAATAGGCGGCTTCCGTTCTGCCAAGCGAGTCATTCCGTCGTTCGTGCATTTGAACAAATACCGACGTGAACTTAGATCGTTATTATAATCTGTCAGCTTGGAACTAAACAAAAAAAAACAGACCCGCTGAAAAGGTCTGTTTTTTTGTGTTCTGACAACAACTACAGGAAAAGCGCATGCCGCTAAAGCCAATCGACTTGCTGCCCCCATAGTACATTCAAGCCACATCTTACACCTGCAGCATTTCCGAGGAGTGCTGTAGCATTTCCAATTCCTTCACCATGTTTTCGATCAGCTTTGTGAACGAAGCCAATTCCTCTGAGCTGGAAGCCTGTTGCCGGGCACTGGCTGTTGTGGCAGCTGTTTCGGATTGTACACTGTCAAGCATACGGGCAATATCCAGCACCTTGCGCTGAATTTGCTCCTGTGCTTGCTTCGAATTAGATGCAAGCTTTCGCACCTCCTGTGCCACAATTTGAAACCCGCGCCCTGCTTCCTGCGCATGGGCAGCCTCAATCGCCGCATTCAGTCCCAGCAGATGAGTCTGATCGGACAGTTCCCGGATCGTACCGCTCATCTGCTCAATATGCTTAATCTCGTCACTCAAATGCTGTACCAATTCCTCTGTATGTTCCTGCGAATAAGCAGTGTTGCAGGCACTCTCCGCGATATTATCCGTATTTTCCCTAAGCTCAGCAATCATCCCGGTCAAATTTTGCGCAATTCGGGACACAACGGTCAGCACCTGCGTTTGTTCGTCGGCCAGCTCGTTGATTTGTTCCTTTTCCTTTTCCTGATAAGCTTCCAGTACAAGCTGGGAATCCAGGTTGAACATTTTGGAAAGAGCATGCACAATAAAAAACCAGTCCTCTATCCCCGAACGCTTTAAAATGTCCACTGCAATATCAAGATAAGCAATGTACGTGCCCAAATAATAATCGGAAGACAATCCGATTCGGGAATGTACCTGCCCCACAAAAAGACGGTGTTCGATAAACGGATCATCTATTTTTCCATCTGCGAGAGAAAGCCAGTATTCACGTTGCGTTTGTTTTAGTCGTTCAATATTCGACCATTTGGAAATAATCGACATGAGATGCGGAACCTTTTCTACATGCTCATAAAACCGATCGACCACCTCATTCACAATAGATTGGAATAGTCCCTGATAATGATGCAATAAAGCCAAATCATCATCAGTAATACCAATATATTGTATCTGTTTTAATCTACTCTCCGCGACATGAATCATAAGTTCCTCCAAATAATAGTTTACATAGATTTTACATTACCATATTTATCGGCAACTTTTTAGAAATTGTTAAAAAAGCAGAAGATTGATTATGATTTTTTTCATAGCAATTTCAGAAAATATATAATCACAACTGCCTGATGATACAAAAAAGAATCCGGCAGCACCTGAAATCCCCTGTGCTTGCCGAATTCCCTCTACGAAACACGTTGATCGGATACCTCACAACCGTGTGGCACCATCCAGATCAACCCATGGTTTCACCATACTTACTTGTTTATTATTTCGTCTTACCGATTCAGGAGGCTACCTACATACCTCAACAGATCGTTAGCGCTGGCTCCTGTGTAGCCATGCTCCTCAATCAATCGCTTAATCACTTCATTCATCCGTTTGAGCTGATTAGCGTCAGGCGTTTTGGTCGAAGTCGTAATCTTCACAATATCCTTCAAATCGGCGAACAGCTTCTTCTCAATGGCTTCTCGCAGCCGATCATGATGATGATACTCAAACTTCCGTCCCTTGCGAGAATACGCGGAAATACGGATTAATATTTCTTCACGGAACGCTTTTTTCGCATTTTCCGATACCCCGATTTGCTCCTCAATAGAGCGCATGAGCCGCTCATCCGGGTCGAGTTCCTCATCTGTGAGCGGATCGCGAATTTTCGCCCAATTGCAAAAAGCTTCGATGTTATCCAAATAGTTGTCAAAGAGCGTCTTGGCTGATTCCTCGAAAGAGTACACAAAGGCCTTCTGCACTTCTTTTTTAGCCAATTCGTCATATTCCTTACGAGCCACGGAAATGAAATTCAGATAGCGCTCTCGTTCTTCCTTTGTGATGGAGGCATGTTGATCCAGACCATCCTTAATTGCTCGTAAAATGTCCAGGGCATTGATGGATTCCACATTTTGCTTAATCAATGCACTAGAAATACGATTAATGACGTACCGCGGGTCTACCCCGGACATACCTTCCTCCAGAAACTCACTTTGCATTTCTTTCAGATCGGCTTCCTTGTATCCTTCGACCTCTTCACCGTCATACATGCGCATCTTTTTGACCAGATCCATCCCCTGTTTCTTCGTCTCCTTCAAGCGGGTAAGCACGGAGAAAATGGCAGCCGTTCGCAGCGCATGAGGCGCAATGTGGATATGTTTCATATCACTTTGTTCAATGAGCTTGGCGTAAATCTTTTCTTCCTCAGATACTTTCAGGTTATAAGGAATCGGCATTACAATCATCCGTGATTGCAACGCCTCGTTCTTTTTGTTTGCAATAAAGCTTTTATACTCGGATTCATTGGTGTGAGCCACGATCAGTTCATCTGCACTGATGAGCGCAAACCGCCCAGCCTTGAAGTTTCCCTCTTGGGTCAGAGAAAGCAAATTCCACAAAAACTTCTCATCGCATTTCAGCATTTCCTGAAACTCCATCAGTCCACGATTCGCTTTGTTCAATTCTCCGTCAAACCGATACGCACGCGGGTCAGATTCCGAACCATACTCCGTAATCGTGGAAAAGTCGATGCTGCCCGTCAAATCAGCAATATCCTGTGACTTCGGATCAGAAGGGCTGAACGTACCAATACCAATCCGGTTTTCTTCCGATATAAATACCCGCTCCACGCGGACCTTTTCAATATCGCCATCAAATTCCGTGCGCAATCTCATCTGGCAGGATGGGCAGAGATTACCTTCAATCCGTACACCCAGCTCCTTTTCAAAATCGGGACGCAGCTCATGAGGAATCAGATGAAGCGGGTCCTCGTGCATGGGGCAGCCTTCAATCGCGTATACAGCTCCCTGATCCGTTCTCGAAAATTTCTCCAGACCACGTTTTAGCAACGTGACCAATGTCGATTTCCCCCCACTGACGGGTCCCATCAAAAGAAGGATACGCTTGCGTACATCGAGCCGCCTGGCTGATGAATGGAAATATTCCTCCACCAACTTTTCCAGCGCTCGATCCAGTCCAAAGATCTCCTGCTCAAAAAATTTGTATCGCTTATGTCCCCCAACCTCTTCTACACCAAAAGATTCAATCATCTTGTAAACCCGTGCATGAGCTGTCATCGCCGGCGTCGGGTCTTTCTTGAGTATCTCAATATACTCTCTAAAAGTGCCGCTCCAGGCCAGACGGTTGTTTTCCGCCCGGTACTCCGCAACGCGTTCAAAAATATTCATGCTCGGTTCCTCCCATGACTGCGTAATGACTATCCTCCACTCCTGATGATTATGGCTACACTCGTCACGCCTTTCAGGATATGATGCAATCCCCTTAAAAAAAGTGTAATACATACCTATGCAGATTGATTTCAGAATTGACCTATTTTTTATGACAGGTCTCTCTGCTTTTTCGAAAAAAACAAGGGATACACTGTGCTAAAATATACAACAACGACGCGGACCTGACGCATTATGGTACAATATAAGCTCGGAATAATGGGATAAAGGAGCGGGAGAAGTCATGGCGGTTCGGCATGAGACGGAGCTGTACGCTCCGGTGAAAGCCTTTTTTGAGAACTTGGGATATGAAGTCAAAGGAGAGGTACGCAACTGCGATTTGGTGGGTATCAAGCCAGGGCAACAGACACCACTGATTGTGGAGATCAAAAAGACGTTTAACCTGGCGCTTGTGCTGCAAGGCATGCAGCGTTTGAAACTAAGCAGCAATGTATATGTAGCTGTAGAACGGAATCGTGCCAAAAAAGGGGCAGTCAATCAGCGCTGGAACGAGCTGGTCGGACTGTGCCGCCAGTTAGGACTTGGCTTGCTCACTGTCACCCATTTTAAAACTAAGCCGCCGCTCGTTGAGGTACTGTGTAAGCCTGCGGCGCCTAGCGACAATGTCCACAATGCAGCAAAGGTACGCCCCGGCTCGCGCAAGGAAAAGCTGCTGCGGGAATTTCACGCACGCAGCGGTGACCACAATATCGGCGGCAGCACCCGACGCAAGCTGGTCACTGCCTATCGGGAAAAAGCGCTGCGTGTAGCCGTAGCCTTGCAGAGCTTGGGGGAAGCCGCTCCGGCGCAGCTCGCCCGCATAGCAGCCGTCAGCACAGCTGCTGCCGTACTTCAGCACAACTACTACGGCTGGTTTGAGCGCGTATCCCGCGGCCGCTATCGACTGACTCCGTTTGGCGAAGCTGCCCTGAACGAGTATGCGGCAGTACTGCAAGAGCATGGCATTAAAACGGCCACTGGAATGGACGCAGAGCTTGACGAGGACAGTGGACAGCTTCAGATTGCGGAAGCGCCAATCACTTACTCCACCGTTGCTGCGGAAGCGGAGGATGACTGACATGGGGCGATGGTTTTTGCTAGCTCCGCGCAGTAAATTCACTGATCGTCTCACCGATCAGATTCATGCCCATAAGCAATTGCTCACGGCCCGGATGGCTAAAATTGAGTCGGATATGGGACGCGCCTTCACTGCCAACCGCACATAGCGCACCTGGCATAAAGGCTACACCTTTGGGTAACGCCGCCTTTAGCAGCAATGCGCTGTCCAGCCCATCGGGCAACTGCACCCATACATACATGCCACCGGACGGAATATGATACGTCACGTCTTTCCAAAACGGGCGCTTGAGCAGTTCCAAGATTAATTGAAGTCGAGTCGAATATTCCTTGTTCAACATCGCCAAGTGTTCGTGCCATTGAAAACGCGAGCTGGTCAACAATTGGAACAGCAGCCGTTGGTTCATCGTACTGGATTGCATATCAGCCAGCTGCTTCAAGGCGTACATCCCTTCAATTAACGGTGCAGGACCAGCAGCCCAACCCGTTCTCAGCGCAGGAGCAACTGTTTTATTGAACGAACCGATATAGAGTACTTGACCTCCCTGGCCCGCATGATCCAGCGCAAATAGTGAGGGGTAAGTCTCAGCAAATTTTCGACTCTGACCATGCGGACTCTTGTCATGGGACTCATTTTTTTGCTTCAAATGCAATTCACCATAAGAATCATCCTCAACTACTAACACCTCATGATGCCTGCACAGGTCCAAAATTTCCTGCCGCCTAGCCGCGCTCCACAAGGAGCCCGTCGGATTCGTAAACGTTGGCGTGGCAAAAAAAAGCTTGGGTCGATAACGGATCATTAAAGCTTCAAGCTTATTAGGAATGACACCTTCCCCATCTGATTCTACAGGAACGATCTGCGCACCCTGCATAGATAGTACTTGTAAACATCCAGGAGATGTCGGGTTTTCAACTAATACCGGATCACGCTCATCCACCATCAGCCTTATGATCAGGTCAATGGCCTGCTGACTGCCTGTCGTGAGAAGGATTTGACCTGGTGGTACTCTTACTCCTTTACGCTGTTCCCACTCTCCCGCAAGCCATGCCCGCAAAGGGAAATAGCCCTCCGGTTCACCATACTGGAGGGCGTCAGGGCCGGAGCCAAACACATCATGGGCCGCTTCTTCCAGCAACTTCACCGGAAACAGCTCTTGTGCAGGTAGTTCTTCAGCCAGAGATATAAAGGAGTGTCTTCTCGCATTTTCCCGGATATGACGCACTGGAGAAGCCAACATCGCAGCCGTTCGTGAAGCAAAGGAATATTGCATGAACATCCTCCTTCTCCTGAAAAATAGGTCATGATCTCCGGGCTGACGCGTCAGGCATATAGCTGCTTCATCTGACGCGCATATAAGGCATAACGTTCAATCGCCTGCGCCCGGCTGGACACGCCTAATTTCGCATAAATTTTACGTAGATAATTATCAATGGAGCGCCGGCTAACTTCGATCTCGATAGCAATTTTGTCATATGTAATACCTTGTACAATACGTTCCATAATAAACACTTCGGTTTGTGTCAATTCGTCAAAAGGCTCGGATGCCATTAACGGCATAAAGGGCCAGTTTCCACACCGAATCCAGTCCATTGGTAAAGAAGCAAATCCTTCGCGTAAACCGTTGATCAGATGGATTAACTGGCTCGGTGATGCCTGCTTGGATAGCATTCCATTTGCTCCAAGCGAAATTAGCTGCTGAAACAACGTAATATTATCCTCATCCGTCATAATAACAATATGGCTGTCTGGAGACAAGGCCCGCATTTGTGTCAAAAATGGTTCCGCCGTTCCCTCAGGCAACCTGTAGTCCATTAAAATGATTTCCGGTCGAATGGAACAAGCCAGCTCCAAGCCTTCCGTTCCGGAGGAAGACATCCCTCTGACAAGCAAATCCTGCTGGTCTTCCAAAATAAGCTTTGTTCCCAGCATACTTGTAGGATGGATATCTATGATGACCACCTGCCATACTTTTCTCATATCTAAACCTCCTGATTTTACAAAAAAATACATAGTTAGTAGCGAAAATAATTCTAAAATTGGGGATTGCATATGTAGAAATTGCGCGAATGTGAACGTATAGGAAGCGAAAAACGTTTAAGGAAATTGTATCCTAGGACTTCCTTCCGATGCAATCTCTTTTTCCAATATTTTTATACGACTATTTCGCTTTTGCGAAATAAATAGGCCCATGATAGAATTGGTACTGCAAATAAAGACTGGAAATTTGACTTTACACGGGAGTTGAAAATCGTATGCAAGCTTCACCTGAACGTCCTCCTACCGAAGCTCGGCGGAGCAATTCAAGAAAGGGGTTACCCGTAAAGGCTTTTCTGCTATTTTGGTTCATTCTTATTATACTAGGTGCTCTCGCAACCTATCTGTATAGCAATCACTTGAAGCAGCAAATGCTAAACGAGATGCAAACCCATACAGACCAACAGATTCAAGCACTCAAATCTGACTATGAAAAGCAACTGACTGCTCTTTCCAAGGAAGTTAGCGGATTGCAGGGAAAAGTCCAGTCCTTCAATGAACTACTGACCTTTACGAAGGATAATGCAAACAATAAGACCGATAACAGCAATAAACTGTATACCCAATTAAACGAAGTCAAGCAGCAACTCAGTACACTTCAGAAAAAAATGGACTTGCTAAAATGAATGTAGACGCAAAACAAGTGAACCGGTTCTTTATGTTGGCCCTTGCTCCTTTTATCGGTTTGTTGGGGTGTATTTTGTTAGTGCATCCCTCATTGAGCTTTCCTGGGTCTACTTCTTCGAGTCTGCAAAAAGCTGAAGTCACTCTACAAACGCAATCAGTAGGCAAGCAGCTTGATGAAGCCAAGCAAACGGCAACATACACCTTGTCTACGATTCGCCGGACTTCTGAGCTATACAAGCAAACGACCCAAACGATGAATCAGCTTGTCGTGACTGCCTCTACGCAGTCCAAGCGGCCCGCGGTCATCTATGATCGACGTATCACCGCCAAACTGGGGGTTCCCTATGAGCGGGTAGATAGCAACCGGATTACCATTGAATTGTTTAAGGTAAACCCGGGAATTTATCATGGCTACGCTATGAAGGTCAAACTTAAAGATCCTACTGCTATGAAAATGTCTTTGGGAAGTGACAAATTGGGTGGCTCTGAAACCACCATGCGTGCAGTCTTGAGACACGGAGCTATTGCAGGCATCAATGCAGGCGGCTTTGCGGATGGAGACGGCAAACGCTATCCATTAAGCACTACTGTCTTGAACGGCCACTACCTTACTGGCTTTCAGTCCAGTTTTAAGGATTTATCCTTCGTCGGACTGAGTAACGATGGCAAGCTTATCGGTGGCAAATTTTACAGTCAAGGTGCTCTTGACAGCTTAAAGCCTGCCTTTGGGGCTACCTTCGTTCCCGTCCTGCTGCAAAGGGGACAAAAAATGCCTATTCCTGACAAATGGAAAGTCTCCCCCAAGCGGGCCCCGCGTACGGTCATTGGCAACTATAAAGATGATCAGTTGCTCATTATTGTCGTAGACGGCTACAATGAAAGCGGGGGTTCGGGCGCGACGCTCGAAGAACTGCAAGGGAAAATGTACAATCTAGGTGTTCAAGATGCCTATAATTTGGACGGAGGCGGTTCCTCGTCGCTTATACTTAACGGTCGAGTCGTAAACAAACCGTCCGATGGTAATTTGCGTCCAGTCCCTACTCATTTTTTGTTCTATAAATAGCTACCTAATAGTCTACTACTAAATTAAATATGTTAGCCGACGTACGGCTCTATCCGAAAAAAAGCATCACGAACGAATGTCGTGATGCTTTTGCCTCATTTAGGAGGAATACTGTGTCATTTCTGTCAGGCATTGAGCACAAATATAACGGTCTTTGAAATCGTTCACTTGTTCTACTGACCCGCAGAATACACATTTTGGACGGTAACGCTCCAAAATAATGTGGTCACCCTGAACCAAAATTTCGACAGGATCTCCCTCATTCATTTGGTACCTTTTACGCAGTGACTTAGGCAAAACTATTCTCCCCAGCTGATCAACTTTACGTACCACACCGGCAGGTTTCATCGTGATCGTACACCTCTCCTATTGAGTAATAACTTACAAATTTCTTACCATGCGAAAAACTAGGTACAAAGACACTATTCTTTATGTAGTATTCGCTGTCTTTTTGTCGAATCCTGCTGATCACAGGAAATTTTATTACATTTTTTCATAAAATCATGAACCATATCAAAGTATGGTACAGAATGTCTATAATATTTTTATCGACCGGAAAGCCAATTATCATTAGCCCTCGCTGAGAAATTTCGCAAATTTTCGACCATACAACCTTTATTTAAGCTCCACTGTCATGTACCTTTGAGCAACAAAGGTGAAACTCTTATTAGCAACTAAGGTCCTGGTTCTTTATTCGCATTTATACTTGTTCACTCGATGCTCTTTATGATAAATCCGGAAAATCCATTTGTCTCAGCGCTTCATATACAATAATCGCAGCGGAATTCGACAAGTTTAGAGATCTTACTTTATCAGACATAGGCATCTTGATACATGTATCTGGATTAGCAGCTAGCAGCTCTGGAGGCAAACCTTTCGTTTCTTTACCAAATACCAAGAAGTCTCCATCCTGAAATGCAATATCACTATATCGCTGATTCGCTTTGGTCGTCGCATAAAAAAAGCGGCCTTCCTGATATTTCTCCTGCACTTCAGCAAAAGACTCGTGATATTCAATGTGGACAGCATACCAATAATCAAGTCCAGCCCGTTTTAACGTGGCATCGTCGGTACGGAAGCCCAGTGGCTTCACCAGATGCAGATGAGTTCCGGTTGCAGCACACGTTCTGGCAATATTACCTGTGTTAGCCGGGATTTCCGGCTCGACAAGCACAATATGTAATGGCATCACGTTTCGTTCCCTTCATCATTAAATTCATCAGACAAATAACCTACAGTTTAACCAAAGTGTATACATTAAAAACATACACATTCTTTTATTTTAACAAAATCAGACAGATATGAACATCAAACGACAAAAATTTCAACCCACACCACTAAAAGCCTTCCCCTATACACATTCAGGGAAGGCTCTACATTTACTTTTTCGATTTTAAATATCGTGTATCGAAATATATGTCCGCGTAATTAACTGTTACGTTGCTTGAATCCGTCCATAAACTCGGCTAATGCTTGACAGTTCTCCAGTGGAACAGCATTGTAGATCGAGGCGCGAAGCCCTCCTACACTGCGATGTCCCTTCAGTCCGATAAATCCGGCCTGTTCGGATTCCTTAATAAATTGTTTTTCCAGATCCTCATTCGCGAGGCGGAAGGTTACATTCATGATAGAGCGATCAGCGCTGTCCACACAACCACGATAGAAGCCTTCGCTACTGTCAATACGGTCGTATAGCAAAGCAGCTTTCTGCTGGTTCACACGCTCAATGCCTTCCAAACCGCCTTCTTCCTGAATCCATTTCAGCACTTCATTCACCATGTATATGGCAAAGGATGGGGGAGTATTGTAGAGAGAGTTATTTTTTTCATATGTGCTATAACGCAACATCGTAGGAATATTGTCCGGTGAGGAAGTCAGCAACTCTTCACGGGCAATCACGACCGTCACACCAGAAGGTCCCAGATTTTTTTGTGCGCCAGCATAAATCAATCCAAATTGAGTAACATCAAAAGGCTTGCAAAAAATATCGCTGGACATGTCCACAATCAATGGTACGGACCCCGTATCCGGGAATTGCTTAAATTGTGTACCTTCAATCGTTTCGTTGGACGTCATATGCACATAAGCAGTATTCTCAGGCAAGTCCAAGGAATCCACATTCGGAAGACGCATGTACTTCTCATCAGCGGAGGATGCGGCAATATGAGCCTTGCCCAGTAGCTTGGCTTCTTTATATGCCTTGTCCGACCAGCTACCTGTCATTACATAGCTCGCAGTCTGTCCTTCGCGCAAGAAATTTAAAGGCAGCATTGCAAACTGCGTACTTGCGCCCCCTTGTAGGAATAACACCTTGTAGCCTTGTGGATTGCCCAGCAGAGATAACAGACGTTCCTGCGCCTCATTATGAACAGATTCATACACAGCTCCACGGTGAGACATTTCCATGATCGACATCCCTGTTCCCTGGAAATCTACGAATTCAGCTTGTACACGTTCCAGTACTTTAAGCGGCAATGCCGCTGGTCCTGCATTAAAATTGTAGGCTCTCTTACTCAACAAATTCCCATCCCTTCTCTACTCTGGTGTGGATATTATCGCTATGATAGCAGTATTCATAAATGCGTTCAAGACTTGTATAAAAATGTTTTCAATTTCATTTATGATGTGACAAAGTTGTGAATGTTAACGTATTTAACATCTTTATTTTGTAATTTTCACTTTAATATTAAAAGGTCCCCGGCATAAGACCGGAGACCTATCTTGAATAACAACTGTTACCCGTAAGCTAGTGGTTGTTATTCAAAGCAGCTAAGCAATCAAGTTATTAGCAGTCAAAATACAGGCTATATTCGTGTGGATGAACACGGATGTTCACCGATTTAGCTTCAGAACGTTTGAACTCTACATAGTTATCAATAAAGTCCTTCGTAAATACGCCACCTTCAGTTAAGAATTCGTAGTCAGCTTCCAGAGCATCCAAAGCCTCATCCAATGAACCAGGTACGCTACGGATTTTACCTTTTTCAGCGTCAGACAGCTCGTAGATGTTGGTGTCAAGTGGACCATAACCCAATTCGATTGGGTTCAATTTGCGCTTGATACCATCCAGACCCGCCATCAGCATCGCTGAGAAGGCAAGGTAAGGGTTAGCAGTGGAGTCTGGTGTACGGAACTCGATCCGACAGCCTTTTGGAGTAACAGCCGCTACTGGAATACGTACAGCCGCAGAACGGTTACCTTTGGAGAATACCAGGTTAACTGGTGCTTCGTAGCCAGGAACGAGACGTTTGAACGAGTTTGTGCTTGGATTTGTCAAAGCGATCAATGCAGGTGCATGGTACAGAATACCGCCAATATAATGAAGAGCCATTTCGCTCAGATTAGCATAAGCACCTTTTTCGTAGAACAAAGGAGTGTCGCCATCGAAAATGGATTGGTGAACGTGCATACCACTTCCGTTGTCCCCGAAAATTGGTTTCGGCATGAATGTTGCCACTTTACCATATTGACGAGCTGTGTTGTGTACAATGTATTTATAGACGAGCAGGTTATCTGCTGTTTTCTTGAGTGTGTCAAAACGGAAGTTGATTTCCGCTTGGCCTGCCGTAGCCACCTCATGGTGATGGCGCTCAATTCTCAGACCTGCTTCTTCAAGCAAACGGCACATTTCACTACGGATATCTTGTTGGGTGTCTACTGGCGCTACAGGTACATATCCGCCCTTCACTCCCACTTTAAAGCCCAGGTTGCCGCCTTCTTCCTTACGGTTCGTGTTCCAAGCTGCTTCCTCGGAATCTACGAAGAAGGAGGAGCTATTCATGCCGCTTTCGTAGCGAACATCATCAAAGATGAAAAATTCGGACTCAGGTGCAAAAAATGCTGCTGTGCCCACTCCTGCGGATTGCAGAAATGCCTCAGCTTTTTTTGCAATGCCGCGAGGATCGCGGTCGTATTTTTCGCCATCTGGCGTAGCAATGTCACACAGAATATTCAGTGTAGGATGCTGAGTGAAAGGGTCGATAAAAACCGCTTCTGGATCGGGCAGCATAACCATGTCGGATTCCTCGATGCCACGATAGCCGGGAATGGAAGAACCGTCGAAAGCAACACCGTTAACAAATGTTTCTGCATCTACTTCGGAAGCTGGCAATGAAATATGGTGAGCACGACCAGACAAATCTACAAAACGAAAATCTACCCACTCAATATTATTTTCCTGAATTGTTTTCAATACGTTTTCAACGGACATGTCTTCTTCCTCCCAATTTTTCCGAACATTAAGTCTTATACAACCCTGAAATGTTCATGATCGAATGTTTTTTTCTGTCGTCATTATAAATCTCAAACATGACACGGGTCAATAGCTATGTAAGGTATTTTTTAAACTAATGTTAGATATGCTTACGCCCTTGATAACATTTGAATAGCACAAAAAGCCCGAAACATCGGGCTTTTAGGTAATTTAAATCTCATTACTGCGTTGCAGCAAAACTTTTATGCATTAATGTTAAACATTGGTTTAAGCAATGGTACTAGGCGTGTGAAATGTTTTCCCCACAGCAGGAGCCAATATTTCCAAATCTTTCAGCAAATCTGAAAATTGATCCGGGAACAGGGATTGTACACCATCCCCCGTCATTGAGTTATCGGGATCTGTATGCATTTCAATAATTAGTCCGTCCGCTCCGGCAGCGACCGAAGCCTTCGTCATAGGAACAACCAATTCACGTCTACCCGTGCCATGGCTAGGATCAGAAATAACCGGCAAATGGCTCAACTGTTGCAACACAGGGATCGCAGACAAATCGAGTGTATTTCTGGTGTAGGTTTCAAAAGTGCGGATACCGCGCTCACACAGCATAACATTCGGATTGCCACCTGCCAAGATGTACTCGGCAGCATTCAAGAACTCGTCATAAGTCGAGCTAAAGCCGCGTTTGAGCAACACTGGCTTGCCGCAAGTACCCAACTTACGCAGTAGATCGAAGTTTTGCATATTCCGTGTACCTACTTGCAGGATATCGGCATATTCCGCACAAATGTCTACGTATTCAGGTGTCATAACCTCTGTGATGGTCAGGAGGTCGTGCTTTTGACCTGCCTCAGCCATCATGATCAAACCTTCTACACCAGTTCCCTGGAAGCTATAAGGCCCTGTACGCGGCTTAAAAGCACCACCACGGAGAACTTGCGCACCTGCTGCTTTGACCAATCCGGCAATTTCATCTATCTGTGCAGCAGATTCAACGGCACATGGTCCACCCATAATGACAAGCTCGCCTCCGCCGATATTTACTCCTTTAATGGAGATAACCGTATTTTCCGGATGAAAATCACGGCTGGCCAATTTGTAGGACTTCGATATTTTAACCACATTTTCTACGCCTTTCATTTGACGCAGATGTTCAGCCAGCTTGGGCTCTACGCTACCGATCAGTCCGATGATCGTGCGATCCGATCCTCTTGATACATGAGCCTGCAATCCTTCTTTCTCAATAACTTCAACAATAGCTTGAATATGCTCTTCAGGTGTTTGAACACCAGCGATAACGATCATTTTTTTCTTCCTCTCTATGATACATATTTTATTAACCCATTATAGATTGATATTATGACACTTAGACGCTTGTTCGCTTTTAAGCTTTTATTCGTTAAAGCAACTATACCTGTTTTAGCTATACTCGTCAAGGCTTAATTATCCCGAATTATTCAATATTCTAACTTAGTGAAGCTAACCGAATAATATCTATAAATTAAAACAATTTGAAAAGCCGCTATCCGGATGGTTGTATCCGAATAACGGCTGTAATCAATCACAAACTATTTCGTCGTTTTTGACTTCTCCCGTACAGGAGGCAGCAGTTTTTTCATATCTATGGTTCGCTGAATCTCCCACGTATCCGGGTTAGCCGCATCATACTGCTCCAAATACGTAATAACCTCTTTGGTAATCAGTGTCGGCGTGGAAGCCCCAGAAGTCACAGCCACTTTGGCTACTCCCTCAAGCCACTCCCTCTTCAGCTCGGTCACATCAGAAATACGATAAGCTGTTGTACCAGCAATTTCCTCCGAAACCTGAGCCAATCGGTTTGAATTGTTACTGCGCGGATCACCGACAACGATCACCAGATCCGCCTGTCCAGCCTGCTCAGCTACCGCTTCCTGACGTACCTGCGTCGCCAAACAGATTTCATTGTGTATCTCAGCACCTGGGAACTTCTCCAGCAGCTTCTTCATAATGTGCTTAATGTCCCATTGACTCATGGTCGTCTGATTCGTGATAAGGATTTTGCCAGCTGGTAACGTAAGACTGTCGATTTCTTCTTCCTTTTCAATCAGATGAACATGGTCAGGAGCAATACCGATAGCTCCCTCCGGCTCTGGATGATTCTTTTTGCCAATATAAACAATCTGATAGCCTTCGGCAGACTTCTCCCGAATCAGATCATGCGTTTTTGTGACGTCAGGGCAAGTCGCATCTACCGTAGTCAGCCCCTTGTCTCGTGCCAGCTTGCGAACCTCTGGTGATACGCCATGAGCAGTGAAGATAACAGTGCCGCTCTCTACCTGGCTTAAAATCTCCATACGGTTCGGACCGTCCAGTGTAATAATCCCTTCGTCTTCAAAGGAATTGGTGACATGACTGTTATGCACAATCATGCCTAATATATAAATAGGCCGGGGTAAGTCCAGATTTCTGGCTGCCTGACGTGCCAATACCATGGCATCGACTACGCCGTAGCAGTAACCCCGGGGCGAAATTCTGAGTACTTCCAAAATGAGCCCCCGCTTTCTTCGACACAGTATACAGCTCCAAAACTGGGCAGCTGTGGGCTTCCACGCCTCTACCGGCCAATTCTATGATGTAGTTGCCTTCCTATTATAGCCTATTCCAAAGGCGCGGAAAAGCTGACCGGAAGCCAGATGACAAATGTCGTTCCTTCTCCTTGGCGCGTAACCACTTCCACAGACCCGTGATGTTCATCAATAATCCACTTGGCAATAGATAGCCCCAACCCAATTCCCTCCGTCACCCCGCGTGACTCATCTGCCCGGTAAAAACGGTCAAAAATAAAGGGAACCTCACTCTTATCCATTCCAATGCCCGTATCACTGATCCGTAGCCCCACCTGTCCTTGATAAATAATGGCATCAAATCGGACTGTGCCTTCAGGTGTATATTTGAATGCATTATCAATGAAAATGAATAGCATTTGCTGCAAATAATCCTTGCTGCCATCCATATAAATACCATTCAGCAACGAAAAATCTCCCACATTCCATTCGGCCGTTCGCTCTAAAAACTGAGCACGACGGGCAACCTCACTTACAAGCGGTTCCAACGCAACGGGAGTCTTATCGAACGTTTTCCCTGTGTCCGCTCTCGCGAGTGACAACATATCACTCACCAAACGGCTCATCCGTTTGCCTTCATCCGCCATGTCATTTAATGCCTCCATAGAAAGCTCGCGAATCATCTCTTCATCCATATTCGGTCGCTCTCCTGGTTCGGTAGTCCACATTTTGAGCAAAAAATCAACGTTGCCACGGATCGTCGTTAGCGGCGTACGAAGCTCATGGGAAGCATCAGCCACAAAACGACGCTGTGCACCGTACGCATCTTCCAGCTCCTTGTAAAACACCTCTGTACGCCCCAGCATGTTGTTAACCGTCCCGATTAATTGTCCAATTTCATCTGGTGGTCCGTCATATTCAATCCGTACACTCAAATCATTACTGGATTGAATCTGATTTGCCCCCTCAATGACCTTGACCAGCGGCTTCATAGACTTGCGAGCCAGAAAGAGACCTGAGGTCGCAGCAGCGAGTAATGCAAACAACGAACCGTATACAAGCACATTTTGTAACCTGTTCATGAGTCGATCCTGAGAGCCCGTGAATTGTCCTACCTGTAGCAACCCGACCACCAACCCCAACTCCTCGGACTTAATGGGCTGTTGATAAATCATAAAGGAATCCCCATTTACGTTCACACGTCGAATCCCCTCATTTTGAACTGCTCCTGCCGCTGTAGATGGAACAGGGAAGGTGATATTGAGGTCTTTCATATTTTGGGTGGTTTTGGTAACCCCGGACGTATAATTGTAAATTTGTACATATAGCTGTGAGTCATCTATTCCACGCCCCTGCTCCAATCCTAAATCCAAGTTAGGGACTTCAAACAATCCCCCTTTAATAATAAGGCGTAATTGCTTGTTAATCTGTGGCGCCTGAGTCATAAGCTGACTTTTCACTTCATTATATGTGTAGTAATATACTAGTCCGTAAATAGCCAGACCAAAAATGACAAGTACAATAGCCAAGATGCTCGAATACCAAGCTGTCAGCCGCCACCGAATAGACATATTACACATCACCTCTTAAAATATAGCCAGCTCCCCGAATTGTACGAATGAGCCGTTTACCGCCATCCTGCTCCGTTTTTTGTCGTAGCATGGCAATATATACTTCCAGCACATTCGATTCTCCGCTATAGTCATAGCCCCAAATTTTGTCCATAATCAGATCACGCGACAGAACACGCTTGGGGTTTTGCATGAACAAATGGAGCAGTTCAAATTCTTTGGCTGTCAGTTCCAAGCGTTTGCCGCCACGAACCACTTCACGGGATTCGTTATCCAGTTGTAAATCCTCGAAGGTAAGCCGATTTCCGTTATTGTCCTGTTGTTCGGTTTTACGCCGCAAAAGCGCTCGCACTCGCGCCAGCAGCTCCTCCAGAGCAAACGGCTTGACGAGATAATCATCGGCCCCTAGATCCAAGCCCTTAACCCGATTCTCAACCTCATCCTTGGCTGTAAGCATCAGGACAGGTACCGTGCTTCCACCCTCCCGCATGCGACGGCATACCTCAAAACCATCGACCTGCGGCATCATTACATCCAGCACGACCACATCAGGCTCAGCTGTCAGCATTTTATTTAATCCCTCTGCTCCATTGGCGGCTGTCAGCACTTCATAGCCTTCAAATGCCAGCCCTCTGCGTAGCATGGAAACAATTTTTTCATCGTCATCAATAATCAGAATAGTAGAACGCATACACGATCGAACTCCTTTATCTCTTCTTTTCCCTCTATTGTAGCAGGAGTAGACGCGTGTAGCATCTGGCTGCTCCATACAGCAAGAAACGGAAGGGATCTTCCTTCCGTTTCTTGCGTGCACATGTTCATTTTTGTAGAGTTATCAGCTTATTGCTGAAGCGTCGAGCTAAAGTCATTTTTGTTGCCTATTTTCAGCTGAACATCTTTTTTCTGCCCAGCTCGTTCGATGTTAAGCGTCAGTGCTGTACCCACTTTTTGTTTTTGAATGAACTGGATCAGCTCTTGTGATGTGCTATAAGGCGTGCCATTGGCTCCGATAATCACATCGTAAGGACGCAGATCGGCCTGATAAGCTGGCGATTTGTATATAATATCCCGTACTACCGAGCCTTCGGTTAGGGATGTGCCCAATTCTTTGGCTACTTCAGGACTCAAATTTAACAGACTTGCACCAATGAAAGGTACAGGTTCTTTCGGGATAGGCTGGTTATTTTTCAGCTTATCGACGACTTCCAAAATTGTATTGGACGGAATCGCAAACCCGATTCCCTGTGCGTCTGCACTAACAGCTACGTTCATACCGATAACCTGCCCTTGCAGATTTAACAGCGGTCCGCCAGAGTTACCAGGGTTAATGGACGCATCCGTCTGAATGAGATGCTTGTATTGCGTCGGTTTTCCAGTCGATTCACTATTAATGGTGATCGTACGTTCTTTCGCACTTAGCACCCCGGCTGTTACCGAATGCTCAAAGCCTTCAGGGTTGCCGATTGCGACCATCCACTCGCCGACTTTAGCGTTATCGGAGTCACCCAAAGTTACTGTCGGAAAGTTGTTTTTGCCTTCAATTTTAAGTACCGCCAAATCAAGATCAGCATTTTTGCCCAAGACTTTGGCTTCGTAAGGCTTATTAGTTCCCTCTACTGTAACCTGAACCACACTCGCGCCTTCAACAACATGGTTGTTGGTTAGGACGTAACCCGATTTATCAAAAATAAAACCGGAACCAATACCAAGCGGAGTCAGCTGCCCGCTGTTGCTACCTTCATTTTCATTACTGTTACCGCTACTGCCACTGTCACCATACTGATTACCGAAAAAGTATTGATACAGCGGGTCATTGTAATAAGGGCTGCTTTGTCTGCCGCTGCTACCACTGGTTTGTTTGGCAAGCGTTTCGATTTTGACGACTGCCGGACCAGCCTTGGCCACAACAGATTGAACATCAGCGGTACCTGAAGGCATCACAGCCGGAACTGCGCTTGGAGTCGAGCCAGTTGTTCCTGAATTAGTCGTTTCTCCACTTTCAGCTGCCGCCGAAGTTAACGCCGTCTCGGGTGTGAACATATTTGTTCGGTCAGCTGTGTACATCAATACCGTAATGACCAGCATTCCAGCCAAAAAAGATAAGAAAATTGTTTTCACCTGCGACTTGGGCTTATTCGGTTTGAATTGCCAGTTGCCACCATTCCGACCCGAACCATCCTGTTGCTCAGGCATAGCGCGATGGTATGAGGGAGGAAGAGGTCTCACTGCCTGTGGTGGCGTAATCTCAACATCCTTTTCCACCGACTGCCCTTCCTTACGTTGTCCGTCCGATTGAACTGAAGAAAAAGGGCCGTAAGAATAATAATATGAGGAACCGTTCGAATCGTTTTGCCGAGTTGCATTATCGGTATCAACCTGATCGTTGTCGTTCCGGCGTCCGGAGTTATTATTTTTAAATTCGTCCATTGTATATCTCCTCCCAAACCCTATGCTTCAAGGTGGTGTTGTTTAACTGACTTTATTTTGCACTTTAAACCTTAATTCCACCTTAAAAACAATTAAAAAGGAGATAAAACCTTAGACCTATTGTACCTATTCACTTTCACTTAAAACGAAATGCCCCGGATATAATCCGGAGCATTATCAATTGTATATGCTTTTTTATTTCGTGTTAAAGTTTTCGTCGAACTTTTCGTTCGGTGTTTGAGCATTGTTTTGAACTTTGTTGCGACTGGAGTTTTGAACTTTTTGAGCTACAGCGCCTGTACCGCCTTGTTCTGTTGCAAATTCTTCATCATACTTCTCATTTGGTGTCTGAAAGTTGTCTTGAATTTTATTTTGTTCAGACTGCTTTACCTTTTGTGAAACGACACCAACCGTATTGTCTTGTGCAAATTCCGCTTTGAACTGATTTCCTGCGCTTGCCTTGAAGCCTTTGTTCGTGAAAGAACTTCCGCCTTGATTTGGCATAATTCTCAACCTCCCAGTATGTTTTGCGGGATAAGCTCATCCCGCAACATAGTATGTGATGTTGGAAAAAACAATATTCAAGGATTATATGGAAGCATCCAGTGTCGCGGTCGGAATAGTTTTATGCGTTTCTATCACCTTTTGGAGCGATTTGACCATCTTTTCTGTACATTTTCCGTTCCCTTTTTTTATAATTTGAACATCCACATCTTTCTTGCCCCATTCAGAATATACCTGCCGGGTTGTTTTAAAATACAAGTCAATTTTATTGCCCTTAATCGCAGAACCTGTATCTGCTACAATCCCGTATCCATAACCTGGAATGTACAATATGCTTCCCAAAGGAAACGTTTTGGGATCAGCCGCAATCGTAGACAGTGTGTTCTTGTCACGACGCACTTTTACACCGGAATACGTAATACCGTAACCGGGATGACTTGGCCGTTTGCCAGTCGATTCATAGCCTGCTGTATATCCTGTTGCCGTGACCGTCATGGTCGTAATAACCTGCTCTTCGCGTGGAGCTAAAACAGGTGTGGACTGCCATTTTTTATGCTGGACCGGTTCTTTGTGACCGTAAACTTCATTGCCGGGCAATACCAGACAGGTTGCAATTAACACGGTTCCCAAAATCCGTTTCCATACCAACATGGATCTCATAAAAAACCTCCCCTTGAGGCAAAGGCTTTCCAGAAATCCATTAGTTTATACGAACAGATTATTATTTTTGAACATCCTGACCTGGATAAAGTCTGCTCAGTTTCACTTTATCTTCAAAAATATGCAGGAGTGTCCGCACTATGGGGGTGTGTTCATCGTCTGTGTGCAATATAATGGAAGCAGGAGAAATCGAAATAAGGGTGCTCACGATTCGATCCTCGACCTCCATTTCCAATTCAATGCCTGGCATCTCGACAATGATGTCATCTGCATCAGGAATCGGTATGGGCACCATGGCACTATCCAGAATCGTAAAATTATGTCCGCCTTGGTGAAGTACGTGTACGAGCGGAACTTTGCTTTCCTGAAAAAAAACAAAATATTTAAGCAGCCCCATAAATTCTTCGTATTGCCGATCTGCCCAGAATTCTTCCATAGCATAGTCGACGATTTCTTCAAGCTCTTTTTTATACGCATGGAGCCTAAATTGAATCAGCCCTTCCAAATTGATCACACGAAGCTCCTTGAAATCCTTCTCCAGGAGAGTAGTCAGCTTACCATGACGCTTCAAACGACCTCTGGGGCCATCATCGTTTAACAGTGAACGAATCATACTGCGAATTTGCTCAGCATCCTCTTTCTCCAGCAACGAACAGGCTTTGGTGAGAATGAGATTGAGCAGCCCCCACTCCTTGACTTCGATAATATAATCCGCTATTGCCGAAGACATGATGCTGTATACACAGGGGAGAAAGCTTTCAAACGCCGAATTGCTTTCTGTGCCCTTGCAGGTCCATGCCACTTTGTTATCCAGCTGTCTGAAAGTGAATCGAAATCCGCGCCGTGACATATGTAGTCCCTTTGTTCTACTTTTGACCACTTCGTAAAACCGGTCGGTTTCCTGATCTCCGTCTGTATTGGTCCACACTGTAAACAGTTCCATTGGCTCACTCCTTTCGATCACTGCTTTCAGTATATGGCGGCCTCTGAAGGGTTATACGAAGTGAACGACTGGAAACAGAAAGACATATTCAAAAGAGGATGATCTGGTTTCAAAAAGCCGGTTGGCGTGTTATAAACATTACTGTGATATAGGAAAAAATCGAACGACGTTTGAATATTTAGGGTGGGGTATGTTAAGGTTATAGTAATATGAATTTTTCACAAGAGGGAGGAGATAAGATGTCAACGATGCTGAACATGCTGCGTACATTCATGATCGTCATATTGAGCCTCGTTCAGATTTTGTCCCTTCCTGTGACGTTTCATGCGGAAGACACCACTCAATCCCTTCAGTTTACGGCGGGATCTTCTCTTATGCCTCATGCTGATATTTCCTCGTTAGAAACAGACTCTCACGGTCTGGAGCATCATTCCAAACCAGCTATACGCAAGTCCTCCCCTTTACTTCATCTGGTGATCGCTGCGGCCAAATCACTTCCCTTTGTCATTTTGATAGCGCTTGTGCTGCTATTGAGCATCCCTAAACTACGTCTGCCTTTTATTCCTGTCATTTGCAAACTAAAGAAGCAATTGTACTTGTTCCCCATCAAATTTACCTCTAGTTATGTGGCTTAACCTCCCTTTGCATGCACATCACCACATTTGCATGTCTATTTGTTAACCTGTCCCAATAAGTGTAATACGTAAAGTCTATTTATCAGGTTTTTATGTTAATTTATAAAATTTAATACAAAAAGAAAGTTTCCATGTCACTCCCAAAGTATGTGATTTATTTCCCATACCATTCATTTAAATAACGTATCATACAGGAGGCTTTACAAATGGATATTCGAGAGTCTATTTTGCCAGGAATCGGGATTAAGTATCGAATAGATGCAGAGAGTGGCGACCGAATTGTCATTATTATTCATGATGATGGCAGGCGCGAGTTGTATCACTTTGATTACGAGGATCTGGAACAAAGTATTTCTATGACAACCCTGAATGATCAGGAAGCGCGATTGGTAGCCTCCATCATCGGTGGTATGACCTATAAGCCCAAACAGCTTGAAAGTGTAGAAATGACGTTTGACGATTTTATTATCGAATGGTATAGAGTGGAATCTCATTATGCAAGTGTCGGCAAATCCATCGGTGAGCTGGATGTAAGGCAAAATTCGGGAGCCACTGTTATTGCCATTGTGGAGAAAAAAGGAAAGAAATATGTAAATCCTGGTCCTGAAGTGATGATTAACGATGATGCCACTGTAGTCGTTGTTGGGGAACGCGATCAGCAAAAACGCTTTAAACAAATCCTTATGAACGGAAGCGGGTGATTGGATGGATCATCTGGTATTTGAGGTTGGATTGGCTATTGCTCTCATCGCTGCAGCCGGACTTATTTCCTCCAAACTGCGCTTCTCGGTCATCCCTTTTTATATCCTGATCGGAATGGCAGTTGGGCCACATGCGATGGAGCTATGGCATTTTGATTTTCGCTTTATCGAAAGCGCCCCATTTATTGATTTTATGGGAAGAATCGGAGTGCTGTTTCTTCTCTTCTACTTGGGTCTCGAGTTCTCAGTAGGTCGGTTAATTAAATCAGGCCGTTCCATTGCCGTGGGCGGAACCATTTATATTGGCATCAATTTTACACTGGGGCTGGCTCTTGGCTTCCTGGGCGGCTTTCCTGTAGCAGAGACACTGGTTATCGCCGGAATTACAACAATATCATCCAGTGCTATTGCTGCGAAGGTGCTGGTAGATCTCAAGCGGACCGCCAATGCTGAAACTGAAATGATTTTGGGCATTATTATGTTCGAGGATGTTTTCCTCGCCGTATACATCTCCATCCTCTCCGGATTGGTTCTTAGCGATTCATCCTCGCTCGGTGGTGTGCTGCTATCAGCGCTAATCGCGCTAGGCTTTATGCTTGCAGTCATTATTATCGGCCGTAAGGCCGTCCCTCTGTTAAATCGGATTCTCCGTATTCGCTCCAATGAGGTATTCGGACTTGTTGTTTTCGGCTCTCTGTTTCTGGTGGCTGGTTTTTCGGAAACGATTCATGTGGCGGAAGCTATCGGCGCCCTGTTAGTCGGTCTGGTACTGGCCGAAACGGAACATGCCAAACGTATCGAGCATTTAATTGTTCCTTTCCGCGATTTCTTTGGCGCCCTGTTTTTCTTCAGCTTTGGATTATCCATTGATCCACTGTCCCTGGGAGGAAACGCGATATGGCTTGCACTGGCAGCAGTCGTCCTCACGTTGTTTGGTAACATTTGGGCAGGAATGCTGGCTGGGCGTACGGCCTCCTTATCTCCCAAAGCGTCAGCAAATATCGGCCTGACCATTGTGGCACGGGGTGAATTTTCGATTATCATGGCCAACTTGGGTAAAGAAGGCGGTTTGCTTGATATTGTTCAACCCTTTGCAGCCATCTATGTACTCATACTGGCGATTCTTGGACCACTTCTGACAAAGCAGTCAAAACCTATTTTTAATATGTTAAACAAAATATTTAAGTTCAAGGACCCCCGCCTACGAAAGGAAGAAAGTAAATCGGCGTAATTGTAAAAGCTGGATACGACAATCCATAGGAGGGAAGGCTATGCCGCACGCTGTAAAACATGCCGAAACTCTATGAGGCGGCTTGTCAAGCCCGCTTCAGGAGATGCGAGCAGGTTCCCTGTCTTTTATACGGTGATTGGCGGAATTACGGCATCCGTCGGTCTGGAATTGTTTTTGCATCCGCATGATATGATCGCTGGAGGCGTCACGGGGATCTCTAGACTCATGTCGCTTTATACACAAGAGCATTTTGGGTTACTGCTATTCGTTTTGAACTTGCCACTCATGCTGCTGTATTCTCTGTCTACTCACAAACCCATGTTGCTCCGTGCACTACCCGGCTTGTTCGCCTTTTCGGGCTCAGCCATTATTCTTTCGCCTTTTCCGGCAGTGAGTGGCCATCCGGTCGTATGCGCTTTGGGCGGCGGAATCTGTATAGGGCTTGGCGCAGGGCTGGCAGCTCGTCACGGTGGTCTGCTCGATTCACTAGGACTTAACGAGTCAGACGATGGCCGTCCATCCACATTATTGCTAACACATCGCAAGATTCCGTTAATACAGATTGTTATGCTGTGTAATGGTCTGCTGCTCATTACGGCTGGCTTTGTGCTAGGCTGGGAGCCAGCTCTCTATTCAGCCTTATCCTGCCTCGCCGCCTATGAAACGACCCGGCTGATGTTTACTGGTCTGACGCGTATGGTTTGTGTTGTCAGCAAGAAACAGCAAACCATCGAAGATGCCATATATCGCAGGCTGCGTATACACAGCACGCCTGTTGTAGACTCTGCCCAGATAGAGGGCAAGATTAAAAGCGAATCTGAGGATAAAAAAGAACAAATGGTCATCGTTTACAGCGTTCATCTGTTGGATTTGCAGCGCTTTAAGGCAGTCATCCAAATGGCAGACCCGCAGGCTGAGATCATGTATATGAAACGATGGAAAGCTTAGCAAAGTAACACATCAAAAAACGCTTATCTACACTAATCCTTGTACATAGATTAGTGATGGATAAGCGTTTTGTAATTAACAATATATTAACGGATATTAATTTTGCATGATAAAATCATGTTCAATACTGCTGGCACTGTCAAAAGTACGAATAATATCATAACGGGTATTGCGCTGTGCCGGAACGTGACCCGTCTCGCGGATCAACTGTAAAATGGATTCGATGTTAACCTTATACGTTGCGCCTGCAGCAGAAACTACGTTTTCCTCAATCATGGTGCTGCCAAAATCATCGCAACCGTAGTACAACGATTTTTTACCGATTTCAGGTCCCATGGTTACCCATGAAGACTGAATATGCTTGATGTTATCCAATACAAGACGACTGATCGCAACGGTCTTCAAATATTCCTCCGGCGTCTGGCGTTCCTTCTTCAGATTGGTGTTGTCTGGCTGGAAGGTCCAAGGAATAAAGGCCAAAAATCCTTCAGAATTATATTTGTTTTCAATGCATTCGTCCTGAGCATCACGAACACGCAACAAATGCAGCGCACGCTCCTCCATCAACTCACCAAAGCCGATAACCATCGTAGCAGTCGTGTTCATCCCAACCTTGTGAGCCGTTTGCATCACATCCATCCAATCACGCCAAGAGCCTTTGAGACGGCTAATTTTGCGGCGTGTGCGGTCATCCAAAATTTCTCCGCCTCCACCCGGAAGCGAATCCAATCCAGCTTCGTGAATGGCTCGAATCGTGTCTTCCATGGATAGACCGGATTTTTCCTTCATTTTGTGAATTTCAGCTGGCGAGAAGGAGTGCATCGTAATATCGGGAAAACGCTCCTTGATAGCTTTCAGCAAATCCGTATAATAACTGAACGGCAGATTCGGATTCACACCGCCTTGCATTAGAATTTCGGTGCCACCTACATCCTGCGTTTCCTTGATCTTCTGAAAGATCACCTCATCCGGCAAAACATAACCTTCATCAGAACCCGGTCTACGGTAAAAAGCGCAGAAGCGACAGTATACGTCACATACGTTCGTATAGTTAATATTTCGTCCGATGACGAAGGTTTTAATGGGATCGGGGTGCATGCGATTCATAACTTTATTCGCCGCATGACCTATTTTTTCTACCTCATCTGATTCGAACAAAGCAACGGTATCCTCTAAATTCAGGCGTTCGCCGCGTAGGGCTTTATCTAAAATATGGTCGATTACACTCATGGTGTATCCTCCTTCGCTGTCACAGGGCGACGAAATGAAAGACAGGACTTATGAACGAGAATGCTTTCACAAACCTGCGTTCGAACCCTGCCGTAATGTATGTTCATGACTGGCCTTGTATGTTGTCTGTGCTATTTAGCATAGTAAAACCTAATGATAATACTAACATATCTTTAGGTAAGGAACCATACTTATTCCCGCTTCTTTCTGCTTTTCACCTAGGAAAACAGGCAACTGCCAAGCTTATCTCAACATTGCATATAGCCAAGAAATAAGAAAACAGAACTGAAAAGTGCATTTTTTCACACTGTCCTTCATGTCATTCTTATAGAAAACAGCAAGCCTCCTGAATGAATGGAAACTTGCTGTTTAGTACTGTACATATTTGCTCCCTGCCTGAAGACGACAAAGATACTACTGATGTGCTAACGCTCTAGCGCAGCGCCTCATCCAGATCACTAATCAGGTCGTCAATATCCTCCAGACCTACGGAGAAACGAAGTAATCCGTCCGTAATCCCGCGCTCCAATCGTACACTATGGGGCATAGCCGCGTGTGACATCATCGCCGGATACGACAAGATGCTTTCCACAGCTCCCAGACTCACCGCTACAATTGGAATACGTACGCGACTGAGGACTTCTTTTGCACGCTCACCAGAACCCACATCAAACGATATCACTGCACCATAACCGCTGGATTGACGCTCATGAACTTCACGTCCTGGATGATTCTCCAGACCCGGGTAGTACACCGCCTCAATGTCGTTGCGCTCGTTCAGCCAATTGGCGAGCTTTGCTGCACTCTTTTCGCTGTGAGCCATACGAGCCTCCAGTGTCTTCATACCGCGCATGAGCAACCATGACTCCTGCGGAGCCAGCACGGTACCCAGTCCATTTTGGAGCTGCTTGATTTGTCTCCCCAGCGATTCGGTACGTGCTACTGCAAGTCCTGCCAGCACATCGCTGTGTCCGCCCAGAAACTTGGTCGCACTGTGCAATACAATATCGACACCCTGCTCAATCGGACGTTGATAATAAGGTGTCATAAAAGTATTATCCAATAACGTCAAAAGTCCGTTATCCTGTGCCCAAGAGGTTATTCCTGCTACATCGGTAATTTTGAGTGTCGGATTGGACGGGGTTTCCATATATACAGCCCTTGTATTCTCCTGCAACGCCTCTTTCACATGGTTGAGGTCCGTCATGTCAACGAAGGTCGTTTCGATATTCATCCGTTTCAAAATGGAGGTCAGCAGTCGATATGTTCCTCCATATACGTCCTCGGAAACAATGACATGATCTCCAGCAGACAAGAGCATAAATGTAGTAGAGATGGCCGCCATACCTGATGCAAAGGCAAAACCGCTAGCTCCGCCTTCTAATAAGGCGATATAATCCTCCAAAGCTTGTCGTGTCGGATTACCTGAACGGCTATAGTCATGCTGTGGAGGATTAAAAATATCATGATGGTGAAAGGTAGAAGCTTGATAGATCGGGACGCTCGAAGCCCCCGTAACACTGTCAATTTCAGAGCCGAAATGCAGCAGCTTGGTAGCGAACTTCCGCTCTTTGTCCAGATCCTGGCCGATCCTTCTCGCATCCTCTATCATTGCTGCTCCCCTCCTTCTACTTCTTGACGTGCAACTTCCAGCGCCGAACGCAAATCTTCAATTAGGTCGTCTGTATGTTCAATGCCGACGGAGAAACGCAACAGCCTGTCATCCACCCCGACTGCATCCCGAATTTCTGCTGGTATGTCCGCATGTGTCTGCACAGCGGGATAGGTCATTAGCGATTCCACACCGCCGAGACTTTCCGCAAACGCAATGAGCTTAATGTGACGAAGCAAAGGCTCCACATAACGAGCATCCTTTACTTTAAAGGAGAAGATACCCGTATTTCCGCTGGATTGTTTATTTTGAATCTCACGACCTGGGTGGCCTTCGAGAGCTGGATAAAATACTTCCGCCACCGCCGGATGCGTCAGTAAATAGTTAGATAGCACTGTTGCATTATGCTGATGTCGGTCCATACGCAGCGCTAACGTCTTCATCCCCTTCATCAACTGATAGCAGTCGCTCGGGGAAAGCACGGCCCCTATGGAATTGTGCAGGAAGGAAATTTCAGCTGATAGCTCTTTGCCTTTGGTTACGATCAGCCCTGCCAGCACATCATTGTGTCCGCCCAAATATTTGGTTGCGCTATGTACCACAATATCAGCGCCCAGCTCCAATGGCCGCTGGAAATATGGGGTTAGCAGCGTATTATCTACAATGGTAAGCAACTGATGTTGTGATGCCCACTCGGCAACCGCTCGAATATCAGTGATCATCATTAACGGATTTGTAGGTGTTTCTATGAATACAGCTTTGGTATTCGGTCGACATGACTGTTCGAGTGCTTCAAGATCGTTCGTATCCACATAACTTGCTGTTACACCAAATTTAGATAAAATACGCTCCAGCAAGCGATATGTCCCGCCATACAGATCCAGCGATACAATGAGGTGATCTCCCTGTCCAAACAATGCAAATACCGTTTGCAGCGCCGCCATACCTGAGCTACATGCAAAACCTGCATCACCCGATTCAAGTGCAGCAGAAGCCTCTTCCAGTACCTTTCGCGTAGGATTGATCGTCCGAATGTAATCAAATCCTGTGCTTTGACCTAGACGGGGATGGCGGAACGCCGTAGATTGGTAAATCGGGTAATTAACAGCCCCGGTTACTGGCTCCTCTACTGAACCGATTTGTGCCAATCTGCTTTCGATTTTCCACTGTTTCTCACTCATATGAATCCTCCTGTTAACTTCCATAGTGGGTGCTATAACATATCCTGCAAAAATGGATGTCAAAGACTATACTGCTGCGCTACTGCAAGGTGGTACTGTACAAGGGTAAACTACAAGCCCCTTTTTAAATCTGGGGCCCGATATCGTAAGGTGTTTCTTGGTATACATAATAGTTCAGCCAATTCGAGAATAATAAATTGGCGTGTGCCCGCCAGATTGAGGGTGGTGTGCGCTTGGGATCATCATTAGGGAAATAATTTTTGGGGACTTCAACATCCATTCCTTTGCCCACATCGCGGTCGTATTCCCATTTCAGGGAAAGCGGGTCATATTCAGAATGCCCAGTTACAAAAATTTGTTTACCGTCAAGCGTGGCTACGAGGTACACTCCAGCCTCCTCGGATTCGGATAAAACTTCTAATTCGGTAATATGATCAATATCTTCCCGCCGAACCTCCGTATGTCTGGAGTGAGGAGCATAAAACAATTCATCAAAGCCGCGTAGCAATTTTACTTTAGGTTTAATCACGGTGTGTGGAAATACGCCAAAGCATTTGTAGTCGAGCCCGTATTTAGGGACATCGAAATGATGGTATAAGCCTGCCTGTGAGGCCCAACAGATATGCATGGTCGAAGTTACATTCGTTTTCGTCCATTCAAAGATTTGCTGGATCTCCTCCCAGTAGTTAACATCCTCAAACTCAAGCTGTTCAACCGGGGCTCCTGTAATGACCATGCCGTCAAAACGACTGTTCTTGATCTCGTCAAACGTTTTATAGAACATGTTCAAATATTCTTGCGATGTATTTTTGGATACATGAGACTTCATGTGCACCAGCGTGACATCCACTTGCAGCGGCGTATTGCCGACCAAGCGCAACAGTTGGGTTTCCGTCGTCTCCTTTGTAGGCATTAAATTCAAAATGGCGATACGCAACGGACGAATATCCTGATGATAAGCCAAGCTTTCATCCATTACGAAAATATTTTCGCCCTCCAGCACTTCCTTGGCAGGTAGCGTGTCTGGGATTTTAATCGGCATGTAAACTCACTCCTTGTTCGGTAAGTTTTGCGAAAATCGTCTTGTTGAGATGCCGGGCATATAATAAAAAGACCTTTCTCAGGTTAGAGAAAGGTCATATTTGTATCCATATGCGCCTCTCTCATCTGTCAGGGCAACGCTCTTTGTACAAAGCGCGCGTCCTGCAAGAATTAGCACCGTGCGATTAAAATCGCCGGTTGCCGGGTATCATCGGGCTAGTCCCTCCACCTGCTCTTGATAAGATTTCGCTATATTCATTTTAGGTTCACAAAGTTCTTGTTGTTCACTTTAATGCATCGGCTGGGCTTCGTCAAGATGGGACTTTTAAATTTGTACCCTGCATTCACATTTTGTCTACCTTTTCCATAGGTTAAATCATATCCCTCCTATCGTTGAAGCTCTTGCCACTACTGTTGATTTAGCCCATGATTTTGCGCTTGAAAGGCCGTAGGCCGAGCGTTATACTATACAAGTGCTATTAGGCAGAAATATGGAGTAGTAGTGCAGATTTGAGTGTTTCCTGCGATACTGTGGCAATCTAAAAAAGAACATTTGAGAGGTGAATCCGGAATGGAAGGCGACCCGAGTCCGAATAGGCGGCGATCCCTGAACAACAGCATAGGAATGACTTCAGCTTGCCGAAAGACGGGACGCCAGGCTCTGCATGCTCCAAAAGCCTCCGGCTTTTGATGGGAGTGCACGCTTACCCGCACCGGCTAACTGGCTAACTGAGTCCATTCCTTATGCTTAAGGTAAACGTATTTCCGTTACGACGGAGCATAAGGAGTGACATATATGAAAATCCGTTTGGTCAACAACGGGGTTTTTACCCCTGTCGAAGAAATTGAAATGGCGCTTACTGCACCGGCAGAAGGTTTTTATTGGATTGATGCCGATGTCGATGATTTGACAGTGCTCCAGCCTTTATTTTCCATGCATGATCTTGCAGTAGAAGACTGTTTGAGTGAAGAAGAACAGCGTCCGAAGATTGAAATTTATGAAAGCCATTATTTTATCGTTGTAAATAGCATTCGTTTTGATGATGAAGAAATATTTTTGCGAGCTTTGAACATTTTTCTCGGCCGCCATTTTATCATTACGGTGACCAAGCAGAAAATAAATGAGCTTCGTACCCTCAAGCCTATGCTGTGGGAGCAAGAAGTCAGCCAGCCTGACCGTTTTATGTATCTGTTGGTCGACTTGATTGTTGACAACTATTTTCTGGTTGGTGACCGGATTGAGGTCCGCATTGAGAAGCTGGAAGAAGATATTCTAATGCATACGAAAAAGTCGCATTTGAACGAAATCATCGGCTTACGAAGTGAGATTCTGTGGCTGAAAAAAGTGCTGGGTCCACAAAAAGAAGTCATCAATACCCTGAACAAACGGGATTTGCGGCTCATCGACGATCAATTGCAAAAATATTTCAGCGACATTTATGAAAATGCTGTGAAAATTTCGGAGACTTTTGAAACTTACCGCGACTTGATGGGTAACCTTCGAGAAGCTTATCAATCCAGTATCGCCAACCGTGCCAATGAAATTATGCGTGTGTTTACGGCAATTACGACCGTATTTATGCCATTGACAGTCATTACCGGAATATATGGGATGAACTTCGATAATATGCCTGAGCTTCATACACGTTATGGCTATTTTGTCGTCATTGGTATTATGGTGGCATTAGGTGTCAGTATGTTCTGTATTTTCCGCAAGAAAGACTGGGTTTAAAAAGAACAGGGGGGAAAAGTACCGAGTTGGATACTTTTTTCGATTTTCAGCTTGGTCATAAAAAGCAGCAGCCGTGTCCTGTGTGGAACTCGCTGCTGCTTTTTAGTATGTTGAACCCTGAATGTACTTTAATACTTTAGCTTTATTCAATCAGTTCTATATTATCCAACATGTCGGTCGGGTACCTGCTGATGACGAAACCGTATACGGATCAGACGCAGACGCTCGTAAATTTGATCCAGTCCTGTTTCGGTTGCCTTTTCTTCCCCATACACTTTCAGCATGACGGGCTTGAGCAGCGTATCCCCCAACTCTTCATAAGCAGACCAGATGGCTGCCTGCTCCTCCTCAGATACATTCACCAACTCCTTGCGGATCAGCTTCTCCATATCAATGCCATCCCTGTCCAAATGCTCCACAGCTTCAATCATCTCTCTACGATGCAAACCTGTCTTCATTCCGATATGCTCCAGTGAAAGACCGTCCGAAATGCCTTCGATAATCGTTCTAGTTAGGCTGAATTTGTTCAGCTCCTGCCTGTACTGGTTCTCTTTTTGCTTGTATAGCCATGACAAAAAAACTTCTTCTTCCAGCGTCTCTGTTACCCAGTTTAACGGAAATGGTGTGGTCCGGTCATTTTGTGTCGTAATAGCCAATAGCTCCGTCCCATATTGCGACACTTTACCCTGCCCCATACCAGGCAGTTCCAACAGTTCTTCTTCGGTATGGGGAAGATAGACGCTAATGAGTCGAAGCAGCCGATTCGTAGCGATAAAATAAGGTGCTTTTCGTTCCGTTGCTGCCTTTTGCCGTCTCCACATCGTCAACTGCTCATACACTTCATCACGTGGAAACAAATCACTGTAGCAATACAGCTTTTGCAGCGTTTGTCCTCGTCCTGATGATCCTTCTTGCTCATGAAATACGCCATGGATTAAGGGCCTATAGCCCTCAGCCATTTTGAGCGCCAGCTCATGACGGTATACATGTAGTAATTCCTGCCACAAGCTGCCCTCATACCAAAGGTCGTCTATACTTTCATCCGGGACATGCTGTGTGCTCCAGCCTGCACTCCATCCCCCTTCATGCTGCCCAATCCATACCTGAGCAAAGTCCTCATAGCCCTGTTCATTTCGTTTGGACAAGCGATTTAAAAATACAATATCCATGATTTCTTCCTCCCTCATATCGTTGAAAGACAGTCCCGCACAACACAAAAACGCAAAAAAAAGCACCCATCCTGCGTATTCGCAAGAAAGGTGCTTCCCTTTTTGAGCCGTACTATACTGTTGCCTATATAATAACCGTACCTTGGAGTGCCGTCAACCATAAATTCTAATGATTCAGCTTTTCCTTTGCCAATGCCAGAGCACCGCACAATCCAGCATTGTCACCCAATCCCGGAGATACGATATATTGCTCAATATCTGTTGCCAGACTCGAATGCTGTACGTATCCGTTCAAAAGTTCTTGAAGCTTGGTACGAATGAGCGGGAACAGTTGGTCCTGCTTCATCACTCCCCCGCCCATAATAATTTTTTGCGGTGACAGGATTAATACATAGCTCATTAAAGCCTGTGCCAGATAGTACGCTTCCATTTCCCAGGCCGAGTGATCGACAGAAAGCTCATGTCCTTTAACCTTCCATCTTTTTTCGAGCGCAGGACCTGCTGCCAGTCCCTCCAAACAATCTCCGTGATAAGGACATGTCCCCTCGTAAGTATCTTCTGGGTGACGACGTACCAGAATATGCCCCATTTCCGGGTGGGATAATCCATGTATCAGCTTTCCACCAACCAAAGCACCCGCCCCGATGCCTGTACCTATCGTAATATACAGACAGTTGTCCAATCCTTTGGCGGCACCCCAAATAGACTCACCAAGTGCTGCTCCATTCACATCCGTGTCAAACCCCATAGGCACATCAAAATGCTCTTTCAGTTTGCCAATCAGATTGTAATTTCCCCAATGTGGCTTTGGCGTTGTTGTAATATAGCCATATGTATCACTACCTTCGATAGGATCAATCGGCCCGAACGAGCCTACGCCCAATGCTTCAATGCCCTTGCCTTCAAAAAATGCGATGACATTCTCCATTGTTTCTGCTGGGGTGGTTGTTGGAAAGCTCGCCCGTTCCAGTACCTCTCCACGTTCGTTGCCAATTCCACATACAAATTTGGTACCGCCTGCCTCAATTGCTCCCAATACTGTCATAGTTGCTGTTGTCCCCTTTCGATAATCCGGTTCTCTCTCCACTATATTCACCTGAAATGTACCTGAGGTCAATCCCCTTATTGCAATTGTATATAATCCTTCACATGACTATATAACTCCGTCGACATATGGGTATATAAATAAGGACACTAACGCACCAAGCGTCAGCATCCCTATATTACTTACTTTACTTAAATTGTCCGTATCAAGCCTAACAGCTTTATTAAGATCCGGTTGCGACACCCATCAATGTACACAAGCTTTTCATTTCAAGCTGCTCAAACTTGTCTACAATTTGCACGTGATCCAGCGTCAGCAGACAGCTATCCAAAGCACATGCTACAGGTACACCACAGTGAATTTCAGCAAGTTTGCGTGAAAGATGCAGCATATCCAAATCACTCTCAATTTTTTTACGGACCGAGGGTGTTAATTGATCCAGATTCTCCAGAATGCCCTCAATAGAGTCGTATTCCTGAACCAGCTTGAGTGCCGTTTTCTCGCCAATACCTCGTACTCCGGGATAATTATCGCTTGCATCCCCCATCAGGCCTTTAAGGTCCACCACTTGACGTGGCTTAAGCCCTTTTTCAGTCAGCAGGGTCTCCGGGGTGTATACCATATAATTGCCGTGCCCTTTTTTCATAATAATGACCCGTGTCCGCTCATCCACTAATTGAAGTAAATCATGATCTCCTGAGAGAATCATTACATCCATGTCCTCATTTTGCGAATAATGACGTGCAAGCGTACCGATACAATCATCGGCTTCAAAGCCTTCCGCTCCAATGTTGGGAATGCCGAGGCTGTCCGTCACTTCACGAATCAATGTAAATTGGGGAATCAAATCATCCGGTGCGTCGGCTCGGTTTCCTTTATACGCAGCAAAATGTTCCCCACGGAATGTCGTTCCGCCCATATCCCAGCAGCAAATGACATGTGTAGGATTAAACGTTTGGACTGCGTCCCAAAAATATCGAATAAAACCATATATGGCGTTCGTTGGCACCCCAGCTTTTGTACGACGGATATAACCGTTTGCGGCGGTTGCATAATAAGCGCGAAATAGCAGGGCCATGCCGTCAACCAGCATTACGGATTGTTCATTGCGTTGTGTCACAGATTGTATTGCTCCCATTCATCATAATATTTAACCCCCACAGTATAACATATCGTGAGTGTAAATTGGGCGTTATTGAGCTTCCCATGTGCCCTCAAATGTTTCCTCTTTGAATCCTATCGTTACTTTGTTCCCGTCGGTTACAATCGGGCGTTTGATTAATCTACCATTCGAGGATAAAAGCGAAATTTGCTCTTCACGACTCATGTCTCCAAGTTTATCTTTCAGCTTTAGCTCTTTGTACACCTCACCGCTTGTATTAAAAAACTTTTTCAGCTCCAGCCCGCTTTTTCGAATTAAATCTTCCAATTCCTCCGGGCCGGGCGGCTGTTCAAAAATAGGAATAAGTTCCGTCTCATGTCCCTTGTTTTGCAGCCATTTCACTGCATTACGACAGGTACTGCATTTAGAATACTGATATACTTTCAGTTGGCTCATCGCTAGATTAACCTCCATTTGGTTTTGATAGCTTATTTATATTTTATTCTGAAAAATATTGCGCTCTTAATAGCTCCTGCATTTCAGCCATATCTTCAGGTAGAGGAGCATAGAACGTCAGCTGCCCCCCGGTTACAGGATGCTCCAAGGAAAGCTCTGAGGCGTGCAAGGCTTGTCGAGGCATCCTGGCATCAAGCTGATCATATCGCTCACGTTGCGCAGCATCATCGGGTGTAATCCGGTACATTTTATCTCCGATCAACGGACAACCGATATAAGTCATATGCACTCGAATTTGGTGCGTACGCCCGGATTCCAACTTTAGTCCGATGCGACTTCCCCCGTTCCACACTTCCTCCAGCTTATACAGCGTAAGGGCAGGATAACCATCCGGGGTCACCATACGTAAATGCGGATTATCCGGGCTGCGGTCAATTGGTCCGTCTACCTTACCTTCCTGCAGCTCAGGACGCCCATGCACCAGAGCCGTATAGCGCTTATCCACCGTTCCCGCAATCATCTGCTCAGAAATATGCTGGTGTACATACGGATTTTTGGCTACTACCAGCACACCCGTCGTCTCTTGATCAAGACGATGAACAGGACGAAACCGGAACAGTTCTCCCTTGGCCTGCCAATAATGCACAACCCCATTAGCCAGTGTTCCTGTGTAATGACCGTGAGTCGGATGGACAATCATACCCGCCGCCTTGTTCACCACTAACAAATGTTCATCCTCAAACAATATCTCAAAAGGAATGGGTTCAGGTAAAATATCATCAGAACGCTCGCGCTCCATGCGAATTTCTACTTGATCCCCGGACTTTACCTTAACGCTGATGTACACACGTGTCCCGTTCAGCATAATACCTTGCTCGGTCAGCTTGAGTTTGGATATTAACTTTCGAGAAATGTTCATACGTTTTTGTAAAATAGTCTTCAACAGCATGCCCTCCTCCTCAGGAGGGATCGTATATACGATAGGTTCATAGTACAAGCTCATCACAAATTCCCGGTTGCCTCCTTATTTGCGGAACACTTTTTTGCTGCGCACATATTCGACATCGGGCACACCCTGACGGACATTCGCTGTGCGAGCAACGGCAAAGAAATAATCGGAAAGACGGTTCAAATACCGACGTACCGCCGGATTGATGTCCGTATGTTTACCTAATGTAACAGCACGGCGTTCCGCGCGTCGGCAAACCGTACGGCAAACATGAAGCGTTGAGGATAATGTGCTACCACCCGGTATAATAAAACGCTCCACCTTCGGATTTTCCTCCTGACATGCATCAATCCAGCCTTCCAGTCGCTCTGCCAGCTCGTCTTTCACCTTATATTTGCTTTCACTGATTTTAACAAACGCCAAATCCGAACCACAATCAAACAGCTCCTGCTGTATTTCCTCCAATTGAGTCCGAATATCCGCAAACTTTTCCCCTTCGGCAAAGCTGATCGCTTGTCCTACAAAGCTGTTCAGCTCGTCAATTGTACCGTATGCCTCCACACGGTCATCATCTTTGGACACTCGACCTCCAATCACAGAAGTTTGTCCTTCATCACCTGTTCTGGTATAGATCCCCATATTACTCCATCCCCCTTATCATTCCGTAAGTGCTTTCAGCACCTTGATGGCTTCTTCCTTATTGCTTGTACGAGGCGGCACGGTAGCAAATAATGTTTTTGAGTTATATTTTAGCTCCTTAAACATCTTCATCTGCTCCACCGGAATTCCGAACAAATGAGTTTCCTTGCTTACATCTGTTTCTTCTTCCTCCTGCCCCTTCTTCTTAAATACGCCGCCCTCGAACACGCCCCGAGCGTACGTCTTCTTGTCAAAAGCATCATCTAACGGCAGATTCGAACCATTCTGTCCATACAGCTTCATGTCCTCTTCCGGCAAAAGAAACAGATCATGCTCCCCGGCCGCATATTCTACAACCAGCTTCTGCTGGTTATACAGCGGACTGACTGAAATCTCAATAGTCGGAGCCTGTTCGCCCAGCTTATCCTTAAGCTTTTGTGCCAGCTCTTCACGGATGACTGAAGCATCCCCTTTATCCATAATAAAAATGGAGAAGCTGTCCTTGTCCCGTCCCCCACATCCAGCCAATAATACAAGTGTCAACATTCCGATAATCCATGGCGATAGCCTTTTTAGCCCTGTTCTCATATGTACGCCCCCTCTTCCATGCCATTAATATATCATAAGTTGTGAATGCAAAAAAAGAAGGCCCTACGGCCTCCTTCTTACCTTTGGCTGACTTCACACGGTTAAACCTTGCATTCCGTACCATACATTTTCATGTATTCATTGATTTTCAAATCGAGCTTGCAACTAATCTCGATGACAAGATCAGAGGTGAAGGACTGCTCTTCCTGAAACGTCCGCATCATCTCATTGCGCAGGAACAAAATTTCATCTTCTAGGGAAATGTCGTATCCTATTGAACTAGACGAATTATATCCAACATATGACATGAGCATTCCTCCTACAATTGAAAAATTGAACTTCCTGCTTTCGAATTCAAATTATAGCATAGAAATTTAGAAATAAAAGACTATTTTTTATGAATTACCCATAAAAAAATAATTTTAACCTTCTTTTCTTACTTTTTCTACAAAATGACCAATCCGATCCAGTGCCTCCGTCAGCTGAGCAACAGAAGTCGCGTATGAGCAACGAAGATAGCCTTCGCCTCCCAAACCGAACACATTACCCGGTACAGCCGCAACTTTAGCCTCTGCCAATAGACGCTGTGCAAATTCATCTGAGCTAAGTCCCGTGCTTTGAATACTAGGGAAAACATAAAAAGCCCCTCTTGGCTCATGGCACTCCAGGCCGATTTCCCGGAACCCTTCAACCATCAGACGGCGACGCTGATTATAGGCTTCTACCATACGATCTTTCTCACCCAAACCATTCCGCAAGCCTTCCAGTGCCGCAACTTGCCCCATAGAAGGCGCACACATTACGGTGTACTGATGGATTTTGAGCATAGCCGCAATCAGATCTGGATGTCCGCATGTATATCCAATACGCCAGCCTGTCATGGCGAAGGCTTTGGAGAAACCACTGACGAGAATCGTACGATCCATCATACCAGGCATAGCGGCAAAACTAACATGCTTCTCTCCATAATTCAATTCAGCATAAATTTCATCAGAAATGACGATCAAATCATGCTTTTCCACGACTTCGGCAATCGGAAGCCAATCTTCATAAGTCATCGTAGCCCCAGTTGGATTACTCGGATAGCATAAAATCAGCACCTTGGATTTAGGTGTAATTTTTGCCTCCAACGCCTCAGCCGTCAGCTTAAATTCATCCTTAGCAAATGTTTCAATACCTACCGGAATCCCGCCTCCAATTGAAGTGATTGGAGAATATGAAATGTAACACGGCTCGGGCACGAGAATTTCGTCGCCAGGTACAATTAACGCACGCAAGGCAAGATCAATCGCCTCGCTTCCCCCAACGGTCACAATAATCTCATTTTTAGGATCATAATTAACTTCAAATTGCTCATTCAGATAATCACTAATCGCTTCACGCAGTTCTGGCGTTCCCGCATTAGACGTATAGCTGGTAAAACCTCGCTCTAATGAATAGACACAGGCTTCCCGCATATGCCAAGGGGTTGTAAAATCCGGTTCGCCTACACCAAGGGTAATAATATCCTTGTTGCCACCCACCAAGTCAAAAAACTTACGAATGCCCGAAGATGGGATCTCGCGCACCAACGGGGACAAATAGGAACTCATGGCTTTGTTACTGTCGGTAAATGCTTCTGTTTTGAGATTCATCATGATCTTCCTTTACGGCGAAATCACCAGACGATTATCTTCCTGATGATCCTCAAAGATAATTCCGTCCTGCTTGTATTTTTTAAGCGTAAAATTAGTCTTGGTGGACAAGACCGAGTCAATAGGAGACAGTTTCTCCGACACAAAATTAGCGACCTCACGGAGGTTGCGGCCTTCGACTTCTACCAGCAAGTCGTATGCTCCAGACATGAGATAAACCGATTTAACTTGCGGATACAAATAAATCCGTTCTGCAATACCTTCAAATCCTCTTCCACGCTCGGGTGTAATCTGTACTTCAATCAAAGCAGTAACCTTTTCGTCGTCGACTTTATCCCAATTGACTACGGCGGCGTACTTAACGATTACATGTTGGTCTTCTAGCTCTTTAATTGAGGTGCGTACATCCTGCTCGTCAACCCCCAGTAAAGTAGCCAACAAAGTCGGTGTTCTTCTTGCATCTTCTTTTAACAATTCCAGTACTTTTAATTTCAAACCATTTAGCTCTGTCATTCTACATAAGGCCTCCATCGAAAGAGATTACTATACATCATACAATACGCACTTTAAACCTGCAAAGAAAAACCGTCCGCCCCGGTAAACCCGGCAGACGGACGGCTGTTATGGGAAATTGCTTCAAAAACGGAATATCCCGTTTACATATAGTAAGGGTTATTTTGGTGAGTAGGCTGCCCTTGCTGATGCATAGGTTGACCATATCCCCCCGCTGATGACGACTTTTGCTGAATGAACTGTTGGCATTCGTGTTGGGTCTTGCGAGCTTCTTGAATCTGTTTGTCCAAATCGATGCGCAGTGCTTTTGACGAAGTGGAGTACATATTGTTCTGACTCATCAGACGATACAAATCGCCTTGTAGGCGCAGCGTATCGTTCGTAAGGTCGGTGAACATCTGACGCACAGACGGACAATTGGATTCCGTTGTCGCTGTTGTATACTCTCCCACCGTGCGTTTCATATCGGCAAGAATGGTATAGAGCAAATCTTCTTCGGGCATAAATGACGTATTGTTCTGTGAAAACATCGTGATATTACCTCCTTTATTGGTTAATCCATAATTACTGCTGCGGTTGCATAGGAGCAAGCTGCTGGTGCTGTTGAAGTGCATTGGAAAGCAGGTTCAGGTGGTTCTCATGAGTTCTCGCGAATTGCAGACAAGCTTGCTGAATGGCTGGATGCTGAATGGATGCTGCTGTCGCCGTACATTGCTTGAGCAGCAGTTCTTCATTGGAAATGGAGTCCACGATGTACTCCAGCTCTTTGCCTGTCAAGGGTTGCATGTTGGTAGATTGCATAGTCTCTGTGCCTCCTTAAATGTTTTGTTGCACGCTGGTTATCTTGTCCGTTTGGCGAAATACTATGTACACATAAGAGATACTACATATTGCCTATAAGGAGTGCTGTTTATATGGAATTGATTAGCGGGAATACGTATTGGCCGAGTACCTTGGAGCAAACATCGGATTTTCCGCCTTTGGCAGAGGATTTAAATTGTGATGTACTGATCATCGGAGGCGGGATGGGTGGGTCCATCTGCTCCCGGCTATTGGGAGAACGACAGGTAGACACCGTGGTTATTGACAAACGCAAGCTGGTACATGGAAGTTCTTCGGCCAATACCGGACTGCTGCAATATAGCAATGATAAGACCTTAACCTCCTTCATCAATACGTTTGGTGAAACGAACGGTGTACTGTTTTACCGTATGTGCAAAGATGCTCTGGATCAGTTGGAAAAACTGTCTACCACGCTGGAAATTGATCCGTCCTTTATACGCCGCAGTAGCCTGTACTATGCAAGTACATCGGAGGATGTTCAGACGCTTCAGGAAGAGTACAAACAGCTAACCCGGTTTGGATTTCCCGTCGAATACTGGGATGAGCAACAGATTGCTGCCCGATTTCCTTTTCGAAAACCAGCAGCCTTGTACACACACGAAGATGCTGAGGTTAATCCATTTTTGTTTGCTCAAGGACTGCTGCAATCCGCCAGCCGTCTCGGTGTACGCTTATATGAGCATACGGAAGCCAAGCATTTTGAATTCAACGAAAATGAAGTTGTTTGTCATACCAGCGGTGGAATTATCCGAGCGAAAAAAATCATTTTTGCAACAGGTTATGAAACACAGGAGATTAAAACAGATCGCGGAGCCGTTCTGGAAAGCTCTTATGCTATCGCCACCAATCCAATCGGAGATGTTCCCTTGTGGCATGAGCAGTGTCTGATCTGGGAAACTGCTCGTCCTTATCTGTACATACGCTCAACACCGGAAGGACGCATCATTATTGGTGGTTTGGATGAACCTGTACTGGACGCCCATCAACGTGAAATCAGGCTGCTACACCAACAGCAAAAGCTGCTGCAAACGCTACAGGAGCATTTTCCGGGTGTTCCATTTCAGATCGACTATGCTTGGGCGGCTGTATTCGGCTCCTCTCACGACGGCTTGCCGTATATTGGTCCACATCCACGTTTTCCAAACTGCTATTTTTTGGAGGGTTACGGGGGAAATGGGACGGTTACGAGTATGATGGCCGCACAGCTATTGGCTGATGAACTGACGGGCACACACCGACCTGAAATGGAGCTTTATTCTCTAATCCGTACTACCAAGCCCTTGCCTGAAACAACGGAACCGATGGTTTAACATATGAATACAAAAAGAACCTCTTTCCCCTACTAATTGGGTCTGGAGGTCTTTTTTTAATGTATTTTCAAACTATTCGGTTTGCTTGTGCCAGCGTTGTACATGGGAATGAGATTTGCTCTGCTTCGTCTTTTGTTCCATTTTCAGCACACTTCGCATAAAAAACCATCCGAGCACTGGCATCAATGCAAGGCCAATCAACAACCAGATCATCGCCGTAGGAGCCTTGCTGATACTTAGGACACCCAAGAAAATGAGTGTTCCGGTCAATCGGCCTACCATTAAGCATAGTTCGCGCAGTACAACCAGTTCCACTCTCTGATTGGCATCTCCTTTACTCGTCCCCATTAAATCAAAGCTCGCAGAAATCATGGGAATTAAATATAAAGGCATAAATAAAGCGGTGCCGATCCCCATAATCAGTAGCGTGCTATACTCCATACGCCACAATAACGGTAATAGCGCGATCACCAACAACACGGCACCCAACAGCATACCCGCCGAACGATAGTGTGGCTTGAGCCATTTTCCGACAGCCCAAAAGCTGAAAAATGATACCGCCGAGGTGATAAGTGAAAACTGTGCCAGCTTCCATTCCTGTTGAGTAGCTACATATACGAGCAGCGTAATCAGGAAGGCAAACACCCCTTCACGGATGCCCTGGGCAATAAGCGATAACGACAACGGACGCCACATACTCCCTTTTTGTGACAATCGTTGCTTGGGCTCTTTCCAATTGTAATTTCCTGTCGGCTTACGTTTGCGAAGAAAGAAACTAAGCACCACTCCTACGACATAAAAGGCCAAGGAAATACTGAATATCACGCGATAACCTGCGTCATCCTCCATACGGGCAATAATCCAACCGGACAGCCAAGGACCCACTATACCAGAAAACGAGCCCAGCAGACCCACCCATCCGTTAAAATGATCACGGCTTGCCTGATCCGTGACTTCGAAAAAAATCACATTAAACGCCAGCCAGAATAAACCTAATGCTGCACCCAGCAGCATCCCGAGCGGCCATATGTAGTTCACAGCCTGCGGTCCCGTATATAACACGATCAGATAAAATAGGCCTGATAATGCGGTCCCCACGCGTAGGGCATTCATTTTGTTATGTTCCTTGACCCACTTTCCAGCCACCCAGACCATAATTCCCAGTGCAATTTGTTGACTAACATTAAACCAGCCGATCATCGCGTAATCCTGCCTGCTTTTCCACAAATACACGTTAAGAAATGTGCCTGACAATGCTGCTGCAAACACAAACAATCCATTCAAGCTTAATAGCAGAATGGATTGTCCGTTCAGGTTTGATTTCAATGCAGTTCCCCCTAACCGAAAAATCACCAATCAGCTTATTTCAAGCCAGCTTGTTCAAAGATTTCTTCGATTTAAGATGCCCGTATTGAGCTTGGGCCTATCCGGGGGATTGCTATTTAATTGTTGGAAATACCGCTGAGCTTCTCCAGCATCCGCAGTCGGTCATTCTCTGACAGTGTCTGCTGAACATGGAAGCAGCTAGGGCATACATAAACATTCAAGACGAACGGCAAATCCAGAACGGGCTTGCCAAGCGCTGGAGACATCGACGGTTCAAAACCTTCTCTGGTTACGGTTTGCGAACCTGCATGCAGCATGTACTCCCCACATTGAGAACATTCAAGAACCTCATCTTGTCTGTCGAGTATTTGTTCAGCGCCTTGTTCATAAGCCATCAGATCCGCACCGCTTTCTTCAAATTTTTGCAAAGTATGCAGCACAGGCAACTTATGAAGCTCATTATCCTGCAACAACGGTGCATCAACCGGTTTTTCAACTACGATTTCATCATCTGCCTCATATAAAATATCCTGCTCCTCATCATCACCGAGCTGAATACTCAATGTCCGATAACCCTTCAGGTCTTCTTTTCCATGAGAGTGGGGCGCCGGGGTTACAGAAGCCACATGATCATGTTTCGTCTCTTCATGTCCATGCTCACCGGCATGTCTATGAACAGGTGGAGAAACAGACTCATCTTCATCATCGGTGATGTCAGAGTACCCTTTTAGATCATTATGGCAATAAGGACACTCTTCCTCAGGTCCTAATTCTTCATCCCAAATAATTTCCATGTTACACCATGGACAAATAGTCATTTCCAAGCTTTATCATCCTTCCGTTCCAAGCGTATACCAAGCTCTAGTATACAAGATGTGTCAAGTTACACTGGCACCGATCACATAAGATAAAGATATGGAAATAATCATGGAGAACAAGCCGACAGCACGATTATCCTCTTTAATCTGTTGATCGATAGAAAATACTGGTGTCAGAAACTCAAAAAGAAAGTACGCCGCAAGAAGCAGTAAAAAGCCAACGAACGACCAAATCATCGTATCATACACACTGGATTTGGCTTCCATTGCAAAGCGGAGTACGTTGCAAATACCGAACATTTTCCCTCCCGTAGCCATGGCTACCGAAACATTACCGCGCTTGATCTCTTCCCAGCATTTATAGCGGGTTACCAGCTCAAAACACGACAAAAATACAATTAGCTCCAGCACCGCCACCGAGAAATAACCCAGCATCATCCCCAACGGATGTGACAGCAATTCATCAATCGCCATCTTAACTTCGTCCCTCCCGTTCTACCAAGCGTTCCCGGGCAAAGCCGGCAACCCCTAGCTATTCCAATTCAGCAACTGTTACGCCTGTGCCGCCTTCATTGTAATTACCGATACGGTAGCTTTTCACATGCTTATGCTTGCGGAGGTACTCCTGAATACCGGTTCTCAGGACACCCGTACCTTTACCATGAATAATGTGTACCTGACCCAGATTGGCCAGAAACGCTTCATCCATGAAGCGGTCCACTTCCATCAAGGCTTCCTCCACGTTCGCCCCCCGAAGATCAAGTTCACTTCGTACGTTATCATCCCGTGTCCGCTTAACGCCAGTCACTGGTTTTTGAACTCTTGGAGTCGTTGTTTGTGCAGGTTGCAGTAGTTCCAGATCATCCAGACTGACCTTCATCTTCATGATTCCCAGTTGAATCACAGCTTCCTTGGTACCGGACAGTTCAACCACGTGGCCTTTTTTATTTAGACTGTGGACGGATACTTCATCGCCAGCCATGATAGAACGAGTACGCGTAGCAGCCGGGCGTTTGACGGTACTTTTTTTGCGTTGTTTCGGTTCAGCCTCATCCAGTTCTCTGCGAGCTGCAATCAGCTTATGCTCCTTAACCGAGGCCCCTTCTTCCTGAGCCAATTTACGCAAATCAGTAATGATTTTCTCTGCTTCACTACGAGCCTTATCCACGAGAACCCTTGCTTCGTCCTCAGCTTTTTCCAGCATACGGTCCCGTTGGGACTCCAGCTTATCCAGCTCCATCTGATGACGGCTACGCAATGCTTCCATTTCCTTACGTAGCTGCTCCGCTTTTTCCCGTTCTTGCTCAGCTGTCAAACGGTTCTGCTCCAGTGACGCGATCATGTGCTCAACGCGCTGGTCTTCTTCCGTTACCTCACCACGGGCATAGTCTAAAATACGCCCTGGCAATCCCAATCGCTCGGCAATGGCAAATGCATTACTTCGTCCGGGTACACCGACCAGAAGGCGGTAAGTCGGGCTTAATGTAGCGACATCAAACTCCATGCTTGCATTAATAATTCCTTTGCGCTCATAGGCATACGCCTTCAATTCACTATAGTGAGTCGTCGCAACCATGCGGCAACCCATGGCATGTATATGCTCCAAAATAGATACAGCCAGAGCCGAACCTTCTGCGGGGTCCGTTCCTGCCCCCACTTCGTCAAGCAATACAAGACTTTTTGGCGTCATATTTTTCAGGATGCTAATGATATTGGTCATGTGACTGGAAAATGTACTCAAGTTTTGCTCAATGCTCTGCTCGTCACCAATATCGGCATAGATTGCATCAAATACACACAGCTGGCTTTCATCCTCAACAGGTACAAACAGTCCAGACATCGCCATCAAGCTAAGTAGGCCAATAGTTTTCAGGGTAACGGTTTTCCCCCCTGTGTTCGGTCCGGTAACGATAATAGAGGTGTATGAATTGCCTAACTCCACATCAATGGGAACAACCTGCTCCAACGGAATTAGAGGATGTCTGCCCTTTTTCAGCTTTAAATATCCGCGGTCATTCATTAAAGGTAAGGTTGCCTTCATTTCACGGGCGAGACGCGCTTTTGCAAAAATAAAATCAAGATTGCCCAAAATGTCCACATCATACAGCAACATATCTGCTTGTTCTGCGACGAGTGCGGTCAGCTTTTGTAAAATGACTTCAATTTCACGCTCTTCTCTCAGCCTTGTTTCCCTCAGCTTATTGTTCATGGCTACGATGGATTCAGGCTCGATAAACAATGTTGCACCAGACCCGGATTGATCATGAACAATTCCGCCAAAATAAGAACGGTATTCGGCCTTAACCGGGATCACAAACCGATCTCCGCGAATCGTAATCAACTGATCTTGAAGCATTTTGGAGACAGTTGAGGAACGAATCATGGAATCCAGCTTTTCACGAATACGCACTTCTCCCGAGCGCAGCTCCCGACGGATTTGAGAAAGCTCTGTGCTGGCAGAATCCAGCACCTCTGCATTCTCGTCGATACAGCCTTTAATGGAGTTTTCCAAACCTCTCTGCTCCGAAAGCTGCTCACTCCAATACAGCAATGTTTCGACAGGATTTTCCTCATGCAAACTTGTCACGTATACCTGTATACGGCGTGCGGCCTGAACTGTTGTCCGAATGCCGAGCAACTCCTGCGGGCTTAACGTTCCACCAATACGGGCACGCTTCACCGCCGGAGTGATATCTACTACTCCGTTAAATGAAGGCACTCCTTTGAGGCGATCAGCAGCATAAGCCTCATCCGTGCCTTTCAGCATTTTCTTGATATGCTCCAAATCATCGCTGGGCTGTAGTCGAAGGGCTGTCTGTTGTCCCGTTGCCGTTTGGGCATAGTGACTTAGTTTATTTAGAATTTTTTGATATTCAAGGGTTTTGAAAATTTTAGAGTCCAACTTCACTACTCCTTTCACTTATATCTATATTATACCGAAAGCAGCAAACTTACGCTATTTGCCAACTCTGTTTTACACATAAGAAAGCTCTTCATGCCACACACTAACCTTTGTCTAACCCTGTAAATTCAAAAAACAAAGGAGGTTATTCCGTGAGCATTCTCGGGCACATTGTACGTTTCATCGTTGCCGCTCTGGTGCTGATGGTCGTAAGCTGGATCGTTCCCGGATTTAGTGTAGGCGGCTTTTGGAGCGCGCTGATTCTTGCCATTGTCATTGCCTTGGTTGGTTACATCATCGAGGCAGTGTTCGGCCGACGCGTTTCTCCATTTGGACGCGGTATCGTAGGTTTTCTAGTGAGCGCTCTGGTTATCTGGATCGCTCAGTATGTGGTGACCAATGTCAGTGTTTCTGTTCTGGGCGCATTGCTCGCTGCATTGGTTATCGGGATTATCGACCTGTTCATTCCGGTATCGACACCGTTTGAAGCCGGTCGCAAAGACGGGAAATAATTTCAGTAGACCCTCCCGGCAAAGCTGTCCCGAAGCAGATTTCGTCTGCCAAAGGACAGCTTTTTGTCATAAACACTTCTGAGTGGATACAATAAGTAAACAATCCCCGGCGATGAGCAGCCGGGGATTGCCATACATTTATAATCCGTATCTACTGATCCTGTTCGATAAGTTCAATCCATTCATTGTACTCCGTTTGAAGCTTAGTGTATTCTTCCTGTAATTGACGTAATTCTGTAGAAATCTTCTCCGTATTTTCCCGATCTACGTCCTGTTGTACTTGTAACAGACGAAGCTGATGCGCCGCCATTTCATATTTTTGACCCACTTCGTCCAATTCAGACTGCAAGGCCATTCGTTCCTGCTCTATGGACTGCTGTTCAGCTTTCGCCGTTTTGGCAGCTTCAACCGCCAAACGAGTCTCCTCCTGAAGCTGTTCCTTTTGTTCAACTGTTACCGCTATTTCCCGTTCCCAAGATGCAAATTCTTCCTTACGGGCAGCATCTTCAGCTTCCAGACGTTCCGCTTCTGCCTTCAACTGATCGTATTTAAGTTGCCACTCCAGAGATTCTTCCTCAGCACGTTCCAGCTTACTCCGCCGTTCGTGATCTTCCTGTTGAAGCTGCTTGATATTTTGCTCCAGCTGTCCAGCTCGGCTCTTCATGCTTCCATATTGCTCCTGAAGCGATTGATACGCCTTCGCTCCCTCTTGCTCTCGGACTTTGGCTTTCTCAAGCTCATCCTGAACACGAATCAGCTCAGGTGAAAGCTCCTTGATTCTCGCTTCGAGTTGAACTAGCCGTTGCTGTTGTGAAGCAAATTTATCATTAATAGCTTCGAGCTCAGCCGCTGCGTGCTGTAATTGCTCCTGTATCGATTCCTTCTGTTCACGTGCTTCCAGCAGGGAGAGCTCCAGCTCATCAACTGCTAACTGGCGTTCTTCTGCAAGTTTCTTCCATGACTTCTCGCTTTCAGCTAGCGTAGCCAGCTCACTTTGCAGCTTGCGAGAAGATACGTGAGCTTGCTCCAGCAGCTTCTGCATCCGCCGCTGTTCTTCCTCCAGCTTAGCCGTCTGCTGCTGCGCAGCCTTGGCTTCAGCTTCTAATTGATCATATCGACTTTGCAGTTCTTCACGTGCAAGCGTATCTGCCTGCTCTCGCTCTATCGCAACCTGTCGTTGTGTTTCCAGTACAGACTCCAGCCCGGACTGTTGTTGCTTCAGTACTCTTGCTTGCTCTTGAGCCTCTCCCAGACGAGAAGAAAGCTCTGTACTGCCTGCCTGTACTTGTTCTAATTGTTCCTGAAGCTCCTCAACCCGAATCTCCTGCTCCAGTGCAGCTTCATCAGCTCGTTTCTGCGCTTCCTGATGCTGGAGCTTTTCTTCATTCAACGCCAATTCAGCCTGTTTACGTTCCTGCTCCAGCTGCTCATTCAGCCCGGAGCACTTGGTCTGCCATTCGCTTACCTTCTTACTATGCTCTTGCTGCAAAGCAGATCGCAGCTTGTCCAGTTCTGTACGCTTTTGCTCCTGATGAGTCTTCTCTGCAGCTGACAGCTTGGCTTCAGCCTGTTTAGCCGCTTCAGCCACTTCCTTCTTCATCTGCTCTTCTATCTGCCGGATACGAGCATTGGCCGCCTCCTGCTGCTCTTTCAGCTTGCGAGAAGCTTCTTGACGAGACTCCTCTAATTCACGTTTAGCTTGTTTTTGTCCATTTTCAAGTTCAGCCGCTCTTTTCTCCTGCTGTTCCAGCTTTGCCTTCAATTGGGCAATCTCCTTGGCTGATACAGATTCGGTTTCCATCAGCTTCTTCTGCGTTGCTTCCTTTTCTTCCTTTAGTTGAATAAGAGATTGATGCATATCTGTATTTTTTTGCTGCTGTTCCCCTAGAGCCGTCTGGAGTTGCGCCAGATCTCCCCGGAGCTCTGCTCGTTCCGCTGCTAAGCGGTTCATATGACTCTGAATTTCCTGGATTTGTACAGCTTCTTCTGCCATATGAACCGCAGCCAGCACGGCAATTCGGGGCATATCCAGACGCGAATGAGCTTGAGAAATGCTGTGCATACGCTCATCCACGTAATTGGCAACCTGCTTCATATAATCGGTATTGCTGCCGACGAGTTTATAAGAAGTACCGTAGATCTCTACAGTGACGCGAGTACGATCTGGTGTAGTCACAATTATGCCCTCCTTCAATACTACTGTATGTTGATTCTAAGGTGTGTCCGGTACTATGGTAACCCGCCTTCCGTGAAGCGTTCAACCTTGTTAGTCCGGCTTCCCCGCAGCGGGTAAATATCAGAGTAAGAGAGCTCCTATGATGATAGGCCAAAAAGCCGTATCGAACCTCTGTCACTAAGATTCGATACAGCTTCCCGCATTTCCTGCTACTTTCTCAATTCCGCTCCAAAAGTTTGTTCCAGAGACGTAACGACAGGAGTATGCGCCGCATTGATCTCTTCATCCGTCAACGTATGTTCCCAATGACGATAGGTCAGAGAGATAGCTACGCTCTTCTTATCTTCACCAAGCTTACTGCCTGTAAATACATCAAACACTCGCGCATCCTGCAATAGCTCTCCGCCTGCAGCGTGAATAACACGAAGCAGTTCACCTGCCTCAACGTCTTTATTTACCACGAGGGCAATGTCACGTTCCACGGATGGGAAGCGAGCCAACTCTCTGAACTGAATATGAGAGTTTGCGTGTTCAACGACCTGTTGCAACGCAATTTCCGCTACATACGTATCATTCAGCCCATAAGATTGTTGCAGCTCCGGATGAATCTGCCCAATGGTACCGATCCGTTGAGAGTTTCCATTCACATCCAGCCATACCGAAGCGGAACGGCCCGGATGGTAGCTTTGCGGTTGGTCAGCCACATAACGAATGCTGGCACTCAACCCGAAATAGTCAAACACCGTTTCAAGCGCGCCTTTAATATCAAAGAAATCAACCTTTTCAGCACCAATATTCCATTGTTTTCCACGGCGTACCCCAGTCAGCAGTAGACTAAGCACTTGAATTTCCTGCGGCTGACGGGTTAATGTTTGTTCCTCTGTATAAAATACCGTTCCCATCTCAAAAATCGCCAGATTGTCTTGCTTGCGATTCATGTTGTAGACCGCTGTATCCAGCATCTGTGGAATGATACTCGTACGCAAAACACTACGGTCTTCACTCATAGGCATAGCCAAACGTACCGGATGGCTACCTTCTGTCAGGGCATTAAATAACCCCGTACTTTGCGGATGTACAAAAGAGTAACTGATCGTCTCCTGCCAACCACCATGAGCCAGCAATCTGCGCAGGGAGCGGCGCAATGATTGCGATGCTGTCAAAGCTCCTGGAGTTGTCGGCCCTTCAATCGGCGTGGTCGGGATATTGTCGTAACCATACAGACGAGCTACCTCTTCGATTAAGTCCACGTCAATGGTAATATCTCCACGGCGTGTAGGTACTTCAACTTCCAGTACCCCTTGCTCTGCGTCGCCACATCCGAAATGAAGTCTACCGAAAATCGTTTTCACCTCAAGCAAAGACAGTTCGGTTCCCAAATATCGGTTTATTTTATCTAGCGACAGCTTGATAATGCGGTTTTCAGCTTTTGCAGACGCAGATTCTACGATGCCCTGGTGTACAGCGCCTCCCGCATAACGCTGAATCAGCGCAGCTGCACGATTCACAGCAGGCACAACAGCTCCTGGATCAACCTCTTTTTCAAAACGCAGACTTGCTTCCGAACGCAGTCCAAGTTGACGAGACGTTTTGCGAACTGTACCGCCGTCAAACTTCGCAGATTCCAGCGCAATGCTGACCGTCGCATCCGTAACCTCGGAGTTGGCTCCACCCATCACGCCTGCCAATGCAATTGGTTTCACACCGTCTGTAATCAGCAGCATATGCGGCTCCAACTTACGCTCCTGATCGTCAAGTGTAATCAATGTTTCGCCGGCACGAGCGAGTCGAACTTCAATATTTCCATTTTCCAGCTTATCCGCATCAAAAGCATGCAGCGGCTGACCGTATTCCAGCATGACGTAGTTCGTAATATCTACGATGTTGTTGATCGGACGAACACCTGCCGCCATCAGACGGTTTTGAATCCATAATGGGGAAGCCGCCACTTTTACACCTGTGATATAACGGGCCGCATAGTGCGTACACAGTTCAGGAGTATCTACCTTCACAGACAGATGATCTGCTGCTGCATCGCTAATTTCCACCAGATCCTTAGCCGGGTCAGCCAGCGAAATGTCACGTCCCAGAATCGCACTCACTTCATATGCTGCTCCGTGCATGCTCAGGCAATCCGAACGGTTGGGTGTCAGATCAAAATCCAGTACCTGATCGTCCAGCGCCAGCAGCTTCGTAATTGGCATACCAATTTCAGCATCCTCAGGCAGCACCAAAATACCTTCTTGCAATTCCTTTGGAAGCAGCTTGTCATTCATCCCCAGTTCTTTGGCCGAGCAGATCATGCCCATAGATACAACACCGCGTAGCTTGGCTTTTTTAATGTGGAAATCTCCCGGCAACTTTGCCCCTACAACTGCAACAGGAACCTTTTGACCTGCATCCACGTTTTTGGCACCACACACGATTTGCAGATCTTCCTCCTGACCTGCATCGACAATACATACATTCAGCTTATCAGCATCTGGATGCTTTTCCTTGCTTTTAACATAGCCGACAACGACGCCAGTAATCCCTTGATTGCGCTGCTCGACCTCATCAATTTCTATACCCGAACGGGTGATTTTCTCTGCTAGCTCCTCCGCGCTTACCTGATCCAGCGATACATACTCGGACAGCCACTCGAATGATACTTTCATATGGGTTCACTTCCCTTGATATAGTTGTTTATTGACGCGCAAACTGTTTCAGGAACGACAGGTCACTGTTATAAAAATGACGAATATCGTCGATACCGTATTTCAATATAGCAATCCGCTCTACACCCATACCGAATGCAAAGCCGCTGTACACCTCGGGATCAAAACCGCCCATCTCCAGCACTTTCGGATGGACCATGCCACAGCCCAAAATTTCGATCCATACACGTTCGCCATTTTTCTTCACAAAAGTCACGTCTACTTCAGCACTCGGCTCTGTGAACGGAAAGAAGCTTGGTCGCAAACGGATTTCGGTCGATTCTCCAAACATTTCGCGTGCAAATTGAAGTAAGGTTCCTTTCAAATCACTCATACGAATGTCTTTTCCAATGACAAGCCCTTCAATTTGGTGGAATTGAAAAGAATGCGTTGCATCGTCATCATCACGTCGGAAAACCGTACCCGGACAGATAACCTTAATAGGCGTTTCGCCCTTCATCGCTTCCATTGCACGAATCTGAACCGGTGACGTATGGGTACGCATCAACAGATCCTCGGTCAGGTAAAATGAATCCTGCATATCCCGTGCTGGGTGATTTTTAGGCAGGTTCAATGCTTCGAAGTTATAATAATCCGTCTCTGCCTGTGGACCTTCAGCCACTCGATAGCCCATACCTGTAAAAATATCCTCGATTTGCTCAATCACTTTGTTGAGCGGGTGCAGTCCACCTTGCGGCAACGCGCGTCCAGGCAGCGTAACGTCGATCTTTTCCGCTTGCAGACGCTCATTCGTTTCTGCTTTCGTGAACTCGTCCTGCTTACGGTTAACGACTTCTTCAATCGCCTCGCGCACCTCATTGGCTACCTGTCCAACAACCGGACGCTCTTCCGCGCTCAGCTTGCCCATACCGCGCAAGATTTCAGTCAGTGCGCCCTTTTTCCCCGAATATTTGACCCGTAAATCAGCCAGCTCCTTGGGTGTTGCCACCTTCTCCAATACTTCCAGTGCTTCTTCCTTCAAGGCCAGCAAATGTTCCTTCATTTGGATGGTTTCGCTCATCGCCTGTTCAGTCCCCTTTCTTCATATCCAGCTTTTCAGACAACAAAAAAAGGTCTTTTCTCCCGGTAAGGGACGAAAAGACCGTGGTACCACCCTCGTTAGACAATAAGCTCAGCTCACCCGGCGTTCTGCCTTACGGCAACTAGTTACAGGTGATTGTTCATGCTATGCATCATCGTCTCGCTCTGCACGTTGTAACGGTCGTGAACCGGTATCCCCTACTTGCACATTCGCCATTCACATGGCGCCTGAGGTTCAAGGAACTGCTCCGGAGCGAACTTCAACAGCCCAGTATTTGCAGAAACGCTCTCAATCCTACGGCGCTTCCTCCCTGTTCAATCGGACACTGTCTACTCTTCTCCATCAAGACATTTTCAAAAATTCGAACTATTGTTCATTATTATATGCAAACTACCGCGCTTTGGCAAGCAGGGCATACGTTTCATTTCTTTAGATATCGAGATCATCCAACCGCTCCAGATTTGCACGAATGCGCCTGATTTCGCTCAACAACTTCTCATTTTCGTCATTCGTGCCCGTCATTCCCATCAACTCTGTAAGACGCAATTGTAATCGAAGACGTTCCTCACGCCGCTCCTGGTCTTCTGGCTCCCGTTGACGGCTCCGCTCATCTTCTTGCTTTTCGTCGGCTGTCCCCTCATAGATTTCATATCCGCCCCCCGGCTTCATATCGAGTAACCGAGTTGCCGTGTACCTCACCAGCTCCCGATCATGTGAGACGAGCACCAGTGCTCCATCATAGTTACGCAAAGAATCCTCTACAATTTCACGGGTTTCAATGTCAAAATAATTCGTCGGTTCATCCAGCACCAGCAGATTGGCTCCACTAAAGTACAGACGCAGAAAAGCTACCCTGCATTTTTCTCCCATACTAAGTGTCCCGATTCTTTTAAACACGTCCTCTTTCGCAAAAAGAAAGCAGCCTAATACCGTTCTCGCTTCTGTTTGGGTCATCGTCGGGAGCGCAAGCAGACTGTCCAGCAACGTTTGATCCTCCGGAAGCTGCTCCAACTCCTGTGAAAAATATCCGATGTTCAACTGTGGGTTGGCTGTGATTTTTCCCGTCTGCGGCTCCAGTTGACCTGTTAATAACCGAAGCAGCGTGGTTTTACCAATTCCATTGGGCCCCCGAACAGCCAGACGATCTCCACGTGCAACGATCAGATTTAGATTTTTCACAATGATACGGTCGTCGTAGCTAAAGTCAACCTGCTCAGCACGCAGCAAATATTTTGCCTGAAACCCGCTGTCACTTAATTTCATGTGCAAAGACGCAGCCTCACGCGGTTGCTCTACTCTATTGGCCTCCAGTCGCTCCAGTTCCTTCTCCTTCGCATGATAACGGGAAATATTTTTTTTAGCCTTGGCCTTATAAAAGCTTTGCGTAACGGCCATCTCAACCTTGGATGCGCCACGATGCGCCTGATGAAACCATTCCCTGTAATTTCGAATCGTTTCCTCCAGCGCCTGTTTCGCCAGCTCCTGCTTTCGATAGCTGGCTTCCTGCTCTCGCAGTTCCCGCTCCTTTTGCGCTTTATATTCCTTATAGCCGCCTTTATAGCGCCCAATACCTGTCGATGTGAGCTCAACTATACTCGTAGCCACCCGATCCAAAAAGGCTCTGTCATGCGATACAAACAGCAGCGTTCCCGGATACGTAGACAGCCACTGCTCCAGCCAAAGCAAGCTTTCGGCATCCAAATGGTTGGTCGGCTCATCCAACACCAGCAGCTTCGGCTGCCTGACCATGAGTCCGGCCAATCGCACTCTCGTCTTCTGGCCGCCACTCAGGTCACCATAAGCAATGGACCACGTCTGGACAGGCATTCCCATTCGAGTGAGCGCCTTTTCCACCTCAGACTCCCAGGCAAAGCCTTGCAGGCGTTCGTATTCATCCATTAGCTCGCCGTAACGCTCCAGATGATGCTCCATATCCTTCCCAGCATCGGCTAGGTCAGCTTCCAGCTGTCCCAACACTTGTTTGAGACGCCAATGCCGAGGGCTGGCCTGTTGTGCGGCCTCCAGTGCGGTTCGAGACCAAGCCACCGTATCCTGCTGCTTCAGCCAGCCCCGCTCTTCCAGTGGCAAATCATGCTCTACTTGACCAGAGGTTGGTGCTTCATCTCCCAGCAATATTCGCAATAGCGTCGTTTTACCTGCTCCATTTCTTCCAAACAGTGCAAGCCGTTCTCCTTCCATCACATCCAGCGACACATTCTCAAATAAAGATGTCCCGTTCCAATCCTTTACTACATTGCGAATACGCAAAATTGTTCTCATACCACGATCATCCTTTCCCAGTCCGGTTTTTTGATCCCGGAAGCAATAAAAAAAGCCGCAGAAGGCTGCGGCTTGCATACAAGGAATATAGAATGACTGTTATGAATCGTTTCAGAACATACGCTTATGAAAAATAACACCGCAAACGAATAAGCCAAATCCCGTTCCGGAATAAACGCATACGTCCCTACATTCATTTTCAGACACACTTCTCCCGTTGCAGCTTACAGCCGCCTGCCAGTAACTGTGCAGTTAAGTGGGAAAATCAGTGTGCTTACTTCATCGGACGTATGGTTACCTTCCTTTTCATGGGATACTTACTTGCAGTCAGTATAGCAGATCACAACACATTTGCAAATAACCCGCGTTATTTTCCGAATACCAAAGTTGTATTGGACGAACCTGCATATTTCGTTACAAACTCTTTAGTATATTCAGGAGTCTGTACCTGATAGCTATAGTTTTTGCTTGGGTTCCAGTTGGTTACACGCGATTTTTGGTTGTTGATGGCGGGTAAACTCCCCACATCTTTAAACTCGCCATTGGCTTTATCATCAAGAATACCGCCCTTTTCACTACCTTTTCCAAAGTAGTTGTACTCAGAATAGATTCTTGCATTCGTAGCAATGGTGTAAGCAAGCTGGAAATTATTAATATAATTATTTTTAACATGGAAATATCCATATCTCATAAGTCCTGGGCCACGTACAAGCAAGTTTTCAAAGTAATTATTAGCGATCGTGATATGGGGCATGCCATCATAATTTTTATTGCCATCATCAGGGTATCCCAAAATGAGACCATATTTATGATTGGCAAATTTGGAGTTACTAATGGTTACATAATCAGCCGATTGACCTATGTACAAAAGTTTGTCCAAATCCGAGCCATTCGCATTATAATTGTGACCTGCAAATGTAACATGATCAATCCAATAATTTGTACCTGCAGTAAGATAAAGTTGGATGTCATCGTTACCGTTAATGTTAGCACTGTGCTCAAAAGTTAAATTTTGAAAGATCACATTTCCCGAATTATTTGTTGTTTTCAAATGAATGTTAACCAGCTTGTTTTGCGCATAAGAACCAATGAGTGATTTGTTGGAACCAATGTTGATCACGGTTTTAGAGGAGGCAGAAATATTTTTTTCGATTACCAGAATTTTAGGAGTTGAATCCCCTAACTGGTTTTTCAAATCGTTTAGATTATTGATATAGATGACCTGACCACCTTTTCCCCCCGTTGTGGCAGACTTCGTAGCTCCATTTTCACTTTTAGCCTGTCCGGCAAAACCAGTCATTCCATTCGTCGACGTATTTGGAAAATCAGCAGCGGCGAACGTAGAACTTGCTGGAAAATTAAACAGCATCAAAGTTAATGCTAAAAACAGAAAAGTAAATTTCCTCATTGCAGCTACACCATCCTTTTTTTGGTTAAATCCTAACAATGCGACTATACTTATTTTTTAGTAATTGGTAAATAGTTCTTTTTATCTGTTTATTTATAGCATCTAAGCTAAATATTTTATATTTTATTTTGTGCAGCAATGTAAAAATAGTTCGTAAGAACGCAAAAAAGCCGTGATACCCCATTGGCACCCCGGCTATAATGTATTTATCCAGCTCCAAACATAACAAAAACCCTTGCGTCACAAGGGTTCCGAACTTCTTAAAACAGTAAGCGGGTGATGGGAATCGAACCCACGCTATCAGCTTGGAAGGCTGAAGTTCTACCATTGAACTACACCCGCATTTTATAACATCTCGATTCTTATGTATGACACGCTCAACCTATCGTCAACCAGCTGAATCAGGATGTTATTTAGTATAACTTACCTTTCAGCAAAATGCAAGCATACTACATACTATCCTGAGCCAGCCAATTCATAGGTTTACGTAAAAACAATTTTTCAAAGACTTCTGCCGGAATGGGGCGACTAAAGTAATATCCCTGACCCTCATGACAATCCTGTGCCTGCAAAAAATGAAGTTGCTCCTCATTTTCCACCCCTTCAGCCGTAACCTTCAGCTTCAAATGGTGAGCCATGGAGGCAATAGTAGATACAATTGCCGCATTTTTGCTGTCGACCAGTACCTCATTTACAAAGGAACGGTCAATTTTTAGACGATCAATCGGGAGATTCTTCAAATAATGCAATGAGCTATAGCCAGTTCCAAAATCATCAATACTGATTGCGACACCAATAGCCTTTATTTTTTTCAACTGTTCAAAGGCCCGATCCTTATCAAAGGTCATACTTTCGGTAATCTCCAGCTCTAGATAGCGTGCTTCAAGTTCCGTATAGGTCAAAATGCCCCGAATTACATCCACCAGCTTTTTTTGCTGAAATTGGCGCATGGATAAATTGACCGAAATCGGGATTGGTGGGTACCCGAGCTCCTGCCACTGCTTATTTTGCAGACAAGCCTCCCGTAACACCCATTCTCCCAAGGGCACAATTAAACCACTTTCTTCAGCCACCGGAATAAAATCGCCCGGCATCACCATCCCACGATGAGGATGATTCCAGCGCACCAGCGCCTCCAAACTCGTGAGCTCACCACTTTGCAGGTGGACACGTGGTTGATACACCAATGAAAATTCCTCATTTTCAAGTGCTCGCCGCAGATCATTTTCCAGCTGGAGTCTTTCATGCGCTCGCATCTGCATCGCGCTGGCATACCGCTGAAAATTCACTCCCTGCTCTTTGGCACTATGGACAGCCGTATCCGCCTGCTGAATAAGCTGTTCACTCTGATTCGCATCCAACGGGTATAAAGCTATACCAACGCTCACCGTCACATGATAAGACTCACCATCAATATCGAAAGGCTGATCGAACAGCTTCACCATATCATCAATACGATTTCTCATAGCATCTGTATCTTCGTATCCCGTTAGAAGAAAGGCAAATTCATCTCCGCCCATGCTAAAGACAGCTTCCCCTTCACGGCTAAAATGCCCCAAGCGTTCGCCTACTGCATACAGCAAATAATTCCCTGCCATATGTCCAAGCGAATCATTAATCGCCTTGAAACGATCAATATTTAGCACTAAAAGCGCTACTGTCTCATCCGATTTTAATGATTTGCGCAATATTTTATCTAAGCGTTGGGAAAGGCGACGACGATTGGGGAGTCCTGTTATATCATCATTATAAGCAATGTGATTAAACTCAGATTCTGCTGCCTGCTTTTCACGATAAGGAACCAGAACCATCAACCGAACCAGCCCGCTCAACATATTATAAAATGCTATCGCGTTGGTCAAAAGTCCTAGAAGGTGATTAATATCGCTCATTTGCTCAGCAAATAAATAGAACAACTGACTCACAACACACAGCCCAATCCCACGAATAATAAGCAACATGCCCAACTCTGCCGGGCGGGCTTTCCGATATTTTCTCACCCCGAAAATAAAAGTGAGTACAAGCAGTAACATCACAGCCAGATTTAACGTCCAGCCCAGGTTGCCTATTTCGTATCGTATACGTAGATCCGGTAAGCCTGCACCAAATGTCTTAATAACTCCTAGAATCAGCAAAGTGCAGCCTATCCCCGCCCACAAAGCCACTGTTTTGTATTCAGACTTCGTCTTGCTAAACGGGAGGAAACAAATACATAAGAGCAAGACAGCGGTAAAGGCACGATTTACAAATAGCAGCCATAACGAAATGCCCGGAGACAAAGCAAAGTCCGTCAGGCTTACGAAACTAAACGAAACAATATGAACAAGGTAAAGCAGACCAGCCACCAAAAACGTCGGGGCAATAAGAAGCCTCTGCAAAGATAACTGTTCCAGTAAAACGGACCAGGATTGATAAAAAATACAAAAACAAATCGCAGCACAGGCAAATCCTACAATCGGATATAACAAGAAAAAAACATTATGGGAGTATATCTTATTCAAAGTTACGTGAAATAACTGAACCAAGACAAACAAAACTATCGAAGCAATGCCGATACCTATCGTTTTTTTTACTTCCAGCCGTATACTCATTCAGCCTCTTCAGCCCCCTGCATATCGGAGATTCCGATCATCTAAGACGTTTGACAGCTTTGGAAGCCGTTGTTTAAGTCTATAGTATCAAAAATAATGTTGTATTCTGGTATATAATAGCATTTAATCTGTGAAAGGTGAATCATTTTTTCGTCTTAAATTCGTGAATTCATTTTCGCATTTACGCAAATAACCGAGCTTACAGCACCAAAAAAGCGCATCATCTTGTCAGATTATGCGCTTCAGACAACCTTTTCCAAAAAGGTGATACCTATACCCCAACGCTGCACAACATAAAAGAAATAGTATGTACAGGACCCCTCTGCGAAAACCTCCCCATATTAAACTACAGGAAGCGTGATTTTAAATTGTGTGCCACTTCCATGTTTACTGTCTACATGTATGAAGCCTCCGTGATTTTTGATAATTCGATAGCTCACAGCCAATCCCAATCCGGTTCCACTTTCTTTTGTTGTAAAAAAGGATCAAATAAACGCGCCAATGTATTATGATCCATACCTAAACCGTTATCTTCAATACAAATGTGAACATAATTGCCCTCAAGCACTGTATGGATATCGATGCAGCCCTCTCGTTCCCCACCGATGCTTTCGATGGCATCCATCGCATTTTTAATCATATTGAGGATAACCTGCTTAATCTGCTTGACGTCAATGGAAACCTTCATGAGCTCATCATTTTCGTCCAATGCAATCTGGCAACCCTTCATCAATGCTTCGCTTTCTGTCAGCATCACTACCTCTTTCAGCAGCCCCATCACAGATACAGCCGTTTTTTGCGGAGCCGAAGGCTTGGACGAATTTAAGAACTCATAAATAATGTCGTTCGCACGATCAATTTCTGTTAATATAATCCGAGCATACTCATCCCTGCCCAGCTCCACCAAATGCGGCCGAAGCAATTGAATAAAGCCCCGGATTGCGGTAAGCGGGTTACGGATTTCATGGGCGATAGAGGCAGAGATCCGTCCCAGCATCGCCAGCTTATCGTTTTGATACGCCGTCTGCTCAATCTGCTTATAATCCGACACATCCTTGACGCTAAACAAAAAATCGCCATCCATCTGATCACCGTAGGTCACTGTTATCAACCAATGCCGACCATACTCATCAATCAACTCATGATAGCGCTTTCTATGAAAGATAGTTTCTTTATAAATCCGCATGATTTTCTTCTTCTTAAACCGACTTAACTCAGGATGATGCAAAATTTGCATCAAATTGCGACCTGCTAGCGAACTCCGTGGTAGCTCCAGCAATTTCGCCATTTGCACGTTAATAAAGGTCAGTACCCCGTCACTGTCAAACAGCATGATACCACTATCCAGGTTCTCCAGCACATTTTCATACTTGTTATTGGCGATCTGTGTGGAAGGACAAGCTCCCACGGTATCAAGCAAGGCTTCTTGGAATTCACTGATCATGCCAGGCTTCCCCCTTGTTTCGGAATGACAAACTGGCCGTATCGGACGCGTAATAATCTTGAAGAAGAGAAAGGCATCTATCGACTACCCTTCAATGGTGTAGAAAACAGTTTCACAGAAATCCGACCATCTCTTTCCAATTCGAGTCTTATTTTATGATAGACAAGATTAAGGATCGCAGTCAATCGGAAAAAGTGTCGAATCCACATTTTTATCCTGTTTTCTTTCGTCATAATATCTGCGCAACATTACCAAAATGAAAGATTACGTTAGGAACAAGCGCCCTACACACCAAAGAAGCTCTCCAGAATTGAGAGCTTCTTTGGTGTGTAGGATGTCAACTGCCGCTCTTATTATGTTGAAGCCGGGATCGTCTTTGGCTCATAACGGCCAGTCTTCTCTTAAGCTCTCCCTGCCATTTTTCATCATTCATCTGTTTGGCTACCATCAATAAATCCAGGGATATGTCAATTTGACGCTTCACAATTTCAAACGCATCTTCACTTTCACGATTCACACAATTTTCAAATATCGTATCATCGTCTTCCATGACATAATCCTGAAAATCAATCTCGGTTGCCCCATCTCCATGTGCATATTCAGCCAGAATTTCATACTCATTTTCGACTTTATAATGAACTTCAATGCGACGACATACCGGGCAAAACAGCAAAGGAACATTATGAACTTGGGTGCGGTAATGCTTCAGCGTTCCCTTGGTTCCTACCATGCTTGCTCCACAGCAATAACTCATCCGGGCTCAGCCTCCTCTGAACAAAACCTGTTCTGCCTTGTTTATCTTCTACAATACCTTATTCGCTTTCATCAGGCAAAATTCCTCCAGAACACAACAACATTTCCATAATTATTTGTTACTTCACTCTGTATTGTCTCATTCAAACAGGCTATCCTCACATCTTCCGCTGCACAGAGCAGGCAAGCAAGCCCCCAATAACGGAAGAGTAACCGCTAGTTGGGGGCTTGCTTGTTTAATTTCAACTTGTGAAGCTTATATTACAGATTTTGATCGCCTGGTTTCCAGTTCATTGGGCACAAGCCACCGGATTGCAAAGCTTGCAGTACACGCAAAGTTTCTTCCACACTGCGGCCTACGTCGTTGTGGTTAACCACTTGATATTTCAATTCGCCTTCTGGATCAATGATGAACAAGCCGCGCAATGCAACGCCTTCTTCTTCGATCAGAACGCCATAATCGCTTGCTGTTTTTTTCGTGATGTCAGAAGCCAATGGGAAGTTCAGTTTGCCCAGACCGTTGTTTTCTTTAGCTGTGTTAATCCATGCTTTGTGGCTGTGCACGGAGTCTACACTGATACCCAGAATTTCAGTATCCAGCTCTTTGAATTGGTCAGCAGCATCGCTCAATGCTGTAATTTCCGTAGGGCACACAAAAGTGAAATCCAGTGGATAGAAGAAAAATACGAGCCACTTGCCACGGTAATCGGAAAGCTTCACCGAACCAAATTCTTGACCGTCTCCAGTCACTGTTTCCAATGCAAAATCAGGGGCGGGTCTTCCTACCAATCTTTCTGCCATAATATGAAATCCTCCTTTAAAATATGTAAGAAAAACACCGAATGTGCTTTCCTCAATCATCTGTATTGTAATGAACAACTTACTTGATAAATGTTATCATTCGCTGAAATCAAAGTCAATATTGTAACCATTACTTTTTTATAATTATTTTAAACTAGCTTGAAAATTCACAACTTATTCACATTTTGAACTTTCGAATATACAAGTAGCTCCTGATTGCTCAGGAGCTACTGTGCTAAACATCTGCAGAAAAGGCTGTACTGTATAACCTTACTATATAATAGGAAGCTTTTTTTTCAGAACGGGTACATTTACAAAGCTTTTAACGAATAGCTGCTGCGATCAGATCGCCCATTTGAGTTGTCGAGATCGCTTGAGATTTATCCACCGCAATATCCGCCGTACGGTGCCCTGCATCCAGTACCTCAGCTACCGCTTTCTCAATGGCATCAGCTGCCTTCTCGTACCCGAAGGTGAGACGGAACATCAAAGCAACGGACAAAATCGTTGCAATGGGATTCGCCAGTCCTTGACCTGCAATGTCAGGCGCCGATCCATGTACCGGCTCGTATAGGCCGAAGCTGCCTTGTCCAAGTGATGCGGAGGAGAGCATGCCGATGGATCCGGTCAGCATAGCCGCTTCATCACTGAGAATGTCACCAAACATATTTTCCGTCACGATGACGTCAAAGCTAGATGGACGACGCAGCAATTGCATGGCACAGTTATCGACCAATACATGCTCCAACTCGACATCCGGGTAGTCTACAGCAACCCGGTTAACTACTTCACGCCATAAACGGGAGGTTTCCAGTACATTAGCCTTATCCACCGATGCAAGTTTTTTGCGACGTTTTTGTGCAATTTCGAAAGATTGGCGCACAATACGCTCTACTTCCGTTACATTATATGCACAAGTATCAACTGCTTCCTCACCTTGAGGACTTTCTCGTCTGAACTTCTCGCCGAAATAAATGCCGCCCGTCAGTTCGCGCACCACGATCAGGTCCGTTCCTTCCAACACTTCCGGTTTCAATGTAGACGCGTCCTTGAGGCAGTCGAAGACGACAGCAGGACGAAGATTCGAAAATAGACCGAGCTCTTTGCGTATGCCCAGCAGTCCGGTTTCAGGACGAAGTTCCTTTGGATTGTTGTCCCATTGTGGTCCTCCTACCGCTCCCAGCAGAACGGCATCTGCAGTTTGACATACTGCCAGTGTTTCTTCTGGCAATGGTGTGCCCTTCTTATCAATCGCAATCCCGCCGAACAGCGCATGCTCCGTTTCAAATGAAAGGCCGAACACTTCTTCCGTACGTTTCAAAATTTTTTCTGCCTCTGCGACCACTTCCGGTCCAATTCCATCTCCCGCTATTACCGCAATCTTTTTAACGTCTGCCATCACGTACACTCCTCTTGTTATACAGCTATACAACTGTATTTTTCATACCTTCTTTGTAACATACATGGCAGGGCTTTGACCAAGATATAGAATCTATCAATTCAATAGGCACAGCCTATAAGCTTGTTTTTTCATCAGAGAAAAAGAAAACAGGACCGGAAACACCCGATCCTGTATATATCCAACTCTTAAGTCTACATAAAATTAAGATTTATAATCTACGCGATTACTGTAGTTTTTACGCTTGTCGATCAAACCATTCAGCGCATCCACGTAAGCCCGAGCACTTGCTTCCAGAATATCGGTGCTTACCCCGCGTCCCTGTACAGACAGTCCGTTTTGCGTCAGTACTACATGGACTTCACCCAGAGCGTCCTTACCATGGGTAACAGACTTGATGGAGTAATCTGAAAGTACAACGCTCTCGCTGCTGGCTTGGTCAATCGCATTATAGATCGCATCGACTGAACCATTTCCTTCAGCTTCTGTCTCGATAACCTGACCTTCATCGTTAACCAGACGCACTTGTGCGGAAGGCGTAGCCTTGTTCCCATAGGTAACAAAGATGGTTTCCAGCTTGAAAACTTCAGGTGCATCGGCCAATTTTTCTTCCAGCAATGCCAAAATATCATCGTCCGAAACTTCCTTCTTCTTATCAGCCAAATCCTTGAACTGCCCAAAAGCGCGATTCAGATCTTCTTCGTTCAATTCGTAGCCCAACTCGATCAAACGCTCACGGAAAGCATGACGACCTGAGTGCTTACCGAGTACCAGTTTGCTTTCTTTCAGACCGATACTTTCTGGTGTCATGATTTCATAGGTCGTTTTCTCTTTCAGCATACCGTCTTGATGAATACCTGATTCGTGCGCAAAAGCATTGGCTCCAACAATCGCCTTGTTGCCCGGCACTACCATCCCCGTCAAACGGCTAACCAAACGGCTCGTGCGCGCAATTTCAGACAATTGCAGAGACGTTTTGGCCTGAAAAAATTCCTGTCTCGTCTCCAGTGCCATAGCGATTTCCTCAATAGCCGTGTTCCCAGCGCGTTCACCGATACCGTTAATGGTTCCCTCAATCTGATCCGCACCGTTCAGAATGGCAGCAAGTGTATTAGCGGTAGCCATTCCCAGGTCATTGTGGCAATGTGCACTCAATTGAATCTTCTCCACATCGACCACATTTTCCTTAATGTGTTTGAATATATTTCCATACTCGTAGGGTGTCAAGTAACCTACCGTATCTGGAATATTGACGACAGAAGCCCCTTCTTGTACAGCCATAGTGACCATTTCAACCACAAAATCAAGCTCTGTACGACCTGCATCCTCCAAAGAAAACTCCACTTTAGGCAAATATTTCAACCCATAGCGTATGGCAGCACGAGCGGTTTCCAATACCTGTGCCTTCTCCATCCGCAGCTTGTGCTGACGGTGAATAGGAGAAGTTGCCAAAAAGATATGGATACACGGGTCCTGAGCTCCCTTGAGTGCCTCGCGAACCGCATCAATATCCTGTTCCCTTGCACGTGAAAGGCCAATAACCGTCGAATTTTTTACAGCTTTTGCTACTGCATTAACAGCCGCCAGATCACCCGGAGAAGCAGCCGGGAACCCAGCCTCCATACGATCGATTCCCAGCTTCTCCAACTGATGAGCGATCTCCACTTTCTCACGAGTATTCAAGTTCACGCCAGGTGACTGTTCTCCGTCTCTCAACGTTGTGTCAAATATATATATTTTGCGCAACCTAACGCACCTCCTCAGGATAGGACCCTTAAATTACAATGCGGCTCACGCAATAAGCAGGGCCGCATTGTAATTAATATTTATAAATAATTCATGTTGTCGAGTTCATAGTACAAAAGATTATTACTTTTTGATCCAATGCATCATTTCACGCAATTGTCCGCCCACCACTTCAATCGGATGGTTAGCTTCATTACGACGAGTAGCCGTCAGGAATGCACGTCCAGATTGATTTTCAAGGATGAAGTCACGAGCAAATTTACCTTGTTGAATGTCAGTCAATACATCCTTCATGGCTTTCTTCGTATCTTCCGTTACCACGCGTGGTCCAGTTACATAATCGCCATATTCCGCTGTATTACTGATGGAATCACGCATCGTTGCCAATCCACCTTCATACATCAGGTCAACGATCAGCTTAAGCTCATGCAAGCATTCAAAGTATGCCATCTCAGGAGCATAACCTGCTTCAGTCAATGTTTCAAAGCCCGCTTTTACAAGTGCGCTCACGCCGCCACACAATACCGCCTGCTCACCGAACAGATCCGTCTCCGTTTCTTCACGGAAGGAGGTTTCAATTACGCCCGCACGTGTACAGCCAATGCCTTTTGCGTAAGCAAGACCGATTTCTTTGGCTTGACCCGTTGCATCCTGCTCAATTGCGATCAACCCCGGTACCCCAAACCCTTCTACATAGGTACGACGTACCATATGTCCTGGGGATTTTGGAGCAACCAGCAATACATCGCTATCTTTAGGAGCTACGATTTGTCCAAAATGAACGTTGAAACCATGGGAGAACAAAAGAGCTGCGCCTTTTTTCAGGTTAGGTTCAATTTCATTTTTGTACACAGAAGCTTGAGTTTCATCAGGTAACAAAATTTGAACCACATCTGCACGGCTTGTTGCATCAGCTACGTTCAGAACTTCGAAACCGTCGTTTCTTGCGACATCAGCTGATTTGCCTTCACGCAAACCTATAACAACATTCACACCACTGTCACGCAAGTTTTGTGCCTGAGCATGTCCTTGGCTACCGTAACCGATAACGGCCACTGTCTTTCCTTTCAATACGCTGAGTTCTGCATCTTTTTCGTAGTACGTTGTAACTGCCATGGTTAATTTCCTCCTTTTAATTGGACCCTTCATAATGAGCGGGTACTCCAAGAGACTCCCTCGTGATTAGTATCTAAAAATCTCTTCGAGCCCCCGCTCTTATGCGGGCGGTTCTTTATTGATGTAATGCGCTATAAGCGGTAATTCGTTAAAGCTCCATATTAAGCATTGCCACGTATCATAGCTGTAACCCCGGTTCGAGTCAACTCCCGAATACCGTAAGGCTTCAACAACTCGATCATGGCATCAATTTTTTCTGTATCGCCAATGACCTGTACGATCAAGCTCGTCGTTCCAACATCAATTACAGCTGCTCTGAATGTTTCTACCACGCCCATGATCTCTGGCCGCTGAGGCGGTTCTGCCTTCACCTTTATCATCGCCAATTCCCGAGCTACCATCGGCTTGGAACTGAGATCAATGACCTTGATCACATCAACCAGCTTGTAAAGCTGCTTTTCAATCTGCTCCAGGTTGTTCTCATCCCCTACAGTCACAATGACCATACGGGATAATCCAACTTCTTCCGATTGTCCCACAGTTATGCTCTCAATGTTAAAGCCTCGGCGACCGAACAGGCCGGACACACGTTGCAAAACGCCGGGTTGATCATTTACCAGTACAGCAATGGTATTTTTTGTTGTCATTTTACTCGTCCCCCATCAGCATTTGATCAATTGTCGAACCTTGCGTCACCATCGGATATACATTCTCTTCCTTGCTGACTACAAACTCGACAACGACCGGTCCGGGTGTATCAAGCGCCTCCTGCCAAGCCCGACGTGCCTCTTCCTTATTCGTAGCACGCAGCCCTTTGACACCGTATGCTTCGGCAAGTTTCACAAAATCCGGACTTCCAGCCAGGTCAATGTGACTGTACCGATTGTCATAGATCAATTCCTGCCATTGGCGAACCATTCCAAGCACCTGGTTGTTGATAATAACGATTTTAACCGGAATGTTATTGATTGCACAGATGGCTAATTCCTGCGAACACATCTGCATACCGCCGTCCCCGTTAATCGATATTACTAATCTGTCGGGATTGGCCATCTGAGCACCGATTGCAGAAGGGAAACCAAATCCCATCGTACCGAGTCCACCAGAGGTGACCCATGAGCGTGGCTGATTGAATTTGTAATACTGCGCTGCCCACATTTGATGCTGTCCCACGTCCGTCGTTACGATTGCGCCGCCCTTGGTCGTTTCATCCAACAACTCAACAACCCATTGTGGTTTAAGCACCGTTTCAGAATCCTTATAAGAATAAGGTTTCTCATTCTTCCAATGCTGAATTTGTGCTCTCCATGCATCAGCTCGATCCGCGCGTTTCACATCCTGATTCAGCAATTCCAGCACTGCCTTCACGTCACCCACGATAGGAATATCTGCTGCAACATTTTTTCCAATTTCAGCAGGGTCGATATCAATGTGGACGATTTTAGCTTGAGGAGCAAACCCATCCAACTTGCCTGTTACCCGATCATCGAAGCGGGCTCCGATACAGATCAACAGATCTGACTGTTGAATCGCCTGATTGGAGGTGTATGTTCCATGCATCCCCGGCATCCCCGTCCACAGTTCATGTCCACTTGGGAAACCACCCAATCCGAGCAATGTTGTCGTAATAGGAATTTCCGTTTTACGAACAAACTCGTAAAGTGCTTCATGTCCACCGGAGTATACAACTCCTCCACCTGCCAGAATGAATGGACGTTCTGCTTCGGAAATAGCTTGAGTTAGCTTGTCTAGTTGAATTTTATTGGGCAGCACTTTCGGGTTATAACCCCGCATGGTCACTGGTCCCGTTTGTGGAACGAACAACGTCTGGGCTGCGGAAATATCCTTCGGAATATCAATCAGCACCGGTCCCTTCCGCCCTGTGTTGGCAATATGAAAGGCCTCATGGATGATTCGCGGCAGATCCTCTACTTCTCTTACCAGATAGCTGTGCTTCGTAATCGGCATTGTAATTCCCGTGATATCGGCTTCCTGGAAAGCATCCGTACCGATCAGGGAAGATATAACGTTACCCGTGATGACCACCAACGGCACCGAATCCATAAAAGCCGTCGCAATACCAGTTACCAGGTTTGTCGCTCCAGGTCCGGAAGTCGCGATACATACGCCCACTTTACCGCTCGCCCGTGCATAACCATCTGCCGCATGAATAGCTCCTTGCTCGTGACGAGTGAGGACATGCTTGAAATCCTTAAAGCCATACATGGCATCATAGATATAAAGCACTGCACCACCTGGATATCCGAAGACACAATCTACTCCCTCCAGCAACAGGCTACGGAGTAAAATTTCCGAACCTGTAATCACTTCAGGCTTCATCCACTTTTCACGTAATTCATTGGTTGACCTAACTTCAGGAATTTGTGCACTCATTGGTCATCCTCCTTTACAAAATTTACATACATCTGACATTTGTAAAAACAAAAAAACCTTTCATCCCTAGAACAGACTTGCTGTTACTGAGGGACGAAAGGCTGTAGCTTCCGTGGTACCACCCGTGTTTGCCCGATATTTCGCAATATCGAACCTTGGCAGGTACAGAAATCGCAAAGGATCTCCATATCTGGCGTCTGTAACGTAGACCGTACGATTTTCCCTAATAGGTGATTCAGCGGACCGTTAATATCATCGGGCCCAAATACTTTTCAGGAAAACAGCTCCAAGGTGAGCTCGTTAAAAAGGGATTTTGGTGAAGCTTGCAGCTAATGCCTCACTCTCTGAACAAAAGAGCCCTAATCACTTCGTCCTCTTCATTGCCGTTGAGTTCATGTCATTCTTTCAAATGTTTAGACACATTATATGTCTCTCATCTGGGATAGTCAATACCCATATTTCATAAAAATTTATGTTTCTTTTCTGAAGCACCTCAGAGTCGCACGCTTGTAAGAGGTACCCGCATATTATAAAAAAGACCACACGGTGAGACAGTGCACTCCTCCAAAGCCACGTCTTATCTTGTTAAAAGGGTAGAAAAGGAGGCCCGTTTATGATTCGAAAACGCAGCTCTCAAGATGACACCATCATCTTTCGTCTAATCGAGCAAGAGCTTGTCCCCCTATCGCATTTAAGTGCCCAAGAAATGAAACAAATACGCAAAGAATTACCCCGGCGCTTAAACCGGGGCATCACTTTTGTAGCTTGCAGACCGGATAATGCACAGGTTGTTGGCTTCATTCATGTTATGCTGCATGGCGAACTATTATACATTGATTTGATCGCAATCTCTTCGGCTCATCAAGGTATGCGATACGGAAAAAAACTGCTGGAGCATGCCGAACACTACGGACGACTACGTCGCTGCAAGCGGGCTAAAGTTATGGTGGACGAAGACAATATCAGGGGGATCCATTTTTATCTGCGTCATCAATATCAAATGCTGCGATACGTAGCTCTGAGCCGATGCCATGAACTCGAAAAGTCACTGTAAAAAGTATCTTTTTCGGGCTCAAAATTTTGTATGACTAAAATAAATTAGGGTAATACGGATATCCTACTCCGGGGTATCCCCCGTCTGTATACGGGCCTGGCTGCGGACCATATCCTGGTCCTCCATAACCTGGACCGTAGCCTCCATATCCCCCACCATAGGCACCAATGTATGGAGCTGTGCCGATGGCAAGCAAGTCAAACAGCACCAGAGGAATAATCGCCTTCGTGTTTACCTTTTTCTTGCGGTTTGGTTGAAGAACCAGTCGGTTACCCGAAATGCGAATCAGCTTGCCGCTGACCTGGGAACCATCCTTGCGAGTAGCAAAGATGACTTTGCCGACAAGCTTCTCCACCTGCTTTCTGGTTACTGCCTGTTTCATCGTATTTCCTCCTTCTTTCTCAACGGATGGACAGATTGAACGGCTCCTTGATAGCTCATCACCACCACAAAATAGACCGGAGCTGACAGGGGCCGAGCGTCCCGTCCAATCTGCATAGCACAGTCTATTCCATTCATGCCAGTAGCGTATGTTTAAATGCCTGCACAATATAAAAAAATCTGGTACCTGCACATGCAGATACCAGATTTTTATACACCAGGATTTTGCGAAATTCGATTCCAGTCGCTCCGAAGCAAGATATAGACGAACTAAACCATTTCGATCTATATCTTGTTCACTGGAAGTCGCTTATGGGATTTTTGCAAAATCCTCACACCAATGTACATTTTTCAAAACATGCACATTAGCTGTCTATAAGTTTTAACGCTTGCTTGGATCATAAAGTTGACCTAAAGCGGCCGGAGCGCGTGAACGTCCGACAGCCGCTACCAGTACAATAATCGTCAGGAGATACGGCAACATAAAAATAATTTCCTGGGGAATACTTTGCGACCATGCGAACAGCTGCACATAGTTGCGAATGGCTTGTGAAAAACCAAAAAACACTGCTGCGCCAAAAGCGCCGAGCGGATTCCATTTACCGAAAATCATAGCGGCAATAGCAATATATCCCTGCCCCGAAACTGTATTGTGCGAGAACATGTTGGTTGTAGTCAGAGTAATTGTAGCTCCACCAATCCCAGCCAACGCCCCACTGATCATAACGCCAATATAACGAAGACGATTTACTTTAATACCCACTGTATCGGCCGCTCCTGGATGCTCCCCAACGGAACGCAAACGCAAGCCAAACGGTGTTTTATACAAAGTAAAATAGCCAATAATAACTAATAGAATGGCTAAATATGTCGTTGGGTAAGCTTGGAAAAAGGCTTTTCCTGCAATCGGGATATCCACAAGGTAAGGGATCGATATTTCGTTAAAACCCTGAATCCGACCGGTGTCACCATCTCCCTCAAATAAAAGCTTAACCATGTACAGTGTACTACCTGCTGCCAGAAAGTTAATAACTATACCGCTTATAACCTGATCGGCTTTAAACGTAATAGAGGCTACAGCATGAATTAGCGAAACCAAAATACCGAACACGGCAGCTGACAGCACACCTACCCAAGCCGCAGAGGTGCCTCCTAGTCCAGCTTGCTCGGCATAAAATCCGCCAACACCCGCTGCAAACGCTCCAAATACCATAAGTCCTTCCAACCCGAGGTTCGTTACACCGGATTTTTCTGAAAAAACTCCGCCGAGAGACGCAAAAATAATCGCCGTCGCAAAAACGAGCGTTGTATGGATTAATTCACCAAGTGTTAACCAACTCATTTTACAACACCTTCTCTTTCTTACGCTTGGAGTAGAGCGGCTTCACAACCCAACGTACAATACCTTGGGCCGCAATGAAGAAAATAATCGAGCCAATGACAACCCGGATAATCTCGGGCGGTACATCTGCGCTAAAGCTCATCCCCGCAGAACCATACGTAAGCGTTCCGAACAAAACAGAACCGAGCAGCACACCGAATGGGTTATTCATCCCAATCAGAGCTACAGCGATACCATCAAAACCCGTTCCCGGTGATCCTGCCATGACAGATTGATAATGGAATACTCCCAGCACTTCAAAGGCGCCTGCCAATCCGGCAAAAACCCCACTAATAAACATCGCTTTTATGATATTACGATTTACATTCATACCTGCATAACGGGATGCATCCTGATTAAATCCGACAGCCCGAAGCTCATAGCCCTGCTTTGTTTTCCACATGAAAATGTAGAAAAAGACTGCTGCCAGCACAGCAATAACTGTGCCCCAATGTACCCGAGCATTCCCCATCATCTGGGACAGCCATTCGATGGAAATTGAAGCAGAAGGCTGAATATCCACAGAACGATTTTCACCATCCATAAGTGCGAACTGATTGATCACCAAATTAGCCAAATACAGACCGATCCAGTTCATCATAATACATGTAATAACTTCATTAACGCCTCGTTTGGCCTTCAAATAGCCAGCAATCGCAGCCCACAGACCTCCGAAAACTGCACCTGCAATTACAGCTAGCGGTGCATGAATGATAGCTGGCAACCCATGAAGTTTAATGCCCACAATCGAAGCAGCTGTCATACCTACCAGAAACTGACCTTCGCCGCCGATATTAAACAAACCGGCGCGGGCCGCAAAAGCAAATGCCAACCCCGTTAAAATCAGCGGAGTCATCTCACGGATAGCCTCTCCAAAGTTGTAGGAATCTCCGTATACACGGCTAAACAAAGCAGAATAGGCCACAATAGGGTCATACCCGCCAATCAGCATCACAATAGCACCCAGAAGGAGACCCAAAATAATAGAGACCAGCGCCAGTACAAAGGAGTCTTTTGTGAATATTTTCAATAGATTAGCCATTCTCTACTCCTTTCTTCACTGCACTTCCTGCCATCATCAGTCCCAGTTCCTGGTCATTCGTTTCTTCTGGCAGCACTTCCCCGACAATCTTGCCCTCATAGATGACAGCAATTCGGTCGGATACATTCATAATCTCGTCCAGTTCAAAAGATATGAGCAATACAGCTTTACCTTGGTCCCGTTGGGCAATCAGTTGTTTCTGGACAAATTCAATAGCTCCGACATCCAGACCGCGTGTAGGCTGTGCTGCAATGAGAAGGTCTGGATTTTTATCAATTTCACGCGCAATGATAGCCTTCTGCTGGTTCCCACCAGATAATGCTCTTGCCTTCGTGTGAATATCCGGTGTTCTTACATCAAACTTTTCGATAAGACTTTTGGCCTGTTTCTCTATAGCATCTTTGTTCAAGAAGCCATTTTTACTGTAAGGCGCCTGGTAATACGTCTCCAGCACCATATTTTCACTCATAGAAAAATCGAGCACCAACCCATGCTTATGACGGTCCTCCGGTATATGTGAAACGCCTGCCTCTGAAATTTTGCGTGGTGGCTGATTGGCCACCTCTTGTCCGAGCAAACGAATGCTCCCACCATCCACCTTGCGTAAGCCTGTCAAAGCTTCGATCAGCTCACTCTGTCCATTACCATCTACTCCGGCAATCCCCAAAATCTCGCCCGCCTTAACCTGCAGGTTCAACTCATTTAGAACATTAATGCCATCCTTGTTTTTAGAAATTACATTGTTCATTTCCAGTACCGTCTGTCCTGGTTGCGCAAGCTGCTTGTCCACTTTAAAGGACACACGACGGCCCACCATTTTTTCAGCCAGCTCATTGGGTGTTGTTTCAGACGTCTTGACCGTATCAATAACCTGACCTCTGCGAATGATCGTAACCGTATCTGCAATTTGCATAATTTCTTTAAGTTTATGAGTAATAAGAATAATTGATTTGCCTTCAGCGACCAAGCGTTTCATAATGTCCAGCAACTCAGTGATCTCCTGCGGTGTCAGTACAGCTGTAGGCTCATCGAAAATCAGAATATCTGCACCGCGATAGAGCGTTTTGATAATTTCTACACGTTGCTGCATACCAACAGATATATCCTCAATTTTGGCATTCGGATTTACCTGAAGGCCGTACTGCTCAGACAACCGCTGTACTTCTGCGGCAGCCTTTTTATAATTGATTTTCAGACCCTTACGTGGCTCCGAGCCCAGGACAATATTTTCGGTCACAGTAAACGGCTGTACGAGTTTAAAATGCTGATGCACCATGCCAATCCCCAGATCAATTGCCTTATTTGGACTATCAATCTGTACGGGTTTACCTCCGATTTCAATTGTCCCTTCATCCGGCTGATACAGTCCGAAAAGAATATTCATAAGCGTAGATTTACCCGCGCCATTCTCACCCAAAAGGGCATGAATTTCTCCCTTATGCAGCTTGATGCTGATGGAGTCGTTGGCAACGATGCCGGGGAATCGTTTTGTAATTTGCTTTAACTCAACGACGGGGGTCGCTGCATCCATGAGATCACCCTTATACACTTTATAGTATGTGCTCCAATGAGCTGATTTTGCCCGTTATAATCCATATAACTCCAGACGTAAGAACAAGGCTAGTCTTATGAACCAGCCTTGTCGCCACCTATATGTTCTTCAAGCCAAACTTATTTCGAAGGAACTGTAATTTCGCCCTTAATGATTTTTTGCTTGTATTGTTCTACAAGATCAAGCACGTCTTTAGGTACGTTTTTCGTTGATGTGTCTGCCAAACCAATACCATTATCCTTCAGAGCCAGTGTCTCGACACCGCCCTTAAATTTACCGTCAATCACTTCTTTAGATACGCGTTTTACAGCTTCATCTACACGTTTTACCATCGAAGTCAATGTTACGTCGTCACCAAACTCAAGCGATTGGTCTTTATCTACGCCAATAACCCATACTTGCTGCCCTTGTTGCTTACGTGCGAGTGCTTCGTTAAATACACCTGTACCAGATCCGCCAGCTGCATGGAAAATAATATCCGCACCGCTGTTATAGATCGTCGCAGCTGCTGCTTTACCCAGGTCCGGCTTATCAAATGCACCTGTGTAGTTAACTTCCAATTTTGCATTTGGATTTACAGCTTTAATTCCTGCTTCGAATCCTTTTTCAAAACGTTTGATCAACGGACTGTCTTGTCCACCCACAAAACCAATTTTGTTTGTTTTGGTAAGTTTACCAGCTACAACCCCCACCAAGAAGGAACCTTCATTTTCAGCAAAAACAACCGATTTCACGTTAGGCGCATCCACGACACTGTCAATGATCGCCAAGTTTTTGCTTGGGTTGTCTTTCGCTACTTGTCCAATCGCATTCGCCAGATTAAAACCGATTCCCCAAGTCAAGTTAAAATCACCCTTAACAAATTGGTTCAGGTTAGGAATATAATCTTGATCGGATTTACTTTGCAGGTATTTAACTTTAGCGCCTGATTCTTTCTCAGTGGCTTGTAGTGCCTCCCAAGCAGATTGGTTAAACGATTTGTCGTTTACTCCACCCACATCTGTAACCATGCCAATTTGGACATTCGATGTTTTGGCAGAACCACCTGTGTCTCCACCATTTGCGTTGGACGCACCTTGATTTTTGTTACCGCAGCCTGCGAGAATGACCGAGATCGCCAGCAGCATAACCAAAGACATACTGAACATTTTCTTCATGCTGATACTGTTCCCCCTTAGTGTTAGATCCCTGGACTGTCTCTTTTCTTTGAACATGTACATGCTCATGCATGTCATTTACTGACGAGACAGATCGTACAGAAGACTTACTTTAGAGATTATACAATTATGATCGGCTAAAATCTAGACAATTAATAACCTTGGGTCAATTTTTTTTAAAGTTCCATCAATGTAAGCGCTACAAAGTTAAAAAAAACATACATTCTTCCATCTCACGTCATATTTATTCGTATTTTGGAGAAAACGAAGTCTTTACCATAACATTGAGTATGTACAAAAAAAGGCATCCCTACACAGCGTACTGCTTGGGATACCTTTTTACCACTTTCGCGGTTTCCACGCTTCATTATTAATAATTAAGCGTTGATTTTGCCTTTAGCAACAGTTGCCAAAGAGTTGAATGCATTAATATCATTGACTGCAAGATCAGCCAAGATTTTGCGGTTAATGTCCACACCAGCCAATTTCAGGCCGTGCATCAATTTGCTGTAAGACAAACCGTTCAAACGAGCTGCTGCGTTGATACGCACGATCCACAGTCTGCGGAAGTTACGTTTCGTCTGACGACGGTCACGGTATGCGTAAACAAGCGATTTCATTACCTGCTCGTTAGCTGTTTTAAAAATGCGGTGTTTGGAACCAAAATAACCTTTAGCAAGCTTCAATACTTTTTTATGACGACGACGAACGACGAATCCGCCCTTTACTCTTGCCATATCAATAGACCTCCCAAATAATGTTTATACTTCATTCATTGCAGTGCTAGTGCTATTTCAGGTTAGCAAGACCTTGTTTCAGACGTTTAACGTCCCCAGGTGCCATCTCAGGGTTAGTACCCAGAACGCGTTTTGCACGTTTGGATTTGTGGGAAAGCAAATGGTTTTTGTAAGCTTTGTAACGCATTACTTTACCAGTACCGGTAATTTTGAAGCGGCCTTTAAGGCTGCTATGTGTTTTCATTTTAGGCATTGAACTTCCTCCTTAATTTGTCATTGACTCTTTGGAGCCAATATCATAATCATGCTGCGTCCTTCGAGCTTGGGTTGGCGCTCCACGGTACAAAGATCAGCAACTTCCAATTTCACACGTTCGAGAATTTTTTGACCCACATTAGCATGAGTAATTTCACGACCGCGGAAACGAACGGAGCATTTCACCTTGTCCCCTTCATTCAGGAACTTCACCACATTGCGAAACTTGGTTTGGTAGTCATGTTCCTCGATGTTGGAACGGAACCATACCTCTTTGATGTCAACGATCTTCTGGTTTTTACGGGCTTCCTTTTCTTTCTTCTGTTGCTCATAGCGGAATTTTCCGTAATCCATAATCCGACACACGGGCGGCTTCGCTTGAGGCGCCACGTTCACGAGATCCAAGTTTGCATCAATCGCCATTTGCAAAGCTTCACGCGTCGGTGTAATCCCGATTTGTTCCCCATTCGCACCAACTAGACGTACTTCTCTCACCCGAATCTCATCATTGATCATATGTTCCTTACTAATAACCCTCCACCTCCAGAACCTGTTATTGTTGTATTGTGTTTAAGCACAAAAAAGGGATGACGACTACACAGCCGACATCCCTGTCTGATACTCAATTCATCATGAAAGTTCAATTCACAAATCATTGGATCATGACCAGCCGGCAATACCGGGCAGGTGAGAAGTCGGACCTTCTACTTGTTAATCCATCTTTTCAATTAACATACTCGAATATCTTATCACGGTGCAATCGTGGTGTCAACCCTTTAATGAAAAATGAATGACACCGATCTTCAGTCCTATTTCACCGTCCAATTAACCTTGCTTACTTTGAACCTCTTCCAAGCGAACGACACGCGTATGCTGGGTATGGCTCCATTGCTTATTGTTCTGTGTAAAGAACGCATAGACCGTAATCGGATACCACGAAATCGCATAGATCGGGAACAGCAATAAGTACAGATATACTTTTTTGAATGTGACCTTTTCCAAAATCATTGCGATCACAAAAGTAGCAACATTCAGACCAATAGCTATAACACCAGTCCAAGCTGGTAACTGTACATAGATGTTCTCGATATTAGGTCCACCAAAGAAGGCGATATCTATCCACATCGCTACTGTCATCAAGAAGGTGAGCAGTACGATATACACGTTCAGACCATAAAGAGCCATATCGAATTTAATCAGGCTTCTATGCTTGATACTTTGCCACAGCAACGGGAAGAAATAACGACGAGCAACAGTGAAGTGACCTTGCATCCAGCGCAGACGCTGTCTTGACGAGGCCTTGAATGTCAACGGCTTTTCATCATATACCTTGGCATCGTAATTAAATCTTGGATATACGTTGCACTGTGTGCAGCGCATGGTGAATTCCAAATCCTCTACCAGACTTGTCGCACCCCAGCCCATTTCCTTAAGCAGATTTGTTTCAAAGCACATGCCTGTACCACCGAGGAAATTAGCCATGTTCAGATTGTGACGTGACAGCTGCCACAAACGGTTGATGTACCAATAAGATACCCCGTATGCCGCTGTAATCCAAGAATCCTCAGGATTCTTAGTATCAATGTACCCCTGAATAACACGGGCACCTGTACACAGATCATTGTTCATTTCACTCAAGAAATTAGTATGCGCCAAATTGTCAGCATCAAACATGACAATAGCATCATATTGGCGCGGCATAGCCCATAATTCCTTGAGCATCCACTCAATAGCGTAGCCTTTACCACGCAGATTCGGATTCGTACGTTCACAAGCATTCATGCCGTGAGCGCGAACGATGTCCGCAGTCTTATCTGTACAGTTATCACAGATTACGAACACATCGTAAAGTTCCTTCGGATAATCAAGTTGCTTCAAATTTTCCATCAATGCTCCGACAACCTGTTCTTCATTGTGGGCAGCGACTAAAATGGCAAATGATTTTTCTGGAGCCGCGTGCTCTTTCCTTTTCTTGCGAACCAATCCGAACAAGGAGAATGCAAACTGATAGACTGCGATCACCGCCAGAATGATCTGGAGCGTCACGAAAATAGCGTCTAACATGATCTCTTGTTACCCCCTTTTTATACCCCTTAAAATCTTGCGTTTGTTTGTTTTCTATCTGTGTAGCGCAAGTTGCGGCGCTTTGCGCGCCTTTTCTGTAGTTTTTGACCCGACCCTTGCTTTCTTCATTGGCTGTGCGCAGCCCCCTTTTGGCTGACACAGGAATGCCATTACGATTTTCGTTGGTTTTCAATCTTTTGTCAAAGCCCTTAAACTGGTCTCAGCAGCAAAAAAACACAACAAACTCCCGTTTGAACCGGGAATGCGGCGCTGGGCTTCTCATTCATGACGCTTAGGTCTTATTTTCATCCATTTGCTAACTTTTTATTTCTTTGGTCCCTCCTTTTTGTGGGCCAATTAGCAACCACTTCTAAACACTCTATCTTATTAGACGGATGAACGCAAAGAAAGTTATACAATTCGGCTTATATTCCATTAACATTTTTGTGTAGAATTGAACCAAGTAATTTATGAATCTTTAGTGATTCTTGAAATGAACAGCGTTTAAAAATATGATGAGAGCAAGAGAATAATTACTTATGGTCTGATTATGTCAAAATGACTCAAAATATTTGCCGACTGACCTGAACCGGCAACCGGAGGAAACCAAATGCAACGTCTAGTCGTAAAACTTGTAAATCTGGAGCAGCAGTTGTTCAAATGGATCAACGGACGCTTACACAACCGTTTTTTGAACTTCTGGCTTTATTATCTCACACATTTAGGTGGGGCTACCTTTACTATAGCCTCCACACTCCTTATTTGGTGGCTCGCTCCGAATCCGTGGAAAGATTCCGGTATGAAGGGAGCCATCGCTCTCGGGGTCAGTCACATCCCCGTAGCTATCGTTAAAAGGCTGTATCCGCGGATTCGCCCGTATTTGGCGCTACCAGGTACAAATACATTCCGCAACCCCTTGTCGGACCATTCTTTTCCCTCAGGGCACACGACCGCTATTTTTTCAGCTACCGTGCCTTTTATGCTACAGTCACCGATGCTAACACTGTTGCTGTTGCCTGTAGCGACAATTGTAGGTTTTTCTCGGATTTATCTGGGTCTCCACTACCCAACGGATGTACTCGCAGGAGCGGTCATCGGAACGTCTGCAGCAATAGGAACGGTTGCATTCTGGCCTTAAAGCCGATATGGTATGATTGAGAACATCCCAGCAGGAACAGGTGAAATGAGAGTGGCTAAAAAACGAGTGTTATTATTATCGGAAGGTTTCGGTGCCGGACATACTCAAGCTGCCTACGCGCTCTCAAGCAGTTTGCGGAAGCTTTCTCCGAATGTGCAGACAAGAGTGCTGGAGCTGGGGAGTTTTTTGAATCCAAGAATGGCCCCGCTTATTATTACAGCATACAAGAAGACTGTTGTATCGCAGCCTCGCCTAGTCGGATTGGTTTACCGTCATCAGTACAAAAAATCATTAAACCGTCTTACAACGCTCGCTTTGCACCGTCTGTTCTACACGCAGACCCGAAACATTCTCCGGCAGCTTCGTCCCGATTTGGTGGTATGTACTCACCCCATCCCAAGCGCGGTAATTTCACGTTTGAAGCGCTTAGGTTTACATGTTCCGCTTTGTACTGTCATTACAGACTACGATGCACATGGAACATGGATTAGTCCCGAGGTTGACCGGTACTTTGTATCTACGCCTGAAGTCATGCGTAAGCTGCGCGCGCGCGGAGTACCCGTCTCGAAAATCCAGGTGACCGGCATTCCCGTTCATCCAAATTTTTGGGAACATCCTGGGCACGATGAAATTAGAGAACAATTTGGACTTAAACCCATCCCGACCGTACTCGTTATGGGTGGCGGCTGGGGCCTTATGAATGACGAAGTCATACATCGTTCGCTTACTCAGTGGAGAGAAAACATTCAATTTATTTTTTGTTTGGGGCATAATGATAAAATTCGTCGTAAAATGCAATTGGATCCTAGGTTTAATCATCCAAATATTCATATCTTCGGATTTACACGGGAAATCGACAAATTAATGGAGGTATCGAATCTGCTCATCACCAAACCCGGCGGAATGACATGCACCGAGGGATTGGCCAAAGGGATTCCGATGCTGTTTCACAAACCTCTCCCTGGACAGGAGGAGGAAAATTGTCAATACTTTACGGCTCAAGGCTTCGGAGAACCGATTACTTCGCTGGATGTTGTCGTTAAATGGATGAACCGACTGCTACACGATTTTCCAGAAATCGTCCGCAAGCGACAGGAGCACGTCCATAATGTAGCGCGATATTATCCTCTTCAGAGCGCACAGAGTATTCTGGATATACTGGAACCGAACAGGGTGCTTTCCTAAAAGGAAGCACCCTGTCTTATTTTATCCGTTTGATCTGTTTTTATTTCCCATACTTTTCGAGACGTGTTTTTCCGTACTCTTCCAAAGCATCTTTGCCGATCAGCACCTCGACTCGATGAATATTCATACCTTTGCCCATGAACTTTTGTTCATATTCCGTCATGACATGCTCTTCGTTGATCCCCTCACGATGAAGGTTTAACGAAATATTCGTCATCTGCAAACCGCTATCGGCAAACGAATTCAGAGAAAACTCAAACAGTGTCTCCGAATCGGTCTTAAAATGAATTTGTCCTTTGCTGTTCAAAAGCTGACGGTACTTGTCCAAAAAACGCGGATGCGTCAAACGACGACGTGCATGCTTGGCTTTAGGCCAGGGATCACTAAAATTCAGATAAATGCGTTCAATCTCTCCTGGTTCAAAAACATTCTCGATCTGTTCAATGTTTGCCAGTGCCAATTTGATATTAGGCGGCGTATCAACCTCTGAATTACTCCAGGCCAGACGAGACTTTTCTGTTGCACGGCGAACCAGCTCATCATACATATCAAAGCCAATATAGTTAACCTCCGGATTCCGGAAGCTCATTTGGCTTATAAATTGCCCTTTACCCATACCGAATTCCACATGAATGGGACGATCATTACCAAAAACCTGCTGCCATTTCCCCTTATACTGTGCCGGCTCCAAGATGACTAGATCCTGCTGTTCTTCCAGACTTTCCCGTATTCCTTTTCTTCCGCGTAAACGCATGTTACTCCTCCATATACTCTGTTATCAAGGAAAAAGGAATTTCACCCCCGCTTGAAGATACGGAAATGAAATTCCTTTTTCAATATATTTGGATTGGGGTCCAACTAATTTAATTGTTCATAGTCTACCCCATCAGCAGGTGAAAAATCAATTGTCTTTTGGCAAGCCGCTCTGATTTTTTGACGTGCGGTCGTTCCAATCTGACGATCCTGCCCAAAACGGACACCAGTCAATGCCAACGCCTCATCAAAGGTTAACTCAACAGTAACTTTATCCATACGCGTCTTATCCTGCGCATTCATAAAAGATCACCTCACGGGTTATTTGTGATGGAACCGACGTGCACTTACCCTAAAACAGGCGATAGAAACAGCATAGCTGCCTCCCTGAAGAATAATCATTAGCAACGGATAACTTTTATCTTCAGGATCGAAAACAGTCCTTTTATTGTATGTCTGGTACCGCTTACAATATAACACATTGTGTAACCTTTTTCAATCCGCAACGCCATAAAATCCGCACATTTTATTGACTTGTTCGGTCAAATGATTCCCAATGAAGACTGATTTTTGTTACAATAGGGTGATCGTAAAAAAAGGAGTACACCCATGAAAACAGATTTATTGCCTGCTCCTCTCCTGTGGGGAGATAAACGGTTCCATACTTGGAATTACGAAATGCGTGAGCAATTTCAAAATAAAGTGTTCAAAGTCATGTTGGATGCGGGTTTTACCTGTCCGAATCGCGATGGTTCCATCGCTAAAGGGGGTTGCACCTTTTGTAGCGCACGCGGATCGGGTGATTTTGCTGGGCGTCGTCGTGATGATCTGGTCACCCAGTTCAATACGATTCGGGATCGGCAGCATCTAAAATGGCCAAACGCCAAATATATTGGCTATTTCCAAGCCTACACTAATACGTATGCTCCCGTTGAGGAACTGCGAGAATACTTTGAGGTTATTCTGGAGCAGCCAGGCGTTGTCGGTCTGTCCATCGCTACACGTCCTGATTGCCTGCCTGACGATGTAGTGGATTACCTTGCCGAGCTAAACGAACGCACGTACCTGTGGGTTGAAATGGGTCTGCAAACTGTCCATGAATCGACCTCAGAGCTGATTAACCGTGCTCATGATACTCAATGCTATCTGGATGCGGTGGAAAAGCTGCGCAAGCGGAATATCCGCGTGTGCGCCCACATTATTTATGGTCTGCCCCAAGAGACGCATGAAATGATGCTCGATACGGGACGTGCAGTAGCGGCTATGGATGTGCAGGGCATCAAAATCCACCTGCTGCATCTCATGCGCAAAACGCCCATGGTCAAGCAGTATGAAGCGGGATTGCTACGCTTTCTGGAAAAGGACGAATACGTTAAGCTGATAGTTGATACGCTGGAGATTTTACCTCCCGAAATGATCGTTCATCGGTTAACCGGAGATGCCCCACGCGATTTGCTAGTGGGACCCCTGTGGTCGCTTAAAAAATGGGAAGTGCTTAATGCCATCGATCATGAACTGAAGTCACGTGAAACGTGGCAGGGAAAATACTGGAGGCAACCTTAAATGGGGTTCCTATCCGTCCTGAGCTACGCTCATCAATTGGTGGCTGCGCGGGTGCAGCCAGGTGATACTGCTATAGACGCCACCGTCGGCACAGGAGCAGATACGTTGTTTCTGGCAAAAGCTGCTGGCAAACGGGGCCGTGTCTATGGCTTCGACATCCAGCAAGAAGCACTGCATTGCGCCCGTCGTCGACTGGAAGAAAACGCTTCGCCTTCATTAGCAGAAGTATCGCTACTGCTACAAGGTCACGAGCAAATGCGGAAGGCCGTTCCAGACATGCTGCATGGCAAAGTCGCTGCGGTCATGTTTAACCTCGGCTACTTGCCTTCCGAAGGCGCCGATCCTACTGTCATCACCCATACAGACAGTACGCTCGTCGCACTTGATGCTGCCTTACAATTGCTGCGACCACGCGGCATTCTGACTGCCGTACTCTATCCAGGGCACGCTGGAGGCATTGAAGAAGCAGATGCCGTTCTTCAATGGGCTTCTGCTCTCCCAGTCTCCAGCGGTCAAAGCATTATTTATCGTCAATTACAACGAGCCGCTTCGCCTTACGTAGTGGCGGTTGAAAAGAAATAATGTCGGATTTTAAACTCAGGTTATGAGCGGCTTTTTTAGCCGCCTTACATATATCATTTTTCAAGCTCGTTTGGGCGCTATTCATCCCAGTTTATTGCCCCAGCGGCACGTTATTGATTTCCCTATTCTGTTAGGTCGCACTCATTACTCATTATGGAGGAGAGAAATTATGCTAAAGCCATACCCGCTGCAATTTCAACCTGAGTTCAAAGAGAGAGTTTGGGGAGGACGGGCCTTAGAGCAATTTGGTCTAACCCCACCAGAAGGACATATCGGGGAAGGATGGATGATTGCCGATCATCCAAACGGAACAACAACGGTCATCAATGGTGAGCTGGCAGGCAAAGGACTGGATGAAATCCGCGAGACCTACGGGCAGGATTGGCTCGGGGCCAAGGGTGTATCGGAAAAAGGCGGACGATTTCCACTTTTGATCAAACTACTGGATTGTAATGATGACTTATCCGTTCAGGTGCATCCGACAGATGATTACGCAGGACTTCCAGCCGGAGAATTAGGGAAAACTGAAATGTGGTACGTGCTTGATGCCAAGCCAGATGCCAAGATTATTTATGGTCTGACCGAAGGTGTAACTCGCGAGAGTCTGCGCACAGCTCTTGAAAGTGGGGACATCCTCGGAAGTTTGCGCCAGGTTCCAGTCGAAGCAGGCGATACGTTCTTCATTCCCGCCGGAACCGTACATGCACTGTGTGCAGGCGTTGTCGTTGCTGAAATCCAGCAAAATTCGGATACTACCTATCGCTTATATGACTACAATCGCCCCGGACTAGACGGCAAGCCTCGTGAGTTGCATATCGAGGATTCCCTCAATGTAACCTCCTACGAGGGTGCAGGTGCAACAACGATGAAAACGGACGGCTTACAGCCTGGAAAATGGCTCCAGCTGGCTGCCTGTGAGTATTTTGTTGTGGAAAAGGGTATCGTAGATGGAAGTTGGGCACTTTCTACAACGGAAGACAGCTTCACCATTCTCGTGATTTGTGAAGGCAGTGGGACCATAACATGGAACAATAATACCGAGTCTCTTTCCTGTAAAGCTGGAGATTGCTTCCTGTTGCCTGCTAACCTGAGCGGTTACACGCTGAATGACGGAATGACCGTACTTAGATCTTATCTTCCTTAAAGCTTAAAGGATGTGATGTCTAATTATGCGGGAATACACCTTCACCATCGCTGAAAATGACGGAACAGAGCTTTTTGCCTACCGCTGGCTGCCTGATCAGAATTTGCCCATTAAGGGGATTGTTCAAATTTCGCATGGTATGTGCGAGACATCCTATCGCTACATTCGACTGGCCGAAAAGCTTACTGGTTGCGGTTATGGTGTGTATGCCAACGATCATATCGGTCACGGGCGCACGGCTGGTGATCCTGATAAGCTGGGTATGCCGGGAGCTAATGCGTTTAATCGAATGGCAAACGGCATGCTGGAGCTAGGCGAAATTGCGGCTAAGGAATTCCCTGATCAGTCTCGTTTTTTGCTGGGTCACAGCATGGGGTCCTTTTTAACCCAGAAAATTATGTATGATGATAGGCAAACGTATCACGGGTTTATTTTATCGGGAACCAACGGACGACGTGGTCTCCTAAAGCTCGGAGAGCAAGTTGCTCTACTGCAAGCCAAGCTGCAAGGAATGGATCATCGCAGCATGCTGCTCAACGCTATGGTCTTTGGCGGCTTTAACCGCGCCTTTCGTCCAGTGCGTACGGCGTTTGACTGGCTGTCCCGTGATCCTGAGGAAGTAGATCAGTTCGTACATGACCCATTATGTGGAGCTATTTGCACGACAGGCTTTTTTCTGGATTTTTTCAGGCTATTGCAAGAAATCCACTGGCCTTCCTCGCTGAAACACATCAATCCCAAACTGCCAGTTTATATTTTTGCCGGGGATCGTGATCCAGTGGGTTTGTTCGGTAAAGGTGTGTTGTCACTAGTGGAAATGTATCGAAGCCTAGAGCTTCAGGACATGGAGTATCGCCTCTATCCTGACGGTCGCCATGAGATGCTGCATGAAACAAACCGCGACGAGGTGATGAGTGACATCGTAGACTGGCTCGACCGTCATGTTAACACAGGGGTGACCTCTGTTTCCGCATTGTCTGGAGCCTTCGAGGCACCTGAACAATCAAACTCGCCCAAGTCATCAGCCTTGTGAGGAAATAAGAAAAGAAACCTTTAAAACCACGATCAAAGTGGGATTGAAGGTTTCTTTTTAATTCCTTTATATTTCATTTGGGTATAGTTTTAAAAATCACCATGCATTTCGTTCTCTCAAGGAAGTAATATGAGCTGTATGATGTTTGCCATGCCAGGCATAGATGCCGATGTTTCGTTCCAGGCGGATCGTCTGGCCCGATTCAGGATGAATAAACGATCGATGTAGCTGATCTTCTCCCAACGATCGCAACACGGTCACCCACCGTTCATGCAGTCCTTCTAGCAATTGCAACGAAGGTTCCAGTGGAAGCTCCCTGGCGTCTGGTATTTCGGCCCAACGCCCCTCATCATATGGCTTGATCGTGGGTGTATCCTCCGTCAGTGCCAGCTTAAAACGGATATAGCTGTTCATATGGCTGTCTGCCACATGATGAACTACCTGCCGAATCGTCCAGCCCCCTTCGCGATAAGGCGTATTTAGCTGCTGCTCATTCAGTCCTTCGACCGCCTGACGTAGTTGTGCAGGCAATTCAGCAATATCGTGAATCCATGCGATAAGCTGTTCTTCTGTAATGGTATCTGGAACAACGAATGATCCTATCGGATAGCGCAAGTCTTTGCCCAAAACAGTTCCCGCCCTTCTCTACATCTACTGCCTGTCATATCAGTTGCCTTATGTTATAACTATGCAGGAAAAAAAGCAGACTCGCAAGAGTCTGCTTTTGTCATACACGTAAAGAGAAGATCCACTTACCTTTATTTTATCCTTCCAGTAACAATGATTCCGGATCTTCCAGCAATTCTTTAACCGTTACCAGGAAACGAACCGCCTCACTACCATCAATAATCCGGTGATCGTAGGACAACGCGATATACATCATCGGACGATTTTCCATGCGTTCCTCGTCGATGGCAATCGGGCGAAGTTGGATTTTATGCATTCCCAAAATACCCACTTGCGGCGTATTGAGAATTGGCGTAGACAGCAGGGAACCGAAAATACCTCCATTGGTTATAGTAAAAGTTCCCCCTTGCAAGTCGGCCAGAGAAAGTGAATTGGAGCGAGCTTTGCCAGCCAAATCTGCAATGCTCTTCTCGATCTCAGCAAAGCCAAGACGATCGGCATCCCGCACAACTGGCACGACCAAACCTTCCTTGGCAGATACAGCGATCCCGATATCATAGTATTTTTTCAGTACGATATCATCGCCATTAATCTCTGCATTCACGGTAGGGAAGCGCTTGAGTGCACCAACCACTGCCTTTGTAAAGAAGGACATAAAGCCCAAACCTACATCATGTTTTTCCTTAAACTTATCTTTACGGCGTTTACGCACATCGAGAATGGCGGTCATATCCACTTCATTAAAAGTGGTGAGCATGGCAGCTGTTTGCTGTGCTTCAACAAGACGCTTAGCGATCGTCGCTCTGCGTCGAGACATCCGCTGGCGTTCCACAGGCTTGCTGTACTCCGTTTGTGCTGGAGACGGAGGCGCAGGCTTGCTAGTAGCGGGAGACGTAGGTACAGATGCTGCACGTGACACTTCAGCGCTGTTATGCGTTTTTACGTCCTCCTGGAAAACACGTCCGAGCGGGTCCTTTCCCTGTACCTGTTCAAGATCAATCCCGCGCTCACGCGCCAACTTCCGGGCGGATGGTGATGCCGTCTGGCCATTCCCGTCGCCATTCGATGAAATAGGCGGTGCAGACTTTTCTTCTGCTTTAACGCCGCCTCCTACGGAAGACGGTGAAGTCGCTACGGACGGTGCTTCAGGCGCTTGAGTCGCTGCAACTTCTCCAGCACCGGTTGATTCCGCATCACCACTGCCGCTTCCGATCAAGCCAACAGCTTCACCGATGACCACAGTATCTCCCTCCTGACGAAGGATTTTCTGGACCACACCTGCTTCTTCCGCACTAATTTCCAGATTGACCTTATCGGTTTCCAGCTCCAGTAGAACATCTCCCTGTCCTACGGAATCCCCTTCCTTCACAAGCCATTTGGAGATTGTTCCTTCCGTGATGGATTCTCCCATTGCTGGCACTATAATATCGCTCACAGCCGCTACCTCCCAAGTGTAATATTGTTTTTGGAATCCTGCTTCAACGCCGATTGAATAATTCGCTGTTGTTCTAGGCTGTGTACTTGCTGATAACCGCTGGCCGGGCTTGAACGATCTGGTCTGCCTGCGTAACGAATTTCCGCTCCCTGTGGCACTACATTCCGCAGACGAGGTTCAATGTAACTCCAAGCCCCCATATTTTTAGGTTCTTCCTGAGCCCATACGAACTCCTTAACATGCGGGAAGCGGCCGAAAATATTCCGAATTTCCTCTTCCGGGAAAGGGTATAGCTGCTCCACACGAATAATATGCAGACGCTCTTCTGCCTCATTCTTATCCTTTTCCAATGCTTCTTCGAGATCAATGGCAATCTTGCCACTGCACAGTACAATGCGCTCTACACGATCCGGACGTGCCCCCAGACCAGGCTGTTCCAACACAGGACGGAACGCTCCTTCGCTGAATTCAGAAGCAGGCGAAGCGACACGATTATTACGAATCAGGCTCTTCGGCGACATCATCACAAGTGGACGGGCTTCCTCACTTTCGCTTAATGCAGCCTGACGGCGCAGCAGATGGAAATACTGAGAGGCACTGCTCAAATTAGCGACAGTCCAGTTATTTTGTGCGGACAACTGGAGAAAACGCTCCAGACGTGCGCTCGTGTGCTCTGGTCCTTGTCCTTCGCTACCATGCGGTAACAGCATCACCAGACTCGATTTCTGTCTCCATTTAGCACGGCCCGCAGAAATGAATTGGTCAAAAATAACCTGTGCACAGTTGGCAAAATCGCCGAATTGCGCTTCCCAAATCACTAACGTTTCAGGAGAATACACGTTATAGCCGTATTCAAAGCCGAGGACAGATGCCTCAGACAATGGACTGTTATGAATACTGAACGAAGCACGTGCTTCCGGCAAAGTATGCAACGGGCAATGTGTACGGCCTGTTTCAGGCTCATGCAGCACGAGGTTACGGTGAGCAAATGTAGCTCGCTCCGCATCCTGACCTGTCATACGAATAGGCTTGCCGTCTGCGAGAATGGTGGCCAAAGCCAGCGTCTCCGCCAAGCTCCAATCTACCTTTTCTCCCTCGTTCAGAGCGGTTTTTCTACGCTGTAAAATTCGATCCAGCTTCGGATATACATGAAAAGCCTGTGGCCATTTGAGCAAGTTTTCATTGATTTGGCGCAGCTTTTTCAATTCCACTGCAGTACGTACCATAGAACTCTGATTCTTTTTCGCCTTCACAGGAGTCATTTCCGGCTCTTGTTCCGGTTGATTCTTCACATGCTCATGCGCTTCCTTCAGTCTGGTTTGGACCTTTTCAATAAGGCCAGCACTAAACGCTTCATCCACAATTCCCTGCTTCATCAGTTTTTGAGCATACAATTTGCTCACCGTCGGATGATTCTTCACCTTACGATATACCAGCGGTTGTGTTGTTTCCGGGTCATCGGATTCATTGTGACCATAACGACGGTAACCAATCAGATCAATCAGAAAATCCTTCTTGAAACGATTGCGGTATTCGCCAGCCATACGAGCAGCTGCAATACAAGCTTCGGGATTATCCGCGTTCACATGCACAATTGGAATTTCATAGCCTTTAGCCAGATCACTGGCATAACGGGTCGAACGGGAATCGACACTTTCCGTTGTAAAACCCAGACGATTATTCACAATAATATGGACCGTGCCGCCATTACGGAAGCCACGCAAATTAGTGAAATTAAGTGATTCTGCCACGATACCTTCACCTGGGAAAGCCGCATCACCGTGCATAATAATTGTAGCTGCCTTGCTCACATCCAGCTTCGGATAACCAGCCTCACTGCGGTCTTCCTGTGCAGCTCGTGAAAATCCTTGTACCACTGGATTCACATATTCCAGGTGACTTGGGTTATTCGCCAATGTCAGACGGGCCTGCACCGCTCCCCCATCTTTTACAAAACGATCAGCACCCAGATGATATTTCACATCGCCAGTCCAGCCGTAGTTAATTCCTGTGGAACCTTCCGACGGGATCAAATCTTTATTCGGCGAATGATGAAATTCAGAGAAAATTTTACTGTAAGGCTTGCCCAGCACATGTGCCAGTACATTCAAACGGCCGCGATGCGCCATACCCATCAGGACATGACTTGCTCCTGCATTTGTGGTTAGACGAATAATCTCGTCGAGTACAGGGACAAGCACATCATTACCCTCAATCGAAAAACGTTTCTGTCCGACGAATGTTTTATGCAAAAACTCTTCGAACTGTTCTACTTCTACCAATCTGCCCAGCAACGACTTGCGTTCCTGTGTTGTGAGTGGCTTGGAGGACCAGCCGGATTCTGCATAGCTGTTCAGCCAGCGGCGTTCCTCCTCGTTATGAATATGACTAAATTCATAGGCAATCGGACCTGTGTATGCTACACGTAACCGTTGAATGGCTTCCCATCCGTTAAGTGTTCCCGCAGGAGCGTTATCCCATATTAAAGAGGCTGGAAAAGCCTTTAAGTCTTGTTCAGTTAAACCGTAAGATGCTGGATTAAGCAGGCGTGTATCCTGCTCTGCATCCAGTTCCAGCGGATCGATTTGGGCGGCTAAATGTCCGTATTCACGGATATTCCACACCATTTTCCCCGCTGTAACCGCTTTCTGCAATGTGTTCGAATCAAGGTGCCCCAAAGCACTTGTGGGGGGGCCTTGCAATTTGTTGTCTATCATGGAAGCAGCCGAGTATTCGGATTGTGGCGGCTCACCCCATTGATCAAACAGCTCGCGGTAAGCCGGATCAACTGTTCCGGGGTCCGCTACATACTTTTCATACTGGTCCTGCACATAACCTAGATTAGGTCCGTAATACGCCTGCCAAGGTACCTGTCTGCTGCTCTCTTCCATTGTCATCTCGTTCCCTCCGTCAAATTTTGAAATTCATAGCTGGACGGAAATCATTTTCATTTTTTTATTAAGTCTTCAATTTAAGTTGTTCACAATATGCTCACATTATATGAAATCCTTCATCAAAAGTCGAATTTCACAATTCTTATTCCTCTTCCATTGTATAAAGTTTTCTAGCTATGAGCATTTCCTTTTTCTCAACATATCCATGCGTAAATGAGATGAATCGGGCTATTCTGTAATTCTTACACCCTCATTATAGACGATTACCGTATTGATTATTTCAGACAACATATCGGACAATTAAAAGAGGCCATTCCACAAAAAGAAGAAAAGCTTTGACTGGTATAAAAAATAAAAAAGTAATCGCTACAAATGGCGAGGATTTAGCTTCATTAAGATTGAAGACTGACACCCATTTGTGAGTCAGACTCAAACACCTAGCAACTTAAATAACCAGCCGTCAGATATCAACCGACGGCTGGTTATTTAAGTTTATGTTGCTCCTCATACTACGCCAAACCATTTTGAAAACAACTTCCCAGTCCACCCCAATATGATTACGTTAACAGCAGAATTTAAAAGGTAGAGGGTCCGATACGATGCAAATTCAAACTTAAAGTGACATTAAAGTCACTTTTCTGTACAATATTCCTACTTTTCACTATTATTTTAATTAGGCATCTAAAAACCGCTTTAAAAGCGAAAGGGATGGAACTGTGACTGGATTAAAACAAGTACTCAGAAACAAGAATTATGTCAGGTTTTTTCTGGCAACCTTCGCCTCACAAATGGGAGGAATTATCGGGGTTACTGCATTCATGTTTTATTTGTTGAAACGGTTTACCAATCAGCCATACTATGCAACGCTTGCCGAGTTAATGTATTCGCTCCCGATGCTGGTAGTATTTCTCGTGGTTGGAGTGCTAGCAGATCGGATGGACCGACAAAAAATTGCTGTTAATTGTGACTGGATCAGCGCTTTTTTATCCTTATGTTTGCTTATTTTTATTTGGATCGATTCGATTCCTTTGATATTTGCCCTCCTCTTCATCCGTAGTGCTGCCTCCAAATTTTTCTTTCCAGCCGAAAGTGCCATTATACAGGGGATATTAAACGAAGATGATTACACCATTGCCGCAGGCCTCAATCAAATGATGGGGAGTCTTTTCATGTTATTTGGAGGAACTCTAGGGGCCGTCGTTTACTGGCACTTTGGAATTACTGGAGCCATCCTGATTGATGCTGTTTCTTTTATTGTGTCTGCATTGCTTATTCGTTCCTGCAAAATTCCAAAGGAAGTACGCCTTCCGAACGGGGCACATCAATTTAAACAATTAAAATTCAAACTTGTCATGATCGATTTTAAACAAGGGTTTCTTTACATATTACGCAACAGACTATTGCTTTGGTTGGTTTCAGGCTTTTTCATGTTTGGTATTTTAAATGGTGGTTTTAGCGTTTTACCGATGTTTATTCTTAAATATAAGCTAGCTCCAGACAACTATGAGCAGTATATGGTATGGACAGGTATTATTTTTGGAGCTGGTGTGTTGCTTGGTACCCTAATCGCATCTCTCATCTCCGCCAAGCTAAAGCTACACCAAATGATTGCAGCGGGAGTTCTGGTAGCCGGAATAGGTATGTGCACACTTGGATTTGTTAACCACCTCTATGCTTTTCTGATTATCAACTTTGTCATTGCACTGATACTTCCGTTCATTAACATTGGTATAGGAGGATGGCTTCCTCGTATTGTAGATCCTCAAATGATGGGACGAGTGCAAGGTTTGATTAATCCGTTAATGATGCTGTCCCAGTCTCTTACATTAGGTTTCATTGCTGTAAGCTTCCCTTCATTTATTCCAATTGAGCTCTTGTTTTTATTAGTTGGGGTCTGTACCGTTATTGTAGGAATATACTACACTATTGTGCTTCCCCGTTATGCTGATTACAGCACTTCTTCTAAAGCCCTTCAGGAATCTTTATAGTCAAATTAAAAAAGTCAAACAGCAGACCATTCCGCCAGGGATTGTTGAGTTGCCACTTCTGCCTCCGAATCCAGTGCAGAGGTGGCTTCATACATTCGTTGCATACGACTAGCTCGTCACAACCCAGTAGAGACATAGACCGATAGGATATGTAATATTCAAAAAAAAACGCCCGGCAGACGCATTAGCTGCATCAGCAGGACATTTTGATAAAAATCGGAGTAGCGGGATTCGAACCCACGACCTCACCCACCCCAAGGGTGCGCGCTACCTGACTGCGCTATACCCCGATAACTCAGTGTATGTAGATCGATGCTGTTATTTACCATTATATTCTGGTCATAAAATCCTGTAAAGGGATTATTTTCTCATTCTTCCGTTGCATTTTTAAGTTGTTTTCATTATGGTAGATACAAAAGTTAAGAGGTCAAAGACAGAGATCTTAGGAGCTAACCATGCAAAGCAAAAAAGTGCTTATACCCGTTGCATTACTTCTTTTAATACAGTTAAGTGTTCCTATGTGCTATACCTTTGCACAGGATAACCTTGTCATAGATCATGAAACGAAAGAGAGATTCAAAGAACATTATGGCTTGGATGAACCGGAATTTCCTTCATCAAAGCAGCAGCAAAACATATTATTGGGAGGTGATTTTGGATTTACTCCCTCTGGTGATGCTGTTGTGGTGGAATTGACCATATTGATTCGGTATCCGCTCATTTTTATCAGTCAACAACTGGTACATTCACTGAAATCATAATTTTTTTCTACAAGTTCCATGATATAGAGCATAAGAATCATTTATTTCGTAGCAAGTTGTCTGCCACTCGGGGTCACTTCATCCTTCTTATTGAAAAGGTTTAATTCAATGGGGCCCCTCCCATGTAGCCACAGCAGTTCATCGAATAAAAATGTCAGTCCATCCTTAGCGCGTAAGCGTTCGATGATCTCCGTGACAACTTGCATAACTTCCCCTTGTACACCCTCTGCCAGTTGCAAGCCTCCGCTCTCTCCATCCAGGAAAAGATGCGTATGATATGATTGCTCCACCTTCTTCACATGGCGCAAACACAGTATGTCATTTTCGAGGTAAAAGAAATATTGATGGTCATACAGAATCCCCTCGCATATCTCATACATATGAGGTAAATCATATGGCCCCTGAACCATGGATACCCGTTCCAATCCCATTACCCATTCTGTCATACATCCTCGCTCCATTCCTTTGTTCAAAGTTTCTTATTTGCCAATATACTTTCTTCTACAGGTAGTTTTTCAAACTAGGTGGTTGAACGATAATTAATTGCTAATTGTAAAACGTTTTGGTACGATAAGCATATTACTACGACGTTCACAAATAACATTTCAATAAACCAAATGCACATTACAGTGTTATTTTTGTTGTTTTCAGAATACATCGAACAGTGTTTATTGTCAATACTTTGATGTTGCTTTTTAACACTATAGAATGCATTTAGCTGGAGGAAAATATGATAAAGATTCATCTTTCCCGTATTATGGGCGAAAAACGAATAAATATTGCCGAGCTTTCCCGCATGACTGGATTACATAGAAACGGAATCACCAAACTTTACAACGAAGAAACAGACGGTGTGAAATTTGATACGCTAGATAAAATCTGTAAAGCTCTAGACTGCCATGTTCAAGATGTTATCGAGTATGTAGAGGATGATACAGACTAGATCCCTTCCGTTTATTTTCCCCTCCTCTCGCATTAATTGTTTTAGGATTATCAAAATAGTGACTGTTGCTAAATTTAAAGCATTTTGATACTATGAAGGCATCAACTTAGTTTACTTATAATCTTGTTAACTAGATTACTTGATTACAAATATACACTTATGTTTCATACATGTCAACTAGTTTACTTGATTACTTTTTGGAGGAATTGTTGTGATTAGATTTTCTCTTGATAAAATTATGAAAGACCGTGGACTAGAACAGAAAGATATTGTTTCTATTACGGGAATTAATAGGAATACGGTTAAAGCTTTGGCCTCCAACGCAAACGCCCGAATTGACTTTCCAACCTTGAATACACTTTGTAGAACCCTTGGTGTACTCCCTGGTGAACTGATCGAATACTTGCCAGAAGACGACGAAGAGAGCCGCTAACATGCTTAACGGCTCTTTGTTCTTTATATAATATTCAAATTTTTTACTGATCTTCCCATTCAATTGATTTCGATCATCGTAATCCCTTCCTATCGACGATTTCAAATAAACTCTTTCCATGTATGATAAATGTCAAATAAAGCATTAGGGTTACGTTGTCCCTTTAATACTGCAAACATTTTATTCGATAAAATCATGATCACATCCATATCTTTTTGCTTAGTCAAACCAGTGATAACAGGGCGATTAAGGCTAACATACGACTTGGGTTTAAAAACAACTCCCCAATCCAACCCACTGTGATTACTTTTTACAACCTCACCTAGATAAATGGCAATATCCAGTGTAAAAGCTTGGGATTTTGTGTCGAGTTTATTCTCACATATATAGCTCTTCAATCATTCTTCAGTCTCTGAATACTCCTCTTCTAATTCTGACGTACTTTTGTTTTGAATCTGTACATTTCTTAAATACCATTCCCAAATATCTATGAGCGAACGATCACTGTAATCCAGATGTATCTGTGAAAATGCGCCAAGTTGCTCTAAACGCGAAGGTATTTGTTGTTTAAACCAATTAAAATGTTCTTTAGCTTCGTTTTTACTCATTTCAGAGTATTCTTTCATATCAAAAGGGTGGTTTCGTTATTTTATAGTTAATTTATACATTTTTACCTTTTAATCCTTTTTTCATCCTGCATAAACTTGTACAGTCGATACAGTATCAACTCCTCTTAAACCTATAGAAAAGAAAAACCACACAGAGTTAATCCATGTGGTCAAAATAACTATAATATTAATTTTTAATCGTTCATGAGTTCCTGATTTATTCTTTTCATTTCTTTAAGGCACAAATTAATTCTGTCTAAATCTATGACTGTTTTATCAACGCCAGCTACAAAAAACAACTTTAGCCAGAAAGCATCTTCTTGAGCATAATTTTCAATAGCTTGTTCAATAATTTCTTCTGTTAATAGTTTCACAATAATATCTGGTGGTGATGCAGGAATAAAATCAATATTCTCTTTGGTCATATAACTAATTAGATTTTTTGGGGTACACACAACTACAGAAATATTGGTCCCATCTTCAAGTTCAATAAATACATCTATATTATCATCCTCAATATCTGCTATTTGAGATAGTGGAGTTGGATATACAATTTTTCTCACTCTCATTTGGACCTCCTCATTTACCGTAAACTTTATAAATGATATCTATAACTGTTTGTTCGTTAGCCTTATTAAACTTAGTCAAAATGTTCATTTGGCCATTATTCATTTTAAAAAATACTCTTGCTCCTTTTTCCCCCTTAAATAATTAATATCTCTTGTTAAATTTCTCGTTCTTTTCCCGGATTAATATTTCCTTTAAGGAATTTTGCCACAAATTCATCTGCTTCTATTTGAATTGCTGGATTTCCCCCCATTTGTTGAGCTGCTTTTACCAACCTTGGTTCTGATTTAATTAAACTTGTGGCTTTTTTAATAATACTTCTGATCTCCACCAAACTTAAGAATTTTCACCTTCGTTTGTAGTAATTTCAAGATAAGTGTTTAGTTCAATCTCACTTACTTTATGTCCACTTAGATATCAACGGATTATTTTCACATACGTGTAAAACGATTTTCGCTGGCACCATATGAGTAAGCATCCTGATTTTGTGATCTTAACTTGGTAATAAAAGAAAGCGTAACGTTTTACTATCGACATTGGGTATCCCACCAAACAAAAAGAAACCTTAAGAGAACATCTCTTAAGGTTCTGAAAACTAAATTAATATTTTCTTTAAGATACTCTCTAGATTAACTTTATCTGGACCTATCTCCACTAGACAACTATCATCATCCGATGCAGGTTCGAAACCGATTCTTATTTTCGGAATATTGTATTTATCTTTTAAATCCACAAAAAATTTCACTATTTTCTCGGCTTTCAACTTCACTTCAGAAACCTCACCAGTAAATAACTCAATTTCTGGAAAATTAAATATAATATCCCCAGTATATTTTTCAAAAGAAAATATTATCATCACATCTTTTAGGTTACAACCTATTTCCACTTGGTTCAGAAAAGCATTTCCTGTTCCAATAGGTGAAAGTACCTCCCGTAAACTTTTGATTTGATGAAATTCAATATCTTCTCCACTGTTGTTATCAAAGAAATGTGAGGACTTTACTTCTGACGAGTTGATCTTAAGTTCTTCAAAAACTAGTTTGTCTAACTCATCTTTTCGAAAGTCTTCCAGTATAATTTCAAAATTTTCCAATCTACCACTCCTTTTTATTGGTCAATAAACCCCTTAAATGTCCCATCTTGATTGAGTCTTACTCCTCGGCCATCAGGCAGTTTCTTTTCTAGAAATGTAATCCCCCTGTCATTTGTAACTTTAACGAAATCTCCTGGAGCATCAATAATTCCCTCCAAATGTTTTTTTGCAGACTGGTTTATTTGGTCAGGTCCACCCTTAACTTTGCCCCAGATATCGGGATTTCTCCCTGCATGTTTTTGTAGAGCATGTCCCACAACAGTCTCTCCACCCTTCTTAAGTGCTGTTGCTGATTTAATAATGGTATCACGACTAAAAGCATTTCCCGCCCCCCTATTATTACTAGGACCAAACATCGTGCCCACAGTACCAACAAGACCCGAAGATTCATAAACATATCCTGTGATATAAGCACTATAAGCCTCTAGTAGGTAACTCTTAGCCCAATCCGCCTTCTTTTTACTATTTCCATAAGGGCTTGTTTGGGTCGCTAACCCAAATAAAAATTTAAATTCATTGTTATTGTCATTATAAACAGGAGCAAAAATACTACCTATTTCTTCTCTCCACAGCCAATAATCGGCCTGCTTTTTAGAATGTACGTCCTTCATAGCTAGTTCTAATTCATATTTAAACTGTTCCAATGGTCCAGTTGAAATATAATGCCCGCTAGGATCAATATAAATCAATGGATTGTTTTGGACATACGTATACAAATTTAAACTTGACGGATTATTCTGCTCTCCTTGATACGCATCCTCATTAATAAACCTTCCACTATCAGGATCATACCATCTGGCGCGAAGGTATTGTAATTCCGTTGTATCATCCCATAATTCGCCTGAATACCGGAATGGGTTGTGGACTTTTTCTTCCTTGACCTCTTCATTGCCCCAGATATCATATTGATATTGATTCAGCAACGCTCCGGAGGAATCCCTGATTTCAATAATATCTCCGTGACCATTATAGACGGGATAGGCTTTGGTTTGATCCGCATAGGCTATAGCCTCTAATTTCAGACCTCGAATATAATTGGCTTTTAAAACAGGTTTTCCATTTTCAATCGTAGCTTCTGCTATAATTTGAGCACTGTTTCCATCATAGTAGTAACGGATATGAACGCCGTCCTGTATACGGTCTGTCAGTAACCCATCCCCGTTGTATTGGTACTCTACGAGCTTTCCATCGGCCTTGACTTGAGTCAATCGGTTCTGATCGTCGAAGCGATTCTCACGCGGCTTCGTATGAGGAGTTCTCTCCGTTTCCATCGTAAGACGATTCCCTCTGGCATCATACGAATAAGCATCCTGATTTTCGGTGGAGGTAGCAATCCGATTCAGCTTATCGTAAGTAAAGGTATCCTCTACACCATTTTGAGTACGTTTCGTAATATTCTTACCTGGATCGTAGCTATATTGAAAGCTGTTCGTTTCCGCATCAGATCGTGTGTGCTTTAATTCAACTAACTCAATCCCATTATATTTGTTTTGCTGGCGATAACCATTTGCAGATACTGTTGAATCCAGCAATCCATTTTTGGTATAGGAATATTCCGAAACAGGCTTATCTTTTGTGCTACCTACGGTCTTCAGTCTATTCAATTGATCATACGTGTAGTTTACTTGCTCGCCAAATGGTCCTGTCATTTCAGCTCGATTCCCATTAGCATCATACTGATTGGAGAGCTTTAGACCACCCGGGTAAGACAAGGTATCTAATTGCTCCGTATACGGATCATATGCATAGGATGTTGTACCCGTCTGATCTGTCATACTTAGGCGTTTGCCCGCAGCATCATATACGTAGCTGACCGTCTCATCTTTTCCTATACGCGACTTCAAGCGATTACGGCTATCGTATTCAAATGAAGTGACGTTCCCGTTGCGATCTGTTTTCTTGGATAAGTTCCCATTGGTATCAAAATAACGCTTCTCTACCTGGTTTTTCCATCCTTGGTTTGAATCACTCTACCCAATTCATCATACGCCTTCACCTTGGCATGACCATCCGGATATGTGATCTGAGTGAGATTGCCCAGCATATCGTAAGTGTACTTCGTCGTTTCACCGTTGGGCTCCGTCACAGATGTTTGGTCACCCAAGGCATTATATGAAAATTGAGTCTCATTACCATTGGCATCGGTTTGTTTTAAAATCTGGTCGTTGACAGCATCATACTCTATCTTGGAAGTTATTTTCTCGTTACCGTCCATTGCTGATTTTTCTTTATTTTGCACCAGACGGTTCCATTTATCGTAGATTTGAATTTGTTCATTAAGCTCACCATCTCGCTGAGTTACTTGACGTAGAGCATCATCATACTTAACTCCTGCTTCTGAACCGTCCGCATAGGCTGTCGAGGTTGTACGGCTCCAAGCGTCATAGCCATATCGTGTCAGATGCCCAAGTGCATCTTCACTGGACACTAATCTTCCGTTAGCGTCATAAGCTGACTTGGACTTGATCACGTAATCGTTACCTTCGAACAATCCTGACTCGATATTCCAGCCCAAAGCATTGTAACGTGACTTTGTTCGTATACCCAACTCGTTAGTCACCGTTACGGTGTTCTCGAGATCATCGTAGGCTACATGGATACTTTTACCGTCCGGATAAGTTACAGCCTTTACGCGGTCAAGAGCATCGTATTGATACCCGGTTTTCTGACCTTTCCCATCCAACGAGGAAGTGATTAAACCAGTTGATTTATCATAATCTGACTGAATGGTTACTGTGGATTTTTCTCCATCAATATTTGTAACCTCCACACTTTGTTTCGTTGGAAAAGCATGATCGTAGCCACCACTGTATTCCGTTGTTGTAGTCACGGACTTGTTACCGTTCGCAATCGTCTGAACGGTTGTATTTCCGTAAGCATCGATACCCGAATAATTTACTTTTTGTAGTAATTCTCCCCCGGAATGATCCTTGGAGACGATGGCTTGTGTTACTTTCCCCTGCGGGTTTCGAGTGTACTCTGTAACTCCAGTGCTGTTAGAATCAATCGGTTCTGTAATGGTTTTAATCCTATGCTTGTCGTCATACGTATACGCAGTTTGTGAACCTTTTTCATCCACTGAGCTTGTCATATTACCGTAATCATCATATTCAGCAGCCGTTGTCAAAACGTCTCCATTTTGATTATTGCTGGACGAGGTACGCGTTGGAACAGGTACGGTATAGGCTTTGCCTGTCACCTGCTTACCGTATTGATAAGCTGTGCTCTTTTCAGAATCTCCTGCTTTAACCACAGATTGATCCAGGTAATACTGTGGTGGCGTGTCTGCACTAATAAACTTTTTAGTATAATTGAAGGTCGAACGAACTAATCCATTGTCTGTTACAGTAGAGAACGAAGTATCTTTCACGTAGCTCTCACCCATATCAGAATTATAATGAATCGTTTCCTGATTATAGTTTTCCGTTTGATTATTTTGATATGTGATTTGATCTACACGTGAGACCGCTCGATATGCCTCGTTTACCGAATTGGAGCCAATATAGCGTTTTACTGGCTGGTCTTCGTAAGTATACAAAGTAGAGGCTCCAGTAGGATGAAATACTTTGGTTAACAAAGCGTACGGATTAGAGATTTGTCTTTCTGGATGTGACGCACTCAAATTAAACTTGGCAGGTGCCAATGTATAGGAATATGTCGTTTTTCTGCCTTCGGCATCTGTAACTGAATCCAGTAATTCAACACCTTGTTCTGTATGTTTATGATAGACAACTGTGCGGTTTCCTTTAGACAAAGTAACGTCTGAAGCCGTATATTGAATATCAATCGAGTTGTCGATTGCATCTTCTACCTTACTAAGCAATTTGCGTTTATAAGTAGCATTGAGTTCATAATTGAACTTTATCGTGTTATGATATGCATCTTCAATTTGTAGCAACTGCCCGTCTTTGGAGAAATATTGTTTTTTCGTTCCATCAACAGAAGTTAATACATTTGATGAATTTTCTCCATTAACTGTTACTGAAGTATCAGGAGTAAAGCTTAGTCCTTTCCAGTCGTAACCTTTGAGCTGGTCGCCCTCAATTTCATAGCTGCCACCATCCCCCAAGTGTATGTACTGCTTGCCCTCCTTGGTTTCTACATAAGGTAAATTCCAGGACCACCCCTTGCCAAGAGGGCTCAATTGATCTTCCATGGCAGGATAGGTACGGTTTTGAAAAATAAATGAAGGTTGATAGGCTACAATCTCAGCAAAAACGGTAGCGTCCGCATCTGCTGCAATATAATATTTATTCCCATCGTCACTCGGAATTTCAGTCTGAGGATTACTGTTAATTAAATCCCTATAGAACTCAGCCTCAGCAATCGTTGTGAACAGGGCAGTCTGCCGACGAACAGCCGTTTCGAGCCCCTCTGAAACAATCGTTTCAATTTGCGGTGAGCCCTCCATGGTAAAGGCCGTTCTTGTCCTTCCGCCTTTTCCGTTGCTAGTCCACTCGCTATAACCAATATCGCTGGTATAACCGGGCTTAGTAACGGTTCCGCTATAATCTTGCCTCCATTCTCGGGTATCAGCAGTTCCCTTATTGAACACTGTTCCTGAATAATACGCTGTTCCGTACTCGCTACACATGATTCTACCAGGAGAAAAGCTAGGGCATCTTTGAGGAACAATCATACCTGTTAAGGACAAATCCCCTTCATATGAATCCCTGTCGTAATGTAATTTAGAGTCTCCACATGACGAACCACTTGGATAATTCCGTGTTATATTTCCAGCGCTATCATAAAAGAACGTATTCATAACACTACATTGTTCCCCGAATACATTTTTAAAACTTGGAGCTGTATATGATCCCTTGATGACTCTAGCTTGTCCATCTTTGTTTAAGGTTCCTGTAAATCCATCTTTGCTGTACTTTATTGAATCAGGAAAAGCCTTCTCCCATTTTCCCGTTTGAGAGTCCTTTTCTACTCTGGACTCCGGAGCTGTAGTATAGGTTATTTTTTGTCCCGCTGCTTGACTAGCAGCTTCATAGGTTGTGTATGTGCCTATAACTTTGGTTTCCGGCTGAAGATTATAGGTATTCACATCAACATTCCCATCACCGTCTGTGTCCTCTTGCACCCATCTTTTTTGCTGATAGGCTACCTTGTACGACTTGATAACAGGTTTCATCATCGCCTTAAAGTAGACATAATAATTTTGCACAGCAGCACTGTTGTCAACAATTTCAGCGCCTTTGTCAAAAAATTGAGCACGATTTGTATCATATTGACGCGTCAAAGAAAAGCCCAGTCCGTTTCGTCCAGGCAGAGTTAAATCTGTGTTTTGCAGCGATAAGCTACCTGATAAAGTGGATATTGATTCTTTATCGTCGCCAACAGAATAAGGTGCTTCATTAAAGGAAGATTTATTGTAAACGGGCGCTTCCTCTCTAATAGGTGGAAGCTGTGGCACATTCGCCATGAGATTTAGTTTCAGGAAATCCGTCTTATATACATCTTCAGTGACTTTGTTCGTAGGAACAGAATCATCAGTTGGATAAACATCATCTGTAACACTATGAGAAATCAGGTTATCTAGTGGAGCATCCGATAGCTTATTATATACGTCACTTGTTACAGTCTGTGATTGGTTTTCCTCTGAAGGAAATAACGAAGCTACTGCCTGATCGTAGCTTATATGATCCTGTTCAGCCATATATAACGCTGTATAAATTTGATTTAATGAATAACCTTTCTTTAACTGTTCCGAAAGAAAAGATGATGTGACTCCAAATCGGGCAGCCATTTGATCCGCCGAATATTGCGAATTGTCCTTCCCTGCACCGAATACATTTGGAGGAACAAGGCCGCTAATTGTGCCAAAAATAAATGTAATAATCATGATTATCGCTATATGACGTCTTACTGTTCTAAATCGCAAGTTCTTCTCTCCATTCCCGACTTTAAATTGTATTACATATCATTTATTGGGAACTGCTCACTTTATGATCTGTATCAGGTTACCATTAGAGTCATATTGATATTGGAAAACAACCTGACCATCCTGTTCAATATGCTCAAGCCTTCCATTAGCATCATAAATATATTTATATTTTCTGGATAAGCCGCTTTTGACACTATTGCTAAACTCCGAATAGTTTCCAGCCGCATCCCTGGCTTTTACTGCAAACCTGTAAATTTTCTGAGGCTCTAACTGGTTCACTTGAAAGGTTAATTCTCCGGTATTACCTATCATTTGACTATCACGATACACATCATAGCTAACGACTCCAACATCATCGGTAGATGCTTCCCATGTTAAAACAATGCTGTTCGGTGCAGGCCTGGAGCCGGTTAACTTTTTAGCTTTGGAAGGACTTGTTATATCCTTGGGCAAATCATCAATAGCTGGTATACGATCTAATCGGTCGTTAAGCTGTTGTTTGTCTGCATCATTGAGATGCACTAGTAAAGTGCGAGCCATATTAATCTCAGTTTGTAATTTTGAAGCTTCCGCTTTTTCAACTGCGTGCGTAGCTATAGCCAATTGCTCAGTATAGGCAGCTTTTGCATCAATGATTTTTTGTATTGCTACTACTCTTTCAACAAGCTTGCCCTTGTCCTGATCACGAAGTTCGTTTATTAACTCTATAGCTGTATTTACATCCGTCTGTAATTGAGTTGTCTCTGCTTGTGCCACCGCTGCTTCAGCTTTGGCCAATTGTTCTATATATTTGGTATCCAAAACTTTTACAACAAAATTCTGCGATACAGACTTACCTAACGGGTCTGTAGCTGTTATGGTTATCGTCGATTCTCCCGAACTTTGGGGCTGCAAATTCAGTAGTGAGGTATTCCCCCTTGAGTCCTTGACCAATTGGTGGATGACTACGACTGAGTTGGAATTTGTACCCGAATATTGAAGCTGCTGCTGGTCAGGGTCTGTAAAATATTCGGATAAATCTTTATTTGAGGCTCCCTCATCCATTTCAATCGTGGTAGCTGGAATGCCCTTAATCGTTACTGGCGTTCTATTAATCAAATTTATTACCGATTCCGTAACTTGCGACACATTTCCGGCACTATCTGTTGCGCGTGCCTGTATTCGCGTTCCATACTCATTTACATCAATGGGAGAGTTATACACCTTCCATTCGCTTTGATTGACACGGTATTCCCTTCTCGCTGCATCAGTAGGATAGTTGATTGTCACTCTGATATTATTTGCTACTTCATTCGGAGGGCTATTACTAAATGACGGTGGGGCAGGTGGTGCTTTATCAATGTTGCTAATCACCAATGAATTCTCAGTGCTGAGGTTTCCGTATTTATCTGTATAACGAGCAAAAATAGTAGTGTTTTCAGACACCTGAAATGGATTACTATATGGAGTCCACGTACCGTTCACACCGATTTTGTACTCGCTTTTAGAATTAGCAGGTACACTATCCAATTGGATAAGAACATTTTGATTCGTCATCCCTGTAATATTGGAACTTATGTGTGGACTGGCTGGAGTGGTTAAGACAATTCCTGAGTATGTAAAAGTTCCTGAGGATTTGGATCCATTCCACTCATTTATATAAAAGTAATTTACCGTTATAGCATTGGAAGATACCGAGACATTGTAAAATTTAACCGATAATGCAGCCCCAAGATTTTTGGAATAAACGACTACATTATTTCGAATGAAATTGATATAAGGGGAACTTGCCTGTACATGTACAATCGAACCATCCGACAACGTTACAGTTTCATGTGTAGATGATGGTTCTGAAGGCGTTGGCTTTTCTTCAGGAGGCCCAATTGATCCTCCTCTGTCTGGTGGTGGATACAGATCTGGTATTCCACCCGTAAATGCTGCTGACACTACTGCTTGAGGAAACACAGCTACGCTCCATGGAGATAAAAAAACAGATAAGCAAAGCATGATTAAAAAGAATTGTTTAGCATTCTTTCCTTTCCCTCGCTGCCTCATTTCGTTTAAAAAAAATTGCATTTTTAAAATCATCCTCCTGCATATAGTGGTAATGCCTAGTTAGAAGAATAATAAAATTAAAAATAATTTATAATTCAATCATATTTCGCCCTCTTTCAGAAAAATGTATTTTGATTTACATATGATAACAATGTCGTATTAAATTTGTATATAGCGAAGATTGTCGAAATAAAGAAAAATATATAAATATTTTTAAATTGCCATAAATTATGTTTAAAACAATAACATCCTTTTTTAAACATTATATGAATTTGAATATCCAGTATACTTTAAGAATCATCCCACTCATTGATTTAAAATAAACAAAATGTTATATTGTCTATAAAATAATCATCATTTAATTGAGGTGTTTGCTAAAATGGATCATTCCGAACTATTCTGGAATGCTGGTATCGAAGAACTGAAGCGAGGATATATTCGCCAAGAAGAGCAGGTCATTTGCCTGCTGGACGGACAGCGATATGAGCAAGGCATCATATATCAGGATCAAGGGGTATTTTATGACGCAGAGCGGTATATGCGACTTCATATTCAGCGGACGTATGGTTCAGTCTTTGACTATTTGATCGGTCTGGACAAAAAGCTGACTGGACTGACGGATCATCAGAATCGGTTGCTTCAGTTATTTTATCAAGGCATGGGCGATGCGGATATTCAAAAGGAAACTGGAATCGGTAGCGCATCCACCATACGTAATCATCGCTTTGGTCTCAAAGAAAAAGAACGGCAGGCCAAGGTATTTCTCACATTAATGGAGCTGCTAAAGGAGAAGGACCGCCACGCTCCCGCCATTGTAGAAGTACCCATAGGAGCACGGATGGTGGACGAACGCTACAACATTACGGAAAACGAGCGGCAAAAGGTACTCACGAAGTATTTTCCGAATGGGACAGACGGACGCCTAAAGACCTTTAAAATGCAAGAAAAGCACAAGCTGATTGTGCTGCGTGAAATTGCGGACCGTTTTGTAAAGGGACAAATATATCATGAGAAAGATATCAATGCGATTTTACAGGAAGTATATGACGATTATGTCACGGTGCGAAGATATATGATTGAATACAATCTATTGGATCGTAAGCCGGATGGCAGTGAATATTGGTTGAAGGAATCTTGAATCTCAACGTTTATGAAATCAGCAATTTGCATAATTCGATTCCCAACGCTCGTAGGTACAATATATAGACGAACTAAATCGTTTCGATCTATACATTGCTGATTTGAAAATGCTCTTGGGATTTATGCAAAATGCTCAAATAGGAGGATTCGACAATGAATCGAAGAAAAGAATTGGTGCAGCAGTACATGGAGATGAAGACAGAGGCAGGAATCTATTGCATTCGAAATACACGTAATGGGAAAATTTTCGTCTCTTCCACGCTGAATTTAAAGTCGCTGAATGGACGGCGTTTTGAGCTGAACATGGGTGGATTTAAGAATAAACAACTACAACAGGAATGGAATGAGTATGGCGAAGATTCGTTTGAATTTGAAGTGCTGGACGTTTTGAAGAAAAAGGACTCAGCGTTCTTTGATGTCAAAGATGCACTAGCAAAGCTGGAGCAGACCTGGCTTGATCGACTCCAGCCTTACGGGGACAAAGGGTATTTGTAAACTTACCGATCCACGGGATGCTCTTCCCGAAGGTATCCAAAAATAACAGCGTCGACAAATTGACCTTTTTCATAAAAATAGTCTCTCAGGTGACCCTCTTTAGTAAAGCCACTTTTGAGTAGCAGCCGTTTGGAGCCTTCGTTATCTGGATCAATGAAGGCTTCTATACGGTGAACCTGCGGCAAATGAAAGCCATAATCCACGACCACCTTCATCGCCTCCGTCATCAGACCTTGCCGCCAATATTCCGGTGCCAGCTCATAGCCGATTTCAATACGGGAGTGCTTCTTCTGCCAGTTATGAAATCCAATTGTACCCACGATCCGCTCAGGAGCTTTTTTTAACGTAATCCCCCAACGAAAGCCCTCTTGCTTCTCATATCTGGTTAGCATCGAACGAATAAATTTTTCGGCTTGCTCTACCTCTGTAAAGCTTTCCAAGTCATAATATTGTGTGACCTCATCCTTGGAGAAATAGCCGAACACATCCTCCGCATCCCCTACTGTAAGCTGTCTTAAACGAAGCCTATCGGTTTCTAAAATCGGAAACGTTTCCATTGACATTATCCATCTCCTTCACATCGAAGAACCTATCTTATCAGCCACCAGCCAATCCCAACCATCACTCCATTTATGAAGAATAATACAATACATGCTCTCCACTTGTTGCTTTCACTTGTTTGAAAAAAAACAGTCACTTTACTACGACACATGAACAACGTAAACAACAAATTCCAAATAATACGCATACCATATTTTACGTAGTATAGAGCAGGGTTTAGCTGTACACCGCCCAACGTTGGAGGGACATCCGGAATAAACAGAATTGCACACGTATAACGCATGGTCTCATATGTAAAATAAAATACTGCCAGCCACCAAGCCCACTTCTTACCAAATAACATGCCGACACCGGCAGTCGTCCCTGCCAAACCGAGTAACGCGATAAACCCTTGAAACATGCCCCTACAAATGCCTACTAACGTAGAAGCCTCATTTAATGCATTAAGCGTCAATAGCTGGGTCACCAACAGAAGTGCTCCATTAAAGATCAATAAAATGGCTGAAATGCTTACACCTAAAGGTCGTTCGAAAACCACGTTCGTTACATAATCTTCTACTTCTTTTTTCGTATACAGATCTGACACTTCTTCTACTCTCCTAACCCAAATTATATACATCCATTTTCGGGCGGGTATAATAACAGTATGTTCTCGCCTCATTCCCATATATCGGCTTTTAGGAAAATATGGTTTAATCTTTCCTGAAAATTCCGTTATCCGTAGGCTAATCATTATTATTCATGGCAGCCATGCTGCTAATGATCATCCTCTAATGGTGTCAAATTAGCGTCATGAGAATCTCTATCATTAACAGAATCCCAAATAGAGTAATATCTATCCTTATACTACCATTCCAAGAATGAATCTGACAAATGAATAGACTACTACTCGCGCTTATGAATGTATACGCGTTATTTTCGTGGCCCTGTAACCTTCAGATGACTGAATATACTCTACTTGATAACCCCTTCGGGCATCCAAAAGCTCTTCCATAAACGGAAGGCACGGACTGTAAATAAAACTCCCTCCTGGCCGAATGGCTCTAAGCAATTCCATATATTTGCGAGCATATTCATGAATATTACCATCTGCCTTCAGATGATGATGTATAAAATGATTGGAGAATGCCATATGTGAAATGATCGTCCCCCATGCACGTTCTCCAAAGGTGATCTCTAACCAATCTCCTTGAGTGACACAACCTTCTGTTTCAGCCAACCGATCTGTTCCGTAAGCCTCAATTCCACAGGCACGTAAATAAGTAACTAACCGTGCCTCAGATCCGCAACCCACGTCTAGAACAGGCTCTTGCAAACGAGCAATGTCCAATCCCAGTAGATTGGCTTGCAACTCTGGCGTATACTCCTCACAAGGTATCCAAAAGGTATACTCACACTCTGCATACTTAGCAAACATTTCACGTCCATTGGTACGAGTTAAAAAATCTCTCAAATGCCCGTAATGCTGCTGGAGCAGCAAGTCCAGGGTTGCTCTATCTATGAATTTCTTCTGGAACAACTTTTCAATCCGGGTGAAAAGTCGATCATACAGCTCCGTAAGCTCCCTCGCATGATCTGTGTGAAAATGTAGATACTGATTGGTAATTACAAACTGGGACAGTATTTTAGCCGCTACATCCGTCACAAAAGCATTATACGTATGCTGGCGCTTCAAGCTTTGAAGCATGAGGATCAGTTCCGAGCTTCTCTGCGTCAGCCAGTACGTCATTTCCGTTGAAGGTCCTAACAGAACAGAACCCTCGCGCATATAAAATAAACTCCGATGCTGATTGTACAGGAGTTGATCGTTAATAAGATTATGAAGTTGAGCGACTGTCATTCTCGCTTCCTCCTTAAGATCCAGAACATTAAAGCCCTACCCAAGCCTAAGCAATGCTATCTTTGGGTAGGGCCAGCTTATTTTCTAAGTATACCATGACTATGGAAATAATGTTTTATTGCGAATCTTCCGCCTGTACATAAGAGGATAAAGGAATATTCAACTCACGTATTCCCTGAGCTACCAGCCGAGCTATTTGCTCCGCACCGTATTCCTGAAAATGTGTATCATCCTTCACTCCATCAGGAAATGCAGGATACACCCCTGGCTCCACATGTAAAAATAACGGGAGTGTTCCTTCCAGGCCAAGTGTATCATAGTACGCTACACTCAAGCGGCTAAGATCGACCAGTGCAACATTTGTCTCCGATGCTGTTTCCTTCATGGCCTGCACATATTCCGGGAAACTAATTCGAAACGAGACACTTGCCGCATCATAATCCCGGCGGCCAACAGGAGTAATTAGCACAGGCGTTGCACCGCGTTGGATGGCTCCTTGGATGTAGGTTTTTAAGTAAACTTTGTAATCCGCGGGTGAAACATAACGCTCTTGGTTGTTGATCGCGGCATCATTATGCCCAAACTGTATGAGCAGATAATCTCCTGGACGGATATTGCGTAAAATATCATCTAACCGCCCTTGTACCAGAAAGGTTTTCGTGCTTCGTCCACCAATAGAACGGTTCACAAAAATAGGCTCATCTGTGAAGAACGGAGCAATCTTTTGCCCCCAGCCCGCCTGAGGCTTCATCGCGGATTTATAGGTTTGAACCGTAGAATCTCCCGCAAGGTATACCGAAGGGTGTTCTCCAGCCGTTCGAGCATCCTTTGGAGTAATAACCAAAGCGTTAATCTTCGCTTCATTACCTGAGAAATACAATTCGAGCTGACCATCGATGAGTGCAAGTTCAAATCCAGCCTCGACAAATTGTCCTGCTGTTTTGGCAGTAGGTTCTACCTTGACGATGGACTCGGCTTTAACCGTAATGTCTGTGTTTCCGGCAGTATCTCCGGCAATTAGAGAAAGCGTGTAATCCGCAGGTGGTAAATTGACGACAAATGATGATCCTTGAACACGAACAAAATCTGAGCGTAAAGCATCACTTCCACCACGATCCTCTTCATTCACTTTGGAAAGATCGGTAAATCCATAGCCTCGCTCAGGCGTGTAAACATCCTTGGCAGTGACTTGGGTGTAGCCGTCAGCTACGTTCCCAGGGCCAAAGTCAAATCGAAGAGGCGCCGCAAGCTGTCTTTCGGCCAGTGCCTGCCCTGGGATAAGTATGGTTGCAAACAACAAGCTGAACCCTGCGCATAATCCAATCATCTTACCGAACAACCTGTGACGCTTTCCCTTTTGTTTCAAGCGCAACCCTCGCTTTTCAGGTTATTTGAGTGGTTTATCATTGTCTATACGTGTATTGATCCCCGCCAGCTTTTGACAGCCTTGGTCCAGTGCCCAGGATACCACAATGCCAACCGTGTACCTGATCAGATCCGCGGTTAGGAACCCTTTCCCAAGCACCAGGCCGCCCAGCGTCGTTGCCCGAATATGGTTAATCCAGGGAGCCTGGTACATCTGGCTGAACTCAATGGCGAAGCAAAACAGCAAGCTGCCCCACAGGGCTACAGACAATTGACGATTCACCCACAACATTCTCAGCCCAAAATAAATCATGCACGCCCACAAGGCATCCCCAAAGTGATCAGCAACGAATTCAGGCAACCGGGAGGAGTAAACCCGGCTTCCCAAACCCAACAAGATCGTGACCAGCACAGCAATTAGGTACGCAGCGCGAGCCTTCCAGCGGAATTTCCCCTTTATTTCCCGATTGGCCTTCCTAATGACGCTCTTACGAACGCTCCTCATGCTAAATCACCTGTCCTAATGCTGGGACATCTCCGCCAAGCTGCTGGAAATTCGTAAAGCATCCTCTCTTGGATAGCGCTTGCAAGATTGCTGAACCTTTTGCTGATGTCATATTGTATGCACACCAACTTGTCTGTATTTTTCATAATATAATTAATCATAATGAGCCTCCGTAATATCGTACAAACGTATCAGCAACTTCCAAACTGTTCGTGTGAGGATACTAAAATTCAATACCACGCACCTTGGCAAAAACCATTTGGTGTACCATGCTTCCCTCTTCATCATACTCGACGTTTCTTAAAATCCCCTCCAGTGTAAAACCTGCACGTTCCGCTACCTTGGCGCTGCGCGTGTTTCTGGAATCACAACGAATCTCCACCCGATTGGCATGCAAATGCTGTATGGAAAAATCGGTAATACCGTGTACGGCCTCTGTTATAATGCCTTTTCCGGTCCATGATGTTCTGAGCCAATACCCAATTTCAAATCTTCGTGCATCCCAATCAATACGATGCAGACCGCTGCTGGCTACAAATTCTCCCGAAACCGTATCAAATATATACAACATCATATCAGACCGATCCAGAAATTTAAGTCTGGCTTGGCGCGAACGGATTTCAGATTCCTCTGCCGTAGGAAGATTTCTTGCAAACGGAAGCCAAGGCCGCAGTTCATTCGCACTCTCTCGTATCGCCTCATTGACTGCCGCCCCATCCCCCCATTGCGGAGCGCGTATGGTCAATCGCTCCGTCTGGAATTGGTCAGGGAACGATAAGAGAATGGGATTCGGTTGCTGCTCCATACTCATGATGCACCCTCCTCCTTATTCGTTGAATAACTGCGACGATCCAGCCAACCTGTGATTTCACGCAAACTCCCAATCTGATAATCCGGTACAATGCCTGTTTCCTGCCACGTCATAAAGCCTTCCAGCCAGATGGTATGCAATCCTGCACTTTGTGCACCACGAATATCATTTGTCGGGTGATCGCCTACATAACAGGCATGGCCGGGATCGACAATGTCCAGCTCATTCAGAGCCAACTCGAAAATTCGAGGATTAGGCTTCTGGATGTTGACGCCGCCCGATACGATAATAGAATCCACATAATCCCTCAGCATAACTCGGTCGATTTTCGCTTGCTGCGTGCGGAGTGAGCCGTTGGTAATAATACCCAGCTTCAAGCCACGCGACCGCAGTTCGGACAACACTTCCTTGGCCCCGTCCATCAACACCGTAAACTTATGAAATTCACCATACCAAAAGCCCAGCATCTCTTGTACTGACGTATCGGAATTTTTCAGTTCCAAGTCTGCATGCAGCTCGGTATACAGTTCCCTCTTATCCCGGTACCCGTCCTGATCCGCCAAACGTATCTGTTCAACAACAGCCGCGCGGCTCGCCGGTTCTTCTGCCACAATAAATCGTTCAATAAAGCGCTCTGTATATGCCGCAAACGCCTGTTTACGATGAATAAGAGTATTATCCAGATCAAAAATAATCGCTTCTATGGACATAAATAGCTCCCTTCCTTCATCTTCTTGCACCGATTAGGCTGAAACAAATTGAATAATTCCTATTAGAAATAAAAGAAAAAAAACAGACAAGAAAACGATGATCATGTACTTCAAGATTCTCTTGGAGGTCGACTTTTGTTCCAGTTTGATCTCGATCTGGGTCAACCTTTCTTTGATTTCTTCCAAATCCTGCTCCACCTTCACATCATGCTCCCCTTCCTTCGTTTCGACTTATTCATCTTCCTGACACTCACTCACACAAGTTGCTCCAAAAACGCACTTTTTTTACGGCATTAAAATCAATTTGTTCATAAGGCTTCTCCCCAAATTCCAGCTTGAAATACTCCTGCAAACATTCCCCATACACGATAATATCCGTTTGATACACTGAAAATACCGGATTTCCTTCTTCAGATGGCTGCTCTGGGATATATCGATGTCCGTTGATCGGGATTAGCTTGGGCACACGTAAAAACTCACGTTTACATATATCAACGGCTTCCGCCGAATCTGTCGGTTTTTCGCCCCATTCGGGAGGCCAGAATATATGCTGCTCTACATCAAAAATCATACCTTCCAGTGGCCAATTCAACCTTTGCCGAATTACACCCATCCGCTGTGGTGACGTATCTCTCCAAGGGATAAAGCCTTTACCGATGGGAAGAACACTCATCAGAAGCTCCCTCAAATCGGGCGGGAAGTGAATATCATACCTGTCTTCGACGTCGGTAACCTCTTGTATGGATAAGCCTGGAGCTAGGGTCACATCGTGTTTACGTAATAAATCTATGATATAAGCGATATCCATCTCTTATCGACTCCTCAGCAGCTAGCTAGTTGACCGGATTGGTCAAGAGGCCTACCAAGCTTGTAACTTCAACTTCACCAACACGGCGCGGGCCTTCCATAAAATATCCCCTCGTTCCTACCTGTATGCGGTGTCGGTGTACCTTTTCCCTCATTTCTCCAAACAAAACCCACATTCTCGCCTGTCCTTCCCGGTGAACCGGACGCTCGGTATCCATGATCAATTGACCATCTCCATCTTCAAACTCAGGATGTATGGCGTAAATTCCCGTCGTCGTGATATCATCGCTCTCATAGGCAAAATCGCAGCGGTACCCCTGAATAGGCAGCTGTTTCCTGCCTCCTTCTTCCGGCGTGTAAAATCGATACTTTATTGTAAAATCGTGCGTATGCTGTCTGCTATTTTCATAGGGGTTCCACATTTCATATCATCCCCTTAGGTCTTTTCCAAAAATATGTACTTCTTTCTAGTGTAATTCAATAGGAAAAGAAATCCAAGACCTATCCGCAATACATTGCTGAATAAGCTTGGATTATATGAGAGTCCTTTATTATAATATATATGACTTCTATACTTGCTGTCCGTTCACCTGAATATCTACGGCTACTTGCTGCCCCATCCAAGCCTGCATGCGATTCCACGAAAAAACCTGCTCCATGTGAAATACACCATATGGAAGTTCTGAACGGTACAGGGCGAGCGCTGCAAAGACGGTTGCCTTAGCGGTTAAATCAGATTGATGGTGCCCCCTCAGCCGACATTCGACCTTCGTCTCCTTGCCATTGAGCGTTCCTCGGGCATCTACCTTGACCGCTACAGCATTCCCTCCTAGATGTATCTTGCCAAAGCTGCGAACTACAGCATCACGCACAGTTTTCTGTCGGAGTAAACCTGATACTCCTATCGTTCGAAGCCCTGCCAGAAGCCGGGTGGTCAAGCGCGAATCGAAGCAAAGGCGTGTGCTAACCGTAGGAACTTTGAGCGTACGAGGAAGTGTCTGCTGATCCGAAAAAGGAAATCGATACGCCCGATGACGACCCACTCCTGCACCAAAGTCTGCTACTATTCCGTCGGTAAAGCTTTTTCGAGTCACAGGGCGTCCCTGTTCTATAACCTCCAAATCGGCATGAATCTGATCTACTGTCCACTCAATGGCAGCCTGACCGTGTCGATCCCCCAAGCCCAGCATCAAAGATATATTCAACTCATCCGTCTGATCCATGAGCTGTGTCGCTTGCAGTGCTAACAAATTGGTCAGCCCCGGAGCTAATCCTACACTTAACAGGGCTGTGGCCTGATAAGCTCGAGCCTCTTGATGACACTGCTCCACTTGACTCAAAAAGGCCGCATTCGCGGTAATATCCATGTAATGCACCCCATGTCGAAGACAGGCACGTACCAAGGCCGTATTGTCCTGATCCAGACACATGATAACCAATTTAGCTTGCTCTAATATCGACGGGTCCATCGGCTCATGAATATTTAGCTGCAAGGGCCGTATCTTACCATTCGATTGTCTACTAAATTCAGTGGCCCGCTCCAGACTACGACCTGCGGCAAATACCTTGCCGGGAAACATTTCACTTAACTCCGTGCATATAATTTTTCCAACATGGCCATACCCGCCAATGATGATGATGTTATCCTTTGTCATAAGTCGTCTCTCCCTCTTTAACCGCAAACCATGCATTTACTAAAAAAGCGCCATAATACCGGGTGATGTGGGTAAAGCCTGCCTCTATCAACAGCTCCTGTATTGCCGCATTGGACACCGGGTTTGACTCACGACCGATGGAAGCAGCGAATCGTTCCCAATCCTCGAGTGAAATGCCCTGACTCAGCATATGACCTTTCCATGCCTGCATTTGGATGGAAAAAGAAGGCTCCTGCGGATTCCCATTAATAGAAGCTAGACAAAAAGGTGCACCCGGCTTGAGTCGAGCGGATATCTGGCGTAGCAATGCCTGTTTACTTTCCAAGCTCCGAAGAAAATGAAGCACCAGCAGGCAGGTAGCAGCGTCATAGACCGGTTCTCTGCATGACTCTTCGCCGTGCTTTTCGTGCTGTTCTCCAGACAACTCTTCCAACGTACCTGCAACAAACGATACTTTTGAACTGATGCCCGCATGTGTCACACGCTTACGTGCCAAATCCAGCATGTGCTCAGAGGGATCGACTGCCGTAAAGGACCATGCTCCATGGCGCCCTCCGAGCGTTATCAATTCCTGACCGCCTCCAGCACCGACAATTAGCATATTTGGATCTATATTTCTAGTATGAGCTTGTGCCTCAAGCTGTGCGGTTATCAGACAGTCTGTCATCTCATACAAATGAGCATATCCAGGTATTTTTAAAGCAATCGTATCCGCGTACTTATGCACATTCGGATGATTCCAGCTCATAGGTTGGTTTGAGTCCGTATTTCCAATAGGGGTATGTCTCATATGTGCTTTCCTCCAAACATTTAGCCTTGATCTTCTCAGACCATTCGTTTATTGTAGATTTTATTAAGAATCATTCTCAATTATAAATACAATACGAATATCCACCATCCCATAAATGTGGGATTTAATAATCGCGCTTGAGAATCTCCAGCTTTCACGATAGGAGTAAATGATGAACGCACACTACACGCAATTTGCACAACTTAAGGACGCCCGACAGCAAATCATTGATCTGGGGGGAAAAGCACCCTCATCCCTAACGTACAAGCACACCCTAATCGACCGCTTGCGTACTCAGATTGCTTTCGATGCGGCGTGCTGCACCTCAGTAGATCCGCGTACGCTGCTTTCCACGGGGGCATTTACAGAGTCGGGTGTGGAGGACATTCATAACAAACTGCTGGAATACGAATATCTGCACGACGATATGATGAAATATGATCAGTTGGTGCGAGAAGGACAGTCTGTAGCGACGCTACATGGGTCTACACAAGGCCAACCGGATCGGAGCACACGATATAGAGATGTTTTGCAACCCGCCGGATTCGGGGACGAGCTACGTGTTCCATTTATGTACAAAGGGAGCTGTTGGGGATTTCTTACGTTGTTCCGTCATCATGGAAAGCCTGTATTCAGCGAGGAAGAGCAACAACTGCTTGAAGCATTAGCGCCGTCCATAGCCTACCATCTGCGTCAGGCCAGTGTCGGTTTATCTCCAGCCCCTGCCATGATCACGGAAAATGAACTTGAGCCAGGGATTCTAATGCTTTCCGATAAGCTAGAACCGATCTCGTCCAATACAGTAGCAGAGCAGTGGCTACAGTTGCTTCGGCAGCAGGAGGGAATCCATGAAGACAGCCTTCCGGCTCCTGTTCGGGCGGTATGCTTGCGAGCGCTATCTACTGCCACTGCACCAGCCCGACTATGTATCCCTTCCGCAGACGCAGGCACCCCATGGGTAACCATCAGAGCCACCCTTCTGCAAGGCGGACAGGAGCATACGGGCCAGAAGCAGCTAGCCGTATGGTTTGAGGCTGCTAAAGCAACTGACATGCTACCGCTTATGGCCGAGGTGTACTCATGGTCCGAACGAGAGAGACAAATTGTCCAACTCATTGTTCAGGGCTTTTCGACCAAGGAGCTGGCCAGCGCACTTCATATTACTGCCTACACGGTGCAGGATCATCTGAAAGCGATTTTCTTGAAAACAGATGTAAGCAGCCGTCGTGAGCTAGTATGGAAGGTATATTCTAGATTCAATTAACCTATGTAAAGAAGACAGATGACCCGATTAGGGATCATCTGTCTTTGCATCACTGCTCTATTTGGACGCAAGAGCCTTATTTCTTCGAAGAGGAGTTCGTATCATCGTATGACACTGGTGAGGGCTTCGCAATCCATTCATCAGCCTCAGGCTCGATATCCACGCCATTTTCCAGCTTCGTTTTCTCCATCAAGGAATCTCCGTCCTCGTCCTTCTTGTTGCGGATTTTCGCTTCGTCTTGAGTGTAGTCGCTCATGTTGATTCCTCCTTTTTTAATTTCATCTGATGGTTGTACTTTACTCATAATTACCCATTGCCGTCCTGTACAAACCTCTACACGACCAGATGCCCTTTTTTCTCCGCCGGTCCAATGACCGCCTCAATGCCAGCATTAAACTCCAGAAAGTCGCTTTCTATTCCATCACTGAAAATAACTCCATTTTCCGGCATCTGCGATGCAATCCGTAGCGGTTTTTCGGCTGCTACCTGACCAAACACGAGTTCCGCAGCAGTCGTTCGACTGGGGAATGGTTCTCTCACCGTAAAATAAAGCGATGGCGAACTCCAAGTTGCACGATGATCATGACTCATTCCGTCTGCTGCCTCTTCCTGAGTGAAGGCTACACCGGGCATCAGCTGGCCTGGAGTCAGCGAGATTGGATGCCGTGTAGCACTGCCGACAATTCCGGCCGCTCCAGCCAGCACACTGGTCAGCCAGCCTGTCGCTCCCAATCCGGTTGAAACGATAATGCCGCTGGATGATTGTTGTTCTACTTGATCCTCCAGCCTTAGCTCATATCTCGCGGAGACATGAGTTTTGCGCCCAATGAACAAATCATTTACAGCATACAAGGATTGGCCATCATTTAATTGGGCTTTAGCCAGCGTAACCTCCTTAATTGGCCGTCTGTGCACGAACACATCCGGCACCACCCAGCGCAGGTCGGATACAGTAAACGGCAGCAATACCCCGTCCCAGCGCAATGGATCTGGATTCACACCGATAAGTGGCTGCTCGGTCAAATATTTTAACGTGTTGGCTACCAGCCCATCCTGACCCAACACCACCACTGTATCCTGCTCACCAAAAATAAAGTTCGGCACATGCTCCCGCTCCACAATCTGAACACGACCCAAGGCTGTTAACTCCGACGTTGCCGTTGCCACCGCCCTGCGGTAATTTTCGTCCTCCAGCACATAATCACTGAAATCCGCACCCAACCGTTCCATAAAGAAGCGAGCCTGCTGCACCGTATTGTATCGGACAATCAGTTCCTCCAGTCGCGTTTTACGCTTCACCAAAATGATCTTCTGCTCTGTCATTCGGCTGCTCATCGTGTTCTTCCTCCAGACCCTCTCGATCCTGCTGATCCGCTAGCTCCCGTATCTGACATGAGACCTTGCAGCAGATCCGGCGTAATATTCAGCTGACCGATTTTGCCTGCATTTTCTGCAAGCTCCTGGAATGCAATCGCAATTAGCTTATCCGGGCTCATATCCATGTTGGCCATAGCTTGAAGTACGTTCGGCTCAACATCCTGCAACGATTTCATGACTGCTGTCAGCTCATAGGCCTTGGCATCGGCTTCCGCCTTTTTATTTGTTACAGTCAGCTCAATCAGCTCGCGTTTTTTCTCCTCCAAGGCTGTGTCAAATCGTAGCTGCTCCTCTTTCATCTCGCTTTGCTTTTGCTTCACAGAACGCTCGGCATCGAGTTGAGTTTCGCGGATTTGTTTCTTTTTCGTCTCTACTGCAATCTCAGTGTTCAGCTCGTTTTCCTTCACACGCCGCTCTTGCTCAATAGATGCATTACGACGCTCATACAAAGCATGATCCGCGTTGCGAAGAATCTCTTCTCTCGCTTGAGCCTCCAGCGCTCTCATCGTCTCCTTATTGGGTAGAATCGCCAAAATCGACAGTCCCATAACCTCAATGCCGAGCTTTTCCATTTCCGTATGCTGTGCAATATCCTTCGTCATATTTTGGGCCAGACGTTCACTGGACTGAACAGCTTCTTTGAGCGGGACACGCTCCAAATACTTTTTGGTAAGCACCTTGGCGATGTTAATCACCCGTTGGGCCAGCTTGCTCGGATCATCCGAAATGTAGCGTCGTTCCTTCAAGTCATACGTATAGTTTAAAATCTTCGTCGTTCTCCGATAATCCACAATTCGATAAGTTAGTTGCCCCTGCACCGTCACCGCCTGAAAATCATTCGTCATGTCCTCAAACATGAACGGCGCATCAATGGAAGAGACGGGCACGACAACAACCGAGGTGGTCGGGGCGTAGTAATAAAAAGATAATCCAACACCCTCCCGAACCACCTTCCCGTTTTTCACCTTCATCACATATTCACTGGGCTGAAATTTAACAAAATTAAATCCAAACATAGCCACTTCCTCACTTTCTTTATAGTTTATAATATTTTGTTATTATCATTTTGTTATTAACAATAAAATAACACACATTTTCGATAATATCAATATGACATTTATAAAAAAATAAAGGCCATTTCCCCTCCGATATGCTCGGTTAGAGGAAACAGCCTTATTGAAACACTTTATTTATCATCCACATTCCATTCTCTATAAAATTGCTCCAAGTACATCTCCATCCATTGATGCCGAACTTCCGCCAGCTCTCGGGCATAAGCGGTATTCATTAAATCCTTGAGTTTGAGCAGCTTTTCGTAAAAATGGTATATGGCACTTTTACCTGCGGCACGATAATCATGCTGTGAAAAGTCTTTATCCGGGTGATGCATCATACTGCCTTTTGAGCCAGCATACATAAAGGTTCTTGCAATCCCAATCGCTCCAAGAGCATCCAACCGATCCGCATCCTGCACAACTTGACCTTCCAGCGTTTCCATAGGCGGGTTTTGTCCACCATTGTAGGACATCGTAGCTATAATAGTCATCACGTGCGTGATCACATCTGGATCACTTACATGCAGAAGCAGCCACTGCTCTACTTTATCCAGGCCCGCTTGCTTGGAATCATTTAATTTTTCATCCGCTACATCATGCAGCAGTGCTGCCAGTTCACAAATAAACGAATCTGCGCCCTCTTTGGCAGCAATTTTAAGGGACAGCTTTCTCACCCGGTCTATATGCCACCAATCGTGACCACTATGATCATGCTCCAACTGCTGCTGTACAAAGGGCTCCGCCTTTTGAATAATATCTGCCAAAATCGCTTCCTGTTGCTCCGTTCGTCTCTCCATATGTCACCTTTCAATCCCGTCCATACTTTCTATGGTAGGTTCGTTTAATTTTTTAATGCTTGGCCATCTGCTTACTGCGAATCATTGAGAGCGCCTTACGGGCTGCCAGTTTCCCATTCGGGCTTCCGTGCTTCACCACTTCTTTTAATAATTCGGTCGCTGGTTCATATCCATGATGTCCTAAAAGGACACATGCTCGTTCCTGTACATACATATCCTCATCGTCCAAATAGGGAAGCAATGAGTCTAGTTCGCAGGTAGGCGTGATCGCCATTAAGCTATAAAGATGCTGACATCTCACATCATCATCCACAGGTGAATCCTTTTCTAGCAAGGCTCTTAGTTCATTCATGCAACGAATATCTTCCGCTAATTGTTCTGTGCTAATGTCCTCGCCGGACGGATAATCCTTACGGAGCTGTTCCCACTCCAGTGCTGGATTTTGCTCCAACTCTGCAATCAGAGAAACCACATTTCTGTACGCCGGTGACAAATCCGTTTCTTCGTGACTTATATAACACAACTTATATGCTAACGGCCCCTCCACATATATGCCAACATAATTAGAATGATCATCCGTCCATAGAGGGACGATATGTTTAAATACCTCCATCTGCCCCATCCACTTGATGCCCTCGGCAAGCTCTTGCCCATTCATGAGTCGAAGCTGAACGTTCCGTCCCTCTCGTTCCTTGCTATGTACATGCAAAGCTTCCACCATGTCGTCTGGCAGATGAAATGCTAGCCGTTCAAGTACCTCTTGTAAACTCATTTTTCACGCTCCTTATCTTCTCTACTCAAAATCTACTATATAAGACCGAAAAGGACAGGCTTTCTTCATTTTATTCTATATGGTGTATGCTATCCAACCTTTAGAACGAGAAGTCAGTAACCTGACAAAAAAAGAACCTCCAAAACCACACAAATCGTAGTCGCGGAAGTTCTTTTACATTTTCCCTGCCCTATTTCTAATCCTATATAACTTATTCCGTATTCTTACTCTACGACACCAAGCTCGCGGTTTTTTTCCTTGAATCGGCTGTTATGAGAAGATACATATGCCGCTTTGTCAGCTGCTGGATCAATGTACAGCTTGGCGCTGTTCAGTGCAAGGGCGGCATCTGTGAACGTACCGGCAATTAGATACAGTTTGCTTCCGTATTCGACAAAATCGCCTGCCGCGAAAATACCTGGCAGATTCGTTTCCAGCTTTTCGCTCACTCGGGCATGCCACTCACCCATATCCAGCCCCCAATCCCGAAGCGGGCCGAAGTCGGATTTAAGTCCATGATTTACGATGACAGCATCGACATTCAACACCTGTATTTCGCCCGTATCTACATGACTGATCGTCACCTGTTCAATCGTCTCTCCATTGTTGCTATGTAGCTGACTCACCGCGTATGGTGTGAGGACACGGACCGAGGATGATTTCATACGAGCTACATTTTTCTCATGTCCGCCAAAGTGATCCCGACGATGTACGACGGTCACACTCGCCGCAATAGACTCTAGCTCATTTGCCCAATCCACCGCCGAGTCGCCTCCACCGGAAATCAGGACGTGCTTGCCCCGGAATGGCTCCAGCTCTTGTACAGTATAATGCAGGTTCGTAACCTCATAGCGGTCCGCCCCCTCAATCTCCAGCTTAGCCATTTTGAGAATACCATAGCCTACTGTCAGAACGATCGTGCGTGTCCAATGCTGTTCCCCTGTGGCAGAAGTTAGCAGGAACGTGCCATCCTCTTGCCGATCCAAACCAGTGATCTGCTGTCCCAGCACAATGGTAGGCTCGAACGTCCGCGCCTGCTGCTCCAGCTGATCAATCAGCTTTTCACATAAAACCGGGGTAACCCCCCCGACATCCCAAATCATCTTCTCTGGGTATATGCGCATTCGTCCGCCCAGCTCATGCTTGGCTTCGATCAGCTTGGTTTTCATATCTCTCATTCCACTGTAAAATGCGGTATACATACCGGCAGGACCACCGCCGATGATCGTTACATCATATAATTCCAAGGACACTGTCACTCTGCAACTCTCCCTATCATAACGTAATATGTCTGCTCCTATTATAAGTGATAATAATTATCAATATCAATTAAGAAATAAAAACATGACCATTACAGAGGTTTTTGTGACCTTAGAACTACATTTTATAGGTTTATATAGCTACTGCTTCCATTATTCTCGTAGATTATGCAAGGATTGCTGCACTATCGCATGCAATGCTTTTTCATTTAGTCCTGTCTGTACAAATTGAAAACGGTGATCTGCCAATTTCTGAACTCGGTCTATGATCTGCCCCAGATGATAAGCCGTATGCTCCACCACATGGTATACGTCATACATATTTATCGCCCCCGTATGGTCCAATGCTGCACAGAAGGATGAAAAAGCTTCTTCTACCTCATCCATCAGTTGTTCCTTGTTTTGCATGGAAGGTATAAAGCTATCCTCCATTCCTTGCTTGTATGTAATCGTCGGATCTATGAGCTTGGCTGCGTTTCTGCGCACATGCACCATGATATGGTTGATGATCCCACCAATGCTATTCGTTTCCGTCTCACCTACGCGCCATAGCACCTGTTCATCCAAAAGCACAATGCATGCCCGCAACTTTACCAAATATTGATCGTACATTCTGTGCTTGGATATGATTTTAAACTCATGCATGGAAGAATCCATATATTTATTTCCTCCTTCGTCCTATCAAGTGAATTTCTCAAAAAAATTACTTCCCTCGATCATCCAATACTGTTCAGGTGAAGGTACCTCGTTCAAAAAGTTTTGATATTCCCCTTTCCACCCCGCTGGGACATAGTGTTCAAACGAGGCTGGCTCAGGAAATAGCGAATAGAGAACTTTTTCATCAAAGTTAACATACAGAGCAGGACAGAACTCCAACACTTCATCCTGATGCTGAATAGCACCATCAAGCAACTGGAGCATTGAAGTTAGTTCCCCAGTAGCCACCTTATATTCACAGATGTGATCCAAAAATGCTCCCACTGTGGTTTCATCCAAAATAGGGATACCAAACCGTTCCTCCATCTCGGTATTCAAAAACCAATACTCTCTTTCCGTCACATACCAATTCCATTCCCCTTCAAAGATAACACCAACAATGATGTTTTGCGCATATTCAGGCCATAATTTCATGAGCTTCTCGCGTTCCCCTCTTTCTCACTCACAGTTCGATCCAAAACCGGTTTACACGGTTTCCGTCTTCCTCTATGTAATCCTTGTCCGGCGTTCCGCCATTTTGTATGATTGTTTTTTTGGAGGCGATATTATCGGAGTCGCATACGACCAAGGCTCGGGAAATCCCCAGCTCTTTTGCTTTTTCTAACGCCAAGGCCAGCATTGTAACAGCGTACCTGTTCCCTCGTGCAGAAGGACGGATACCGTAACCGATATGACCTCCGGCATTCATTAGGTGTTCGTTAAGGTCATGCCTGATATTCACTGCTCCCACAACCTGTTCATTCGCATTCACAAGCCAGTATGTTGAGCTTTTGACCCAGCCTTCAGACAGGTTAATTCCATTTTCCTGATTACTTAAAAGCGTCAACATACCTTCAAAATCGTACGGCTCTACAGAGATCACCCAAGGTACCATATGCTCCTGGATCTGTTTCCATTCCTCATAAAATGAAAGATAAGCTTCCTTCCAGTCCTGATCCGGCTGTACCAATCTGACGGTCTGCATCCACTCACGGCCTCCTCTTTAAACGTTCAATTCATCTGCTATTGCTTATATTTCAATATCCATGAATTTTGCGCCCAATCTGCAAAAGAGAGCTTATTATCCCAAGTGACTCGCTTCATCGCTTTGGCACATCCCCAGTTTAGAATCTGCTGATGCAGCATATGCACCCGGAAACGCTCAGTAAATCCTTCTTTGGCTTCCATCCCTTGTGCGTAAGCAGTAAGAAAACCCTTTGCCAACTCTTCTTCGCCGTTCTCCAAATGTCGTCGTCATCTCTACACACCGTAGCTCTTAATCGTTGCTTCCAGGGTTTCATCTGTATCCGCCAGCCAAACGAAACTAACCTCAAACGTTCCCGGCTCAAAAAATAATGGAAATCTCCGCTTAAACCAATCCTGCATCGGCAGATTTAGCGCCTCCTTCATATCCACCCACAGCAATTCTCCCTCAGGGGGATTTTTTAATAGCTCACCTTCAGTGGCTGTAGCCAAATAGTTAAAGACCATATATCTCAGCCCTTGACTTGGGTCACAATATTCGTCGATTCCTTTAAATACAATTTCCTTAACGGTTAAGCCTGTTTCTTCCTTTACTTCACGAATGGCCCCATTCACAATGCTTTCTGGAAACTCTACTTTTCCTCCTGGCGCAATATAACCCGGAAACCCCTTTCGATTGGGTCTATTCATAAGCAATACCTTGCTTCCGTCTTGAATCATACACATGGTATATATTTTGTGTGTCACTTCTGTTGTCAATCCGATCATACCTTTCTTTATTCACGATTCACTATAATCTAGCTTTACTTTCACACCGACAAACTGTGGTTAAATATGGTATTTCTCATACTTTAACTCGTTATTTTGTAGAGCGCAATAACTCTAACCATAGACTAGATTAGCGGGGTAACCTGGAGCGATCACAGTCCCTCGTCAAACAACTGTAGGCCTATGATTTCAAAGGCGACACCATCGCCCACTTTAACGTTGACATCACCATTCATTTCTTCAGAATCCAAAATAAACGTAGTGTCTCCTATTACAATCTCCAGACATTCTATCCCGCCTGCTTCGCCCTGCATCACTTGATGTATCGTTCCTTGAATCCAGTAGTCGCCTAGCTTGGGTTGAGGTCGAAAAATCCCTGTCTCTTCAGTAGACTTCAGCCTTCTGAACCCTTCTATACTGGATTGAGAAGTCTCGACCGAAATGACACAGCCGGGAATCATCTTATTCAAGCTTTGTTCATACGGAACAACATACGCATATCCAGAAGTCAGTTCATGCCAAAAATATGTCCAGTAGCCGTATACTTTTTCCTTGCCAATACTACGAATGATGATATGATGATCTTTATTTATTTCCTTGATCTGTACGCGCATATATAGAGTCCTCAGTAGATACTTTTCTTATAATAATAGTGTTTAAAGCTTCTTGGAGCATCGTCAATGACACCAACGACTTCATAGCCATGCTTTTCATAGAATTCGGGCGCTTGAAAAGTAAAGGTATTAAGTTGTATAAAATTACACCCTTTATCTTTAGCAATTTGTTCGATTTCACCAAGCAGTTGTGAACCGTAGCCCTTTCCTCTGTAGCGCTGATCTACCCACAAAATATCAACCTCCACCCAGTTCCAACATAGTACACTTAGGAGACCGCCGATCACCTGACCATCTTCATCTTTGAGCGTAAGATTAATCTCTTCGTATCGGGTTCGAATATCTGCTGGGACGTGTTTCGCATTAAACTCAATCAACTTGTTTCTGACTAAACGCGCTTCATCTCTACTACTTCGATTCATCTGAGGTTCCAGCGTCATGGCATAAATCCTCCAATTTGAAATGATTACTAGCACTTACTGATTTAAATATAGAAAATAATAGGGTTAAAATACTTTCATCTTCCTACTGTTATATATTGTATATACTTTTCTATGTTTAGTCACATGATTCAATTTAGATGGACAGAATTATTCTAATCTAAATATCGCTGATTGAAAGTCGCTCCCTGGATTCATGCAAAATATTTAGTAAACGAAAAAAGCAGGCCCCTCTGAAACGGAGAGCCTGCTATCGTTTGTATCCATCGTCTGTCCTACAGGAAAAAAGATGGGATGATTAAATTGAAATATCCAGTGATTTCCCAACTCCTGTAATATCACTACTGTTAGCGCTGTTGATACGAGTTGTTTCCGTGTTACTTGGAGCGGGCTTTTCCATTTTTGGAGTTGACGTGCTGGTGGATTGCGAACTTTGCTGTGCAATTTGAGCTTCAATCTGTTTAATTTGCTGTTGAAGCTGCTTCATTTTTGTTTCTTTTGTATCTTTATTATCTTTATTATCTTTACTTTGCTGTACCTTGTTGTACTCCGCTTCAAGTTGAGCTTTTTGCTTTTCCAGACTAGCTGTTTCGTTGGTACTGGATGAAGACGAAGTGCTTGCAATAGATATAGAACTGCTGGATGTGGATGAAATGTTCATACGAGATTTCCCCTTTATAAAAGTATGAGTTTACACGTGTGGGCTAACCGGTTCTAAGCTATGGTATTGCACTCTAATGACTAAGACGACGATGATACAGATTGTTCAAAAATCTTAGCGATTTCATCGAATAAAGCCGATATTTCTTCATCTGTGGCATTCGATTCGTCTGTATTTCCCCACGCGTCTTTTAATGTAGAAAGCAGATCTGTTTCCTTATCTTTGTCCGAAGCTGTTGCCCCGGATATAAGACTGGAACTCAGAACGCTTTGCAAATCACTCAGCAAGGATCTTTTTTCATCTACTGTAAGCTCTTTCTCAGATGTAGCACCGTTATCCTCTTGATTGGAAGTCTCTTGGATATTCCATGCGAATGGAGGCATAATTCCACCCATTGCCTGCATCATAGGAGGCAGACCACTGCTATCCATTTCAGGATGGGACGGGTCTCCTTCTGGCGGCGGTGCAGGACGATTATTTTGGATCGTTTCTGCTATCTTATCGAATAGCTCCGATACTTCCTCATCTGTTGCCGTCGAAAGATCCACATCGGCTAATAAATCGTTAACCGAAGCCAACGGATTCTTCGTGCTATTGGTAAGTTCATCTGTATCAGAGGAAGCACTTGAAGACATCAGATAACTTTGCAGATCAGACAACAGCGTTTTCTGTTGGTCTGTAGTTAGTACAATGGTATCCTGGTCGTCGTACTTGTAATCATTACTGTAGTTTTCCGTAGGAAGTGGAGCCTGCATTCCTCCCGTGTATTCCATAAATTCCTTGCTCAATTCGAGTGAATCGTTAGATTTCTTGTGTGTGGTATGACCCGTGGTATTTAGTCCATTCTCATTTGACTTCACCGTATTCGATTGATCATAGGAAGTCGTGATGAGATGCCTGTTAATGGATAGTGACAAAGTAGATCCCCTCTCAGTGTACATAATGTTTTTAGCTGCCCACCTACCTTTCATCGGCAGCAAATCTGAATGCAACCTGAGGGTATGCTGAATGATAACTGAATAAATACAGACTCATTAATACCACTCTTTTTTTATTTCCTAGACCATAGTCAAGGAAAATCCCCTCCGCAGGACGGGGGTATTAACCCTACTCGAGACAGGAGTAAGTAAAGGGATAATTTGTTACTCTTAGCAAAGAATAAATGAACGTATTCTAAAAATTGAAAGTAGGGGAATGATGTATGATCCGTATTAGCCATTTGGTTCACGAGAGACTTATGTTCCTATTCAAATTTTTGTACTCGCCTGCATATGTGGGTAGTGTAACACCAAGTTCCAGATTTTTAGCTAAAAATATGATAGAATCCATTCCATGGAGTGAAGTTCATGCTGTTGCCGAGCTTGGTGCTGGCACGGGGGCAATTACTCAATACATCCCGTCTGCTGCTAAATTTCAACCAAAGGTCTTACTCTTTGAAAAGGACCAGGCCATGCAGCAGAATTTAAAAAGAAGATTCCCGAATTATCTGTGCTATTCCGACTCGCGTGAGCTTCAGCTTGCTATGAAAAATGCCCAAATAGAACAGCTTGACTGCATAATTAGCGGGCTGCCATTTTTCAATTTTCCACAAGAGATGCGAAATCAAATTGTAGAACAAATTCATCTATCACTCAGGGATGGAGGAATGTTTGTCGCCTTTCAATACTCTAAACAGATGAAGCAACAGTTAGGTGAATGGTTTGATATTGAAGAAATCAAGTTTGTGCCTATGAACGTTCCACCCGCATTCGTGTATGTATGCCGAAAGAAAGCATAAGAAAGGAGTATGCGTATGGACGTGGAATATTTAATTTCCATCATCGAACAATACGGCTATGCAGCATTATTCTTTTCTCTATGGCTCGGAATTGTAGGTCTGCCCATCCCGGATGAAGTCATTGTGATGACTGGCGGGGCTGTAACAAGCATGGGCATACTTCACCCGTTACCCGCTTTTTTAATTGTATATCTTGGGGTTATATCAGGCTTGTCCTTAGGTTATGTATTGGGGAGAACCGTGGGTACACCGATTCTAGAACGTTTGCGCCGGAAGAAAAAAATGGACAAGTACATTACGTTTTCGGAAAAATTAGTACATAAGTATGGAAACTTCACTATTTGCATCAGTTATTTGCTACCGATCGTCCGTCACATTATTCCATATATTGTCGGAATCAATAAAATGAGCTTCAAGCGCTATGCTTTGTTCTCTTATTCAACGGGCTTGATCTGGACGCTGATCTTCTTTCTGCTCGGACGTATCTTTGGCGATCATGTACAAGCAGCAGGAGAACTGATCCATCGTTATGGCCTGCAGATGGCATTGCTTCTCATCATGCTGACAATTATATTTTTTATAATGAAATTTGTGTGGGGGAAGAAAACAACGGAGGAGTAAAGGTTGAGCTTATTCGGCATGTTCATTTTGGCGTTACTTACCTACTTGAAAAAGAAATAGACCGCCCTAACCAAAGGTCAACGGTCTATTCTCGATCTATCTTACGCGGCCGACTGCTCTTTATGCAGTTGCTGTATGCTGGAGCCGCGTTAGAGCACGGCTCCTTAATTATTCTTACCTCATTATAACCAATATTACGTAATTACGTGTTTTTATTGCTTGGATAATTATATAAGCGAATTTAAAAGTTACCTTAGTGCCACTACGCAGACGGATGGTGCTTCCCACCGCTCCCGGATTCTTCAAGTAAAATCTTTTATAGGTAGAAATCCGGGGAGGTGATGCTTCCGAAGCGAGCTTTCCTACGGAAAGCTTTTAAAGCGACCGCTTCCTTGTACAGCACCATTCCGTCTACTCCGTTTTCCATGTACATTTCTTCAGTTCAGCTTATATAGACTTTATTCCTCACATGAAAGAACAGAGCTATAGGATCAGCCCATAATGGTCGCTTGCTAACTGCAGTTGGTAAAGATCTCATTATTCTCTTCTGTTCTAAACTCGGTTACTAGCCTCAAAATTATACTCATCCAAATCTCTTGCGTCTTTAAAATAAGCCTTAAAGCTCTGGACTACGGTTTGATCCTTACTGAGAAATAAAGTTAAGGTTGAATCCCAGCAAATAACTTCAATTTTCGCTTTGGGATGTTGCATTGTCGATTCCAGTTGCCACCAGCCCTCATAGGCATTTGAATAGGACTGCATAGCTAATGCACCAACATCTGCAGCCTCAGATTTTTCAAATCCCATGAGCATTCCCCAAATAAATTGAATCTCATATCTATGTACAAGACGTGTCAGTTGTTCCCCAGTCATCCATAACTTCGTGTTTCCATACCCGTTTTCTTCAAAAGCCAGATTCTGCTCGACATACTCCAAAAGATCGTCCGGTATCCAATTCAGTTCTAACCCAGTAAGTAGCCAATTATATTCCGTTTGGATATTACTTATGGATTCGAAAACCAACTTTAGATCAGTAAAAAAGGGAATTTGGCGTGAATTAATTAATATAGCGTTCACGCATATTCCCCCTCACACATCTTTTATTTTTATCCACACTAATTAACCCTAAGTTATTCTTGTGTAATAGAATCACCTTTCTTATCTTTTTCTTCTTTTTCTTCAAACTCTTCAATATGCTGTTCAAGTACATATTCAATCTGTTTAGCAATTGATCGTTTGTTCTTATCAGCTATATATTTGATCTTCTCAAAGTTTTCTGGTTTTAATCGCAAAGTAAATGCTTTTTTATTCGTTGTCATTGTTTAAAACTCCTCACAATAGTGATGTCATTATTATAGCATTGTGATAACCCATTTACGCACCCTATTGACATCAAAATGATGTCACCTTAAAATAAGATTATGATCTCACTTTGATGTCACCATAATGGAGGAAGATAAATGAAAGCTATACAAGAAGCCCTTAATCAATTCGTTTCTATTCGCCTGGAACATGTAGCTGGGTCGATGCTGGCTAATTCTCCAGAATACAAAGACTTAATGAAAGACTGTAATCAACTCTTTTCTATTTTACATGATTGCTTGCCAAAGGAATACATACAAACTCTTTACGATTATGATACCAATACTACTCTACTCCAAGGCATGGTTGAATCTATTATGTATGAACAAGGCTTGAAAGATGGCGTTTGTTTAAACCAAATTTTATCTGATTAATATTTTCACTTTAAAAAGAAACTTCTATCCCTGTTAGGAGAACTTTAGCCCAAATAATATTCTTGACCAAAACTGCGCACTCTACTTGCGTCAAAATTGTCAATTCGGCTAAATAAGTTGAACTCGAAAAATGAAACACAAAAACGGAGTAGGCGGAATGGTGCTGTACAAGCGAAGCGGTCGCTTTTGTCCCCGGATTTCCACCTTAAACAAAGACTAATTCAAGAAATCCGGGGGCGGTGGCGATGGGAAGCACCATCCGACTGCGCAGTGGCACGACAGGTAACTTTTTAGTTCAGGTTTGTCCTTTTTAGCAATACTATCCATATGATATACTATAAACTAACAACAGAATGGCTTAGATGGGCGGTCGGCTAGTCTCCTGCAAAGGAGGTGATGCCTGTGGAGGTTAAAGATACATTAATGTTGATGATTCAATTTGCAACGTTGGTGATCTTGATTATTTCCTTCAACAAAAAGAAATAGACCGCCCTCTGGAAAAGGTTAGCGGTCTATTTTACTAATCCAACCCTACAGCCACCGCCCTTATAAGCGGCTGTTGTAAAAGAGTGAGGATGTTGGTAGCATCCTTACTCTTTTTTAGTATATACTTATTAGCTTTAGTTTATCACAGGAAAAACCATATTGCCAATATGGAAAATCTTTTTAAGAGGCAGCTTTCACCCTACGTTACTTCTTTAATTGAAGCAGCTTAACCAGCTTGTCATGAATGGCAGTATTCGGGTAATTCCCGCTAAACTGAGAAGATCCGGGGCCCATCGCGGTTAACGCCACATCAACAGATGTATGTCCTCCTGTGGTCCAGTCGATATAAAACTTTTCATTAGAGCCTTTTACAGTAAAAGGACCATCCTCTTTGGAGACGCCTTCACCGGATTCATCCTCCGCATCTTCGCCTTCAATCGCCAAACCGCCCGTTTCATGATCTGCCGTCACCAACACTAATGTATCTGGATGCGCTTTGGCATACTCTTTAGCTACTTTAACGGCCTTATCGAGCTGTTGCCCGGCCTTAATCGTTAACTCACCTTCATTGTCATGCGCCATCTCATCCGTTCCTTCTTCCTCTACCATCAGGAAAAAACCTTTTTGGTTTTTGGAAAGAACATCAATCGCTTTAGCCGTCATATCCGGTAAAGAAACCGTTGGGTTGTAAGAGTTACCCAGCTTGTTGTGAGCTTGAAACATCTCTTCATTGGCGAACAGCCCTAACAACTTAGAACCTTTAGCTGCTTTCATTTCTGTCTGATCTGTCACATAGCTATAACCCAGCTTCTTCGCTTGTTCTACCAAATTTCCTTGAGTTCCCTTACTAGCTTCCTCAGGATCTTCTGCCGGAGCATCTGGATGTTTGCCTACTGTTCCTGCAGGGTACCAGAAATCCTCACCACCGCCCAGAATAACATCCACCTTGCTTTTCTCCAGATACTGCTTGGCAATCTCGCTTTGAGCGGAGCGTTTTTCGACATGCGCACCAAAGGCGGCCCCCGTTGCGTCTGTCACTTGGCTTGTCGTCACGACACCTGTAGACATGCCTGCTTTTTTGGCTAGCTCCATAATCGTTGTCACTGGTTTTTTATTCAAGTCCATTCCGATCGCACCGTTATACGTTTTCACACCTGTTGCAATTGCAGTCGCAGCGGCGGCAGAATCCGTAACCAGGTTATCCCCTGAACTTGTGCTAACCAAGCCGGTTACAGGCATGTTGTCCATTTCAAGTAATCCCGATTTCCCTACCGTCGCCAAGCGAATCGCGTTGCGACTTGCTTCTCCCATACCATCGCCGATAAAGAGAATGACATTCTTAGGAGCATCGACTTTCGCTGACGAGGTTTTCAGTCCTTTGGATACCTGTGCGGTAGTAGACTTGGTACTAGATGAGGCTGCAAAAGCGTTAGGAATATTAGCAGATAACAATGGCGCACTCAAAACGGTAATGGCACCGAAAGCAAGGATACTCTTTTTCATCGAACGCTTTTTCACAAGGTCACACTCCAATAAATTTAATATTCATATATGATAAAGTAATCATATATCTGCTTTGTAAAGCATCGTAAAGCAAAAGATTACACGAATGTAAAATTTGGAGTGACCACCTGTTTTTTATAAAACAAAAGAAGACACCGACTCTTGGTTTATCAAAGTCGATGCCCTCTGGCGTCTATATTTAAATGGCGGCGATATTTTTGCCGATCGGCATGGTGTAGTAGAGCGGTTTTTGCTGTCCATTTTGCTGATAGACTACAAGCAGAAGCGTGCGGCCTTCGGCTGTCAATGGGCTTCCCCCACTCAGGATATGATCCAGACTAAATGGCAGTACATCCAGCACCGCGTGCTTTTGCAGTTCCTTTTCACTCAGCTTCAATGAAGCAAAGGCTGGAATAATCTCGCGGTATGGCTGAGGCTGTTGATTGCCTACATTCGCCTCACCTGTACTCTCCTTGCTCGCATCTGCCACTAAATCTGCAACCGCAGGTGACAACAGCGCGTCCGGGTGCTGGAGAATCATTTTCATGTAGCTGGACCAATCGTCCTTCTCCAAGGTATGCTCCCACCAGATTTTACGCGGCTTGTATTTATGGTTCAGGAAATAATCAAGCTTCATCAGTCCAAGCACCATATCCATTCGCTTTGTTCCACGCGATTCCAGAAAGGACTGGAGACGCGTGAACAAGTCTTCGAGCTGATGTCCGATTTTTTGCCAGCCCTGTCCTTCCCAGTAGTCTCCGAATTCCTGAAAGAAATCAAAAGCGGACGAGAATTCACGCTCAATCAGATAGTTGACTGTATGATCCATACGATGAGAGTTCCAGTATTTCTCCAATACATCTTCCAAGCGCTTGAGCCGGACGATATCGGCAAAGGAAAGGACGTCATTGCTCAGCATTTCATACGGTGCAACATCCATATACGTATAGTTATACTTGTCTGCGTCGATACGCAGTCCGGTGCCACGCAGCATTTTGAGGAAGCCAAGTTGAAGCTCTTCCGGGCCGAGCGCAAAAACGTCATTAAACGTTTTACGGAACGTGTTGTAGTCCTCCAAGGGCAATCCGGCGATCAAATCCAAATGCTGGTCGATTTTACCGCTTTGTTTGACCTTGGTAACAGTACGGGAAAGCTTGGTAAAATTCTGGCGACGTTTAACCAGCTCATTGGTGGGATCATTCGTTGATTGGACGCCGATTTCAAAACGAAATACGCCCGGCGGCGCGTTTTCCGCCAAATAATCCAATACTTCAGGACGCATAATATCTGCCGTAATCTCAAACTGGAAGACACAGCCACGGTGATTTTCAATCAAAAATTTGAACATTTCCAGTGCATAATCGCGTTTAATATTAAACGTCCGATCCACGAACTTGATTAGGTTGGCCCCATTGTCGATCAGATACAAAATATCTGACTTTGTGCGCTCGATATCGTAATAACGTACCCCAACCTCAATGCTGGACAGACAAAACTGGCAGCTGAACGGACAGCCCCGGCTCGTTTCAAAATAAACAACCCGTTTCCCGAGTTCCGGTATATCCTCTGCAAAACGATAGGGCGACGGCAGCTCGTTCAAGTCTGCTTTCGGGCGGCCGGGCATCTGAATAACCTCTTCTCCCTTACGGTAAGCCAGTCCATAGACAAAATGGAACTTGCGATCCCCTTCCAGCTCCTGCAGCAGTTGATGGAATGTTTCCTCTCCTTCACCAACCACGATAAAATCCACATTCGCCAAACGCTTCATCCAGTGATCCGTATCGTAGGATACCTCCGGACCACCCAGAACAATTTTGACCTCGGGCATAATCTTTTTCAACACATCAATGACCTTAATCGTCTCTTCAATGTTCCAAATATAACAGGAAAAGCCGATGACATCTGCCCCCCGTTGAAACAAATCGGATACGATGTTCATCACCGGGTCCTTAATTGTGTACTCCGCCAGCTCGATATCAAAGTCCTTTTCACTGTAGGCTTTGAGGCATCGAATTGCCAACGAGGTATGAATATATTTTGCATTTAATGTTGATAAAATGACTTTCATAGGTCACAACCTTTTATAGTTTGCATGAACTGTTCTGTTCTATCCTTACCTTAGTATAGCTATTCAAAATCCTCGTACACATCGTCTGCATAAATCTCGTCCTCGCTTACCGTTCCCCCGATATTCCCCTGATTTTGAAAAAAATCAAGAAACGGCTTGCCGTACTTGCGGAACTTCACTTCCCCGACACCCTTGATCCGCAACATGTCTGCCTCGGATTGCGGGCTCGCTACGCTCATCTCACGCAGCGTCGCATCATTGAAAATGATATAAGACGGTACATGCTCCTGAGCGGCCAGATCGCGGCGGATCAGGCGCAATTGCTCGAACACGGTTTCGTTGACTGCAGCCGGGTATGCATCGCGTCCCTGTCGTCCGCGTGAACCTGCTCCACCTGCAAAAGCCGTGGCATGTCGCACCACACGCTGCATGACTTCTCGCTGGCCTTTCAGCACTTCAGCCGCAAGCTGCTGCAAGCGTACGACCGGATATTGTCCCTCGGACAACATCAGATAGCCTTCCGAAACAAGAACATTGATAATTTCAGCAATTTCTTTTTCCGTCCGGTTGCCCATCACGCCATAGGTTGGCAGGCTGTCAAAACCATACTGCAGTACTTTTTTGTTACGCGAGCCTTTCAAGACCGAGGCGACCATCGAGACCCCATAACGCTCCCGCATGCGATGAATGCACGAAAAAATCTTTTGCGCATCTATGGTCATATCAACCAGTTCCCGCTCATCTGTACATGAACTACATATACCGCAAGCTTCATGCTCTTCCGCTTCTCCGAAATACTCAAGCTGTGCCGTACGTAGGCAACGAGTCGTGTAGCAATAATCAACCATCTGCTGGAGCTTGCGGTAGTCGTTGCGCTTGCGGTCTTCATCCTGTGGATTTTGCTCAATCAGAAACTTCTGCGTCACAATATCTTGCGGTCCGAACAGCAAAATACATTGACTTGGGTCGCCATCACGTCCTGCGCGTCCCGCCTCTTGCACGTAAGCCTCCATATTTTTAGGCATGTTGTAGTGAATGACATAGCGTACGTTCGATTTATCTATCCCCATGCCGAAGGCATTGGTTGCTACAATGACACGGATATCGTCGTACAAAAACCCTTCCTGGCTATCTGCACGTTCCTGATCTGTCATCCCGGCATGATAGCGCCCGGCTGCCATGCCTGCGTCACGCAGCCGTTGGTACAAATCGTCCACGTCCTTACGTGTCGCCGCATAAATAATGCCCGATTCCCCCTCATGCTCACGGGCATAATTCAGTAAAAAGCTGCGTTTGTCTTCCCCGCGCAGCACACTGAACGCCAAATTGGGCCGTCCAAGGCCTGTAACGAACGTCTCCGGTGAGCGCAGACGAAGCAGGCGCACGATGTCATCCATGACCTGCGGTGTCGCCGTTGCCGTAAACGCAGCCACGATTGGGCGTTCATACAGCCCGTCCACGAATGGAGCCACAGCCAGATAGCTGGTACGGAAATCATGGCCCCACTGGGAAACGCAGTGAGCCTCATCTACCGCAACGCAGGAAATTGGCAACTGAGCCATTTCATCGCGAAACCAGTCCAGTTCCAGTCGTTCCGGTGCGACATACAGCAACTTCAAGTCACCATTTCGTGCAGCTCGTATGCGGTCATTCACTTCTCGACCACTCAACGTACTATTGATGTAGGCAGCAGCAATCCCCATTGTGGTCAGCGCATCCACCTGGTCTTTCATCAGCGAGATGAGCGGTGACACGACAATGGTCAGCCCCTCATGCAACAACGCGGGGATCTGGTAGCATATCGATTTTCCGCCCCCTGTCGGCATGATGCCCAACGTATCGTTGCCCTCCAGCATACTGGCCACAATTTTCTTTTGTCCCTCCCGGAAATCGGGATAGCCATAAAATTTTTGCAGCAAGTCCTGCGCCCGTTCCAATGTTGGTGCTTGTACACTCATAGTTTCAAAACTCCTCATATTTCTAGCGTCCTTGACGCATATCGGCTTTTCTTTCGTTACCTTTAGTTTACCGGGGTTCAGGGTAATGTTCAACCGCTAGAAGACTGCCAATCTGGTTTAGTCCCTTATGGCGTTCGCTGTTTTCTCATGATATAGTGAACACGGTGCCGCAAATTTGTCCATAACTATGAAGAGACACGGTTCCAAGAAGGAGAAAGAATCCATGAACAATCGGAAACCCCAACGGAAAAATCATACAAAATCTACGTCAAACGCAAGCCATTCCAAACGCAGTCATAAACCTGCCGGAAGATCTGGCTCCCATAGACCGGAAGCTCAACGGAGAACGAATGCTTTAGATAAAGCCCCTGCCAAAACATACATCGTCCAGGAGCCTGCCGAGCTATTGAGCTTTTTAGTAGAACATGTGACTGGCATGGGTCGTAACTCCATTAAATCAGCACTGGCTCGTGGGCAGGTGTCCGTCAACGGCATTCCGCGTACCGTGCATAATTTTCCACTGGAGCAAGGTCAGACTGTCGCTCTTTCCAAGGAAAAAATAACTCCCGTCGTACCACTGACTGGGCTACGTATTTTGCATGAGGATGAAGCCATTATCGTTATCCATAAGGATGCCGGGTTGCTGTCCGTGGCTTCAGCGCAGGAGCAGGAAGTAACAGCATATCGCCAGCTTACGGCCCATGTGAGGCGCGAACATCCGTACAATCGTATTTTTGTACTGCATCGTTTGGATCGTGATACATCAGGAGTGATGATGTTTGCGAAAAGCGAAGCCATACAGCAGGAAATGCAAAAAGCGTGGAAGGAAGTTGTGTATGAACGAACATACATTGCTCTTGTCGAAGGACAAGTTAAAAAAGCTGAGGGTACGATCACTTCATGGCTGAAAGAAAGCAAGACGCTAAAAATGTATTCCAGTCCTTATCCGAATGACGGACAGCACGCAGTCACTCATTACAAGCTGCTTCAAGCCAATCGGCATTTTTCTTTGCTGGAAGTACGTTTGGAAACCGGACGCAAAAATCAAATCCGCGTACATATGGAGGATATCGGCCATCCAATTGTTGGAGATAAAAAATACGGTTCCAAATCCAAGTCGATTGGGCGTCTTGGCCTACATGCGAGGGTATTGTCATTTATTCATCCCGTCACCGGAGTATTGCTGCGTTTTGAATCCGACATTCCTAAAACCTTTTTGAATCCGTTTCGGGAGTAGAATTGGCAAAGCATACGGAGATTAGATGGAAAAATATAAGAGGAAATGAGGGGGCTGTAGAAGACAGCACCCTTTTTTGATTGATTAAGCGGTATACCTCCGAACACCATCAGCCATTTTCATCAACTCATCCCATATATATATGGGCGTATTACACACTGGACAATCTACCCAACCGTTTAAATAGGGTAATTGGGCAAGCAGCTTGTTCTCTTCAATTTTTTGGGCATATTCGTGTAACCACTGCATATTAGCACCTCTACGGTCCAATGAACGGGGGCTGATCGGATGGGGAACCAGATTGTCTGAATTTACAGGATCTTTATCATAGACAACCAGGGTGTCATTCTGTTCATCAGGCCAAATATAGAGCGGGGTACCGCAATGCGGACAATCCAGCGTATATTCGTCACCTGTATCGAAGCTTTGTAGCATATAAGCTACGCAGCGATAACCCTGAAAAGCAGCACCCGCAGCCAGAACATAGCGTTTACCGATATCTCCTTCGTGTTCCTTCGCATAGAGCACCATTTCTTCAGTCAATTCTGCAAGTCGGACAATGGCACTCCGATATTGCGCATAAATATATTCAGCCAGACTAGAATCCACTTTCACCTGATCCCTTGTAAATTCCAATGGAACTTTGGTATGTAGAGGATTGTTATTCTTCGCTTCGAATATTCCGCAAATGTTATATATATCTGCACGAATCCCTATATCAGAACTTTTTAACGCAATGTCTACAAGGTAAGGTACAGCCGCAAATGTACAAGTATACAACGTATTTTGGTGATACAGTTCCTCCCAATACAAGGTGTCAGCCATTTCGCCGTCATATCCGGCTTGGAGCTGCTTCAACATTTCTGGGACGTATTGAGAAGAACCGTAGGGGCCTTGGAGCAGAGTCCAGGCCGGATCGGACAAAGCCAGCATCTTGATACTCCTTTCACCGTTTTTCTTACAGTAGAGGATTTTGCAAAAATCTCATAAGCGACTTCCAATGAACTTTCCAATGAACAAGATATAGATCGAAATGGTTTAGTTCGTCTATATCTTGCACTTCGGAGCGACTGGAATCGAATTTTGCAAAATCCTGACAGTAACATGGGATCGGTTTGTAAATTAAATTTTGCTATCAAAATTCATTTTAACTTCATAATTCTCAGCTTCTTACGTTTATTTCATTATACGCACATTATTAGCTGAAGTTGCTTTTCTCGATTTACGCAATATACAAAATCACTATTTTTTCGGGTCTATAATCATATTCGGTTAAGCTTTCAGCATTGTGAAGGTGACACACATTAAATTAATGAATTACTAACCCGGTTCTTATGTTTTACTACGAGTCCTCTGTCCATTCAGTTCCTTCGCCCTATGCATAGTCTACATTATAAGTCCTGTTACTTAAAAATCGCTGAGTAAGAAATAAAGTATATATACGTTAAAATTTCCATACATGTAAAAACAAAGACGCTCCCCTGCCTGTTTTTAATTATGCCAAACGGGTAAGACATACTTGTTCAAGGCTTTAATCTAACAGCTACAGAACTGATTTTATGAATCGGTATATGAAAAGGAGTGTTGGGAATATTATGTATGAATACTGCGACTATAAGGGGAAATAGCCTATGACCATAACACCGGAACAGCGGATTACCCTGCACGGATTTAACAATTTGACCAAATCATTGAGCTTCAACATGTACGATATTTGTTACACCAAAACCAAAGAAGAACGCGAGGCGTATATTGAATATATTGATGAACAATACAACTCAGATCGGCTGACAGCTATTTTAAAAAATGTATCTGACATTATCGGCGCCCACGTACTCAACGTAGCCCAGCAGGATTATGTACCTCAAGGAGCCAGCGTAACAGTACTTATATCAGAAGGACCCATTGTGGAGGTACCGACTGAATCTTATGCCGAGTCACCAGGCCCCCTACCTGAATCTGTCGTGATACAGCTGGATAAAAGCCACATTACGGTTCACACCTACCCGGAATATCATCCAGACGAGGGGATCAGTACGTTTCGAGCTGATATTGATGTCTCTACCTGTGGGGAAATCTCCCCGCTCAAGGCACTCCACTATTTGACTCATTCTTTCGACACCGACATTATGACGATTGATTACCGGGTACGCGGCTTCACACGTGATACGAATGGACATAAGCTTTTCATCGACCATGATATCGCCTCCATTCAAAACTATATTCCAGACGAAGTGCGCAGTCAGTATGACATGATCGACGTGAATGTGTATCAGGAAAATATTTTCCATACCAAATGTAAGCTAAAACAATTCGATCTGGACAATTACCTGTTCGGCTACACCAAGGAAAGTCTGAGTGAAAAAGAGCAACAAAATATATCAACACGTCTCAAAATCGAAATGGACGAAATTTACTACGGTAAAAATATGACGTAACAGATCGAATGCGTGAAAATAAAATAGATCATTTTATAAAAAAAAGGATGATCGCTTGGACTGGAATACAGCCGGGCTTTCGTCCTTTTTTAAATACAAAATAATAGATATTACTCAACTTGATCTGTACAAGCGAGAGATTGTTCACTATGATAGGGGAAGAAACCACTAATTTAAAATATCAGCATAGATTTACATCCGTTTCCTATTGTAAGCGCAATCAATTGATCCTAAGTATGATTTTGTTATGGAAGACAAAGGAGGAATTTGTATGCAAGGCGGTATTGGCGGTAAAAACATCATTTTGCGATTGGAAATTTCCACCGGACACATCCAATTTGGTCAATTGATTACGCTGGTAAACGAACATGGCGGAGATGTGATTGCCATTGACGTCATTAGCACCTCTGAGAAGGTCACTGTGAGGGATATTACAGTTACCATTGCCGATCCAGCAGAAATCGACCGAATGATTGCTCGGATTAAAAAAGCACAAGGTGTTAAGGTATTATCCATCTCTGATCGTACCTTCCTATTACACCTCGGGGGCAAAATTGAAATGCAGCCCAAAGTCCCAATTCAAAACCGCGATGACTTATCCCGGGTATATACCCCCGATGTGGCACGCGTATGCATGGCGATTCACGAGGAACCGGACAAAGCTTTCCGCTTGACGATCAAGCGCAACACGGTCGCTGTCGTCTCTGACGGAAGCGCTGTTCTCGGGCTAGGTAACATCGGTCCCTATGCAGCCATGCCGGTTATGGAAGGCAAAGCCATGCTGTTCAAGCAGCTCGGCTCCGTCGATGCCTTTCCAATCTGTCTGGATACGCAGGACACCGAAGAGATCATTAAGGCCATTAAACAAATGGCCCCAGCTTTTGGCGGGATTAATCTGGAGGATATTTCGTCGCCACGATGCTTTGAGATTGAACAGCGGTTACGTAAAGAGCTGGACATACCTGTTTTTCATGACGATCAGCACGGCACAGCTGTCGTTTTATACGCAGGGCTGATCAATGCGCTCAAGGTTGTCGGCAAAGCCCTGTCTGACGTCAAAATTGTCGTCTGTGGTATCGGGGCTGCGGGTGTGGCCTGTACGAAAATTTTGCTATCTGCAGGAGCAGTCAACATCATTGGCGTAGATCGTCACGGAGCGCTTACAGCTGATGAAACATACGAGCATCCGATGTGGAACTGGTATGCGCAGCATACCAACCCTGAACGGCTGTCGGGCACGCTGTCCGAGGTTCTGAAGGATGCTGACGTGTTTATCGGGCTGTCGGCAGGTGGACTACTGCAACGAGAAGACGTGAAACGTATGAAAGAAGCCCCGGTGCTGTTCACTATGGCTAACCCGGTTCCCGAAATTGCGCCAGAGGACGTCGAGGACATTGCGGGTGTCATCGCCACCGGACGTTCGGACTATCCTAACCAAATTAACAATGTGCTTTGTTTCCCTGGCATCTTTCGAGCGGCGCTCGACTGCCGTGCCCGTGAAATCAACGAAGAGATGAAGCTGGCGGCCGCAGAGGCCATCGCAGGCACGATCCGTCCTGAAGAACTAAACAAGCTGTATATTATCCCTGGTGTATTTAACGAGAGTGCAGTTCAACGGGTGCGTGAAAAGGTGATTCAAGCCGCGATTGCGAGCGGTACAGCCAGAAGAGTGCCTCGGGATTTCAGATAAAAGAAAAGGATTGCTCCCCTAAATACGGGTGCAATCCTTTTTGCTATCGAATGATCAGTCTGCATATCCGTTATCTTTACAGCGGTTATGACCTCCATTTAGAGAACAATTGACTGGCACGCTGGGCAAACTCCTCCAGATTAAAGTTGGAGTTGTCCAGCTTGTAGTACCATTTTTTAATCGTATCCAAAATCCATGAGGGAACCTTAACCTCCGAGATACCGGAATAAAACGTATGATACGCCCACACCAAATGCTCCCAGCGCTTGTCATCGCCTTCCTTCACGTATTCAGATACATCCAATACCTTGGCACGTCCGTCTTGCATAAGTACATTCTTGAGGTGAATATCACGGGGATTCAGCCCCTTGGATCGGACAAATTCCCTCGCCTTTTCCACATCCAGAATGACCTGCTCTGGCACAGGAATTCCTTGCAGCAGACAATCCAGCAGCGTAATACCGGATTCATAACTTATGACAATATACTTGTCGCCTTTTCCGTAATAATGAGGAAAAAAGTCAGACCCTCGCAAACGCTCATATACGTCGGCCTCCGCATCTTTCTTCTCGATCGCCATGTCTGAGTACACCTTGAACGCGTAGCCTGGCAACGTATCGAGCGTAAATACGGCCGCATCTGTCCCGATGCCAATACAGCGGACGTCTTGAGTGCCTGTTTTAATGGTAACCGGATCATTATCCTCCGTACTGTATACGGTCACTTGACTTATGATGTCTTCTGCCTGCCTCCATTGTTCTACCATGCGCGATCCCCTCCTTCTCTGTTCTAAACCAATACCAATAAAGTTAGTTCTATAACAGATAAATAGTATTACGGGTTATCTTTTGGAATGGCTTCAAAATAGGTTGATTCTTATATAAATACGGTATGTACCGTGTCTAACGAGCGTCCGGCAGAAGCAACCTTCTTAACTCTGCATAGCTTGCTGCTGTTTTATAGATCCCCAACACGTCAGTCTCCGGGGGAGCGTTCCTGTGATTGAACCAGATCACCTGCCAATTCGCAGCTATAGCTCCCGCCACGTCATTACGCCAGGAATCCCCAATGTAGCAGCAGTGCTCTGCTAACGTTCCTGTCCGTTCGTTCACTACTTCAAAAATGCGCGGATCAGGCTTGGCATAGCCAACGGTCCCAGATACAAAGATATGCTCTGCTGCAACATGATTTTCCAGTGCCATGGCCTTGATCTTGCTCATCTGGTGTTCCTCAAGACCGTTTGTAATTAATCCAACTAAAAAGCCAGCCGAGCTCAAATCATTTATTAACGAGATCGCCCCCTCAAAAGGCTCAATTCGGTACTGACGATCTAAGTATTCTTGTTGAACATGTACTGCCTGCTCACGGGTAATTTCTACCCCGAATTCTTGTAAAGCCAGAATGAAACGGCCTTCCCTCATCTCATCCAGTTCATCCGGCCCTGCCTTCCCCTCCAATAGTCCTCCTTTAGCCGATAGTACATCGCTGTAATAGCGAATACGATGGTAGGCTTTCTCATAAGGAAAACGCTCACTCAATCCTAATACTGTACGCAATGCATCGCGTGTAGGGTGCAAATGATCGTACATCGTATCATCTACATCAAAAAAAACAGCCTTCTTTTGCAAATTCATATGCCCACTTCTTTCTGTTAAATCTTCGGATGACGCTCCTTTTCACCTTGTCCTGATATTATACCCGTTGGCCTGTTACGTTGCACCTTGTCCTTCAACTGCGCATCCTGCAATCACACTTCACGTTTGCTAACATACACTGAAAAGACCGCATTTTCACAAACTCACTTTACTTCTCTACCGAGCTAACATAGGTATCTTGTCCTGCTTTGCCCGAAAGCGTTTTATTTGACAACACACGGGTAAAAGGTCACATTTTTGAAAATATTCGTCATACAGGTTTACATTTCGTGTAAAATCACGTACCTTTTAGGGATGAACGCTTTACGGATGTACTTGGATAAGGGAGGCATACACGATGGATTCCGGTTCTAACCTAGCCTATGGATCAGCTACACCTTTGATTGAGGCACTTATAGAATTTGAAAAAGAGCTCGAAGCGAACCGGCATTCTCTGAGTTTTGATTTGGGATTGATTATGGAGCAGGGCCGCGCGCCACGATATATGGCTACACCACCAGATGTTGTTCCTTTTGCCCACGCAGGGGTGGACGGAATACATTATGGCTTTTTAACGGATTTTGGGCTTGAAAAGGACCTTTCCCGGGCCCCTATAGTATGTGTATCTCCCGTCGATTGGACGGGTGTGTGGGTGGTTGCCCGTCATTTGCAGGATTTTTTAAGCGTTGTTTATACAGAGAACAGTTCATTAAAACGATACTATGCCAGTGGAGATGACTATTCTGGACATGCAGGTCAGCGACTGCCTCAGATTGTAGATGAACGCACCGCGTTTGTACGCGAATGCTTTCGCGAACGCTTTGGTATCGAACCGATTCAGGATATGGCTGCGTATATCGACAGCTTGCGAACAGAACGGAAGCACAATGAAGCAGCTCCTACGCTAAACGGGTTGGGCATTCAGTTATCTTCTTCTGCGAAGCATAGCTCTTCTATGGAGAGTGCCCTCTTAACCGTAACGGAGCCTTTCCTTTGGGAACAACAAGGCGAAGCTGTGCGTGAGTTGTTCCACAACGGTTCGCGTGAAGCCAGACTGGCTTTTATTCGGGATGCCCAGACACGGCATTTGTTCACCCATTCTGCCCTTCGTGCTTTTGTAGCTGGACAGCTTAAGTTGATGGGTCTGTCTGAGGCCGCAACATATCTGGAAGAGTCCTACTATACCGTTATTCCCGATATGATAGAATCTTGATGAAATCCTTGGCTTCCGCCTAACATAACCGCCTCTGAAAAGGCGGCTTTTTGTGCTACAATAAATGAAAATAATAGGGTCGAACGGCCCGGTACGAATGAAAGAGAGCGAGTATGAATAATCATTCCTATCCTACTCCTGAAATCATTGAAGTTTGTCTGTTGGCGGGCAAACTGATGATGCAAAATGGAGCCGAAACCTATCGTGTTGAAGACACGATGTCCCGCATTGCTTCAGCCTATGGCATATCCCAGTCCCATAGCTATGTAACACCAACTGGGATTTTTTTTGCCATTAATGACTCGGAGCCTGCCAAGCTCATCCGCATCGTAGAGCGGACCACCGATTTGCACAAGGTGACAGAGGTCAATTCCATTTCACGTAAAATCAGCACAGGTGATTTGTCTCCTCGCGCTGCCGTCAAGGAGCTTTCGGAGATTGAACGTGGCCCCCTCCGCTATTCCAACCGTGTACAGCTGATGGCTGCTGCGTTGGCCAGCGGTTGCTTTATGATCATGTTTGGTGGAGTCTGGCGAGATTTCCCCGCAGCTGTGTTATGCGGAGGTATCGGATTTGCAGCTGTACAGTATTTTCACAGGCTCGTTAAGGTTAAGTTTTTCTCAGAGTTTTCTGCATCTTTTCTAATCGGCTTGCTGGCGGCTCTATTAACGATAGTAGGCTGGGGACAGATGATGGATAAAATTATTATTGGCTCTGTCATGCCACTGGTTCCAGGCTTGTTAATTACAAATGCCATCCGTGATTTAATGTCCGGGCACCTTGTTTCGGGTCTTTCCAAGGGAGCCGATGCTTGCCTGACGTCTTTCGGCATTGGAGCTGGCGTTGCGGTTATCATTTCTTATATGTGATTCGGAGGAGATTCAAGTCTATGCTTGCACAATTATTCACAAGCTTTATTGCCACCGCTGCTTTCGGCATACTTTTCCATGCCCCCCGGCGTTCACTACTGCAATGCGGTTTTGTTGGTATGCTAGGCTGGCTTGTCTATTATTCAACCACGGACAGCATGGGACCTGTGAGCGCCAGCCTTTTGGCAACGATTCTCATCGGCATCGTCAGTCAAGGCTTTGCGCGGCTGTACAAAATGCCTGTGATTATTTTTAGTGTGGCAGGCATGATTCCGCTCGTTCCAGGGGGAATGGCCTATAATGCCATGCGCCAGTTCGTACAACAACATTATCCTCAGGCACTGGAGCTGGCCATGAGCACGCTGATGATCGCAGGTGCTATTGCTGTCGGTTTAGTGCTGTCTGAGGTGCTTAATCAAATTTTTCACAGCATACGTTTTAAACCACAGCGCTAAAAGCGATGAAAATAGCAAAGTAAAAGAGGCTGCTCCTAAAATCATCCGCAGTGTTTGAGACGATTTTGGAAACAGCCTTTTTCTGTACACATTACAAAGAATATTTAACTGTCATAAGCTATTATTCATCCACTCGCTTGCCCAATATCGCTAAATCTCGCTCTATGCTGTCTAGCACAGCTACACGCGGATAGTATCCCCATTGCTCAAAACCAAACTTCCGCAGCAGCCCAATACTTGGTTCATTATGACCAAAAACAAATCCCAACAACGTTGTAATCCCCAGTCTCGGACATTCATTTAGCAAGTGCTGTACCAGTCGACTTCCTGTTCCGGTTCCACGAGAATCCTCATGGACGTATATGCTAATTTCTGCTGTACCGTTATAAGCTGGACGCCCATAAAAGGACTGAAGGCTGGCCCATCCGGCAATTGCACCCTTTTGTTTTAATACCCACAAAGGGCGGTGGTTCTCCTGATGAGCCTCAAACCATGGAATGCGACTCTCCACTGTCACCGGTTCCAGATCTGCCGTGACCATTCGTCCTGCAATCGTAGAATTATAAATGTCCACAATATCGGGAAGATCCTCTTTGCACGCAAATTCAATGGAAAAAGATTGGTCCTTATTCATTATTCGTATCCGCCTCCTATTGTGTGATTTATTTATTGTACAAGACAAGCGCCCGATCAGCCATATCGAGTTGTTTTGCGGATTAGTCCCAAAGGGTTTTATAATAGAGCTTGAAGATAAGGAAAAATAAAAACGGGGAAAGCGATTTAACACGATGAGACGGGAGGTATGTTTCGGAGTCAAGGATTCTGAAGCAGCTTAATATGAATATTGGAACTCAACTCTTGATTTTGGAAATACCTATGGAATCTTTTTTTGGAAAAACGACTATTTATCCTGTACTGCTCAAGGACGAGGATGGACTTACACTGATTGACACGGGAATGCTGGGCCAATTGGAGCCATTACGCAAGGCTATCTCAGATGTGGGTGAGGATATCAGCCGCGTGAAAAGAATTATTTTAACACATCAGGATATTGACCATATCGGAAATGTTCATGCACTGCTGGATCTGCTGCCGAATACTGCCCTGTTAGCCCATAAGGATGACGTTCCTTACATGACAGGAGAGCGACCGTTTGTGAAGCTGACGCCCGAACGGATTAAACAAATGGATACTGTGCTTAAGCAGCAAGCAGAGGATATGATTCGCCGCCTGCCAGATTTGCGCTTTGCTCATATTCTTGAGGACGGTGAGCATCTGCCTTATGGTGGGGGCATACAGATTATTCATACACCCGGTCACACGCCCGGGCATATCAGCTTGTATGTGCCCGCACAAAAGCTACTATTGGCAGCAGATGAACTGCTGGTAGTCGAAGGTGAACTGGTCGGTCCTGCAGAGTCGGCTACGCCGGATATGCCGCTGGCCCTGAAGAGCCTCGATAAACTAACTGTATTGGATGTCGAGAAGGTACTCTGCTACCATGGTGGTTACTATGATCAGAATGTACAGGCACGACTGCAAACATTATGTCAGGAAAGAGAATAAGTCATTCAATGCTATAAATAATTATGTATGAAGAGCTATAATGAATAAATAGACAGAAAGGAATGAGACTTTATGAATGAGAAAATAACCCGACTGTATGATGAACTGAAGTCACAGTCTTGGGACGGCCTGCTTGTGACCGATCCTAAACATATTTACTATCTGACGGGCTTTGCCAGTGATCCGCATGAGCGTTTTCTTGGTCTGGTGTTGCTTCGGGACCAAGAACCAGAACTGATCGTACCCGCCCTGGATGCAGAAGCCGCCCAAGCTGCTTCTTCTGTGACTCGTATATCCACCCACACCGATACAGACAATCCATATGATCTGCTGCGTCAACGTACAGGCACCGGTGTGAAAGCATTCGCGCTGGAAAAGGAGCACGTCTCCGTCCTCCGTTACGAACAGCTACATACTGCCATTGGCGCGGCTCAATATGTGGATCTAGGCCCTGTGCTTCAAGAAATGCGTGTGAGAAAAACTCCTGAGGAAGTACAACGTCTGAAACATGCAGCTCGTTTGGTAGAAGATGCTCTTCGTCACGGTCTCACCCATGTGCGTGAAGGGGTGACGGAAGTCGAACTGGTGGCAGAAATCGAATACCAGATGAAAAAGATCGGCGCAGACGGCCCGTCCTTTGACACAACAGTGCTGTCTGGACCCAAAACAGCCTTGCCTCATGGTGTTCCAGGCACCCGCAAGCTACAGCATGGCGATCTGCTCATGTTTGATATGGGCGTATACTCCGATGGCTATGCTTCGGATATTACACGTACTTTTGCTTTCGGAAAGCTATCGGCTGAGCTGGAAACGATTTATAATACGGTTCTTCGCTCGAACGAAGCGGGAATTGCCGCCATTCGCCCGGGAGTTTCCTGCGCATCCGTAGATCAGGCAGCACGGACTGTTGTTGAAGCCGCTGGATATGGCCCTGCCTTTAACCATCGAGTTGGACACGGCCTTGGCATGAGTGTTCACGAATATCCATCTGTACACGGAGGCAATAGTGATCTGCTTCATGAAGGCTTCGTGTTCACAATCGAACCCGGCATCTATGTGCCAGGCCTCGGCGGTGTGCGGATTGAAGATGACGTTCTGGTCACCTCTGATGGTGTTGAAGTGCTTACCTCTTTTCCAAAAGAACTGACAGTGCTGGGATAAAAACATCGCTATTCATTATATCGGTATGTAAAAAGTATGAAAAAAGGAGGGGCAACCCCAAGCCATCATGGCTTGAGGGTTTGCTCCTCCTCTTCTATAAAGCGGAAATTGCGTGCGATGTACAAAATGGGTGTACCCGCCGCGGTCAGTACAAATTTTAAGATGTAGGTGGTGAATAATATCTCGAGCCATATCCCCCACGCATAACCGTAAAAGGCAATAGTACAGAAAATGAGCGTATCTATAAACGAGCTGATCATCGTGCTGCCATTGCCGCGAATCCAGAGCTGATGACGTTCCGGAAAAAACTTGCGAATCCAGGCATACAGACGCACGTCCAGCAATTGACTGACCGCATAGGCTGTCAAGCTGGCAAGCGCAAGCCTTGGCAACAATCCAAACAGCTGTTGCATCGGTGTCTGGGCAAAATCCGTTGCAGTAGGCTGGAACTGCAGCACCATTTGCATCGTTATCGTCGTCATAATCAGAGTGAAAAAGCCGAACCACACAGCTTTACGCGCCTCTTTAGGCCCATATTTTTCATTCAGTAAGTCACTGGCCATATACATAGAAACATACATCGTATTTCCCAATGTAGTGGTAATGCCGACCAGATCAATCGTTTTGGTTACCTGAATATTGGCTAGTACAGTAGCAACACCAATCCAGGCGTACAGCCCTTTTTTACCGAACAACCGAAAACATAACAAAAAGAACATAAAATTGACGAGGACAAAAGCTGCCCCCCATAACAGATTAAACATGAAATCCTCCTAGTTTTGATAGCGCGGGATGGTTGCGAACCGCGGTTCATCCGAAGCAAGCCGGAAAAACATTATTTTAATGTATCATAGATTAGGATTCGTGAACAGCTATAATTTACACTGTCCTAAACTCAATACAAAGAGCCGACCTTATGGCCGGCTCTTTGTATTGAGTACATTCTGTACGTGTGTTATATAGGCTACAGATGCGATAGGGGAATGCATCGTACACCTTTCGTTTATCATTTACTTAGGAGTGTGCCGTTGCATCCAAATCCATGCCATGATTGTTGAACACGTCTTGATCGTTCTCCTTGAGCACCTTGCCTGAAATGAGACCTGCGGTAATAGAATCATTGACATTTAACGCTGTGCGTCCCATATCAATCAACGGTTCGACTGAGATGAGCAATCCTGCCAATGCCACTGGAAGATTCATGGTGGAAAGCACGATCAGGGAAGCGAAAGTGGCACCACCGCCTACACCCGCCACGCCAAACGAGCTGACCGTAACTACCAGAATAAGCGTGAGGATAAAATCCCAGCTCGTTGGATCAATACCCACGGTTGGAGCAATCATGACCGCCAGCATTGCCGGATAAATACCAGCACAGCCGTTTTGCCCAATAGTCGCTCCCAAGGTCGCAGACAGATTCGCGATGCCGTCGGACACACCAAGCTTTTTCGTTTGTGTTTCAACATTTAACGGAATGGTCGCCGCACTGGAACGAGAAGTAAAAGCAAAAACCAGTGTAGGCAATACCTTTTTCACATACGTCACCGGATTGTAGCCGAACAAGGCCAGCAAAATAAGATGAATGATAAACATGACCAACAGAGCCACATAAGAAGCGAGCACAAACTTGATTAGCTTCAAAATTTCATCCGGATTGGTCGTAGCTACTACTTTAGTGATCAGTGCTAAAATGCCGTAAGGAGTCAATCTCAGCACCAGAGTTACAATCCGCATCACTACAGCGTACACTGCATCGATCACTTTACGGAAGGTTTGCGCCTGTTCTGGTTTTTTACGATCCAATCCGAGCACAGCCACACCGATAAAGGCCGAGAAAATGACCACCGCCAGCGTCGACGTACGACGTGCTCCCGTCATATCCTCAAAAGGATTTGAAGGAATAAATTCCAGCACCTGCTGTGGAATGGTCATGTCCTGAACTGTTCCAAGGCGCTCTTCCATCTTCAAGCCCTGTGCTTGTTCCTTTTCCCCACCTTGGATCTCAATTGCCTTTAGATCAAACGACAAGCTGGTTACAATACTAACTGAAGCAGCAATTGCCGTTGTAATCAGTAGTACTGCAATAATGGACACGCTGATTTTGCCAAGGTTCTGTCTTCCCTTCAAATTCATAATAGCCGAAATAATCGACACCATGATAAGCGGAATAACTACCATTTGCAGCAAACGGACATAACCATTACCTGCGAGGTTGAACCAATCAACTGATTTTGTAATGACCTCTGAGCCTGCCCCATAGGCATATTGTAGAACAGCCCCGTAGATCAGTCCGAAGCCAAGTCCGGCAAATACCCTTTTTGTAAAGGAGATGTGCTTTTTCTGCATCCAGACCAATACGCCTAGCAGCAAAAGCAGCACAATAACATTTAAAATAATAAAGAAGGTATCCATGTATTATTTCCTCCAAACTTATACTTAATATGTTTTATAAGGTGATCCTTCAATCCGAAGATTACTATATCACAAAACCAACTATTTTTGTAGGTTTTATAACAATAAAATAGTTAAGCAGCTTCCACTTTGGGTTTTATTGAAAATGCCAAACAGCAAGCCTTCATCTTTCGAAGACTTGCTGTTTTTTGTCCTGAACACAACGACATGTATTCAACTTAGGCGTAAAATTTTTATCAGCCGTTAGACGATCACTGTGTATAGCAGTTCCTGTTCCTTAACCACTTTATGCTGATTATCAGCGGACTCCAACTCGCTAAACTGAGCTACATTCGTAACAATAACAGGCGTTATCGTTTCGTAACCAGCCTTGCGGATTTCCACCAGATCAAACTCCAGCACGAGGTCTCCTACCTTCACGCGATCTCCTGCTTTAAGATGAGGCGTAAAATGAAGTCCTTTTAGTTTAACCGTATCCATCCCAACGTGAATGAGCATTTCAAGTCCTGAATCACTCACCAATCCAACAGCATGCCCACTTTTGGAAATGGAGAACACTGTACCATCCACTGGGGAAACAACCCGGCCTTCGGATGGTTCAATAGCCCAACCTCTACCCATGATTTCTTGAGAAAATGCAGGGTCATTGACTTCACTGAGCGGCTTAACTTCACCCATAATCGGGCTGTATACCGGGATTTTCTCACCTTTCGGCAGTGAGGACACAGCAGATTGTGCTATTTCATCAGTAGAGATGTCTCCGGCAGCGTCTGTTGTTGCTTGTGGTGCTTCTTCGTTCTTTTCATCTGTAAAGCCGATCAAATAGGTAACAATCGTAGCAACCACAAATGCAATAATAAGACCCAGGATTGCGTATAAGAAAGTCGGTCCAATAAACATCGCCAGACCAGGCACACCAACCAATCCACCCATGACATACGCTTTTGTACCAAACAAGCTCATGAAGCCCCCGCCGACGGCTCCGCCGATCAACGCAGCAGTAAATGGTTTTTTAAACCGCATATTTACACCATACATTGCAGGCTCAGTTACACCCATAATAGCTGTCAAGCTCGTCGAGAAAGCCACTGTTTTGACTTTGGCATTTTTTGATTTTAAGAATACACCCAGTGCAGCACCAGCCTGTGCCAAGTTGGCTGCTCCCATAATTGGAATCATGTAGTCAAAGCCCAACGTTGCAATCGATCCAATCATAATAGGAACCAACGCATAGTGCATACCTGTCATAATGATCAGGGAGAAGGTACCGCCTAGCAGCAGACCTGCAAGTGCACCTGTATTTTCAAACAACCAAGAGATACCGCCTGACAGGCCATTACCAATAATGGAGCCGAGCGGCCCTACAGCAACCAAAGTCAAAGGTACAATAATCAATAAAGTCAATGTCGGAACAACGAGCAACTTCAGTGATGCATGTGTATACTTATCAATGAATTTTTCAACATAAGATGCCAGCCAGACCGCAATAACGATTGGAATAACGGTCGAAGAATATGTGGCCGCTGTCACCGGAAGACCAATAAAGCTAACCTTCACGTTAGATGCCAGTAAAGCTGTAATCGTCGGGTGCAAAATGGAAGCACCAATCGCCGCACCAATAAACATATTACTGCCGAGTTTTCTAGCAGCACTGACAGCCAGAATAATAGGCAGGAAGTAGAACGCACCGTCACCTATTGCCGCTAAAATCGTATAGGTTTGACTCTTATCGGACATCCAGTTCATTGCCACTAAAAGAGCAATGATCCCTTTGATCATGCCTGCGCCGGTGATCGCTGGCAAAATCGGTGTAAACATACCCGCAATAAAGTCGAACAGTTTGCTGATCGGGTTTTGTTTTTTCTTAGATGCAGTACTTGCTCCTGAGTCACTTTGCGGAGCCTTGGACATGTTGCTCACCAACGATTTGTACACGTTAGCTACATCATTGCCGATAATAACCTGAAACTGGCCGCCACTCTCCATGACTCCCATGACGCCATCCGTTTTCTGCAACTGCTCTTTCTGAGCTTTCTTATCATCATGAAGGTTGAAGCGCAAGCGGGTCATGCAGTGAATGACCTGCTCTACGTTTTCTTCACCACCAACCAGTGTAAGTATCTCTTTGGATAATTGGTTTCGATCCATGAGGTGTTCCTCTTTTCTTTTAAGGTATAAAATAAAATGCGCAAATGGGCAATAAAAAAACCTGAATACAGAAAGCAGACAGCTTTATAAAAAGCCAATCTTCTTTCAGCATTCAGGTTTTGCCTTCTGGTTTAGAAGTAGCAATCCTAAATCCCTGATCATACATGAAATCATTGATTTTTAATGATACGCTCGATATGAATGGTGAGATACAACATCTCATCCTGGGACAAGCTTCGACCATAGATTTTAGTGGTATAATCTCTTATTTTTTCCGCGCAGGCGTAAGCATTCTTATACTGAACCTTAACCATATCATGAAGGGAATTATCTGTATTTTGTACAGGGGTCCCATTCATTACCCGTTGAGCAAAAAATTTGAGATGTGTAATAAAGCGGTAATAGCTTAAAGACTCTTCATCCAGATCCATTACAAAAAAGCGACTTACAATATTTATGATATCCTTGACAATGTTAGTCAGGGTTATCGTTTCGCGCATTTCGCTATTAAGCTGTGCATTCACCAAATGTAAGGCGATAAATGCTCCTTCATCATCTGGAAGTGTAACTCCCAGCTTGTCCTGAATCATGTGCAGTGCTTTGGTCCCAATCGTGAATTCCTTGCGGTACATTCGCTTGATTTCCCAGTAAAGTGCATTTTTGATATCCATACCCAAGCGATAACGCTCTATGGCAAAATGGATATGATCCGTCAGCGAAATATAGATGCTGTCATGCAACTCTACACCAAGTATCGTTTTGGCATATTGGATGATTTCATCAGAAATTTCAACATATTCAATAGGGATATCAGACATCAGGGTCATGAGTTTGCGGGAAACCTCGGTACTTTCAAGTTTGAAAATTTTCTCGATTTTCTCTTCTTCAATCTCATCGCCTGTGTTTTTTTTAAAAGCAATTCCTCTTCCCATAATGACTAATTCTTTCTGCTGTTCATCAATGACCGTTACGACGTTATTATTCAGCACCTTTGCTATCTTCATTCCATCACCTTAAGCCGCTTGGAGTAGTAAAAAAAGGCAATACCAAAACTGACACATAGTGCCTGCTTATGGTTTTGCCCGATACGCTCAGTAACAATCCACGATTGTGCAGTTTTGAATAACTGATACCATAATATCATATAAAGACTGAGGTGACAAGTTTTTTTGTAAACACTTTCATGAGGCTTTTGGGCGTTGGCACGCCTTAGCTGCCAGGGCTCTTTTCCACAACCGAGTTCGGAGAAGGAGAAGCATTCATGCCAGATGTGGACACTACTTGCGAATGCTCATCTTTTTCATCCACAAAGCCCATAAAATACGTAATTACGCCAGCTGTAACTAGTGAGATTAACATTCCCAAAATAGCATATATAAATGTAGGACCGACGAATAATCCCAAGCTGGGCAGACCTGATATACCACCAATAGCCGTTGCTTCAGTTTCAAATAAACTCATAAATGCACCACCGAGAGCCCCTCCGATCAACGCCGCAACAAAAGGCTTCTTAAAGCGCATTGTGACTCCATACATCGCCGGCTCAACCACCCCCATCATGGCAAGCAAGCCTGTCCAAAAGGCCAGCGTTTTCACTTTGACATTTTTGGATTTAAAAAGCACGCCAAATGCTGCACCTGCCTGGGCAAGTACCGCTGCCACTACCACAGGAAAGACATGATCGTAGCCCAGTGTTGCAAGCGAGCTGATCATAATCGGTACCATTATATATTGCATACCTGCCATAATAAGCAAAGACATCGCGCCCCCGAGCAGCAGCCCTGCAAACACTCCTGCATTATCAAATAACCATGCGAGTCCATCCGATAAATGTTGACCGAGATACCCCCACAACGGGCCAAGAACGAACATCATCAAAGGTATAAAAATCATCAGAGTCAAAGTCGGGACAGCCACTACTTTAAGCCAATAGGGGGTATGCTTGTCTAACCATTTTTCCACATACGACGCCATCCAAACGACAACAAGCATTAGTATTATGGAAGAAGCAGACTGCCCGTCTATGACTGACAAGTCGCCAAAGCGAACCTCCTCACCAGACTGGAACAACTCTGTCAGGCGGGGATGCAATACTGATGCTCCGATGGCAGCCGCAACAAACATATTGCTGTTCAGCTTTCTTGCCGCACTTGCCGCAAATAGAATGGGCAAAAAATAGAATACCCCATCGCTGATAACCAATAAAATGGTATACGCCTGTTGATCAGATAACAAACTAGTAAATACCTGTTGGTCTGACAAAAAACCTAAGGACATGAAAATAGATATTAATACCTTTATCATTCCCGCCCCAATCATTGCCGGCAAGATCGGAGTGAATACGCCTGATACATAATCTAATAGACGACTTATCGGATTTCTCCCTGTGGCAGCTCTGTAACTTCCGGAAGTCTGCTCCTGTTCATCTTCTCCCCTGACCTGCGAAATCATTTCTTTGGAAAGTAAATCCCGATTCATAACTACCTTTTCCCCTTTTTATATGTATATTGAAGACCACTTTCGAACTTACCAAACCAAGCTTAGAAGAATATTGTAATAAAAGCGGTATTCCTTATGCTACTTATATTACTTCTTTTTTACAATAGTTTTAAAGAAGGAGTAATCTATTCGTTTTTATGCACCTGATAATTTACATCTAACTTACATCTAAACACCTAAGACCATAGTTATATATTTTTTGTTTGTTTTTGGGCAAATATGACTATTCAACCGCCTGTTAATTATGTAAAATAGGTCTAACCTACTTTTTAGTAAATCATGGATTACTTCCCTTTCACATTCTTGTCCCTTGAATACAGCTGAAATATACATAGAATCCGAACATTTTCAGTCTTTTCTTCAAGCAAGGAGAGGAAAACAAGTAGATCATGGCGTGCCTAGTATCTTATTGGACAAGCGGCCTACATCAAGCAGGGGAATTCGTCTGATTTTATTACCATCATGTGAGAGGAGAATTTTCATGAAGAGTTTTAATCGTTCCATTGGCGCGAAATTACGAATTATGTTTTTGCTGATTCAGCTCTTTGCATCCCTTTTATTCAGCGTCAGTTTCTATGTAATATCCATGAGTATCATTAATAACAGTGTCATGCCTCAGGTAGACCAATTGCTAGAAACTGGAGCTAAAAATGTGTATCAGGATCTCAATATTTCCTTAGCGGTTCAGGCCCAACAAGGAAGCGGTTCTGATTCCGGCTCCGCTATACAGATGGAATCCTATCTTCAGGACAAGGTCGATACTCTCAAATTAGAATCGGCATATATCACAGTAGTAAAGGATGGTAAAGCCGAAGTCGTCGCAAGGAATGTAAAATCAGTATACAAGGTCAAGGATGCACTCATTCCTGTAGAGGATATTAAAAAAGCAAAACAAGGCGAGATGAATATCAGTGAAATTTACAGCGATTCGTACGGAGTACACAAAACCGCCTTCTTTGCTATATCGGGTAGTAATCTAGTTCTGGGTGTGAACGAAGATGTCGGATTCGTACAGGAAAAATCCCAACAAATTTTATGGATTTGCATAGGTATTACAGTGGCAACGCTCCTGCTGGGCGGAATTATTTCTACCCTCGTGATACGTAAAGTTGTAGAACCCATTGCTGAATTGGTTCGTCATAGCGAAAAAATCGCTCAAGGTGATCTTTCACAAGAAGCGAAGGTTCATGGAGTCAATGAAATTGCCCAACTTGCCCGCAGCTTCCAATCAATGTCTCATAACTTGAAAGAAATGATCGGCCATGTGCTTTCTACATCCGGTGCGGTTGTTGAAGGATCGGACGAGCTGCTTCGTCGGACTGAGGCTATGAGTGTAAAAGTGCAGGACTCTACAGTTGCCGCAGAGGAAGTAGCAAAGGGCAGTACCAGCATAGCTACAACTGCTGCTGAAAATGCACAGGCTATGGAGGAAATCGCTCAAGGTGTTCAGCACATCGCCTCCTCTGCCAATGATGTATCCGATCAAATCAGTGAAGCAACGAAAGAAACGGTTAACGGTAATACGCTCGCTCAAAAAGCTGTAGCTCAAATGTCACAGGTAGGACATGCTGCCGATGAATCGCTTCGATACATCCATAGTATGAATGAGCGCTCAGAAGCCATTGGCAGTATCGTTTCGGCTATTTTCGATATTACGAAGCAAATTCAAATGTTGTCCCTGAATGCCTCCATTGAAGCTGCCCGTGCGGGCGAACATGGACGGGGCTTCGCCGTAGTAGCTGGAGAAGTACGCAAGCTTGCCGAGCAATCTAAAGAAGCCACACAAGAAATTTCTGACTATTTGGTTACCATTCAAGAAGTATCGCAACAATCTGTGGACTCTGTGACCCAGGTTAGCCGTGAAATTCATTCGGGAACGGAAATGGTTCAACAAGCGAGCTCAGCCTTTAACCAGCTAAGTGAGCTTATGCAAAAGATCAATGCCACGATTCAAACGGTATCTGCAGCAACGGAGCAAGTATCCGCCAGCTCGGAGGAAGTATCTGCTTCCGTGGAAGAGACAGCTCTCATCGCTGCCAATGCACAGCATATGATTCAAGAAATCGGTTTTAACGCCGATGAGCAACTAAATGAAATGGAAAGCCACAGCGAGGTTGTTCGCCAATTAAGCAAACAAGCAACCGAGCTGCAAAAGGCAGTTCAAAAATTTAAAATTACGTAAGCCGATACAATAGAGGATTTTGCAAAAATCCCATAAGCGACTTCCAATGGACAAGATGTAGATCGAAATGGTTTAGTTCGTCTATATCTTGCACTTCAGAGCGACTGGAATCGAATTTTGCAAAATCCTGAATAAAAAGAGGTATCTCACAGTCTTGAAAATGGCTGTAGAGATACCTCTTTATTTTTTAAAAGCGATTTTAATAATCATCCATGAAGTTTATGAATTCATTCCCATAATACGATAAATTTGCTCCATATCTAAATGAGCCCGTACCACCTCTGCGACACGGTCAAACTCTCGTTCCTTGGCTTCACGTACAGTAAAAGTGCTTTTTAAAGGTGCCAAGCCCTTAGCTTGTCGCAATCCATCCAGCCAGCACCGGCGAAAACGGTCATTATCAAACACACCGTGCAAATAGGTTCCCCATACTTTACCGTCTGTCGTACCCCAGCCTTCCTCAAAAGCTGTTCCTTCGCCACGCCGGATATGGAATAGCCTTTTCATTTCGCTTAGGCTTAAAGTTTTATCTATAGGTGCGTATGGTTCCGTAACATACTCCGTAACGCCCATATGTATTTCATAGCCTTCAATGCTTGGCTTAGAGGCAGAACCCGAATCAGGCGCAAGCAAAAGCGGGCAATGATTAGACAGGGTTCCCTGTACGCGTACGGTTTGCTTTTCCTTTAAAAAGGTCGTGGATAGAGCCAGCCAACCTAACCCTTCTGCCTGCTGCGGCAACCCAGATTCGACGGCTTCGGGATCAAATAGCGCTGTACCCAGCATCTGATAACCTCCACAAATGCCAACTAGCTGTGTGCGTCCAGTATTCATAGCCTGCCGAATGTCTTTCTCCAGACCTCTCTCACGCAATTCCAGCAGGTCTCCAATAGTGTCTTTGGTCCCCGGTAAGATAATGGCGTCCGGTACGCCCAACTGTCCGGCTTCTGTGACATAACGAACACTCACATCCGGCTCTGCGGCCAGAGCATCCGTGTCCGTAAAATTGGAAATCCGCGGATATCGTATCACCGCAATATCCAGTTCTTTATCTTTTGCAGATTGCTTGGGCTTCTTGTCCAGTACTACCGAATCCTCTGCTTCAATGCGAATGTCTGGTAGATAGGGCAATACACCGAGTACAGGAATGCCCGTCCGTTCTTCCAGCCAGTCTAATCCCGGTTGAAGCAGAGACAGATCACCTCTGAATTTGTTAATGATAAATCCGCGGATGCGCTGTACTTCATGGGGTTCCAGTAACTCGATGGTTCCTACGAGAGAGGCAAAAACACCGCCCCGGTCGATATCTGAAATAAGCAACACTGGTGCATCCGCCCAACCTGCCAAATTCATATTTACGATATCTCGGTCCTTCAAATTAATCTCTGCCGGGCTGCCTGCCCCTTCCATAAGGACAATATCATAGGTATCACGCAACCGATTCAGAGCATCCATAACGGTCTGTTTGGCTTTTGGCAAAAAATCCTTCCGGTAATCTGAGGCGCTCATATAGGCATAAGGTACACCGTGTACAACAATTTGTGAGTGCATATCTTTGACTGGCTTAATCAGAATCGGATTCATGTCAGTCGTGGCCTCAATACCGCAGGCCTCAGCCTGCACCCCCTGAGCGCGTCCAATTTCCTTGCCGTCCTCGGTAACATAAGAGTTTAACGCCATATTTTGCGACTTAAACGGTGCGGGACGATATCCGTCCTGCGTAAAAATACGGCAAAGCGCAGTTGTCACCACGCTTTTGCCCACATCCGACGCTGTTCCTTGAAGCATCAATACGGCTGCCGGGTTCGTGCAGGACGGTTCGAAAGTTGACAATTGCCTCTTCCCCTTTAACGAATTCATTTCAAATCTGGTCACAACCCGTACAAAATTACAATAAACAACAATAAAACAGTCTCCAGCAATTCGTTTAAAGTTCCGTATATATCTCCCGTAAGTCCACCCAAGCGGCGGTTAATACGGTTTGCCGTGAAGGTTCCAACACCGTAAGCCAAGACCGGAATCAACACAAAGCCTATCGAGATTGGAAGGCTCTCAGAATATGAAAGGAACGTCTGTATGGTTGATCCTGCCAACGACAGATTCCCAGTATCCCTTGTTGCTGTAGCCAAACCTGCCAGAAGATATTGTCCTACGGCAGCACTCAGGGTCACTAATACAGCCCAGAATACGGCTAACCCTACGCGGCCACCACTCATATCAGCAAAACGCGCAGCCAGCCCATCATCATTACGGGCTTTAGGCCAGCGCTTCATTGCATGTACCATAAACCAGCGGCTCCAAACCATCGGAAGCAGCAGTAAGCCAGACACATTCCGTTCAACCAACACTGTATACAGCAAAGAAGCCTTGAGCATGAGTAGCAACACACAAGCAATAACGCCCATTGCTCCTACACGGCTATCCTTCATAATCTCCAGCATCCGCTCACGGGATCGGTAGCTGAACAAGGCATCAGCCGCATCCATCCACCCGTCCAAATGCAATCCGCCCGTCAACCAAACCCAGACAACAAGCGTAAGAATCGCACACGGCAACGGCGGCAACACCATAGAAGTAAGCGCCGCAAAGCCCCAGACAATGATGCCAATAACCACTCCGACCAGCGGATAATAACTTGCACTGCGTTTAAGCAAATCCGGGGAAAAATCCAATTCCGCCTTCACCGGAAGACGCGTTAAAAATTGAAAAGCCGCAGCAACAGCCTGACGTTCGCGGCTCATAGCTTATATTCCAACTGTTTGAGTTCTACGGGAATGCCCGCCGTCACCAAAAATACTTCATCACAAAGACGGGCAATCCGCTGATTCATTACCCCACTCAAATCCCGATACAGCCGACCAAGCGGATATTCGGGCACAATACCGTCACCAACCTCGTTGGTCACGATGACGAGCTGCCCCGGATACTGCTCCACAGCTGCCGCCAGTTCATTAATGGCAGCTCTGGACGCAGCTTCGCCGTCCTCGCCTGCGGCCAGCAGCACGTTCGACAGCCACAGGGTCAGGCAGTCGACTAGCACCATAGGCGCGGGTGATGGCTGCGACGCTTGATCGCCGCCAAGCCGTCGCAGCAGCTCCGGCAGCGCCTGCGCTTCCTCCAGCGTCTGCCAGTCGTATCCGGCAGACTCGCGCTGGACCCGATGAAGGGCGATGCGCTCCTTCATCTCCATGTCATAGGCTTGCGCCGTTGCAATGTAGCAGGCGCCAGGCGCGCGCGACATGCATAATCGCTCGGCAAAGCCGCTTTTCCCGCTGCGTGCCCCGCCAGTCACGAGCGCTTTCATCGCTGCGCGGCTCCCTGACCGTCCGATACGCCTGCATCGGCAAAGGTCGCCATTTCGCGCATAATGCGGCACGCCGCATCAATCAGGTGCAAGCTAAGCGCACCGCCTGTGCCCTCCCCGAGCCGCATGTCCAAATGAAGCATGGGCTCCAGCTTGAGCTGCCGGAGCACCGCCGCGTGCCCGCGCTCGTCCGAGGCGTGCGATGCAAGCATGTACGCAGCGCTAGCAGGCGCAAGTGCACGCGCTACGAGGGCGGCTGCGCCTGAAATAAAGCCGTCCAACACAACTGGACAGCGATGTGCGGCTGCCCCGAGGATGACTCCTGCCAAGGCGGCAATCTCTAGACCGCCGACCTTAGTGAGTACGTCGAACGCATCATTTGCATCTGGCTGGTTCACGTCCAATGCGCGGCAGACAACCGATATTTTACGGGTAAGCCCAGCCATATCTACACCCGTCCCCCGGCCTACGATAACTTCCGGCTCCAGTCCGGTGAGAGCACATACGACCGCAGCGCTGGCTGTCGTATTCCCGATGCCCAGCTCTCCGGTAACGAATAGCCGTGTGCCACCTTTGACCGCTTCTGCTACGGCTTCTGCTCCGGCCAAAACCGCCTGTTCCGCTTCTGTACGCAGCATCGCTGGCCCTTTAGCTATATTCGAAGTACCCATGCGTACCTTACGGTCCACCAGATTCGCGTGAGCGACATCCGCATTCACGCCAACATCTACCACCTTGACATCTGCGCCCGCATGGCGTGCCAGCACATTAATTGCCGCGCCACCTGACAGCATGTTATACAGCATTTGCTGTGTAACCTCAGCCGGAAAGGCACTGACTCCCTCTTCACACACCCCGTGATCCGCAGCCATGACCATAACCGTTTTACGATCAAATTCAGGCTTGTCCACTCCTGTAATTCCTGCTAGCTTGATGGCCACACTTTCCAACTTTCCAAGACTTCCCGGTGGCTTTGTTAATTGGTCCAAATGGGCTGAAGCTGCCGAGGCCGCCACCCCATCCGGCTGGGCAATGCTATCGATCAGCTGACGCAGCTTGTTGTTCATAACTTCCACTCCCTGCTCTTTTTAAGTGTGTTTCATCGTTTATTTAATCTGCTGTATCCGAAGCACTCCTGCGCAGCAAGAGCTGCGGCACACCGCTATCGGGATGCGGAAGCATCACAGGCTCAACACCGTATACTCGTCGAATCCGATCCTCGGTTAATAACTTCGATGAAGCTCCCAATCCTTCAACCATTCCATCTTTGAGTACAAGCAAATCTTCGCAAAATTGGGCTGTCAAGTTAAGATCATGCAAGACCGCAATAATCGTCACACCCGTTTCTTGGCGCCAATCTGCCAACAGTTCCATAAATTCAAGCTGATAGCGCAAGTCCAGATAGGTCGTAGGCTCGTCCAGCAGCAATATTCGTGGCTCCTGCACCATTACTTTTGCCAAAGCTACACGCTGTCGCTGTCCCCCACTCAAGCGGTCCAATGCTCTGTCCGCCAGCGTGGTAAGACCCAATCGCTCTAGCACGCGATCCGTGATCGCCTCCACATCAACACCCTTTTCCCTGCCTAGCCAGTCCTGATGAGGAAAACGTCCCATTTCTACGACTTCCCTGACGGTGTATCCCACTGGAGGAAGCCCTTCCTGTTGGAGTACGGCTATGAGTCGGGAAAGCTCTTTTCTGCTGTAGCTACCGACCTTTTTGCCATAGATATGAACGTTTCCCGAAGTTGGCTGATCTACACCGGAAAGCAAATGCAGCAAGGTGGATTTTCCACTGCCGTTCGGACCAATTATCCCCCACCAAGTTCCTTCGTCGACGCTCCAGCTTATATTCTTTAACGCATGGAACTCTCCATAGGCACGTGTTAGACCCGCTACCTCTAACGCCCGATCATGTACCTTCTGTGATTCACTTTGTTCTGTCACAGCATTTCCCCCCTGCGCAGCTTCTTGTTCCGGTACAGGAGATATGCGAAGAACGGTGCCCCAACAAAGGCCGTCATCACGCCCAGAGGAATTTCCGTGGGGGCTAACAACGTGCGAGCCGCCGTATCTGCCCAAGCCATAAAAATAGCTCCACCGAGCGCAGATAATGGAACAATCATCCGGTAATCAGGCCCTGTCACCAGACGAATGATATGCGGTACAACGAGTCCCACAAAGCCAATCACTCCACATACCGAGACAGCGGCTGCTGTCAGCAGCGTGGAAATGATCAGAACAGATAGCTTCGTCGCATCTACATGAACTCCCATGTGAGCCGCCTGACGTTCACCCAAAGCCAAAATATTCAGCACACGTGCCCGGTTCCATAGAAATACCAGTCCTATGACCACATAAGGTAAAAGGATTCCTGTATATGACCAACCGCGCAGACTAAGACTTCCCATCGTCCAGTACAATATTTCATTGACCGTCTCCTTCGACATGGCTGTCAGAAAGGAAACAACCGCCCCCAGAAAGGATTGCATCACCACACCCGACAAAATGAGACTTTGTGTCGGGATTTTTCTACCTTCCCGTGCCAACGTCAGCACCATCCACAGCGTCAGCATTCCGGTCGTAAATGCCACTAACGGCAGCGTCCATATGCCAACAAATGAAAATTGAAGGCCCCAATAAATCAGTACTGCCGCTCCTACCGAAGCCCCCGAGGATACCCCCAGTGTATACGGATCAGCCAAAGGATTACGCAGCACACCCTGAAATCCGGCTCCCGCCAGCGCCAGCGCTGCCCCTACCAACATTCCCAGTAACACTCGTGGCAATCTGACCTTCAAAATAATCTGCTCTGAGGATGTATTCCAATCCGGTGTAAACGTATCGCCTAACCACGGAAGGTGGTTAACCAGAATGCCCGTGACCTGGCTGACCGGAAGCTTGGCCGAGCCGATGCCAAGACAGAGCAGCAGCGTCAGTAACAGCAGGACAAGACCTGTTCCTCCAAAGCCGATCAGTTTACGGTTCATTTGAAAATTTCAGGATACACGCCCTTGGCCACTTCCTTGAGACCTTCCGTTACACGTGGACCCGGACGACTGATCAAATTATCATCCACGGCAAACACCCGGTTGTGGCGAACAGCCGATATTTGATCCCATCCACTGCGAGCTTTAATGATTTCACCGAGCGTTTGACCAGTTTTGTCGTCCTTGACACTTTTGCTGTACAAAATCACGTCAGGGTTCGCAGCAATAATATTTTCCTCACTAATTTGGTACCACCCCTTCTGCGTGGCGCCTACATTTTCGCCGCCCGCCAACGTAATCAGCTCGTCCATAAACTCGCCTTTACCAACTGTCCAGCCTGGTGAAAACTCGACGTATACCCGCAGCTTCTGACCTTTACCGATATTTTTAATTCCTTCTTTCACTTCAGCTACATCTGCTCTCATCTTGTCAGTCACCGCTCTCGCTTCTTTCTGATGATCGGTGATTTTCCCATACAATTCGATGTTAGCCATGACATCTTCAACTGTCTTCGGTTCCGTTTTAAAAATCATAATTCCCATGTCGCGCAGCTTGGTCGTAGCCTGTTCACTAAGTGATATCCCTGCAAAAACGACTTCCGGGTTAGCAGCAATGATCGCCTCTTCGTTCGGTTTCATAATACCGCCCACTTTAGGCTTTTTCGTAGCTGCTTCCGGGTAATCAGAGTAGTCGGAGACGCCAACAATTTCCTTATCCAGCCCGATGGCGAACAGCGCCTCGGTTTCTGCCGGGGAGACGGAAACGATTTTATCCGGCGCTTTTTTGAATGTAAATTCCTGTCCTGTTGTATCCTTAACCGTGAGTGGGTAAACTGTTTTGCCCGGAGGCTCTTGTGCGGTTACGGTCTTTCCTGGCTGCTGTGAAGAAGTCTGATTCTCTTTATTTTCAGCATTTTTCCCATTAGCGCCACATGCACTCAGCACAACTGCCAAAATCAGAACCAATAGACCTGTTGTCCAAACCTTTATTTTTTTTCCTGCCATGATTTGCACCCCTTCATAAAAAAAATCGTTAAGAGCGTTACTTGAGCATCATCAGATATCTTCTAAATCCAGCCTTCTTTTCCTATCAAAAAACCCCCGCATCCTCATATCAGGACACAGGGGTCACGTTAGCGCAGATCGTGCGCAGGCGGCAGCTTCTTTCCGCATGGACAGTCACTGCGAACACGTCATCCTTTCCTCGAAGGATTATGGTGACAGGCGGACGGGCAGGTATCCTGACTTATGGTAAGATGCATGTCCTGAAATTCTTTCATATGCTTAGTAGCACATAAAGCAGGACTAACGGGCATGTTTCCATTTACAGTGGCGGGACCGCGCCGGACTCACACCGACTTCCCTTTTAACAGCGCAGGCAAGGGAAACCATAGTTTCATCACGCTGCGCCGACCTCGTCTGCTGGATATTTGATAAGTGGTAGTCAAGCCGTTCTTTTACTTGATGATTATAGGTTAAAAAGAGGCGGCTTACAACCCAAACAGCCTCTTTATCCGCAGGTGTCTAACCTAATGAGGAAGCATTTCTGCTATGTAATTGTGCCGTCCTGCCAGCCTCAATTGAATCCTAAATGCTTCTCCCGGCCTCGGATTCAGACTCCAAAAATCATGACCCGGTATCAGCATGCAAGCCAACTGACGAATTACGCCACCATGCGTAACGACCAAAACAGAGAGCGGCGCAGCAGTCAAACCCATGGGTTGAACTTCCATAGCAACACGCCATTCATACAGAGAGTCAAGAAATTTCCGTAGACGATTCACAAAATCTGTCCAAGACTCTCCTCCAGGAGGGGTTATCCGTTGTGGCTCATCAATCCAAGCGCGATACAAAGACACATCCTTGAGCATGTCATACGTTTTTCCATCCCACTCGCCAAAATGAAGCTCTCGCAGACGTGGTTCCATCATAGGAGACATAGTAGATAGGGAATCTCCAGACGTCAATTCTGATTCTGGCACAATGATCTGCAAGGTCTGGCGACATCGCATTAAATCGCTGCAATAGATTCGAGCAAAGGACTGCCCTTGCAATTTTTCTTGCAAAGGCTTTAATTCCTGCTCTGCTCCCGGTAGCAAACCTAAGTCGGAGTGTCCCAGATATCGACGTTCCTTGTTCCATAAGGTTGTGCCGTGACGAACTAACACGAGTTCCATGTCCCAATGCAGATCTTCTTTAGCATCATACGGCACCTTATCCTCCTGTGAGTTCGGACTTTGTGCGTATTCTACTCTCCTTTTTGCTGCTATATCTTGTTTCAAGAAATGTCACTTCCTGCTCGATCATTATTCAGTGTGTCACTCCTCACCGCACCCATCCCAAGGCAAAACAACCTGCGGCTCCTAACAAACACAATCCTACAAACATACTGGACACGGCGAACATCAGCTGGATCGTATGCCGTATATCTTTCGACTCTAGCGGTCGTATCCAATCGCCCATGTATGCACGAAAGGAGCGCACGCCATGATACACATTATAGCCTCCAAGACGAATCCCCAGTGCACCAGCAACAGCCGATTCCGGGAAGCCACTGTTCGGGCTTGGGTGCAGACGAGCGTCTCGCTTGACTGTGCGCCAGCTTCTTGCAGCATCTCGCTTGTACATCCACGCCGCTACCACAAGCATTGCCGCTGTCAGGCGTGCCGGAATGTAGTTAGCGACATCATCCAGACGTGCTGAAGCCCAGCCTAAATGCAGATACTTTTCATTTTTATAGCCAACCATGGAATCGAGCGTATTCACAGCACGATAAGCCAGCGCCAAGGGTGCTCCCCCGATCAGGGCATAAAAAAGCGGGGAAATAATCGCGTCCACGATATTTTCAGCGACCGTTTCAACCGTACCGCGTACAATCTCAGGCTCATCAAGCTGTTGCGTATCCCGCCCAACTATCATGCCCAGCTCCCGCCGTGCCGCAGCCAGGTCATCCGCCTGCAACGCTCGGTATACTGCCATTCCTGCGTCCTTTAGTCCTTTGGAAGCAATCGTGGTCGCAATCAGCACCATTTCTACGCCGACAGACAACCACGGATGGATCCAGGCAAGCAAGTGCAATAGCGCCCAGGCGAGCGTAAAGGAGCCTCCCGCCACAATGAGTGGAAGCAGTATACCCGCACGTTTCAACCCCCGGTCACTTCGGGCCTGGCGGCGAATCACTTTTTCCAATGCTGAAATGGCATGTCCCATACCGATGACTGGATGCGGCAACCACCTCGGGTCACCGATCAGCCTGTCCAAAAGATAGGCTGCCAGGATAATCAAGCTAACTGTCACGCCGCTGCTCCTCCTCCAGCACTTCACCCAATACAGACAGCAGCCTGTCGTTGGCTTCTGCATCCTTGACCGCAATTCGAAAATGGCTCGTCGTCAGTCCCGGATACATAGCACAGCTACGTATAAGAATTCCGCGTTGTCCAAGCGCCTGCTGAATCGCCGATGCGCTCCACGTACCCGGCGCCCTTGCCAGCACGTAATTGGCTTCGCCGGGAACGACACCGCAGCCCCATTCCGCCAAGGCGGTCAACAGGCGGTTGCGCTCCGTAGCAATCAGCTCCTGTGTTTGGTGCTCATATGCTTGCCCACTTCTCAAACATGCCTCCCCAGCCAGCAACGCCAATCCATTCACACTCCAGGTCACCTGTTTGGCCGTCATTCGCCGGATATAATCTGGATGAGCAATCGCATAGCCCAATCGCAAGCCAGGAATGGCATAAAATTTGGTCATTGACCGGATCAAAATCACATGAGGATAACGATCCAGCACAGGCAGTAGTGAGATTCGCCGTTCCAGCGGGATAAAATCAATGAATGCTTCATCCACCACCAGCACGGTACCCGTTTTGCCAGCCGCTTCTGCCAGTTCGCACAGCTCCTGCTTACCATATTGCACACCGTTTGGATTATTCGGCTGCCCAAGAAACAAAACATCTACCTGCTCCATGAGCTGAAGGATGTCCTCCACGTCCGCCTTCCATTGAAGCGAGGCCTTCCCGTACACCCGGTTGATCTCAGCTCCGAATTTGCCAGCCAGCTCCGCATATTCTGAAAAACACGGCTCCACTGTACCCACACGCTTAGGAGCCAGTCCCAATAGCAGGAGCGCCATACTTTCAGCCGCTCCGTTTCCGATACTTAACGACTCCGGTGGAACATGCAGTCGCCGTGCGAGCATATTTTTAAAATTCCGATGCCCAGGATCTGGATAGCGAATCACAGTGTCAAATGAGTGTTGCAGCGCCTCAAGCACCTCCGGTGGTGGACCAAGCGGATTAATATTTGCACTAAAATCTACAAAATCCGCAGCAGCTCCGCCGAATGTCGCCGCAGCTGTTTCCCTGTCCCCGCCATGACCGTAAACCTCTATCATTACCTCTCATCCTTTCCGGCCGTTTCCAATCATTTAGCTCCATTATGAGGCTGCTTTTTGCGTCCCGTCAATGCAAATGAGCTTTTGTACATGGCTCACTTGGGTTACAATAGAAGGAGGCACACATAAATTACACAGTTTATATACGGAGGAATGGACATGCTGTTCATCGACAACCAGGGGATACACGATCCAGCCATTAATCTTGCCATTGAGGAATACGCGCTCAAGCATCTACCGCTGGACGACAGCTATTTGCTGTTTTACATTAATCAGCCTTCTATTATTATAGGCAAGCATCAAAACACTATTGAAGAAATCAACGCCGAGTTTGTCAGAGATAACAATATTCAAGTCGTTCGTCGCCTGTCCGGCGGTGGGGCTGTATATCATGATCTCGGTAATTTAAATTTCAGCTTCATTACTAGGGATAACGGGGAATCCTTTCATAATTTCCTCAAATTTACGCAACCCGTGATTGATGCTCTGCGCCAAATGGGAGTAGAAGCTGAAATGACAGGCCGCAACGATCTACAGGTCGGAGAACGTAAAATTTCAGGAAACGCCCAATTTGCCACACGCGGACGGATGTTCAGCCACGGTACATTGATGTTTAACCTGAATCTGGACAATGTGGCTGCATCGTTGCATGCCAATCCCGAAAAATTCAAATCCAAAAGCACTAAATCCGTCCGCAGTCGCGTGGCTAACATCAGCGAACTGATGGACCGTGAGATGACCATAGAGCAATTTCGCGAGGAACTGCTGCGTTTCATATTCGGTGCAGAATTGGATCAGGTACCTCAATATAAGCTCACCGATACCGATTGGGCCAAAATCCATGAAATATCCAAAGAACGCTACCAATCGTGGGATTGGAACTACGGTCTATCCCCCGAGAGCAATATCAAGCACACACGTAAATTTCCGGTCGGCATTATTGATATCCGCATGGATCTTAAGGAAGGCTATATCCGTGATATTAAAATCTATGGGGATTTCTTCGGCGTGGGTGACGTTGCTGATATTGAAAATATCCTGCGTGGCAAGCGCTATGATGGAGGTGAGGTACGTCAAGCCTTATCCTCTCTCGATTTGAAGCACTATTTTGGTAATATTGAGCTGGACGATTTTGTTGGACTTGTATTTTTGGAAGACTAACCGTTACTTTTTCCCATCGTTTCAAGCCAATACTTCAGTGGTTATAAGGGGACAGGCTCTTATAGGGGCCGTCCCCTTTTCATTGCGATATTGTCATTTTGAATATTATAAGATACAATTTTAACATTGCCCCATGATAGAGATAAAGGAGAGAATACCGATATGTATAAATTAATTGCCATTGATATTGATGATACACTCATTAACGACCAGAAAGAAGTTACACCGGCGACACAACAGGCATTAGAAGCTGCTGTAGCGAAAGGTGTGGTGGTTACCCTCGCTACTGGACGAGCTTATGCCTCTGCACATAAAATTGCTCGTCAGACTGGTTTGAACGTGCCAATCATTACGTACCAAGGAGCTTTGGTTAAAAACCTGCTGGACGAAAACGTGCTGTATGAGCGTTATGTTCCACTCGTGGCTGCACGTCGCCTGTATGAATTCTGCGTAGAACGCAATCTGCATCTGCAAACGTATATAGATGACAAATTGTACACACGTGAAGATAATCAGAAAATCAAAGATTACACGGAACTGAACAACACGGAATATTTTGTAGAGCCTGTATTCAGTAAAGTTATAGAGCAGCCGGCTCCTAAACTGCTGATCATCGACGAGCCGGAAGTGTTGGATGAATTAATTCCTGAACTTCGCGAACTGCTTGGCAATGAAGTTCACATTACAAAATCCAAGCCTCATTTTCTGGAAATTATGCATCATGAAGGCACCAAGGGCCATGCGCTTACCTTCCTTGCAAACCATTTTGGCTGTGAACTGTCGGAAACGATTGCTATCGGCGACTCTTGGAACGACCATGAAATGCTTGAATGCGCTGGTCTCGGCATAGCGATGGAGAATGCCATTCCTGATTTGAAAAAGCTGGCTGATTATATCACTCGTAGCAATAACGAAGACGGTGTTAAGCACGCCATCGACAAATTCGTACTCAATGTTGAATAAGCAAAAAGTGCCTGCTCCCATAATACTTAAATAAAGTAATACAACAACAAGGCCTCCAAACGTCGCATGATCAGTAACATACGACAGTTTGGAGGCCTTTTCTGTCAGATCATATAATAACCTGACCGCTATAAAATATCAGGCAGCAGAACGTACCTTGCGCCTGTTCACCAGACGGATAATTCCATTGTTCATAAGGATTAGTCCGGTCACAATGAGCAGCACCCCAGCCAGCATCCACCAGCTTACATGCTCTCCATACAACAACGCTCCCAAGCCCACCGCAATCGGCGGTGATATATACAGCCACGTCGTCGGAAACAGGGGATTTGTACGCTCCATGAGCCAGTAGAACAGTGTATGTGCAATCATTGAACCAAACAGGATCAGATAAAGTAAAGACCCCATGGCAGGAAGGTACTGCCACCCCTCAGAACTCCACGGTTCCGTGATCGCAGACAGTAACAGCAGCATCCATCCCCCATGGATCATTTGCGCCGCATTCAGGGCAATTGGGTTCGTTTCACGAAATACATCCATCACTCGCTTGGAATAAAGAGCTCCCCCGGAATAACACAGCTCCCCCAGCAAAATGACAAGGCATCCCGCCAGCCACAGACCACTGATCTGAACCGCCAATCCGGGCAGCACAACCAGTACCACACCAAGAAAGCTGATCATGCAGCCAACGACCGTAATCCGTGACGTTTTTTGCCGTAGCAGTACAGATTGCAAAATGACGATCATCATCGGCCCGGTAGCTGACAAAATAGCTCCGATCCCCGAGCTGACATATTGCTCTGCCCAATACAAGGCTGAAAATGTACCGAAGGTCGTTCCTGCTCCAATCAGCAACATTTCCTTACGCCATAATAACGACCATCGTACTTTTCCGGTCAGCTTCATAGCAATGAACAATATCGCCCCTGCCGCGAAAAAACGTACACCTGCCGATAGGAATGGTGGAAGTCCGGCTTCCACTCCCACTTTTATGGCCAAAAACGTTGTGCCAAAAATAAGACACATTACTGTAAACGCGATACCTATCATGATACGTCCCTCTCCCTTCAGTTGCTTTTAAGCATACAGGGGGACGAACAGAACAGATGTATAACTACAGAACAGTTGTATACGTTTTTAAAGTGCTATATAGTACAATACACAGAAAGGAGCGTGGACAGCATGGGTAAGAACAACAGCGAACTACTCTTTCCAGCCGATCATGCCTTAAAGCTGTATGAGCAGGTTATCCATTATGTAACTGTGCGGATTGATCGCGGGGATTGGCAAACAGACATGAAGCTGCCGTCCGTACGAAGCTTGGCTCAGGAGCTGGGTGTACATCGGCTAACTGTTTTCCGGGCATATCAGGAGTTGAAGCAACGGGGACTGGTCTATGTAAAAGACAAATCAGGATATTACGTTCATGCTTCCCAAGCGACTGGGCATGCAAAATATGCTGGCTACTCGGGACATTCGTCCATTGACCTCACGATTCACTCCGAATCTGCCCATGCGGCAGATGATCCGTCAGTTTCAGCCTGGAGAGGAATGGATGGACTTAGCCGCGTTCAATCGGTAAATGCGAATTTCCAGTTTTCCAAAGCGCTGATTGACCCATCTCTCCTGCCCAACCGATTTTGGGGAGAGCTGATGATGCAGGTATTTGAAAAGCATCCAAAAGTAGCGGCCACCTATTCCGCTGTACAGGGCGATGCCGAGCTTCGGGAGGCCATGGCGCAGCATTTTAGCGTGGATAAGCATTTTGCTTTATCACCGGATGAAGTGCTGATTACCTCTGGAGCACAGCAAGCCATTGATTTAATTGCCCGATCTCTGCTCCGTACAGGAGACCGTGTATTGATCGAACGCCCTGCCTATGGCCCCGCTATGGAAATATTCCGTAGACTAGGCGCACGTCTGACTATGACTGATATTCGACCAGAAGGTTATGATATGGACCAGATTGAGTGGTGCATGAAAACGGAAAAACCACGCCTCTTTTATATGAATCCAACATTCCACAACCCGACGGGCTTTACGGTCCCCGATGAGCAGCGCAAACGACTGCCTGAACTAGCCGAGCGCTATGGCTGCCTTATTGTTGAGGATGACAGCACCTATGACATTAGCTTTGGGCAAAAGCCCCCTTCTCCGATTTTCGCCTATGATGTTTCGGGAAGCGTCGTCTATATTCGAAGTTACAGTAAATATGTCGCACCCGGTCTACGAATCGCAGCCGTGACCTGCCGACCACAGCTCATGAACAGCCTGCTGAACGTCAAAGCGTTAGTGGACAATGGATCGCCACTGCTGAATCAAAAGCTGTTTTTAGAATACTTTCAATCTCCACGTATGCAGCAGCATATTAAAAAGCTATGTATCGCGCTCCAGATTCGTAAGGAAACGATGGAAGACAGTCTCCGCGATTCCGGTTGGACGTGGACCAGCCCGGCAGGGGGACTCAACCTGTGGCTCCAGCTGCCTTCTACGTTGAAACCTAATGAATTACTTGCCAAAAGTTTACAAGAGTCTGTATCCTTTGTCCCCGGCAATGTATTTGATCCCATCTGCGCAGAGGGTAAAACGCATATACGGCTGTCTTATTCATACGCCAACGAGCTACAAATCAAAGAAGGAATCTCCACACTTCTACGTATCAGTCAAACGATGTAAAGGTAAGGGCACCTTTATTCTAACGGCAAACTCATGCCGGTGTGTGCCAAGCTAATCCCTTCCAGAAGCCCATAGTTGCGTGTGACATCCACATCATGGGACATATGTGTAAACACTGTGCTTTCGGGTTTAAGCCTTCCTATAAGCTCCTGAGCCTCCAGCATGTCATATACGGAACGGGTGGCATACTCGGCCTCCTCATGATAAAAACTCGTTCCCAGGACGAGCAAATTCAGATTGTGCAAGGGCAGAATTTCCACCTCATTCAATCCAATCGAATCCGAACAGTAAGCCCACGAGAAGCCGTCCTTTTCCAGACGATAAGCGTAGGCATATCCGTTCTTCCCGTGATTCACACGCCATCCCCGGATATTCCATCCGCCAAGTTGGGCTCCCTGGTCTACTGGAATAAGATCCAAGTTTCCAGAGAGCCAGGAAAATTGACGCAAGATCGTGTCAATCACTTCCTGTGGCGCGTACAAGCGACCTCTGTTCCCAGTCCAGCGACAGGCATCTGCCCATTCTGGTAATCCTCCAATATGGTCAAAATGTGCATGTGTCACAAGGATCGTAGGGATATAACGCAGACCGCGCAATTCTAGCTGTCTGCACCAGTCCGGGCCACAATCAATCATAAAGTCCTCCGTCTCGCTTTCGATCAGCACAGACGATCTCAATCTTACATTCGCCCCTGTCGTGCGAGCTTCTGTGCATACGAGACAATCACAATATACACGCGGAACCCCCATTGCATCCCCCGTGCCAAGAAAAATAAGCCGATTCATGGTTTAACTCCTATCTATATGGGTCTTTTTACTACTATTATAACGAACAGACCGATTCTACGTAAATCATCTGCGTAAATCCTTCCAGCGTCCAACGCCAAAAGGAGCATGCCCAAAGCCGTGAAATCCGGCTAGACATCCCCTCATGCGTGATCGTATTTATTTTTAGATGATGATAGGCATTGGATCTTCCTTCAGGCGGTTTTCCACCATCCAGCTGGACTGGTCATTATAGAGATAGGCTCGATGCACCAACACTCGCACCTGCTGACCAGGTTCCAGCGTAGACTTCTCCAGTGAGCGGTATGTCATGAGACGATGATCCCCGACCTGTACTTCAACCATCCACTCACTTCCACGAAAATGCAAATGCTTCACTATGCCTTCCTCGGTCGCCGACAGAAGCGTAAATTCCTCGCTTGGCCCGACATCAATATACTCCGGACGGATCAAGGCACGTGTTCCCACTCCAGCAGCTTCTTCGAAGCCTCTAAGACTGCCTGCCTGTTCAATCACTGTAGATTCCCCAATAAAGGAAGCCACGAACGGGGTACCCGGTTTTTTATAAATATCCCAAGGCGTTCCTTTCTGCTCCAGTCGTCCCTGATTAATCACCATAATTTCATCCGCTACTTCAATCGCCTCATCCTGATCATGGGTGACAAAAATTGAAGTAATGCCCACCCGCTCAATCAACTCTCGCAGCCAGGTGCGCAGCTCCTGACGAATCTTGGCATCAATAGCCGCAAAAGGCTCATCCAGCAGCAACAGTTGAGGCTCTGGTGCCAAAGCACGCGCAAAAGCAACCCGCTGTCGTTGTCCACCTGACAACTGATGCGGATAACGATGCTCAAAACCTTTGAGCCCCGTTAGTTCGACCAACTCTGTAACCCGTTCCTTGATGCGGGTTTTGGAGCTTTTTTTCACTTTCAGGCCAAAGGCAATATTGTCGTAGACGCTCATGTGCTTGAACAAAGCATAGTTTTGAAATACAAATCCGATTCCACGTTCCTGCGGGGACAGCTCGTTTACCCTTTTTCCATGAAAATGAATTTCTCCTGCATCCGGTTGCTCCAGACCCGCCAATATGCGAAGAATGGAGGTTTTCCCCCCACCGCTTGGACCGAGTAAGCCAATAAGATGGCCCGCCTGAATATCAAAAGATACGTCCTTTACTGCATGAAAATTACCGAAATGCTTGTTTAATCCTCTTACTTCCACATGCATATCCGTACACTTCCTTTCCGCTTCTGGACCTGTTCAGGCACAGCAGCAGCCTTGCTTACCGCAAAGCACGTACCTCATTTCAAACATTTAATTATTCCAATGCATATACTTTGTTTTTTCTTATGTGATACTTTATCAAAGGAAAGTAATTTTCGTCAACTCTATATATTATCTTAGGAATTAAAAGGGTAAAGTATTAAGAAGAAAGGAGATGGAGTCATTGCTGCATACTTTAGAATTATCCACTACACGGCGAGATGAAATGCGCGATATTACACGAGAGGTTGCTTCATTGATCGAAAAAAGCGGGGTACAACAAGGAACCGCACTTGTTTATTGTCCACACACGACAGCCGGCATCGCCATTAATGAAAATGCAGACCCAGATGTCAAACATGATGTGATGTTAAGACTAGATGAAGTTTATCCGTGGGAGCATCCCCAATATCGCCATATGGAGGGAAATACAGCGTCCCACTTAAAATCCATTACGACAGGCCCCTCACAAACGATCATCATCCATGATGGAAAGCTGTTGCTCGGACGATGGCAGGGACTTTATTTTTGTGAATTCGACGGACCACGCAGACGCCAATACCATGTAAAGATCATGGAGGGCTAAAGGACCGGGTAAAAAAAACAGACCATGATGTTTTCCTGCTGGATGCATCATCGTCTGTTAAATCCTTAGTCGCTTTCGCAAAGTACCGTAATGATAAGTCACCGTCATGAAGTGCATACACCCAGAAAAGCGCCCTACATGTTCATGGCTGAAGCGTGTGAATGCAGGTACGCTCATAGGTGTCTGCACAGCAGCTTTACATGTGCTAAAGCAGCGGGCCTAATTTCTTCAAATGTTAAACCGTCCTGAATATAAAAGGATACAAAGCCATGCATGGATAAAAACAGGCTTTTCGGTACCCTTGAGCAATCTTCCTCCGAGTGCCCCTGACCACTCAATTCTTGACGGATCATAGACGCAAATAGTTCCACACAACGGTTTTGCTCTGTGCGACAGTATGCAAATAGTTCTTCATCGTGCATCATGAACATAATTTCGTACTGATATGGATTTTCCAAACCAAAACGGATAAATTCCAGCATCAAGTACTCCAGTCTGCTCAAGCCATCATCAGACGTACCTGTTGCTGCTTGCAGTAGAATCCCACGCAATGTATTAAAATCTTCAATCACAATGGCATAGAACAGTTCAGCCTTCTCTTTAAAATGATAATATAACGAACCATGACTGTAACCCAGATGCTGGCCAATGCTGCGCATTGAAATCGCACGGTAGCCCTTGGTAATAAACAAGTGCCTGGCCGCTTCCAGAATCCGCCCTCTTGACAACTCCTGTTCTACTGCTCTTCTAGCCATATTATTTATTCCCCTTCAATAAAGTAAAGCTGCTCTCCCTCCGACACAAGCGATTGCCCCTGCGTCAAGTCTGTTATCCAGTTGCTGAAGGATTCCGCATCACCAGCCAGCGGCAGACAGGTTAAGGTAACTTTATCCGTAAACATTGTTTCTCCAGTGCGGATGCTGCGATTGCGTAATTCATTTTCCACTTTGCCCAACCAGGTATAATCCAATTCTACAAAAACTTCGCGATGCAGCACACGCGTAATTGCATCCCCTGCCTCGATTGCTGCAACAGCACCATCTGAATATGCGCGAATCAGACCGCCTGCTCCCAGCAAAATCCCACCAAAGTAACGGGTAACAACAATAGCGACATTTTTCAGCTTCTGGTTGCGGATCACCTCCAAAATAGGCTTTCCAGCCGTACCACTCGGTTCTCCGTCATCCGATTGCTTTTGGATTTCGTCTCTTTCCCCAATCATGTAAGCAGAACAATTATGGGTAGCGTTCCAATGCTCTTTTTTGATACGTTCTATGAAAGCAGTTGCTTCTTCCTCAGTTTGAACAGGCTGAATATGACCGATAAAACGGGATTTTCGGATCACAATTTCCTTGTTGCCGGCACCGCGTACGGTTCGGTATTGTTCCAACATACACGTATAACCTTCCTTACTTCATTTTACAAGAAAGCAGTCCCCCGCTTCTGGCAGCTGGTGAACTGCTTTCCTGTACTTTAATTAATGCTATACACTATAACACTTCTGACCGAAATCCTGTTTCGCATCAGAGATTACAGCACTCTTATTCAGACAATCTCGCTTCAAGCTCAGCTTTTTCTTTTTCGAAGCCTGGTTTGCCGAGCAGCGCAAACATGTTCTTCTTGTAAGCTTCTACGCCCGGTTGATCGAACGGATTTACGCCCAACAGGTAGCCGCTGATGCCGCAAGCTTTTTCGAAGAAATAAGCAAGATAGCCGAAAGAGTAAGGGCTCAAGTCAGGAATATTTACAATCAGGTTCGGTACTTGTCCGTCTGTGTGAGCCAGCAATGTACCTTGGAATGCTTTTTTGTTTACAAAATCCACAGTTTTGCCTGCCAGGAAATTCAGTCCGTCCAGATCATCCTCATCTGCTTCGATGGTGATGTGACTAGGTACATTTTCAACTTGGATTACCGTTTCGAAAATGTTGCGGCTGCCTTCCTGAATGAATTGTCCCATGGAGTGCAGGTCTGTCGAGAAATCAACAGAAGCAGGATAAATGCCTTTGTAATCCTTGCCTTCGCTTTCTCCGTACAACTGTTTCCACCACTCGGATACAAAATGAAGAGACGGCTCGTAGTTTACGAGAATTTCAATTGCTTTACCTTTGCGGTACAAAGCGTTACGAACGGCTGCATATTGATAAGCCTCGTTCTCAGCCACATTCGGGTTGCTGTACTCTTTGGAAGCGTCTGCCGCCCCCTGCATCATTTCCTCGATGTTAATGCCTGCAGTAGCAATCGGCAACAAGCCTACTGCTGTCAGCACGGAATAACGACCACCCACATCATCAGGAATAATGAAGGATTCGTAGCCTTCCTCGTTAGCCAGTTTTTTCAAAGCACCACGTTCTTTATCCGTCGTTGCATAAATACGCTTGCGTGCTTCTTCTTTACCGTATTTTTTCTCCAGAGCTGCACGGAATACGCGGAATGCGATAGCTGGCTCTGTTGTGGTACCTGATTTAGAAATGACGTTCACTGAGAAGTCTTTTCCTTCAATCAGTTCCAACAGATGATTTACATATGTAGAGCTGATGTTGTTGCCTGCAAAATAGATAGCTGGACCCTTGCGTTGATCTTTAGGCAGCGCATTGTAGAAAGAATGCGACAGCATTTCGATCGCAGCACGTGCTCCAAGGTAAGAACCGCCGATACCGATTACGATCAGTACTTCGGAATCGCTTTGAATTTTAGCAGCAGCCTTTTGGATGCGCGCAAACTCTTCTTTATCATAATTAGTAGGCAGGTCAATCCAACCCAAGAAATCGGAACCTACACCGGTTTGGTTGTGCAGTTGCTCATGAGCCAACTTGATAGGCTCTGCAAAATAATCAATTTCGTGCTGACCTACAAAGGAGAGTGCTTTAGTGTAATCAAAAATAACTTTTTTAGACATGTTTGGAACCTCCTGTTTGGTATTACTAAGACCATGAATACGAACATAAGGACTTAGGAATAGGATACTTTAATTTGCTGGGCCTGACAAGCTTGCGTTACCTGTGTATCCTGTGCTTGACAGCCCTTCTTGTAGATAGGGTAGCATGCCCATGCTACAATTAACTGAGATCAACCTGTTTCAATATTCAATTCAAGCCGAACTCGCAATCTGCATCGGACGGCAACTTCCAACAAGAAAGGTGATTAGCAATGAAAAACATCGGATTTATCGGACTGGGCACCATGGGCGCCCCGATGGCATCCAATCTGCTAAAGCAGGGATTCGGAGTCACAGTTTATAATCGTACCGCTTCGCGCTGCGAACCACTGGCAGAGCAAGGCGCACGTACAGCTTCAACTCCTCGTGAAGCAGCTGAAGGTCAGCACTTGGTCATTACCATGGTCAGCGATGATCACTCCATTCGTGACATCTATTACGGCGAAGACGGCGTGTTTGCCGGTCTTACGGCTGGCATGACTGTGATGGACAACAGCACGATTTCACCTGAGCTGGTCAAACAACTAGCCGCCGAAGCGGACAAGCTGGGCTGTTCCTTCATTGATGCACCCGTAACAGGCAGTAAGCCCGCCGCTGTAGACGGCACACTCGTGTTCATGGTTGGCGGTAATGCAGAAGCCATTGCGGCACAATCAGATGTTTTTGATACGTTGGGCAAAAAGGTACTTCATATGGGACCTAATGGCAGCGGAGCCGTAGCCAAGCTCGCTCATAATACGATGGTTGGTATTCATAACCTCGCTCTGGCTGAAGGCTTTGCTATCGCGGCTAAATCCGGTATCCCGGCAGACAGCTTCCTTGAATTGGTACAACTCGGATCGGCAGGCAGCAAGGCCGCTGACCTGAAAGGGCGCAAAATCATTGAACATGATTTTAGCAACCAGTTCTCACTTGCCTTGATGCTTAAGGACTTGAAGCTTGCTTCCTCACTAACAGACAGCCTGTCCATCCCTGCACCTATGTTATCCATTGCCAAAAGCTTGTTTCAAGCCGGGCAAACGCAAGGCTACGGCGACGAGGATCTATCCGCTGTCGTGAAGACATACGAAGCATGGATTGGCCGCACCATTGGTGGTCAACCTCTCGAATAAGCTGTACCTTTCTTTGTAACCATACGGCTGTGCTTGTGTACATATGGCATAGCTTTAGGGTAAGCACACTTGGCTTGAAAGCTGAGTGTGCTTACCCGTTTTGGCTTATTATTCGGGATAAGAACAGCAATAATCAGTTACACTTCGTGCTTCCAGCTTAAATGAAGACTTTGCAGGTACGTGAAAGGTTGCCGCCCCTTGTATTTCCAGCCATTCTTCAGTACCTGGAAGCAACACTCTCAAATCCCCTGCCAAAATCTCCATGATCTCACGGGAATCCGTGCCGAACTCATACGTTCCTGGCAGCATAATACCCAGTGTAACCTTACTGCCGTCACCCAGGATGACTGTACGGCTTGTAACCTGACCATCGTAATAAACGTTTGCTTTTTTAACTACGCTTACTCCATCAAACTGTGTCATTCGTTATCCCCTCATCTGCTCTCAATGGTTGAATGAATATTTGTGCATCATAACATAGATTTGATTCCAGATTCAGTATGAAAATACACACTGTATCACCGTATGCTATACACTGGAATTCAATAGTGATTTTTTTGCAAAACATCAACTGTATGAAACAAACAGCCGTAAGCCTTTCTCAGGTTACGACTGTCTGTTTTAGATGCTCTGTGTTTTATTTCAACAAAGCTTTCACACGGCTAACAACATTCTCTACTGTAAAGCCGTATTCCTTAATCACGCGGTCGCCAGGTGCGGATGCGCCGAATGTGCTGATACCGAGAATGTCGCCTTGGTCGCCAACATATTTTTCCCAGCCCAGTGGATACGCCATTTCTACAGCCAAACGAGCTTTCACTTCTGGCAGCAGAACGGAATCTTTGTATGCTTTGTCTTGTTTTTCGAACAGATCCCAGCTTGGGAAGCTGATAACACGTACTTGAATACCTTGTTCTGCCAGTGCTTCCTGAGCTTTAACAGCCAATTGTACTTCGGAGCCCGTAGCCAGAATTTGAGCAACCGGTTTGCCGTCTGCTGCATCTGCAACCACATAAGCACCGCGTTTGATACCTTCGCGTGCATGCTCAGCACTAGCAGCCAGGATTGGCAGGTTTTGACGAGTCAATACCAGAGCAACCGGGTTTTTCTTGTTTTCCAGCGTGTAAGCCCAAGCAGCAGAAGTTTCGTTACCGTCCGCCGGACGAATTACTGTCAGGTTCGGGATAATACGCAGGGAAGCCAATTGTTCGATCGGCTCATGAGTCGGACCATCTTCACCCACAGCAATACTGTCGTGAGTCAAAACGTAGGTTACAGGCAATCCCATCAGAGCTGCCAGACGAACGGCTGGACGCAGATAGTCTGTAAATACGAAGAATGTACCGCCGAATACTTTTACACCTTGGTGCAACGCCATACCGTTCATCGCAGCAGCCATACCAAATTCGCGGATACCGAAATAGATGTTACGGCCGGCGTAGTCTTCTGGCGTAAAGTTCGTCAGGTTGTTCAAATGTGTCATCGTGGAGCTCTCCAGATCGGCAGATCCGCCTGTCAAGAAAGGTACGTTTGGAGCCAATCCGTTCAGAGCATTACCAGATGCTACACGAGTCGAAACGGCTTTGTCTCCAGTCGTGTATTTCGGAAGATCACGATCCCATCCTTCTGGAAGATCGCCGTTTACAGCTGTTTCGAACTGCGCTGCCAAATCAGGGTGAGCAGCTTTGTATTTCGCGAACTGTTCATCCCATGCTTTGTTCGCCGCGATACCGCGCTCTTTTACTTTAGCAAATTGCTCGCGAACCTCTTGTGGTACGTGGAAGTCCTCTTCGTATACCCATTTGTAGAAATCTTTAGTCAGCTTGGCTTCTTCTGATCCCAGCGGGGAACCATGAGTACCACCGTGTCCGCCTTTACCTTGTTTGTTCGGGCTTCCGTAGCCGATGACTGTTTTCACTTCAATCAGCGTAGGGCGTGTCGAGTCGCCTTGCGCTTCTTCAATGGCTTTTTGGATGGCTGGAAGGTCGTTACCATCTTCTACGCGCAGTACTTGCCAGTTGTAAGCTTCAAAGCGTTTGGCAACACTTTCGGAAGAGGACAGGTTAAGCTTGCCGTCCAGTGTAATATCATTGGAATCAAACAATACAATCAGCTTACCCAGTTGTAAGCGACCAGCCAGCGAAGCAGCCTCGTGGGAAATACCTTCCATCAGATCGCCATCGCCGCAGATCGCATATGTGAAGTGATCTACAACTTTAAATTCGTCTTTATTATATGTTGCACCCAGTTGAGCTTCAGCCATTGCCATACCTACGGACATTGCGAGACCTTGTCCCAGAGGTCCAGTTGTAGCATCTACACCAGCAGTGTGCCCAAACTCAGGGTGTCCCGGTGTAAGGCTGCCCCATTGACGGAATTGTTTCAGTTCTTCCATAGGAAGATCATAGCCGCTCAGGTGCAGAAGGCTGTATAGCAACATGGAACCGTGTCCTGCGGACAATACAAAACGGTCACGGTTAACCCATGTAGGTTGATCGGGATTATGATTCATCGTTTTAGCAAAAAGTTGGTATCCCATTGGCGCGGAGCCCATCGGCATCCCAGGATGTCCCGAGTTTGCTTTCTCGATGGCGTCAATTGCCAACGTACGAATAGTTGTGATGGACAAATTGTCGATCGTGGAGTTTTCATCCTTTTGAATCGCTTGGTTCTGGTCAGTCATGGTTTGCCTCCTCATATTGTATAAAGTATGTCAATTGCATTCGGTCATACTCTCCAAATCACCGTCCGATATAGAAACGATGTCTATTGAAGTGAGTGAATCTGCTTGAATGTTTCAATATGACTTATACATTCTTAAGTATTGTACCATCTGCCGTGAAAGTTTGCCAGATCGTTTATAAAGATGATTGTGGAAATGTAGTACCGAGTCCTCATATAAATATACCCGTAATGTATTAACCTCATTTAAAAAATTATAAAATCACAAAAAAATATTATGTACTGACTGTTTATTAAGGCGAGTAACTCACATGAGGATTTTGCAAAAATCCCATAAGCGACTTCCAATGAATAAGATATAGATCGAAATGGTTTAGTTCGTCTATATCTTGCACTTCGGAGCGACTGGAGTCGAATTTTTCAAAATCCTTACATAAAAAAACAAAGCCCGTTATACAGCGGGCTTTGTTCAACAAAAAATATATACTCACAAGTTTTTTCTAAAATTTTAAGATTAGTTAAAAACGACCGTTTTGTTCTCATGAACCAGAATACGATCCTCTGCATGCCACTTCACGGCTCTTGCCAAAACGACCCGCTCTATGGTGCGACCGATCCGTTTTAGCTCATTTACATCATCTCCGTGGCTTACACGCTGCACGTCCTGCTCAATGATCGGGCCGCCGTCCAATTCTTCAGTTACATAATGCGCAGTAGCACCAATAATTTTCACACCGCGATTATAGGCTTGGGCATATGGCTTCCCACCCACGAATGCCGGCAGAAAGGAATGATGGATATTGATAATCCGGTTGCGATAATGCTCAATAAACTTGGGAGAAATAATCTGCATGTAACGGGCTAAAATGATAACGTCAATGTCTTCGCCAATGACCTCTAGTTGGCGGCGCTCCGCCTCCGGTTTGGTATCGGCTGTTACCGGAATATGGTGATACGGGATGCCAAATGATTCCACATACTCCTTCATATCCAGATGATTACTAACCACCAATGAAATATCCGCGTCCAGATCCCCTGCCTGCCATTGCCACAGCAGTTCTACCAAACAGTGATCTTCTTTAGAAACGAAAATAGCCAGTTTTTTCTTGCGGCTAACCGCAGAAATCGTCCACTCCATACGGAATTGCTCAGCAACAGCGGCAAAATCCTGCTCCAGCTGTGGCTGGGTTGCACTCAAATTCGGCAGATCAAATTCAATCCGCATAAAAAACATACCGCCGGACGGGTCCATTGTATATTGATCAGATTGAACGATATTGGCCCCATGCTCGTACAAAAAACGGGACACGGCCGCTACAATACCTGGTCCGTCTGGACAAGATACAAGCATACGCGCGCGGTTTTCATGGGCAGACAGAGTGCTATTTGGCTGATGTTTTACGTGAATTTCCATGTGGCTATTAATCCCCCTTAGCTTATACCGTCACTGGCAAATGACTGCCGGCAAACCAGGCAATCAACCGTTGATTAATGTGTTCTTCGCTCAAATCTGGAAATAGTGCTGCTTCCGTTATCATGTCATACAGACGCTCCAACGGCTCACGTGGATCGGCTTTTCTTGCTTTGGCATCATTTTTTAGCAGAGCCCAGGTGTCCAGCACAAATTTACGGACATCCACATCCTGTTTTTTGAAAAACGAATGCAATTGCTCTACCTGACCCACAAACTCATCCCCAAAGCGCTCCTTTACATTTCCGCGAAGCAAGGCAATTTCAACCTCATACATCGGACGCTGAGTTTTGGCTTCCTTACCAATCCATGGCGTCTCCAAAATAAACGGACGTCCTTGAAGTGCTTCATGATGCACCACATTATGAATGGTCTGATAGCCAATCCAGCCTGATCCGATCGGAGTATGTCGGTCTTTATGAGCGCCAACCGGATTCTTACTATCATTGATGTGAACAACTGCGATGCGGTTCAAGCCGACAATACGGTCGAATTGCTCCAATACACCGTCCAGATCATTTACGATATCATAACCCGCATCGTGAATGTGACAGGTGTCCATACAAACCGTAAGACGCTCGTTATGCTCTACTTTATCTATAATGGAGGCAATCTCCTCAAAGCTACGACCCATTTCCGTTCCTTTGCCTGCCATCGTTTCAAGCGCAATGTTAACATCTGTCTCCTTCACGCCGTTTAGTACCTCGTTCAAACCATCCGCAATACGCCCGATTCCGTATTCTGCATCCTTATCGGTAAAAGCGCCTGGATGCAGCACGATATTTTTCACACCAATCGCGTGTGTGCGTCGAATTTCCTCCTGAAGAAAGCTGACCGCAAGCTCATAGGTATTTTCTTTGTAAGAGCCAAGGTTGATGATATACGGGGCATGCACCACGATATCTTCCATTCCCTTCTCAGCCATTAACTGCTTGCCTTCCTCCAAATACATGGACTCCATCGGCTTACGACGCGTGTTTTGCGGTGCTCCCGTGTATATCATAAAGGAGCTGGACCCGTAAGAAGACGCTTCTTTTGTAGCGCTGAGCAGACCTTTGTCCGAGAAGGACACATGAGAACCAATTTTCAGCATGATCCTGATTCATCCCCTTATCCTGTTATGCTTGTCTTATTTTAATTTAATCATTTTAACGTGATTATTGAAATCAAACAACATAGCTTTTATGGCAGCTTTCTTAAATGACTCTATTAAGGGAACACGTAGATAAAGTACACATCAGAATATATGTTAGTCAAACGAGGGTAAATAAAATCATGGATTGACATCCTTAACCGTATAAAGGTACATTCATATGAAGTTTTTTTCTCAAAAAGGGTTATATTCTATAACAGATGTATTTTTTTGTGAATCGGAAGGAGAGCTGGCTCCATGAACATCATCGTATGTGGAGGAACTGGATTGGTGGGGAGTGCACTGGTCAAAAGCCTGCTAGACGACGGATACACCGTGAAAGTCGTTACCCGCAAGCCACTGGTAGGACACGAAGCGAGCCCCCGCTTGCAATATATGAGTTGGAACGAATTAAAACAAAAGCCTGAAGTACTGGAAGGCACAGATGCGGTCGTTAATTTAGCAGGCGAAACGCTGAATCAGCGCTGGACGGATAAGTCCAAACAAAGAATTCTTCAATCACGACTGCTATCTGTTGCCCGTTTGGCTCAAGCATTGAATGCTCTACAAAAAAAACCGAAAGTTATCATTCAGGCTTCGGCTGTTGCCGCCTATGGTGCATCCCTGACCGAAACATTCGATGAAACGAGCCCGCGTCGTTCGGAAGATTTTTTGTCTCAGGTGGTTGAGCAATGGGAGGAAGCCGCTAATGCCTACCCTTCTGATGCCCGTTTAATTAAGTTACGCATTAGCCTTGTGCTGGACAGAAAAAATGGGGCATTCCCACTCATGAAGATACCTTATAGCTTCGGATTCGGCGGCAAAATAGGCAGCGGTCATCAATGGATGAGCTGGATTCATATTGAGGATATCGTTCGTCTGATCACGTACTGCATCCATACGACGGAAATCGTCGGGGCAGTGAATGCTTCATCACCACATCCCTTGACGAACGACCAGTTTGGGAGGACAGTAGCTATGGTATACCACCGTCCGCATTGGTTTCCCGTTCCAGGCATTCTCGTTCAAAAACTGCTCGGTGAGATGAGCACCCTTGTCTTGGATGGCCAAAAAGTACTCCCGCACAAAGCGCTGGAGCACGGATTTAAGTTTAACTATCCTTCACTTAAGGACGCTCTAGAGGAACTCCATTCTTCCCAAAAACAGCATTGAATTCAAAAAGAGGAACTCCAGGCTGGTAGGTAGTGTCACTACCAGCTTAGGGTTCATTTTTTAAGTCAGACACAATCTATCGAGCAGACTGCAAGTTTTTAAGATGCCTCATTTTATTCTTATTAATAGTCCACTATTCATAAAGAAGGAAGCCCTAAATCTAACAGGCCTCTTCTTGACATCTATCCATATAACCTTCATTTATGATGCATTGGAGGATTTAGAAGAGTCCAACCGATAAGTATAAGAGACTCCAGCGATTTTAAAAGTGTCTCCCTCATTCAGGATGTACTCCTTATAAGGCACCATAGGCTCTCCATTCAGAGCAGTTCCGTTCGTCGAGGATAAATCCTTAACAATGTGGCTATGTTCTCCTGTAACTATGCAAAGCTCAATATGAGAACGGGAAGCTCCATCCGTATGCTCCACAAACTGGACCAATTGCGGATCTCTCCCGATGATAAAGCTGCCTGCAACGAATTGGTCTGGCTGCAACCGGATGCGCTCGGTCCCTCCACTACCTAGTGGCTTGCGTTCCAGGCAAGCAATCGGTGATTGCTGAACAGGTGAAATCTGTATCTCTTGATCTGGACGAAGCAGCATCGTTTCCTGCTTAGATGCAGCATTTAGCAGCTCCGTTACCCCGGAGAGAGACTTATAATAAGCCTCACTGGTATCACTGGCTTCCAATTCATTTCCCCGTCCCGCACCTTTCCACGATGGCTCGTGTAGGTCATAGTTTGCTGAAGTGTTCTCCCTATCTTCCGTAACTCGGTTTCCCGCGCTTTTAGATTCTGAGTTTGGAAAAGTCCATCTCCAGCTCTCCTGCCCTTGATCACTCGAATCGGAAGATTGCTTGTCTTGATGATGACGTCCCGCTACAAATCCGGTCAGCTTATCTACCTGATAACGATCATTTTTCCGCTGTGCTGAGGAAGAAGTAGTTCCTAACCATTCCGAATCCAATACAGGTACTGAATCGCTGTACATATGAGATGAAGCTCGATTGCGCTCCCATTTCCCCGTCCAGCTTATATAAGCAACAGCGGCAAGTACCAAGGTCAGCACCACGGAAATGATCAACGGTACCGTCTCTGGATGATCCAGATAAATATAACGCCACACGATGGCCGAAGCGAGCAGACATCCGAGAGTAATGTAGGTTTTATATTTTTGCAATCCAGGCTCCACATCTTCTACTTCGTTTTCTGTTACAAGCTCAGAATTCTCCTCTGGTTTCACGGACGGTTTGAGCCGATTGATCCGTTTAAGCTCCTGAATCTCCTGCAGAGTCTCCCGATGCTCTTGCCCGTATGTTCCGCCACGATCAGTATAGTTCCCCTGTGAGGTATGAGCAGATATGATAGGGTCGGCTGATGAAAAAGCTCGCCCTTCCATACTTTCTCCCTTCACGCTAGCACTCTCTGTACCAGCCTTCATTCCTTGCAATAGCAGTTCCTTTAGCAATCCCAATTCAAATTCATTTCTATCACACAGATCGAGTATGCGTTGTATATATTCTCCCTGAAGGTGGGCCACACGAGTCATTAAACGAATAACCATCTGCTTAAATTGACTGCCTGTTTGCCCTGCATACTGTAAACTGCGTAAAGGAACATAGGTTAAACTGGCGGTTTCCCTTGTACCTGAACCACTTAGAAAAATATAATCCTCGTGCAAAATAAACTGGCGGATATCTAACATATATTGCGGGCTGCGATGGAGGGCATCTGCCACTTCAAAAAGAATCCGGTAGAAATCAGAAGTCGACACGCTCCCACCTTTCCATAACTGGGAAAGCATGCGTTGCCCCGAAATATCGTAATGTAACTCTATCTGAAAATCGACTTCCTTTATTCTAAGTTCCAGCAGACCGGGAATCCGATTACCAGTCATCATGCCGGTCTGTACGGAATTTAAATCATCGGTCTTGAGCCCGTCTTCCTTGTTTAGAATCATAAATGTCCCGCCGTTCCGGGCAAAATCCCTGCTTAAACCAAACAATTCATGACCTCCTTAACAATTTCCTATCTCCGTGAGGTAGCATGATCTCCCCCAGCGGACATGTCATGGCAAGAAGTAAAGATAAGCACTGATCGCTCCCGGAATGACTGCCGTCATAAAAGGAAACCTGAGGTGCGCTTCATTTCCACCGGTCAGCGCTTTGCCGCTGCGAAATAGAAAAAATCCTCCTAAATTAAAAGCCACGCGCCGCAGTCTCATGATGGTTTCCCTCTTCCACAGCAAAATTCCTATGCCAATAATACCTGCAAAAAAAATCGAATATAAAGCTGACTGCCATGCAAAAGCGGCACCTGTCCATGCTCCAATCAAGCCGAACAGCTTTACATCTCCTGCACCAACAGCTCCCATCCAGTACAAAATCAGCATGAACCCAAATCCGGTACCCAGTCCAGCAACAGCAAATAAAAAACCGTGCCACCCTCCAAACAGAGTATTGAACACCAAGCCTACCACTATGCCGGGCAATGTAAGCTTATTAGGGATTTTCATGCTACGTAAATCCGTAACTAACGCGATCGCGAGCAGAACTCCGCATACAATATACATCCACGTCAATGCGATCTTCCCCCTTTATAAAATAGAACTAGCAGACTACCAAATCACTTTCCATCGTAGGTATTCCTGTCCGTCTATGTCGAGTCGATTCTATCTATCCATCAGCTGGCTTTTCCACGGTAAACGGAACTTCTATACGTTGACCGTCCTCTGTTTCAATCACAAAGCTCCATTGACCGGGTGTTGTGTTCGTTCCCACAAACCAGTTCCATTCAATAATCCCGTCCGCATTGGCAGAGGTCCAGCCCAAATGCTGGGCCGTGCTTTGGCCCGACTTATAAAGTACAGAAAGATTAGCATTCGTCCCAGGCTCAACCTTGGCCTTGATCAAATTGTACACACCCTTCACAGCAGGTTCAGGCTTAACGAGCAACTGTATGGAATGCTGCGCATCCTTATCCGCTGTTGCCTCTCCTGTACCTGTCCCCTCCCCTGTGTTCCCAATCCAGAGACGTTCCTCTGCCGCCGCTTGAAGCACAATGCTGCGATACAAAAAGGGGACCTTCATCGGCAGTTCATACGATAGCTCTACTCTAAAATAAGGGTCCTTAGTTCCTGTAAGAGCAGGTACATGTACACTCGTTATATGAATACGGTCATACTCCAGAATGCTTTCCTCCATAAAAGGCTTTAGCATCGGCTTCAGAACAGGATCGAGTGCAGCTTCCGTAAATCGCCCCCGCAGCTCCTCCATCGGCTTTTGACCGCCCTGAACAGCGCTTTCTACCCAATCACCAATTGGAGGTGGCAACTGGGCAGCGAATTGGCTTGCATATTCACTCACAGATAACTTGGGCAATTCATCCAGCGGTTCACGGACTGCATCTATTTTCGCGGACGCCGCCTCCACGGCTAGAGAAACTGGGTAAATTTTAGTCGAAACCTGCTTAACCGCTTCTGAAGCGGTGTTCTGCAAGGCTGTGGATACCAGCGTCATCTGAACCATATAAATGAGAAAAATAATAAAAAACAGAAACATTGGCAACACCAGTGACGCTTCTAAAACAATACTTCCTTGTTCACATTGCTTCTGCCCACAAACTTTCCGTAAACACCGATTAATAGGAAAAATGCGCTGTTTTCGTGACATAGTACACACTTCCCTTAATACTCTCGCCTTCTTTTGAGGCGGTTCCGAGCATCTTCATTACCCCAGGTAGAAACCACAGCCTCATCCCATTCTTGACCTCACCCGTTGCATACGTTTGCCGCTCAGCAGGATTGACATCTGTATTCAGGCGGATCAGAGCAAGCATACGGGACATTTTTCGTTCATTATTGCTATGGAGCATCAGGAACAATCGCAAATGATCCTTGTATGTCATTCGAAATTTCAGAAAATCAGACAATGGCACGTCTCCCTTTTGTGCCAGCATAATCATATCTTCTATCGCTTTTTCTACTCCATATAACAAAGCTGCCGCCAAAACGACCAGCGGATTACCTTTTGAGCTGTTTTTAACCAATCCCTCCATTGTTCGAATGGCAAGTCTCATAGCAAAAATTTCTCCATAGGCGGATGCCAGATTACCCGTCGGATTATGGAAGCCATACAGGATATACTCAACTTCCTGATTATTCACCTCCAGCTGATCTCCCAAAATCTGTGCAGCATTTCCCACATTTCCACCCGATCCGGCCAAACTGCCAAAACGGCTAAAATCCACATGATGGAAGTAAGAAAGTGCGTATTCATTCTGGTAAAACTCGTCTCCCAGTTGAGTCAGTAAATTGGATGCCGACCCGTATAGACCATCCATACTATCCATGGAAGCTCCCGCAGCATCATAGGTGTCATAGGGCAAATCAGCGGATACAGATGGACTGGATGTAGACTGGTTAAACGAAATACTTTCATTGTAATACCGCTCCAGATTTTGGAATTGTTCTGCACTTTGTTTACCTTTGGAAAGAACCTCAATGATCCGATAGGCTTGTTTAAGCTTGTTTTTCGCCTCTTTTTCCATTTTCTTGCGTTCTTTGTCCGGTCCACGTCGCGTATCCATCATTTTGGCTTCACCGTCGAGTACATTGGCAGGTCCCACCCAAGCATACGCATTCAAGTATTTATCTATCTCTTTGAGCGTTGATGCGACTTCTTGCTTGAGCATGTCTGCATTCAAAAATGGATCTGTATAAAAGGATAAGGTACGTATCATGCTCGTTATTCTATTGTTAGCAGTATTTATAGAAGTCCGTTGCTTTTCGATTTCTGCTTCCCATTGCTCAAATTCCTTGTCTGAAATCAACAAATCCTCTGCTTTTTGCCGTGCGCTTCCTACCGACGGATCTGCGTTGGAGCCTGCTCCGCTGGGAGTAGGGGCTGCTGAAACCTCATCGTAGCCTGCATTGGCCGCCCTCTGCTTATATTGGGCAATGACTTTGCGCATCTCTTCATTAATCTGTCGGGCCTCATTTAACGGTTCCTTGGCTTCCAGAAGCAGCTTATCATGTTCTTCTCCAGCCTGAACCATGATCTGACGCAAGCGATCAAGCGCTGCCCTCGCTCTACGTGCATATTTTTCCATCTGCATGATTTTAACGTCGTCCACACTTTTCTTATTGTCTTCATATACATGTACGTAATGCTTATATTGAGCGGCAATATCGGCCACAACCTCAAGCGGGTCCCATATATACTGATTGGGCATATAGGTGCCCCTCTGTTTAATAATCCGCTTGCGAACCTCTTCCATATAAGCTCCTGCCTTACGCTGCTTCTCCAGCATGTCATCCAGTTTGGCCTCTCGTCTGTCGTACAGCTTTTGCAGCCTTTTCAGCAAATCTACCGTATGAGAAGCCTCTTTCATATTTTGAGAGAGCGGCTTTAGCTTTTCGAGCACTTCAAACGTAAAATCGACAGGTGCTTTATACTTCATTTCTTCACGGATCTGCTCGTTAAATATGGCATATTTACCAAGCTCCCTTTCCATTTGCAGGGAACTAGAATCCAGCTTCATATTCATAAGCGGTAGCGTTTCTGCGCGTGCGGTACGCCGCGCGCTGTCATTCAGCACTTTGACCATAATTTGTTCTCCGCCGCCTTCGCCATAAGCAAACAAACCGTACTCCTGTTGTAATGTCGGATCATAAGCAGACATCACTGAACGAACCGCCGCATGGGTCTGCCGTTCGGTCTGCACATGCAATGCAGCAATTCTCGCGTAATCAATAAATACAGCAATAAAACCGAACATGACCGCTAAAATCAGAATTAAAAAGACCGTGACAGCACCTGATTCCCCGTCCTTTGTGTTGTGTCTCTTACCAAACACCCGCTTCCTCCTTTCCAGTTACATTCCCGTTACTTACTTCTCACTGACCGTTTTGACCATATTGCATCAGTACTTTCCCTACAACTGCCGAATCTACCTTTTCACCTGATCCTCTGCCCATAAACTTCGCACCATAATAACGGACCAACTCCACCGTACGAATCCATTCCACAGGTTCGACCACACCAGAGCTCATTTCCCCTTGCAAATCTGTCTGATCTAAAAACTGATTCAACAAAGGTACCCTCACTATCTTATTTAACTTTGTGGTCACCTTACGGTGAATCATACTGTTCTCATATGTCATCTGCCCCTGCATGCCCGCAGGCATTCTATTTTCTGCATTGGACAGCTTCTGAGCAGGTAACGAGCCTCCCCCATTGCCGCCCGGAACCTGTACACTTTCCTGATTGTTGGCTCCGGTCCAGCCAAACAGGGCTCCCAGCATAACATCATCCTTCAGGCGCCAATAGAGAAAATCCCGTTGCCCTTGTGTAAATGCTCCCGTACGTGGGTCCTTGAAGCTGTTATCCCAACTGTAAGCGGCCCTTTCCGAAGCAGTAGCAGCGACCTGCACCAATATAGATTTTTGATATATGTACAGGCAAAAAAATAACATCACAAAAATGACCAGCAGTAGAATGGGAAAGACGAGGGAAGCTTCCAAGGAGAAGCTCCCGTCCTCTTTTTGTGCTAATTTACGCAGCATTATGAATCCATAAAATCGTTACTTTTTTTATCCGCCTTTTTCAAAAGCCCTTCTACAATTTTCTTGATCTGATCCTTAAAAATAATTGCCACCGCAATCAGAATGGCAATGATCAGGATCATTTCTAACGTACCCAGACCATCCTCATCCTTGTACAACTTACGAATACTGCCTGTTACTAATATCATCATCGTTGTATTCCTCCTACATATTCATCATCATTAAAGCCGGAGCGCCCACCAGCACAATTACCGTTAGCAAAATCAGCGCCATCGGGAATACTAGCTTAGATGAAGCCTGCTCCCCTCTTGTGCGGCTAATTGAAGTCCGCTTGCCCCATAACGTCTGGGATAACTCACGTAAAGCCATCACGAAATCGCTCCCGCCGCGCCTCATATTCAACAAAACTGTCGTCGTAAATACTGTCATTTCCTGAATACCACAACGTTTGCTCAGGTGCTCAAATGCCTGTTGAAAGGAATAGCCGCTTTCCCATTCCGCCACCGTCTGCCTCAGTTCTCGATACAACGGATGTTCCGTATCCGCCCCTTTACGTTCCACGCAATGTAGCAATGCCCGTTGTACCGTCTCACCTGCACCTACTAAAAGCATCATTTTACTCAACAGTTCAGGCAATTCCATTAAAATTTGCTGATCCCGCTTCTGTACTTTCCCATGTAAATCCTTGATCAGCGCGATGGGTACCAGAATACCAAGTCCCAATCCGAGCACCAGCCCGGTCGCATCCCCGCCCAGCATAAGCGATATTAAAGCTCCACCAGCAGCCATTATATATCCGTAACCCAACATTTCTGTCAGAAAAAGCATCGTTTTTTCTCCGCTGTTGCGCATACCATACAGCTTCTGCACCGAACGCTGGAGCTTGAACATCAGCAAAGGCAGCCTGTGAGTAGCACGTGAAGCATGAATCATGTGTACAAATGGGACTGAAAGTCTTTGCAGCCGCAGTCCCTCCAGCTTCATATGGCGAAAATGCGCATACTTAGCACCATGCATCTGGTTCAGCACCACCCAGCCTCCCACTTGCAGAACCAGCATGACCAGACAAACCAACATCACCATACCCATCTCTCCTTACACTTCAATCTTCATAATGTGGTTGATCCACACAAGACACCCACCAAGCACCAATAAACAAAAGGTTGATAAAATCATACCTGTACCGCTGTATAAGGGCATCATGTAATCACTCGCTGTCATCGTCATAAACAATACAAACAAAAAAGGCGCTGCAAACATAACCCTCGATTCAAAACGTTTCTGCGCAATCATTACACCGATCTCCTGCTGAATTTCCAACTTCTCACCAATGACACTTGAAGCTCGTCGTACGACTTCCACCAGATCACCTCCGGTTCGCTTGCAAGCCGCAAATACGTCCGCAAAATTCGTAATATCCTCCATCTGCGCCCGACGGGCCAAATCCTGCAAAGCAGCCTCTACAGGCTGTCCGATTTCGAGACAGGCGGTAATAATGTTAAATTCAAAAATCAGGTCGTGATCTCCATCCGGGCTAAGCAATCTCAAATCCTCTACAGCCTCACGAAAACCATTCTCCACCGACCTTCCCGCTGAAAGAGAAGACGAGAGCGAATATAAAGCCTGCTTGAATTGGATGCTTAGAGCAGACCTGCGTCGTTGCAGCAAAAATCGCCTAAAATAACGAGGCGTCACCACAGCCCCGGCAGCGCACAGCAACGATAATATCCATTGGTGATAAAATAGATAGCCGATCATCGCAAACAGCACGCCACTAAAGAATATGCACAGACTTTTTTGTACTGTCGATAATGTATACACCGTATAATCTGGCAGAGAAGGGACCTCATGTGATACTTGCTTGGCAGTCGTTTTTCCTGGCTTCACGCTGATACTCCTCCCCTGTGCCAGTTTTGCGGATTGATCCCAGCCATTTGCAGCTTCAAAGTATGTTGCAGACCCTCGCCACAACGTTCCAGACCTCCTACGATTCGCCCCATACTTTCTCCTCGTTCCTGAAAACGATAAAGAGGGTTAAGCGTCACCTCACCGCTTTCAAAACCAATCACTTCGCTAATTTCCAGCACTCGTCTAGATTTGTCGCGCATCCGTGACAGATGAACGAATATATCAATAGCTGAGCTGATCTGCTGCCGTACTACTCCAAGCGGAAGCTCTGCTCCTCCGAGCACCATCGTTTCCAGCCGGCTGACCATATCGCGGATATTATTCGCATGCCCAGTTGACAACGATCCATCGTGTCCTGTATTCATCGCTTGCAGCATATCCAATGCCTCACTTCCCCGGACCTCACCCACCACAATGCGGTTGGGCCGCATACGCAGGGAGGAACGAATCAGATCACGAATTGTGATTTCTCCCTTCCCCTCGGTGTTCGCATTCCGTGTTTCCATGGAAACTAGATTAGGGACCGTCACAATTTGCAGCTCTGCTGAGTCTTCAATGGTAATAATCCGTTCAGACGACGGGATAAACTGGGATAATGCATTCAGAAAAGTTGTTTTACCAGACCCCGTTCCTCCGCTTATAAAAATGTTGTACTTGCTACGTACCAAGTCCTTGAGCATAGCAGCGGTTTCTGCATCAAGCGCACCCATTTGTATCAAGTCATCCATCGTCATAGGACGCTCGGGAAACTTCCGTATTGTCATCGTCGGACCCTTGAGAGCAACTGGAGGCAACACAATATTTACGCGTGACCCATCCTTTAACCGGGCATCCACAATGGGGGAAGCCTCATTCACAATTCGGTTCACCCCGGCTACAATCGTCTGGATTAAATCCTCCAGCCGCTCGCGGGACTCAAATTGATCAGGTACCTGCATCACTTCACCAGCCCGTTCCACAAAAATTTCCCGGTGACTGTTAATCATAATTTCCGTAACGGTCGGGTCATCAATCAATGGCTGGAGTACATCCAGCCCACGGAAAGAGTTAAAAATCTTGCGGACGAGTGCATGCTTCTCACGGGAAGTTAAGCCCACCAGCTCTACATCGTGTAAAATTCGATTTTCAATATGCCGTACCAGATCTGCATCCTTTACCGAAGACGTTACGTCCAGCCCGTTTCGGATATCTGCTCGCAATGCCTTAAACCATTCCTCATTCATGTTCATCAGCCCCTTTTAAGACCAAACGGCGGGCGGATGTGTTACACTGTCCACATTCAGCAGCTCGTGGCACAGATGACGAATTTCCCGCTGATAAATCGGTGAACTAAGCAGTAGCTCATGGTGCTGCATCTGCTTCCATGAAGGTATATAGGGTAACGCTCCGTTTATCTCCATGAAGTCACGAGGTAATGAGTTGATCATAGTTCCCATATAGCGGTTCACCACAAAGCTGGTTTTGCATATCATGTCTTCAAGCCCTTCAGGCTGCGTGGTTTCTAAAACATCCAGCCATAATCCGCACTTGTGCATGCTCATTAAATCGTCTGCCAGCAGCCAAATCAGCTTATGACTAGCTTCAAGCACGGCTTGAGCCCGATCACCTTTTTCAGAATCGCCATCTACGATCACTACATCATACTGCCCACTTTCGGCAACCGTTCGAATCAGCTCTTTCGCTTCATCACAAGTCATGTCCGTCAGCTCCTTGCGATTATAGACAGGCTGAAAAGTATCCGCCTGAATTTCAGGGCGACGAATACAGTAGGAAGCCATGGATAATGGAGTGTCCTCACTCCCCTCCGCCTTGAGATCATAGAGCAGCCTGGACAGCCCTTCTCCTTCTGCTCCGCTAGCACTGCCTGAACCAGTGAACAACGAGCTTGAATCCACCGTCTCCAGATTCAGATAGAATACCGAATATCCCTCATTCCCCAGCTGTTTGGACATATTGAGTGCGGCCGTTGTCTTGCCTAGTCCACCGGAAGCTGCTACGATGCCGATAATCATTCCACCTTCCCGACTGTTTACACTTTTCCGACCGTTCGACCTCTGTCTAGCCGTTTCCAAAATAAAACCGACCAGCTCAGATAAAGGCTGATACTTTAATAAAGGCTGTCCATATTCGCTCACTTGTTCTCCCTCATGCAATACCAAACAAGGAATATCAGCAGCTTCCCTGTCTGTCCATAGATTCAAAAAAGCCGCTTCACCTACCACCACATCCGGTCTTTTCATTCCACTGGTTTCCATCATGTATTGATGAAATGCCTCCGGTTGCGAAAAAGCCGTGATTCTCAGCCTTCTGGCGTACTCGCTTCCGTGAACATAATTCAGCAGCGGCTCAATATAATCCCGGCTTTCTACGGCCAATACCACTTTCACTGGAACTATAACGCTCATCCCTTTCCCTAACACAACAACGCAAAAAAGCACCGTTCATCCATCCGTAAGTACATACGGTTGGTGAACGGTGCTTCCGTCACGTGCAATCTATTTACTGGTAGAATAGCATAGCGCTTATATTAGAGCAAGTATTTTTTGTGCAAGTATCTTCCAAAATCCTCGTACTAGGAGAAGGCGGGCAGTCTAGCCCCGCCTCCTAGCATCTTCATCTTAGTAGAATTTGTGGTGACGACGATGACAGTCATGATGACGATGATGGCGGTGATGGCGACGTTTCCGGCAATGACATTTCTTATCAAAATCTTCATGTTTCCGGTGATCATGTTTAAATTTAGGTTTAAACTTAATGACAGTCACCTTAATGATCTTCTTAAAGATACGTTTTTTTGGCTTACGCAAATGACAATGTTTAAACATTTTTAATTCGCCTCCATTTCTTTGAGATAGAATATACTATGGAAGCAGCGAACCATCGGTAACCATCATATGACTATTTATGAATTTACTGGGCGAATTAACGATCTACCTCCAGCTTAATATCCGGATCATAATCCGCCACAATTAGAACATCCATATGACGTGCTTGACGGAGAATCCTCGGCACAACCGCAGCCTTCCCCCAACGGCTACTTCGGGAAGACTGCCCCACGATGAGCTGCGTACCTGAATATCCTTCCACTGGAGCAATCAAAATGTCGGCAATCTCGCTTCGGCTGGAAACAAGCCGTATCTCAAAGGTTCCCCCCAGTCGGTGGGTCAGCAACTTTAGTTGTTCCAGACGAGGGTTCAGTCTCTCGGGCATACGCTCACCGACATGAACATAAGTCACAATCCACACAGCCTTCAGACGAAAGGCGATACGAAAACCGCGGCGAATCAGCCTTTCAGCATTTTCGCTTAGCGTCACGCCTACGAAGATCACTTCCTCCCTGCGCCAAGGTCCCCGAAGTGATTCGTGTCGATCCCAGGATTCCAGCCGCTCATCTACGTCATCTGCCAATTCCCGCAAAGCAAGTTCACGCAACGCAATCAGATTGCCCAGTTTAAAAAAATGGCTAAGTGCCTGTTCCACCTTCGCAGGATCGTATATTTTGCCCTCACGCATACGCTGCTGCAACGATTTGGGAGCCACATCAACAAGCTGTACTTCATCGGCCAGACGCATCATATGGTCGGGAACAGTCTCTCTCACTCGTATACCAGTAATCTGTTCTACCGCATCATTCAAGCTCTCCAGATGCTGTACATTCATTGTGGATATCACAGAAATACCTTGTTCCAAAATGGTAAGCACATCCTCATAGCGCTTAGATCTCATACTTCCGGGAACGTTGGTATGTGCCAGCTCATCAATAAGCACCACCTCGGGATTACGCCTGAGAATGGATTCCGTGTCCATTTCTTCCAAGTGTGCGCCATGGCGCTCGATGGACTGACGGGGTATCATCTTCAGAGATCCTACCTGGGCCAGTGTTTCTGCTCTTCCGTGCGTTTCCAGCAATCCGATAACTACATCGATCCCACTCTCCAGCAGATCATTCCCCTCTCTCAGCATCGTGTATGTTTTGCCGACCCCCGGAGCAGCGCCAATGTATACCTTGAGCTTGCCCCGCAGGATTTTGGCTGCCTCAGCCTGTGCTTCCTCAACGCTCAAACGATGATACGGATCGTTATCTCCCTCCTCCTGTCTCATTGTTGGCAAAATCCGCTCACCCTCCTGCTCGGCCCGGTCCGCAATCAGCAGCAAATCCATATTTTTCATTCGTTTTAAAATCCCGTTCACAAGCGATCCTTTCATCAGCTCCTGCCACGGCGTCTGCCGAGAATGCCCCATAACAATTCGGGTAACATTGTGCGTCACCGCATAATGAATCAGTTGACGAGGCAACCTTCTGCGGGAAAAAAGCGGGATTTCTTCAAATGTTGATCCGATCTTGTCAGCCAATTTCTCAATTGAACGCTTGAAGGCAGCTGATTCCTTGGACAGCTTGCGCTTCGAGCTGACAAAGGAGACTACTAGCATATCTCCACCCAACCGCTTGGCGACCTGTTCCCCCCTACGTACATAAATGGACCCATTCCAATGATATTGGACAGGTACCAAAATACGCTCTGCGGCTCCAGACGCCCCGTGCAAGCCTAACTCTTCCCGGTGCCGTTCCAGCGAATCGTTCACATCCTCTGCTACCAATCGCAGGGCTAGCTCACGCAATTTACCCAGATTTCCCCGGTGAAACATCTCAGGATTGGGCGTATGCATATAGCCTTTCGCCAGCCGTTCCAAAATCATCTCCGGGGTGGCATCAATCAGACGAATTTCATCCGCCAGCTCCAGTGTATCAACCGGAACCGTATATTCCGCTTCAAAGCCTGTCAGCTGATACACCCACTCCGTAATTCCCTCGAGTTCATAAACATTGACCGTCGTAATGACGCTAATTCCCTGCTCCAGCAAATACCGAATATCCTCCAGCCGTGTTGGAAATAGGGCGTCTTTCCGGTTATGATGTGCCAAATGATCCACCAGTACCACCTCAGGATTTCGTGCCACCAAAGCCTCCACATTCAGATCCTTTTGCTCCTCACCATCTTTTATCCAATGAATGCTAGGCACTCGCTCCAGCGTGCCGACCTGTTCCACGGTCACAGGCCGCTGCATGGTTGAGACCGCACAAATCACAACATCAATACCTTCATGCTGCAGCGATTGTCCCTCCTGCAGCATATGATACGTCTTGCCCGAGCCACTGACCGCACCCATGTATATTTTGAGTCTGCCTCGATGCAGTTTGTTAATCGAATCCAGTATTTCCTCTGGTGATTTACGTTTGAAGCTCTCCACTTTCGTTCCTCCCCACAGCGTGCTTGTTTGTTCCGTCCATTCTTATATGGTTGTAATGAATGTACTCCCGTGTCCCAATCAATTCAAGATGATCAATCAAGCTTGCCTCAAAAAAAGCCGCACAGGGCAGTATAAGCGCAAAAAACGTGCATTCAGGTCTCTTATGCCTGAATGCACGCTATTTTGGATAACTCATATGGGATCACTTCCTACAATCACTTGCTATCTTCGCCAACGATCCCCCGTTGTTGAAATAACTTTTGCCATACCACACCGTGAGACGGGGAAAAGAGAAATACCAAAAGCAGCAACACACCCGATATACACAGCATACATGCCGCAATAGAAGCATCCAATACACTTGCTGTGTAAAAACCTGCGACCGAGCTGATGGCTCCAAATCCTACGCTGTATACAATCATACGGGACAACTTCTCCGTCAGCAAATAAGCGGTAAGAGGCGGTACAACGAGCATGCCAACCACCAGAATTGCACCCACGCTCTCAAATGACGCCACCGTCGTTAGTGAGACGAGACTCATCAGCAGATAATGAAAAAAAACAACTGGAATGCCTAATGAAGCTGCCAAGGCGGGATCGAAGGAAGTAATTTTAAATTGCTTGAAAAAGCCCCCTATCACGAGCAAATTGATCAAAAACATCACGCCCGTAATCCACACAGCCCTCGGACCGACATTGAAGCCGGCTATTTCTAACGTATTCCACGGCACATAAGCAATTTCCCCATACAAAACGTGATCCATATCCAGATGGGCATTGGAAGCAAACACACTGATCAGCAAAACACCGATAGCAAACAATGTCGTAAACACCACGCCAATGGCAGCATCACTTTGCAGACCGCTTTGTTGGAATAGCTGAATCAGGTACACCGTTAGAAGACCCAGCACAGCCGCACCAAACATCATCCACACCGAATCCCTCGATCCGCTGATGAGAAAGGCAATGACAATCCCCGGCAATACCGCATGACTGATTGCATCACCGATCATAGCCATTTTTCGGAGCACGAGAAAGCACCCAACGATACTACATCCCCCTGCCACTAACATTCCCGTCAAAATTACATAAAATGAACTCATAGGGCACGCTCCTCCCTTGGCTGTGTTCCGACTGTCTGCTCCAGATTTTTTCTGGCGTTCAACCGAACGATAGCCTTGGAGATCATCCCGCGCTGCGGCGCAAAAATCAAGCTCACTCCAAACACCACAGTCGCACACAACACGCATAACGGTCCTGTAGGCAGATTTTGTCCCAGAGAGCTAATGACCGTCCCACCAAGGCCTGCTATAGCACCAAACAAGCCTGATAGGCATACCATGACACCCAGCTTCTCTGTCCAGTATCTTGCCGACACGGCCGGGGTAATCAGCAGGGCAGCCATCATAATGACTCCCACGGCCTGAATGCCAGCAACCACCGCAATGACAATCATTAGCATCAACAACTTATCCAGCAAACCTGCCGGAAAACCAAGACCACGGGCAAAGCCGGGATCAAAGCTGAGCAGCTTAAATTCCTTGAAAAATAATATACATATTCCGATGAGAACCACCGAAATTACCGCCATCGTATAAACATCAGACAATACCATTGCCGCAGCTTGACCAAATAGAAATTTATCCAACCCGCTTTGGTTTCCTGCGCCACTATGCTGGATTTCGGTCAACAGCATAATGCCGAAGCCAAAAAACACGGACAGCACCGCTGCAATCGCTGAATCGCTTTTAATTCGCGAATACCGGGTTAACGCACTGATGGCAAAGGTCGCAACAATCCCTGCAATGGCGGCCCCAATCATAAATCCAAACACGGATTTTGTACCTGTGATCATAAAAGCCACACATACCCCCGGCAAAGCCGCATGTGCCAAAGCATCTCCCATGAGCGACTGCTTGCGCAAATACATAAAACTGCCAATTACCCCGCTGCTTAAACCAAGTAAAATGCATCCCAGCAAAATCCACTGCATGTTTGGGTCGGTCAAAAGCGTTGCCAAGCTTGTCATACTGCTCACCTCACTCCGAGTATCGTACCGGAATCCGGGCCTGTTTTGAGTATACTCAGACGCCCGCCATACGTACGCTGCAGATTTTCCTCGGTAAAAATATCTGTCGTCTCTCCAAACGCCATCAGATGCCCGTTCAACAGCATAACCTGATCAAAATAATCCGTGACTGTAGATAAATCATGATGAACGACAAGCACGGTTTTACCCTGCTGTTTCAGATCGTTGAGCAATGAAATAATGGCTTTTTCTGTTGCAGCGTCCACACCGACAAACGGTTCATCCATAAAATAAAGCTGAGCATCCTGCGCGAGTGCTCTGGCTAAAAAAACACGTTGTTGCTGACCGCCAGACAATTGACTAATCTGTCTGTCTGCATATTTGCTCATTCCAACTTTATCCAAACTCTCCATCGCAGCCTGACGATCTGCTGCTCCCGGACGCTTAAACCAGCCTAATCTGCCATACCGTCCCATCATAACCACATCCAATGCGTTCGTCGGAAAATCCCAATCCACCGACTCCCGCTGTGGTACATAGCCAACCTTGAGTAGCTGTTGCTTATAGGGCTTACCGTAGACCAGCACTTCGCCCCTAAGCTTTGGAATCAGTCCAAGCGCTGCCTTAATCAGCGTAGATTTCCCAGCCCCGTTCGGACCGATAATACCAATCAGCTTGCCTTCTGGCACTTCAAAGGAAACATCGAACAAAACGGGCTTTTTTTGATAAGCTACCGATAAATCACGAACGACAAGTGGTGAATGCCCCATGTATCTTTGCCTCCTTATTTAAGAGCTTTAACAATCGTATTGACGTTATGCTTGACCATTCCAATATATGTTCCATCTTCTGTGCCCTCTTCACCCATGGCATCCGAATAGAGCTCGCCACCAACCTTAATTGTATGGCCTTGCTGAGCGGCCCCCTGAATAACCGCATCTATGGCCTTTCTCGGAACACTAGATTCTACGAATATAGCCTTGATTTTATGTTCGACCAGATAATCTCGCAGCTTGGTCACATCTTGAGAACCCGCTTCTGATTCTGTGCTCATACCTTGAAGTCCTCTCACTTGAATGTGGTAGGCATCTCCGAAATAGCCGAAAGCATCATGTGCCGTGACAAGCACGCGCTGGGCTTCCGGTATACTGGCAATCTGCTCTCTCGTGTAATCATCCAGCTCTCGCAGCTCAGTAAGATAGCTTTCTGCGTTGGCCTTATATTCCTCCGCATGAACAGCGTCTAGCGCCGACAATTCATCTCTGACGGTTTCTACCGCAGACATCCAATTCTGTACGTTAAACCAGATATGTGGATCATGCTCAGATCCCATTTCCGGGCTACCTGCACGCAAGTGATCCTGGGCGATGTTTTTGGACACGGATATGACGGGTTTTTGCTTGCTGATTTTCTCCAGAATGTCCTGCATTTTTCCTTCCAGATGCAACCCGTTATAAAAAATAACGTCGGCCTGATCCAGCTTGCGCATATCTCCCTGAGAAGCCTTGTACAAATGCGGGTCAACGCCTGACTTCATAATTCCCGTGACCTCCACATGATCACCGCCGACCTTGCCGACAATGTCAGAGATCATACCGATGGTAGCCGTAGCCTTTATTTTTTGTCCCGCCTCTCTCGCAGTTCCCTGCTCCTTCTTCTTAGCATCGGTACATGCAGTCGCTAGAACTAGAGCTAGAGACAACACTCCAACCGTCGTTACCCATCGCGGCAAAGCCTTCTTAAACTGCTTGTTCATGTTTTAAAATCCTCCTTTGAATATTCGTTTTGGGACAAACTATTTCCTTGATTCAATTATTTTTTATCAATACTATATTTTAGAGTATACACTAAAGTTTTTACCTAGGGAAACATTTTATGAAATATAATTCTTGTGTATTTCGTTATACCGTTCGATTTTCGTTCTCCCAATGTGTAATATATAGAAGATATCCAGTCATTAAACCAAAGAATACATATAAAGAGGTGCAGGTCATGGAGCCAACAGGATACAGCCCTTATCGGAACAAACGTCGGCAAGTTCGGATACGAAAAATACTGCTCATTTTTATGCTGGTGTGCTGTCTGCTTGCCCTAACTTCCTGTGCTCGAGGTGACATCCATGTAGATGTTCATCTCGATCAAAGTGTAGATATGGATGCAACGTTCAGTGTAAACAACCAGACACTGATGATGTTGGACAATCCCGGGCTGCTAGATCGATTAGTCAAGCGTATTCAAAGCAACAATGTAGATGTACAGCCGCTAGCTGAACAGGGAAGAAAGGGATATCAAATCAAGGGACATTATCAAGGAGATTGGAGCACAAACAAAAAAAATCCCAGTCAGGGATTAAATCTACCTGAGGGATTAGAAATAAAGCGTGCTGTGAGTCAACATTTTTTCACAACGAATATTGATCTTACCATGAAGCTCGATCTACCACGGATGCTTCCTAAAGAAGCTCAAGGACTGAGTGACAAATTTGAGCAAATGAATGTGTTTGCGCGCAAATTACTGGAGCGGCAGCTGGATCTTAACTTCAGCCTATCCTTACCCATCCAACCTGCTACCAATAATGCGGACCGTGTGTCGGAAGACGGAAAAACACTATATTGGGACATTGCTCCTTTGGAATCTAACGAGCTAAAATTGTCTGTTAACGTACCCAATGTACGACATATCGTGTATGTAGCTGTTACGAGCCTGATACTGATCGTGATCGCTGTGATCTTACTAATTCGTAGACATCGCTCCAAAAAAGAAACTTAAAAAAGCAACTAAAAGTGCGTGTTCAAAAAGTCGGCTTTTCAGGACCGAGAAGGTTGGATGAAGCTAGGGACTGAGTAGCGGAGCGTAGACAGATCTACGTGAGCAACGGAAGGCCCGGCTGAATTCAAGATTCGACGTCGAATCCGCTTCTTGATTAGCTTCGTTATGGAAAGACGACTTTTTGAACAACCTCTAAAAAAATCGTTGTCTAATTTCTGGTGGGGGGATCTGACATTGATCCTCTTCATCCTTGCCAAACCAACGATATCGGTTACGCGCCACCCAGTTATAGACTGCATTGCGTACAAAGCGGGGAACCAGGATGAACACATAGGCCAGCGGATATGGAAAACGAAGACGTTTGGCAATTCGCAAAGCTGCGGTTGACCTTGTATAATACGTACCGTCTTCAATCAGCACGAACGTATCCAACTGATCTGTAGATAGTCCTCCTGCACGTAATAGTTCTTGTCCTGCCTCAGATTGCAGGGAACCAAAATGAAATGTTCCCTTAGGGTCACGCTTGATAATAAAGCGGGCCGCTTTCTGACAAAAGTGGCATACCCCATCCACCAACACAATGGAATGATCTGAATGGGCATGATCAGACTGGTTCATAAATGCATTTCACCTCCAGAGAAATCAACGGCATGAATACCAGCAACGCAACCATATGAATATAAACAAAAAAACGCCGAAAGTATCCGACGCTTGTTTAGAAATGTATAGTCTTTACCTGTTCGAAAAACTAGCTCAATGCTTTCTCAAACAGCTGTTTCGTATTAATTTGCTCTAAAAACTCCTCATGGAACTTATCCATACACTTGCAGATAAAATCCTTATGGCATACCGGGCAAGGCGTCGTTAGCAGTCGACTAATATTCGTCAAGGTCCACTCCGGATTACGTTGAGAAAAAACGCGGCACTCCGTTCCATCGGCCAAACTCATTTTAAACTCATAAAGCCCTTCTTTTTCGTTGCTGCCAGCCAGCGTGAAATTAACAATATTCGGTCTGTAAGACATCATATCACCCGTATTTTTCAAATTTGTTTCGTACCTGATGACCAGAATCACCTAAGCCATCTTAATGAATTTTGGCGATGATGTCAAATGGTCGCGAATCTCAGCTAATCAAGATCTATGTGCAAAAGCCGCCAATAAATCGGCGGCCAGAGTGTAAAAGTTATAGAAATGCAGTCAAATGACATTGAGCTCGACATCAATGTTACCGCGTGTTGCTTTGGAGTATGGACAAAAATCATGTGCTTGGCGTGCCAAATCTTCGGCCTGGGCGCGTTCAATACCAGGTATTTTCACATCCAGACGTACCGCCAGCTGGAAGCCGCCATCGCTTGGGTCCTTGCCGATAGATACGTGGCTGGTGACCTCAACATTATCCACCTTCACCTTAGCCTTTCGGGCCACGTTAGCCAATGCGCTCTCATAGCAGGCACCATAACCTGCCGCAAACAATTGCTCCGGATTCGTAGCTTCTCCACCTGCGCCACCCAGTTCCTTCGGCGTACTGAGCTTATGCTTCAAAACCCCATCAGATGAAGCGACTGAACCGTCTCTTCCACCATGTACCGTTGCTGATGCTGTGTATAATGCTTCCATGATTTCATCTCTCCTTCTCTATATTATTTGCATTCCGCAGGAATCTATCGTCATGTTAATACATGATTTCCTTCTCGTATGTACTTTAAACGAACTACACAAAATGAATCATTTAAAACATGGAAGTTAACTGATTTATTTACCGTTTAATTCCACCTGAAACGCGTAAATTCGAAGAAAAAGGATTGCACCGGGCTATTTATCGTTTCAGTCCGAATGACTACAAGGAAATTGATAAAATATGGAACGGCGTTCACCCGGAAGATGGACAACCTTTGTATGTTAAAGACGGTCCTCCCGAAGGAGCTCCCATCCCCGATTTGGAGGAAAAGCCAGAAATGTTCTCCCCAGGACTATCCTCGGAAGAAATTGAGGAACTGGCTGCACGGCTCTCCCGCAATATTTAAAAGATGTAATTTAAAAAAAATCCAAAACGACCAAGCTGCTCCCATCAGAGTGATATAGCTTGGTTTTTCTATTGTTCAGCTTTATACGATGGCTATATTGCTTCAAAAATACGATTAACTTGCTTGACCACACAAAAGTTGCACTAGACAAAAACTATTGTGGGTGTACAATAGGGATAACACAATCGTTATGTCACTAATAATATATTTCAACATCAATAAAGAAGGTGAAGCGTATGAAAAATACAAAGGGCAACTTCGCGGAAATCGCTTCACTGTCGGAAGTGAATCGTTCCTTGAGCGTCCCGAAAGACGGGACCTGGTTTCGGAAGTTTCTTGCCTTTGCTGGACCCGGCTATATGGTCGCAGTCGGCTATATGGACCCCGGCAACTGGGCCACAGACATCGCCGGCGGATCGAAATTCGGCTACACGCTGCTTAGTGTCATTCTAATCTCCAACCTGATGGCCATCCTGCTGCAAGCCTTATCCGGCAAGCTTGGCATTGCCACAGGTAAAGATTTGGCTCAAATGTGCCGTGATGCCTATAGTCGTCCTGTCGCGATCGGCTTATGGCTATTGTGTGAAATTGCCATTGCAGCCATGGATTTGGCCGAGGTCATCGGTTCAGCCATTGCGCTGAAGCTGCTGTTCGGTCTACCGTTACTATACGGAGTTATCATTACAGCATTTGATGTTATGCTCATTTTACTGCTGCAAAACAAAGGTTTTCGGGCATTGGAAACACTTGTCATTGTGCTGATGGCGACGATTGCCGGCTGTTTTGGCATTAATCTCCTTTTGGCACAACCGGAATGGGGCGGCGTATTGGGCGGCTTTGTACCAGACTCGCAAATTTTGACGAATCCAAGCATGCTGTACATTGCCATCGGTATTATGGGCGCTACTGTAATGCCGCATAACCTGTATCTGCATTCTTCTATTGTACAAACTCGCAAATTTGAGCAGACTTCAGCAGGTAAACGGGAAGCTATTACATTTGCAACTTGGGATTCCAGTATAGCGCTGATGTTCGCTTTATTTATTAATGCCGCCATCTTGATCGTGGCAGCTGCTGTATTCCATACGGCAGGAAGAACAGATGTAGCCGAAATTAGTGATGCCTATTATCTGCTTTCGCCACTACTGGGAACCACACTGGCGAGTATACTATTTGGGGTGGCGTTACTCGCCTCAGGTCAAAATTCAACCGTTACAGGCACTTTAGCTGGACAAATCGTGATGGAGGGCTTTCTGAATCTTCGTCTTTCACCTTGGTTGCGTCGTCTGGTGACCCGACTCATCGCGATCATTCCAGCGGTTATCGTCACTGCAATCGCAGGTGAAAAAGGTGCGGAGGAACTGCTTGTGCTGAGCCAGGTCATCCTGTCCATCCAGCTTCCCTTTGCCATCATTCCATTACTGCTCTTTACCAGCGACAAAAAGATTATGGGTGAATTCGCAAATAAAATGTGGCAAAAAGTATTAACCTGGATCGTGACCGCTGTCATTATCATCTTGAATGTAGTGCTCATCATCCAAACGATTTCAGGTTAATCGGTAGCCAATATATGAATATATTAAAAAGGTATCTCACTTGCCCCAATGGCAGCGAGATACCTTTTTTTTGTTCATCCTATTTTATTTGTCCTGTATAAATTAAATTTTGTATAGCACTCACATAATAATGTGACTCGGCAGAAATCTCAAACCCTATTGACCGATAGAGGTTCAAGGCACGCTCATTTTGCGTAACTACTCCTAGTCGAATCTTAGTGTACTGCTTGGCAAGCAAGATTTTCACCAAACAAGCAAGAATTTCACGGCCATACCCTTTGCCTTGGTATAATGGATGTACACAGAAATCATGAATAACAGCTGTATCCGTATGAACATGATTGACTCGAATCATTCCGACCGGTGTCAGTCTATCTACAGCGAGGTAAGTTACACGTTCTGGTTCTCTCGTATGCTTAAAATAGTTCTTTGTGCAAGACTCGGAATCACCAAAAGCTTGCGATGAACATTCAACCATAAAATCAAAATCCTGATCTTCTTCTAGCCGCAAAACTAAGCCGGATTGATGTAACCTATCAGATTGGAACCGATTTAAATTCATGGAGAATTCAGACGTACTAAAGTTGGCCCCCAAGTGCTTCACACAATCTATTCCAGGTATTGAATTGGACGGGATTCTGATGCGACATGCTTTGATGCCTTGTAATTGTATCTCAGCTGCAGCATTGTACATTAAGGTGCGGAATACACCCTGGCGCCGATAATTAGGATGAACCATAGCGTTAATATTAGCTTCGATTTCATCTGATGTATACCAACTGAGATAGCCAATCAACTGGTTGCCCAATTGGCAAAGGATCGCTTTATCTCCACCATTTTCTTTAAGGCTTTCTATGCCCACTCTTAAACTTGATCCGTCGAAATTCTTGCATAGTTGTTCCAACATTCGTATTCGAGCAATCTGATGATCTGAAAAATCATTCATTTTAAAAAATTTATAATCTTGCATATTATTGGTTACCCTCATCAAGAAGAAACCACGCAGTTTATGGACGAGTAGGCGCTGTCCTTCTATAGTCTGTCCGCTTATTCATCGTTACCATTTGGACCGCCTCCTTGATCATATATGAGTACTATTTTAACTTAATTATCAGACAAATCAATTTATTATATTCTCAACGCTTGGCAGGCTCTACCTTCATTTGCTCCTTAAGCGCGAGATTCAGCTTGAGCACGTTCACACGTGGCTCGCCGAACACCCCTGCGCTGCGGCCTTCTGTCTGCTCCTGCACCAGTGCTCTCAGTCGATCCTGCGGGATACCCGTCAAGCCACTAATGCGCGGAATTTGCACCCGTGCCGCCTGTGGCGAGATGTGCGGGTCCAGACCGGAGCCGGAGTTCGTAATCAGGTCCACCGGAACCTGACTGACGGGTACATCCGGGTTATGCTTCTGCCAATCCGCAATAGAGTCCTTGACTCGCTGTATCAAGGCTGGATTCGACGGCGCGTAGTTACTTGAGCCTGAACCAGCCCCATTGTAATCAACGCTCGATACCCGACCTTGAAAAAACGCCGAATCGGCAAAGGACTGCCCAATCAGTTCGGAGCCGACCACCCGCCCCTCCGCGTCACGAAGCATACTGCCGTTTGCTTGCTGTGGAAACAGAACCTGTGCTACTCCTGTACTGGCTAGCGGATATGCCAAACCGCACAAGAGAATCATCAGCACTGAAGTTCGCAAAGCCACTCCAATAACTGCACTTCCTCGCATCTCTTGTCTCTCCGGTTGTCCTTCTGACACTGTCCCGGTCCCTGTACGTTTGTTATGACCTTGCCCGCCAGATTCGGCTTTTTCGTGCGCAGTAAATCTGCGTCCAGACATCATCCGATAAAAACCACTCATGTCGCTCACCCTTTCTGCGCTAAATCCACAAATGCACCAGCAAATCAATGGCCTTAATGCCGACAAACGGTACGACCATACCGCCCAGACCGTAAATCAGCAAATTCCGTCCCAGCAGGCGATCCGAGCTCATAGGCTTATACTTCACGCCCTTCATGGCCAGCGGAATCAGAAGCGGAATAATAACCGCGTTAAAGATCAGCGCCGACAAAATAGCGGACAGCGGGGAGCCAAGCCCCATGACGTTCAAAGCGTCCATTTGTGGAATGGCCAGCATGAACATCGCCGGGATGATGGCAAAATATTTGGCAACATCGTTTGCAATGCTGAACGTTGTCAATGCTCCGCGCGTCATAAGCAGCTGCTTGCCGATCGCGACCACCTCAATAATTTTGGACGGATCGGAATCTAAGTCCACCATATTAGCCGCTTCTTTGGCCGCGACTGTGCCGCTATTCATGGCAAGACCGACATCCGCTTGCGCCAGCGCAGGTGCATCATTGGTGCCGTCTCCGGTCATAGCAACCAGCTTACCCTGTTCCTGCTCACGTCGGATAACCGCTATTTTGTCCTCCGGCTTGCTCTCAGCTACAAAGTCGTCCACACCCGCTTCTCGTGCAATTGTAGCTGCTGTCAGTGGATTATCTCCGGTACACATGATCGTACGGATACCCATTTCCCGGAGCTGATCAAACCGTTCCTTCATGCCTGGCTTCACTGTATCCTTCAGATAAATAATGCCGTATATCTGATCATCCAGCGCGACTGCCAGCGGTGTACCTCCTTCAGAGGCTACCTGATTCGCTTTTTCCTCCAGATCGGCTGGAACACTGCCGTTTTGCGAGACGATCCATTGCCGAACAGAATCCACCGCGCCTTTGCGTACCTTTCGTCCATCGGCCAGATCCAGACCACTCATCCGGGTCTCCGCCTTGAATTCGATAAAGGTTCCACCTGCTGCCAAGGATGCATCCAGCGTATGCTCCTGTTTGCGCATCAATTCGAGAACCGAGCGACCCTCTGGCGTCTCATCCTTCATAGAGCTAATCGCTGCCCACTTCACTAACTTTGCCTTCTCCACGCCCTCTACAGGCACGAATTCACTCGCCATTCGGTTCCCAAAGGTGATTGTACCTGTTTTATCCAAAATCATCGTGTTGATATCCCCAGAAGCTTCTACCGCCTTGCCTGACATGGCCAGCACGTTAAACTGGGTGACCCGGTCCATACCGGCAATCCCGATGGCTGACAGCAGTCCTCCAATCGTGGTTGGAATCAGACAGACTAGCAACGAAATCAGCACAGGAACAGGCAAATCAATGTTAAAATGACGGGCAATCGGCGCCAGCGTAACCACTACAATTAGAAAAATAATCGTTAAGCTAATCAGCAAAGTGTTCAGTGCAATCTCATTCGGCGTTTTTTGCCGCTGTGCGCCTTCCACGAGCGAAATCATTTTATCAATAAATGTCTCGCCCGGCTCTGTCGTAATCCGCACCTTAATCCGGTCACTAACCACTCGCGTCCCGCCGGTTACCGAGCAAAAATCACCACCCGATTCCTTGATGACCGGAGCCGATTCGCCCGTAATTGCAGATTCATCCACCGAAGCCAGACCTTCAATGACCTCACCATCGCTTGGGATCATTTCGCCCTGGGAGACAATAACCACGTCCCCCTTACGCAATTCGGTTGAGCTAACCACCTGAATGTCATTCCCGATGAGCTTGTTAGCTTGCGTATCCTGCTTGGATTTTTTTAAAGAGGCAGCTTGTGCCTTACCCCGCCCCTCCGCGAGCGCTTCGGCAAAATTAGCAAAAAGCAACGTAAACAACAGAATAACAAACACGGCCAGGTTAAAGCCCATTTCCTTGCCAGTTCCAAAATAACCGGGAAGCAGTAACATTAGCAGCACGACCAATGTACCGATCTCCACGACGAACATGACAGGATTCTTCATCATAATCATCGGATTTAATTTTATAAAGCTATCCTTGATCGCATGCTTCAAGATGCTTCTGTCCAGCATGTGTTTGCGTTGTTCCTTCATGATCAAACACCCCGTTCATCCATTCTCATTTTCTTCTTCACATGGTCAAAAATTCAGCAACAGGTCCCAATACGATAACGGGTAAAAAGGTCAACGCACCAATCAGCAGCACGACCCCGATCAGAATGGCTCCAAATAACTTGTTGTCCGTACGCAGTGTCCCCGTCGTCACCGGAGTCGGTGCTTTGGCATTCAATGAAGCCGCCACAGCCAACAATGCAATCATAGATACATATCGTCCGAAGAACATAACCAGCCCCGTTGTCATGTTCCAGAATACGTTGTTATCCGAAAGACCTTCAAATCCCGAACCGTTATTTGCAGCAGATGACGCATATTCATAGAGCACCTGAGTCAACCCGTGATAGCCAGGGTTAGTGACCGCGTCGTATCCCCAATGACTCATAAACGCAAGCGCAGTTGGGGCGAGAATGAGGAACGGATGTACCAAAATGGCAATCGCGATCAGCTTCATTTCCTTGCCTTCAATTTTCCTTCCCATAAATTCCGGAGTTCTCCCGACCATCAGTCCGCATATAAACACACCCAGAATCGCATACATCAGCATATTCATCAGCCCGACACCCTTGCCGCCAAAAATGACGTTTAGCATCATTTCTCCCAAAGCAGCCATGCCACCCAGTGGGGTTAGTGTATCATGCATATTATTGACCGAACCTGTCGTTGCCGCTGTTGTGACCGCAGTGAATAAAGCCGATTGTCCAATGCCGAAACGAACCTCTTTCCCTTCCATGCTTCCTTGAGAAGCATCCACACCCAGTGTCTGGATTAACGGGTTACCTGTCTTTTCAGACACGTACGTAATAGATAGAAAAATAAGAAACAATACCATCATGGAGCTAAAAATAATCCAGCCCTGCTTACGATTACGGGCAAACAATCCAAAGGTATACGGCAACGAAGCCGGCATTATCCACATTGCCAAAATTTCCAGCACGTTCGTCCAAGGACTTGGATTTTCAAAAGGATGCGCAGAGTTAGCTCCCGCATAACCGCCTCCATTCGTCCCCAAATGCTTGATGGACTCCAGAGAAGCAATGGGCCCCATAGAAATCTGCTGCTGTGTTCCGCTCAGCGTCGTAAGATCCGCCGTAGGCTGTAGCGTCTGTGGTACCTTCAATCCAACCAGCACCAGCGTAAGCACAAAGGCCAGCGGCAGGAAAATCCTTATAATGGCTTTAATAAAATCTTGAAAGAAATTGCCCATCCCTTCACCGCGCCGCGTCAATCCTCTCATAAAAGCCGCAGCAACCGCAAAACCGGAAGCAGCCGAAGTGAACATCATCATCGTGACGAACGCCATCTGTGTCAGATACGTAAGCCCGCTTTCTCCGCTATAATGTTGGAGATTCGTATTCGTCATAAAGCTGATTACCGTATTAAAAGCTAGTGATGCTTCCATATTACTGTTTCCAGCCGGATTACCAGGAAGCATTCCCTGTAAACGCAACAGCAAGTAGCTGATCGCCACAAGCACGACATTCGTTGCAATGAAACTCATAACATACGTAGTCCAACGCATGCTCTCCAGCTTCTTCAATCCTACAATCTTATAAATCAGCTTTTCTGTTCCGCCAAAAATCCGATCCGTCCGATTGGGTTCATTCGAGAATACATGATACATATAGGTGCCCACTGGCTTTACCAAGAGCAGCAATATGACGATCACAATTCCAATTTGAAGCAGCTCCATCCTTTATTCCTCCTTCAAAATGCTCCTGCGTTTGGAACAACAGATCTGCTTCCAGAGCACCAATTGTGTGCACACGTTTGCGAAAACCCGCTACCTATGATGCTTAATATTCAGATCTGTTGTTCCCGCCCGCTCTATCCCCTATAGCTGACTAGAACTTTTCAGGGTTCAGGAGTGCGTAGATTAAATACATAAACACAATAGCCGTAAGCCCAAGTATAACGATCATCCTCTTCGTCCTCCTTTAGAGGTCTGCGCATCACACCAGCGTACAAACAGCAGTATCACTCCATAACTCACAGCCATGACGAGCAGCATGTATATATCCATCATGTTTATACCCTCCGTATCGGTCCTCAGATCGCCATTCTTATTTGATCATAAAATCATAAAACAACTATGTTATAAGTGCTTATCCGTTCAGCAGAAAACCCACCTCTCCGTTCAATGTGTAGATCACATGATCCGCTCCCAATCCCCGATAAATTCCTTGTGGATTACAGCCGTGCGTAATAACATAGATCGATTCCGATGTTAGCGGCCGACATATTTGCAGGAAACGGCACGTCAGATTCAAGCTGTTCTCGAACAAATACACACTACCAATTTCTTTTTTTGGAAAATTCCATTTTCCCGCTTGCATGGTATTGATGCGGACAATGTGCTCCACACCCATTTTTTTGAGCTGTCGTTCCTCCTGGGCGCTATTCGTGAGAACTGCAAACGCCAATTTTTTGAAAATAAGCAATTTCACAAAACTTCTGCCCGCTTCATTCGGTGCAGTGACAATAATTAACCGACCTTCCATCAGTAGCTCCTCTCCCGGTATAAAAAGACAACAAAAAGAAGCCGAAGGAAAAAGGCTTTCCTCCGGCTTCTTACATATCCATGATAAAATAAACCATGGCTGCACACGGCGGTTTGTTGCCTCTCCCTGTACGCTTACGAGGTTAGCTGTCGGATTCGGACGTGAGAGTCGCCCTATTTCTGGCACTTGACCTGAAAATTCACCCCATGAGACACACGGCTTCCGAAGCCGTACAATCTCGATTGGTTCCCCCGCTTTTGCAACTGCAAAATTCAGCGCTATAGACATTTCGTTGTTGCTTCATTCAAGTTAATTTGAAATTACGTCTTGAATCATACACCCGCGCATGGAAGACTGTAAAGCTCAACTGCGGGGTTATAAATCGGCCTTTAGAGCCTAGGATATTAATAATAGCGCTTACAATGCAACTATGCTTCTCACAGCTCATTCAATCTCTGTTTTTCATCCCTTTTTGAAAATGACAAGCATGTCAATATTGGCGTAGGGTAGAGCGTTTTTGGCCTTTTTTTGTAAAAAGAGAAGAAAATACGCTATATGTACCAGCTAAACACCGATTGAACCCGCTTTTATAAGAAGAAACACCTTAATTCGCTCCATTTGCGGTGCGATTTACTGTTTTGAACAAAATACGATTTTACAGCGGCTAAAGGCTTGATACAGCTTTTCCAGACTTGCAACCTTGCTTTTAATTGCTTACAATTTAATTGCTGAATATTGAATAAGGAGAGATACTATGACCGTTTATGAATATGATGCGCACACCCTGCAAGGGAAACAAATTCCGTTATCCACATATGAAGGGAACGTTCTGCTTATCGTGAACACTGCCAGCAAATGTGGGTTAACCCCCCAATACAAAGCGCTACAAGAGCTATATGACCAGTACCATGAACAGGGGCTCGAAATTTTGGGATTTCCCAGCAACCAATTTGCCAAACAAGAGCCAGGTTCCAGCGAGGAGATTTCCGAGTTTTGCCAGATCAATTATGGTGTTACCTTTCCGATGTTCGCCAAGACAGATGTCAATGGCGATCAAGCGCACCCCTTATTTCGTTACCTGACCCAAACTGCTCCGGGGGTATTAGGGTCCAAAGCGATCAAATGGAATTTTACTAAATTCTTAATTACACGAGAAGGTAACGTATTTAAGCGCTATGCACCGCAAACCACTCCAGATAAGCTGGCGGGAGATATAGAGAAGCTTTTGCAGCAAAACTGACATCCTTCTTTATCAGTTAATAAACGACCTATTGTCTACCGTTGCTTCTGTGGCTAAAGGATATAACGAAAAATGCTTAACAAAAAAAGCATCCCTTCACGTAAACCGTGTCAGGATGCTTTTTTAACTGAGTCTTGCATATAATGCGGTCGAGAGGACTCGAACCTCCACGGGCGTACGCCCACTACCCCCTCAAGATAGCGTGTCTGCCATTCCACCACGACCGCAAATCATAATGTAATGAGGCAACAGATTTATTATACTCTCTCATCAACTATTTGTAAACAAAAATATAATAATTATTTTATACGTTATTTTAACTAACATATATGAGCGATAAGAATATTTAATTTGACACAAAAGCTATTTAAATGTAAATATATATTACATATATTTCGAATATTTTTCGTTATCCCCAAGTAAAAAGTAAAATAACATAACATAAGGATTCACTTCGAGGAGGCGAACCACCTTGCATAAAGGCAACCGCTTGCTGAACTATGCATTATTGTTGGACCCTTCCCTACCTGTTGGTGGCTTCACCCGTTTTAACGGACTGGAGAAACTATCGCGTAACGGACATTTGAACAGTCTACAAGACCTGGAACATTACATGCTGGATGATTTGTATCCTCAATTTACAACCGTTGACGGCATGGCTATCAAAAGTCTGTATGTCGCCATCCAGCAGAATGACAGTTGGCGGATCGCCCTCATTGATAAGATGCTGCATACCCAACGTCCCTCCTGGCAGCATGTGAAGGAGTTTCGTCTATCCGGTCAGCGTCTGCTCAAGCTCGCTAAGGCTCTTTATCCTTGGCTTGAATTTGACCAGTTGGAATGCATACTCATTCAATACAATGCGATTGGCACACTCGCTACCGTTCACACCTGGATTAACTTCCTCCTCGGAAACGATGTAGAACAGACCGTTCACGGCTATCTTAGCGCAGCGGTGTCCTTCTGTGTGGAAGATGCCTTCAAACTACTCAATCCTCCTTATGAGGAAAAGAACCCTCTTATGGAGCGTATGACAAGCGAGCTCCTCTCTGCCTGGAAGAAGCTTAACCAACCTGAGCCAACTGCATCTCAGCGTCGCTTTCTTCACAGACATTGGTCCAGCTCCTACATCACTCTACCTCTTTATATGAGCCATAATAACCAATTGGATGAACCTAGACTGTTTTCCTCCTCAGGTCTATTCAAACGCCTTCCAGCATCCCCCTGATGCGTCGCTTCGCCAATGTGGTCACAACACGAAAAACACTCTGTCCCTTTCCTCAGGTGGCAGAGTGTTTTTTATCCACATATAATCGCAATTCACACCATTAGCAGACTCTAGACGGATTATCAGAACCACCTAGCACTTAATTAAGTAATTAATTCAACAAAAAGACGCATTTACGATTGTAAAAACACGTATAAAAGTGTATCATAGTGTCAGATGGTTAATTCTAACATGTTTACTGATGATTATTATAACACACCAATTATTCCGCAAGAATCCGTAAGGGGCGATTTCTCTTGAACAACAAAATGCCTGTCACCTCCTTCGGGTGGGCCATCAAACAACGGCTTGTCGAACTTCGACTGGATCAGAAAACATTTTGTGAGACACACAATATTCCGCCCTCACGCTTGTCCAATCTGATTCACGGCACCCGCAAAGCACAAAGGTACAGAAAACAAGTTTCTGCAATTCTGAACATCGACGATAACGATTATAAGGAGGCACCGCCACTCTAAACCCAACAAGCATTCCAGTTACATATAGGTCATTCCATATCACCAAGAAACCAAATAAACCCGTAAAGCGAACCCCTCCAGGTCGTTTACGGGTTTTCAACCCAGACGATCTTTAGCCAAAAAATTATTCCGGCTTTGTTTTATCCTTCTCACTTTTTTGCTTACGATATTTCGCAAATTCAACATATTCTAAAATAAAATTCTGTTCTTCCGTCTCAAGATCTTCTGCCTGGCAATTCAGTGGCCCCATCACTCCAAAAAAATAAGCAGCCTTCTGCTCCTGAAGTACGCCTTCCCCTGGCTTAATCCCTTTCATTAACCAATCAAGCGATACATTAAAAAAGTCCGAAATCTGAATCAAATGGGTGGTACCCGGCGTTGTTTTACCTCTTCTCCAATCACCGAGATTCCCTGAACTGATTTTAAGTTTTTCACAAAATGCCTTCTTGGTCATTCCGCGATCCTTAATCAAAGCTTCAATCCGCTGATAAATAGTTTGATCTCCCAAAATGTTTCCCCTCCGACACAGTAACTTTTTCTGAAATAATTTTCATTTTTCAGCCTTACTCATTAGTAATCCTCATCAAATCCTAAGCAACCATTACCCCATAGTAGAATTGCGCTGGTTTTTCTCTTTACGAAAGCGGGTAAATTCAATATACTCAAGTATAAAATTTCTTTCCGCCTCACTTAGCGGTTCCTCCTGGCAATTCAGTTGCCCTGAAGCGTCAAAAAAATAAGGGTCTTGCGACTCCTTTAGCACCTCACCCTGTACATCTCGACCCAGCATAATCCAATCCAGACTGGCATCAAAAAACGAAGCAATTTCAATGAGTTTATTCGTGCCCGGCGTCGTTTTTCCTCTTTTCCAATCCCCGAAGTTCCCTGTACTAATGCCTAACTGCTGGCAGAACGCCTTTTTCGTCATTCCCCGTTCCTTGATGAGTTCCTCAATGCGATGGTAAATAGATTGCATAGAAGTTCCTTCCTCCCTAGCAGGCTCTCAAATAACGATATCATGTTCTCTGTTCCCATTTCAAAGATCACGTATGCTAAAATTACCGAATTATGTATGTTGGTTTCCATTATACCACAACACGCAACAAAAACCGCCTGTTTTCCGAAGAAAGGGCGGTCTTTAAGCCAGTTCACTTACGCCAATCACGTAGCAGCGTTGTCGATTTTAAGTAAGATATGCTTCAATTCATTCAAAGTTTCACTCAGATGCAATAAATCTTCTTCTGGCAGATACACCAGTCTTTCTTGAATTTTATTGGAGAAGGTATGAAATACCTGTTCACAAAAAGCATCGCCTTCCTGTGTAATCGCCACATTCACGACTCTGCGATCCGAATCACACGACTGGCGGTCAGCCAACCCATGCTCCACCAGTTTGTCCAGAAGAGGAGTCATGTTCGGACGTGAGACATTGAGCTGTTTGGATAAATCAGATACCGTAGACAAGCGCACCTCACGCAGAAGCAGTAATACCTGAAAGTTATTAGGCGACAAGTGTAATGGTAAATCGAGCGGACCGTAGGTGAAAAATTTCTTCTTCACAATCGGAAACAAGCCCAAAATATTTTCTGATATATTTCCTAACAGTTGAGTGTCCATATTTTTCACCGTCACTTCATAAGTTTATACTTATCATTCTATAACATTATGGCATTATATTATACTATGGAATCATTATTTCATCATAATCATTACTTTATTACATCACTACACAAATAAAAAAAGCCTCTACCGCGAGAGACTTTTCCGTTTATTCCATTGATGCGGTCGAGAGGACTCGAACCTCCACGAGCGTACGCTCACTACCCCCTCAAGATAGCGTGTCTGCCATTCCACCACGACCGCATAACAAAATATAAATGGTGAGCCATGAAGGACTCGAACCTTCGACACCCTGATTAAAAGTCAGGTGCTCTACCAACTGAGCTAATGGCTCATGCTGTTCATCCAAGCTGTCCGCCATTAGACCAGACCTCAGGAATTTCCCTTAAGCATGCAACATGTAGTCTATAAAGACAACAATGACCCGTAGGGGATTCGAACCCCTGTTACCTCCGTGAAAGGGAGGTGTCTTAACCCCTTGACCAACGGGCCTTATTATTATACGCCAACTTGGCGACAAGAAAGAGTATATCAAATAGAATAACGAATGGCAATACTTATTTCTAAAATTTTTAAAAAAGCAGTTTTTATAAGCACAAAATTCGCATTTACTTAAAATACCTTATCTAAAATCACTAAAATCCTGAAAACAGCGATAAATGATTGCAATATCACTTGTATTTACTTATAATCACTTACGAGATACCGAAATAATTATATATCAGAGGAGCTTTTTATGTATCAGGAAGAACGAATGTTAAAAATCGTTGATTACTTACAGCTTCATAAGCGTATTTCGGTGGATGATATTTGTGAATTTTTTAATGTTTCACGAGATACGGCCCGTCGAGACCTCGTAAAACTTGAAGAGCATCAAAAAATTATTCGCACCCGCGGCGGCGCTCTTCTCCCTACACTTCATCACGATCCAATTGGAAATTATAATGAAAGACTACTTACTGTATCCGAGGAGAAACAAGTGATCGGACAACTGGCTGCCAGCATGGTACGAGATAAGGATCGTATTATATTGGATTCCTCTACCACCGTACAGGCGTGTGCAGAAAGACTGAATGTGCAGGAATGTTCGGTCATCACCAATTCAATCAATCAGGCTGACGTGCTATCTGGAAAAGACGGTGTCTCCATTCATCTGCTGGGAGGCCGCCTGCAAAAAGAACACCGATATGTATATGGCTCCTCCGTGATCGCCACTTTGTCTCACTATTTTGTAGACAAAGCCTTTATCGGGATTGGTGGTATATCTGCCCACGGACTAAGCCTGATTCATGAAGAAGACGGCATGCTGAAGCATCAGATGATGAAACAGGCAGATCAGGTGATCATCCTTGCGGACCATTCGAAATTCGGAATCAATTTTCCATATCGTTTTGCCGATCTGTCTGAAGTTAATATCGTGATCACCGACAGATTGCCAGAACCAGCGATGCTGGAAATTTTGCAACATTATGATGTGGAAGTTGTTGTACCCTCATAAATATGAAACTGCTTAGCTAGAACTCAAGATTTATCACAGAGATATCGAAAGACAGGAGCTGGGGAGAAATGAAACTGTTTGCGATTGATATGGATGGAACACTGCTGAACGAGGAAGGAAAAATAAGCAAAGTGAACGCGGAGGCTATACGCCAAGCACAGCAGCAAGGCGTTCAGGTGACAATTGCCACTGGTAGAGCTGCTTATGACGCCTGGACGAAGCTAGAGGAAGCAGAGCTTGTAACTCCCGTCATTGGAGCAAACGGCGCAACCGTACACGATGTGCATCGTCGTCAGTTAACCTCTACTCCTATGGGCCGCAGTGAAACGTTTGAAGTGCTGAGCTGGCTGCATGACAACGACTTTTACTATGAGGTCATGACAGACCGCGCTATTTATTCTCCACAAAACGGACATCAGCTGCTTGCTGTTGAAATGGACCGCTTGCTGAGCTCCAACCCGGATATTTCGCTGGATACTTTATTACATGCAGCTGAAAAACAATATGAACAGACCGGACATACTCGCATCGCTTCATATGAGGACATTCCACTGGATGTAGAGATTTATAACGTGCTCTGTTTCTCCTTTGATCAAGCCAAATTGGATTGGGGCCGTGAACGTTACCGAAGTTTTCAGGGCCTAAACATGGTCATCTCTTCAGACCGTAACTTTGAAGTCGAGCATAGGGATGCGTCTAAAGGTAATGCATTGCGTTATCTGGCGAATCATCTGAGCATTCCCATGCAGGAAGCCGTAGCGATTGGGGACAGCTACAACGATATCTCCATGCTGACGATGGCAGGAACAGGCATTGCCATGGGCAATGCAAAAGACGACATCAAGGCCGTCTGCTCCGAAGTGACTCTGACTAATGCAGAAGATGGCGTTGCTCATGCTCTGTTGAACATACTCAAGACAGTCGAGGCTGACAGCGTGAAATAGAAGTTATTGGCTGCGTACAAGACAGGCTAACGTCGCTTCATGCTGTACGAAGCACGTCCGCCTCTCCATTTAAACGATTTCAGTCCACCATTATTCTCAAAGCAGATATAGACGAAAAGGACGCTCGCAAGCATCATTACAATGCATACGAGCGTCCTTTTTCTGCTTAAAATACCAACGGAGAGAGAGGGATTCGAACCCTCGCACCGCTTTCGCAGCCTAACCCCTTAGCAGAGGGTCCCCTTATAGCCACTTGGGTACCTCTCCATGGCTCCCCGAACAGGACTCGAACCTGTGACAACTCGATTAACAGTCGAGTGCTCTACCAACTGAGCTATCAGGGAACATTACTGTAAATTATCATACAGTATGGTTAATTTACCATGATTCAGGGGGTGCCGTCAAGTGCCAACAGGCGAAGCTTACCTCCACACTTCCCACAGCGATACCGCTGAGGATTCATCTTACGCTTGCGCATATACTCCTGTTTACAGGAAACGCATACTAGCTTGTAACGATAAGGCTGAGGCTTACGTTCCGTTCTTCCTGGCAGAGTCTGACAATGCCTGCTCCCTCCTACACGGGCAAGCCATGCTTTGAAGTCAGCATCTCTATGCTGATAGCCCATCCCTCGCAAATGTAAATGATAATGGCACAGCTCATGCTTAATAATTTTCTCCACCTCAGAACGTCCGTAAGCTGCGAGTTGATGTGGATTAATTTCAATATGATGACTTTTCATAAAATACCTACCGCCTGTGGAAGACAGGCGCGCATTAAAGGTGGCTTGATGTCGAAACGGCACGCCGAAGCTCTCCAGCGAAATGCGCTCTACCCATTCTTGAAGCTCTTCATTACTCATAGAACGGTTCATAGAATGGTTCATAGAATGGTTCATTGAATTGCTCAGGGACTTAGACTCCATCCTTCCGGTCTCTCCTCCTTTGCTCCTTACTGACAAGCATATTATAAAATAACGGCCTAAGTCTAACCCCCAATTCATAAGCACACTTTAGGTACCCACCCCATATGCTAAACATACAGAAGTAACGCAGAGGAGGAGATCGGCTTGCCTCAATGGCTCAGCAACCAGCTCATGCGGGCCTTTTACAAAAAGGACCGGCGCCAAATTAAACTGTTGAACGATTGTTGGTTTTTTTATCATAAAGCACCTGGCGTGGAGTTCGATGCCAACAACGGGTAGAAGCTAAGGCATCCAAAAATGAAAGCCGGAATCTCCGATGCAGTTCGGAGATTCCGGCTTTTGTTATACCTTCACAAGAAGGTTGTACAGCTTTATTTAAAGTATTATGCCTGCGATTGCGCCTCTGCAGGAGGTTTCATCGTCAGACCAACCCTGCCTTTTTTCAAATCAACATTTAACACCCACACCGTCACGTTATCACCGACAGATACGACATCCATCGGATGCTTTACGAAGCCACTGCGCAGCTGTGAAATATGAACCAACCCGTCACTTTTAATACCGATATCGACAAATGCGCCGAAATCAATGACATTGCGGACGGTTCCCTGAAGCTCCATACCCGGTGAGAGATCCTCGATCTTCAGCACATCCTTGCGGAATACAGGCAACGGCAGCTCGTCACGCGGGTCACGGCCCGGACGCTGGAGACTGTCCAGAATATCCTTCAGTGTTGGCACGCCGACTTCAAGCTTTGCAGCCAATTCGTCAATGTTGGACACGCTCAGTGCTTCCATTGCAGTCTTAGTACCCAGATCGTGGGCGCTGATGTTCAGTTCCGCCAACAGGCGGTCTACGACAGCATACGATTCAGGGTGAATCGGTGTACGGTCCAGTGGATTTTCTCCACCCGGTATACGGATAAAGCCTACAGATTGCTCGTAGGTTTTTGCACCAAGGCGCGGCACCTTCTGCAACTGACGACGGCTGCTGAATTTACCGTTTTCCTCACGGTACTTAACGATGTTTTTGGCAATCGTCGCATTGATCCCCGCTACATAGGATAACAGCGCAGAGGAAGCCGTGTTCACATCCACACCGACATGGTTAACGGCTGATTCGACAACATCCTTTAAGCTTTCATCCAGATATTTCTGCGACACATCATGCTGGTATTGGCCTACACCAATAGCCTTCGGCTCAATCTTGACCAGCTCAGCCAGCGGGTCCTGCACACGACGTGCGATGGAAGCCGCACTGCGCTCAGCCACGTCCAAATCGGGAAATTCCTCCTGTGCCAGCTTGGAGGCAGAGTATACGCTCGCGCCCGCCTCATTGACGATCAGATACGCTAGACTGCTGTCACCAATGTCCGCAATGACTTCCGCTACAAATTGCTCTGTCTCGCGCGAAGCGGTTCCGTTACCAATGACAATCAATTCGATACCATATTGGGCAATTAGCTGCTTGAACTTTTCAGCAGCCTCGCGCTTCTTGTTATTCGGCGGTGTCGGATACGTCACAGCCACTTCGAGCAGCTTGCCGGTGTCATCGACAACCGCCAGCTTACAGCCTGTCCGATAGGCCGGATCGACACCGAGCACACGTCGGCCCTTGATCGGAGCCTGTAGCAACAGGCTGCGCAAGTTGCCTGCAAAGATGGAGATGGCCTGCTGCTCGCCCTTCTCCGTCATTTCAGCGCGTACTTCACGCTCGATAGATGGCGCGATAAGTCTTTTATACGCATCCTCAATGACACTGCGCAGCAGATCTTGCACGACAGACGATCCTTTAATCACTTGGCCAGCCACGTAATTGTAAATGGAATCTGGCGCCACCTCAAGACCAACCTTAAGAATGCCTTCCCGCTCCCCGCGATTAATTGCCAGAATACGGTGAGGTGGCATTTTCTTAGCGAGCTCACGATAGCTGTAGTAGTTCTCATACACGGATTCTTGCTCCGCGTCCTTCGCTTCGGAGGTCAACATACCATGGTCCAGCGTGTATCGGCGTACCCATTGGCGAATAGCCGCATCATCCGCTATATTTTCAGCTAAAATGTCCAAGGCTCCTTGGATGGCCGCCTCAGCGCTGTCCACTCCCAGTTCCGCATTTACATAGGACTCGGCTTCTTTCAGAGCATCGCCCTGCTTCGGCTGGCTCCAGATCCAGATGGACAGCGGCTCCAGTCCCCGTTCCTTCGCTACACTGGCGCGGGTTTTGCGTTTTTGCCGATACGGACGATACAGATCCTCCACTTCCTGAAGTTTAACCGCAGAGGTGATAGCAGTCTGCAGGTCTTCCGTCAGCTTGCCCTGCTCATCAATAATGCGGATGACCTCTACCTTACGATCCTCCAGATTACGCAAATACACCACACGATCTTCAATTTCACGCAGCTGATTTTCATCCAGCTCTCCTGTCATTTCCTTACGATAACGCGCGATAAAAGGAATTGTATTCCCTTCATCCAACAAACTGATCGTTGTCCGGATTTGCTTGAGTGCCAGCGACAGCTCTCTCGCCACTTGTTTGACAATCCGCTCTTGGCGTTCTGCTTCGTTCGGCTCCTGCCGGATTTCCGTCTTCGTTTCCTCGTTAGACAAACCTATCCCTTCTTCCTCACAGCTCTTGTCTTACACCATGTCTTTCATTATCACAAAAAAAGATTCAAAGCGCCAGCAGGTGACGTTAAAGCAAGCCCTACCTGCATTTTTCATTGGACACGCAAAAGGGCAGCGCCCAAGCGCTGCCCTTTTCCCGTTTCACTCGTCGTTCCATCACGCTAAAAATCAATCAAACCGAGACTGATTTGTAGCGAATCGCTCACTTTGCGCATGGTTTCTTCATCTAAATGGGTGATTTTGTCGGTAAGCCTTTGCTTGTCGATCGTCCGAATTTGCTCCAGAAGAACAACAGAATCACGATCAAAGCCATGCGTCGCCGCGTCGATTTCCACGTGTGTAGGCAGCTTTGCCTTCTGAATCTGAGCGGTGATAGCTGCTACGATCACAGTAGGACTAAACCGGTTGCCGATATCATTTTGAATGATCAGCACAGGTCTGACGCCACCTTGCTCGGAACCGACTACGGGTGAAAGGTCTGCAAAAAAAACGTCGCCGCGCTTTACGATCAATATGGATTACACCCCGCTAACTGTACGGCCCAAGGTGCTGTTTGCATCTTCCTCCGCGTGAAAGGCTTCGGATGCCATGGTTAAGTTGATTTTAGCCATTTCCATGTATCCACGCTGCATAGCTTCACGAATGTAACGTTTTTTACGTTCGCCTACATACAGCTTCATGGCCTGCCTGATAAATTCACTGCGGTTGGAATTTTCCATAGCTACGATCCCGTCCACTTCCTGCAAGAGATGATCTGGCAAACTGATCATTATTCTTTTGGTGTTCTGCAAATTGGCCAACTTCTCTTCCACCCCCAAAACCTTGTCGCCATTGTACCATTATAACGTTATTCCCGGTAATTTATTCAAACGGAATACAAGAGAATGTATATGATATTCGTATATCATCTATGCTGCATTCCATTATAAACTACGCAGTTCGTTTTCGTACAGGCGTTTGATCCCCGAAATACAAGTGTCAGCGGAGCCTGATGCGTCTTTTGACAGTTATAGCGCTCTTTTCTTTCCTTTGTACATATTTCGGGACGTTCTGCGAAAACTCCTGCTTTTATTCGGTAATTTGCGTTATGAAATTAATTCCAGCGGGTTGGAAGAAGCGAGTTCACTCGAACAACAGGAACATGACCTCGTGTGTATACACGCGGTACCCTATCTGCGATCATGCAGATCACCTCATAGTGGATCGTACCAAGCTTGGATGCCAACTCATCCGCCGCGATAGTTTCGCCGGACTGCTGGCCGATGAGAACAACCTCTTCGCCGGTTTGGATTTCTTCCGCATCTTCTGCGAAAGATTGTAAGGATACCATACACTGGTCCATGCAAATCGTACCGAGTACCGGGACGCGGCGACCGCGTATCAACACTTCGATCTTCCCACTCAGCATGCGGGAGTATCCATCCGCATAGCCGATTGGCAGTGTACCGATCCGTTCTTCACTGGAGGTTACATACCGGGTGCCATAGCTAACTCCCCAGCCGGGAGGAAGCGTCTTGGTATAAACCACCGCCGTCTTCAATGACAATACAGGCAGCAGCTCAATAGCTTGCCGGTTAACCTCATCAGACGGGTACAGACCGTATATACTGATACCAATCCGCACCAAATTGGGGGAAAGAGAAGGGGTATCAATGGTGGCGGCGCTGTTGCCCGTATGTATAATGGGAATGGTGATACCTTGTTCCCTTAGCGCTTCCGCCACGCCCCGAAACCGATCATATTGTAGCAGTGTATAGCTTTTGTCTTCTTCATCCGCGCGGGCAAAATGGGTGTACATGCCTTCCAGCAGCACTTGCTCTAATTCGTGAGCCTGCCGGACAAAAGCCATAGCCTCTTCTCCAGGCAGCAAACCCAGTCTTCCCATGCCGCTGTCTATTTTGATGTGCACCTTCAACTTGCGTTCGTTTCCTTGGCGGTCCAGTCTGCGGATACCCTCCAGCACTTCCTCACTGAACACTGTCAATGAGATATCATGATCCCAAGCCGTTTGTACAGCTTCCGGTGAGGTGTAACCAAGTACTAGAATTGGTAGCTGAACCCCTGCATGACGAAGCTCCAACGCTTCATCCAGAAAAGCGACGCTCAAATAATCCGCACCAAGGCGTTCCAATTCCTTTGAAATTTCCACGGCACCGTGTCCGTAGGCATTAGCCTTGACACAGACCAGTATCAGCTTATCCGCTGGCAATGCCTTGCGAAAAGCTTCATAGTTGGCGCCAAGGTGATCCAGGTTGATTTCGGCCCGGGTCGATCTGTATTGTGCTTGCAAATCCAGTCACCTTCTTCAATTGTTAGCCTGTAACATAACCTTTTACCATTCGGAGTGTGGCAAAGTTCTTGCTTCCAAAGGTTAATGGTAATGTTCAAAAACGTGGCTGTCAATGGCAGGAGACGTTTGCCTGCATCCTCTACAATGAACACGACATACAAGCGGTGCACATCCCAGACCGCGAATGAACAAAAGACGGATACGGGCGGCAGCAGAGCATTTTTACACTCTAGACCGTCTGCATCCGTCTATAAAGTTTTATTTACCCGATTGATCCTGTATAGAAGCGGCAATTTGTATCATTTCGCTCACAGGCAGGTCAGCACTGGTGATTCTGAACTCGATTCCGTCATTCATCCAGGTCATCGTCTGCTGTTCGCCTCCGGTCAGAACGGCAAAGCTTCCTCCAATATCAACCAGTTCGCCTGCGGCCAGTGCGACCGCCCGATCTTTGGGACGTGCCTCTACAATGGTATAGTTATACGTTCCACTATACCGCAGCATCACCGCATGTGTACCATTATCCTCGAGCTCCGGCGTATCCTTGATCTGTACTCCGGCTGGCGTGTAGGACGGTTCGATCAAGCCGAACTCACCCATCACAGCTTCTGCCGCATTTGTTCCCGCTGACGTTCCGTTTGTGGCATCCGATGTGCCCGGGGTTTGTTGCTGCGCCTCTGCGTTGGCTGCTGCGTCCGGTTTGGATGTATCGTTTGTGGCAGTACCGTCCACCTTCGCTTCCCCTGACGGCTGCTGGACTGCATCCCCTGCTGTTCCCTGCTCTTGTCCGGGTTCGCCAGACGTCACGCCAGTCGTCCCATCCACCGCACCGGAAGGATCAAGCTGACCGCTGGAATCTACTGCTCCAGAAGATGGCGCCCCTTCGCTACCCGTACTCGTCTTACCTGAAGCCATGTTCCGCTCCATATCAAAGGAGTCCTTGTCAAACTTCGTATCAAAAGCAAATTGATCGAATTTCAGATCAACAACTACCTTGGCATTCGCATCAGACACCTGTACCTGAGTGGGTGCATAGTCATTTTTGGACAGCCATATCTTTTGTCTCACCAGCGCATGGCTGTTGTAATTTGCTGCCACATCAAACACATAGGATTTATCGTCGGTAGCCAACTGACGGGAGGCATCGCCGATAATGCTGCGAACTAACGTTTCATATAAATATACTTGACCCTGATTGTTTGGCCAGTCGCTTTTGAAACGGAAGCTTTTGTTCAGGCTGGGTGTCAGTACAAATACACCCTCATCATTACGAAGCACAATTTGCGTAACATCCTTTTTCTCGTTCGTCATGGCAATTCGGTAATAGGACGGCTTGCGGTAGGAAATATCAACCTTGTATTCCTGCGGCGTGTCGCCGGTATGCAGCGTCATCAAAGCTGTACCGTGGTAGCTGTTCAGGTCGCTCACCACGTCACTCAAATCTTTAACCACATCGTCCGCGCTCTTCTTGCCGCACCCGGCCAGTAGCAGCGTTACACACATGACCATGGCAAGCATCCATGAAATCCGGCGCATGTCATCAACCCCTTCAGCACATGTTTTAAATGAATTAGTACATGTCTATGAAGGACTTGTTCGATTTATGCAGACTGGCATGACAAGCTTGAACGTATCCTTGTGTAATGCTATAAAATCTTTTGGAGAGTGATCATAAATTCATACAGGAAATAAAAAGAAAAACCGATCAAGACCACACCAGCACTGATCGTAACCCACTTGATGGCGGTTCGATTCATCGCTTTTCGTGTTGTCGCTACAAGGATCATCAAGCCTAAATCATGGATAAGAATACCAAACAAAATACCTAAGCCAACAATCAAGAACTGACTTGTATTTGACCGATCAAATGAACTTGCCAGCACAGTTCCAAAAACACTCACCCAAAACACTAAATTTCCTGGTGAAACAGCTACAAGCAGCCCATTTTTATAGGAAGAAAATAATGATTTCGTCTTTTTCTCTCCTTCTAGCGCAATATCATGATCTGCATTTTTAATGCTGTCGTAACCCACGTAGCACAAAAATATAGCTCCAATGAACCACATGATCACCTGTACAACAGATAATGACAAAACTGAGGCCAGACCAAAATATAAACCAATGATTAATAACAAATCGACGGTCATCCCCCCAAGGCCCACAATCCATCCATGCATGAATCCATTCTTTAGCCCTTGCTTCGTCATTTCAATGGTAATTGTACCTACAGGTAGTGCTATAGAGAAACCTAGTAAAACATATGTAATAAACAATGCCATTTCAAAACCCCTTTCAAATGTATAAAAACGATATTCTATACCATAAAAAATGACAAATCAATAAAATTTGAAAAACCTGAAATGAGCTAAGAACACATGAGACTTATTTTGTACAAAATCGGATTCATTGACCAAGTTTGTCCATTGAGTATTGAGGGTCCAGCGCTTATCATTGCTTTTGTGATAATAATTCTCATTTACAAAATTCTGAATCATTCTATTATACGGAGGTTGCTATGACCAACAAGAACTCGACAATCAACAAAAATTCTACTCGACAATACACTGCTCTGATCTGCCTTTTCTTTCTTATGGGGGCATTGCTACTGGGATGCGGCGCATCTCACAATCAGACTGCAAGCAGCAACACAACAGCATCTACAAAAACATCGGAAGCTGCCACAACTCGTGACTACACAGACTATAAGGGACATACAGTGAACATTCCCACGACTCCTGGGCGCATTGCTTACTTCGGAGAAAACTATGGAGATCTATTGGTTTTAGACGTACAAGCTATAGGTACATCGACTTCTATGATTGAGGGCAAGGTTTATGAGAAGCAGGTTCAGAACGTGGCCGATCTGGGGTTCCCGATTAATTTTGAAAAAACCTTGGAACTTCAGCCTGACCTGATCATTACCGCCGATACAGATGAAAAACAATACGCAGCGTTAACAAAAATTGCACCTACAATTATGTTCGATACCTTTGCCCCGTTAAACGAACGTTTGCTACATCTCGGAGACATTGTGAATAAGAAAAAGGCTGCTGAAGATTGGCTTGCCCAATATAAAATAAAGGAAGCGGAGATGTGGACCAAGCTTCACGCAGAGGGTGTTAAGGCGGGGGAAACTGCTTCAGTGTTTACCTACTATCCTGGCGACCGTTTATTCGCAATGGGACGGACAGGACTGTCACAAATACTGTATGAAAAGAATGGTTTCAAGCCTACTCCTCTTATTCAGAAAGCACTGGATGAGGACAAAGGATTTGTACAAATATCTCAGGAAGTGATCGGACAATACGCTGGAGATCGGATTTTCATACTAAGAACACCAAGTTCAGAAGCCCAACAATCCACCGAACAGTTAATGAAAAGCAAGCTGTGGCTCCAGCTTCCTGCTGTCAAACGGGGACGTGTGTACACTCAGGATATTGGCAAAACTGAAAGTGATGCTTCCACTCGAGAATGGCTGCTGGAGGAATTGCCCAAGCTCATCAAATAAAAATTGGAGAAGCTTATCGACACTTGTTGATAGGCTTCTTTTTTGTTGAACCTAAAGGAGGTATACTTATACATACATGATAACCATTCTCAATAAAAGGAGCAATACCGTGAACCAGTCTCCGTCGTCCGTATATCCTCCCCCATTCAGCTCACTGCTTTTTCATTTTAAAGAAATTGCGTTGGTTGGTGAGCCTACCGATGAATTATTATCACGTCCCAATTCATATCACTGTCTTCTTATATTCATCGGTGGGACAGGTATGGTGGACATTGGCCCAGAGCAGTATCTATCCCATACAGATCATGGGTATTGGCTAGCTCCAGGTGAATCCTATCAAATCGCTCCCCTGAATGGAACTGTACCCGAATACTACAAAATCACGTTTGAGGTCATCGCTTTGCCATCAGAACCACAAGCGGACATGGCCTTGGCTGAACACGCAGCACGTATGCCATCCCTATATCATGAACCTGTCCTGCCGGGACCGCGCGAATACATTGCCTCCTCTTCTTCCTCCAAACTTATTCAGTTGACTGAAGAGTTATTTCATAGTACCCAACAAACGGTACAGCCGCATAACCAAACATCTGTATTACGGCAGCAAATCATGTTTCAAGAGTTGCTCTTGTTGTGGCAGGAAGACCACACCCATATTGATCAAAATAATACCTCTAATCCGGCATTGCCAGCATCGGTGGAAGGTACCCTTTCATATATGGAAAACCACTATGAAAAGCCCATTACCGTCAAGCAGCTCGCTGAACAAGCGAACGTTTCCATATGGCAATACTCCCAATTGTTTCGTAAAATTACAGGCAAAAAGCCGCTGCATTACCTCACTGAGCTGCGCTTGAACCATGCCAAGCGGCTGCTGCTGGAATGCAAACGGCCTTTACGTGAAATTGCCCGTCAGGTTGGTTTCTCTGACGAATATTATTTTAATCGACGGTTTAGGCAAATGACCGGGATTCCCCCTGGCAAGTACGCACTTTCTGTCTCAGGTTCTGTGCGCGTCAAGGATTGGACGGGTCACCATATTCACATTCCGCGCCGAGCAAGCCGCATCATCTATCATGGAGAAACGATGGGCGATCTATTGGCATTAGGGGCCAAAGCCATCGGTGGAAGTCTGCGACTCAGTGAATACAGCGTCTATAAACATCGTCTTGTGAATGTCGCCGATGTGGGCCTTCCACTGGATATTCGCTTGACCAGCGCTCTTGATCCCGATCTAATTATCATCGCCAATTCGGATGAACAGGAATATGAGCGCATTGCTAGTATCGCTCCCACCGTCACCTTCAACTCCTTCGCCACGCTGGAGGAACGGATGCGTACACTTGGCGTCTGGCTCGGTAAGGAGCGGGAGGCCGAACGCTGGTTGTCTACCTTTACAGCCCGCAATCTGGCAATGTGGCAGCAGCTCGGTACGCAAATCACAGCCGGAGAAACGGCCTCCGTCTTCATCTTCGATCATGGTGATCGGCTCTTTGTCATGGGGATGTCCGGATTCTCGTCGGCCCTCTACCACCCACAGGGCTTTCAGCCCGTTGAGCTGATCCAAAAGGTGCTCGACGCGGAACAAGGCTTCGCAGAAATAGATCCGAACGAATTGCCTGAGTACGCCGGGGACCGCATTTTTATGCTTGTCCCAACAGCTCCAGAATCCAAACGTACGCTGGAACGTATGATCAGCAGCCCTCTCTGGCGCAGCCTTCCTGCTGTACGTCAAGGTCGGGTATATTTCGTAGAAGCTGACCGCTGGAACTGGAGCGATGCCATGACCCGGCAAAAACTGCTTACTGCACTGCCCAAACTGCTTGGCACTCCATCCTGAGAAGCTGCCATTTTTCTAAAGATACTACATTAGACCTTGAATGCTCCCATCTGCCTCCAGCGACATATGCTCAGCTGCTGGGGATTTGGGCAATCCTGGCATCGTCATAGTATTGCCTGTTTCCACGACCACAAAGCCTGCCCCTGCGGACAAAGAAACGCGGGACACGTGAATGGTAAAGCCCTCCGGTGCACCTAGCAGAGAAGGTTGATCTGAGAAAGAATACGGCGTTTTGGCCATGCATACAGGCAGTTGTCCAAAACCAAGCTGCTCCATACCGGCCAACGCCCGTTTGGCCGCAGGAGTGTAAGCTACCTCTGCCGCACCGTAAAGTTCCTTCGCAATGACACTAATTTTCGCTTGCAAATCAAGTGTATGCTCATACAATGGTGCAAAATGGGCTTTGTCCTCCTGGAGCAGGTTGAGCAGGCTTTGGGCTAGCTTTTCTCCCCCTTGGCTTCCCTGTGCCCACACCTGTGACAGCTCTGCGGGTACACCCAGCTTGCGGCATTCCGAAAATATTAGTTCCAGCTCGGCCTCGCTATCTGTTACAAAATGGTTGACCGCTACCAGTACTGGCACGCCAAACTTTTGCAAATTCCGTACATGCCGGTTCATGTTGGCTAATCCAAGTTGCATTTGCTCCAGATTTTCTGCGTCCAGCTCATTTTTAGCTACACCGCCGTTATATTTCAGCGCTTTGGCGGTTACGACCAACAAAGCCGCATCTGGCTGCAAACCGGATTGACGGCACTTGATGTCAAAAAACTTTTCTGCCCCCAGCTCAGCCCCGAATCCAGCCTCCGTAACGACCACCTCTCCCAGCTTCAGGGCCAGCTTCGTACCGATCAAACTACTGCATCCATGCGCAATATTCGCAAAAGGTCCGCCATGCACAATAACTGGAGTTCCCTCCAACGTTTGCACCAGATTGGGTTTCAATGCTTCCCGAAGCAGCACAGCCATACCTTCCACCGCATGTAGTTCCTCAGCTGTTACCGTTTCGCCATCTACGTTATAACCAATCACCATCCTACCCAATCGCACTTTAAGATCGTCCATATCTTCACTTAAACATAATACCGCCATCACTTCTGAAGCCGAGGTAATCAGAAAGCCACTTTCTCTCACCGCTCCATTACCTGACCCCAATCCGGTCACAATATTTCGTAAACTCCGGTCGTTCATATCGACAGCACGTTTCCACACGATCCGCTCCGGTTTCAACCGCAAAGCATTTCCATGAAACAAATGGTTATCGATCATCGCTGCCAGCAAATTATGCGCAGCTGAAATCGCGTGAATATCACCTGTAAAATGCAGGTTAATGTCTTCTGCCGGAACAATCTGGGCTTGTCCTCCCCCGGTTGCTCCTCCTTTCATGCCGAAGCAAGGGCCAAGGGACGGCTCACGCAACGCAGCAACGGTTTTATGCCCCAGCGCATTCAGCGCCTGTGACAGCCCGATGGTTGTCAGCGTTTTTCCTTCTCCCGCCGGTGTGGGATTCATCGCCGTAACCAGCACCAGCTTTCCATTCGGGCGATCCTTTAACTGCTCCCACAGGGACGGATTCAGCTTCGCTTTATATTTTCCATACGTCTCCAAATGTTCTTCTTCAATTCCTGCTTCTTTGGCTATATCAATAATCCTCTTCATCTTTCGTTATGTACCCCCCGTTTTATAAGTCTGACCGATGGTGCCAAACCCTGTATCGTTTTATTTTACCAAAGTGTGCCGCTTATTGCGCTATGATTCATTTCATCGCAAGCGTTGCTATCATGTGAGTTATAAAAAAAGAGCATTCCCCGCCCGCATGGACTTTGGTGGATGCTCTTTTGATACGTCTCGTTTAACAAGCAGCTCTCAAATTAACCTGCAAAGTTAGCAGCGTAATTTTCAGCAATAAATCCCTTAGAAATCAGGATAGCTTGGGATTTCTTAGTAGCAGGACCATAGCCTTGGGACAGCAGATCATTAATATGTAAGCGGTTATAGATGAAGCAAAATACAAAGTTGGACGCCCCACTCGTAAGGATCGACACCAGAAAAATAATAACTGCCCACTTCCAATCCCCTCTAAACAACGCAGGGAAAAAACCGAAAAAGAGCGTAGTCCATGAAAAACCTACTTTGCGTTCCTTGATCATTCCAGTTTTATTTCTTAATTTAATTTTCATTTACCCCTTACCTCTCTTTATATAGTCTTTTAGAACTATATTAGATTATATAGGACAGAGGGAATAAATGGAACTTAATTTCGGTAAAATCATAAATTTCTCAAATACTCTCTAGTTTATAATGCTTTTCTAGCATTTCTTTAAAAACATCAACAGGGTACTTGTATTCAACAGTTTTGAAAACAATCCGGTTATTCCACTGGTTTTTTTCCAGCTCGCACCCATGCTCCATATCCAGTTCCTTCATGATAAAAATAATCTCATCCAAGGTTCCCATTACACTATGACTATTCGTCGTCGTAGCCAGCATCTGCTCGCCTTCCTGTGTGTATGCCTTTACAATCTGCTCATCAAAGCCTTCACTGATCATTAATTCCTTCAAAGCTTGCACAAAAAGAACTGGCAGGTTGTTGTACTGCGATTTTTTGATCCCAAAAAGCGTGATGCTTAAGCGGGATATATCATGCATAAACACTATATTTTTTCTTCGATTAAGTAAAAACAAGCTGGCATGCCAACTATTCAAAGGCGGATAAATATCAACTTGAAGTGGTTCAGTCTCCCATTCCTTCAGCAGTTTTTGTGTTCCTCGTATAACAAACATCGTTGCTCTCCTTTATTGACGGTCCTGTACCGCAGCGTGATTCGACATACCTAGTCTCGTACATGAGGCATGTCCCGGATATTATAACACCGTATTCCAAACATCCGATTATAAACTCTTTCAGTATAATATAGGGGAATGATATATTACCAGACACATTAATTTTCCCTTTGGATATTTTTTATGGAAATCCCCTCCACTGCTCTATATAATTCAGGTACAGTTCGTCACGCGAGCTTAATCTAAAAATTAGGGGTGTTCCACACCTATGTCACAACATATTTTACTTATTGAAGACGATCTATCCATCGCCGAAATGCTACTCAAAGCACTCACTAAGGAAGGATACAGTCTAACCACTGCCTATGACGGGGAAGAGGGGCTTCTTGCCTTTGAACGTCATACCTATGATCTGGTACTGGTGGATTTGATGATGCCGAAGGTGGACGGTATGGAGGTGATCCGCCGAATCCGTACCCACAGCGCCGTACCTATTCTGATTATGTCAGCCAAGGACAGCGATGTGGATAAAGCGCTTGGACTGGGCTTTGGGGCAGACGATTATGTTGCCAAACCTTTTTCAATGCTGGAAATGACCGCTCGTATTCAGTCCGCGATCCGCAGATCTACTACATATGCCCGTCAGCAACAGCAGGAGGAACAGCCGCAAGCACAAGTTTTGACCTACGGCAGTCTGCGCATTGATTTTGATCATTTTACAGTCATACGCAATGAAAATGAAATTCAGCTAACAGCCAAAGAGTCCGATATTTTGAAGCTGTTTGTAGCCAATCCGAATCGGGTATTTACAAAAGCACAATTATACGGATTTATTTGGAAAGACGATTATATGGGTGATGAGAACGTGATTAACGTTCATATTCGCCGCCTGCGTGAGAAAATCGAAGAAGATCCCTCTCATCCTGTCCACATTAAAACGCTATGGGGCATTGGCTACAAATGGGAGAATGGTTGATATGAACATCGAAAACATTTCTCAATGGATTATCGTTCTCATCATGTCAATCGTTATAGTATGGCTTTGGCGGGAGCGTGTGGCCTATAAGCGCAAAATAAAGGATATCCGAACCCTACTAGAGCGGATTGTGACGGTGAATCATGCGGAAAAGCTGCTATATGTCACAGGTGACGTTGAACTGCAACGACTCATGACGGAAATTAACCGACTACTGGACTTGAATCTCAGAGTGTCTGCAGATTACAACCGTAGCCAAATCGCTATGCGCAAAATGATTTCGAACATTTCCCACGATCTCAAGACCCCGCTTACGGTTGTGCTTGGATATGCCGAGATGCTGGATGGCGATCCGACTATTTTGCCAGAAGAACGTATAAAGCTGCTATCCAAAATTCATCAAAAGACAAGCGAGGCGATTGAGCTGATCGGCAGCTTTTTTAGCTTGGCGAAGCTGGAGGCTAATGATACGGATATTCCGTTGACTCGACTAGAAGTGGGAGAACTGTGCAGACGCAGTATTTTGGAGTTTTATGACCTGCTGACCGCACAGGGGTTTACTGTGCATATTGAGATCCCAGAGCACCCCATTCATGCCTTGGGGAACGAAGGAGCGATTGCGCGGGTGCTGAACAATCTGATCTCGAATGCCATTCGCTACGGGGCAGATGGACGGACGCTAGGTCTGGCTCTATCGGAACAGCAGGATACGGTGCGTATAGAGGTATGGGATCGTGGCAAAGGCATACAGGAATCTGAGCAAGATAAAGTTTTTGAACGCATGTACACACTGGAGGACTCCCGCAATAAGGCGGTACAAGGCAGCGGGCTGGGCCTTACGATTGCCAAACGCCTGGTTGAAACGATGAACGGTGAAATTCAATTGACTAGTAGACCTTATGAGCGGACAGTCTTCTCTTTTACATTGAAGAAAATCAATTATTAATCGAACTCAACATGCTCAACTTAATAAATTTGTAAGAATCACGAAAGAAAAATGAACATTTTGCCCTTTATCCTTGAATTATCAGCAGTATACGAAGGGAGAACACCCATGACTTACGTAATACGTACACATCAGTTGACCAAGGCCCTGAAGGGCAACGAACTTGTAGCGGGAGTCAGTATGAATGTGCGCAAGGGAGAAACCTATGGATTTCTCGGTCCTAACGGGGCAGGCAAGACGACGATAATGAAAATGATTACGAATCTGCTCAAGCCGACATCGGGTGAAATTGAATTATTCGGTGAAAAATTAACGCCGAAGTCGTATCATCTGCTCGGACGGATGGGTTCAATTATTGAATACCCGATTTTTTATGACAGGCTGACGGCACAGCAAAATCTCGAACTTCATTGTGAATATATGGGCTACTATAATAAGCAGGCTGTTCAGGATGCCCTGGAATTAGTGAATTTGCGAAATGCAGATGACAAGCCGGTAAAGGATTTTTCGCTAGGAATGAAACAACGTCTCGGGATTGCCCGCGCTATTGCGACTAAGCCAGAGCTACTCATTTTGGATGAACCCATTAATGGTCTGGACCCAGTGGGAATCAAGGAAATCCGCCAACTATTCCACATGTTATGCAAGGAATATGGGATGACCCTGCTCGTGTCCAGTCATATTTTAGCGGAAATAGAGCAGATTGCGGATACGGTAGGCGTGATTAATCACGGACGACTGATTGAGGAAGTATCGATGGAGCAGGTGCGGGAAACCAATACGGAATACATCGAATTTACGACCAACGATTGTAAGAAGGCGGCCTACGTCCTCTCCCATCATTTGAGCCTGAATAATATAAAGGTGATAAATGAACAGAGTATACGTATTTACGATACAAATGTACCGCAGAAACAAATTACGAAGACGCTCATCTTAAATGATATAGAGGTGGATTCCATTCATCAGAAAAGCAGCACGCTGGAAGACTACTTTTTTCGCCTGTTAAACGGAGGTGATCTCCATGCTTAAATTGATGCAGTTGGAGCTGAAAAAATTCCATCTGACGGGTTATATCCGTTCAGCCCTGATCGCCAATGCATGCATTCTTGGGCTGCTCTGTGTTATTGCGCTGGAAAGTCAAAGTGAAGGAATACCTGAATTCACACAGTACACTCAACTATTGGATCTAATAGACAATTTTGTAAGAGCTACATTTATTGTGTTTGCTTCCGTTCTCCTATGCCGCTTTATCGTCGGGGAATTTAAGTCCAAATCGATTACGATCTTGTTCATGTATCCGATTCATCGTCAAAAGCTGATGATCGCCAAACTCTTGGTCGTATTACTGTTCACGTTCTTGTCCATTATTATTTCGGAAATAATCATTACGGCTGCTATTCATCTGCTCAACCAGTTTGTTTTGATTGTACCGGATAACCTTACTCTTTCCATACTGGGGCAACAATCAGCACGGACGTTAATCAATGCCGTTGCTGCCAGCTTTATGGGACTGGTTCCGCTGTATATGGGGATGCGAAGATACTCTGTACCCACCACCATTGTGACCTCAATCCTGATTGTAGCATTGCTTTTCTCCAATAATAACGGCGCTACCCTTAGCTCCATTGCCCCCGTGCAAATAGGCTTCTCTATACTGGGAATGCTTGTGGCTTATGCGGCAATTCGACGTATTGAGTATAAGGATATTACCTCGTAATATGTAATTTCGTAGAGCGCTTTCAAAAAACAGATGAAAATCATTGTTCGATATACACACATTTTTCACTGGACTTCATTCTAAAACAGGTATATCCTATAGGAGAAATTAAAAACGGAATAAGGATCTTCGGGGTAGGGTGAGATTCCCAACCGGCGGTATGGCTCATGGAGCTAAGCCCGCGACTCTGTATCTGGCAACAGGATACGGACTGATTTGGTGAGATGCCAAAGCCGACGGTAAAGTCCGGATGGAAGAAGATCGAAATATCAACATGCCGCGAAGTGGATGAATACTGCGTTATTGGTTTTGCAGTAACTTCATTTAACTTGCATAAAGCGGCAAGTTTATTTGATCAACCCCCGTCTTGCATGGCCATTCGCCATGGACGGGGGTTTTTGTGCCACCGGTCCTGTATTCGCAAGGAGCTAATTGAGTATGAGTCAATCTTCTACTGTACTAACATCCAAAGGTTTTGATCGTAGCTCCCACATGAAAAGCGGTTTTTGGCTGGTCGCAATTGGAGCGGCCTTGTGGGGCGCAGACCCGCTGTTTCGTATTATTTTGTTAAAGTCATTTACTTCAACACAAATTGTACTAATGGAGCATGTGCTGCTTTTCCTCGCTCTGACACCGATGTTGTGGAAGCATCGTGAGGAGCTCAAAGCGGTACGGCTTCGTCAAGTTTTCGCTATTTTGTTCGTCTCGTGGGGTGGCTCGGCTCTGGCCAGCGTAATTTTCACCATGGCACTCAGCAATGGTGATTTGAATGCTGTACTCTTACTCCAGAAGCTTCAACCCTTGGTCGCTATTATTCTAGCTCGTATTATTTTGAAGGAAATGTTGCCGCGTCATTTTGGATTATTAATTGTCGTCGCTCTGTTCGGGACGTATCTTCTGACCTTCGGTTGGTCGCTCCCCTTCGGACATGTTCGTGATTTTGTCCAGGTCGGTAGTCTACTTGCACTCGGTGCAGCAGTTCTGTGGGGCGGTTCGACAGTCATGGGAAGTTACTTGCTTCGTTCAATGAAATATGAAACGGTAACCTCCCTCCGCTTCATGGTCGCGCTCCCTCTGCTGATTGTCCTCACCTCTGTAGAGCATGCGCCATGGAATATGCCTGCCGGTACATGGGCGGGCGCAGCTGTGATTATCAATCTGCTATTGCAGGCATTGCTTCCGGGTCTTCTTAGCTTATTGCTGTATTACAAAGGCTTAAGTACGACCAAAGCGTCTTATGCTACGATGGCAGAATTAAGCTTTCCCATGGTTGGTGTCGTGATTAACTGGATCGCATTTCAGCAAATTGTCACTGTAGCGCAATTGACTGGTTTTATGCTCATCTGGATTACGCTCTTTATGATTTCACGTCAGCAAAAAAATTAACAGTTCAATGTCCCTTACATGACTCACCCAAGCCAAATTGTGTAGATGCTTTTGCATCTCTGATTTGGCTTTTTATGTATTCGTATTCATATAAATCATAGTTCTTTAGACCTATTTTCCGAAAAAAGTGTCTAAAACATGCAATTATTCCTCGTTTCTCAAAGATTACATCTATAAAATTCGTCGGTTTATGTCGAATAAAACAATGTAGTGATCATCAGACACAGAGGAGCAATAACTATGACTAAAACAAAACAAACAGTTCCGTGGTGGAACAGGTTTCTCAAGCAGTTTTATTTAATGAGGACAAGATTAATAATATCTTTTTTGGCTGTGTTATTGATTCCGAGCGTACTTATCGGGTACTTTTCCTATCAGGGGGCTACGACACAACTCAGTCAGCAAATGGGCGGTTCCGTATACACGAATCTGTATCTGATCCGAAGCAATGTCAATCAGTATGTAGCGCCCATTATGAAAGACCTGGACGTGCTTACCACTGAAATCAAATCTGATTCCATTGGTACCAACCAAGAGGCCCTTCAGAAAAAGTTGGATGTCATCGTCAAGGCTCATCCCGAGCTAGATGCCGCGCTTCTCGGCAATGCGAAAGGGCAATACATACGTTCGCCGAAAAAACAGGAGGACGATTATGACCCCCGGGAGAGAAAATGGTACAAAAATGCAATGCTGGAAAAGGGAAAGGTATTCGTCGGTGTTCCAGTTGCCAGCGTCACGACAGGGAATTTAGTCGTTAATATATCGGGAACGCTGGAGGACGGTGAAGGAGCTGTTTCATTGGCTTTGAATCTGGACAAAATGGGTGAAAGTCTGCAGTCTGTTAAGATTGGTGAACGCGGAGGACTCATTATTGTTGATTCTGAACATAAAGTTGTATCTGGGACTGGAACAGCCTTTAACAAGGCAGGCAAAAAACCTGCTGACGCCATAGAGGGACTTCCCGAAGTGGCGACAACCGTCGAAAATGATACTCCTTCCATGTCGCAAATTCAATTTATGAATCGAGATATGCTGGCCTTTACACTTAAGGACCCTCTCACCGGTTGGAGCATTGTCGCACTGTCGGATCTGGAGGATTACAGTGATGCAGCCCAACCGATTCTGAAGCAAAGCCTAATTGTGATTGTCATTTCCATACTTGCCGCTGCAATCATCATTGTGCTTATGGTCCGCTCGTTCTTAATTCCGCTGCGCAAGCTGCAAGCAGGAACACGCATCGTCCGTGACGGAAATCTGACCGAACGTGTTAATCTATCCAGCAAGGATGAGTTCGGCGAACTGGCACAGAATTTTGACCAGATGACGCATTCCTTGCATACGATGGTTTCCGAGGTCAATCAAACGTCCTCCCGACTTGCTTCCTCTTCTCTGATGATCAAGGAAAGCACAGAGCAAACGACGGAGTCCGTACAACACGTAGCGGAAACGGTTATGGAATCCGCGGAAAATGCAGCCACCAGCGCCGAGGCGTCCGAGCAAACCGCTAATGCCGTTGAAGAAATGGCGAAGGGTGTCAGCACCATTGCCGAATCGGCAAGCTCCATCGTGGATTCAGCAGGACAAACCGAGCATGATGTGGCTCAAGGCAGTCAAATGATCAGCCATGTGCGGACACAAATGGACCGTATTCTGGAAGCTGTAAGCCAAACAGCTAGCCTGATGGATGAGCTATCCCAGCTCTCGGACGATGCGAAGCAGATGAATACAGCTATTGCCGCTATTGCCAAGCAAACCAATTTGTTGTCTCTGAACGCGTCTATTGAAGCTTCCAGAGCAGGCGAAGCCGGACGTGGATTTGCCGTAGTCGCTATAGAGGTACGCAAGCTGTCTGAGCAATCCAAGGAAAGCGCGGATTCCATCAGTCAGATCATTACTCAGATGCTCGATTTGATTCAACGCTCCACCGCTACCATGAACGGTAATGTTCGTAACCAGGTAGGTGAAGGATTACGTATTAGCCAAGATGCAGAAGGTGCATTTACGAATATTGAACGCTCTACATCTCATATCGTGGAACAAATTCAAAGTGTATCCGCTGCAGCTGAACAAATCTCAGCCAGTACAGAGGAAGTTTCCGCTACTGTCACCCATTTGGCAAGTCTGTCTCGCAATTCAGCGGACAGTTCGCAGACAACATCTGCTGCCGCTCAGGAGCAAATGGCGGCCATGGAGGAAATCGCATCTTCGTCTCAGGAGTTGTCCAACATGGCGCAGGATTTGCAACAGCTGGTTAAGCGATTTAAGATTTAACTTACACATTGCAGCGTTGCAATTTCATGCAAGTAAGAATGAACAGCAATACATCTTATGACTAACAAAAGCCTTCGTCCGTATACAAATTACGGGCGAAGGCTTTTTACATTAGAGTTCTTAGGATGCTCTCTCTTGTCTACTTATATGGTCATCTGACCGATTAACTGACGGCGTCTATCTCCTTCGGGGTCGTGCTCTACCTTAATATCCTGATGGAAAATAGCTGTAGTCCGCTCTTCCCTGTCGTACATTGGCCAAGCCCCCTCCGACAGCACAGGCTTCCCATCACGTGCAAAAGCAACCCATGCCTGCTGCATAGCTTGAGCCAGCTTCTGCATCGACGGTTGAATCTCTAATCCAAGCTTACCTAGCAGCTCCAGATTATCGAAAACAAACGCAATTTCGGCACCGTGAACCGCTTGTCCAAAGGTAGGATGCCCCGGCAATGTCCAATCAAAACGATACATCCATACAGGCGTATGCGCCGACTGCGCAACAGCAAGAGCCAACGCAGGACGCCAAAAAAATAGATCAGTCAACATTTGCGCCTGTCCCTCAATCGTAACCGGAAATGGTTCTATCAGGTCGCCGATGTCTGACATGCCCGTCATCATCTCCAATGCCTGACTCGCTGTTGACTTGTTCATTAGATGGGATTCTTTTCGGATGAAATAGGCCCCCTCATGCAAGTTCGTTCCAATCAAAACGGATACCTGCTTTGCTGAACCTTGCGCGATTGCAGACAGCGGTACATCTGGCAAGGTCACACCGTCCACGACAGGTTGATAGATCATCGCCATCCCTGGTCCGATGACTTCATGCGTCTTCGCCATGGCTAGCATCAGCGCATCTGTCGGCAGCGTAAACAACCGTTCTGGATGCTGAGTGTCCACACCCAGCTGCTGCAGATACACAGCCGTCACTTGTTCAGCCTGTGAAGTTGACAATACCTGCGACGCACCACTCTGCAAAATCGCACGCTGGAACAGTCCCTCAGCTGCTGGCATCGCCAATAAAGCGGCAATACTCATCGCCCCTGCCGATTCACCGAACACCGTTACTTCGTCCGAGTTACCGCCAAAGGCAGAGATGTGATCCCTAACCCATTCCAGCGCAGCGATCTGATCCAGCAGTCCCGCATTAGAGGTCAGGCCGTCTCCCTTTGGAGTCAGATGCAAAAATCCTAACGGCCCCAATCGATAATTGATCGTAACAACCACAACATCGCCATTCTTCGCCATGCGTTCCCCGTCATATAAAGGTATAATCCCGGACCCCGTGACAAAGGCACCGCCATGAATCCACACCATCACTGGGCGTCCCTTCTCAGGTGCCTTCGAAGCAGGTGTCCAAACGTTCAGGTATAAGCAATCCTCTGACTGCTTAGGCGGTTCCACCAGATTTCCAGTCATGCTTTCAGCGGATGGCATAGGTTGCGGACAGATTGGCCCAAAACTCGTCGCAGCCCGTACACCCTCCCAAGACTCCAAAGGCTGGGGCGCGTGAAAACGTAGTTTTCCAACAGGAGGCTGTGCATATGGGATACCTTTCCATACATGATATCCATTCCCCGTTTCCCCACGTAATTGACCTAAACGAGTATGTACTGTAATACTCTCCATCATGAAGCCTCCTTTATTTCGTATCTTCAACACAACGGTATAATATCAATCTTTACATATCTCTATTATACCCTTTGCACACGGCCAAACCAAAAAATACCGGAAGCACTTTTGCGCTCCGGCATTTTTATAAACAAGATAGAGAAATAGCGATTAATCCCGAACTTCTTCTTTGGGAATCAGCTTGTAAATTTCTTCGCTTTCCATAGAGTCAATTAGTCGGTCTAGCCACTTATAATAAGCGACGGCCTGCTTCATTTTCAATCGGTCTTGCTGAAGAATCGCCTTAAATTCCTCGTACTCTTCACCCTGATTCATCAATCTGTCCAGCTCATCTATGGCTTTGCGCAGCACCAGTAAATTTGTTTCTACCGCTTTTCTCCATTTAATAGCGAAGAAGTCAGTGAATGTTTGATGCCAGTCATATTCGACTTCATACAAGTCTTTGCGTGAGCCCTTGCTCCATACCTTATTTACCATTTTCAGATCCAATAATGTTCGAACTCCTGTACTCATGCTCGTTTTGCTCATTTCCATTTCACGGCCCATCTCGTCCAGCGTCATCGGTTTATCCGCAAAAAAAAGCAAACCGTATAAATGCCCCGCAGACAAAGTGATCCCATACAGGTCCATGTTTTTACCTATAGCTTCTATAACACGTTTGCGAATTTTTTGCAGCGAAGCCTGCTGCTCATCACCTAACTGGTACAAGCTCATGCTTGCAACCTCCTAATTTTAGAGCATTTTGCACAACTTAGTATGAACGATTTACCCGTAAAAGATTAGCTTTGACGCAATGTATGAAATCTTTCAATATAAATGAAATGTTTCAAAAGCAAAGCTTCTGTCCATATTACAACAGCATGGATCGTTCAAAATCATAATTCGCAAAATTGCTAATGATAGTAAACTTTTAAAATTATGGATATACATAAATCTTTTTCTTATGGTTATATTTCATTGTCTATTTTAAAAAAAGCACTATCGGTTGTAAAGTTCCGAATGTTTGAGCATTCTATAGAACGAAGGAGCATATCAAAGGAAACTTTGTACGGTTTTTTCTGTACGTACTTTACGAACAGTTTTTTTGTTTGAAATGTAAGCAATGCTTCTGTTACAATTAATTTTGTCATTAACCGTTCAGGATGTTCAGAATTATGATTTTTATACTCAATCCTTAATGCAACATGGGGTTAATACCAAGCAAAGTATAGAAAGAAGAGGTGTATGTATGACGATTTTGGAAGTCAAAAATGTCAGCAAACTCTTTGGTCCTCACGCAGAGCAAGGTGTTCCGCTCCTGGAGCAAGGCTGGGGCAAGGAAAAGTTGGCCAAAGAAAAACAGATTACTGTTGGTGTCAATAAGGCCAACATGGAAATTAAGCAAGGTGAAATTTTCGTAATTATGGGGCTATCGGGCAGTGGCAAGTCCACTTTGGTGCGAATGCTAAATCGCTTGATTGAGCCTACCTCCGGTGAAATTCTGGTCCACGGCAAAGATCTCCGTAAGATGAACAAAGAACAACTTCGTGAAGTTCGTCGTAAAACCATCAGCATGGTTTTTCAAAAATTCGCCCTGTTCCCACATCGGACTGTATTAGAGAATGTAGAATATGGTCTTGAAATTCAAAAGGTAGAAAAAGCACAGCGTCAGGAAAAGGCGCAACAAGCGCTGGAACTGGTTGGTCTTAAAAACTGGGGCGATAAAATGCCCGATGAATTGAGTGGCGGTATGCAGCAGCGTGTCGGTCTGGCACGGGCGCTGGCTAATGACCCTGAAGTGCTCCTGATGGATGAAGCGTTCAGTGCATTGGACCCTCTTATTCGCCGTGACATGCAGGATGAGCTGTTGGAGCTTCAAGATAAAATGAAGAAAACAATTGTGTTTATCACCCATGATCTGGATGAAGCGTTGCGGATTGGTGACCGGATTGCATTGATGCGAGACGGTGCGGTCGTACAAATCGGTACACCGGAAGAAATTATGATCCAACCGGCTAACTCTTATGTAGCCCGCTTCGTCGAGGATGTGGATCTGTCCAAGGTATTGACGGCTGCTCATGTCATGCTTCGTCCAGAAACCATTACCATGGATCGTGGTCCGCGTGTGGCTCTGGAATTGATGCGGGAGCGTGGGATTTCCAATTTGTTCGTCATTGACCGCACCAAAAAGCTACTGGGTGTTATTAACGCCGAGGATGCTGTGCATGCACTGCGCAACAATTTGAAGATTGAAGATATTTTGATCACTGACGGACCGCAGGTTCCTGCCGAGACTGTCATTAATGATTTGTTTGAAATTACAAGCTCGTCCAAAGTGCCGCTGGCTGTAGTCGATGATAAGCAGAAGCTACTGGGCGTTATCGTCCGTGGAGCATTGCTCGGCGCACTTGGTGGAGATGTTACCACTATGAAGGAGGTGAATGCCCATGATACCGAAACTGCCAATCGCTGAGTGGATTCAATCCATTGTCGACTGGATGGGTATTCATCTGGCTGGATTGTTTAATGTTATTTCTTCCATTATAGAAGCTGTAGTAGGCTTTTTCTCAGGCCTGTTCATGCTTCCGCACCCTCTGGTGTTCATCGTGATTATCGGGATTATCGCCTTTATGATCGGGCGGGTTCAGCTTACGCTGTTTACTGTCATCGGCTTCCTGCTAATTGATAATCTCGGCTATTGGAGTGAAACAATGAATACGCTGGGACTGGTCATCACGTCTGCGCTCGTATCCATTGTTATCGGGATTCCCATCGGGATCTGGTGTGCATACAGTAAATCCGCATCACGCATTATCACGCCTTTACTTGATTTTATGCAGACGATGCCTGCGTTCGTGTACTTGCTCCCAGCGGTTACCTTTTTCAGCCTAGGTGTTGTACCAGGTGTTATCGCTTCTGTTATCTTTGCTATCCCCCCAACCATTCGTATGACCAACTTGGGTATTATGCAAGTATCGGGTGAGCTGATCGAAGCCTCAGACGCTTTCGGTTCAACATCTGCGCAAAAGCTGTTCAAAGTTCAGCTTCCACTGGCTTTGCCTACCTTAATGGCTGGTATTAACCAGACGATTATGCTGTCACTGTCCATGGTTGTTATTGCTTCCATGATCGGTGCAGAAGGCATCGGTGCTGTTGTGTACCGTGCTGTGACACAGCTGCAAATCGGTAAAGGTTTTGAAGCCGGCCTAGCTGTTGTCGTTCTGGCTATTGTGCTTGACCGTTTTACGCAAAACCTGTTTAAACCTACGCAAAAAGGCAAAAGCCGCGTATCCAGCAAGCAAAAAGTATGGATTACTTCTGCAGTTACAGCTGTCATTTTGATCGCTGGTGCATCTCAATATTTTGTTGGTACGGATCATTCCGCATCTGGCAAAGGTAACGCTGCTGCCAACCCGGTTGGCGAAGAAGTCGGTTACAAAATTATCGGTATTGATGCCGGGGCAGGCATTATGAAATCGACTGCCAAAGCAATTCAAGACTACAATTTGTCTGATTGGAAGCTCGTTGAAGGTTCCGGTGCAGCCATGACGGCCACACTGGACAAAGCCATTAAAGCGAAAAAACCGATCATTATTACAGGTTGGACTCCACACTGGATGTTCAACAAGTATGATCTCAAATATTTGGAAGACCCTAAGAAGTCTTATGGTGAAGCCGAGGGTATTCATACGATTGCCCGTAAAGGATTGCAACAGGATGCTCCTATCGCTTATGAGTTTCTGAAACGTTTCAAATGGACACCAGAAGATATGGGTGAAATGATGGTCGCCATTCAAGCCGGAACCAGTCCTGAGCAAGCTGCCAAGGATTGGGCGGAGAAACATGCCGACAAGGTTCAGGAATGGACTCAAGGACTGCAACCTGTCAATGGTGACACCTTCAAGCTAAGTTATGTGGCTTGGGATTCTGAAATTGCCAGCACGAATTTGCTGAAATATATTTTGGAAAACAAACTAGGTTATAAAGTAACCGCACTGCAAGTGGAAGCAGGTCCTATGTGGACGGGTGTCGCTAGTGGTGATGTAGATGCTTCACCTGCGGCATGGCTGCCGTTAACCCACGCGGATTACTGGGCTAAATACAAGGATAAGCTCGACGATCTTGGGGCTAATATGAGTGGTGTTAAAACCGGATTAGTCGTTCCAGCTTACATGGATGTTAAATCGATTACTGATTTGCAGGATAACGGAGCCGAAGCGGCTCCGGCTTCCGCCACAACTGGGGACTTTGGCAAAGAGGTCGGCTACCGCATTGTCGGTACCGACCCTGGAGCCGGACTAATGAAGCTGACCGCTAAAGCTATGAATGACTATGGCTTATCCGACTGGAAGCTGCTTGAAAGCTCTGGAGCTGCTATGACCGCTACACTGGATAAAGCTATCAAAGCCAAGCAGCCTATCGTCGTAACAGGTTGGACTCCTCACTGGATGTTTAATAAATATGATTTAAAATACTTGAAAGATCCTAAAAAAGCGTACGGTGATAAGGAAGAAATTCATACCATCGCCCGCAAAGGCTTGAAGCAGGATGCTCCAGTGGCTTATGAATTTCTAAGCAGATTTAAGTGGACTGCTGAAGATATGGGTGAAGTGATGATCGCGATTCAGGACGGTACTGCCCCACAACAGGCTGCCAAGAACTGGGCTGATAAACATCCTGACAAGGTTCAGGAATGGATCAAGGGCCTACAGCCCGTCAACGGTGATCCTTTGAAGCTGAGCTACGCTGCTTGGGATTCTGAAATTGCCAGTACGAACGTATTGAAATATGTATTGGAACAAAAATTGGGCTATAAAGTAACAGCCCTGCAAGTGGAAATCGGCCCAATGTGGACTGGCGTGGCCGGCGGAAGTGTAGATGCTACTGCTGCCGCTTGGCTTCCATTGACGCATGCTGATTATTGGGCTCAATACAAGGATAAGGTGGATGACATCGGAACCAGCATGACTGGCGTTATGTCCGGGCTTGTCGTTCCATCCTATGTGCCGATTGATTCTATCGAGGATCTTAAGCCGCCGCAATAATATTTTTTCCACTTTTAAACCATACGAATAAGCGAAAGGCAGATCAGGATTTAATCCTGATCTGCCTTTTTATGATATCCATATTTAAAGTTGCTCTCAGCCTTTTAGCGTGAATCCTTCTTGAGCGGGCACATCGGCATGCTGCCCTGTCGTCTGGTGCTGTCTAAAGAATAACGGATAGATCGCGAAGGACACCAGCAGACTCACACAACCAATGACGCCCAAGGCAATCATATCTTTGAAGATGTATGTGATATCCAGTCCTTTGAGCGTGATATTCCGTACAGCATCCAGGTAATACGTCAGTGGCAATATTTCAGCAAGCCCCCGCAAGAAGCCGGGCATTGCCTCTAATGGCCACGTATAGCCTGATAGCATAAAGGAAGGAACAGCAATCAACATCAGGGTTTGGGTCGCATCCACTCTAGTCTTGGAAAAGAGACTGAATAGGAATCCTAACCCGCACAGTGCAAAGTTAAAGGCCAGCGACACTAAAATCAACGGTAATACCTGTCCCCTAAACGGAATATCGAAGCATAAAGCGCTGATACTGAATACAGTCAGCACATTGAAAGCTCCCGCTGCATAATACGGTGCCAGTTTGGCAATAGCCATACGCCAAGGGGTATTTCTCCATGCACCAAATCTCCCCCAAGTCCCTGCTTCCTTATCACGCGTGCAAGACAACGCAATACCAAGCAGCAAACACTGCTGGAGAGCCGCAGAAATAACCCCTAATGGCATGAAAAGTTTATAATCATATACCGGGTTAAACAACACTCTGGACCGGAACGGGATGGTAGTCAGCGTCGCGGCAGCCTGATCGGAGTTCATTCCCTTTTGCTTCATGGAATTGACCGATACTCCGGCACTCACACTGCTAATAACCTGATTCGCAATCCGACTGGCGCTGTTGGAATACATCATATTACTGCCGTCAATCAGCGTGAGCACGGGTGGATTTTCCCCATGCTTAAGCCGAGTCGTAAAGTTGTCGGGAATGACGATTCCGACCTTAGCTTCCCCGGTCTCTACCTGACGGACAACATCTTCCTGATTGGTCGCTTGCCGTGTAACGGCAAATGAATCGGTCGAATCAAACGCCTGAATGATCTGGCGACTGAGCTGCGAATTATCTCCGTCGTACACTGTGACAGGCATCTCGGTAATCCGCTGATGTGAATACAGGAAGCCAAATAGTATCGTATACACAATCGGCGTAATCAGCAGAATAGCCATAAAGCGGCGGTCCCGGAAGATGCTCAGCCATTCCTCGCGAAACACATCGCGGATACGAAGTCTTTCCTGTGAATCCTGCATATTACTGCGCCCCTTTGCCTGTAAACAGAACCGTGGAGCCTGTTGGAACCGAAGCAGCAAGGTCTGGCAATGCTACTTTAACACCGAAGGAACGGACATCCTTGTCACCGGAGCTTTGGCTCGGTTTTTGAATGGCAAAGTCCGCAGCCGATTCTAACAGAATGACTTTACCCTTCAGCTCCTTACCGCCAGACAGCAATTTAATTTGGACTGTATCCCCTGCTTGAAGACCGTTCAGAGACGTTTCAGGTACATAGAATTTAGCCCAACGTTGTGTCGAAGTTTCAATGGTATAGACCGGGAATCCTGCGCTAGCCATTTCACCTAAGCTAAGCGACTTGGATTTTATGATTCCATCTTCTGACGCATATAGCGTAGTGTAGCTCAAATAGGTCTGAGCCTCTTGAAGCGCGGCTTCCGCTTGGGCTACCTGAGCATTGGCACCTGCAACCGCAGATTGTGCCTGCTCAACTGTGGATTGCGCCGCCTTCACAGCGGATTGCGCTTGCTCTACCGAAGCCTGAGCAGCTTTGACGTCTTCCTGTTGCACAGCAACTTTGCCCGCTCCTGCCTGTGCTTCCTTCACCGCAGCCAAGGCTTGACGGTATTGAGCTTCAGCCGCCGTAATTTCCTCCTTGCGGCTTCCCTCCCGTGCCATATCCAATTTTTGCGACTCTGCATTATATTTGGCCACTGCCTGTTGATGTTCCAATGTCGCTTGATCCAAAGATGCCTGGGTTGCTGCTCCGGCTTCTTGAAGCTTTTTGGCACGCTCCAAATTTTTAACGGTCAGGTCCAGCGTTTCCTTGGCTATCTTCACAGATACTTGTAATTGCTCAAGCTCCTGCGGTCTTGCCCCGCTCTTGAGGGCATCCAGTTTTGCCTTGGCGGCGTTCGCAGCCGCTTTGGCCTGTTCGATCTGGCTGGAGGAAGCCTCTGCGGTCACACTGACCGATGTCGTACCTTGGCTTTTCTTGGCCTGAGCAGCACTCACAGTGGCCTGTGCCTGGCCTACTCCTGCTTGAGCCTGCAACACTCCAGCTTTTGCTTTGGATACATTACTCTTGGCTGCCAGCAACGCCGCCTGTGCCTGCTTCACCTTATCTTCCAACTCGCGACTTTCCAGATGGGCTAACACCTGCCCCTTTTTAACCTGATCGCCTTCTTTGACGAGCATCTGGTCAATCCGTCCTGCCATTTTAAAGCTGGCATTGAGGGTATCCGACTCCACATAAGCCGTAGGAATGGAAGAAGACTGATCCGCAGACAAGCTGCTTCCACCCCGTGGAAAAGCAGTCAAGGCATATATTCCAACCGCGATTAAAATAATAAGTACGACGTAAATCGTATATTTTTTAGCTTTCATGTTCTCATCACTCCATCTGTCTATTAATGTTGCATGCCCAATGCATTACACACAAATACTTCAATACTTTCTCGAACCTCTTGCAGATTCATCGTTTCGCCCCAAACCATAGACCGCATCGGAGCGAAAATGTAAATCCCAAATAAGCAATTGGCTGTTGTTTTGGCATCCAGCTTACTTGAAATTTTCCCATATAACTTACCGGAATCGATCTCTGCCTCCATAAAATCAAAATAATCAGCCAGCACCTGCCTAATATTAAAATGCTGCTCTTGTGAAACCCAGCCCTTACTGACCAATAGACGGCAAAAGTCCGGCTCTCTCACAATAAACTCAATATGTACTTGGATCAGCTTACGAACCCTAAGCTCCACCTGATCTTTAGGAGTATGAGCCATTGCTTCATGGATATCCCGGACAAAACGCTCCATCCCCATCTTCAAAATGTAAATGTACAAATCTTGCTTGTTTTTAAAATTGTAATACAGGGTGCCCTTGGCTATGCCGCATACCTTGGCGATTTCCTCCATATTTGTTTCATTAAAGCCTCGTTCGGAAAAAGCTTTGAGTGCGCCGTTAAAAATAATTTCCTTTGTCTGCTGTTTCATGCTTCCTCCTTTTTTGAACTGACCGTCCAGTACAAAAATTATGTATTTATTATAAGCCCATTTTTAGTTATCCAGCAATAGGAAAAATGAAAATAATTCATTTTAGACATTTCGTCTAAACACTCATTCTAAAAATGAAAATGCAAAAACGGATCGAATAAGTGAGGGGGTCACTCATTCGATCCGTTATGTCATAAAATCGGATGATAAGGGGGCCATTCTACAGATTATCAACCGATTTTAAGGGAAGGCCGACTATTTTTTTACGGTTTGATTGTATTGAGCAATTTTGCCTGTAATTTCTTGTGCAGCTTGATCCAATGCCTGTTTTGGCTGTTGCTGGCCACTCAGCACGGCCTCAATTGCACCTTCTACGATTTGACGCGCTTCTGGAAATACGCCCATCACCGCGCCCTGTGTAGCGGTGGATTGTGCCGATGCGTGCAATTGGTCAACCGCCGTCTGGAATTGCGGATATTTTACCATATTATCTTTGAGTACCTTCTCGTTATAGGCTGCTTTCGTGATCGGGAAGTACCCGGTATTTACACTCCATTGTGCCTGTACAGCTGGGGAAGCGACGAATTTAATGAACTCCCATGCTGCCTTCTGCTGAGCTTCGGGCTTGTTGTTCATGATGTACAAGCTTGCGCCGCCTACAACCACGCCGCCTTCTTTAGCTTCATTGGATCTTGGCAGGAATCCTGTGCCTACTTCAAATTTATCGCCAACCTGCTCCACAATATTACGCAGCGAAGCGGTGGAATCCAGCGTCATCGCAATTTGTCCTGCGGAAAAAGCCTTTGCCGTATCGTCCGAGTTACGTCCCAGATTGGATACAACCTTTTCATCGATCATTTTCTTCCACCACGTCAGCGTTTTTACACCGGCATCAGAATTCAGCATGGATTCCGTTGCCGCTTGATCACGACCATTGCCATTATTCACATAATCCGCGTTCTGATTGGCAAACAGTTGCTCCATGAACCAGCCGTAGATGGCAATGGAAGCACCGGATTTACCATCCTTGCTCAAGGCTTTTGCAGCCTTTTCGAACTCATCATACGTTTTCGGAGGATTAGCTGGATCAAGTCCTGCGGCTTTGAATGCGTCCTTGTTGTAATATAAAATCGGGTTTGACGTATTGAACGGCATGGCGTTCAATTTACCATCAATCGTGTAGTATCGTGTAATATTCGGCTCTAGCTGCGACAGATCAAACTTATCTGCATCAATAAATTGTTGTACGGGTGTGATCATTTTGGAGTCGATCATAAATTTACTGCCGATTTCGTATACCTGAATGATGTCCGGTCCGCTATTGGATCCAAGCGACGCTTTCAGCTTGTTCAAGCTGTCATCATATTTGCCTTGATATACTGGCTCTACCTGAATGTCCTTATGACTGGCGTTAAAGTCAGCAGCGATCTGCTTGATTGCTTTTTCACCGTTACCGGACATCGAATGCCACCAAGTCAGCTTCACTGGAGAAGCCGCTGCTCCCCCATCACTACCATTACTCGGCTTCTCTGCAGCAGTATTATTGCTACAACCTGCTGCAACCACCATGGCAGTCAGAATAAGCAGGGTCAATGCACTTTTCAGACGAAAAAATCCCATAATCTCTCTTCTCTCCCTTTGATTAAATGATTCTTGAATTGGCATTCTCTTGCGTATTCTTGTGTGTTGAAGCTCTGTATATGGGCTGCTTGCGCAGGTGTTGCTTTTCATTTGACATATGTGCTTAGCCTTTAAGCGCACCCGCTGCCATTCCACGAACCAACTGTTTTAGTCCAAAGATCAGCAGAAGCAGAGACGGTAAAATGACTAGGGCCGTACCCGCAAATACCAGATTCCATGAAGTCGATTCCTGAAATTCGAGCATGGATATTCCGATTTGTACCGTACGCATATTCTCGCTATTGGTGATCAGTAAAGGCCAGAGGTACGAATTGTACATATTCAGGAACGAATACACAGCCAGTGTTCCGAGCGCAGGGCGCGATAACGGAAGCACATGGAACAGAAAGTAACGGATATGCCCGCACCCATCCATACGAGCCGCCTCAAACAGTTCCTTGGGAAGCTGGAGAAAAAATTGCCTTAATAGGAATGTCCCGAATGCCGTCGCCAGAAAAGGGACCGTCAATCCTTGATACGTATCAAGCCAGTTCCAGCTTCGTACCGTCAGGTAGTTTGGAATAATGGTCACTTCCCAAGGGATCATCATCGTCGCTACAAACATGCTGAAAATGAAGTTTTTCCCCTTGAATTCCATTTTGGCAAAGGCGTAGGCCGCCAAGCTGGCTGTAATCAGCTGCCCAATCATGGTTAGAACCGAAATGAGAAATGTATTTCCAATAAAGGCTGCAATCGGTACAATTTCAAACACTTCAGTGAAATTCGCCATATGAAAAGAATGTGGAAGAAAGCTTGGTGGATAAGCGCTTGCTTCCTCCGGCGACATGACTGCCATAAAAAACGTATATATAACCGGATACAAAATGAGAGCAGCTGCAATCGTAAGCAGCACATACAGCAATGTTGAATTCAGGTGTCTTTTCATTGGTAATGCACCTTTCTTTCCACCCATTTGAACTGAATCATCGTGAGCAGCAGAATGACAGCAAACAAGACAATCGCCTGCGCGCTCCCCGTTCCAAACCGGAAATTAACGAAAGCTTCCTGATAGATGGAATACACGAATACATTCGTACTGTTCACCGGGCCGCCTTTGGTCAAAATGTTAATTTGAGCAAAAGACTGGAAGGCTCCAATGATGGAAACTACTGTTACAAAAAAGATCGTCGGTGATAACAGTGGCATGGAGATACGCCAGAACGTGACGAGCGGGCCAGCTCCGTCCATTTTGGCACTTTCATACATGTCATCTGGAATCCCTTGAAGTCCGCTTGATAAGATAATGTAATTGAAGCCTAGATTCATCCAGATGGTCATCATGGCTACTGAGAACAGCGCCCAATCCGGGCTGGTCAGCCATGGAACCGGATTGATATGTAGCAGGGAAAGCACATAGTTGAACATCCCCAGTGTCGGATGAAAAAGAAATTTCCAAATGACCGCAGATGAACCGACCGACAACACCATCGGCAGCGAAAAGGCAAACTGGAAGATACGCATTCCCCGTAATTTACTGTGTGTAAGTGCAGCCAGTACCAGCGCCAATAAAATACCTACTGGTACTGTTAGCAGTGCAAACAGGAGTGTCACCTTAATCCCTTGCAGAAACAGTCCCGAGCTGAAAAGTGTAGTGAAATTATCTAATCCCACATAAGCTGCAACGTTTCCTGCGGGATCTGTAGAATGCAAGCTGAGATAAACGGACTTGATCATCGGATAAAACATAAATACAGCAAACAAAATAAGCGATGGAGCCAAAAAGGTATAAGCCAGCGCGTTTTCGCGCAGTCTTTGAATTTTTAGCGAACCCGTGCGTATGCGGGCTTTAGACGAAGTCTGTTGCTGACTCCTCGTCCCCAGTCCCATAGATTTGTTAAGCTCACCCAAAACGGATCGCCCCTTTCTTTTCAAACCAACCTCAGTAAGTGTATCGTTTCGATGTAAAGGGAACGTCAAGTGGGCTGGAGTAAAATGTTAATGTTTTTTCTTTTTGTAAAAGCAACTCTCTATAGGTATGAGCACAAAGACATAGACTCCTGCATACGATGCATCATTACATGGTATGGAGGTTAGAGGCGAATGCCGTACAACACCGTCAGTCCGCAAACTTTATATCAAGCTAGACCGGAGTTACAGGCCGAACTCAAAAATATCCGCGATCATTTGCATTATCAATTAAGCCCCTACATGAATCACACGGTCAGGGTCCAAACGATGGATCATCAAGTATATGAAGGAACGATTGTGCACATCGATGCGGATCATTTGTATCTGAGGGTCCCTCAGCAATATCACTCACCCTTCTCAGGCACCACAACCCCTGATCGCTCCTATGCCTACAACAATGTCATTCTGCCGCTGGTATTATATAATTTATTGGTTATAACCCTATTGAGTTAGCGCTCGATCCATATCTCTCTCTAATTAAAAGACAAAAAAACCTCCAAATTCTGTAAGGAGCCTTCTTGGCACATTACGAAGTTGGAGGTTTTAGTTATTTGTTTTCCATAATCATTAGTTCTCACAAGAGATACCTGCTTCTTGCTCTAGTACAGCTACAAAGCCCTCTATACAATCTCCACTCGGCAGGTGGGTGAACACCTCGTTCACACCCTGATTGATCAGCGTGATGTTCCCCCTAGAATCCGACAAATCCTTATCTAGCTTAGCCAGTGAAATATGGTGATAATTGATGAACTTGACCCAAGGAGTACCCATAGTGCAGGAATAAAAGATGATTCGTTCGGACGTCACTGCCAGCATTCCATGAAGCGATATCTTCTGGGAGCTCTGTTTCAAATCATACGTACACCCCATATATGATCGGATGTGTTCGCCCGCTTCTAACGTCAGACTAATAGCTCGCAACTCTTTTTCATTTGTTTTCATCCCGTCTCATCTCCTGTTCGAAGTTCAGGAACGAGTCGCAGCTCCTTGACCTCAGATCAGCTTTTGCGGCTTGTCCCGTCGACCTCTTCATTTTTCGTTAGATTAAGACTCTCACGAACTGGACAATGACCTACCTCAACTGCACATTGAAACCAAGGATGGATATGTACAACTTATCATGGGTACAGGATGTTATCAACAAGCAAGCTATCACTCTTTTTGAGCATAACTCCGTAATCTGCGCCTTGCTGAAGAAGCAATTAGATCTAATTTTAAGTGATTGGAATGGATGAATTTCAGAAACGAGGAATGGTATATGCTTCTTCTTGGCAAGCTAATGTGAGAATACGTTAGAACGGAGAAGAAGCCTTATGAAATATAACCGTTTGCTGTGCGCTGGAATCGCTGTTTCTTTACTGTGTATCAGCTCTTGCCCCACTCCATCTACCAATGCACAAGCCACATCATACGCCTCCCCTGCTCCTACAAAGGGAAGGGCCTATTACGAAGAACGGGGCGACATTGTATGGGAAGTTCCTACCCATCGTAAGCTTATCGCTCTCACATTCGATGACGGACCTGACGAAAGCAACACGCCTGCCATTTTGGATTTGCTTAAAGAATATGATGCTAAAGCGACCTTTTTTGTCGTCGGCAGTCGTGTCGAAAAGCTGCCTCACCTTGTCAAACGGGAACGAGAAGAAGGGCATGAAGTTGGCAACCATACCTTTCTTCACTCATCCTTTCAGTACATTTCCCGCAACAAAGCTCTGTCCGAATTGGATCAAGCTCAGGCGAGCATCGTTCAGGCAACTGGTACGGGAACCCATCTTTTTAGGCCACCCGGCGGCTCCTATACCGATTCGCTGGTTAAGCTCTCCAAGGAGAAAGGGCTGAAAATTATTTTATGGTCCTGGCATCAGGACACCTTAGATTGGCGAAAACCTGGTGTGCATCGCATCGCTAATAAAGTCCTTCGCAACGCCCGTAACGGCGACATTGTCCTCATGCACGATTATGTACATCAAAGTACACAAACCGTTGAAGCCTTGAAAATTATTCTACCCGAGCTCAAGAAGAGAGGATACACCTTCGTTACGGTATCCGAATTACTCTCTAATCGGGAAAAACCGGATGGGCTGATTGAAGTGAATAAGTGAAAGAGAACAATTAAACTCCGTCAATTATTTGTTGACGGAGTTTTATACATGAGGATTTTGCGAAAACCCAATAAGGAACTGATAATGCCGAGCGATAACGTGTTGTTAACGAATGACTCAGAGAATGTACGGTAAAGCTGGCTTCCCAAAAGCATAATCTATTTTTCAATAGTTTTTCATTGAACTTTAAAGAAGCCTATTACATCATATTGCTATTTTCATTTGCTAGCTATACCTTTCAGTCCAATGTTTTGGAGGCCAGCCATTGCATCATGGTTGTTTTCTTTCCGTCAATCACCTTCGATACTTCGTTGTTATACACGTAAATCCAGGACCAGTGGCCGTTGTATTCATACGGTGTTTGGTCGCTCTTCTTGTACAAACCAGAGGTATCCACTACGTTATCAAATAACGACATATGAACATCCTTTGCTCCGGCATTCACTAAACGGTTGTAGGTCGGAATCGCATAATCGTTGGGCGGTACTACGGTGTCGGTTTTGGCAGCCACAAACCAGATCGGCAGGTTCTTCATTTCGTTTATTTGTTCATCGGTAATAAGGCTGTCCTTTAAGGCTTCACAGGCCACCACAGCTGCTGCAAAATAATCTTTATAATCACGGATCATCAGCATAGTCATGTAACCACCGTTGGAGTCTCCGCCAATATAGATTCGATCTGTATCAATGTCTTTGTTTTGGGCCACGTACTCCTTAATTAAGGACATCAATGCTTGCTCGTACTTGGAGGTTCCGTCCCCAAAGCCTGTAAAGCCATCCATCCAGTAGGTTGGGGTCTGAGGTGCCAACACATAAGCCCCGCCAAAATAGGATTGGATATCCTTAGAAGCAAAATTCGCTGCTTTATTTCCGGAAATCGGAATCGTCGGATCGGTACCTCCCTCACCCATACCGTGCAGCCAGATCACTAGAGGGTTTTTCACTTTGTCTTGTGCCGGTGCGTAGTCCACATACGTTAAAGTAACACCGTCAAAAGTAGCTTTGCCAGTTGTAAATTGATCAACCAGCTTCCGTATCTCTCCTGCGGAAGTATCGATCTTCAAGCCGGAAATCGTTCCTGATTTGGTTTTAATAACTTTTTGCTGCGTGATCGTGTATTTGTTATCATTCCATGCATTAAACCCAGAGCCTGCCGCATCATAATGAATAGCGGAGCTTAGTGTTAAGGCCGGGCCGATTTCCATTTCCAATACAACGTAGCTTCCGGTTTTATTTACAGGGTTGCCACTTTTGTCCGATACATAGGCCTTGGTGACTTTCCGGTTGCCATTCTCAATAAAGGGATTTACCAGCCTATTGTCGCTTCTTCCCACATGCACCTTAAATGTATCCTTTGTTATCGCATCTTTAGGTACTGGCTTACCCAGGTTAACAATGATCTTCGTAATGGCTGCTCCCCAATCCTTAACCTCCGCAACCGTCCGGTACGAGGTGGGCTGTATCTTTACATCCTTGGCCCATGTACCGGAATTGAAAGCAAGGGTCGTACCGATAGCTAAAGTGAATAACATAGTTGTTTTAGCAGCCTTTTGAAACTGTTTAAACATGATGTCTTACCTCCCGGGTCCATTAATAAAACGCTTACATTATTTATTTTAATGATTTTTTTATTTGTATCCTGTCTTTTATTAGCCTAATTCAGGTCAATTACTGACTCCTTGCTCCAGAATACCCCTTGTTCTCTTTTCGATATTGATGCGGTGTTGCCTGATAAACCTTTTTAAATACCCTGGCAAAAGACTTCTCGTTCGGAAATCCGTGCTCCAGCGCAATTTGTATGATGGAATGATCCGTATTCATGAGAGCTCGAAAAGATCTCTCCAGACGGATGGCATTGATATATTGAAATAAGGTCATCCCTACATGCTTCACAAAAAACCGGGACAAATATTCGGGAGACAACCCAAAAACCTGAGCTATCGAATCCAAGGATAAGCTTTGATCGTAATTCTTTTTGATATAATCGGTTATCAACGTCAGCCGCTCCAAATATTTATCGGAGTTAAAGCCACGGATAGATTCATGATCCATTTTAAAATGCATTAATAACAGATACACCAGTTTATAAGATAATGACGTTAAATGGATATGCGCTAAAGGGTCATTATGCCGGTTGAGATAAGCCACAAATAAGGTGTTTAACAAATCACGCAGCTCCGCAAAATGCAGTAATCTCTGCTCGTTAGTTTCAAAAATGGATACGCAGTCAAATGAAATCGGGTCACTGCCGTTAACATTTGCTCTAATAAATTCAGAAGGAATCAGAACCGTTATAGCCTCTCTCCCTTTTCCCTTAGCTACAGAAAAGGAATGAATGGCATTCGAATTAATGAGCAAAATATCTCCTTCTTTGGAGCTATAACTCGCGCCATCGATGTAGATATGGTCGATTCTTCCTGAAAGCACATAGGATATTTCGATGCTGTCGTGCCAATGCCCAGGTATGTACGCTGGTTCATTTGAGGAATGAAATATAATTTTTAACGGAAAATGATTGTCTGCCTGGACCAGCTCATATTTGTATTCCAAGTTTGTCGCTCCTCTCAGATGTGAACATATAAATAGAAGAAAATGGCTTCAGCAGAGTGCCGAAACCACTTGTATTTAACCTTCCTCTCTCTATAAACAAAAAAACCTAAGATAACAAAATACATAAGATCCTTAGATCTTAACATTTTGTTCCTTAGGTTTTGCCTGCGTAACAGTAACAATCCTAGAGCTATTCATTTAATTAAGCTAAGTATATAGCGGGTTGAAATACATGTCAACGCTTTCATTTTAAATGTAATGAACCGAAAAACCCTTATAGATCATGTGTAAATCTATATAACACTGCATTTTGGATCATTAAAAAGGCTGATTATGAGAGAGTCCATAATCAGCCTTTTGTTTTACGCTATGTGGTCAAACAGGGCGTCTAATCATAGAAGCCCTTGATGCATAAGTTTTTTTCAAACCTATTACATCATGCCGCCCATCTTTGATTGATTCTCGCAGAGGAACGTCGTAAAACTTATCATCTATTGTATAGCTTGTTTGGGCTTATCTTCAGAAAGTTTTATTCGTCTACATCTGCCCTCATTCGCCGGAATTGTGATTTTTTTGTGATTCAAATAAACATTTCTGTCCTCACACAAACCCGACTTACCGACAGCTTTCCTACAATTGTATATCAAGGTATACAGAGTAGCAATGATACTCTTCCTGATGTTAATATTCCCTAAAACACTTCGTCCCTGGGGGCGTAACGATCTTTTGATCACAGTCCCAGCTCTCTATGATTACTATATCCCGCAATGAGGACTTATCCGCCCACGTAATATAGTTATCCTTCTCCAGAGCAACCGGGTGAGAATGAATTCAGCGGGAAGTTTAATCTTCGAATTCCCCACAGCCTGCACTGGTAATTAGTGAGCATGCAGCTGGAGAGAATGTATCTCTGAATCAATACTGTCTGTACAAATTGAGCAAGTAACCAAAAAGCCCTGCTGACTTTTATTGGTTGTAGGGCTCTAATCTATGGAACTTACTTAATGAATTAAGTTTTTGTTATCTTCCTTAACTGGATACACATCCAAGAATATTCCTTTAGGAAGATCTTGTTTTTGGGAGTATAATTCTGATGCTTGCTCTTCTGTAACATTTGTAATTATCATCTTACCTTCTGGTTTACCTTCTCTTAAGTGCAATTTCAATTGGGTGTTCTCTTCTGAAATAAAAGGAAAAGAAGAAGCCCACTGCTTACAAAGAACTGAGGCATTTTTCATTCGTTTCAATTCCTGTCTAGTTATGAAGTAATTCCTATATATCTTAATGCTAAAAAAAGCAATGAGGAGTATAGGAATACCCATAGTTAAAACAATTGTGGATACAGCCAAACCTGAAACTATGATCATTTTTATCAAACCAACAAAAAAAGAAACAATTGCCCACGCTATCAGAACAAGTTGGAGAAGTATAGATTTAACATCAAAACTTCCAAAAAGTCCACTTGCTTTCCATAACCTAGTTGAATATAAGATGAAGGCTATGAAGAATATGAGAAAAAGTGAGCCAAATTGCACCATTATCATAATATTCAAAGCCCTCACCCCCTAATTATATTTCTTCATCTTCTTTCATGATAAGTGGAATTTCCCTTAATGGCGGTCGAACGTTTTTCAAATCAGTTATTACAAGTTTAAAACGGTATTCAAGGAATTTTTCATCAACTATGAACTTCCCTTTGAACATACCACTATCGTCTTCAATAAGATCTAACTGTTTATCGGGCACTTTATTAGTTCTTACTGCAACCAACTTTGCACGAGGTCGGGTATGAGTGATAGTCTCATGAGTTCTTTCAGAAATTAATTCGAAGGAAAAATCATATTCTTCTCCCACTTCAAGAACTTCTGTTGGAGCGCCATAAAAATATAAAGAATATTTTTCTAAAAATCTAATATCAAGCTCCAAAGAATCAGAATTAAATTTTACACTTCTGATGTTATCAGGTATGTCTTGATTTGGAGTTACTCTTCTCGAAATCTTGCTTCCTTTGCCCAGTAAAACAATTTCGAAATCATATATGTCTAATGTTTCGTATTTGAGTATGTTTTCCCAGATCATGATCGGTTGAGTTGCAGAAGAGTACTCTTCCCACATTAATATAGGAATATTACCCAAACTGAGTTTTAATGATTCGATGTCACCTTGTTTTCCAAATTCATTTACTGAGTAGTATTCAATTTCATAAAAGGAATTTGGATCTCTACGTAACTTAGCTGGACTCAAGTTCACTTTTTCACTCGATTCAAATTTCTTAAATTCACCTTCACTGTCCACTCTGTAATATGAATCTGCTCGGGCCCCGTTTGTTAATGGCTTAAAGGACAAATCTATTCCCTCTGGGTCTAAAGCAACAATTAACTTTGTGGAAGGGTTCCGGCCATCAACATTGAATGTGAATTTTTTTGTCTTTATTGATCTGTTAAAATTATCTTTACCAAATGCTTCAATTGTATGTGCACCTGAATCAAGATTTAAATCCACGGGTTCCAAATAACGCTTTGGTTTTCCACCATCGACAGTATAAAATAAGCTCGCTATGTTTTCAGGCTGGTCTACATCCAGAAACAATGTGACTAACCCAGAGTAAACCTGTCTGTATTTAACTTTTTGCCCCTGATTACTTATTTTAATCTTTACTTGTGGAAGGTCATCTTGTACCTTAGAAACTCCTTCCACTTTCTTCCTTCTTATCACCTTCGGTTCAATAGTAGAACTATCTACTCGAAGAGAAGTTTCTGTGTTTTTATTTGATAAAGGAATTCTCAGTGTAGCTGATGTTTCATCAGATACTGGAATTGGATCGAACTTTTCCTCTTTCACCGAATCCTCATCATAGATTTTAACAGAAATATCGGCTACCCCATTGTCATAAGAATTGATCTTTATAATCATGTCATCTTTAATTGTTTCATCAAAATAAACATACTTTGCTTGACCAATATTAATATAGGTAACATTTCCCTCTATTGCATACGGGCTAATCTCTTCAATATTAGGATCAAATACTCCTGCTACATATCTATTCTCCTCGTCAAGGATTGTTGAATCAACAGGGCACATAATTTTTGCAAATACACCTTGTCTGAATAGATCTGTATTTTCCTCTTCATGTATACCTAGAGGCATATGTCCTTGCTTACCACTTAATGACCATCGGATAAATTTTATAACTTCTTTCTCGGAACCCATTTTTGTATGCTGTACTGGACAGTAATATAAATTCGCAGCATGTGCAGGAGTGGCACTAAAAACTGGAACAACACCATCGCCATTCTCAAACTTACAGTCCCTTTTAAAAGGATACCTTGTCTTGTTGCTCTCAATAGGCAACTCATATAAGGTAGGTATCTGACAACCAATCAAATTATCATGTTCGATATGAGTAGGAATAGATTGAAGCATCATTGTTTGAATTGGGCTCATGAAATCATTCCAAACATTAGATACTACTCCATGAGTTCCAACTAGTTCGTCATAAAAGTTTTGTGCTTTCATTTGAACATCCTGATATGTAATAACCTTGCCTGAATTATTATCTTCATTTTGTAACAGGAATTTACCTTCTTCATGATCATTAAAGTAGTGCTCGCTTGGAAGTAACTGATAAACTGACGGCAATTGGCGAGCTAAATCCCTGGTTTTTTTATCGTCAAACATTTCAAATATGTTTGTAAAATCTTGAAAAAATCCAGGCTCGCCAAATGATAGGGCCTTATATGAATCTGGAGCACCATGCCATGGTGTTCCAAGAGTCGTCAATTTTTTTACCATATTAGAAATCCCAAGATCATCCATTTTTAAAATTGCTATCTTGGCAATCATCCCTCCCATACTATGGGCCACTAAATGGATATTATCGTGCTTCGCATTCAACCTAGTTATCGTGCTTACCAGTTCGTCTGCGGTGAGATTGATATCTAAACGCCAGTCATAGGGAAACATTTCTGCTTCCTCACTAGAAAATTCTTTAAGAATTCCCCGATAAATCCTTTTGAAATATATATTAAATCCATTAACGATACTTAATGGACTCTTAGCCTTCATTGGATTGCATATGTTAAGAGCCTCTACATCTTCAAGATTTTTAGGAAACCACCTCTTGTTCCCCCCTTCCCAGAGATCACTTCCTTTAATCCCCGGTATGAATATTACGTACGGTTTTCCGGACATTGCTCTTCCCCCTAAGATATGCCAGTAAGTCTAATAAAAGATCTACGCGACAACAAATTTCATTTCATTAGGTTTAAAGTAGCACATAACCCGTCACCAGTCTACATAATTTGCCAATATAGAAGTGGATTGTATAAGAAAGTAGGCACAAAGAACTGTCACACTTTGTGATTGCTTTTAAATCGTAATTACGACTATATTCATTCCATTTACATTTTTGTACAATTGTATAGTCTTTATTCTCTGGATAATTTACTTTTCAAAAAACAAAATAGGAACACATGTTCTTTTTTGTGGTAAAAAAAAACTCCTATGGATATTGTCACCGGAGCCTTTTTCACCGATGCTTTTCGGATATAGGGTAAGTATAATTGATTTGGGTGATTCTGTAAATAGTAAACTAACAAACGTTTGGGATTATTCCAACTTGTCCGTACCCGTAGCCCCAGACGATTTTCCATCCACATACGCCTCGGCTAAGATATATGCGATAACCGCGCCGAACGTACCGATCACACCAGTCACTTGAATAACCGTATCCTTGCTGGCTCCAAATGCAGTAAGCAAGCTCGTTATAAGTGCGCCAACAAAGCCCAAAACTTACGCGAAGACAATTTACGTTTCCAATCAGTCATTACTCAACACTTCCATTCGCACTGAACACGCCAGCCCGGTCTAGTAAGGTGACCATGCGGTAAAAATCATAAGAGCCATCATTTTCCGTATCAAGCACTCCAGCACCTTTAGCGTTAATGCAAGCTTGCTCGGCCCACGTTGGAACCTTTGTGAGTTTATTTGCAGATTCGAGCGCGATCACACGTTTCTGTAGCGCCTTAAACGCTGCCTTTTCTTCTGCTGTCATTTCCTCATCCCCCATATTCAATTTGTTCAATCTGACCAGCACAGCATTAAGCTGCACCTGAGTTGGGCATTTGCCTGCACGGAAATCTGCTGTAGAAAGGCCAAAGGTCATCTGAAAGTGGGGCATGTCTTTAAAGCTACGCCAGTCGCCACCCCATTCTAGGCCAAGTTTCTTGGCTTCCTCTACGACTTTGCTCCAATCCGGAAGCGAACCCAAAATTATGATTGCTGTACCCACCCCGCACTTTGGTTACTTTGGGACGCTTATCTCCATTCCGTCCCTGGGCATAGAGTGCGTCCTGCTCCGCATATGTTCGCAAACCTTGGGTTATCACAATCCAAACACCACAGCCATAGTACTGCTCAATGAGCTTCTCCATAACTAGCTTGAAAACCGAATGAAGCCCGCTCAACCGCTTCTCAGATTTTTTTTACTTGATCCCTTACTATCTCCTCCTTGGTTGCCGCCTTTGCTCTTTAGCACCTCAACCGCCTGGCGGAATTGGGGCACCCATCCTAACACCGTTTTCGATGATCGAAAGTAGTTCGTTGCCAGATAGAAATGGCGACCGTGTCTCGGAACAAATGGCTATCCCCCAAAATACCGTCTACAATATGACCCACGGCTATCATTGCAAAGATAAAAACCTTACGGGAAATACCAATAAGACTAATCTTGCTCTTTAGACCGGGACCCGTTCCTTTTTTGCCCTCCGTCCACGCTGCAAGCAGCCCTGTAGCATAATCAAATATTGTAAATGTAAGGAGTGCAGCCAAGACAAATGACACCCTCCAAAGAAATATGTTATCGCGCTCCCCCCAAAGGCGGCACTTAATTTATAAATCTCCAACTTGTCCACTTGCTTCCCCCGTCTCCGTGGTCAGGACTCCCTGCCTAACCTGTAAAAGTAAAGCCCCCGACCACTCACCGTGGGCAAAGAAATAGCGCATCCGATTGGATATGCCGTTTTTGCTTCTTGTTCTGTTAGTTGTTCTGCCACCTGTGTAGCTGCCGGTTCTGTCAGGCCAAGATCGGCCTTAACCAGTTCCTGCAATGCTGCTGGTACATCTGCAACTGTGCGACGACCATCAAGGATAAGATGTACAAATGTCGTCACATAAGCTTTTTTGATCTGCTCATTCATGCTATCACCTCCCCTCATGAGCTACGTGAAAATAAAAAACAGAACCCGCTCCCGGATTCTATTTAACATCGGACTGCGACATAACGAACTGGATAAGCCCAGCTATGGCCTCCTTGTGGTCTAAATCAGCCCGTTTAAGTTCCGTCACCTGATCCGTAAGAGATTTCTCAGATTCCGATCCGTTATTAGATTGATAGGTAAACTCCATTGTCTTAGTGTCAGGATTCACCATGTACCTTGTCGCGTGGTAAAAGTCTTCTTTATACTTATAAAAACCCAGTTTGAGCACATCCACCTGTTCCAGGTCATATCCCTTGAGCTGCGGGTAAAAGCTCATATCATCCTTTTAGGTTGTCTCGCGTGCTGATTCTGATTCAATTTGCGGGGTCATAAAAATTACCTAGCCGCTCGTTTTTCTCCAGTACACCTTTTGCCCGATTTTCATTACTAACCTTCTTCTCTTTTTTTATTCGTATGCCCACCATTCATAAGCTCGTAATACTGCAAAGCTAGAGCCGCCACCAGTTCTCAAAGTTCCGCTTCTAACAGTAATAGAAAACCCGCCAGATAAGGAGTATGCTAGGACCACAATTGAAGGGGTACATGTAACTTCAAATATGATTATGAAATATGCAATAAAAAAACAAAATGAGATTGGATAATCCATGTTCGGGAACAGTTATCCCGGCGAAAATGTTGACGGTAGAGGAAATTGAAAATAGCCCAATCGAGGATGGTTACTTAGAAAAACATGAGCTGGCTGAATTTTTAAATGCAGTTAATGAACATGGTTTACCTGATAACATTGAAATCTTTCACTTGCTTGCCTTTTCAGGGATGCGATCTGGGGAACTCTGCGCTTTAAAAGATACGGACTTTAACTTTGAATTAAATGAGTTACGAATAACCAAGACACTTTACAATCCTGATAATAATATGCGTAAATACACTCTAACTCCACCCAAATCTACAGGATCTATCCGTAAATTTAATATAATTGATAACGTTATGAATTTGCTCCAAAGACACATTGTTAAACAACAAGCTCTCAGACTTGAATATAAGAAACTATTTGATGATTATCATGAAAACAACTTTGTTTTGCCCACAAGAACGGCTACCCACTCATTCAAAAAAATATATTAATCCGTATGGAACGTATTCTCAAGAAAACCTCAATTAAAAAAGAAAGCTACTCCTCAAATTCTTCGGCACACTCACATATCGATGCTGACTGAAGCTGAAGTTGATCTCAAAACGATCATGAAGCAAGTTAGCCAAGATGACGCTAAAACTACATTGAAAGTCTATACGCACGTTACGGAGAAAATGAAGAAAAATGCCAATGAGAAGATTAAAAATCACTTCGCAGACATCCTTCAAATCTGACTGGTTGCATAGAATGTGATTTTTATGTGATTTTATAGAAAAGGACTCCCTCTCGGGAGCCCTTTAAATAGCGGTATTATAGGTTTTTTCAAACCTATTACATCATTCCACCCATACCACCCATGCCGCCCATGTCAGGCATTGCAGCCTTTTCTGGTTCTGGCTTGTCAGCGATAACCGCTTCGGTAGTCAGGAACATTGCTGCTACAGAAGCAGCGTTTTGCAATGCATAGCGAGTTACTTTTGCAGGGTCCACGATACCAGCGTCGATCATGTTTACCCAGTCGCCAGTAGCTGCGTTAAAGCCTACGCCAACTTCTTCGCGTTTCAGACGCTCAACGATTACAGAGCCTTCTTCACCTGCATTAGCAGCGATGGTGCGGATTGGAGCTTCCAGAGCGCGCAACACGATGTTCACGCCTGTTTGCTCGTCGCCTTGCAGTTCAACAGCTGCAACTGCTTTGTATACGTTCAGGAGCGCTACACCACCACCGGATACGATACCTTCTTCAACCGCAGCACGGGTTGCGTTCAGGGCATCTTCGATGCGCAGTTTGCGTTCTTTCAATTCTGTTTCAGTTGCTGCACCGACTTTGATGACTGCTACGCCGCCGGACAATTTAGCCAGACGCTCTTGCAGTTTCTCTTTGTCGAACTCGGAAGTGGTTTCTTCCAGTTGCGTACGGATTTGACTAACACGAGCGTCGATGTCGGCTTTGTTTCCAGCACCGTCAACCACAATCGTATTTTCTTTTGTGATACGCACTTGACGTGCTGTACCCAGTTGGTCTACGGAAGCTGTTTTCAGGTCCAGACCCAGTTCTTCCGTGATCACTTGACCGCCTGTCAGGGCAGCGATATCTTGCAGCATTGCTTTACGACGGTCACCAAAGCCTGGAGCTTTAACAGCTACAGCGTTGAATGTACCACGCAGTTTGTTGACAACGAGCATAGCCAGCGCTTCGCCTTCGATGTCTTCAGCGATCAGAACGAGTGGCTTGCCTTGTTGTACGATTTTTTCAAGCAATGGCAGGATTTCTTGTGTGTTTGTGATTTTTTTGTCTGTGATCAGGATATATGGATTGTCCAGTACAGCTTCCATTTTGTCCGTATCTGTAATCATGTACGGGGAAATGTAGCCACGGTCAAATTGCATACCTTCAACGACTTCCAGCTCTGTTGCAAAACCGCGGGATTCTTCAACAGTGATTACACCGTCTTTGCCCACTTTTTCCATAGCTTCAGCGATCAGTTCGCCTACTTCATCATCAGCAGCGGAAATACCAGCTACTTGAGCAATGGATTGTTTGCTTTCGATTGGTTTGGAGATGGCTTGCAGTTCAGCAACAGCTGCTTTAACCGCTTTGTCGATCCCTTTACGGATACCGATTGGGCTTGCGCCAGCAGTTACGTTTTTCAGACCTTCTGTGATGAGGGCTTGAGCCAAAACAGTAGCAGTAGTCGTACCATCACCAGCTACATCGTTCGTTTTGGTTGCTACTTCTTTAACCAGTTGAGCGCCCATGTTTTCGAACGCATCTTCCAGCTCGATTTCTTTTGCAATCGTTACACCGTCATTGGTGATGAGCGGGCTACCAAATTTTTTCTCCAGTACAACGTTACGGCCTTTCGGTCCGAGTGTTACTTTAACAGCGTTAGCCAATGCGTCAACCCCGCGCAGCATAGAGCGACGAGCGTCTTCACTGAATTTAATATCTTTAGCCATTTGTGATAAACCTCCCTATGGATTATGAATGATTTGTTTCAATTCCTATATTCAGGTCTTGTCCGGGTTCCGGTTAACCGATGATCGCGTGGATATCGCTTTCTTTCATAATCAAATATTCTTTACCTTCATATTTGATTTCCGTTCCAGCGTATTTAGAGAAAATGACACGGTCGCCTTCTTTTACTTCCAGAGGAATACGGGCACCGTCTTTCAATGCGCCTGCGCCAACCGCGATAATTTTGCCTTCTTGCGGCTTTTCCTTGGCAGAGTCAGGAAGTACGATCCCGAAGGAAGTCGTTGTCTCTTGCTCAATTGCTTCCACCAATACGCGTTCACCCAAAGGTTTGATCATGAAAAAATAGCCTCCTTATTAAGTGTTTTATCCTGTAATTTGGTTGTTATGTTGTATGTATTAGCACTCGACAGTCGTCAGTGCTAACAACCAACTTTATGATACTCAACTTGAGATTGAATTTCAAGTCCCTAATGTATTTTTTATGGGAATTTTTATGGACAGCCCTTCTCGATTATTTCCATCTGACTTAAAAATAACCGCTGACCCAAGGCTAATGCTTATTTTTAGGGCAGCTAAGCTGCTGCTGTTCATACTCTGTAAATAGTTATGATATACAAATGCTATTCATCATGTGCAAGTTGCCATGTAGCGCGGACCCGAATAAATTGTTTACTGAGCCATTCAGGTCCTGCCTTTTTATTCCGAAGCTACACGCAACTGGGCCTCACGTTCCTCCTGCGCACGCAGCTGCCTGCGGTACACGACCGAAGATAAATACACGCTCACTTCATATAGCACCAGCAACGGAATCGCCACCAAAAAATCGGAAATAAAGTCCGGCGGGGTAATGACAACCGCGACGAACACAAGCAGAAAATAAGAAATCTTCCGCCATTTGCGAAGCCGTATTGGTGTTATAACATGAATCCCCGTCAGAAACATGATAAGCAGGGGAAGCTCAAACAGCAGTGCTACAGGCAGTACAATATTAAACATAAAGGTAAAATATTGTGCGATCCCGTACGTTTCCTGTAATCCCATACTTTTAGTGACGGACGATGTAAACTGAATCGCCATTGGGAAAATAATGAAATAAGCAAAAGCTGCCCCAATAATGAACAAAAGCAGCACATAAGGCACATACCGCAAAGTCGCACTCCGTTCTTGCGGTCTTAAGCCCGGGCTGACAAACTTCCACAGTTGGTAGCAGGCAAACGGTAGCGCCACCGCAATCCCGATGATCATGGCGATCTTCATGTAGATACCAATCCCGTCCCAAAAGGAAAACGCGTTTAACTGAAAAGCTTGCGCCGAACCGGAGCGAATAAGCCAGTCATAGACAGAACCCGCCGCGAACAGACCACCAGCCAGTGCCAATACAAATACAATTAGCACATAAATAATTCTGCGGCGAAGCTCTCCCAGATGTTCCATTAACGGCATTTCATGCTCTGATGGGGTCAAGTCCATTCCTCCTTTCTGAACGGAACGCAGCAGCGCCTCCTAAAAAATAAAGCCCTTCACTGAAGAAGAGGCTCTTGTTTATTGTACAAGCATCAAGAATCGATAACTAAATCTATGACATGCGTTTATCCTCAGGCTGAGGTTGAACTTCTGAAGACGTCGTTTGTGATGCTTTGACCACACTATCTTTGCTGTCTTTACGCTCAGTCCGTTCATCTTCTGATAAAATATCGCGTGCCCCGTTTTTAAACTCACGGAATGTACGCCCTACAGCTCGACCCAGCTCAGGCAGCTTGTTCGGACCAAATAACAGCAGCGCCAGAATAATCAACAAAATATAACCCGGTGCTCCAATATTGGGCATGTGTAGTAATCCTCCTTATGTTGACGGACAAAATAAGAATCTTTGCCCGTATACGGCCTTATAAATTCTTATAGGTATCATACCACACACGATGTGCTGCCTTCTACCGGAACTGGCCTGTCACCATAAGCAACGCTTCTGGAAGTTGGTCCATTATCGCTGCCAAATTTTCATGCACACCTTTGGGCGTTCCTGGCAAATTGACAATCAGTGTACGTCCGCGTATTCCCACGATTCCACGGAATAGCATAGCCGCTGGATTTTTCTGCATCACGATCATTCTCATGGCTTCCGCCATGCCTGGCACTTCCCGTTCCACAACCCGCCTAGTCGCCTCGGGTGTCACATCACGGATCGCCAGCTCAGTTCCGCCCGTAGTTAGTACCAGGTCTGCATGAAAATAATCGGTCATTTCGATTAAAGCTGCAATAATTTCATCCGGTTCATCGGGAACGATCCGGTATTCCACAATCTCTCCGCCCAGTTCTTCTTCGATGAGTTCCCGGATGACCTGTGCGCTTGTATCCTCACGCTCTCCCCTTGCCCCTTTATCACTGGCTGTTAGGATCGCCGTTTTCCACACCATAAGATCACCCTTCTCCTATCATGAAAGAATACTTTCTCTTCTGAAAATCAGAAACAGCCACGCTGCATCCTCCATCACATCACAGTACCCTCTCGGCGACAATGTTGTCTATGTCAAGGTTCCCGGTGGTCCTCCCTTTGAAAATCCCCATGCTTGCCACCTGTTTTGGATTGCAGCATGGTAGGGCCGATGATCATATCTTTTTGCAGCGCCTTGCACATATCATACACGGTTAACGCTGCGGCTGAAGCCGCTGTCAAAGCTTCCATTTCTACACCTGTTTTACCTTCGGTCTTCACTTCAACTTCAATATGAAGCACATCATGTCCATTATCGGAAAAAGTAATGTTCACGCCTGTCAGGGCCAGTGGATGACACATCGGTATCCAGTCTGACGTTTTTTTCGCACCTTGAATCCCTGCGACCTGGGCCACAGCAAGAACATCACCCTTGCCGATTCTTCCTTCTTTTACAGCCGTCAATGTAGCCGGATTCATCGTAATCTGAGTCACGGCAACTGCTGTACGAATCGTAGACGTTTTACCCGAAATATCTACCATCCGAGCCCGTCCCTGTTCGTTAAAATGAGTAAAGGAATCCACGACTCCCTCACAGCTCCTTTCACATACCCAACTTTACTTCATTCATCATTTGTCAATTTTGCATAATCACAATCTAAGCGTCCATCCAGAGTAAACAGCACGTCCACTCGCAAATCACTTGGCTCCATGGGCACCTGTGTCAGCAATTGTCCCGGCAGCAGCAGCGAGACATAAAGCGGACCTACGTGGCTGTTGTTACGCTTCTCTGCCTCTACCTGTACGGTAAAGCGGTCATAATAGCCTCCGCCGTAACCAATCCTGCCCCCACGACGATCAAAGGCCAAGCCAGGCACAACAACCCAGTCAATTCCCGCCCACATTTCAGGCGACCATTCCTTGCATGTCAAAGCAGGCTCAGGGATGTTCCAGATACCGGGTACAATATCTCCGTACTGATCCATCTCCCTCAGCTCCATAGTCCGGGTTACCGGATCCACTCTTGGGGCCAGGACACGATCTCCCTGTGACCAGCAATGCTCAATGAGGGGGGTCGTCGAAATCTCGCTGCCAAAAGAGAGATAACTAAATAATGTTAGCTTATCTCCGTTTCTGTCTATTCTAAGCTGCTCCCATGCCTCGATTGCATGCCGACAGGCCACAGCCGATGCCTTCTGCCTTGTCAGCGGGTCCATGGAGTCACGCGCTTCCCGTTGCTGCAAACGCAGCGCGTTCTTCACATCACAGACATCCATCACATCCGCCCTCCCGCACAATCGTCGATAATCTTTAAAACGTTGCTATTGTCCCATTTGTCAGTAAGTGCTGTACGTTGCAAGTTTTTTTCATTCTTTTTCACTTCTCGTTTAAGTTTATCATTGTTTATACAAATTGACTACACGCGGCTCAAGGGTTTACAGGGTGAAAGCAGTGCAATAGTGGGTAATTTCATGTAAACTGGAAGGAAGGTACCTGCGAAGAAAGCAGGTAGAACTGTGCAAAATGTAATGGAGGAACGATACGCTATGCTATTGCAAGTAACCGGAATTACTAAATCCTATGGAATTGAGCCCGTTCTGGACGGGATTAACCTTCAAATATTGGAACGTGAACGTATTGGACTCGTAGGTGTGAACGGTGCAGGCAAATCGACCCTGCTCAAAATCATTGCTGGTGAAATATCCTATGACAGTGGACAAATTTTCAAGGCGAAGGAGACCAGCATCGGTTATCTGGCGCAAAACAGCGGCTTGAATTCTGATCGTTCTATCTGGGGGGAAATGATGCTGGTGTTCACTCCCCTGATTGAAGCGGAACGGGAACTGCGGCAAATGGAACAGGACATCGCTGACCTGGCCAATGCTCAAAACGAAAAACGCTACGCAGATCTGCTGGAACGCTATGCACGTCGTTCAGACTGGTTCAAGGATCACGGTGGTTATGAAATGGAGACCCGTATTCGCAGCGTGCTGCACGGCATGGGCTTTGGTTCATTTGCACCTGAGACGCCTGTAGCTACTCTGAGCGGAGGACAGAAAACCCGGCTTGCGCTAGCACGCATCCTACTGCTCGCCCCAGATGTCCTTATGCTCGATGAGCCTACCAACTATCTGGATATTCAAACACTGACCTGGTTGGAGGACTATTTGCGCGGCTACTCCGGTTCTCTGCTGGTTGTATCACATGACCGTTATTTTCTGGACCGACTGGTAACGACGATTATTGAAATCGAACGCCATCGTTCTACCCGATATACAGGCAACTACAGCCGCTACATGGAGTTGAAGGCTGCCGAGTACGAAACGAACCTGAAACATTACGAAAAGCAGCAAGGAGAAATTGCCCGTTTAGAAGCATTCGTACAACGTAATATCGTACGGGCTTCCACGACCAAACGCGCTCAAAGTCGGCGCAAGCAGTTAGATAAAATGGAGCGTATGGATCGGCCCATGGGAGACTTGAAAAAGGCTCATTTTTCCTTTGAAACAGCCCATATGTCAGGTAAGGAAGTGCTGGAGGTACGTGACCTCTCTGTGGGGTATGAAGGTAAAAAGCCTTTATTCCAGCACGCATCGTTCGACTTAAAACGTGGAGATACCGTGGCACTGATTGGTCCGAACGGGATCGGAAAATCGACGTTGCTCAAATGTCTGACCGGATCACTTAAACCTGTTGCTGGCTCCATCCACTGGGGCACAAAAATCAAAATCGGCCTGTATGACCAGGAGCAGACGAACCTGAACCCCGCCAATACCGTACTGGAGGAGTTGTGGAGCGAATACCCTCATATGGAAGAAGCACGTATTCGTACAGTGCTGGGTAATTTCCTGTTTAGCGGTGACGATGTACTGAAAAAAGTAGCTGCATTAAGCGGAGGGGAAAAAGCCCGCGTTTCTCTGGCCAAGCTCATGCTGCGCGAAGCCAACGTATTAATTCTAGATGAGCCTACCAACCATCTGGATTTGTTTAGCAAGGAAGTGCTGGAAGCAGCTTTGATGGACTATGACGGTACACTGTTGTTCATTTCCCATGACCGTTATTTCCTGAACAAAATGGCGGAACGTGTCATCGAGCTGCATCCTGAAGGGATAGAACATTTCCTGGGGAATTATGATGACTATGTAGCCAAAAAGCAGGAGTTAGAGGAAATTGCGCTGGAAGCTCTGGAGGCAAATCAGGCCACACGCGGCAAAACATCGGCTGCCTCTGCATCCGTGACAGACGAGACCACGTCCAAATCACGCGCCGCCACCTATGCGGCGGACAAACAAGCCAAAAGCGAGGAACGCAGCCGTCAACGCAAGCTGGAGGCATTGGAAAACCAGATTAAAACGCTGGAAGAACAAATTTTAGGGCTGGAGGAACAAATGACCCTGCCTGAGATCTATCAGGATTACACAGCGCTTCAGAATATTCAGGCACAACTCGACACCCATAAACAGGAATTGACTGAAACCTATACCGCTTGGGAAGAGCTGTTAGAAGAATAAACACCACTGCATAAAATCTCAGCCTTAAAAATTTCACATTTTCCTCTTTTGTATTTTTGTACACAAGATTATCCACAACTTATGTGTATGAATGAGATTGAAAAATGGCCTTTTGGGCCATTTTTTTATTGATAAAAAGCCGTTTTCAAATGAAAACCAAATTTATCCACCCTTTTATCCACATTATCCACAGATTTCACAAGAACTAAAGGTGTTACATATCCCCCAACTTGCTATCTCCAAAAAGTCTTATCCTGCTTGCTTCGGGCTCGGTTATCCACATTAGAAGCGGTATATGTGGATAACTTTGTTCACAACTTGACAAATCACATCATTATTCGGGCAGTATCAAAATTCCAGATTTTTTTTATGAATCATGAAAAATCGTGAACAATTGTGACGAATAATGTGAGGGAATGAGATACTGCCATTCATTTGCTCAAACTCCTGTATTTTATCCTCTTGAATTTATATTTTTATGATAGTTATGGAGCAGAACAAAAAAGACACGACTCAACTGTGCCGTGTCTTGCTCATTCTTCTTCAATTAAGTTTGGACAGACCATTCTTCCAGAGACAGTCCTGGATCAGCCTTCATATCCAATGAGGTAAATTCCCCGCGCTTCCATTTGGCGTAGGCCGCAGCACCGATCATCGCTGCATTATCTGTGCAATATTTCATCGATGGTACAAGCAGCTCAATTCCTTCGCGCTCACAGCGCTCACGCAATGCTGTACGCAGTCCGCGATTAGCAGCCACACCGCCACAAAGCAGGAGCTGCTTCGCACCGTATTCACGCATGGCACGAATCGCCTTTTCCACCAGCACCTCGACGACCGACTCTTGAAAGCCTCTTGCGATCGCTCCGACATGAACAGTTTCTCCGCGCATTTTCGTCTGGTTAATTACATTCAGCACTGCAGATTTCAAACCGCTAAAACTAAAATCATAAGAATCCGGCTCCAACCATGCACGCGGCAAAGTAACCACTTCCTCCGATTCATGAGCCACACGATCCACATGCGGACCGCCGGGATACGGAAATCCAATGGCTCTCGCTACTTTGTCGTAGGCTTCTCCAACCGCATCATCCCTTGTACGACCAATGAGTTGAAAATGACCTTCGGACTCCATCAGCACCAGCTCTGTATGTCCTCCTGACACAACGAGAGCAATGCACGGATATACGATATCATGCTCCAGCTGATTGGCATAAATATGTCCCGCGATATGATGCGTCCCGATTAATGGCTTGCCGAACGCCAAAGCAGCGCTCTTAGCGGCGACAATACCAACCAGCAATGCACCAACCAGTCCTGGTCCTTGTGTCACGGCAACCGCCGAAATCTCGCGTGGGGTAATTCCTGATGTTTGCATAGCCTCGTCCAGCATGTAGGTGATGCTCTCCACATGTTTGCGTGAAGCCACCTCTGGCACAACACCACCAAAGGCTTTGTGTGTTTCAATCTGACTGGAAATCAGATTCGAGAGCACCTCTGTGCCATTTTTCACGACAGAAACAGCCGTTTCATCACAACTCGTTTCCACTGCCAGTATATAGCAAGGCTCGCCGGAGGCGGAGCCTGTACCTACTTTTTCCTCTTGCATCATTGCTTCTGCACGCTTCCTTCCTGTTCACCGGATGCCCCATGCGCGGGAAGATCCGCCCACATGATCACAGCATCCTCGTTATTATCCGAATAATAGCCTTTGCGCACACCTGCGGGCTTAAAGCCTTTTTTCTCATACAAGCCTTGAGCGATCCGGTTCGTTACCCGCACCTCCAGCGTCATACGTTCCATCCCTAAATAAGAGGCGGTCTGCATCAGCTCATCCAACAGCTTGTCTCCAAGCTTACGTCCGCGATAAGCCTCACGAATCGCAATATTCGTAATATGGGCCTCATCCATAATCGTCCACATGCCTGCGTAACCAATGGCTTGTCCGTCTAGTTCCATAATCATATATTTAGCGAAATGATTCATCGTCAGCTCATTGCGGAATGCTTCCTCTGTCCACGGTAGCGTGAACGCTTCATGCTCAATCTCCAGCACATCGGGAATATCATTCAGTTGCATCAAGCGAAACTCAAGTTTCTCTTCCCGCTGTATGTTCTTTGCCATGTTGTTCACCGCTCTCTTCAGCGCTGGCGAAGCAGATTGGCTTCCGCCTCCGCCAGCTGGGTATAATTAGGAACCAGCGTATGTAGCTCGTCATGTTCTTGACGAAGCAGCTTATCCGCCCCAAGGCGGCCAACCCATCTTCCTTCCAGCTCATAAGGTACGATACGAAGCTCGCTCCATGCACGCAAGCGATCGGCTGTTTCGGCGTGAACCGTCGTTTCACCGACTAGCCAAATGACTGGGGGACGCTCTTCAGAGGGTAAAGCCTCCAGCCGTTGCAGCAGGTCATCGGTCCAAGCAGTCATCAACCGGATTGCATCTGGCTCCAGCCGTTGCGGACTCTCGACGTCGTCAACTGTACTCACGGCGAACAGCCCCGTGTAAACCTGACCACGGCGCGCATCCAGCACGGGCACAATCCAGTCTGCTGCCTGTGCTCCGGACGAACCGTTGTTCACAGACTCATTTTTACCTTCTTGCCCCTTCATCTCGATGCCGCGATTCCAACCCCCCCACGCCAAAGCGTGCAAAGTGGATATGGACGTCACCGGAACACCCCAGGCCCAAGCGAGTGTTTTGGCTGCGGTCACGGCAATCCGGATACCGGTATAAGACCCCGGTCCAACACCAACTGCAATACCGTCTACATCATCTCGTGTCAGCCCTTCTTCATTCAGTAGTCGCTCCAGCTCGGAAATCACATGCACGGAGTGATTACGTTCGCCATAGACGTTGCTTTCTCCCAGCAGTTCTCTTCCGTTCATCAGAGCGGCCGCCATCACGGTCGTCGCTGTATCTAACGTCAAAAACCGCTCACGCGGCTTTACATTCACATCTGTATGCTCTCTTTGCATGGTTCAAACTCCATTCTCCCGCAAACTGCGGCACCATTGTTCATAAGGCTCGCCGTACCCGGTCAGGTGAATCAAGCGCTCCCCGACATCCGTTGTTTCTATATACATGTGAAGCCGCTGCTCCGGCAATATATCCGGTATAATACTACCCCATTCCACCAGACATACTCCTGTCCCGTAAAAATATTCGTCCAGCCCGAGATCCTCTGCCTCGTCCTGGGAAATCCGGTACACATCCATATGATACAAAGGCAATCGGCCCTCGTACTCCTTAATGAGGGTAAAGGTTGGACTATTTACGATACCCGGCACACCTAAATGGCTGGCAAAAGCCTTGGAAAAAGCAGTTTTGCCCGCTCCCAGATCTCCATCCAGCACAATCACCGTTCCGGGGACCGCTTTGGCTGCCAAAAAACCTGCCAATGCCCCGGTCTGTGCCTCTGAGACAGAACGGAACATAAACTGCTCCTGCGAAATTGTCATATATTTTAATCACCTTTCGTCCGAATCGGACCGTTCCAACTTGTTCTTTATTATATAGTTCACCTTATGTCGCCGCAAGGCATGAAGACATGCTATTGTAAGTTAGTGATACACACAGGGAGGGATTGAAACGATGGGGCAAACCGTTTTACTCATGATTGATGTTCAGCAGGCTATGTTCATGTATGATGAGAAGCTGTATCGTGAACAGGAAGTTGTAGCACATTTGCAGCAGCTTTTGGACAAAGCCAGAGCTACAGGTACACCAGTGATTTTCGTACAGCATACCGATGAAGCGGATGAGGATTTCCGGGAAAACAGTGTAGGCTGGGCCATCGCCGATGTGGTGCGTCCTCTTCCTCATGAACGAATTGTTCGTAAATCATCCTGGGACAGCTTCTATCAAACCGAATTGGGCCATGTGCTGAAGGAACTGGGAGCCGATCAACTCGTAATCGCGGGGATGCAGACCGAGTTTTGCCTCGACACGACTTGCCGAAGCGCCTATAGTCTGGGATACCATAACAACGTGCTCGTATTAGATGCACATAGTACATTTGATAGCAAGGTGCTGAGCAGTGAACAAATTGTAGCGCATCATAATGGGATGCTTGGCAATCGTTTTGTGCGTTTACTCGCGACAGCGGATGTACATTTTTCGTGAGTTGTTGAAGTTTTATGTTCCAAGCCGATTGCTTTCAAGCAAGTCGGCTTCTTTTATTGTTCATACGAAAAAACCGCCCTTTCAAGTGACACCGTTAACAAGAAGCAAGCTGGCACAATATAACGAAGATTATGAATATTGAAAGGCAAATCCGTCTTCAGAACATTCTGGAGGCTTTTTTTTATTTCCCAGCGATGAGTTAGATGATATTTGCGAGGAAAACTTTTTCACGTATGGATTGTAACTTTCATTTTTAACAGAAAATTCAATTTATGATCATGATTTTCAGAAAAATTAAGAAATTAACAGAAAACGTTAGAATGGCCTAATTATTGTGGCCTATATGGCTCTATAAACATCTGTACATAGATATGTGTATATTTTTGAACATTGAGCAAAATCTGCATTAGAACTATGATGAAACTGGTTTTAATTTCCAACGAGAGAAGGCGATCGAACCCTCACACTCACTGTCTTAGGCACCATGATATGCCCGCAAGCAAATGTATCTTGCAGTCGCTACATCTCGTAGGTTAAGAACGGAAATTACGAATTGAAGTGCAATCATGGATGTATTGTGTCTTGAACACAACGAAAGGAATGTGAGTTTTTAATGAAAAAAGTAGCTTTAGTAAGCCCGTTGAGAACAGCGGTCGGCTCTTTTAACAAAACCCTTGCGCCTCTAAGCGCTCCTGAACTGGGAGCAACTGTGATGACAGCATGCCTTCAGCAAAGTAAATTAGAGCCTTCTTTGATTGATCAAATTTATTTAGGAAATGTTCTTCAGGCGGGCAATGGCCAAAATCCTGCCAGACAGGCGGCACTAAAAGCCGGTATCCCTATTGATGTACCCGAAACAACGATAAACACGGTTTGCGGTTCAGGACTCCATGCCGTTGCTTTAGCCTACAATTCAATATTGGCGGAACAAGGCAACATCGTCTTGGCCGGAGGCATGGAGAGCATGTCGAATGCCCCTTACCTGCTAAGGAATGCAAGAAACGGCTACAAACTTGGCAACGGTGAGTTGGTAGACTCCCTGGTGGCCGACGGTCTTACGTGCCCGATCAACCATTACCATATGGGAATTACCGCAGAAAATGTTGCAGAGAAATATGGAATTTCAAGACTTGAGCAGGATGAATTTTCCTATCAAAGCCAGATAAAGGCCGTAGAAGCTAAAAACAAGAAGCTTTTTGAAGAGCAGATTGTTCCAGTCATGATCAAAAACAAAAAAGAAACTATTTCTTTCACGGAGGACGAACACATAAGAGGAAATACAACGAAAGAAAAACTTTCTCAATTAAAACCTGCGTTTAAGGAGAACGGAACAGTTACCGCCGGAAATGCTTCAGGAATCAATGATGGCGCGGCGGCTATGCTTGTAGTGTCGGAAGACAAATGTAAGGAACATGCGTTAAAGCCGTTGGCATATATCAAGGGTTATTCACTTGTTGGCGTTGACCCTGCATATATGGGAATGGGACCGGTGAAGGCCATTTCGTCACTTCTGAAGCAACAGGGAATGTCTATTGATGACATCGATCTTTTTGAAATTAATGAAGCGTTCGCCGCACAAGCACTAGCGGTATTGAAAGAGCTTGGAATCAATCCTGAGAAGGTGAATGTCAATGGCGGCGCGATCGCGATCGGGCATCCTGTCGGTGCAAGCGGTGCTAGGGTATTGGTTACGCTGGTTCATGAAATGGTGCGGAGATCTTCACGTTACGGCATCGCCTCGTTATGCATCGGAACGGGAATGGGAATAGCGATGCTAGTTGAAAATGCACTCATTTAAAGTGCGAGTTCAGGATGACTTTTAGAACTATCTCTTAAAAGGAAGGGAGATCGCTATGAATCAAAAAGATGTACTTTCACTCCAATCCATGCCTGCGGCCAGCGGCAGTTATGGGCGCCCGCCATGTCGCTTCATCAACCGGGAATTTTTCATCATTACCTATGAATCCGATCCCGCTGCGATTAGACAGGCGGTCCCGGAACCTCTTCAGCCGGATGGAAGCAATACCGTTTCCTATGAATGGATCAAGATGCCCGATTCATCCGGGTTAGGAAGCTATGAGGAAAGCGGTATTGTCATTCCGTGTACTTTTCATGGAGAACCCTGTAATTTTGTTGCCCAAATGTATTTGGATAACGCGCCTGCTATTCTGGGAGGACGTGAAATCTGGGGATTTCCGAAAAAATGGGCGAAGCCCCGCTTGATCGTTGAGGAGACGGAGACGCTGACGGGTACATTGCATTACAACAACGTCCTGGTGGCCACGGGAACCATGCCTTTCAAATATAACATTCTTGATGAAAAGGAAACGGCTAAAGCCATCGCAAAAACGCAAGTTAATTTAAAATTAATTCCTGATGTTGACGGTACCCCTAAAATTGCTCAGTTGGTAGCGTATAATCTCGAAAACATTACGGTAAAAGGCGCCTGGTCAGGGCCTGCGAGGTTAAACCTGATTCCCCATGTCAACGCTCCTGTGGCAGATTTGCCGGTAAAAGCTTATATTGGCGGAAAACATTTTATTGCCGATTTAACGCTTCCATATGGAAGAGTCCTCTATGATTATCTCCAATAAAGTTGCTTTCCTAAAAATATATATATAAGGAGAAGGAACCATGAATAACAAAGTAATCTCCGCTGAAGAAGCAGTTAAGCAGATCAAAGACGGAGACACCGTTATGGTCGGAGGTTTTCTGGCAGGAGGCTTTCCGGAGGAACTTGTACGCGCGCTTGTCGACACCAATCCCGCCAGCAATCTTACGATTATATCCAATGATACAGGCACACCGGAATTATCTATTTATAAGCTTGTAAAAAGCGGCAGAGTAAAGCGGATTTTTGCATCCTATATTGGCTCTAATCCGGAAACGGGAAGGCTCCTGATGACGAAAGAAGCGGAGGTTCAACTCTTCCCGCAAGGTACGCTCGCTGAAAAAATACGTGCAGGAGGAGCAGGCTTGGGCGGTGTTTTAACGCCTGTAGGTGTAGGCACCATTGTAGAGGAAGGAAAAAAGAAAATCCAAATTGACGGGAGAGAATATTTGCTCGAACTGCCGCTCAAAGCAGATGTGGCGCTAATCAGAGCTCATAAGGCTGATGAAGCGGGAAATCTTGTCATCAACGGCTCTTCACGTAACTTCAATTTGGTAATGGCTACAGCGGCAGAGTATGTAGTTGCTCAGACAGACGAATACGTAAAGACGGGAGAAATTGACCCCAATCATGTCAACGTTCCCGGAATATTTGTCGACGCAATTGTAAAGGTGGGTGAAAACGCATGAATAACAGAGAATTCATTGCTCGAAGAATAGCCCAGGAATTTAAAAATGGCGAAGTTGTCAACCTTGGTGTTGGAATGCCTACAATGGTGGTAGACTATATCCCCGAAAACATTCATATTATGCTGCAGGCTGAGAACGGAATCCTCGGTGTAGGCCCAAAAGCGACTCAGGGGAAAGAAAGACTCGATTGTATCGATTCAGGCGGAAACTATGTTACAACTATGGAAGGAGCTTGCTTTTTCGACAGTTCGCTTTCATTTTCTATCATCCGTGGAGGGCATGTGGATATCACCGTGTTGGGCGCCCTGGAGGTCGATGAGAAAGGCAACCTTGCAAGCTGGATGATCCCAGGGAAAAAGGTTCCGGGCATGGGGGGAGCCATGGATTTGGTGGTCGGAGCCAAGAGAGTGATTGTAGCCATGGAGCATGTGAACAAAAATGGAGCGCCGAAAATACTGGAACAATGTAAACTGCCCCTCACCGCTGTAAATGTTGTAAAGACCATCGTAACCGAAAAGGCTGTCATCGATGTTATTCCAGGTAGTGGACTGATGCTGAAGGAAATTGCGCCGGGTTTATCGGTGGAAGACGTTCAATTGGCAACTGAGGCTAAACTGATGATTTCACCACATTTAAAGGCCATTGCAGTATAAAGTCATGTAAAGGAACCAACTCCACCTTCAAATTAACTTGTCTGGCGTTTAACTTGTTCCCTCGACTGCATTTATTATTACAAATAAGGTTCGCTAATTGCTCATTGAGCAATTGCGAGCCTTTTAGGGTTGGAGCGGGACCATTAAAGCAGCATTCTACGATGAAAGCCTACAGCTGTCCAAGATCTTTCTAAAGCTATACCCCATACTATGGGAAAAATCTGGTTTGGTGCCCCTCTTCTATTGTTCTTCCAGACGATCCACACGGACGGTTTGGGTATTGCCGGGTCTGCTACCTATCTGTACCGTTGCCATACCGTTTGCTTGGTCTACATGCTCAATCCAGATCGGTTTACCATCCAATTGTACGGCAATATTTTCGGATGAATCATAAATAGCTTTTGCTCGTTCCACGTTCATGTTATTCTTCCCCTCCTGTTTGTTGTTGTGTGCATTCATTCAGAAATATAGTTCACCTAGTCTTCATCTATAATCCGTTCAACGTCTAATGAAGGGATGCTATGAGAAGGCGAAGTTGAGACTACAGCCTCCAAATCCACATGAGCCACAGCTACGGGAAAAGGCGGACGAATTCCATGTGAAAGAGCAAACTCGGGCGGCAATGCATCCTGTTCGCCTCCAGCCGGGCCCCGAAAGGCGATTTGGCTTTGACCCACACGATGCCTGATTTGCTGAGGATAGGATTTTCCGGACATAAATTGTGTACCCCCTTTTGAATCGGATATGCCTTACTATGTACCAAAATTGCTGTAACCATGCGCACGCGGAAGCAATTCGCAATCTTCATTCACAACTCATACAAATCCTTTGTACGAAACATAAAAATGATTTGCTCACAGCCAAGGCGTTGGAATCGAAGGATGCAGATGCGGATAGCTCGTCACTATGCGATGCTCGGTAATCTTTTAGTGCGTTTGCTTGCGACGACGGATGTACATTTTTCGTGAATTTAAACATAAAACAGCCCTAGCTTCTCACGAAGACCGGGGCTATCTATGATTCCATCCCATAAATGAGGTGCGTATTATTTTTATGCTTTAGCTGCCCAAATTTCAATTTCAATTTTTATTTCAGGCAATCCTAGAGCAGTAAGGTAGCCGATAGTCATTGCAGGATAATCATTCCCGAATAACTTTTCCCATTGGGAATACATGTAATCCCAATCTATCTGCTCAGTTGCCCATACATTTACTTTTATAATATTGTCAGCGGTTAATTGTTCGGCGTCCAAAACTGATTTAATGTTATTAAAAGTATTGCTGATTTGTAGGTTAAAGCTTTCTGGAAATTGGCCATTCTGATCTACTCCAACTTGACCCGAAGTCACGAATAGCTCTGAATTTCTTGGAACTTTAGTTATATGTGTGTAATTCCCTACTGGTTTCGGCATAGCTGCCGGGTTTTTTCTAGTTATTTTTTCATTTTTCATTTAATCGACCTCGTCATTTTTAAATTTTTCTACCGTTTCTTCTAACCACTTTTAGGCAGACTCCACCAATAAAAATGATTTTAGAAAAAAACAGCAGTAGAGTATCCATATCCAAAAGATATAAAGTTTAATGATCTTTTCTTCATGACATGAACACTCCTTTCTTATAAAATGTCAAAATCGTTGGTTATCCCTTATCTTAATATAACTAATGTAACTTAACAACTTCATATCATTGTATTATGCGATGTAGTCATACCTCAGAATGCAGATTAGTTGGCTTGCTCTTTTCTTTACACCTCATACATTCCTTTCTCCGAAGCATACTAAGTGAAAAATCTAAGTGAAAAATGGATATGCTCACAGCCGAGCGTTGGAAACGAAGGATACAAAATGCGGATTTAAGAAAAGGAGGACTGCGGTATGCATACGGTCTGGAAAGGCGCGATCAGTTTTGGGCTGGTTCATGTGCCCGTTAAAATGTTTTCTGCGACTGAGGATAAGGACATTTCCATGCGTTATATTCACAAGGAGTGCGGAAGCCCACTTAGCTATGTACGAAAGTGTCCCGTTTGTGACAAGGAGGTCGAATGGGAGGAAATTGGAAAAGGATACGAGTATGAAAAAGGAAAATTTGTCATGTTCGACAAGGAGGAACTGGAGCAAGTTAGCGGACAAGCGGATAAAAATATTGTTATTTTAGATTTTGTGGATTTACAGGAAATTGATCCGATTTACTTTCAGAAAACGTATTATCTGTCCCCAGATCAGGCTGGCTCCAATGCGTATAAGCTGCTCATGAATGCGATGAAGGATACCGGGAAAATCGGGATTGCCCAAATCTCCATCCGCTCTAAAAGCAGCCTGGCGGCTATTCGGGTGTTGGATGAATGTTTGGCGGTGGAGACGATGTTTTACCCCGATGAAATTCGCCCCATTGCTCAAGTGCCTAACTTACCGGGGCAGGAGGAGGTTAAAGAGAAGGAGCTGACCATGGCAAAAATGCTAATCGAGCAGCTATCTACACCTTTTGATGCAGCAAAGTATACGGATCAGTACCGCGAGCGTCTGCTGGATCTCATTCAACATAAAGTGGCTGGTGAAGAGGTGCGAATCGCCCCAACACAGCCTCAGACCAATGTAGTAGATTTAATGGCCGCCCTTCAGGCCAGCATCGAGGCAGTGCAACCTGTCGTTACCGATCCCGGCCCTGCTGCGAAAAAACGCCCTGCGCGTAAACCAGCGGCCCCAACAGCACAGCAGGCTGTTGCAGGCGAGAACATCTCTCCGACTCCAGTCAAAAAGAAAAGAAGCACTGCCAAACGTAAAGAAACTTAAGCTGAGTTACAGAAAAGTCTGGTTAAGGGGTGGCGGTGACACTGCTTTGATACGATAGTAGCTGACTGAACGCCCCCCGCTCCTCTTGTTCCAGTTGGTGGTAGTTCCCCTGCTGTATGACCTCGCCTTGATCCAGTACGACAATTTGATCCGCATGTCTGATGGTTGACAGGCGGTGAGCAATGACGATCAACGTCATTTGACCTTTCATCCGTTCCAGTGCTGCCTGAATTGCGGCTTCATGCTCACCATCCAGCGCACTTGTCGCTTCATCTAGTATAAGTACCGAAGGATGATGCAAGACAGCCCGTGCTAATACTAGCCGTTGACGTTCTCCTCCAGACAGACGAATCCCGCGATCTCCAATTACTGTGTCCAGCCCTTCGGGCAATCTGGATACAAAGTTGTCTGCGGCGGCAAAATGTAACGCCTCCCATAGCTGCTGCTCACTAGCATCCTTATCTGCCAGCATCAAATTTTCGCGGACAGTCGCGTGAAATAAAAATGGGTCTTGTGACACGTAGCCAAACGACTGCCGCCACTGGAGCAACAATTCGTCGTCCAGAACAAGCCCGTCTATTGTAATCTGCCCCCCAGTTGGACGTAAAAAACCCATCAGGACATCGACCATTGTACTTTTACCTGCTCCCGATTTCCCTACAATGGCTGTCATTCCCCGAGCGGGTATGAACAAGTTAATTTGACGCAGCGCAGACTCTGCTGCACCATCGTAGCGATAATCCAGATGGCTGCATTCGATCCCATGACGAAGGGACAGGGGTTGCCGTACAGATGCAGATACAATCAATGACGGATCTGTGAAAGCTTCGCACTCCTGTTGCACCTTGGTGACACTCTCAAAAGCGGAGATCATAGACATGATGTATTCCAGACTCGCTTGAATAAGAGCAAATCGGGGCCATAAGCGGGAAAATATAAGAATCAGCACAATCAGTTTTTCAGGAGTAACATGCAGCCACTGCAGCGATGTAAATATGACACAAGCGACAAAAACAGCTGCCGCTGTACGATGAAAAAACTGTGTGGTCGCATTTTGCCGGACAAATTGGGTCGTATTATCCTCCATGCGTTGTGTCAGGGAGCGAAACCAATGGATATTCGCCGCTTCCAACAGATTGCTTTTAATATCTTTCATGCCGTTCATGTGATCCGTAATCCCAGCAAAATAAACCTGCGACAGCTCAGTGGTACGATCACCTAATTGTTTGGCATTTCGAATGGAGCGGCGGAACACGACAAACAGCCCCAATCCACTCAGAAATACCAGCCCGGTTAAAGAGGGGGATAACCAAAAAGCCAACGCAATCTGGATCATCGTAAACATGACAGCAGTAGTCAGTTGAAGAAGCAAATTCGTTCCCTGACTGACACGCGCCAGCTCGGTCGTCATCACATGGCTAAAATCAGATTTACGCTGACGCAAATAAAATGCCCACTGCGCCTTCATAAAGGAAGTGTACACGTCTATTCGCAAAGAGCGCATAAAACGCTGCTGAATCCGCGAATTCAGGATGGATTGGTAACGCTGAAGCAAAGCCTGCCCTGTAAGCAGCACTATAAAAACCATCAACATCCCCGGCAACAGCCAGCTTTTAGGAATGAACGGCAAAAAATGTTCCAATCCACCAGACAGAAATGGCATCCCTGAATGACCAACAAATACGCCGATAGCCGCCAGCATAGGAACAAGCATATAAATGCCAAAACCCTCCAGCAGGCTGACAATGATCATACATCCAATATTGAGAAATAACGCACCGCCGTTCACGCTATACAGCTTTGTCATATATAATCGCAGGTGAACCATAATGCACACTCCTTATCCAGGATTTTGAAAAATTCGATTCCAGTCGCTCCAAAGTGCAATATATAGACGAACTAGACCATTTCGATCTATATATTGTTCATTGAAAGTCGCTTATTGGATTTTTGCAAAATCCTCTATCGAGTCAGTGCTTTGAAAATCGCCGCTTCAGCCAAAGAAATGGACGTAAAGGGATATACAAAAAATGCAGCTGGCGAGGCAGTGGAAAAACGGCCGAATCCCCCGTAGAAGGAAACAAACGGCTGATGAGGTACCATAGTCTGTGTCTTGGCTCTTTTAAGGAAAGCAAGTAAGTGCGGCTGACCGGCTGATGGGCAGCCGCCGTGTTTCTGGTCATGACTTGGCTGGAGGCGACAGCTGGAGTAATGGGGGCACAACTGGTAGCAGTGCTCATCGGGCTATGATCGGCGTTACTGGCATCTTCCGTGATGCTAGTAACGCCACTGGTGGCAAGCATGGCTGCTTCGCCACAGGTACCGCATACTGAAGCACCGCCATCCGGAGGGGCGGCTTCCGCTTGCTCCGCCAAAGCTCTGCTATGCAGCAGCTCTGATGGAGCAAGCCTACCTGTACTCGGCCCGTGGGCAATCGGGTACGGTGCGGGAACGCTGGCCTGCATGAAGGCCAGCGCGCTCAGCGCGAGCCTGTGCGCCTGCCGGGTAGCCGATGCCGGACGCATCGGCTCCGGTATCGGCGTACCCAACAGCGCAGCGGCGAGTGCCCAAGCCTGCCCGCCAGCAGGCAGGCCACCGTAGCGGCGCATCATCGGCAGTAGCGCCTCCCAATCGACAGCACATACCGCAAGCCTGTCGATGTCAACCAGCCAGCGCAGCCTGAACCAGCCGTGACGCGCACCATGCGCGCTCAAGTACAGAAATTGATGCTCGCTGCCAAGCGTATACATACAGGACGTCATCACAGTCCTGTTGTCGGCAGGTCCCAACGGTACCTGCCGACTGGTTCCTGCAGCTTTGCCCATTTTCCGGCAGTTCCACAGCTCGTCAAAAGAGGGTTCCCCACCCCCATCCGGGTGAAGCCGCCAATGCAGCTCAATCTCTACCCGTTTTTGCGGATGGAGGTAGGATGCATGATGGTCCTTCCATTTCCAACTTCCAAGGACACGCACTTCTCCGCTCTTGGACGCATATCCGGCTTCCTTCATCCAATGCTCAGCCTCATCCATATCGTCAGGGGCAATGAGTAAATCTATATCCTTGGAGGTACGCAGAGAAACATCCCCGTACAATTGCTGCGCCAGAGCAGGACCCTTCAACATAAGTACACGAATTCCATGAGCTATGAAGAGCCTGGTCAGACGCTCGGCTTCTGCTTGAAGATGGAGCATGCGAAGCGTGTTTCGATGATACTGCGCCTGAAGGTTTCGCAACAATTCTGCGGGAACGAACGAATGATTCAATGTTTTCAGTTGGAGATACACCGTAGGTACCACTCGATGGTGCTCGGTCAGACGTAAAAAGCGGACCCAATCCATCTCACGCAGTTGGGTAGCAGCAGTCTTATCCTGCCAATGAGAAACGTCTTTCCCCAATAGAGAGAGTAACAACGTTAATTCTTGATCCTCATTCCAATTCGCAAGTTCCAAAACAGACTTGGTGGGCATGCATTCTTCTCCTTCTTGTCTCATCGCATTAAAGCAAAGAACTGCCTTTATCTTTCATTTTTTGTATTTGTAGCCATCACAGCACGTCTCCCGAATATCCCCACCACCGTAAATGCTTCCATCTCCCGTTTCCCCGTAACATAAATCGGTCCGCTACGTACCCATGCATGTGCGGCCAAGCGTCCAGCGGCATTTTTGGCTGTGCCCAGATACAGCGTGCAGTCCAGTTTTCTGCGCCCCAGCAACGTCATCGCCGCAGCGGCTTGTACAAGACAACTACTGCGCCAAGGAGTATAACGGCTTGCCAGCTCCACAGCGTGCGAAATCTGCTGAATGGACTTCTCCTGCCTGACATCACACTGCCATGGAGTTTCTTCCATACATATGCCCCAAACCCTTGAGTAATCCCCAAAAGAACGACGCTGGCGCAGCCTCGCCCATCCCAGCTCCAGCCAGGCTTCCGGCAACAATTTCCTGACCTCTGGAGACAGGAGAAGAAGCCGTTGTATCCGCATGTTATACCGACTCCCGTAGAAGCTTCAACAGTCCTTCCCGCTCCAACTCAGCCACAAAGGTATGTACCTGTTGTCTGCACTGTTCCTCGTCCACCTCATATTCATTCGTCAGGACAGTTACGATATCGCCAAGGGAAGGACCGGATTCTGCCAGTTCCCAGATTCGTCCTCCTGTGAAGCCCAAGTTATAATATTTACCAGTGTTAATGCTCATCATCACTTTTTCTCCGTCCATATCACTGACATAGACCTCTTCACCGTAAATGACGCGATAATGGTCTTTAGCTGGATTAGTGGCTGCCATAACTCTTTTCCTCCTTACGAATGATATCAAGTACCCGTTGTACAACCTCGGACGCAGTAAAGACGGAACTATCCCTCAGCAGCCGCCAGCCCTCTACTTTACGAGCCATCCTAGCCGCTGTATCAAACGACCATTCACTCAAACCCATTCGCGGAATAATCACCCTACGATATGTATGTTGTAGTAATGTATGCAAGCACTCCAGAACGTTCAAGGGCTGTTCCGTAACCGCCACTAGCTCCCCTTCGCGCATCAACGCACGGATTGGAGAATCTGCCACAAGCTCGAATACGCCCCCTAAGGGCAGCGGATCGTTAAAAAATTCATCTACGGCGGGTACGGCATATTTATTCAGTTCACCTGCAAGCATACGCAGATCACTGTATTGTGGCATTACAGAATTGTCATCAGTTAGGGACCGTATGTTATTTCTTTTGCGTGCATGCTTGTTCTCCCGTAAAGCCTCCAGTTGGAGCAAGCTATCCAACCCCAGCTTTTGCTGCGGATAAGCTGGATACACGATGGCTGAGGAAGCCGTAGCTTTTACAGCAATCACGTCATCACTAACCATCTGATAACCTGCCTGCCTAAAAGCAGCAGCCAGTGTCGATTTGCCCGTACCCGATTCACCCACAAATGCGTAGGCCCTCCCCCCGATGACGACCGCACTTCCGTGAATAGGTAATATTCGTCTTTGCATCAGCAGAACACCCATGCATGTACCCAGCACAAACAGCCGCACGGTGTCAGGATCGGCCCCGGAGAATATGCTTACTTCGATCTCCTTGCCTTCCCTGACGGCATAAATGGCCGTGCCTGGTATTTGGAACATAAATCGCTCATCTAGCATCACAAAATTGGCCTGCTCCAGCTGACCACTCCATGCAGTTAAATCAGCCTGCCGAATGACTACATCCTCTACTGCTTCCGGTGCTGCCAGGATCAGCTCAGGCAGATTCAGCTCACTGGCAATTCTGAGTCCAAAGGCTATATATTTCGTCCAACTGACATTTGCACTCCTGTCATGCACGATAGGACTCACTCCTCTGTCCTTAAAAATCCCGTCTTTATTTCTTGGGCAATACCTCTAACCCGAAGAAATAAAGACGGCTTTGTATTGAATACGAGTCCAATGGATTATGCTATTCTCGTTCATTCAGTCGTTATCGGACCAGTTTTTTGCTTCCAGCCCAACATCGGCTGCATGTATAACCATGTGTTAGCTTGGATTATGAAGATCGGCATCGTGGTCAGACACCCAGTCAATCTGTTTCCAGCCTTTACCCGCCATAGTCTGGTTAATATCCAGCACCTCTATCGTCGGTTCCTGCCATTCTTTTTTACTCATCTCATCACCTCCCCTCCAACGAATGGCGAACTGTCTGACCGGATAGGTTCGATCAGTTCAATCTACAGAGAAAACGGTACACGATCAGGCTATGCATTAGTAGTCGTATATTCGGATCAGACGCCTGCTCAGGGCGGGGGTGGTGAAGTTTCGCCATAGCCGTCTTAATAAACTCAATATTGAGATATTCGGCGGCTCGTAAATCATGACACATCAGTTGAAGCTCTCCCATAAACGTATCCCAGCAAGGAAGCATTCGATGTAGCCAATCTGCAGGCTGTACACCGCGTACCCGCTGGTTCAACCGAACATCATCAGGTAGATGATCACGCATGGCCGTACGAATGAGGGCACGGTCCCGACCGTTTTGCACATACTGTTCAAAAGGCACCGATAAGCAAAAGCGAATCACTCGGCTGTCTCCGGTCGGATCACGTTCCCACAGGCCATACCGTAGTGAAAGTTTGGTCGCGACCACACCATTTTTGTTAGCAATCGCCAAATTCGAAAATTTCTCTTTTCTCGTCTGATCGGCGTTTTTCATCCAGCCTGTTCCGCTCAATACAGGAATATCTTCTACATGCATCCGTTTGGCAAACTCCGGGTGAATCAGTGAAGGAACGGGACTTCGATTGCTACGCCGCAGCCATGAACGAGATTCAAGCGAAGTCGCCTTTTTCAACATCACAGGGAGTAGATGAGACATACGCCTGCCCGTAAGCTTGCTGTACCGCCACAATCCCTGAAAGGATTGCAACCAGTGCAAACGACGAAACTGCCGGGCATAATAGTCTAGTGCAGGGCCCCATGATACGGTAAAATTGCCTCGTGCCCCGGTTAATAGTACACCGACATTGTGCTCCTGTGCTTTTTCATAAAAACCTCTGATCCAGAAGGAGTTTTCAAAATATTTGTAGGGTGCTTCCATGAGTTCCAGCCAAATATCAATTTCAGAAAACGGACTTTTCCCCTCAAAATCCATATAATTTTCGTGAATGTTGCCTACATAGCGAGCCGTAGACTGAATATAGCTTCGTTCGTTCGCCAGCAATGTAGGCGGTGTCCAGTCTGTAAAATCTTGAACAGGCACATAGCTGTATGCATGCAGCGGCTTTTGTTGCAGGTGCAGCGATGGCGCGGCAAAGCTGGCAACCGCCCCGGAATCCAGCCCTCCGCTCAAGGCAGCCCCTACAGCACGATGCGTCCGTAGTCGGGCAGTGACCGCCTGTGTGAACACCTCGCGGAAAGCTTCTATGTACTCGCCCCCTGTTTTGAGCCGCAGTGGCTCTACCTCATCCAGACATGCATATTTATGAAGGGTTCGCTTCCCCTCCTCCATAGTGAACCAATGTGCAGGAGGAAGCTGGTTGATATGCTTGTATGCAGTCGTTCCGATATCGACGGATTCCTGCATGGCACGGATGGACAAAAATTCGGCCAGCCACGGTTCATGCAGTTCTTTTCGCAGAGAGGACAGGGCCAAAAGTGGAGCGACTACCGTGCTAAACGCGAATCCTCGGTCATGTTGGTAGATGTACAGCGTACGATTTCCTGTCATATCTCGAGCACCATATAATCGATGTTCCTTGGCATCCCAAATGACAAAGGCAAAATCACCTATCAGATAACTGGCTGCTTCCACTCCCCATTTGTCATATGCCAGCAAAATCAGCTCGCTGTCCGTGATATCTTGCCGCCGTTCCTGCTCAACTCCCAGCCGTTCAAACAGCTCGGAACGATTGTCAATAATCGCATCCGCCGTGATTGCCAAATCTCTTAGCTCATCATAGAAGGGAAGACGCTCATGAACAGATTCCGGGGTCACATGCTGGGCATGACAACCCAAAAAAATTGAGCCTTCGCACCAAGCACATACGCGGTCAGCGGGATATTTTCGCAGGGCTTGCATCATTTTCCCGCCTTCTTCGGTGCTTACGGACTCATGTCCAAAGCTATAGATTCCGGCAATCGCACTCACGTTCTTCCCCCTTTTTCTTTTCCTATGCTTGATAACGCTACAGACGCCAAGCGCCCGAGCTTACGGGCAAAGAGGCTGCGAGATCGGAGACTTTGATTTGGGCGTTGATAGCTTTGGAGCTGAGCGATAAGACGGTTCCGCTCCTCATAGCTATGTGCCAACCTGTTTTCCAGTGATTGGATCCGCCGATCGTTCACGATCTGGTCCACCTGCATCCTTGCCAGATCTTGAGGTACAGTATGACGGGTTGCATTTATCACAAGTTCTCTGTTATCTGCATCCCGGTCTTCCAGCATCCGATAAGCTGCCTTCCATTCAAAGCCGCTTTGTTGGAGAAATTGTTGTGTACGTTGACTCAGCAGCTCTATATCCGGCTCCTCTTCAAAGCGGACTCCAGTCATCTGCTCAGCCTGCTCCAACGCTTCCGCGTAACCAAGCTGCCTAAACATGCGGGACCCAATGCTTCTGCAATATAGCTCAATTTCCGTTTTACTCAACAAATGTTGCCAGCTATGTACCGAATCCTGATGCGCCTGCTCATGCTCTCCTACGAATGGATCACCCGCTCCCATGCTATAAAAAAGACTGGATTTGGGCGTATCCGCAAAGTCTCCGTACTTTTCCATCCCCGGCTCATACTTGATCCCCAGAAAACCGCACAGCTTCTCGATCTCCATCGTTGGATTGGATACGAGTTGTTCATACCTAAGCGGGTATGCAAGTGGATGAGGTGTAGCAAAATAATGAGCGTAACGGAACAAACCAACCGTAATATCCGTCATTTTCATATTAAAATGCGGACTCCCCAGTTCCTCCAGCAGTTGAAAACGTCCATTCCGTAGCTGATTGACCTTTTTGAATGAGGCCACAATGGCCAAAGGATTCCGGATAAGCCACAGCCTGCGGGCATCAGGGAATAAACGGTCTATAAATTCCAGCACCGTATAGTAACGCGGGGATTTGTCGATAAGCATATCTGCTGTAGTTCCTTGAAGCAGACCATTATATATTTCAAGTGCATACGAACGGGAGGCCTGCTCCAGTACATCGGAGGAAACCATACCTTTAAAAAATTGCCGAAGTATCCCTGTTCCTCCATATGGCCGTGCATGTGACTGAGGAAGATCATATAAACTGAGCAGAAACCACATTTCCTGTGTGGCAAACAGGCGGGAATGGTTTTGCAAAATGGCGGTAAGCAACGAGCTTCCACTCCGAGGGACACTTAACAGGAATACCAGCCCTCCGCCTTGCTTTTCAATCAAGCAAACTCCTCCTCTACCTCTGCTCAAGACACTTTAATAGATACATATCGTATTTTTATTATAAATTTATGATACATAATGTATCTTGTCAATCCCTTTGATGGATAAATTCAGCACTTCACGTTCATGTTAAACCATATGTAGATCTATAAGCTCAACAATCAGCCTGTAAATAAAGATTTTGCTGCATGTTAGCCAAAGGAGGATAGCATTATGGGACAAGCTGTTAAAGGTACTATTACCATTGAAGGTCAGGAAATTCCTATCACCAACCCGGATAAACCACTGTGGCCTGAAGCAGGCGTGACTAAGGCGCTATATCTTCGCAAGCTCGCGGTATTGGCTCCCTTCCTGCTCAAATATTGCCATCATCGTCTGCTGACCGTCATCCGCTGGCCACATGGGATTCACGGTGATTTTTTTTATCAGAAAAATGCCCCACGTCCTCGGCCGGACTATATTGAAACCGCTCTGCATGATGGTATTGAATATATCGTGCTCGGCAAATTGCCACAACTTCTCTGGCTTGGTAATCAAGCTGCGTTGGAATTCCACCCCTCTCTGCATGAAGCGGGAAGCAAGCTGCCCTGTGAATGGATGATTGACCTTGATCCATCCAGAGAGGTGGAGCCACGTATTATGGAGGCAGCCTCTATTGTCGGTGAAGTACTGGCTTCGCTTGGTTTGGATTCCGTCCCCAAAACATCCGGGGCCACAGGTGTACAAATTATCGTTCCGATCCGTACAGGCATAACCTTCGACGAACTTCGCAGCATCGGGCTATTAGTTGGACAGTTTGTGACAGAAAAGCACCCGCATCTGTTCACACTCGAACGGTTAAAGAAGGATCGGGGAACAGCCATCTATTTTGATTATTTGCAGCATTATCAGGGGAAAACTCTGGCCGCTCCTTATACCCCGCGGGCACGCCCCGGCGCTACGGTCTCCACTCCGCTAACATGGGAAGAGGTACGGCAAGATGTATCACCACTTGACTACCATTTGCTGAATATTGAGGAACGGCTAAACCAGGTAGGTGACTTGATCGACAAGGTTCCTCCCCAGCCCGTAGAAGACGTCCTCAAGCATATGCGCACCAAGGCACACCGAACCTGATCCATGCTTGGAAGAACAAAAAAGGGGACGAACCCCGCAGCCATTAGGCTGAGAAATTGTCCCCTTGCGCTAGTGTATTCCTTTTTTCTTAAAGCGTCCGCCCTTCACATCGTGAATGTTACCGATCGCAACGAAAGCGTGTGGGTCCCAATCTTCAACGATGCTCTTCAGCTTCGCTTCCTCCAGTCGGGTAATGACGACGAAAATCACTTTCTTGCTTTCGCCCGTAAAGCCGCCTTCACCTTCCAGATAAGTTACGCCCCGTCCAAGACGATCCGTCAGGGCATCCCCAATATCACGGTATTTTTCACTAATAATCCAGACCGATTTGGACTGATCCAGACCTTCAATCGTAATATCAATCATTTTCATGGCAATATAATAAGCAATCATGGAATACAGGGCATTCGGCCAACCGAACACAAAACCTGCACTTCCCAGAATGAAGATATTAACGAACAGTACGATCTCACCGACCGAAAAAGGAGTTTTTTCACTGACGAGAATAGCTACGATCTCTGTCCCATCCAGCGAGCCGCCGGACCGAATCACAAGACCCACCCCAACGCCGAGAATGACGCCCCCAAAGATAGCACCCAATAGTGGTTCGCCAGGAGTCAATGCACTTACATTGTGAAGTAACGCGGTACCGATGGACATCACGATAATGCCGAATAATGTGGATAAAGCGAAGGTTTTACCGATTTGTTTGTATCCGATAAGTAAAAATGGAAGGTTCAACAGGGTCAGGAAAATACCGAGTGGATAGCCAGTAATCTTGGAGGCCATAATGGAAATACCTGTGACGCCTCCGTCGATAACGCCGTTAGGAACCAGAAATATTTCGAGGCCCACTGCCATAAGCGTCGCACCAAAAATAATCATGGCCGCACGCTGAAACAGGCGTTTTGCTTTGTTCTTCGGATTAGCTGGAATTTTGCTGATCTTGGTCAACTCTCCGGTTACATCTGTGATTTCAGACAGATTTTGAACTTCCTTGCTCACTACACTCATATATAAATCCCCCCGTTACAGTATGGTATATTGGACCGAAAAAGGGGCTGCTATCCGCAGTCCCCTCTCCTTTACCGCGCTTGTGTTATATGAATAGTATACCATAAAACTGTGATTTTGCGCAAAAAAGTTAGCAAAGAGCACATAAATCACAATAAAGCGGGATTATATCGATAAAAACGGCGAAAACCGCCTTTAAAGGAGTGGAGAGAGCATGCGAGTTAGAATTTCAGCTATTTTCTGAGATCGAGGCCGTCTGCGGAACACGTTTAAATCTATGCGTGAGGAGTTGGAAATGTCCTCTACAAAATCTTCCGAAAGCCGTTCCAGCGCTGAATTAGCAAAAACTATAGCGGTCAACTCAAAATTATAGAAAAAGCTGCGCATGTCCATATTGGCGGTCCCGACCGAGCCGAGTAAATCATCGACAATCACCACTTTGGCGTGAATAAATCCTTTTCGATATTGGTAGAACTCCACCCCTGCCTCCAGCAGTTCTTGCACATAGGATAAAGACGCCAGATGAACCAGCTTCGAATCGGATTGGTAGGGAATAATAATTTTCACATCTACGCCACTGACTGCTGCCAGCTTGAGCGCCTCATAAATCCCCAGATCGGGAATAAAATACGGCGTCGTAATCCAAATCCGCTTTTTGGCAACTGTGAGCGCTCCAAAACACATTTCCTGAATCGTATCCCAAACCTGATCGGGACCGCTGCTCAAAATCTGTACTTCCTCATCCCCGGTGCAGGTATGTGGAGGAAATAAATTCACATCCATCAGCCTTTCCCCTGAGGCCAGCTTCCAGTCGCTAAGAAATGCATTTTGCAGAAAATAGACGCTATCTCCTTCAATCTGCAAATGCGTATCCCTCCAAAATCCCACTTTGGGGTATTTTCCGAGATAATCGTCGCCTACATTAATCCCCCCCACAAATCCGATCATGCCGTCCACTACCACGATTTTCCTGTGATTGCGATAGTTAATCCGGCGGTCCAACGTGGCGAAAAACGGAGGTAGAAAATAATGAAATTCCACTCCTGCCTCACTACAGGTACGAATAAAGGAATAGGGCAAATGGTAGCTTCCTACACCGTCCACAACGAATCGTACCTTTACTCCCTCACGTGCCTTGCGGATCATGACCTCTTGAAACTTTCTTCCGATTTCATCGGCCCGAAATATGTAAAACTCCACATGGATATGATGTTGTGCATGTTCCATCGCTGTCAGCATAGCCTCGAAGGTTTCTTCGCCGTTCGTCAGCACACGTGTGCGATTACATCCAGTCAACGGGTTTTCCGACATACGAATTAACTGGTTAAACAGTCGCTCCTGATGCTTGAAATGAGGATTATGCATTTGCTCCACGTGTTCAATCACCTTGGATTGCGCCCACAGACGCTCGCGAAACTCACGAAACAGCTGCGATCCCCCTTTTCGAACCATTTTGCGCTTCTGATAATCCTGTGCAACAAAGTAGTACACGACAAAGCCAATGAGCGGGAAGCAAAACAAAATAAAAAGCCAGGCTACCGCTTTGGACGGCTTGCGAAATTCAAAGAGCAGGATCGTCCCGGTCTGAAAAATAAAAACAATTAAAACCAACAGCAACCACAGCATGTCTAAGCCTCCTTATATATCTCAGGATTTTGCAAAATCCTCATCTACGTTTTATACTAAGCTCCAATTTTTTTGACATGTTTGCCTCTTAAGCTGAATAGATAGTAACCAAGCACTATAGGAGCGATGTCCGGAAAGGAGCGATTATGAAAAAAGGAAGCCTAAATCGCCGGATGACCCTGCTTGTTATTCGGGATGCACAGCAACCGCCCAAGCAGCTACAATGCTCTACAGCCGCTGTCATTCTCGTCCCAACTCTTGTGATCGCGTCTATCTCTACACTCGTGATCGGGCTGCAAATCCATTCTTCCCATATTATCTCCCAAATGGAAACGAATCTTGCTGTCCAGAGTTTGCAGATGGAGGTCACGGTAGCGGACAAGGATGCAGCCATTGGGCGACTACGGCAGGAAGTCATGGAGCTGACGAATCAAGCCACCAATATTCGTGAACGCCTCCAGCGTGTAACGGAGCTGGAACAGCAAATGCAGCAATTCATTCGTAAACACGGAAACTCATCTGCCACAAGTAACCATAAAAAGACCATGACTCCGCTCTCCTGGGATGCTTCCGGCCATATCGGGGGCGAGCTGATCGCAGTGCATGAAAATACTGCCCTCCTAACTCGCCAGGCAATGGATGATTTTCAGGAGATCGAATCTCTGTTGGACACGGTGGAACGTACGGTTCCCCGCTCTATTCAGCAAGCAAATGCCGTACAGCAGAATCTGGAGCGCAAACAAGCCGCACAGCTACTCCAGACTCGTAGACTTGCTCTTGCCGAGCAAGGGAATCCCTCCGTTTGGCCTGTAGGTTCACGGCGAATGACCTCCAGCTTCGGCTATCGCAGCGACCCTTTTACAGGCAGATCTGCCTTCCATTCAGGCGTGGACATTGCCGGACAAACCGGTGATCCTGTCTATGCAGCAGGAGCTGGCACCGTCTTGGAGGCTGCTTCTAGCGGAGCCCGCGGCAAGTGCATCATCATCCAGCATCCTGACGGACTCCAGAGCTGGTATATGCACCTGAGCGGCATGCAGGTGGCTCCGGGGGATCGTGTCCACAAAGGACAGACCATCGGTCTGCTGGGAAGTACTGGGAGAAGCACAGGACCTCATCTTCATTTTCAGATCGTCAAGCATAACCAACCTGTCGATCCATTACTGTATGTACAATGAGGATTTTTGAAAATATTTACAATAAAAGATTGGGGGAAAACCATCATGTTCAAGGAATCCAAAAAAAAGCTCTCCGCCCCAGCTATGGATACACTGCTCGCTAATGGCACCAGCTTTGAAGGTACAGTTGAGGCAGAGGCCAATATTCGGATTGACGGTCATTTTCAGGGCGATATCCGCAGCACTCGTACTGTCGTCATTGGAGAATCTGCTGTTGTACGTTCGGATATCATCGCACAAGACGTCATTCTTGCCGGTAAGGTGTTTGGCAGCATTACTACAGAAGGACGACTGACCATTACGCCGACAGGTGAACTGTACGGAAATACCGCGACCACTGCATTGGTCATTTCTGAAGGCGGTATACTGGACGGCACAATTCAAATGAACCGAACAAAGGATGTAGAGTTGTCAACTTCTACGGATGAGTCAAACGACGAAACCCAATCTAGTTTCAGCAAAAACAAGGAGGATAGCCAAGCCGCTCTGCAATCCGAAGCAGGATAAAGTCAGTATATACTCCTTTAAATCCAGTGCATTCTCCATTCATTCCATAATATCCTCCACTCTGCGTTCCAAAAATAATTGGTACACCTTGCGTATGACGATTTTTCCGCACATATACAATGGAATCACCAAAATGATACCCAGAATCCCGAGCAGGTCGCCACCAACTAACAGTAAAATAACGACAGTCAACGGATGAATATCCAGCTGCTTGCCAAAAACTATAGGTGACAGCCAATTATCCTGAATTTGCTGTGCAGCGATCACCACGACCAGGGACCAGAGTGCCATCGAAGGTGATTCGAGTAATCCAATAATAACCACAGGTATAGAAGCAGCCACTGCCCCCACATAGGGAATAAAATTAAGAAAAATCGAAATAACGGCAAGCAGCAAGGCATAAGGCAAGCCAATAATTAAAAATCCAAGAAACATCATCACACCCAACGCGACATTAATCAGCACCCGACTCACGATAAAGCTGCTGAGTGCACTATCGATATCTTCCATAACCTCCAATGCGTCCTTGTGATATTTTTTTGGAAAGAAGTTTAGCATTTTAGGGCCAAACTTGCTCCCTTCCTTCAGCATGTAATAGAGCAATATTGGAAAGGTAGCCAATACAATAAAAAAGTAGGACACGAACGATACCAGCTTTACCGAATAATCAGACAGTGTCGAAAAAGCTTCGTTCAACGTATCTGACAGTTGTGACAGCGGGTCTTCACCCGGAGGCAGCACTTGTCTCAAGGATTGATTATGCCGCCATTGGCTCAATTGATCAACCAGACTTTTAATGAGCTTCGGCGCATTTTCAAATAAATTGGTAACTTGATCACGCAGCGTAGGCCACACACCCCATGTGAAAACAAACAATAACACTCCAATGACCAAATAAATCAGCAAGATGGAGATAGATCGTTTGATTTTTCTCCGTTCCATTACATCTACAATCGGCCTCAATAAATAATAGAGGAAAAAAGATAGCATCAACGGTACAACCAGCAAGCTGACCAAAGATACGAGAGGACTGAATATAAAGCTTACTTTGGTGCCCAAGTAAATGATGAGTAATAGCATGACAATACCCGTAGTCAGACGAAAAAAACGATTATTTTGCAGCATATCATGCGGCCCCCCTCTGTTCTGTTTCTCTCTACCTCTTTAAACGCAAAGTGACCCTATTGATTGATTCTTGCTGAAAATAGATTACAATATACCCCTGCACGTAGAATGTGTAGTAAAAAATGACATAGATACAGGATAAAATAGTCTTAAATGAGGATTTTACAAAATTCTGAAATAACAAAAGGACGTCCAAATGCTAGGCATTTGAACGTCCTTTGTGTTACTCCATGGCACTTCGATTTAGGTTGAAACATCCCGTTTTACGAAAACCACCCAGGCAATGGCGATAAAAATCACATAATAAGCGGCCAGCACGGTGAGCGAAAAGGTTAGACTGGAACTTACCGTACCCGGCGGCATATCTAAATATTTTTTCAGATCCATATGCGTAAATAGAACGTATTTGGTCCATTCAAAACGATCTGTGCTGAACAAACCAATCGTGTTATAAACTGTTTTGGTGAACATCATGAACAGTGACAGCCCAATCGCCAAGGCACTGGAACGGAAAACAGCGGACAGCATAAAAGCAAAGGCCATCGTCACGAATAAGGCGATATAGCTATACAAGAAGTTCAGTGTTACGTAAGATATCGGATCACTGAACAGCGGAACAGAACCCGCTGGTGCATCCTTGGATAACATCAGCCATGAGGACAGCGTAACCATCAAAATCAAAATGATCGTTCCGAGCAAACTGAACAAAATCACGGATATATACTTGGACAACAATATTTTGCTGCGAGTCCAAGGTCGGATGAGCAGCAGCTTAATCGTTCCCCAAGTAAATTCACCAGCCACCGAATCAGCGGCTACAATGACCGTAAACGTCGTATTGAGGAAAAATGTAAACAACGTCGTCAACGCAATCCCATCCCACACACTGACCTGATCGGAAACCAAGGAAATCAGCATCGGAATCACAGCAGTGATGACCGCCAGCAATCCCAGCATAATCCATGTGCGCACACGCAGGTAAATTTTCAGATTTTCGTTATGTACCAGCTTGAAGAAATCACCCAATGACCCCGCCTCCCGTCACTTCCAAAAATTGATCTTCCAGCGTACGGGCAACCGGGCGAATCGCATATACTTTAATGCCATTTGCAGCCAGCAGGCTGTTCATCTCTGCAATCTGTTCCCGCTCCAGGTGAAGCAGCAGTTGATTACCTTCGACGCGCCCTGCTCCAGCAAGCGCATAAGCTTGTTCGGCATCATTTACCTCAAAAGCAATTTCCGCCTTATGCACTTCCTCCCCTGTATTCTTCAGTTGCTTGATATCAACCAGCCGTCCGCTCTGAATAATAGCTACACGGTCGCACATCAGCTCCATCTCGGACAACAAATGGCTTGATACGAATACAGTAATTCCTTCCGTACGGGTCAATTGACGCAAATAATCCCGCAGTTCACGAATACCCTGCGGGTCCAAGCCATTGGTCGGCTCGTCCAGCACAAGCAGCTTCGGTCGATGCAAAATCGCCTGAGCTACCCCAAGTCGCTGCCGCATCCCGAGCGAGTAGGTTTTTACTTTATCGTGAATCCGATTTCCGAGTCCCACCAGACGAATCGCTTCTTCCACGCGCTCTTGGGTCACGCCAGGAGACATTCGCGCAAAATGCTGCAAATTTTGATAGCCTGTCAAAAACTTGTACATCTCCGGGTTCTCAACAATCGCGCCGACATGGGCAACGGCCTTTTCAAAATCGGTATTAATGCTGTCTCCACAAATATGAATATCGCCCTTGCTGATCGAAATCAGGCCAACCATCATACGGATGGTGGTCGTTTTTCCCGCACCATTGGGTCCAAGGAAACCAAATACCTGCCCCGCCGGAACCTCCAGCGTCAGATCATCCACGATCGCTTTTGAGGAAATGATTTTACTCACACCCTCCATACGTATGACGGGAACCTGTCCTGTCGCTTGCTGCATGCTTTGAAACTCCTTCCATCCGGAGTGAAGCTGTGATCCATTTTACTGTACATTTCCGGTTTTGGAAGTATTGTACCATATTTAACCTTTTAGAAACACCACGCAACCTCTATTCCTTGTCCTTGTATATCCAAAGCACCCGCCACTTCTCATCTTCCTGCGTCACATAACAAGGCTGTACGATATCAAAATTACCGAATCGGGTCTTGTAATGCTGAGTGACTGTAATACGGTAAACTTTCCCTAACTCTTCTCCATTCTGATCGGTACGAATGTCATATTCAGCCTGCGGCTCCCCCAGTTCAAACGTGAACGTATCCGTCCCCATATCCTGCATAAAAACGTGCGCACGCTGCTGTACATACGTGGACTTCTCGAATTTCTTTTTCATTTGCGAATGAAAAAGCTCCCATGAGCCTCCGAAATTTCCCGATTGCTCCATAGTGTAGAACTCGTTCAGTGCTTCTACCGCTTGATCGCCCTCGCCTGTAGACATCACCCCATGCAGACCCAGCCACAGCAACCATAACAATCCACATATGATTGCAAAATATAATAGCTTACGGACGAACGCCGAAGCCGCTCTCCTTCTAAACAGCACACATTGCCCCTCCCTCTGTTGGACTATACCGAATTCTCTACAGATGTATGTGGGACAAGCCTTTTTTAGAAGACTTTATAAGAAAATAACGGGTGACCTCCCAATAGGGCACCCGTCTACATAAGGCTTACCTAAGGCGATATGGCCGTGGTAAGCATGTGCTTCTCCAGCACTCCATGGATACGCTGGCGTTCCTGCTCATCCACAATGTAATAATACACGCCGTTGATTTTACGCCCATGTCCCTTCAGCTCAACGCTATCCGTCTGCTTGAGGGACGGACCGATCCGGGTCAGGAAGGTGGTCATATCGTCAAAGGTAATGTCTGTGCGAATCTGCTCCCCCGCTGCCTCCAGTATCGGTTTTACCCTCAACAGCCCTTCCTTGCTGATGGACTGGGCAAGAATTTGCTTGAGTAGCTCCCGTTGGCGAGCATTTCTTCCGAGATCCCCACGTGGATCATCAAAACGCATACGGGCGTAGGCCAACGCCTCAGCCCCGTTCAAGTTCAAATTACCCTGCGCAAAATGATGGCCCTCATATTGAAAATCAAGTGGGTTATGAACCTCGACTCCCCCCACAAGGTCCACCATTTTCGCAAACCCTTCCATGTTCATCTGCACATAGTAATCTATCGGATGGTTCAAAAAATGCTCTACCGTACGGATCGACATATCCACGCCCCCAAAAGCAAAAGCGTGATTGATTTTGTCCTCACGCCCCCTGCCGATCAGCTCTGTTCGCGTATCACGCGGAATGTTGAACATCAACATAGAGCCTTCGGCAGGGTTAACAGACAAGACGATCATCGTATCCGATCGTCCTGGATCGTGAGGCCGCCGATCTACGCCCAGTACCAGCACGGTGAACGGCTTGAACTGGGAGATGGCTGCCGGATTGGGTATACTTGATCCAGAGTCTGTATCTACGGATCGCCCTGCTCCGCCCGTTGCAAGGGTAGAAACCGCCCCAGGCTGCACGATGCTGCGCGGATGATACATCGCATTCGCCGCTGTTTTAAAGGAATGATACACATAAGCGGTGTAGGCAGTAGCCCCTACGACCAATAACGCCGCAGCCCCCAATGTCATCTTCAGCCATCGTTTCATATGCAGCCTCCCCTTTACGGATTTACTACAGACTGATGACGATCTACATCCAGATTGTTCATCTGTGGCCTGCCGACAGAATAGTATGCAAAGGCGGATTGTCTGATTTGCTCCTCGCTGTACACATTGCGTCCGTCAATCATAATTGGATACTTCATAAGCTCATTCAGCTCACCCAACCCGATATCACCAAACTCTTCCCATTCCGTCAATAGACACAGTGCGTCACATCCCTCTGCCGCTTCTCGTGCGCTATCTGCCCACGTTACTTCCGAGCTGTCCAGCAGTCGGCGGAAGTTAGCGGTAGCGATCGGGTCATATGCACGAATTTGCGCCCCTGCCTCCAGCAGCGACTGCATGATATCCAGCGCCGGGGCATCTCTTACGTCATCTGTATTCGGTTTAAAGGCCAGCCCCCATATGCCAATCGTGGCTCCTTCCAGATCACCCAGCGCCTCTTTTAGCTTACGAATCACGTTAAAACGTTGCCCCTGATTCACTTCCACCACAGATTTCAGCAGCTTGAATTCATAGTCCACGTTACCAGCAATTTGGATCAGAGCTTGTGTATCCTTGGGAAAACAGGAACCCCCATAGCCGATACCAGCAGACAAAAAGGAGGAACCGATCCGCTGATCCAGCCCCATACCGTGTGCCACGCGTGTAACGTCTGCGCCCACCTTTTCACAAATATTTGCAATCTCATTAATAAACGAAATTTTGGTCGCCAAAAAAGCATTCGACGCGTACTTGATCATCTCCGCCGAACGGATATCCGTGGTTACGATATTTGTCGTCAACGGCTCGTGCAGTGTAGTCAGCACAGTGGACACATGCGGATCGGAAGCTCCGATGATGATTCGATCTGGCTGAAGGGTGTCTATGACTGCTGAACCTTCGCGTAAAAATTCGGGAACCGAAGCCACACCAAAAGGATAGTTTGTGCGGCTCGCAATCCAATTTTGAATACGTTCGTTCGTTCCGACAGGCACCGTGCTTTTGGTGACAATTACTTTGTAGCCATTCATGGCGTCTGCCACCTCGCAGGCGGCTTCTTCAATATAGGACAGGTTCGCTTCTCCGCCTGGCAGCGAAGGTGTACCGACCGCCAAAATAACAATTTCGGCTGCCTCCACCGAAGCAGCCGTATCTGTTGTAAAGCTTAGTCGGCCTTGTTCTACATTATCTTTAATTAGAGCCTTTAATCCCGGTTCATAAATCGGCACCCCACCTGCACGCAGCTGATGAATTTTGTCCTCATTCTGATCTACACAGACGACGGTATTCCCGAGTGCGGCAAAACAGACCCCCGACACCAGCCCGACATACCCTGCACCAATTACACATAGCTTCAAAGCAACTCCCCCTTTTACATGCTGTCTCATTGCATCCTGCTTTTACCGACTTCACTTCTCTATATCTCTTCCTGCAAGCCGATTATGATAAAGCGTAAGCCGTTTGTTTTGCCGATAAGATTTTAGAAAACGGTATACATACATCGGATTGTTATAGGCATACCTCTTCCATAATCGCTTCGGTTCGCAGATCAGACGATACAGCCACTCCAGCCCCAGCTTTTGTATCGCTAGTGGCGGTCTACGAACCTTTCCAGTGATATAGTCAAAGGCCGCCCCTACTCCAATCATCACGCCATGAATGCGGTCTTTGTTTCGATGCATCCATATTTCCTGCTTCGGGCAGCCTAAGCTGACGAATATGATATGCGCGCCGGACGCATTGATTTCATCAATGATCCGCTCCTCCTCATCTGGGTGAAGCTCACGAAATGGTGGTGAAAAGCTGCCCGCGATGCGGATTCCGGGGTAATCCTGTTCTACTCTTTCTTTTAAGCTATCCAGCGTATCCGGCGTACTGCCGTAAAAATATATACTCACCTTCGTCTGTGGCGCACGTTCGCACAACTTGAGCATCAGACTGGGACCATCTACCCGATCCTGACGCTCAAATCCGTACAGCTTAAGCGCCCATACCAACGGCATACCGTCCGGAGTACACAAATCGGCTTGAGTGAGCGCTTTGTGGAACTCGGAATGATTCCCGGCTGTGACAATGGAATGCGTGTTGCAAATACATACATAGCCGTCCTTTCGTTCGACTGCCCATTGTTCCAGCATGTGTACCGTCTCCTGAAACGTAAGTGCTGCAATATCTGCATCCGCAATCCTTCCGACTCTATATTGGGGCAGCTGTTTCATAATCACGCTCCTCCATCGCCTCGCTATATATCGCCATCAGCTGCTTTACATTCACTTCTTCCGTATAGCGTGCAGCATAATTTTCCGACACCTTCTGTCTCATAGCTGCATAGTTTTCATAGGCTACTGCACAGCGAATCACAGTCTTTATATTTTCCAAATCATCATGTTGAAAATGGAAACCCGTCACCCCGTCCTCCACGACTTCCTCCAGTGCGCCGAGCCGGCTGCATAATACCGGGGTTCCAACAGAAAAAGACTCTACAATGGTCATGGGAAATCCTTCATACCAAATGGAAGGCACCATGACATACATAGCCCGGCTCATGCAGTCCAGTACCGTGTCTCCATCCTGCTTACCGAGAAACCGAACATCTTCCCGCGGATAAGCAGCGGCCAATTCAGCCTTTTCCGGACCATCCCCAATGATGACCAGTCTAAATCCCCCCCGATCTTCCAACTGTGACCAGGCTTGCAGCAGATTGCGAACCCCTTTTTCAGCAGAAATCCGCCCCACGAACAACAAATAACGATCATTCGGGTCATACTGGGTTTTCACTGTTTTATGATGGATAAAATTCGGCTTTACCGCGATACGATCCAGCGGAATACCGCTTTCGGCAAATTTGTCCCGTGCAAACTCCGTCAGCGCAATATAGCGACTTACCTTGTGCTGCCATGTGCCGATCAGATCGTTGAACTTAATCATCGCCGCCACCGGAATCGTCTGAAGCTGTGAACCTCGATAGCATCCATGACGGATGGAGTGCAGCAGCGTGCCGTGCAGGCATTTTTCACAAACCTTATTCCCTCGCATAAAGGTTGCCGCCGGACAAATCAGCCTGTAATTATGCAGTGTCTGGACAACCGGAATCCCCAGCCGTTCACAAGCATGATAGACCGAAGGAGATATAACTGGGAAAAAATTATGCACATGCACCACATCCGGCTTCACCTGTAAAAGCAGCTTCTTGATTCTTTTGAATTCCGGCAGGGACCATGCCGCCTCTACTGCCAGCTTTGCCATGTTCGCTAGCCCTCTGCTTTGAATGCTGTCGTTGTGCACATAGTAATGCTCTGTCTCTATTCCTCTGGAACGCAGCATAGCCGATTCTTGCTCGACAACCTTGTCTTCTCCCCCGCTTTGCTGATAAAAGTTATGGATGATCAGCACCTTGCTTACAGGAGGGTTCATCTGTCTGCTGACCTGTTGGCTCACGTGGCTGCCCCTCTTTCCTGCGTTGATTGCATAACGTGGTTAGAATTCCCGGGCTTGATCCCTTGATGGCTTACTATTTCATCCGCAATGCGATCCCACGACATACGCTCGACCGTAAGGAAGGCCTTCTCCGCCATACTTCGTCTCAGCTCAGCATTATCCAGCAAAGCGCCTATCCGACCAGACCATTCCTCTTCTGAAAAGCTTCTCAGCATGACTCCGCTCACTCCGTCCTCAATCAAGGTAGTCGAGCCCCCGTTTACCGAAGAGATAATCGGGACGCGAAACAGCATGCTTTCCAGCAGCACCATACCAAAAATATCGTATTGGGTCGGAAACAGCATCACATCCGCCGCTCCATAAACCTGCCACAGATGACGTTGCTCCACTCTTGAAAAATGTATAATACTGTCCGTTATTCCCAGTTCATGAGCATATGTCCAATATCGGTCTGTGTCCGTCTTCCGTCCATTCCCCACCATTAACAAAAGGCAGCTAGGATGCTTTTGGAGTACCCTTTTGAACGTACTCAGCATAAAACGTATATTTCTCCGTTCCTCCAGTACACCAACATACAGTAGCACCGGACGATCTCCGATTCGACGCAGCTCATTCGCGACCTCACGGTTTTCCTCACGTTCTCCGCTTATGTCTTCACTGTTGTTACTGGTGTCACTGTCGAATGCTCTCTCTACTTTACTGCGATCCAGTCCGACTCCAATCGTAACCACGTTGTCAAAACCTTTATTCTCCAAATAGCACTTGGCCAGATCGGATTTGACATAGGTACGGCGTAGAGATTTTGCTACCTTCGGCAGCAGCATAATATCGTACAGTTTGCGGATCAGCGCGTGCGTGTTATCCCGGTATGGGCCGTGATACAACGCCAGCTTATCAGGGCATTTGCGGGAAAGCAGATAGGTCATGATCTGGTTGTATTCTGTAGTAATGACCAGACCATAAGCATCCAGAAAAGAATCTTTGAGAACATCTCTGTAGATGCTGTTGCTTAAGAACTTAAACCCGTGGAGCCAGATAATACGCAGGGTGCATCCTTCGTGACGGTAGACCTGTTCCAGATGGGTTTCCTTACGATCGTTGTAGTAAACAATATCGCAATCGTAGCCTTTTCGAACGAGTGCTTTGCCCAAACCGACTTCCTGTAAATTGTATGAGTCCCCGTTCACCTTGCTAGCAAAATTGCGGAGATACAATATTTTTTGAATCATCATCAGGGCTCCTGCCATTTCATATTGGGTGAGTTATGGCGGCGGGGTTTAGAGACCGCTGCGCACTCCATTTGATCTTCCGATCGCTGTTGCAGTGGGATTCCTGGATATATAAAACACTCCGAGGTAAGAATCCCACTGCAAAGGCGAACGCTAGCGCTTCTTCAGATTCAAATGGAACGCTCCGCTGCTGACCGCCGGGTCCATAAAGTCACCCCATTTTAAAAAAGGGAATGCTGACATGAAGTGCCCCCGCTGCGCAGATATACGCGAGCGAATGCATGCAGCCGTTGACTACGCTAACTTGTATACCGGTCACATAGCGATAAACGATTGAACAGCATAGAGCTACTACCGCAGGGCTGACCACGAGACCTTAGCTAGGCTTGATTGTTGCTTGCCGTGAGTGTTATCCACCAAACACTGTCACCCTGACAGAGAACCGTGCTGAGTGTGCCCTACGCCGGCATGCATGCCCGGCGTGATGTTCGAGGCGATAGGGCGAAGCTATCGCCAGGCAGTTCTTACCTCCCCCACCTTATGGGCTGGGGGAAATTCTTTTTGGCGGCGGTGGGTAGCGGAGGGTAAGGATTTGAATCTGAAGAAGCGAAGCGGTCGCCTTTGACGAGGGATTCCGCCTTCTTACAGGGCCTATTCAATCCAGGGAATCTCTCGTCAACAGCGATCGGAAGATCAAACCCGTCCCGAAGCGGCCTTCCATCCACAATAGTTGCTCCAGGATCAAACCCGCCCCGAAGCGGCCTCTCCCCTCCAAACCGAATGCTCACGCTGCCTTTCCTCCATCATCTGCATATTAAAATGGTCTGCCCCTTTGAGCTGGGCAGCTGCCATATCCGCCACTAAAGTCACACTCGATTCCATCGGCACAAAGCGGTATTTGTAGGCCGTAAGCCGATGATCGGTTTCGTGAAATAAAATATCCTGAGCGTAATTCCCCCATCGGTCCTTGGGCATCAAATCAATGGTCATGCCAGCATGCGCAGAGGGCAGCAGCATATTAGAGCCGTGGATGCCGATCACTAATCGGCTGGCTGCGTATACCTCGCAGACCCGCAGCTCACTTTCCCGGTCAAAGCGTGTGACACGCTCATCAGAAATCCATGCCGGGAAGCTCCCGGTACGCCCAAGTCCAGCGACTGTAAAACGATGATCTGGGAAGCTTTCTCTCAGCCTGCGGAACAGTCGTATGATTTTACTGCGCTGATGATAAATTAGCGGTTTTAGCCCACGCTTGAGCTGCGGAAATTTCTGTACCGCTCTTGCGATATGATAGCTGCCGCTCCACAAGCGATCTTCCCTCCATACGAAGGTAATGCGCGGCTCCGACTCACGCCTCTCGTCATAGCGGGAGACACCTGTAAACTGCTCAATATCAAACTGATTGGGATGTGAATATGCCGGGCTGACATACACCTCATCAAAACGCATCAGTTCCTCAATCATCCGATGATGTAGCACAGGATAAAAGTTTCGTGCCCTGCTGAACGGCACATCAACCGTCCAAATTTCAGACACATATGCTGGCACCATCCATTCCAGCGACTTTTGCACAATGACGATGATGCCCAGGTCCGGCGATTGCTCGTATTCGCGTTGCACATTGAGCAGCTTGAGCAAAGCATGGCCATACAAATAATCCATTGTGTTGATGATAATCACACGTGTAGAAGCTTTCATTTTATGCACAGTCATGCCGACTGCTAAGTCATAGGAAGGATTCATCAACGATTGCCGCAAAGGCTCTCCGAGCCATTTTCTCGACTTCGCATCACCTGTCAGAATATAGTCAGGCATTTCTACACGATAAGGTGAATACGTGGCATGACCGACCCTCATGTCCTCGAGATATTCGCGTCCGCACCCCTCACACGCAGTGCTGACACATACATGGATTCCCTGCCACAGCACCTCTCCACCACGTACCTTACTTCCACAATGCGGGCACTGTTCCTCATGCCGAACAAACGGTTTAATGGGTATCATGATTGTTCTCTCCAACTTTCGGTACTGTAATATGAACACGCCAGAAGGTCAGGATGGACTTCATCATCCAACCCAAATTAGATTTAACTTCCTTAAATAGCAAATCTAATAGAAATACAGATATCGTAAAGGACAAGATCGTCGCCACTAACGACCCTCGGACACCAAGCAACGGGATTAGCGCGTAATTGAAAGCGATATTCGTAACCGCACCCACCACCGAGGTCAGCAGCGTGTATCTGAACAAATTTTCATTGGTAATAAACAAGCTTTTAGCAACACTGAAGTTAGTGAAAAACAGACGAATCGCAAACAGAGACAACAGCGAACCTGCTTCGGTAAATTCTTTCCCATACAGCACAACCACTACCCATTGGGATAGAAAAAATAAAGGTACCGAGGTCACAAGAAAGCATATAAACATCAGACGATACACCGTAGACAATGTCTGTCTGTATTCGTCGCTTCCTTTCTGCTTGGAGCGGGTTACTACTGGAGCATAGGCCGTTGTCAGAACAACCGGAATGAAGCCCAGCACTTCGATGAGTCGGAGTGCAACGGAGTATTGCCCAACCGCAGCGTTCCCCAGCAGTTCACCGATAATGACTTGATCGATCCGTGCCTGTACATATACAGCGGAAGATGACAGTATAAGCGGCCAACTGTGATTCATAATTCGCCGAGCTGTGGCTAAGCGGAACGTCCATCGCTTCACACGTCGTCCTTCCTTACGGAAGAAATACAGCAGCAGCAGGCTCCCCAATAGAAACTCTCCATGAGCACACAACGCCACCACCCATATCGGAACACCGGACAACAACAGAATGATTTTGATGGTGGAGCCGAGAACAAAGGCGGTATTCTTGGCAACGACCGTGTATTTGGACAGCATCTGCGCACGAAACCAGTAGTCGATGATATCAAACAATTGAAATACCGAGGCCGTAGCCAAGATCAGATTGATCAACCGCACCGAACTGTCTTCCGGTCTGAGCAGTGAAATGAAAGAATAGGACAGTACAATGGCTATCAGAGTACCTACCAATTTCAGCAGAACCGCCGTACCCAATAGCTCATGCTCATCCTTGGGGTCTTTGACAAGATCGCGTACTAATATAGAATCAAAGCCAAGGGTCGTGAAAATCAGAAACATCCCGAAAAAGGATTCCGCATAATTCCACTTTCCCAGTTCCTCTGGTCCCAACACTCTCGCCATGATGATGCTGACTGCCAGGCCGAACACCATGCGAATCATTTTATCACCGAACAGCCATGATGTATTCACCAGCAAACTTCTGCGCGGTTTGGCGCGTTTTTCGACTAATGTCATAGGTTTTACTCCATCTTGAAAAATGACCTTGCGTACAGCGAAGAGACCCCCCGCCCAGGCGGATGGCCTCTCCATCTCTTACACGACGACAGAAGCTTCAACTGCAGCCTGCCTTTTTACCCGCTCCAAGTCTGTATCCACCATCATATGAATGAGCTGCTCGAAGCCTACTTCCAATCGCCAGCCCAGCTTTTCTTTCGCCTTGGCACAATCGCCGAGCAATAGATCTACCTCTGCCGGACGGACAAACTGAGGATCGATCACGACGTAATCCTCGTAATTTAGGCCTACATGGGAAAAGGCAATTTGCAGCAGTTCACGCACAGAATGCATTTCTCCCGTGGAAATGACGTAATCATCCGGTTGATCCTGCTGAAGCATCAGCCACATCGCCTTTACATAATCCCCTGCAAAACCCCAGTCTCGCAGTGAATCCAAATTTCCCATGCGCAGCTCCTGCTGCAACCCCAGCTTGATACGAGCTACCGCATCCGACACCTTACGCGTTACAAATTCCAGTCCTCGGCGTGGGGATTCGTGATTGAACAGAATGCCAGAGCAAGCAAACATATTAAAGCTTTCGCGATAGTTCACTGTAATCCAATGGCCGTACACTTTGGCGACACCGTAGGGACTACGTGGGTAAAACGGAGTCGTTTCTGTCTGCGGTGTCTCCAGCACCTTACCGAACATCTCGCTGCTTGACGCCTGATAAAAGCGCGCTTCCGGTTTGGCAATTCGAACCGCCTCCAGCATATTGGTGACAGACAGCGCTGTAATCTGACCTGTAGCCAACGGCTGCGGCCATGAGGCCGCTACGAAGGATTGAGCAGCCAAGTTGTAGACCTCATCCGGGTCGGACTGACGGACGGCTTCGATCAATGAAGCCAGATCGGTCATATCACCGGAAAGCCAGTGGATGTCATTCTGGATATGCGCTACATTTTCAAAGTTCGGTGTGCTGGTTCGTCTGCGCACCCCGTACACCTCATAATCCTTGGACAGCAGCAACTCAGCCAGATAGGACCCGTCTTGTCCGGTAATCCCTGTGATCAGCGCTTTTTTCATTCCCATTCCCCCACCGTTTTTTTATTGTTCAACCAGATCCAGACCTTGAAATGCCTGATACACAGACTTTAATCCCTCTTCTAGTGAAATACGCGCCGACCAACCCAGCTCGGAAATTCGGGATACATCTACCAACTTACGCGGCGTTCCATCAGGAGCGGAGGTGTTAAAGGTAATTTCTCCCTCATAGTCGACTACATTCTTCACTCGTTCAGCCAGCTCACGAATAGAGATATCCTCACCTACGCCGATATTTACAATTTCATTTCCCTCATAATTGTTCATCAGGAACAGACAGGCTTCAGCCAAATCATCAGAATGAAGAAATTCTCGCCGCGGCGTACCTGAGCCCCATACTTCGACAGTCGGAGATTGATTCAGCTTGGCTTCATGAAACTTGCGGATGAGCGCAGGCAGCACATGAGAGGTCTGGAGATCAAAGTTGTCGCCCGGACCGTATAAATTCGTCGGCATCACAGAAATAAACCGGGTTCCATACTGACGGTTGTAAGACTGACACATTTTAATCCCGGCAATTTTAGCAATTGCATAGGCCTCATTAGTAGGCTCCAGTTCACCTGTAAGCAGATATTCTTCCCGCAACGGCTGCGGAGCAAATTTAGGATAGATACAAGTAGAGCCGAGGAATAACAGCTTGCCTACATTCGCCCGGTATGCCGCATCAATCACATTCGTTTGTATAAGCAGATTGTCACGGATAAAATCAGCCGGATATTCGTTATTCGCCAAAATCCCACCAACCTTGGCCGCTGCCAGAAATACATAATCCACAGGCTCTGTTTCAAAAAAATGATCTACTGCCTCTTTATTGCGTAGATCCAGCTCACGGCTTGTGCGAGTAATAATATGACGGTAACCCGCATCCTGAAGCGCTCGGACAATAGCGGAACCCACCAGTCCGTTATGCCCTGCTACATATATGTTGGAATGAAGATCCATACTTATCCCCTACCTTCTTCGTGAAAATGAAAGACTTTAATACGCATCCTTGGAGCCTAGCAGCACACGAAATGTTTTCAGCATAATGATCATATCTGTGCGGAAACTGCGTCTGGATATGTACTCCAAATCCAGTTCTACCATCTGGTTAAAGCTTAGATGATTACGACCGCTGATCTGCCATAGACCAGTGCAGCCCGGTGTAACCGTCAGACGCAGCTTATCCCTCACTGTGTAATCATGGACTTCTCTTGGCAATGGGGGTCTGGGTCCTACCAGACTCATCTGCCCACGTAGTACATTGAACAGTTGTGGCAGCTCGTCGATGCTCGTTCTGCGAAGAAAGCGACCCACACGGGTAATTCGGGGATCGTCCCGCATTTTGAACATCGCACCCTCAATTTCATTTTCCACCAGCAGTGCAGACAATCTGGCTTCGGCATCAGACACCATAGAACGAAATTTGATCATGCGAAACGGCCGCTCGTTTTTTCCAATACGTACTTGATAAAATATTGCACTTCCTTTTGGGTCCTCCAGCTTAATCAGCAAAATGACAAGCAGAAATACCGGGCATAGCACGATGATTCCAATGAAAGACAATATAATATCCATGCTTCGCTTCACGAACGGGTATACGTTCCATCCTTGCCGCCGTTCAAGCCCATGAACAACCGAATAAACATCCACTGACGCGCCCAGCACTTCGGCCTCGTTCGAGCGGGAAGAAGACACGTCTCATCACCTCGCTCCTTATTGATAAGTATTATTTATACATTGTTAAAAGAATTTTATATACTATCATTTTCCTCCTTTTTATTCATGTCAGATTGCGTTCCTCCATCCCCCGCTCGGCGCGGGTATTCGAACGCTTCACATTATTAAGTACTACACCCAGAATGCGCGCCTTTACTCTTTCCAAATTCGCTTTTGCTTTCTTGACGATATCCTTTTTGACTTTCCCTGCCTGCACCACCAGAATGACTCCGTCACACATAGCGCTTATAATTAAGCCATCCGGAAAGGACAGCAACGGCGGCGTATCCATTAAGATCACGTCATAATGTTCTTTTAGGTCAACCAGCAGAGCATTCATTCTGCGGGAACTGAGCATCTCGGACGGATTGGGCGGGTTCGGTCCGGCTGTAATTGCATGCAGATGGTCAATCCCGGTTTCCTGAACCACATCCTGCCATGCCTGTTGATTGGCAAGCACCCGTGTCAGCCCCGTGTGATTACGCAAACCAAACATATGGTGCAAAGAGGAACGACGCAGATCCATATCCATAATCAGCACCTTTTTCCCCTCTTGCGCATAGGTTACAGCCAAATTGCTAATCGTGACCGTTCTACCTTCACCCGCCTGAGCGGACGCCACCATCATAACCTCAATCGGCTCGTCTATAGAAGAAAACTGGATGTTAGTACGAAGCATGCGGTACTCCTCCGAAACGGAAGACTGAGCATGTAGGGATGTAACGAGCTGATTATTGATTAATCGCGGCATATTGCCCTTCACCTACCTGTTTAGGAGTTGTAGTGGAGCTGTCGGAGCGTTTATCTTCTTTTTTCATTTTCGTAATCAGGGATAGGGTAGGCAGACCGAGTTCTTTTTCAATATCCTCTTCATTCTTAAATGTATCATCCAGTACCTCCAGCAAAAACGCCAAGCCTATTCCCAACAATAAAGAGGTGGCAAAAGCAATAAATATCTGTATAGCGGGATTACTGTTCACGGGAACTGCTGGATCATTCAGACTGGCTTCGCTTAGGATGGTGACATTGTCCATTTTCATGATAGAGGGGATTTGCCGTTTGAATACTTTGGCTACCGCATTGACGGTTTTCACAGCCTTCGTATACGATAAATCGCGGATTGTTACATCCATGACCTGTGAATCACCTGCGGTGTTCACTCTTAATTTTGACGCCAAAGCTGACGGAGTGACCTTAAGGTCGGGGAAGCTGGCGACCACCTGATCCATAATCGCCGAGGAGATCATAATTTGCTTATAGGAGTTCGTTAAGGCTATATTCGTTTGAACTACACTGTAATCAACGACACCTGCACGATCCGGTCGTGGCGTCTGGTTGATAATGAGCTTTGCGGTAGCTTCGTAAATCTGCGGGGTAAAATATACATTTTTTATGCCCACTACAGTACATACCAGCAATACGATGCTACCAATCAACCACATTCTTTTACGGATCAAACGGATGTACTCTTTCAACTGCACAAGACCAGTCCTCCCTGATTGACTTGTTTTCGATGCAATAACGCTTGTACTGATCCTCTGCATAACGGGGAAAAGAACGATGCATGACCCTCTAATCTATAGTAAAATGTTGTATAATAGCGCATAGAAGGTCCAGCCAGCGAATAAGCACAAAATGCTCAATCATCGGTGGCCTCTTAGGGTATATAAACGAAGACATAAGTGAAAACTATGAAATAAAGATACGTTATGTAACTTACATAACTAATTTATGATACAAAACGTATCTTGTCAAGCGTAAAATTGCTTTTTTACCTTTCTTAACCTTGCCTTCAGGAGGAAAAACAGATGAATTATGGCACCCGCATCGCTGAATTACGAGAACATAAGGGATTAAAACAAGAGGAACTAGCGCAATCCCTCGGAATTACGCGGGCAGCTCTTTCTCACTATGAAAAAAATAGGCGCAAGCCAGATTTTGAGATCCTGACCAAGCTCGCTGATATTTTTGGGGTAACGATTGACTACTTGGTGGGACGTACGAGCCATCCGGCGGCAATATTGGATTCAGATGTGAGGGAATTTGTGGACCAGCTTGAACTGTCCGACGAGGATATTCTGCGACGTTTCAACCTGACCATTGACGGACGCACCTTGTCTGAGGAAGAAGCCAAACGTTTTATTGCATTTGTCCGAATGGAACGAATGATGGAATAAAGAACGCGGCCGACTGCCTTACGTCTCAATCAAGTAAGACCAGCCGTTGGAATTTACACGCGCTTGTCCTTCCGGTATGTGGTTTCATCAGCGTCGCTTTCTAGCCATTCTGGTATCGTGATACCACATTGGAGCAAGATGTCCCGGATGTCCAAGTGGATGGCAGCTTTGTCTGCTTTCTGTACGTTGTTTCGAAAAAGAGGGTTGTTCACCCCTAATTCTGTCTCCTTGTTCATTCAGCACTAACCTCGCTTTATTATTCTTGGTCACCGGAAAGAGATTTCCCACAAACCATGTATGTATAGTCATGAACAAAACTATTATATATGAATACATACCTGCAATGTTGTCGTCTTATGACGAGAATATAAAAGGATTTTCTTATTTTTTTCTTCATTATACGTAAAGTATTGGCAAATCAGAACGATTTTCCAACAAAAAAGAACCTGTCAGGTCCTATTTTCTCCTGATAGGTTCTTTTTTGTTTTATTTCGAAATGATGTTAGGTATTCGTTATCTAAGGTCCTATATACATTCCGATCTGATATTAAGCGACCTCGGCTGCCTGGGAAACCTGAGTGCCTCCAGTCGCCCGAACTTTGTAGACATAGTGACCTCCGGCTTTTACCGTCCGATCTGTATACGTGCTTCCCGCTACTTGCGAGGCAATCACCTGATAGGCCCCGTCGGTCCCGTCAGCACGCAGCACATCATAGGAAGATACGCCTTCTGCCTGAAGCCAGTTAATCTTTACTGCCCCATCCTGAACAGAGGCAGCCTTCACCCCTGTTGGAGCTGAAGCTGCGGTTTGATCTGTACTTTTTAATTCCAAAATATATTGTACCGCTTCACCAGGACCCAGCTTTTCTTCAAAATCAAGGGCAGGAGAAGCCTTGAGTCCTGATATGGAACGTTGTGCCTGACTGTAAGTAGAACCCGCTCCAAAACGTTCACCCGTGTACAAACCGGCCTTCGGCATCGTTACCCGTACACGAACTGTCTGCGGGGTAGCTTCGAAATTCACTAGATTCACCAGCAATTTGTCTGAAGTAGCGCCGCTACCTGCCAGCGGTTTAAGCTTGGACGTATCCACCGCACGAACATACACCATCTTATCCTTGGTTTCCTCTGGATTCAGCACTGTATAAGTCAGAGGTTTTCCATGGGTGGCATAGGCTAAGCTCAAGCGTCTCATGATCTTAACGCGGGTGTCCTGTCCTTGCCCGAACGGATAAATTTCTGTGTTGGCCGGGTTATGACTTTGCAGATCGAAGCCTGTTTTAAACAGCGTATAATCTTTATAAAAAGCAGCGTGCTGGATAAACATATCGGCAAACCCAATTTGCGAACGCATAATCCGGTCGAATGCAGCTGCTTGTGGCTGACTAGCCCCGTAATCTGGATTGTCTCGATGCGTATCATTGGTACCGAACTCTGTGTTCAGCATCTTTTTCGCCAGTCCATTGCTCGAACCGCCGAAGGTTTTCAAATTTTGGACGAAGCTGCCCCCGCCCTCTTCATTATACGATTCACCATAGGCGTGTCCATTGGTCAGGTCGGTGACTTCCTCCAGCTGTTTACGTTGCGCCGGGTCCCGTTCCCATCCATCTGGGTCACCGCATTTTTGCGTACCACTGGTTTGATTTTTGCATGCCTTGGTAGAGTACGTTGGCCAGTAGGCCCAGCCCGGTGCTACGGTTTTGAGATGCGGTGCCAATTGCTTGCCTTCTGTATTCAACCACTTGGCCACAGCCAGGTTTACCGCCTTGGAGCGATTAAATAATCCAGGTTCGTTATCTACTTCATAATATTGAAGATAAGAACCGTATTTTTTTACATAATCGCGCAACTTTTGCTTGGCCGTCTCTGGTAGAGAACCATCTTTTTGCAGCTTAATATCACCTGTATATAAATACAAAGCAGACGATTGCATATTATACTGCTTTAACGTTTGATAGTAATCATCCACGTCTGTACAGGCCTTGCCCACATTACTGGCACAGGTGACCCTCATGACGTTGCCACTATAAGCAATGCCCAGCCACTTGAGAACGTATGGTAAATGCTTAACTGCACCCTGATCATAATAAAATTCTTTATTGTTCACATTTGTTCCGGTCAGTATATATTTACCGTGTACCGGTTCGGTCGCAGGTGAAGCTAACGTCTCCAAGCTCAAGTCATCCCAAGTCCACCACACATTTTTATCTTCTGCAGAGGAGCAGTATAGGCAGCGCGCTGTCTTTAGCTTGAGTACGTTAACACCGCTTTGCAATTGCTCTTTGGGTATATACAGCTCGTAGTTGTTTTTGAAATTATAAGCACTCCCAGTACCGGAAACCCCGGCAATCTGAATAATACCGGACAGCTGATGATTTGAAAATACAGCCATTTGCGGGACTGCTTTGCCCGCATCCAAAATCCGAACACGGAATATCATACCATTGGGAGGAATCTGATTCAGCTTATACTGGAGTGTCAGTTCAGGGTTCGTGGACGCATTCAAACCGGGAGGAATATCTCCACTGCTGAGCAATACCGGAACTGTTGTACTCTCTGCTTCCGACAATGCTGACAATGATCCTTTAGCAGACGATTCGGTAGAGGCAGCTGCTGTAGAAATATCGATATTATCCCTACCGACCACACCTTTGAATTCCGCTGAAGAGTCATCCCTCTGACCCAGCTTCCATACTGGACTGGCAGCCGCTATTTTATCCGTCTGCAATTCTGCGCTTCTTGAAGGCGTGTATATAAACCAAGCGATCATCGCTATAGCTACGACCGCTAGTAGTCCAGATAAAACTACTGAATACCTATGGGATAACCATTTTTTTATCATATGATCCACCCTCTCTCCTCAAATTTTTTGACCGGGAAAGAGTATCAATCAAGGAAGAAACAAAGCGTTTCCGGGAATCACCGCTTTCGCTTCATGCTGACTTTCCCACATTAGACGTGCCATCGCGTCGCCTTTTTCATCATAGTATTCCACTTTTAAATCTACCATTTTGCCTGCTTCCAAAGTAATACTGCCTTTACGCTCTGTCCAGCTTTGTTTGAACCAGCTGTCAATAACCAACTTGCCATCTACCCATACACGGATACCGTCATCAGATATCGTTGTGAACGTATAGGTCTCGCTATATTGCGGTTTGATTTTACCCGTCCAGCGAACCGAGAACTGATCGGCATTCACCTTTGGATCAGCTGCATTGGCACGCCAGTTGTAGTCCAGCTTGCTATCTGTACGGATCAAAGCAGGACTTCCGCTCAAATTCATATTGTTAAAATATTCGCCCTGCAGCCCGTTCACATATACCACATCAGGAACGGAAGGAGGAGCCGGAGTCGGAGCCGGGATAGGCTCACTTTGCCCCTCGTCCGGTAAGGTCGGTACGTCTGTCCCAGGTTGTTCGATTGCTGCCAGCCCATTTTTCACATCATCCCGCGTCAAACTCTTCGAATCATTCATATAATCCTGAATTTGATTTGTTGTGTTATTCTCAGTCAGCATCTTGCCCCAAGTCATGGAATATACCCATTTAGGTTGAGCCTGCAATACCTCAGAACTAGGCATCTCACCGTGCTCCCCAATGGCAATCGGCTTATTCCGTGCCAGCCCGAGCAGACCTTCGTAATGACTTTGCTTAAAATCATTGTTGTAAATGTCTACTGCCAAAATGTCCACTTTGTCATCCCCCGGGTATTTTGGGGTATACGGGACAGTATACGAATTGGGCGCATTCGGACTCCATACCCACAGCAGATTGTTCAATTGATGTGTGTTTGTAAAACGGTCATACATGATATTCCATAGCTGATTGAAATTAGTTTTGTTTCCCCACCAGAACCAGTCACCATTCATTTCGTGGTAAGGTCTCCACAAAACCGGAACCCCTGCATCACGAAGCTGCTTTAACGATACAGCGACCTTATCCAGATCGGCAATGAGGAGGTTATACTGCGCAGTACCTGGAGTCACGTATTTGTTGAACTCTGCCTGACTTACTTTCGCCTGTACATTGGCCCAAGTCAGTGGCCTACCTGGTAGCGCTTCATGAAAAGTCATCGTCACAATTCCACCGGATCTGTCCCAACGGATAGCACTATCGACGACATTTTTACGTTGTGCTGCTTCCGTAGCGTCAGATTGACCAGAGGTAGCTCCCATCTCATAGCCGTGTACACCAACATATGCCTGACTGATTTTTTGGACCTTGTTACTTAATTCATCTGGACTTTCCAAATAATCATGCTGACCGGTGACTATTTTTTTCCCTGAGATGTTGAGTAAATAATTGTATAGTTCACGGGCCTGAGTAGAAGCGTCCGAATTAACAGGTTGTAATGAAGCGGCATTCGCCACCGACAGAGAATCTCCAAAACCGACGGGCAACAATGAAAAAAGCATAACAACGGGGAGTACATGACGTATCAGTCGATACAGAGGAATAAAATTGAATCTCACTTTCGCTCTTCCTTTCGGTAGCCAGGCTGCCATCCTTGTGGAAGGCCCTTTAGCTTTGCGTACCTGCCTTTCGACAGGGCTGCGTTTATCGTTGGAAGGAGTTTGGATTCCTTCTTACCCTAAGTATCGACTTTTTTTTACCAAAATTTAATAGGTCATGTTCATGAATTTACAGGTTTTCGCCCAATTTCGACAGTTTAGGCTATGAATTTTCATGAATTCGTCTTTTTTTCGTTTTTACGAAAATAATTAGGAGATAAATTGGTGACGGGAAATTTCATTCCAATCCATACAAAAGCGGACAATATCCTCTTCAACCAACTCAGAGCCAGTCTGCACCTCAATAAAATCCACATCGGTCACTGCCAAAATGCTATGCTTCGTCCCTTCAGGGATACGTACTACGTCACCAGCCTTCACTTTGTGCAGCTTCTCATTCAAAATAATTTCCGCTTCACCGCTAATAATGGTCCAGATTTCACTTCGTTTGAAATGAAGCTGGTAGCTGATATTTTTGCCTTTCCGTACGCGGATTCGTTTGGTCAATACCTCGTTACCCTCGTCATACTTGACATAATCCACAACCCGATACTGTCCCCAACGACGTTCTTCATACATTGGACGCTGATCATGAGCCTTGAGCACTTCCTTAATGCGAGGACTTTCTGCCTTATTGGTCACAAGAATGCCATCCGGGCTAGCGGCTACGATCAGATCATTCGTTCCAATGATCGCCACAGGAATGTCTAACTCGTTAATAAGGCTCGTATTGACGCAATCCTCCGTTACTACACCTCTGCCCACTTGTTGATTAGACATTTCTTCTGTGAGCGTATTCCAGGTACCCAAATCCTTCCAAAAACCATCATACGGAAGAACTACGATGTCCTTTTCCTTCTCGACTACTTCATAGTCAAAGCTGATTTTTTCCAGAGATGCGTATTGCTTTTGCATTTCTTCATAATTAAGCGGCAACCCCTTGGATGCCAAGATATCCAGCAAATAACTTAATTTGAATGCAAAAACCCCGCAGTTCCATAGAGCATTGCGTTCAATCAGACGCTCCGCCTGCTCCCGGTCGGGTTTCTCTTGAAAATGGCTCACTTCACGGTAGCCTGTGCTACCTTGAGTGGCATCGTTTTTCGGAATAATGTAACCATATTTCTCTGAAGGATAGGAAGGGACAACCCCGATTAAAGCAAGCTTGCCTTCACTCTCCTGAAGCGTATGTTCCAGCTGGGCTACGGAAGCGAAGAAAGCATCCTCAACATAAGGATCTACAGGCAATATTGCTATAATTTCATCAGGTGAAACACCTGCAATGGAATATAGATAAGTCGCTGTCAGCGCAATCGCAGGAAAGGTGTCTCTGCGTTCCGGCTCAACAATAATGCGCGTATTCGGCCCGACCTGACTCTGGATCATTTCGACCTGTGCTCTCCCTGTCGCAATAAACGAAGATTCTGATAATCCGTTGTCTCCCAATTGTCTCCATACCCGCTGTACCATGGATTCCGAAATCCCCTCCGGGCTCTCCAGTACCTTCAAAAATTGTTTGGAACGGGAATCGTTGGACAAAGGCCATAATCTTTTACCGGAACCACCAGACAAAAGTACGAGCTTCATAACTCTCCACTTCCTCTCTATAATGTATGGGTGATCGGATGGGGCAGGGTTGAGTAGTCCGCTACAGGCTGGATTTGATCTTACGATCGCTGTTGGACCGGGATTCATTCGATTGTATAAAATCGTATAAAGGTTTGAATCCCGGTCCAAAGGCGAACACTATCGCTTCTCCAGATTCAAATCCAACCCTTCGCTACTCAAAAAATGCATCATATCGATCATACCTTGTGGTGCAAAAGGCACGACCAGACATTATTAAGTCCGGTCAGCCTGTAAAAATCTCACGCCTTCGGCAACAGCAATGGCGTCTTTGCGTCGCAGGAGCAGCATAGCGTATCCGCATGGTAGTGCTTGCTCCACAGGGGCGGCGCAGCGCCGCTTGATCGGAAGGAGCGGCATCAACCGCGCCGCTCCTTCTGATCTGCCCTTCTACTCCCCCCATAAGGTGGGAGTTTAAAAATTGTGACTCCACGGCGAAAAGCAGCGGAGCGGGCAGAATTGTTCTGAAGAAGCGTCAGCGTTTGCCTTTATCCCCGGATTTTAACCTTTGAATGTTTTATATAATCCAGAAAATCCGGGGGTAACAGCAATCGGAAGAACAATCTGCACGCGCAGCGCCTTCAGCGCCTCCAACACCGCCACAGTCACTTTTTAATCTGTCACGTTTAAACTTCCACCTTATCCCGATTCCACCCACTCATCCGCGGACGACCCACGGAGTAGTATTCCAGCCCGGAGCCTTGGATCTGTTCCTCAGCGAATACGTTACGACCGTCAATGAGAACCGGTTTGTGCAGAATGGAGGCCAGTTGTACGAGATCAACTTTTTTGAACTCTTCCCAATCAGTCAACAGGCACACAGCGTCGCTACCTTCAGCGGCTTGCTGTGGGGATGAGCACCACATAATATTCGGGTGATCCACGCGCTCCTTGAATTTATCCATCGCAATGGGATCATACAGCTTGACAATAGCGCCTGCCTGAATGAGCGTTTCTACGATTTCCAGTGCTGGAGCTTCGCGGATGTCATCTGTATTTGGCTTGAAGGCGAGGCCCCAAATGCCAATCGACACACCGTTCAGTTGACCCAGCGATTCGCGCAGCTTGGATACAATCATAAAGCGCTGGTCGGTATTCACCTCGACCACCGATTTCAACAACTTAAATTCATAGTCTACATTACCTGCAATTTGGATAAGCGCATTTGTGTCTTTTGGAAAGCAAGAGCCACCATACCCGATCCCTGCTTGTAGAAAAGAGGAGCCAATCCGTTTGTCCATACCCATACCGTCAGCCACACAGGTTACATCGGCGCCAACCTTTTCGCAAATATTAGCGATTTCGTTAATGAACGAAATTTTAGTTGCCAGAAACGCATTGGACGCGTATTTGATCATTTCAGCACTACGGATATCCGTCACATAGATTTTATCCGTGAAGACCTGATGCAGAGTGACCATGGTTTCACGCAATCCTGTATTGTCCAAACCAATAATGATGCGATCCGGATGAAGCGTATCATTGATGGCTGAGCCTTCTCTCAGGAACTCCGGCGCGGAGACGATATCGAAAGACAAGCTCGTGTGACGAGCCAACACGTCCTTAATCTTTTCGTTCGTTCCGACAGGTACAGTACTCTTGGTCATAATAATCTTATACCCGTTCATGGCTTTCCCAACATCAGCGGCCGCCTGTTCAATGTACGACAAATTCGCCTCGCCGTTAGCCAGAGAAGGCGTACCTACCGCCAAAATTACGATATCCGAGCGGCGTACCGCATCGGCCAAATCCGAGGTGAACTCCAACCGGCCCGCTTCCAGATTCAACGCGATCAATTCCTCAATACCCGGTTCATAAATCGGAGATTCTGCCCGGTTCAACATGTCGATTTTGTGCTGCTCCAGATCGACACAAATCACCTCATTACCTTTTTGCGCAAAACATACACCCGAGACGAGCCCAACGTATCCAGTACCGATTACAGCCAGCTTCATTCCGTTCATCCTCCTTTTAGAAAGTTCACATAGGCTTGTTCTACATACTTTTTTAATTGATCCTTGAAGTTTTCTTCATCAAATTTGCGGGCATGGGTAATGATATCGTCCACATTCCATGCATGTTGCTCAACCTTTTCGACGGCCTCCAGCACATCCTCTACTTGATGCTTGCGGAAAAATACGCCGTTCACATGAGGAACAATCGTATCCAGCGCTCCCCCACCCTGAAAAGCGATGACAGGCCGTCCGGCCGCATTCGCCTCCAAAGGCGTAATACCGAAGTCCTCTTCACCCGGAAAAACGAGCGCTCGGCATTCTGCCATCAGCTTGTTAACCTCTTCATCCTCAAGCCTGCCGAGGAACTCAATGTTCGGGGCAGCCATACCTTCGAGTCGTTTACGGTCTGGTCCTTCACCCACAATGCGCAGCTTGAGACCGTTACGTTTGAATGCTTCGATCGCGAGATCGATGCGCTTGTAGGACACCAATCGGGATACGATCAGGTAATAGTCACCGATGTTTGTAGCGCGTTTAAAACGGGATGTATTAATAGGTGGGAAAATCACATCCGAATCCCTTTGGTAATAGTGCAAAATTCTTCGTTTAACAACCGAAGAGTTGGCAACAAACTGGTCTACGTTGCGAGAAGTTTTGGCATCCCATGTTTTCAACCGGTTCATGTACAGCTTGAGCATGTTTTTGAGCAGGTTGGATTTGGACTGCCGGGCCATATATGTATCGTAATCCCAGGCAAACCGCATCGGTGTGTGACAATAACAAATGTGAAACGTATGTTTGGGTACCTGGATGCTTTTCATAAATGCACTACTGGAGCTTAAAACAATGTCGAAATCCCTAAAATCAAAATCACGGATAGCAATGGGATACAGCGGCAGCACTCCTTTGAAGTTGTCCTTCACTCCTGGGACTTTTTGTAGCCAAGTGGCTCTAATATCCGCATCCTTCAAGTTACGCGACAGGCGGTCGTCGCTGAACACCGTTGTGAAGATAGGAGCCTCCGGATACATATCGTGGAATACCTCTACTACCCTTTCCGCTCCGCCCATTTGGATTAAGTAATCGTGTGCTATCGCTATTTTCATCTGAATCATCCTTTAACGCGAATGTCGGTCAGACTCCTGCCAACAAACCCTTATAGTAATGAACTATATCCTTAACTGTGTTCTCGATGACAAAATGCTTTTTGACCCGTTCCATCCCTCTCTCACCCATCTGCTGACGTTCTTGTGGATGCTCCAACATCCAGCGGATGGCTTCTTCCAGCTTAGCCGGATCACCCGGTTCAATAAGCAGCCCGGTTTCATGGGGTACCACCGTTTCCTTGGGTCCACCCTCATTGGAAGCAATCACTGGGAGACCCGCAGCCATGCCTTCAATAATGACCTGACCGAATGGTTCTGGTGTAATAGAGGTATGAATCAGCAAATCACAACGCTGCATCAGGCCTTGAATGTCATCGACGTGTCCCAGCAGATTGACGTTAGCCAACCCGTATTCGCGCATCGTGGACTCTAATCGTTGCTTGTATTCCTCTTCTCCGAACAACGCATCTCCAGCCAGCCAGAATTTCACGCGCTGATCCGGTAAAAAGGAGCGTGCCGCTTCCAGTAAAATATGCTGTCCCTTCCATTCCGCCAATCTGCCGACCAATACGACGTTAAACGAGTCATCACCACGTGAATCCGCAGCCGTGTCACGTGCTGTAATTGCTTTGGCAAAAGCGGAATAAACGACAAGCGTCTTTTTGTCCGGGGGTAACTCCAACGCACTCAGCGTGGACTTGGAATTAGCAATCACTCCGTTGGGCAAAAAGCGGGACATCAGCCGAATCCCTTTGGCCACAATCGGCTTCAGATACGGCGGACCGATGTGGTCACGGATATGCCAGATCAAGGGCAGCTTCGCCGATTTGGCGGCTACTGTACCATACAGTGCAGACTTGAGCGAGTTCGTGTGAACGCACACGACCTTTTCCTCACGCAGCAAGGGCGCAAGTTTTCTACCGTAAGCCAGCAAACGAAAAGCTGCTGCAGGCGCACCTAGATTCACGGCATTCCGTCCCCGATTGCGAATCGAATCGTCCAATGGAACGATGCGCACATCAATATCACGCTGCCGAAGCCGATCTGCTAAATCGCCCTCCTCTGCCAAAATAACGAGCGGGTCGATATGTTCCCCGATATTCGTCAGTATGTTGTACAAAGCGACTTCGCCGCCGCTCCATCTTGCCGTATGGTCAATATAAGCTACTCTCATCATTTCGCCGCCGCCTTTCTATCAAGGACCTGTCGGAACACCTCTTCCACCTGCTCCGCTACATGTCCCCATGTATATCTGCTCAGGACATGGTCCCGGCATTCCCTTGCATTCGGTAGAAGTTCACGATGATCCAGCACACGCAGCAACCCTTCAGCAATGGCTTCACTATCCGTTCCCTTGAACAAAAGCTCGGGACGGAATCCTCTTAAAATCTCCTTATTGCCACCCACAGGAGTCGCCAGCACCGGCAGTCCCGAGGCCATCGCCTCCACTGTGATCAGACCGAAACCTTCCAGTGCCTGTGTAGGTACAACGAACAAATTCGATGCTTGGTGGTACAGTGGAAGCTCCTCATCTGACACATAACCGAGCAGCCTTACATGGTTATGAAGATTGTATTCCGCCACCTTGGAAGCCAATTCCTCCATCAAGGGACCCTTCCCTCCAATCAGCAACACATGATCAGGATGACGCTCGGTGACTCGTCTCCATGCTTCCAGTAGCTGTAGCAGTCCCATTCGATTAACAAGACGACGAACGGTGAGCACAATCGTCGCATTTTGCGGCAAATTCAGGCGCTTCCGCACCGCTTCTTGATCCTCTGCCGGGTGGAACCTTTCTACATTCGCCGCACCAGGAATAACATGAATTTTGCTGAGTGGAACCTTATAGTGCTCATGCAAAATATCCCGAAAGGTTTCGCTTAGCACTATAAATTTATCCGCCAATCCGTAGGCCTTCATTTCAATGGATTTGGCCAACGTCGTTTTTAGCAAATGCTTGATGCCCTGTCCTTCAATCTTCATTTCCTCCGTCCACGGTCCGTGAAAGGTGGTAACTACCGGGATTCCTCTTTTTTTCGCCTCCAGCGCCGGTCCGACACCATAGGGAGCAAAATGGGAATACAGTACATCCATCGGTTGCTTATCGAACAGCTCTGCTGCATATTTTTGCATTAGCTCTCGACGCTTCCACATGGATTGCTGCTTGCTGCCAATCGAATGAATTCGAATACGGTCGGGCGCCTGCGGCTGCTCTTCACTACAGATTAGAGCATCCAGCGTATTGCGCTCTAACGTAAGCTGCTCGCAGATGGATTTGAAATATGTGTTGAGGCCTCCTGGCTGCAAGGACGGCCAGCTAAGCCCCGTTGCCGCAATACGAAATCCGTTATTGTACGACATAGCTGGTTTCTCCTTTCTGCTCGGTATGTCCGTCATCCACGATTTCTATCTTTTTTCGCCGCTTGGTTAGCTCATAATGCTTGAAGCAGACGAGAAACTCATACATCACCCAGAATACTGCTACGGCAAAACCCGCCAATCCCTTGCGGTATAAGCCTTGGACAAAATACTTCTGCACAAAGCGGGCAGGAGGCCGCCACAACAGTCTGGTAATCCGAAAGGATCTTCCTTTGTTAAATGCCGTCTCTGCTTCCAGATCTGTATATTTGTTAAAACGGGTCATATGATCACTGATGCTGCGGAAGCCGTAGTGCCATAACACGCCCTCCAGATTGACAATCTGGGAAGAGGCTACATCCGGCATTTCATGAACAAGACTATTCGTAATGCCATAAATACGCCGATTGTACAAACGAACCAGGTATTCGCCTTTGTTCATCCATTTGCCGAGAAAATCTCCAATCCGGAATACGGAATATGCTTTGGCCGGATCGTGGAGCGTTTCCTTTACTTTCAACAAGTCTCCAAGCAACTCTGCATCCACTACTTCGTCCGTATCAATCAGGAATATCCAATCAAATTCCGCTTTTTCAACACCAAACATGCGCTGTTTGGCATAACCGGGCCACGGGTTAGAAAACACCCGACAGCCCAAGGATTCAGCTACCTGAATCGTATTGTCCTTGCTCCCTCCGTCAATGACGACGATATCGTCCGCAAAGGGCTTGCAGGATTTAATGGCGGCTGTGATTCGAGTGCCATCATCCTGAGCGATAATAACTACGGATATCCGGTTGTCCGCGGGAACGCTAGACATGTGGTTCATTAGCGGGTGCCTCCTTCTTTATCTAACCGTTAACTGGCTTTTTCCGGATGTAGTGTGACATCGTTGATCGGAGCCATTGAAAATCTTGTTTGGAAATAAGCAGTCTTGGAATCTTCATTTTTAGAACGAATTTAACATTACATAAAATGAAAATGAACCGTAGAATCCCCGAAGACAGCATTGCTATCCCTGCACCCGTCAATCCATATTTCGGTACGAGTATGGACAGCAATGGAATGACGAGCGCCAATCCGACACCCTGTAGAATGGTAACCAGTTTGGGCTTACCCAACGCCATAAATTGTTGTGCCAGCACCATGGTTCCCCCACTGATAGCAACCTCAAGCACCAGGAACCGGAATACCGTAAGCGCTTGTTTAAACTCTTGACCGTATAACAATGTAAATACGAACGGAGCAATCAGCATCAGCATCACCGCAGCCAGAAAGGTTGCCGTTGATGTCACTCGAAATGCCCGAAATGTTATGGCCACCGCCTCTTCCTTATTCAGACCGGAGGCTTTGGGAAACAGCACGACAATGATCGAGGTAGAAAATACATTCACCATCCTGGCCAAGCTGACCGCTACTGCATATAAACCGAGATCAGCGGGTCTGAGCAGACCCGCAATCAAAATCTGATCAATATAAGTGGAAACCTGCCCCATGAGATCATTTCCGTATGAACCCATACCGTAGGTAAAGAGATTTTTAAATTGCGTCCAGCTGTTCTTTACCTTTGGTTTGTACAGCCGAATCATTCGTATCGTGACACCAATATAAATCGGCAAGCCCGGCAGTAAATAGGCCAATGCCGAGGTGTACGGATTCATATTTCCGGTTAAGATCAGAATCGCCAGACCCAGCAGTGTACTTAGCGGTACCAGATACCGGAATAAATTGTACTGCTTATATTCCGAGCGAACTTGAAGCAATGCATTATTGATCTGTGAAATCGCTATGAGCGGACACATCATCATGGAGCACTGCGCGAAAAGTATGACCGATGAAGAAAAAGAGCGCAGCCAATAAGGAATTAGAAAAACTCCGACGAGTGTCGCCAAGCCCCCGAACATGGTAGCCAGTAGCAAGGCCAGACCATACAGCTTGCCCGTTTCCTCCGGTTTCCTTTTCGCATTGTAAATCAATGCAGACGGGACACCGAAGCTCATGCAGAAGGCGAGAAATTGGGACCAGTTCACCATCGCTGTCTGTTCCCCGCGTCCAGTAGGACCCAGGAATCGTGCCGTTAGCACACCAGTCAGCATATTCACGACGAGAATCAGCATACTGAATATCATCGTTTTTACTGCTGCAGAGCTGTTATCCTTGCTTTTGGCAAACCGAATCACCGTGGACCATAGTGTCCGGACAGGTGCGGATAATGCTTGTAAGTTTTGCACAGCCTTTACCTTCTTTCCGCGATGACATCTTTTGCCCATAGTCCTATTCCGATCATCATCCAGATCAGATAGCCGCGCATACCGGGGAAACCATTATCTGATATGAGACTGGCTACAGCTCCGGCCCACGTAGCCAACGCCAGTCTGATATAAGGCTGACTGGCATCTCGTGCGGCAATACGGGCGAGAAGGCGCTTGATGATAACGAAGAGACCACCGAAGAAAAAGAATGCCCCGAAAATACCGAAGGTGAGGAAAATGGCGATATATCCATTATCCATAATCCCAAGTTCGCCGAGATCGCCGCCGTTATCAAGCTTGGTTCCGATTCCTACACTCCCAATCCCCTGCCCGACCGGATTGCCAGCAATCGCCGGAAGCATCGTATGCAGTAAATCCAAACGTTCATTGTACGAATGATCCTGCTGAATATCCGTCAGCGTCTGCATGCGAGCCACCAAACCTTCTGCCCCTGGAAGTTTTGGAACAATGATGTAGAGAAGAAGGCCAACTATAGCTAGTTGAAACAAGGTTTTCCACTTTCCCTTGGAAGATGAACTGAGAATGTAAGCCAGTAACATGACGAATGCAATTAGCCAGGCTGAACGTACCAGCGTGATTAAGAGACAAACGACCGTCAGCAGGATTCCGATCCATCCCAAAGTGCCACGCCAACGTTTTTCCATTAGCATGGGTACAAGTGCCATCGCCAGGAAAATAGCGCAGGGACCGGGCGAGTTCATGGAAGAAAATACTCTGATTTGAAGTGGTTCTGGAACACCAATGGAATTCATTTCTACATGATTCATCCAAAATGCATCCCACGGAGGCACCGTCAAGTACTGAATAATGCCGTAAATTGCCACAAGAACAGCAATGTTGGCATATGAATACAGCAGTCGGTCCAGCTCCTTCGCCTTCATGGGCTTAATCGCAAGATAAGGCAACAGGATCAAAGGAACCACATAATTGGCTAAATCATAAGCAAAAACAATACCATTTTTGAATAACCCGACCACACTTCCGTAGGCCAATTCTATGCCGAAAAATACAGCAATTCGGGTCAAGGGTTTTTCCGCCTGATGAATGCCTCGCAACACAGGAATAATCAACATACTGCTTACCAGCAGCGGTGCCACGCTCAACAAGGAAACCGAGTGATACGTTCCCTCCATCCAATCCGCAATGCGGCGGATTTCCGGGCCTACTGCCCACACTGCCAGTGTGTAAGGAATCAGTAGCCGCGATTGCAAGATCGCCAGCAGGAAGGCCGGAAAAACGAGCGCCAGCAATATGGCTCCCTGCTGGCTCATGGTGGGATTCATCTTGGCGCTGACAAATCCGATGGCGAGTGGCAACATACAAGCCAGCAACCCCATGCCGATCATGCTGATTCCACGCCGATTTCCTAGCCAAACGGAAATCTGCTGATCTGCCAACCGACTCATGTTTCTCACCCCTGACCTCCCTTCATCCGCTTCCGCTTGAACATCTCCTTAAACAGCAGAACGAGAAATTGGGAATCCTCAATCAAATATCTTTTCCACAATCGTTTAGGCTCCTGAGACAACCTCCAGAACCATTCAAATCCCGTCTTCTGCATCAGCTCCGGTGCTCTTTTCACATTTCCCGACAGGAAATCAAAGGTCGCTCCCACCCCAATCGAAATCGGAGCGCGGTAAGTCTCGTAATATCTGTAGATCCATTTTTCCTGTTTAGGGGCGCCTACACCTACAAAAACGATGTCCGGGCGAGCCTCTTGAAGCAGTTGGATAATGTGCCTATTCTCCTCCTCGTTTTTCTCAAAACCATAAGAAGGAGAGTAACAGCCCACCACATTCATGTTCGGATAAGATTCCTGGAGATTGAGCATAGCCTTCTCAGGAATACCGTCAGCTGCACCCAGAAAAAATAAACGATAGCCTCGATCCTCAAAAGCCTCTCCCAGCCGAGTGAACAAATCTGACCCGGACACCTTTTGTTTGAGGGGTTTTTTCAGTAACTTGGACGCCCATATGATAGGCATCCCATCGGCCACTACAGCTCCGGCATCCGAATACACCTTGCGGAATTCATCATCCTTGCGAAGCTTGATCACATGATCGACATTACAGGTCAAAATGTAGGAATGACGCTGATGTTCAATAGAAGTATCTATAAATTCGAGTAGATCATTAAAATCGTAATTATCAAAGTTGACATCGAACATGTTCACTCTGCTCATCGTATCACTTCTCTTTGCGAAAATCGGTTTGAGTAGATGTCTGGTATAACGCGTTCAAATACCAGCAAAATGGAATAATCATCTGAACCGTCGACAACGTATTATCTGAAAACGAGTAGATCAGAAAGCCTGCAATTAAGCTTACAAAATAAGGTTTGATAGACTTGGCAAGCGACCGGTAAATGAGAGCGAACACGATCAGCAATGAAAGCATTAATAGCCCGCAACCGATATATCCCGTGTCAAAATAAAAGCGTATATACTCGTTATGCGGTACAACAAAGCCATTGAATAATGTCCCATCGTTCGCGACCGTTACCGCGCCAAGACCTCTCCCTGACCAAGGGTAATCATGTACTCTGTTCAAAAAATATTCCCATGCCTCCGAGCGTCCCGACAGGTCAATGCCTGTATCGGTCTCCCGTTCGAAGGAGCGTTTTTTTAAATTGTTCCATTGCAGGGCCACCGCCCCCAGAGCAACCAAAAACGATCCGGCCAGCGGTAGCAAATAATTGACTTTCCCCTTGAGGTACTGACGGGCAATATCAAACAGATACACAGCAAACATTAATAACAATGCCAGAATCGGTCCACGTGTACCGGTGGCGATCAGAATCAGAAAGTTCAGTGCCAACACAGTGTAATAAAAAGCAGCTTGCTTGGGTCTGCGCTTGACCTCAATTAGAGAGACGGCAATTCCGAGAAAGGAGAGCATTGCCAGATGCGGCGGTATATTCGCTCCTTGTACTCTGACTGCGCCCGTAAATTCTACATCCGTAAACGAATGCAGCCCCAGAACCTGCAAACCCAGCCCAATGACCACACTAATAATTGGCAACAGACTGATCAGTCGGATATGCTTTTCTGCTACATCCTTTTTCCACTGGATCAATAAAAAAAAGAAAGGGAGTGATAAACCGACAAACGCCTTGACGGCAATCGAGGTCGTTAACAAAGGCAGCCATGCTGAAAATCCAAATGTAATCCCCAGCATGATCACCAATGCCCAGACCGGATAGCTGAACTTGAGACGTATGCCATACACGAGCATACACGGCACCAGCAGAGCCAAAATGCCCAATTTGTACAATGACAAAATCTCAATACCGAACACGCCACCCTGATACAGAGAATCGACTGAGACTGCTGTACTTAGCAAAACAGCGTAGCTGATGCGCTCCGGATGATGTATGGAAACAGCCAGCAAGAGCAGTAAACATACCGCCGCAATACTGACCACCGGCTGATAGGTAGCCGCAATTCCTACAGCAAGAGCGCCCAGTAGAAAAATAAAAACATGCTGTATGGTGTTTATTCTAGTAGTCCAAGGATAGTTACTCATGTTCCATCTTTCACCCCGCAGCTGACTCGCTTTTCCGGTTGCGCAGTGTATCCAGCGTCCCACGGATACTTTCAAGCCTGCACCGGTTCAACAGCTTCCTGCCCTCACTACGTGCCAGCAGGGAATCCACAGTGATGTATAACACTTTGGCTGCCGTCTTCGCCATCAGCATCGCGTTGCCACGCAGACCTACGGCCTGAGCAGCGTTAGACATGCCCTGACAATAGTAGCGGTTCATGATCCATTCTTTCGTTAACCGTGAAGACGGCACAAAATGTTCCACAGACATGTGTGGATGATACATAATCGTTCCACCATTTTTACGGATTTGCTCAAATACCCACGATTCTTCACCTGATAGAAGGATATCTCCCTTTCTGCCTAGATGAAGCGGGAACATAACGGCGGCAAAAGCCGTTTTGCGCATCGCCATATTCGCTCCAAATGGATTCAGTCCAGACGGATATTCACGAACGGCTTTGCCCAGATCAATAATCGTGTAAGGCAGTTCAAGCGGGCCTGTTAGCCAACCCGGTCGTTCCGTCTCAAACATAGGGTCAATTTTCCCACCCATAGCCGTCAGCTCAGGATTGCTCCCGAATGCTGACATAATCGTTTGCAACCATGTAACACACGGAATTGCATCATCATCGAGAAAAGCAATGACTTCCGCTCTTGATAACGTAATGCCTGCATTGCGAGCAGCAGACAGTCCTTGTTCGCGCTCATAATGATATCGGAGATGGATATTCTGACCATGGGCGACGGTGAACCTTTTGATCGTCGCTGCTGTATGATCGGTGGATCGGTTATCGACCACAATGATCTCAGCCAGTGCAAGGTCTTCCAGCTCCAGCAGGGACATTAACGTTTTCTCCAGCAGGTCCGCCCGGTTATAGGTGCAAATAACGACGGACACTGCGGGACATCGCTTGAATGCATCCATCAGTAAGCATCCTTGGAGAACAGCATTTTAACGCCAGTTTTCATGATGATTTTCAAATCGAGCCACGTATTGCGAACATGAATATACTTCAAATCCATTTGCACCATTTCTTCGAAGCCTACACTGTTACGTGCGCTCACCTGCCAGTAACCCGTACATCCCGGTGTTACAATCAGGCGTTGCTTATCATAATCGGAATATTGCTCGACCTCGCTGGGCAACGGCGGACGCGGACCGACTAAGGTCATGTCGCCAACCAACACGTTCCACAACTGCGGAATCTCATCAATACTCGTCTTGCGCAGAAAACTGCCAATTTTCGTGATCCGAGGATCGTTTTTAATTTTAAACATGGCGCCGCTCACTTCATTCAGCTCCATCAAGTCCTTTTTCAGTTCCTCTGCATTGGACACCATTGAACGGAATTTATACATATCGAATAACTTCTCATTCTTGCCCACCCGAGTTTGCTTGAAAAACACGCTTCCCTTTGGGTCTTCGAGCTTAATCAAAACGCCTACCACTACAAAAAGCGGAAGCAAGACGATCAAGCCCACGAACGACAGCAGCATATCAAGGAGGCGTTTTGTGACCAGGTAGGACGTTTTATCCTGAATTTGTGTATTTCCGTATGGCATGTAAAACGCTTTACCTGACATGACAGCCTCGCCGTCCTCCGGTAAATTTTCCATGCTCATGCTGACGTACCCCCTCTCAACCTGCCGTGGTTGCTTTCTCGGTCTTTTTCAACCATTCATTCATGGCCTCCATAACCGGATACTTCAAATCATCGCTGGCAAGTGCAAATTCAAGTGTGGTTAAAATATATCCAAGACGCTCACCCACGTCATAACGAGTGCCTTCAAAATCATAGGCGTACACACGCTCACTCTGATTCAGCTTTTGGATCGCATCCGTCAACTGAATTTCGCCGCCAGCTCCTTTTTCCTGAAGATCAAGATATTTGAAAATTTTCGGCGAGAACACGTAGCGACCCATAATAGCCAAATCAGATGGCGCTGTGCCTGGAGCCGGTTTTTCTATAAAATTATTCACTCGGTACAAGCGTCCGTCCTGCTGATCCGGTTCAATGATGCCGTACCGGTTCGTAAATTCCTGCGGTACCCGCTGCACACCGATAACCGAATTTTGAGTTTCCTCATACTGATCCATCAGCTGGCGCAGGCAAGGTTTCTGACCTGTTACGATATCATCGCCCAGCAGCACACCAAACGGCTCGTCCCCGATAAAGCGTCTTGCGCACCATACCGCATGTCCAAGACCTTTGGGTTCTTTTTGGCGAATGTAGTGAATTTCCACTCCCGAAGAACGCTGTACTTCCTCCAGAAGCTTCAGCTTACCGTCCTCGAGCAGTTTGGATTCCAGCTCAAATGCGTTGTCAAAGTGATCCTCAATGGCACGTTTGCCTTTACCCGTAACGATAATAATGTCCTCAATACCAGAAGCAATCGCTTCTTCCACGATATATTGAATCGTAGGCTTATTGATAATTGGAAGCATTTCCTTAGGCATCGCTTTTGTGGCAGGGAGGAAGCGCGTACCTAACCCTGCTGCTGGAATAATGGCCTTTTTCACTCTTTTCGTCATCGCACTCATTCTCCTTGCTTCATCGAATTTTGGTGTTGCTTACTTCACCTGATTCATCACAATTCCAACCAGCGTCGCACTGGCCTGCTCCATGAGTTGCTTTGTTTTGCGTAGATCTTCCCGTTTGGTACGACCATGTCTAGCAACGAGAATCACACCATCCGTCAAGCCTGCAATCAGGCGAGCATCCGTATAATTCAGCGCCGGAGCCGAATCGAGCAGGATGATGTCATATTCACGTTTGAGCTCTTCCAGCAGCTCAGCCATACGTTCGCTACCGATCAGATCTGCCGCGTTGTACAGGGTGTCTCCACCGGGAACAACCGATAGCTCCAGCCCACCATGCCTAACGATAGACTTGGAAGAAGCACCACCGCGCAAATAAGCCGATAGACCTGCGGTATTCTCCATTCCGAATATTTCGTGCAGCGCTGGTTTATGCAGATTGCAATCCACCAGAGCCACCTTCTTGCCTTCTTGTGCAAAGGAAACTCCGATGTTGGCGAGCAGTGTAGTTTTACCCGCTCCGCTTTCCGGCGAGGTCAACAATAGAACCGTGCCACGGTCCTTTTGCCCAATCACCTGCTGCCGGATGTATGTACGGAGGGATCGAAATGATTCCGAGATATACGATGATGGATTACTTTCTGTAATCAACATGTCATTCAATCGCAGCATATTTACGCTCCCCTACCCGTTCTTTGGAATTTCCGGCTGCTCCATCGACGTCCTTCTTGCGAATGACTGGAATCGATGCAATTACCGGAATACCGATGTCCGCGTCCGCTTCTTTCTCCGAGCGCAGCGTGCCGTTAATGCTTTCCAGGAACACAATCGTGCCCAATGCAATCATCAGCGATACGAGAAAACTAATCGCAATATTCATGAGCGGGTTCCCATTAATCGGGTCAGGATTGGCCTGAGGGTCCGCTTCATTTAAAATTTTCACATTATTCAATTCCATCAATCCCGGAACTGTCTGTACGAATTTCTGGGTTACCGCGTTTACAACCGCTGCGGCCTGTGGATAGCTCCCTGCCTCAAACGTCAAACCGATAACCTGACTTTTATCCGAGGATTTAATCTGCAGCTTCTCTGCCAACTTCTGCTGCGTCAAACCGAACTCGGGATGAGCCGCTACAACAGCGTCCATAATTTTAGGTGAAGTGAGAATTTGCTTGTAGCTTTCCACCAAATTAAGACTTGTGTTGACGTCGTTCAGATTGTTACTCCCCTGCTTGGCGGAAATATGATTAACCAGCAGTTGGCTTGAAGCGGAATAGACTGGCTTCACAACATTGTCGCTCACAAAGTATGTTGTTACACATGAGAGAATGACAAAAATTGCGATCAGCCACAATCTTCTTTTGATCAGGACTAGATAATCCAAAATGGTTTTCTCCACAAAAATCCTCCCTCCTATACAATTTCTCTTCATATTTAAGTATGACTTTATTGTAACAATTGGCTCTGTGAACGACATGGAACCGAATGGCACTTTCTCCCTCACTATGGGGGGAGGGAAATGTATACTTTCGGATACGGCATGGTATACTTTTGTACCATGCTTTGTCGATTATGGAAAAAGAAATCGAAAAAAGCCTCAAAATCACAAAGCTTGGTGATTTTGAGGCTTTTCTTTCCACTCGCATATAAAAGTGCAGCGCAGCTTATAGAGTCAGCGCATCATACCATGTTTGTTGGCTCGTACTTCGCCAGACCAATGGCATTAGCATACAATGCTGCCTGCGTACGATCCGCCAGCCGCAGCTTGGCCAAGATCTGACTGACATGCTTTTTGACTGTGAACTCACTGATAAATAACCGCGATGCAATTTCACGATTGCAGGCTCCTTGTCCCAGCTCGACCAGCACTTCCTTTTCCTTTGGCGTCAGGTCGTCCGACAGATTGCCCGCATCTTCACGCAGCTTGTTTTCGAGAATAGCCGGATCATAATATTTGCGTCCTTTGTTGACAAGATGAATCGCGTAAATTAATTCCTCAGGCAATGCTTCCTTAAGCACATAACCATCCACGGAAGCTTCCTCTGCTTTCAGAAAATCTTCACGTGTTGCGGAAGAGGTCAGCAAAATAAATTTGCTTCTGAAACCACGTCCGCGCGCTATCTTGATAATATCCAGCCCCGATTCATCAGCTAGTTTCAAATCCAGCAGCACCAGATCCGGATCTGTTTCCTCGATCACCACAAGTGCTTCCTGTTGATTCTGGGCCTCTCCCGCAAACTGAACATTGGGCTGCATGGATATAACCGCAGCGAGTCCTTTCCGTACTAAAGGATGATCATCGACAATGACAATTTTCATGATTCGGCCTCCTGTCTACAGTTCAGGATTTGCATAATCCCTATGTATCCGATTGTTACCGCAGATTTTGTATAGCAGAATGTTCACGCATTTTATTCGAGGATTTTGCAAAATCCTCATTCATAAGCATTTACCGGAATGGACAATCGGATCTGTGTTCCCTCTCCGATTCGACTTGAAATATCAAATTCGCCTCCCATCGATTGAGCTAAATATTCCATATTCATCATGCCCAGGCCCCCGCCTGCACTGACCGCCTCACCTCCTGCTACCATTCTCGCCGTCTCAAACCCTACTCCGTCGTCATGAATAGACAGTCTAATCACTTGGGGCGTCAATTTTAACTTCACATCAATTCGCTTGGCCAATCCATGACGGATTGCGTTCCCCGCCGCTTCGGAAATGATGCGGAACAAAGCTTTTTGGTACAAATACGGAAGTGAATAATGATCACCATGAATGTCAAAATCAATTTGTACATGGTTCAGCTTGGAGAGTGTATGGAGATGACTTTTCACCGTCCCTAACCAAGTTGAGCCTCCGCTTTTTTTCGAGCTTAGACTATGAATCGCCCCTTTCAGCTCTCTAACCGCTTGGTTAGCAGATTGCTGAATTAGATCAATTTGCTCCTCCACCTGCTCCTTTGGCTGATGACACCAGGTTTGCCGGAGAGAATGCGTTGCGTACACAATACCAAAAAGACTTTGAGAAACATTGTCATGCATTTCATTTGCAATTCGGTTCTGCTCATTCGTCACAATCAGCTGATTTTCAATACGCTCCAGCTCATAGCGCTCCAAGAACACAGCGCTCAGCTCAGCCAAGAATATCAGTTGTTGCACGAGCCAGCGTCTTCCTGTCAGACTTTGATCCGGGCCCAGCTTGAGGCCAATCGTCGCTACAAAACGGGTCGTCATCGGTACTGTGATCATGAGGAAATCGCCCCATTCTGGCAGATGTCTGAAAAATGGTTCACGCTCTTCCCTGAATTCCTCCCGATAATTCCCCAGCTCCTCAAATAGCTGCTCCTCCTCCTCTACCGTCCAGCCTGTCTGGCTACTTTCCGGTGCATCCTCCTCCTGACTATCCAGCCAGAAAAATGCACGGCTCTGCTTTGTTAGCTTAACAGTATAGTCTGAGATGACCTGGCCGAGATTTAAAGCCTCATTGTGGCTGGTCGTCTCCATGATGTGGTAAATCGACTTGATATGATCCATCGTCTCATTGGCTTGTTCTTTAGCCACCTTCAGTTCGTCCTTCATGACGCCGATAACCTGCATTGCCATCGTAGTTACGATCAGTACCAGAAACAAATTGATATTCTGCAATATAAGATCCCACAAAAAATATTGACCTGGTGTAAAAAAGATATAACAAAATGTAAGCACCAAGCCGATATAAGAAAGGAGGAGTGTCCAACTGTATCTCATAGACAGATGAGCACAAGCCACCAGCATGGGGGTAATCACATACCATTTGAACGGGCTATCCATCCCTCCGGTTGGGAATAACAACAAAATGATCCCTGCTGTTTCTAGTGCAATGCTGCATTTCAATACCATATCATGAAGTCTGTATTTACGGTAAATCCAAGTAAATGCTGTAACGGATAAAAATAGAAAACCAATCAGTAATAGCTTCTGCCACACGATTAACCTAGATGATTCGAACAGAAAAACAAGTGACGTTAGAGATAGTGATACATAACGGTATAAAAAAATCATTTTGTCTTCTGCTGACTTCCTCAACTTCATCCTGTCACCCTATTCTGTGTTTTGAAGGGACGATGGGCATATTAGGTTTGTTTGTGTACTCTAAAAAAATCATAACCAATCCAAAAATAAATAACAAGACATAAACTCTTACGTAAACGGTTACATTCCAAAAAATTTGGTACTTTTTATAACATATTTACCGTTTCAGGAAAACATTTTGGGGGTAATGTCAGAATTTATGACGTTTGTCAAGGAAATGAATCACATTTTTAGCAACCTAAAAAAGACTTGCTGGTACCACCGTGATTATAACAGCGGTATTCAGCGAGTCCTTTTTTAGTAAATTTGGTAGTCTACATTTTAGCCCCCGGCACGCGCCAATTCACGCATATTGGCTTCAAATGCTGCCAACAGAGCTTCATCTCCGCTCAAACCAGTTGCCTCTTCTTTTTGGATCTGTTCAACCATACGCTTGTAATCCTTTGGAATCACTCGTACAAACTGCTGAATCGCAGTCTGCCAATCATCCAAAATACGTTGTCCCGCTTCACTGCCCGTGTAAGTGACATGGCGTTGAATCAAGCCGCGCAAATCCGCTGCTTCTGCAGGTTCTTCCACACCTTCCAGCAACACCATTTCCAGATTACAACGGCTCAGGAACGTCCCCTCAGGGTCATAGACATATGCAATACCTCCGGACATTCCGGCTCCAAAATTCCGTCCGGTTCCACCCAATACCGCTACACGTCCGCCCGTCATATATTCGCAACCATGATCCCCAACGCCCTCAACTACAATACGTGCGCCGGAGTTCCGAACGGCAAAGCGCTCGCCTGCGATTCCGCTAATGTAAGCTTCACCGCTGGTCGCTCCATACAAGGCTGTATTTCCGATAATAATGTTCTCTTCTGCCTTAAAGGTCGCTTTGTGAGACTTTTTCACTATAACCTTACCGCCAGATAGCCCTTTACCGACATAGTCATTGCTATCGCCTTCCACGCTCAGCGTGATGCCTTTCGGAATAAATGCCCCGAAGCTCTGACCTGCCGATCCAATAAAGTTAAAGCGAATCGTATCCTCTGGCAGACCCGCCGCTCCATACTTACGGGTGACCTCGCTGCCCAGAATCGTTCCTACCGCCCGATTTACGTTTGTAATAGGTAAGGTACCCTCAACAGGCGTTCCGTTCTCCAGCGCTTCCGCAGCCATCGGTACGAGCTGCTGCATGTCGAGTGTTTCTTCCAGACCGTGATTTTGGCGTTGTACGCGGTAACGTACACTACCTTCTTCCAACTCAGGAACATGCAACAGCAAGCTCAGGTCTACGCCCTTCTTCTTCCAATGCGAATCGGCGTTCACGGTATCCAGACAATCCGTACGTCCAATCATTTCCTGAATTGTACGGAAGCCCAATTCCGCCATAATTTCACGGACATCTTCTGCGATGAAACGCATAAAATTCACCACATGGGCAGGATCGCCCATATAATTTTTGCGCAGCTCCGGATTCTGCGTAGCCACACCAACCGGACATGTATCCATTTGGCATACCCGCATCATAATACAGCCCAACGCCACGAGCGGCGCTGTAGAGAAGCCGTATTCTTCCGCGCCCAACAGGGCAGCTACTACCAAATCGCGGCCAGACAGCATCTTGCCGTCTGTCTCCAATACCACGCGGTCGCGCAGGTTGTTCAACATCAGCGTCTGATGCGTCTCCGCCAGACCCAGCTCCCAAGGCATACCTGCATGGCGAATGGAGCCTTGCGGGGAAGCGCCTGTACCACCGTCGTAACCGCTGACCAGAATAATGTCAGCACGGCCTTTTGCTACCCCTGTAGCAATCGTGCCTACGCCTACTTCTGACACCAGTTTCACGTTAATGTCAGCACGCGGATTGGCGTTTTTGAGATCATAGATGAGCTCTGCCAAATCCTCGATAGAATAAATATCGTGATGCGGCGGTGGTGAAATCAAACCTACTCCTGGCGTAGAACCACGTACCTCAGCAACCCAAGGGTATACCTTACGTCCTGGCAGTTGTCCACCTTCACCCGGCTTCGCGCCTTGCGCCATTTTGATCTGAATTTCGTCGGCATTCACCAAGTAATTCGATGTTACACCGAATCGGCCTGACGCTACCTGCTTAATCGAACTGCGACGAGAATCGCCATTGGCATCCGGAATGAAACGTGCAGGGTTCTCCCCACCTTCACCCGTATTGCTCTTGCCACCGATCCGATTCATCGCAATCGCCATATCTTCATGCGCTTCCTGACTGATCGAGCCAAAGGACATGGCTCCTGTCTTGAAGCGACGCATAATGGATGCAGCGGATTCCACTTCTTCCAGCGGCACAGGCTCACCCGTAGGCTTCAACTGAAGCATCGAGCGGATCGTTAAATGCTGTTCCGTTTCGCCCTGCACCAGCTTGGCGTATTTCTTGTATAACTTGTAGTCTCCAGAGCGAACCGACTGCTGGAGCAAATGCACCGTTTGCGGGTTAAACAAATGCTCTTCCCCGTCGTTACGCCATTGATAGTCGCCGCCCGAATCCAGCACTTTGTCGTTGCCGTCCTTGTCGGTGAAAGCACGGTTATGATGAACGAGCGCTTCCGTAGTCACTTCCTCCAAACCGATACCGCCAATGCGGGAAGGTGTCCAGGTGAAATAACGGTCAACAAAATCCTGTTTCAGACCTACAGCCTCAAAAATTTGTGCTCCACGGTACGACTGAATCGTGGAAATACCCATTTTGGACAATATTTTAACGACACCCTTTGTTGCCGCTTTAATATAATTTTTAACTGCCTTTTCGTGCGAGATGCCGCGCAGCAAGCCCTGCTGAATCATGACATCCAGCGTTTCAAAAGCCAGATAAGGATTAACCGCGCTCACACCGTATCCAAGCAGCACCGCATAATGGTGAATATCCCTTGGCTCCCCGGACTCCAGCAAAATGCTCACACGTGTACGTGTACCCTGCTGAATCAGATGGTGATGCAGGCTGGAAACAGCTAGCAACGCTGGAATGGCCGCATTTTCCGCATCCACTCCACGGTCGGACAAAATCAGGATGTTATGACCTTTGTCAATGACACGGTCAGCCGCCTCAAACAATCCTTCCAGCGCCTTGCGTAAGCCCTCAGCACCTTCCTTCGCTTCAAAGAAGATCGGAATTGTCATTGATTTGAAGCCCGGACGGTGTACGTGGCGAATTTTGGCAAACTCCTCATTCGACAACACCGGCGAATCCAAACGAATCTGACGACAGCTTTCCGGTTCTGGATGCAGTAAATTGCGCTCTGGCCCAATCGTAGTTGCGGTTGACGTTACAATCTCTTCACGAATGGCGTCAATCGGCGGGTTCGTGACTTGGGCAAACATTTGTTTAAAGTAATTGTACAAACGTTGCGGACGATCAGACAGCACCGCCAATGGTGCGTCGTACCCCATTGAGCCAATCGGTTCTGCACCTGTAAGTGCCATCGGCTCCAGAATTTTGCGCAGTTCTTCAAACGTATATCCAAAAGCGAGCTGAAGCTGATTTACATTTTCATGTTTAGGCTCCGGCTGTTCTAGTGCTTCTGGCAGCTCATCCAGATCAACCAAGTGCTCATCCAGCCATTGCTGATAAGGTTCCTCGGAAGCGATACGTTCCTTTAACTCTTCGTCAGAAACGATACGGCCTTCTTGGGTATCAACCAACAGCATACGACCCGGACGGAGACGATCCTTATAGAGCACATTTTCAGGAGCAATATCCAATACACCCGCCTCTGAAGACAGTGCGATCAGATCGTCCTTGGTCACATAGTAACGTGCAGGACGCAGACCGTTGCGGTCGAGAATGGCTCCGATTTGGATACCGTCTGTAAACGCCATCGCAGCAGGTCCGTCCCACGGTTCCATCATGGTGCTGTGATATTCATAAAATGCTCGCTTCTTCGGGTCCATGGTTTCATGCTTGTTCCAAGGCTCCGGCACCATCATCATGGCTACATGAGGAAGGGAACGTCCGCTCAGATACAGAAACTCCAGCGTATTATCAAACATGGCTGTATCGGAGCCATCTGGGTTAATGACTGGTTTTACCTTCTTGATATCTCCACCAAACGCTTCGCTTTCAAACTGTGCCTGGCGAGCATGCATCCAGTTCACGTTGCCGCGCATAGTATTGATTTCACCGTTGTGAATCATAAAACGATAAGGATGCGCACGGTCCCAGCTCGGGAACGTATTCGTGCTAAAACGGGAATGGACCAGCGCGATCGCCGATGTCACCCGCTCATCCTGCAAATCCAGATAAAATTTGCCTACCTGCTCGGTTGTCAGCATTCCTTTGTATACAACCTTGCGACATGACAAACTTGGAATATAGAACGACTCACCGTTCTCATCCTCTTGGTTATAGCGAATAGCAAGCTCTGCACGTTTGCGAATGACATACAGTTTCCGTTCGAAGTCCAGCTCTTCCTTTAGATCGCTACTGCGACCGATGAATACCTGACGCACGCCCGGTTTAGCTGCTTTTGCCGATTTCCCCAGCATTTCGTCATAAGTTGGAACATCGCGAAAACCCAAACAATTTTGACCTTCGTCCACGATGATATCTCTTAGCTTCTGCTCATGTACCTCACGAACTTTGGGATCATTGGATACAAAAAGCATACCAACGCCATAATGTCCGGCCTTTGGCAATTTGAAACCCAATCGCTCCGCTTCCTCTTGAAAAAACAGATGAGGGACCTGAATCATAATCCCTGCTCCGTCACCGGAGTTTGGTTCACTTCCCTGACCGCCCCGATGCTCCATATTCACGAGCATGGTCAAAGCCTGACTTACAATATCGTGCGATGGTTTTCCCTTGATGTGGGCAACAAAGCCCATGCCGCAGGCGTCTTTTTCGAATTGGGGATCATATAGTCCCTGTTTGGGTGGTAAACCTGTCTGTCTCATGGAACGCAACCTTTCTGTTATAAAGTCATGCTGGCCTGAAATACAGGCGGCCGAATAGAAGACAGTGGCAACAAGAGGTAACTCAAAGAACAACTACGAGGAATGGGGGACAAAACATGTGACGTATTCAAGGCGGTACGGTCCGCTGAATGCGTATGTTTTTCAATAATTATGCAATGGCTTGACTTGAAAAATACGTCGATTCCACTGATGAATCTAATTAGTTCTATCATTTTATCATTGACCTATCATGTTAGCAATTCAAAGTTTTTATGATTGTGATAATAAATCTTTTACATTACAGCTTCAACGTATCAATGCAAAAATATCTCATTTTTATGTATAAATATTCACTTTTAAAAAACAGCCTTTCCTATTCCTCTAAGGAACAGAAAAGGCTGACAAAGGAGATTTGATGAGTTTATAGACCATCAAGTGTATTCCCGCAAATCAGATATCCGTATTAAAATTCGAGACTTTCGCCGGGCTTCAATGCTTTCCCTTCAATGCCTTCTTTGTGTAGACGATCACAGAAGCCGTCTCCGTCCTGCTCAATACCCGGGAACGTATTGTAATGCACCGGTATTACGCGGCTTGCACGCAGCCATTTTGCTGCCAGCAGTGCATCCTCCGGTCCCATCGTATAACCATCTCCGATCGGCAATACCGCAGCATCGATGGAGTTAGTTTCCCCAATGAGACGCATGTCGCCAAACAGGCCAGTATCCCCTGCATGGAAAAAGGTTTGGCCTCCCATGGTCAATAAAATCCCCGCCGGCTCTCCCATGTAAACGGTTTGTCCGTCCACCGTCAAAGATGAGCTGTGGAACGCAAGCGTGAATTTCACATGGAAACCGTCAAAGTGGTGACCCCCACCCAGATTCATACCGTGAGCTTTGGCTCCCAAGGATGAACAATATTCAGCCAGTTCCGCGACCGCGATTACTGGACAATCATTGCGCTTGGCAATTTCAACAGCATCTCCAAAATGATCAGCATGACCGTGTGTCAACAACACGGCATCCACCTGAATATCATCAGCTTTTACGGTTGCCTTAGGATTTCCCGTCAAAAAAGGATCAATAATAATCCGTTTCCCCTCTGCCTCTACCAGTACAACTGAATGTCCATAATATGTGATTTTCATATCATCTACGCCTCCTTTGTCACTTTCATTATTTTGGTTACTTTCCTTTACCTATTATACCTCTTTTGCATACTGGCTTCACCTGTACCACAAAATCCGTTCACAAAGCTGAACCCTATTGTTTAGAAAGGGCTGTTATTTGTAGAAGGCTGCCAACTAAACCGTTTCAATCTATACATTACTGATTTGAAACGCTCAGGGGTTTTATGCCAAATGCTCATTTATAAAAGGTATGATGACCGATAGTTTTCACCTTGGTACGCGAATGATGAACCGTAAGGTCCTGGGCTAACGTAAGCGACAGGAAAAAACAGGTGTTATCAGGCACGGCTTTATGGCCGTTCAAAGCAGCAGTAACCGCACGGATGCTGTCCTGGTTGGGCTGAACACGACGAAGACGCCCGTTCGCGACCGGACTAAATTGCGCTTTTTGATAAATCACTGCCTGAATCGTATCGGGAAATGGGGCTGACCGCAGCCGGTTTAAGACAACGTTGGCAACTGCCACTTTGCCTTCGTACGGTTCGCCTTCTGCTTCTGCCATCACTATTTTTTGCAGCAGGAGCAGTTCTTTAGCGGAGACAGGATAGCTCCAGGTAGACAACGCCTTGTCATCCTGAGTGAGCATTTTTGTCTTCGTAAAGTAGATGGTTGTAGGAGGGGTTAGGATTGCGGACTTGCTATGCTGGACCTCAGGCTTTTTCTTGCCTGTAGCAACGTTATTCCGAGCTTGTTCCGCCTGCTTCATCTGGGAAGCGGGTAACGGTGTCGGCATGATTTCTTTCCAGCTTGGCTGCCCATGAGCAGCGACAAAGATGGGGCTTGTCCTGTTTGACCCGTTATGGGTCCCCATCCTGTCGCCATATGAAGGAGCCGAAGAGTTCCCTGACCAGCTCAGAGATTGCATAGGTGTATTTTTATGATTTTTCTGTGTTTGCTGAACCTCAGCGTAGAGGCCTATCCCCAATATACAAACAAGCAGCACACTCAAAAGAGGTGCAAACCAACGATGTTCTTTAACGATTTCCATAATGTTCCTCCCGTTAACTTTAAGCACATTCCTCAGATATGTAACCCAAAATGCGCCTTTTGAATAACGCTGAAACACTATATCACTAAATTCGCTGATAGATCAAGGCTTTCACCTCATTAATGGGAATGTTTGAATTATTTGGTACATTGGTTTTTGACCCATTCGGGTTGCATATAAAACAAATTCTCCCACTTCCCACGGCTCGCTGCATCGGTCATTTGACTGCCAAATAGACGGTGGAATAGGCTGTTCTCCTGTGTACGAGCGTGCTAGGGTGATATGAGGTCGATAAGGTCGTTCCTCGGGTTTAAAACCCAGCGGTTCCGTAGCCTGGAGTATGGACTGGTACAATTGATCCAGTGACTCACGCTGCCCAGTCACTCCCCTCCACAGTACACGCGGAAATTCTTCACGGCCAAAAAAACCTGCTTCTCCAATGCCGAGTGTGAACGGGCCATGCTCAGCTGCAGCTTGAACTAAAACCTGCTCAAGTTTCGGTATAACCGAGGTCTCCACATCACCCAAAAACTGAAGTGTCACGTGGTAATCTCTAAAATCACTCCATTTGCGAAAAGTCAGGTCTTTTAAATCCTGCTCCACCCAATCATGTAATTTCTTCTTATGCTCATTTGGGAGAGCAATAGCTGTAAAAAGTCTTTGCGATTCATTTTTCATCAATCTATACCTCCTTTCCTAATAGATCTTGGTGGATATCTCAAAGAGTAGCTGTTTGGATTGTCCCTAATCAGGGTAAAGCCATTTGTTGTTATATATAGTGACACCGCGAGCTCGCTTTTACCCTAATTATGCAATTTTTTCGGCAATCTGTTATTCTTGAAAGGATGGTTCGCCAGAATATATTGGAAACTCCAAATCGAGGAGGCTATGAACTATGGGAAACATTTTAAGCTTACATCAACTTACGGAAGTGCAAAAAAAACAAGTTCGTGCAACGGCTCCGGGCTACGAGTTGATTATTGGCAAAGCTCAGGAATTGGAGCCTAAACAAATCCGGGAGGCCGAGGTTATTCTAGGCTGGTCCAAGCATATTGCCGAAGAGGCGTTACACCCAGACAGCAAACTGAAGTGGATACAAACCTGGTCGGCTGGAATTGACAAGCTACCGCTTACCGAATTGGAAAAGCGTAACATTTTACTCACGAATACGAGTGGTGTGCATGCAATTCCAATTACAGAGCAGATCTTTGGCATGCTGCTATCGCATACACGTTATTTACAGCAAGCAGCTCTCTTGCAACGTCAGAAAACATGGCAGCCACCGAAAGGCCAACTGACGGAATTACGTGGCAAAACGCTGTTGATTACAGGCGTTGGCGAAATCGGCCGCGAAACAGCGCGGATTGCAGAAGCCTTTGGTATGCGGGTGATCGGAGTCCGTCGTTCTGGCAAGGAAGCTCCCCATGTAGAGCATATGTATACTAACGAACAACTACACGAAGCATTGGGAGCGGCGGATATCGTGGTAAATATATTACCATTCACCAAGGAAACCCATCACTTCTTTGACGAAAAAGCATTTGCAGCTATGCGTAAGGGAGCCTTCTTCATTAATGTAGGCCGCGGTGGCACCGTTCATACGGATGCGCTTGTACGCTCTTTGGAGCAAAAGCATATTGCCTTTGCCGGACTGGATGTATTCGAGGAAGAACCGCTACCTGCTTCACATCCGCTATGGAGTCTGGACCATGTCTTGATCACACCGCATATTGCAGGCGATACGGACCGATATGCCGAACGGGCAGTAGATATTTTTCTTACTAATTTGAATGCCTATGCCGCTGATCAGGAACTGCCGCTGAATTTGGTTAACTACAAAACTCAGTATTAACACACTACTTACAGATCCAAATTTCCCGACTCATACCTGTCTTATGTATGCGGCATTGCTCCGTAAGGGTCCAATCTGAGTCGGATAACAATGTTTCCATCGGCTCCGTGCTCACGACCACTGCCCGCGCGGCCAAGCGTCTCAGACTGCGCAGCATCTTCTTTTGTTCATCAGCCGGGAGCACGGAGCACAGGTTATAGGGCATATCCAATATGGCTGCATCGTATGTGCCTTCGAGCATATTCATATCCCCGAGCTTCACTAGATCTTCTTCATATCCAAAATGACGCAAATTCACTCGTGCCCCACGCACCGCCAACGGGTTGATATCACAACCGCGAATATCCTTTCCCATACTCAATGCCTCAATCATTACATTGCCCATACCACAACACGGGTCTAGCAGCTTCAATGAGCCTGACTCTCCCTTTGCTGCTGTTAGATCAGTTGCTGCCAAATTCACAAGTGCTCTGGCAACCAGAACGGGTAGTCCAGTAGAATAATTTTGCGGCTTCTGACGACGCTCCTGCCACGATCTGTCGCTATACTGACACGTGCCCAGTAGCCACCGTTCTCCTATCCGAATAACACCAAGGGTGATATCCGGTGTCTTCATTTGCGCCTGCCCATGAATGCGTGCACCCATTCGGCGTTCGATCCCGCGCCGCTCGTCATAGTCAGCCTCATGGTCACCTTCTTTAAGGCACAACACCTTGAAAGTCTTTCCTTCCTCAAGTTGTAACATAGAAGCTGCTTCGCATAGCTCTTCCAGCGTTCCCGCATCTGTCATTACATCCAGCCTAAGATGAATAAACGGGCTCGTCCCCGGCTCCAGACGCCGATGGGACAATAGGATGGAGTCCTGCACGGGCGGCTGACCGAACAAGCATTTTAATTCCAAAAAACACAACTCACGCTCTGTTTCATGACACGCATAGGTATATATGTAGCTTGGTTTCATTTCTTCGATATTCGTTTTCTGTTTATTCATGTCATATCTCTTTTCATTTGGAATCAAGGCTAGAATTTACAGCCTCCGCTATTAGACGGTAGGAGTGAAGCCGCTGCTCATAATCGGGAATCGGTGTGACCAACAGAAACTCATCATTATCATATTTAATCTGCAAGCCGCGTAACCGTTCGGCAATATCCGACGGCGTTCCCACCAGCCAGCTGGCTCGCATTGCCGGGTCGCCCAATGAAATCTGACCAGCCCATTGCTGCGCTAGTTCATTCGTCAAGGCACATACTGCTCCTACAGCAACCATGGTACGTGGCTTGTCCATCCGGTTGGATGGCTGAAAGCTGGAGCGGTAAATGCTTAGCATTTCTTCCGTTTGCTGTTCACTCATAAACTGACCGAATACATAGCCTGTTGAATACTGGGCGGCATATTCGGCACTTTTTCGGTTTGTACCCAGCATCCACACTGCTGGCGGCTGTTCAGGCATCGGCCGGGCAAACACAGGCACCTGTTCATATTCGTATGTACCTTCCAGCAAAGCCAATAGAGCTTCCATCGTCTGTGGCAGCTCCGTCACATGTTGAAGAAAATTACCGCTCAGTGCCATTGAAGCATGAGGTCCACCACCAGGTGCTCTCCCCAGGCCCAATTCGACTCTGCCAGGATATAGAGCAGCCAGCAAATGAAACCATTCCGCGACCTTGACTGGACTATAATGCGGGAGCAAAATAGCACCCGCACCCAGTTTGATTGTCTTCGTCACCGCCCCGATATGAGACAGCAGCACTTCCGGGCTGGAGGAAGCCAGCCCCTCCATATCATGGTGCTCCGAGGTCCAGTAGCGTGTATATCCCCATGCTTCTGCCTGTCTTGCTAGTTCACCAGCTCGTTGAACCGCCTGCTCCGGACGGTTACTGGGCAGCAACGGCACCATATCGAGCACACCGAGATTCAACCTTTTTATAGATAAAGACTGAGATTGCATAGACACATTCCTCCCTCCTGCTATCCATTACAAACCAGTTCCTTCTACTATATAGGGGTAATTTAAAGGTCAATCCAGATCATAAATCGAACCCACCTTCAGGCCGTATAACTCATTATAGATTTTTTCAGCAAAAGCATCGGTCATGCCTGCAATATAGTCTATGACCATATGCTCCCATGTCCAGATCGGTTTCGCCTTGGCTTGGTCGCGCTCATAGCGCTGGAGCCAGTCGCTTGGAATAATAGATTTGGACGTTTCCGGGTCTAGAAAAGCTAACCACAGCCGTCTGAGCATCCACTCACTCCGTTTTTGCAGTCGCTGTACGCGCAGATCGCGGATCATCGTAACCCAAGCAAAGCTTTTCAACACACTCACAGTGCGCAGCATATCCAAATCTTCGCTTCCATCCCGTACGAAGGTCACCTTTTTCCAATTTCCATCCTCAATTACACCCAAGCTGCTGACAAACAGGCTGACCCAGTATGCCTTCACTTCACGGCGGGTACGGGAATAATCGTGTTCACACATCGGCATCTTGCCGTTCCACACCTTCAAAAATTCGCTCAGCACAGCCGCTACCTTCTGCTCAATCTGAGCCAGTTGCCAGCCTTGCCAGAAGCTATCCTCCAACGTGGTGATTTTCTCCGTAATCAGACGAATTAAATACGGATCATATAAGAAGTGCTCATGTACCTCGATTTTCCCAGCCTTAATCCCGTCCTCCAGATCATGCGCAGAATAAGCGATATCGTCGCACAGGTCCATAAGCTGGGCTTCCAACGTTTTTTTACCATCAGGGATACCCCAATCCTCGCGGATGGAACGTATGTATTCCCACTCATGCAGGTACAACCCTTTTTTGTTCAGAATCCCCGGGTACGGGTATTTGTTGATCCCGAGTAACACAGCGTCCGACAAATTCAAACCATCCACGTTCTCACGCTTCTCCAAAAACATAATCAGCCGGAAATTGTGCGCGTTCCCTTCAAAATGCTCATAAATTCGTCGCTCACGCGCATAGGCCTCCTGTCCACGCTTAGACTCCGGTGTGAAGCCTCCGGCAGAGGATATCTTTTCTACCTTTGTTTCAATCAGTTGATCCAAAATCCCGTCCAGCACCTCTTCTCCCTTGTGTCCGAACGGGGGATGCCCAAAGTCATGTGCAATGGAAGCACATTCTACCACCTCAGGGTCAATGATCAGTCCTGCGTTATCTGCCTGTTCCAGCTCTACTTCGGGATGGCGGCGCAGCAAGCTTCGGGATGCTTCACGTGCAATTTGCGCTACCTCCAAAGAATGCGTCAGTCGTGTGCGGTAATAATCGCCCGTGCCTGCGCCAAATACCTGTGATTTACCCTGCAACCGACGGAAAGTCGGTGAATGGATTAAACGGGAGTAGTCCCGCTCATATGCGGCCCGTGAAGCGTCGCTTCGTGTCTGTTCCGCAAATTGCCGATGCTCTCTCTTGTCCTGCCATGTCATAAAGCCCACTCCCTACGTACTCAATTGGAGTGATTATACATTTTTTTCGCGCCTCAGGAAAGTTCACATGACTTTCAGCTGTAAAAGTTACTTTTAGCGTCACTGCGCAGTCGGATTGTGCTTTCGAAGCGAGTATCCTACGGAAAGCTCTTAATGTCATATAAAAAAGGTGTTCCCCAGCCATTTGATTCAGGCCAGAGAACACCCCTTTACTCAACTTTATATACCTCACCACTTTTGCTCTAACGCTTCGCCCTCGGGTCAAGCACATCCCGCAGGCCGTCCCCCATTAGGTTAAAGCCCAATACGGTCAGCATGATAGATACCCCCGGAAAAATAACTGTCCAAGGCGCGTTCTGGATATATTGCCGCGAATCGGACAACATTTTACCCCACTCTGGCTCAGGAGGTTGTGCACCCAAGCCCAGAAATCCAAGCGCTGCCGCTTCAATAATGGCCGTTCCGATCCCCAACGTTCCCTGTACGATGATCGGTGTCAGGCTGTTAGGCAAAATATAACGGAGGATGATTCGTGTATTATTGGCTCCAAGCGCTCTGGCAGAAGTGATATACTCCTCCGTTTTGACACTCAGCACCTTAGATCGAACCAACCGTCCATATGTTGGCACATTGACAATGGCAATGGCATACAACGCATTTTCCAATGAAGGTCCTAGAATGGCCACAATGGCAATGGCCAGCAAAATCCCCGGAAATGCCAGTAAAATGTCGAATAGCCGCGAGATGACCATATCTGCCCATTTTCCGTAAAATCCTGCGATTAAACCTAAGGCTGTTCCTACAATCATTGAACCAATAACAGACAAGAAACCGACCCACAACGAGATTCTGGCTCCATACAGCGTGCGAGTCAGTAAATCTCGACCGAGATCATCCGTACCGAACCAATGCTCCGCAGAAGGAGGCTGCAAACGGCTCACCAAATTTTGCTCTTTATAGTCAAAAGGAGCAATCCACGGCGCGATCAAAGCAATGATGACAAAGAAGATAATAATGCTCAGGCCGACGAACGCCATTTTATTGTGACGAAAAGCCCTCCATGCGTCTCTCCAAGGGCCAGTCACGACAGGCAAATGAGCCAATGTGCTGCGTGTCGTCGGTATGTTGTTGGGTTCCATTGAAAATTGTGACATCGGACAAGCTCCCCCTTGAACAATTGGCGACTTGATTACTGATAACGGATACGCCGGTCGAGCACCGCGTACAGCAAATCGACAATCAGATTAATGATGACGAACAGGAACGCAATGATCAGAATTCCGCTTTGAATAACCGGATAGTCACGCGAGCTGATCGCTTCAAAAATGTACCGTCCGATGCCAGGCCAGGCAAAAATGGTTTCTGTCAGTACCGCGCCTCCCAGTAGTGAGCCAGTCTGAAGACCGATGACAGTAAGTACGGGGATCGCAGCATTTTTAAGCGCATGTTTGTATACGACTTGAAAAGATGCCAGCCCCTTCGCCCGAGCTGTACGGATATAGTCCGCATCCATAACCTCCAGCATGCTGGAACGGGTAATGCGCGCAATGACCGCCATTGGAATCGTTCCCAGTGCGATACTGGGCAGGATCAAATGCTTGATGACGGTCCACACCTGATCCATACGTCCACCTATGATCGCATCAATCACGGCTAAATGTGTCACAGCTTCCACCGGATCACGAGAATTCATGCGTCCGATGGAAGGAAGCCAATGCAGTTTATTTGCAAAGATCCATTGCTCCATCAAGCCCAGCCAAAAAATCGGCATCGATACTCCGACCAGGGCAATGACCATACTGACATAGTCAAACCAGGAATTTCGCTTCCAGGCACTCACGATGCCGGCGTTCATTCCGACTACTACAGCAAAAAACATGCTTGCTACTGTCAACTCCAGCGTAGCCGCCAGATAAGGAAGCATTTCCCGGGCAATCGGCTGCCTGGTGCGAATGGAATCGCCCAAGTCCCCTTGTGCCAGCTCACCTAAATAGGTCCCATATTGCTGTAACCACGGCTTATCCAGCCCCAATTGCTCACGTAGCGCCTGCTTGGACTGTTCCGTAGCCTTATCTCCCAGTATGGTTTCCGCCGGATCTCCCGGAATGGCATGAATAATGGAAAAAACGATGAGCGTCATGCCCAGTAATACAGGAATCAATATAGCCAGTCTTTTTACAATATATGAGTTCATATCCTATTCACCGCCTGCTTGCGTTTGGGCTATTCAAAATAAATATTTCCGTACGCTTCAATACCTGCCGGAGAAGGTACAAAACCCTTGAGGTTCGCTTTACCTGCCATCAGCGGTGTGCTATGAACCAATGGAATCCACGGCGCATCCTGTTTAATAATCACTTGTGCTTGTTTATACAGTTCCCCACGCTTGTTCTGGTCGACCTCAACCTGAGCCTTCACCAATATTTTATGAAGTTCCTCATTCACATAAAAACTGCGGTTATTGCCTGGAATCGTATCCTTGTCCAGCAATGTATAAAGAAAATTATCCGGGTCACCATTGTCCCCGTTCCATCCCAGCATATACAGATCATCCTTTTCCCCCGCCTTAACATCATCCAGATACGTAGCCCATTCCGGGGATTGGATGTTTACTTTGACGCCTATTTTTTCAAAATCGGCTTGAATGGCCTCTGCCACCTTTTTGCCGTCAGGCATATAAGGACGAGATACGGGCATTGCATAGAAGGTTAACGGCTCGGGAAGCCCGTTAGGAAAGCCCGCTTCCGCTAGCAAAGATTTAGCCTTATCCAGATCATAGGCGTAGTCCTGAATACTATCGTTGTACCCCCATAACGTAGGTGGCATCGGATTGACCGCAGGCTTAGCCTGCCCTGCAAACAATGCATCAATAATGGCCTGCTTGTTCACTGCATGATTCAGTGCCTGCCGCACCTTGGGATTATTGAAGGTTTTTTTCTTTAAATTAAAGCCAATGTACGCCACATTAAAGGAGGGACGTTCAATTTTCACCAACTCGCTATTACCGTCTAACTGCTTTGCATCATCCGGGTTCAAATCCTCCATCAGGTCAATTTCCCCGTTTTGCAGAGCATTAAATCTCGCGGTATTGTCGGGTATGGAACGAACAATGATCTTAGCCAGCTTCGGCTGCCCCTCTTTCCAATAGTTTGGATTCTTCTCCAGCGTGATGGTATCGTTCCGTTTCCATTCCTTAAATACAAAAGGACCCGTGCCGACCGGATTACTCTTGAAATCAGCCTTTTTCTCCTGAATAGCCTTGGGACTTGAAATACTAAAGGATGGCATAGCGATATTTTGTAAAAACGGCGCCTGCGGCTTGTTTAGTGTAAACTGGACGCTGTTCGCATCTACCGCTTTAACCTCCTTAATCACCCTACTTCCTTCAGGACCGAACATAGAATCATAATAGTCAAACGAGTCACCTTCAAATTTGTATGGACTTTTCGGATCAGCCCAGCGGTCAAAGTTAAACACAACCGCTTCTGCGTTAAAATCACTTCCGTCATGGAATTTTACACCCTGACGCAGCTTGAACGTATAGACCAGTCCATCTGGTGATACTTCCCAGCTCTCTGCAAGCCCCGGTTGGATCTCCGTTGTGTTTTGCTTATATTCCAGCAGTGTGTCGAACACTTGCATTCCGATTTTTAGCGACTCGCTTTCAGTCACAATGGCAGGATCTAGCGCCACGGAATCTCCGCCGCGTCCATAAATGAGTGTGTCCTGCACGCCCTCTCCTGCTCCGCTTGGTGTTTTCCCTGCCTCTGGCTTTGCTCCTTCACCTGATCCCCCACAACCGGAAAGCGCCAAAACAGCTCCTAGCGCAAGCACCAGCAGAACGGTCCAGATTTTGTGTTTTGCATACTTTTTGCTCATGCAGCAAACCCCTTTCACACCTTATATATTGTTAATTCGTTGATACCGGATGAATGCCAATTCCTTTGGATTGACATGACAAGCTTGTCCTCAAGCTGTGGTCCCAGGTTCCGAGTTCATCAAATAGGTGTAGTAGGACAGAAGTGTTCATAATCTAGTGGTGTAAGAGATGCTGTAGGGTAATGAATAGATGTGATGTAATAAATAGAAAGAGGAGTATGTGAGGTCGTGGTGAAAGTGTGATATATACTCACAAACAGTGAATATTATGTTCAAACAAAGTTGATTATTGGATACTTTACTATAAAATCTGGAAGCATACAAGGGGGTTTTTCATACATTAGGATATGTTTTTATACATCATGTCAATTAATATTACAAACCAACTTACACGATCATATCAAATAAATACTCCTGCTTGGGGTCTTCAACCTCCAAGCAGGAGCATAATCTTACCTCAAAAATGTATTCAGCACCAAACCTACAGACACGGCTTGGGCTCCTTTTACGATAGAGAAATGATCGCCAGGCACTTTATGCGTGAACATTTCCCCCTTACAATACAATTCCCATCCTTTATATCCTAATTCCCAGGTATGTTCTGAAATAAACAAACATACAGGGGCCTTTACAGCTCGATCGGGCTGGTAGACATGCTGCATTTTCACCCAATGATTCACACTTTTAAAGCGTTCTAGTAATTCACTCCGTCCCAACTCATTAAATTCCGGTAGCAAGGGGAGTACACTGGCTGGAAATGCTCGCTTCCAAAGCAGTAAATCGAACGTTTCTTCCATCCTCTCCAGTTCCTGAATATGGTGGTCCCAGTGATCTTCCTTGCCATACTTCAAAGGTGGCAGTGTGTCCAGAATGGCCAAAAGTTCGACACGTTCTTCTTGTTCTTCCAATTGTCGGGTTATTTCGAAAGCAAGCGTTCCACCCATACTCCACCCCGCAACATAATACGGGCCTGTTTCCTGAATGCTTTTCAATTGATTCACATATCGGTGTGCCGCTTCCTTCATCCCAGCTGTTTTATTTTCAGCAAGAATCGAAGCATCCATTTTTATGCCCCAATAATTCCAAGTAGCTGTAAGTCCGTTGACCAATTCCATGTAGCAACTGACATCCAAGCTTCCATCATGGATGAAAAAAAGGTGCTTATCCTGCGCTGTGCCGGGCTTTAAGAGAACAAGCGTGTCTGCTCTGGCTGGAAACACACTTCTTTCCTTTCCCTGCAATGCACTTGCCAGTTGGCGGATGGTAGGAAAAGTAAATAATTTGGTGAGCGGTAGGTCTATCCCTAACTCACGCAAAACTAGCGAAACCAGCTTGGTAGCCTTGAGCGAGCTTCCTCCCAGGGTGAAAAAATTGTCCGTTACGCCAATGCGATCCGTCGGCAGGTTCGTGGGCAGAACCATCGACCAGATGCGAACCAGCTCCTGTTCCAGTTCATTGCAAGGAGGGACATATTCATTTTCCCGCAGTGCTTCAAGATCAGGCTCTGGCAACGCGTTCCGATCAATTTTGCCATTCACATTCAGTGGCAAACGCGGAAGTCGGATCAGACAGGCAGGAATCATATAATCCGGCAAATATGTAGCCAGCTCCAGCCGGACTTCTGCCTGTGACATTTCTACGTCGGAAACAAAGTAAGCACAGAGGTATTTGATCCCGTCGCTGTGCTGACGAACAAGCACGACTGCTTCCTGAATCCCCTCTATATGTGCAAGCCGAGCCTCAATTTCGCCGGTTTCAATACGAAAGCCCCGAATTTTGACCTGGTGATCCATGCGACCCAAAAATTCAAGCGTTCCGTCAGCCACCCATCGGGCACAATCTCCAGAACGGTACATACGCTCTTCTGGGAGCCAGGGATGAGAAACAAATTTGGCTGCCGTTAATTCCTCCCGAGCCAAATAGCCACGCGCCAATCCTTCACCTCCAATGCACAGCTCACCCGGTACTCCAATGGGCTGAAGTTGATTGGACGCGCTCAGGATATAGACCTGTGTATTGGCGACAGGCTTGCCAATCGGCACGTTATGGTCATAGTCCTCCTGAATCGTATGGAACGACGTAAAAATAGTATTCTCCGAAGGACCGTAGGCATTGACAATCGTTAAATCCGGCTGGGCGGCGCGAAGGAGCTTCATATGCTGCGGAGACAAGGCGTCTCCCCCGGTCATGATCAATCGAAGTCCAGTAAAGATGGAAGGTTTCTCATCAATCAGCTGATTTAGCAAAGGAGCCGTGAACCATGCCATCGTGATTCCATACTGTGCCATCCTCTTGCCGAGTATGTCGGCAGATAAAAGCTCTTCTTTTTCAATGAGATACAAGGTTGCCCCGCTCAGCAGTGTTCCCCACAGTTCAAAAACCGACACATCAAAGGCCAGGGAACACGTCTGCAATATTCGATCCTCTTGCGTAATAGCCAAAGGCCCTGGCTCTAACACTAGGCGAGCAAAGGATTGATGCTCAATCATTACACCCTTTGGTTGTCCTGTAGACCCTGAAGTATAAATAATGTACATCACATTGTGCGCCTGATTGCTGTCCTCCAGATTACGGGGTTCTCCCGTATAGAGACTATGGTCTGTGAGCAGTAACATGTCCACCCCAGGAAAGCGTCTGGTGCTGGCAGTCGGTAGAAGGCATATTTTCGCCTGACTATCCTGTAATAGATATTGAATCCGTTCATCTGGGTAGAGCGGATCAATCGGTAAATAAGCGGCCCCGGCCTTCAAAATAGCTAAAATACCAACAATCATCTCCAACGCAGGCGTAGCTAAAATACCGACGACATCTTCTGCCTGAACTCCCTTTTGCCGTAAAACCCGCGCCAATTGATTGGCACGTTCATTTAATTCATCATACGTTAGTTGCTTTTCTTTCCACCTCACGGCTGGATGGTCAGGCGTCCGTATCACTTGCTGTTCGAACAGTCGATGGATGGTTACCCCATGCGAATTTTTTTCGTATGCATTTTTGCTGTGGGTCTGATTAAAAGTATGAAGTAAAACGGTGCGCTCTTCTTCTGTAACCATATCAATGTCTTCGATCCGAATATCGGGTTGTTCGCCAATGATTTCGACAATTCTGGCAAAATGTCGTAGCATCCGGCGGGCGCTTTCCTCCGTAAACAACGCTTTGCGATATTCCAGTTCCAGCCCGATACCCTCCTGCATTTCGTATGCATACAAGGTGATATCAAATTTAGCGATTTTATGTTCAAAAGTATAAGGAGAAAACGTGACCTCTGTTGCCTGCACGACAGGCTGCGGTACATTTTCCAATACAAAGCAAGCATCAAATAAGGGATTACGACCACTGATTCGTTCAGGATTGACCTGCTCCACCAGCATATCAAAGGGGTAGTCCTGATGCTCAAACGCAGCAAAAGTTCGGTCTGCCACTTCTTCCAGAAAATCAGAGAACCGCTTGGTTCTCTGCGGTTTCTGACGCAAGGCGAGCGTGTTCACGAACATGCCCACAATCCCTTCAAACTCGGAATGAGTCCTTCCGGCGACAGGTGTTCCGATGACCAGATCCTCCTGTCCGGCATATTTGGACAGAAGGATGCTGTACGCGGCGAGTAGAACCATATACAACGTAACATTGTGCTGCAAGCATAATGCACGCAAGGAGTGAGCCGTGTTAGCTTCAATCGAGTACGATACGATCCCACCGCTGTAATCAGACCTTAAGCCTTTTTCATCCGTAGGCAACGACAGCAGAGGAACATCCTCTGTAAATTGGTTCAGCCAAAATTCACCCTGTTTCTGAATATGAATATCGCTTAATTGATCGTTTTGCCAGATCGTATAATCGACATACTGAAACTCTAATGGAGCAAGCTCCTGTCCCTGATATAGAGCCATCAGCTCTTCAAATATAATGTTGATGGTTACCGCATCCGCGATGATATGGTGGATATCAAACAGGAACAGAATCTCCCCATCAACCAAAGGTACAAGCTCAGCCCGCCATAGAGGGGCCTCGTTCAGATTGAACGGACGGATAAACTCGTTAACAAGCTTATCCGTACTCTGATCCGAACGTTCTCTATAGGGAATCGATACATCGATGGATTCATGGACGAGTTGTAAAACCTCGCCGTCCTTTTGAATAAAGGACGTTCGCAAGCCCTCATGACGTTCTGTCAGCCTACACCATGCTCTGTACAGCCGCTCTGGCTCCAGCGCTCCTTTGATGATTCGAATGCTGGGCATATTATAGATGATGTTAGGTCCGAGAAGATCATGAATCAGATATAGCCGTTTTTGCGCCGAAGATGTTTCATATCCTTCATAATGCATGATGCTAAATCTCCCTCCGTCGGCGTTCTTTTTTCTCTACTTTTACTGATGACAGTGCATGCTGCTGAACTGGGATGACTTCTCTCATAAGCTTTCCATCGCCCCGAAGTATGTTGCTAATCTCGGTTTCCTCTGTTCTGAAAAACTCAATGGCAAACGGAACAGATTCATGAATAAGCTGAACAATCTCGCCGTTGATCACATCAAATGTGGTCCTAAAAGCGTCGTGACGCTGAATAAGCGCTTGGAAGGCTCCCTCAAGTCTGGCCAGGTCCAGTTCTCCTTCCAGCATCATGGCGCCCGGTAGATTATAGCTTAGATCCTCTGGATTCAGCTCGTGCATCATAAAAAGACGCATTTGAGCAGACGAGGCCGGATAATGGGCGCTTGGAGTCGCAGCAGGGATCAAGGAACGGACTGTCGCTTCATCCTCGTGATGACACTCAACTCTTCTGGAGCTTATGTGATCTGAAAGTTGTCGAATAGTCGGAGCTGCAAAAAGTTCCTTTAAAGTAATCTCGATGGCCAACATTTGACGCACACGCAAAATGAACTGGTAAGCGAGCAACGAATCTCCGCCAAATTCAAAGAAATGATCATCTATACCTACTGCGCCTGTTTTGAAAATGTCCGCCCACAACAGGAGCAGTTGCTGTTCCATTTCGTTGCGGGGCGGTGTATGTTCTTTGCCGGAAGGCAACTCTACCCCCAAGGTATTTAACGCCTTACGGTCCAGCTTTCCGCTTGAACCTAGAGGCATCGTCTCCACCTTCACAAAACGTAAAGGAATCATATATTCCGGTAATCGTTCCAGCAAAAATGCCCGCAGTTCTCGAACTGTACAGTCGGTTTGCACAACCAGATAAGCACACAAATACTTGTTGCCCTGCTCATCTGTCAAATCAAGTACAGCCGCCTGCTGAATGTCGTTATTTTGCAAGAGGGCTGTTTCAATTTCACCTGTCTCAATCCGGTAGCCTCCGATTTTCACCATTTGATCCGATCGTCCCAAGTAAACAATCTCGCCGCTAGGCAGCATCCGGGCAAGATCGCCTGTCCGATAGATTCGCTCACCTGGTACAAAAGGATTGGGGATAAAACGCTCTGCCGTAAGTCCATCCAGATGTACATACCCACGTGCCAGATGGCACCCTCCCAGACAAAGCTCTCCTACCTGCCCCAAACTAACCAACGCCAGCTCCTGATTTAAAATATACGCCCGGGTGTTGCCCACAGGCCGTCCGATCGGAATCGGACCTTCGGAAGATACAGACGTACACGTATAGGCTGTTGCAAACACACTGGCTTCCGTAGGCCCATACAGATTAAGTAATCTCGCTTCCGGGAACTTCAGATTAAAACTTCGCACCTGCTCCTGGCCTATCTGTTCGCCACCCGACATGACCCAACGCAAAGTGGCTGCTTGGATTGTATCCTCGACTGAAAGCTCTGACAAAAACATTTGCAGCACGGTAGGAATGAAGAAAGCCACTGTAACCTGATGCCTGTGAATGGTATCCAGCATTTGACGGGTATCCGTTTCTGCACCTGCCTCCAATAACACCAATCTTCCTCCGCCCATGAACCAGCTGAAAAGCTCGACGATGGAACCATCAAAGGTATAGGATGCTTTTTGCAGCACCGTGTCCTGCTCCCTTAAACCAAGCTGTTGTGCCAGCCATACCACTCGCGCACTAAAGGCGTGATGCTCCACCATCACCCCTTTGGGCTGCCCGGTTGAGCCGGAGGTGAAGATGACATAAGCCAGATGATCAGGCTGGATGACAAGCTCTGGATTACCTCGTTCTTGCTGATCCTGACACAGTAAGTCAACGTCGATGATCTGCTGGATTTCTTCATCCATCCAGCTGGCATGGCACTGCTGATGGGTCAGAATCCATTCAGCCCCAGCGTCTGCCAGGATGTAGCGAATCCGTTCCTTTGGATCGGCTGGATGAATGGGGAGGTATGCCGCCCCTGCTTTTAACACGCCCAATAAAGCAACAATCATTTCCGGTGAGCGCTCCATAACAATAGCTACTACTTGCTCTGGCCGGGTACCGGAGTCCAGTAGGCTATGTGCGACCAGATTCGCCCGTCGATTCAATTCCCCGTAGCTGATCTCCTGTTGACCGGAAATGAGAGCGATATGCTCAGGGTTTCGGCTTGCTTGACCCTCGAAATATTGATGTAACAGCTTTACGGACCCCGGACCCATGTCTGTCTGATTGAAATCATGGACAAGTGTCTTCCATTCCGCCTCGCTCACCGATTCCGAAGCCGCTATGGCAAGCTCACTCACCCAGTCCTCTTCCTTGTGGACGCTTGCTGACTCAAGTATTTCCTCTCTGTCCCGCTGATTCGGGTCAACTGCCACCTTTTCTATCCGAAGCTCTCCAATCTTTTGCTGTGGATTGACAAGGACAGTGTGTAAGATTTGAAGGAATTCCCGGCTCAAGCGTTCCACCGTCTCCCCGGTAAAGAGATCTACATCGTATTGAAGGATACATTCGATATGCTCGTCGGTCATGGCTGCAGTAAATGTTAAATCGAATTGTGCTCCTGTATACTCCGCTTCATCACATGGAGTCAGTTTCAGACCGGGTAATTCTACGATGGTACGGGAAGACTCGTTCAATAATGCAAACATGGTATCGAACAGCGGATTGCGACTTGTTTTGCCAGCCAAATTCAACTTCTCAACCAGTTGCTCAAACGGATAGTCCTGATGCTCAAAAGCCTGAAGAGAACGCTCCTTTACCTGCATTAAAAATTCGTGTACAGTCATGTCCTTCTCCGGTGTGTTGCGAAGGGCCAACGTATTGACGAACATGCCGACAAGAGGACTCAGGCTCGCATGAGTTCTGCCGGATACCGGAATGCCAACGATAATATCTTCCTGTCCACTGGCTTTGGCCAGCAATAGGTTATAGGCCGCCAATAGAACCATAAATACCGTGACATTTTGTTGCAGGGCAAAGCGTTTTAACTTCCACGTCCATTCCTGATCCAGCTCAAAATGAATGGCTTGCCCTTCACCTCTTCTCACATCGGGGCGTGAAAAATCCGTAGGCAATTCCAGCTCTGTAATTTCCCCTTGAAAAAGCTCCAGCCAAAACTGCTCCTGCTGACGGAATTCCACACTGTTCAAAAACTCACGCTGCCACACGGCATAGTCTTTATACTGGATCGTCAATTCCGGTAAGCTCATGCCCCCGTATAAACGAGCAAATTCCTCGACGATTATCTCCTGGGAAAGACCGTCCGTAATAATATGATGCATATCAATGAACAGCAAATGACGGTTGGCAGGCTGATGAATAACCTGAATCCGGAACAATGGCTTTTGCCGGAGATTAAAGGGCTTGATTAATCCGTCCTGTTCCACTAATATTCCACGTTCACGGCCCGATTGAATTTCTTCTATCCATGCTGCTAATCCTTGAACCGTACCTGCCCGGAAGAAATCACGCAGTGTCAGATTTACATTCCATTCCTTGTTAATAAGGTAGACCAGCTTGGTTGCCAGCAAGGATTGCCCGCCCAGCAGGAAGAAGTCATCCTGTGTGCCAATCTGCTCCCGGTGCAGGATTTCCGACCAAAGCTCAACCAAGCGCTCTTCCAGGGGTGAAGCTGGATGTACATAGGCCGTACCGACCTTGATACTTTCATTAACCTGCGGTAAAGCATGACGGTCGATTTTTCCGTGATGTGTTAACGGGATCTCATCGACTCGAACAAAGTAAGACGGAATCATATATTCAGGCAAGGTTACCGACAGATGGGTCTTCAGTTCTGCCACCGACAATTCCTGATCTGTAACGATATAGGCGCATAGCTCATGCATACCAGGCTGGACTTCCTGAACCAACACCACTCCATCCTGTATACGCGGGTGCTGGAGCAACGATTTTTCAACCTCGCCCGGCTCAATGCGGTAACCCCGCACTTTAACCTGCTGATCGACTCTTCCTAAAAATTGAATTTGCCCATCTTCAAGATATCTGCCCAGATCACCCGTTTTGTACATCCGCTCGCCCGGTATCCACGGATTTGCTACAAACTGCTGCTGCGTCAGTTCGGGGCGGTTCATATAGCCGCGTGCAACCCCCCAGCCTGAAATGGATATTTCACCGGGTACCCCGATAGGCATAACATCCGTACCCCTGCGATTCATGATGTATACCTCAGCATTGGCTACAGGCCGTCCGACAGGCAATGGATGGACAGCTGGAATATCCGGCACACAATAATAGGTAGCACAGACGGTCGCTTCTGTTGGTCCGTACGTATTGTAGACCTTTGCCGAGCGCAACAACTGGGTGACATATTCACTTTTCAGCACATCCCCCCCGCTAATATAAGTGCGAATATGAGGGAAAGGGGGCAGTTGATTTAGCTCATTTAAAATAAACGGCGAGGCGCTGACCACGGTCACTTGCTGCTGGCGAATGAATTGGTTCAGCAATTGGATGTCCTTCAGTTCATCCCGTGAAACCATAGCCAGCGTTCCCCCTGCTGCCAATGTAGGGTATATTTCCTCCACGGATGCATCAAAGGTAATGGCTGCCTGCTGGAGCACTACGTCCTCAGCCGTTAAGTGGAATTCATGCTGGAAAGCCGTGATGTAATTCGTTACATTTCTATGCTCAACCATGACTCCTTTGGGCTTACCGGATGATCCTGACGTGTACAAAATATAAGCCAAATGGTGAGGTGCCAGAGGCTCCTTGCCCGCAAGTGCAAGAGCTACATTATCAGCATCTCCGCTGTACAAGGCCGGATCACTTACATCCATGACAGATCCTGTAAAGCGCAGCGTGTCGATGCTGACGGTACCCGTAGAAGTTAGGAGCAGAGACACGCCGCTGTCCTCCAGCATGTAGGCCACCCGCTCCGTCGGATGTTCCGGGTCCATAGGGACATAGGCTGCTCCTACTTTGAGTACGGCAAGCATGCTGGTCAGCATATCCAGCGAACGAGGAACCAGGATGCCGACAGCTTGGTCCGGTACCAAATGATAAGTTAGCAAGTGCCGGGCAAGCTGATTAGCTCTGATATTCAATTGGCTGTAAGTCAGCGAATGCTCTCCGTAGACGGCAGCAATCCGCTCAGGATGCTGTTCTGCCTGTTCTTCAAACCACTGGTGAACCAGCTTTTCCTGTGGGTAATTCACCCGGGTTTCATTCCACTCGTACAGGGTTCGCTGCTGTTCTTCCGCCTGATTCATGGAAATGAGGCCAATCGGCCGCGAAGCATCAGCACAAACTTCTTGTAAAAGATTCTTGTAATAGCTCGCAAGCCGACGTATGGTCTCTCCCTTGAACAGTTGGGTCGCATACTCAAAGTGAAAACGCAGCTTGCCTTCATTTTCAACCCATATGACTGTCAGATCGACTTGGACAGCCTCCATCTTAGCTTCCAACGGAGTAAAGCGAAGCCCGTTGATGCTCATCGGCTCCCCCCGAAAGTTCTGGGAAATAAACTGAACATCAAAAAGTGGGTTCCGGCTCCGGTCTCTCGGTACGTCAAGCTGATTCAGCAGCATTTCAAAGGGATAATCCTCATGCTTATAGGCTTCAAGCGCGTGCTTCTTAACCTCCTGCAAATATGCTGCGAAAGGCTTATCTTCAGCTGGCGCAGTTCGTAGGGCCAGCGTATTGATGAACAGCCCAATCATGTGCTGGACCTCTTCCGACTGGCGACCTGCGCTTGGAATGCCAATAATGATCTCTTCCTGATTCGCATATTTGGCCAATAAAGTGCTATAGACAGCGTACAGAAGCATAAAGAGCGTAACCCCATGCTGTACCGCTGTTTTTTTAGCCAAAGCTGTTAATTCCTCACTCAGATCAAATGTATAGACATCCCCGGCATTGCTCATTTGCGCTGCCCGCGGCTCATCTGTAGGCAAATCAAGTACAGGCAGCGTCCCCTTAAATACGTCCAGCCAGTATGCCTCCTGCTTTTTCATTTCGGCACTGTCCAGACGCTGATTTTGCCACAATGTAAAATCGGTATATTGCATAGGCAGTTGCGGTAGATCCTGTCCAGAATAGCCCTGTATCATTTCACTTAATAAAATACCAATCGAGGCTCCATCGGCTGCAATATGGTCAACATCGCACAGAAAGAGGTGGGAATCGTCCTTCAGCCGGATCAGCTTCGCCTTTAACAGCGGCGCACGATTCAGGTCAAAAGGACGGATAAATTCATCCACATACGCTTCGAGTTCGCGCCCGTCCCCTTCGCTATATTCCAGCGAAAAATCTACCTCCGGGTACACTCTCTGTACCAGTTCGTTATCCCGCAACTCAAAAGCGGTGCGCAGCGAGCTATGACGACGAATTACCGCATATATGGCTCTCTCCAACCGATGATGATCCAGATTACCAGTGATGGTCATCGCACTGCATAGATTGTTCAAGGTGCTATATCCTGCCATTTGACGCATCATATAAAATCGACGCTGCGTCGAGGAAGCTGGGTACACCTCACGTTGTTCCACCGGATGAATGATCAGATTTTTGTCAGCTGATTGGGGTGCAGGCAGCTCCGTTTCCGTCAGAAGAGGTTGCTTCGCTTCTCCATCCGTATACAGGGCTAATTCGCTGACCGTCATATAGTTGAAGATATCGCTCATATCCACTTTTTTGGACAAGCTTTGATTCATCTGCCCCACCATTTTACTAGCAATCAGGGAGTCTCCTCCCAGCTCATAAAAACTGTCATAGATGTTCAGCTCATCAAGCCCCAGCACTTCCGCCCATATGCTTGCGATCACCTTTTCAGATGAGCTATATTGTTCTGTTGCCCGACCACGCAACTGCACAGGACGGCGCACGGCAGCAGATGACGTGACCGCATGGTCATGCAGAAGCCGACGATGACGGTCCAGAATAGCCCGCATTTCATGAGAAAATCCGAAAGGAATGGCAGCGGAATCCAGCGCGGCCACCTGAGCGTAATTCAAGCCACCCACAATGACACGCGGAACGGGATGAAGCAATAATTGTTCAAGAGCGGCCAGTCCCTCTTGTGTGGACAGAGCCTGAAATAAGCTCTCTTGGAAATCAACCTCATGCTCAAAAGCCATCCCAACTTCCTGCCAAGGAGCCCAGTTGATGGCAAGCGTACGTCGGCCGGAGTGATTCCGCCACTCGGCAAAGGCATCCAGATAGGCGTTGGCTGCCGTGTAGTCGCTTTGGCCTGGTCCACCCATCAGTGAAGTCACAGATGAAAAAAGAATAAAAAAGTCCAGTGTATCCGCAGTGGTGATTCGGTCAAGCACATGTGTGCCTGTTACCTTCGGAGCCAGTACCTCGGTAAAGCGGTCCTGGCTCTTGAGAGCCATAAAACCGTCTCCAGCCACACCCGCAGCATGGATGATACCGTGAATAGACCCATACTTGTGGCGAAGTTCATTCAAGGCTTGCTTCATAGCGGTCTCGTCAGCTACATCGACAGCATAATATTCTACCTGCGCTCCCTGCTGCTCCAATTCCAGCAAGGCGGTAACCGTATTCAGCATCCTTGTATTCATGTCTGGATTTGAGTTCTGTCTTATGTTTTTTGGGCTCCCGTTGGAATCGGCGTTTGCAATGGCCTCCCATTGCTCCTTGGGTGGCAAAGGCTTGCGACCTATCAATCCCAGTGTGACCTGACCTTTAGAAGCAAGCCATTTACCGATTGCCAATCCCAGCCCGCCAGTACCCCCAGTTATGACATAGGTTCCCTGCGGTCTGATCGTAATCGGGTCAACTTCGCTTTCCGTCAGATCCACAGGTTCAATCTGCTCTACATAACGTTCGCCGTTACGCCAAGCGACCAGAAATGTATCATCATCGTGCCGTAGGGAATGAATGAGTTCTGAAGGCTGGGTGCTTGTATCTATATCGAGGCAACGGCAGCTCAGATCAGGGTATTCCTGACCGATGACCCGGGCCAGCCCAAACAAGCCCGCATGTTCTGGTTTTAATTCATTTTCCAATTCATTCACTTTATAAGCCTGCTCAGCGATCACCGTCAGTTCCTTAACAGCTGACTTGGTCTCTGCGATTGCCTTAGCCAGATAAAATAGCTGAACCATAGACTGCCCGTTCCAGAGGTATATCAGTTTCTTAGCATTCTGACATCGCATCTCTGTCAACAAGCGTCTATGATCTTCCTCGGAACCCGTAGAGAAGTAAGCATGGTCTGACATTTTAGTAAAGGTGACTCCTCGCTTCACTTCAACCACATCATACCCTTCGTGCGCTAACAATCCACGTAGCGTTACACCGATCGGACGGTTATCAGTGAATAATAAAATCGTTTCCAGCGGTGTGGATAACACTGAATCATTTGCGGTCCGGGTTACTGTATCTTCTTCATACTCGGAGGGTGCTTGTTCTTGCTTTTTCCATACAATCTGATGATATTTATGATGTTCTGTATAGCGGGTTCGTTTAAGATCCGCCTCGTGTACACGTTTGACTGCATAATCTTCAATTTCTACCAGTACCTGACCTTCGGCACCCAGAATGAGCACATCTACCGTTAAAATTTCTCCACTTTCCCTGACCTTGTTTTTTTTGCGCAGATAGCTGTAACAAAGCCGTGGGAGGGAGTCGTAAATGCGCAGCTTGTGATATGAAAATGGCAGGAACAGGCCATTTCCCAAACTCTGGCTTGCTACCCCGACGGCCACATCCAATAAAGCGGGATGAAGCACATATTGGCTTACATCCATATGATAGGCTGCAGGCAACTCCAGCTTAGCCAGCACTTGATCTGTTCCAATCGCAATCGTCCGTAGCGTCTCCCACCGCGGCCCGAATGAAAATGCAGGAGCAGCTTCGGCATGATTCTCACCGACTACTACTTCCTGATCGTTGCACTCAGTCCGAATATCGCCCAGACTCATAACAGGATGGGCTGCCTTTACAAATACGGCGCGCCCCTGTGCATGCCTTACCCAATTCTGCTCCCACGGCTGAACTGAGGGTCCCGTCCGGCTTAATACCTTAAACGAAAACGTCTCACCCTCCCGTTGCAAAACGGTGTGTACTTCTCTTTCTTCCTCTGCATCCACGATGAGCGGAGAAATAAACTGGATATCATATAGCTCCAGCACCTTGCCTGGACGCTTGTATTTTTCCAATCCTGCCCTAACCATTTCCAGATAAGTGGTTCCTGGTACAATACAGTTTTCCATAATCTTATGCTCGCTTAGTACCCAATGACGCCCAACAGAGAAACGGGTCAGGTAAATATCCTGATCCTCGGTTTCTGCCAAACAATAGTCCAAAAGCGGATGTGTTGTTTCCATCTCTGTGAATTTTCGAACATGGGAAGCCTGAGAAACGACTGCCTTCTCCTCTACCTCCACCCAGCATCGCTTAGGCTCAAAAGGATAGGTGGGAAGGCTTCGTCTGCGGCACGCTTTGCCTTCATACAAGCTCTCCCATTCCACATCTGCTCCCTCAACATACATACGGCACAGGGAATCCAGCGTATCGAACTCGAATGAAGACTGGGTCAGTTTCTCTTTGGCTGATGCTGTCAGTCTTCTGGATTCCTCCAGCGTAAGCTCCCCTGCTTCTTTTTCCTTCTGTGCAGATACAACCTTATGACGTCCAAAATACACACCCGGTATGAACTCTTCTTGTTTCGCTTGTCCGCTGAAGCCTGAGGTCTGAATTTGAGTCAGCTTTGCTCCTAGATCATCCCAATCCCGGCACAAAATCGCTAGACGAAAGCCATACTGCCCTCGTCCGGTATTGGCGGTATAACAAAGATCGCGTAACGGATAGGTTTTGGGTTCCATGACATATTGCTGATATTGCTTCACATAGGCTGCAAGCACTGTTTCATTTTTAGCAGATAACGTAAAAAGCTGAACCGTTTCCGGTGTTTCCTGCTCCAACTGGCCACCATCCTGCATTTCAGCCCACACCGGGGCCTCTTCCAGAACGACATGGCAGTTCGTACCGCTGAGCCCGAAGGAACTGACTCCGCAGCGTCGCGGAAAATCCTCCTTGGGCCAAGGCTGCAGCTTGTCATTCACATATACAGGCGAATCAATAAAGCTAATATCCGGGTTTGGGCAGGTAAAATGTAGGCTCGCCGGAATTTCTGCATGCTCCAAAGCGAGCACTGCCTTTAAAAAGCCCGTGATTCCCGCACTGTTATCCAGGTGACCTACATTGGTTTTGACCGAGCCTATGGCACAAAATTGATTCCGGTCGGTATACTGCCGAAAGGCTCTCCGTATACCATCAATCTCCACTGGATCGCCCAGCTTGGTGCCTGTCCCATGAGCTTCAATATATGTAATGGTATCTGGGTCAATCCCAGCATCCTTCCAGGCCCGTACAATGACATCCTCTCCTGCCAGCGAATTGGGAGCCGTAATCCCGGCTGAAGTCCCGTCATTGTTCACAGCACTGCCTTTAATGACAGCATAAATATGGTCCTGATCCTGAATGGCCCGCTTCAAGGGTTTGAGCAGAACAGCGGCTACACCTTCTCCTCCACCTGTGCCATCTGAAACGCTATCGAACGTTCTCGTCCGGTCATCCGAGGAGCCTACACCCAGCCCCCCGCCCTTTCCCTCTTTTATAGGTACAAGTGTGACCTTTACCCCGCCGGCAATCGCCGTATCGCAATCGCCGTGCCGCAAATCCCGGCAGGCCAGGTGAATGGCCACCAAAGATGAAGAACATGCGGTATCCACCAACAGACTGGGCCCTTTTAAATCCAGCAGATAGGCGATCCGACTGGCAATCATGGAATGGATATTACCTGGAATCGCCGAAGAAGCTGATGAAGGAGCCATTTCTGCTATAAACCGCTTGTACTCCTCACCAAAATCACTGCTGTAGCCGACATAGACTCCTGTCCGACTACCGGAAAGCTTTTTACCACCGTACCCCGCATCTTCAACTGCCGCCCAGGCAGACTCCAAAAACAGTCGCTGGTTTGGGTCCATCAATCGCGCTTCAGCCGGAGAAAGTTGAAAAAAGGGATAGTCGAACTTATCAATTTCTTCTAGAAATCCACCTTCATTTAATGCCGTTTGTTCATTCAACAGCCCGGCTTGGAAGAGGCTCTCCAGCTCCCTTTTTCGTCGGGCAGGAAAAGGGCGTATGGCGTCCTGCCCCGCCCGCAGAAGATCCCAAAACTGAGCTGCATTTTCACTTTCGGCAATTTTACAGCTAATCCCGATGACTGCAATATCCGAATCTCGCAGCTCATTAACCGCGATCGGACCCGCGTCCTGAAAATCCTGTTCATTGAATTGAAGAGCCGCCAGATTGAATCCTGTTTTTGTCATCATCGTACTCCCTTCCGTTCCTCGTGTTCGCTGCGATTAGCTGACCTGAAACGCGGGAAATAATTCGCGTGTATGCGTATTGCTGAAAATCTGCTCAAACCGTTCAGCCCGTAGTTCCGTTGGTGTTAATTTGGTTGCAAAAATGGACTTTAGCTTGTCCAGCGCTTGCTGCATTTGTTCCATCGTTGGTTCTGTTCCGGTTGTGATCAATTGTTCGCGCAGGTTTTGCAATTCTTTGTATGGAACGACTACACCCTGCTCATACTCATCGTTATTCCAGTTCCGGTTCTGGGTTGAAACCGCAATCGCAATACAGGAGGTCACCAGACCCAAACCATCTGGTTTGCTCTCGATATCAGCATTCCGCAGCAATTCCAGAGTGGAGGGATGCTCAAAAGCAAAGGAATGAGCCGTAGAGGTGATACCAGCCATTAAATTTCTCAATACGGTTTTGGGGCCGATTTCTATAAAATGATTCACACCCTGATTCAGCATGTATTGAACGCTTCTGTGCCATTGCACAGGCTGTGCCATCTGGGACGTCAGGTTAGATAGGATATAACGACGATCCGCATAGGGTGTCGCTGTAACATTAGAGAGCACAGGCCATTGAAAACGGCCATAATCATATCTCTCCAGCTCCTCCCGAAATTTCCCCGCAGCGCTCCGCATTAAATTCGTATGGAACGGAAAGCCCACCTTGAGGCGAATCGTTTTGATTCCTCTACGGTTCAGTTCCTCTTCTGCCTTCTCCAGTGCAGGAGTATGACCCGAAATGACGAGCTGCTCAGAGGAATTATAATTCGCAATGCCGACCGATACACCGGCTGTCGAGGCTTTCTGGCACACCTCATCCACCTCACGCTCATGACTCCCGACTACCGCCAGCATCGCTCCTGTACCGGGAGCAACAGCTTCCTGCATCAGAATGCCCCGCTGACGTACTATTTTCACCGCATCCGAAAAAGCAAGCGCCCCTGTACTGACCAATGCCGAGAATTCTCCCAGACTGTGACCCGCTACCAGAGATGGAGCAAGCTTCAATTCCTGCATCAGTACACGAAAAGCTGCGATGCTCACGGTCAAAATGGCAGGCTGGGCATTAGCGGTCAGAGTCAGCTCATCCATGGAACCTGTGAAACAAAGCGTCTTTAGATCAAACCCCAGCGCATCCTCGGCCTCTTCAAAGGTTTCTCTTGCTACTGAATATTCATCGTATAAGCTTTGACCCATGCCTACATATTGAGAGCCTTGCCCCGGGAATAAAAATCCTAATTTTTTCATCGTTCCATCCTCCTTATAGTAGGTCTGCAATCTTGTGCAGTACGTGGACATAGGCCTTCATTATCTGTTCCGCCCAAGTCTTCTTCAGTTTTCCAGCTTGATATTCGCATAGGAACCGTACCTGCTCCGTGCGCACATCCATATGAAGCACCCAGTCAAATTGTCGGGTCACCTCATGTCCCGCCGGCGTATGATTCAGAAACACACAAGGGAGAAAAGCAGACGGATTGGCGTTTCCTGTCCCATTTGGCAACATAACTGGGATCGGGTAAAGGTCGGTCTCTTTCGCTTTTTGACGATGACCAGCAACCTCTATGCACAGGGCGCTAAAATCATCATTTTCCGTCAATCGTACACGCAGCGGATACAAGCTCTCCCCTGTCAGTTGTAATGCGAGGAAAGAGGACTGTCCATGGTGTACGAACTGTTTATGTGGTAATAGGTGCCCTTCACCGATGAGCAATACCAGTTCGGACTGACCTGTCATTTGTGACAAAACATACGTATAAACGGCTAGTAACAAGTCTGTTAGGGCAAAATCCTGACTCCAAACTGCTTTCTGTAACGTGGTCAGCAGGTCCGCAGGTAAGGTAAAGGTGAACGTAGCCTGCCCTTCGGCTCCTCCATCTGTCCGCATCGCCTTATTCCACGGAATAAAAGATAACGATTCAGCCAAGTAAAGACGCCAGTATTGCTCCTGACGCTCATATCGTTCCTGTTCCGCATCCGTCCATGCTTGTTCTCCTTGCTGCTGCTCCAGAAAACCGGAAAGTCTCGCAATCGTCGGATAGGCAAAGCAGTCTGCAACGCTGATTTTCCCTGGATAGATTTGCTGAAGACGAACATTCATTTGAATGAGCAGAACCGAATTGCCCCCCAGCTCAAAGAAATTATCGTGGATGCCAAGTCCACTTCTGTGCAATACCTCTTCCCAAATTCGGCTGACCTGCATTTCCACCTCTGTAGCAGGTGCTGTATATTCCACTTCAAGAAGAGGACGGCTAGGATCCGGCTTGGGCAGCATTCGACGGTTTACTTTTCCGTTCGGCGTTAAAGGCATCTCCGACAAGGTAATAAAATGCGAGGGAACCATATATTCTGGCAGCCGGGCAAGCAAATGATTACGTAGCTCACTCACTGATAAAGTCTGCTGGCCTACCCAATAGGCACAAAGGGAGTGGTTCTCCTGTTCATCTGATCGGTCCTGTACCACCACAGCTTCCCGAATGGCAGGATGAGCCAGCAGCGCCTGTTCAATTTCCCCCAGTTCCACCCGATAGCCACGGACCTTGATCTGATCATCCATCCGGCCCAACACTTCAATCTCGCCGTTATGCAGCCACCGTGCCAAATCTCCGGTCTTAAACATTCGCTCACCGGACCGGAACGGATTGGCTTTGAACTTCTCGGATGTTAGCTCAGGGCGCTTGTCATAACCGGATGCAAGTCCCTTGCCTCCAATCCAGAGATCACCCGCTACAAGATCCGGTACAGGCTGGAGCTGCCCATCCAGAATATATACTTGTGTATTCGCTATCGGCGTACCCACTCTCACCCGCTCATGCTGGGTAAGCTCCTGCACAGTTGACCAGACTGTAGTTTCGGTTGGGCCGTACATATTAAAAATGCGCGCAGTGGTCACGTCCTGCGTCTGACGAAGCAATGACTCTGGTAAAGCCTCGCCTCCCACCATTACGACCTGCAACGTGCGCATACTCTCTTTTGCTTCCGGGTGCATAAGCAAAAGCTGAAGCCGCGAGGGTGTCATTTGCAGCAAGTGCGGACCTGTTCGGTGAATTGCCTCCAACAGCAGTTCAGCATTCGCCTGCTCTTCTCCCGTAGATAACACTACCCGTAGCCCCTTCGCCAAAGGCAGTAGCGTTTCCAATACAAAAATATCAAATGCGGCAGTAGTTACTGAGAAGAAGGTTTGACCTTCAGGAAACGGTATTCGCTCGGTAATCCCGTAGATCAGGTTAACGATGGCTTCCTGACGGATCATCACGCCTTTCGGATGTCCGGTCGAGCCTGAGGTGAAAATCATATACGCCAAATCATGGGGTCCCGGCTGTGTGATCTCCAGCCTTTTTCCATCCTGAAGGTATATACTCTCGTCATTCAACGAAATGACTTCGCCTCTAAAATCCAGTCCATCCAGCAGTGTGTCCCGACTAATCAGCCATTGCGCTTCACTCTCTTCCAGCATGTAGGAAATACGGGCCGCAGGATAGTCGGGGTCGATCGGCAAATAGGCAGCACCTGCCTTTAAAATGCCGAGCATCGCCGTCAGCAAATCTACCGACCGTTCCAGCAGCAAGGCAACCACCGTATTCACGTCCGCTCCTTTGCTGCGCAATGTTCTCGCCACCCGATTGGACAGGACATCCAGCTCGCCATAGGTCAAACACTGGCTCCCACATTCTACCGCTATGGCGTCCGGCATCCGTGCAGCCTGTTCTTCGAACAGGTGGTGCATCAGCTTGTCAGCCGGAAACGCAAGCTCAGTCGCATTGCGGTCGACAAGGATGCGTGATTGCTCCGCAGGAGTCAGCAGGCTGGCAGCATACAGGGGGCGGTCTGGCTGCGAAGTCAGTTGGGCCACCAGCTCTATGAAATGCTGCGCCATCTGGCGAACCGTATGCTCGCGGAACAGTTCCGTGCTGTATTCAAAGGTACAATGCAGCCCATTACGGCTAATATTACTTGCACCTTTCTCAGTCGGCATCTCAACCACGGTCAGCATCAAATCAAATGAAGCAAAAGAATTTTCCAACGGATAAGGCTTCACCAGTAAACCCGGCACTTCCCTGCTGCCATCCATAAAATTTTGCAGCCGAAACATCGTGTCAAACAGCGGATTACGACTCAAATCCCGCTGGAGATGCAAGCGATTGACGAGCATATCAAAGGGGTAATCCTGATGCTCAAACGCATTCAACGCATTGTCTTTAACCTCGTCCAGAAACTGTCGGAAGGTCTTCTCCTGTACGGGAGCATTTCGTAACGTAAGTGTATTTACGAACATACCGAGCATCCGCTCCAGCTGAACATGCGATCTTCCGGCTATTGGCGTACCCACCACGATGTCCTCCTGCCCACTATAGCGGGACAAGAATACATTGTATGCTGCAAGCAAAACCATGAATAACGTGGCACCACTCTCCGTTGCCAGCTTCCGCAAACTTGTTGCACAGTCTGACGACAGACTAAATTCCAGCGAGCCCCCGGCAAAGCTCCTTTGTCTTGGTCTTGGATAATCTCCCGGCAGATTCAGAAGCGGAATGTCCTTTCCAGTGTGCTGTTCGTCGAACATCTTCAGCCAGAACGCTTCCTGTTCTTTCAGATGTTCTCCGCTGAGCTGTGTATGCTGCCAGGCGGCAAAGTCTTTATACTGAATGTGCGATTTTTCCAGAGTGCTTCCTTCCATTAGGGAGATAAACTCATCAATAAGCACTGTCGCAGAAATTCCATCAAAAATAATATGATGCACATCCAGCAGTAGAACATGGCTCTGCTCCGCTAATCGAACCAGCATTACCCGTAAAAGCGGGGGCTGTTGCAAATCAAAAGGACGCAAAAATGATTGCTGAATCTGCGGCATATCGGCCGCCGTCCCTTCGGTATATTCCATTTTCCAAGCTACATCCGAATGAATCTGCTGTACTACTTCATCCTCCAGCAGGGTAAAGCCCGTTCGAAATACTTCATGCCGGAGCAGTAATGTTCGAAACAGACGTTCAAGCTGCTCTCGTTGGATACTGCCTTCCAAATGCCATGCAGTGAACACGTGATTGCTCAGGCTTTCTCCTTCCAATTGATGCAAAACAAATAATCGTCTTTGAGCGGCGGAAACTGGGTAATACTCCTGCTCAGGCAACGGTTCGATAGAAGTTGCATGAACAGAGGTCTTTTGACGAAGCAAATCTGCCAGCTCACGAATGGTTTGATGATCAAAGAGTTCTTTGAACGTCACTTTCACCTGCAAGCGCTCCTGAATCCGGTAAATCATTTTTGCCATCTTGAGTGAATGTCCACCCAACGCAAAAAAGGGGTCCTGTACACCCACTTGCGCTATATCCAAAATTTCTGCCCAAATGGTGGATAGCTCCTGCTCCATGCCGTCTCTTGGAGGTACATATTCTGTTCCTGCAAGACTTCTTCCCTCAGGTTTTGGCATGTGCTTACGGTCGATTTTACCGTGTGGGGTCAAAGGCATGGCTTCGAGAGGGACCAACAGACCGGGAACCATATAGTCGGGAAGCCGTTCTTTTAGATGTTCACGTACCCCTTCTGACGTCATTTCCGGCGACTGCAATGTGTAGTAGCCGATCAACCCGGTTAATCCCGTTTCCTCCACATGTGCAATCACCGCTGCCTCACGAATAGATGGAAGACTGACCAGCGCCTGCTCAACTTCCTTCATTTCGACGCGAAATCCCCGCACCTGAACCTGATCGTCCTTTCGCCCAAGATACTGAAATTGCCCGTCCGGGGTCTGACAGCCTAAGTCTCCCGTTCGATAAAGCCTTTCTCCGGTCAACGGATGCGTAGTGAAGGCTTTGGCTGTCAAATCCGGCTTGGCCCAATATCCACTCGCCAGTCCTGTCCCGCCGATACAAATCTCGCCTTGCACTTGGAATCCGGCAAGCTGTCCATCCTGATCCAGCACATACACATGAGTATTCGCAATCGGCAGCCCCAGAGGAATACGTAATGTTCCTGCATCCGGCTTGTGCTGAATGATATGCTGGGTCGCATAGATGGCCGATTCGGTCATGCCGTATAGATTGGCGATTTTCGCTGTGCGAAAAAGAGTGTACCATTCCTGCACGATATTCACCGGAAGCGCTTCGCCCCCGTTAAAAATCCACTTTAGATCAGGCAATGGATGAGATTCCCCCGCATTTCGTACAGCACTTAGGAAAACATTCATGAGCGCAGGAACAAATTGAGTAACCGTCACTTTTTCCCGCTCCATAAATGGGTATAGCTGTGCAGGGTCTTTGACGATATCCGCAGGTACAATCGTTAATTTGGCTCCCTCCATCAGCGGCCAGAACCATTCCCACACCGAGTCTGTAAAGCTGGTAGACGTCTTCTGCGCGATGACATCGTCTGCTCCCAGAGCAAAGGTATCCTGCAACCAAAATAACGTATTCAGCACAGCCTTATGGGTCATCATCACCCCTTTGGGCTGTCCCGTGGAGCCAGATGTGTACATGATATACGCCAGGTCTTTTTCATTAGGAATATTTTGCAGACTCAGATCATCCGTAGACATCCCTTGTGCTTTGACAGGAATAAAATAAGACTCATCCCCTCGCATCTCCCGCAGTCTAACGATCCACTCCGACTCTCCCCATACCGTTTCATCCAGACAAATGACAGTTTTAATACAGTCTGGCAAATGATCTAACGTCCGCCCGAAATAACGTGAATTCGTAACAAGCACGCGGCACGAACTGTCGTCAAGCATATATTGGATTCGGGATTGCGGATAATCAGGATCAATCGGTACATAGGCACCACCAGCCTTCATAATCCCTAAAATAGCGGTAAGCAATGGGACATTCCTATCCCCCATAGTGGCAACCAGCGAGTTCGGACGAACTCCATAGCGACTGAAAAGCTGTCCCAATTGGTTGGAGCGAAGGTGCAGCTCCTTATAGGTGACAGCCATGTCGCCGTCCAGAACCCCCACTGCATCAGGGGTACGGAGCGTCTGCTCCTGAATACGAGACGTAATTGTGACTCCAGCCGGATAAACCTTCTGCGTATCATTAACACGATGGATGACCGCGCGTTCCTCTGCCCCCATGTAATCCATTTTCCACACAGACTGCTCCGGGTCCTGAATGGCACCCGCAATAATGTTACGGAAATACGCTCCGATCCTGGACATCGTTAAGGCTGTAAACAAATCTGTTCCATAGCTAAGCGATATGACCAATTCGTCATTTACGGATTCCACAATTACGGTCAAGTCAAACTCGTTCGCGTCGGCACCATTTCCCAGCTTGATTCTTTCCATCGGGATTCCCCCGAAGTTCTCCTCATTTTTGGAGCCGGCTGCAAAATTAATTAGAACGTCAAACAGTGGGGCACGATTTAGGCGGCGTGGACGGTTCAATACCTGCAATAGCTTGTCAAAAGGATAGTCCTGATGGGCGTATGCTCCTGCGCACTCATCTTTAACTTGTTGTAACAATCGGGAAAAAGAAATGTCTCGAGAAAGTCGATTCCGCAGCACGAGAGTATTCACAAAAAAACCCATCAGGTTTCGAACCTGCTTTTGATTCCGTCCCGCCACAGGAGTACCAATAATAATGTCCTCTTGCTGAGTAAGCCGGGCTAATAACACATTTAGACTGGCAACGATCGACATGAACATGGTGGTTCCGTACGTGCGGTTCAACCGCTCCAAGCCCGCGCATAATTCCGCATCCAGAATGACCTTTTCCACCGCCGCCGGAGCATTTCGGATGGTCGGACGCGGAAAATCCAAAGGCAATTGAAGACTTGGCAATTCACCATCCAATCGGGATTTCCAGTATTGCTCCTGCGAGCTTAGTTTTCCAGTAAGCACCTGCTGATTTTGCCAATGTGCATAATCAATATACTGGATCGGCAATTCTGGCAAATGGGGGCTTGTTCCTTGCTCCAACGCCTGATAAATATGAAACAGTTCTTGAAAAAACAGATCCATAGACCAACCATCTTCAATGATGTGGTGCATACAAATATGAAAAACATAGTCGTTTGCCGCCAGCATGTAGATCTGTGCCCGCCATAATGGACTCTGCTCCAGATCAAAAGGCTGATTCATCACAGTCTGTATTTCTTTTTGTACCTCTGCCCACGCTGTTTCTTCCCCTGTATCCGATACATCCACAACAGGCACGTTTAAGGTCAATTGCTCCAGCACCACTTGCTTCGGTACACCTTCGACCACCGTGAACACTGTACGAAGGATAAAATGTCTTTCAACGATGGTATGGAGGGCCTGCTGTAAATACGCGGTATTCACAGCTTGTCTGATTCGAACGGCTACCGACTGATTTAAGGCGCTGCTCTGAGCGTCCAGCTGGGACTGAACCCAGAACCGTTTCTGCCCATGAGACAGATCATAGGTCTGCTTCTCTCCCATGTGTAAACCTCCATCTGTACATTATTCGAGGATATGCTACTGCTTTTCGTATAACGTTTCATTGCACCAGACATACCGGGTTCCGTTCCATTCGGTTGCAGAACGTACATCCGGGAAAAAGCCGCTGCCGAGCAGATTGGCGCTAGTATTGCACAGCACTGGAATACCGCTCAAATTCTCGTACGCATGCAGCAATTCATAGATCAGCGGATTATCCTCCCGACTCACCGTCTGCAGGCGTGCCGTTCCATCGAGATGACGGATCGCAGGAATGCGTTCCACCCATTCATCACGCAACATATGATCAAAAAGCATATACGGATCACGTGTTCCCGGTGAAAAAATAGCAGGTGCATGCTCCTCCATACAAATCGGTGAGACCGGACGATAGTCTTCCCGCTGCTTGATGGCATTCAGGCGGTCTTTCATATCCGGTTGAACGGCAGCTGCCAGTATACTCCGGTTGCCCAAAGCACGTGGTCCCAGTTCCGCCCGATCATGCAGCACCACGACAGGTTCATCTGTCGTATGCAGCAGCTCCGCGAGCTGTGCTACCGTACAAGCACGTGATTCCCAACCTTCTGCTGGCTCATTTTGAATGACCATGGGTCCGCTGTACACAGACCAATTCAAATGAGGATGACCTGTCTGATGAATCATTTCACAACAGGCAGCACCAATAGCCGAACCTGTATCATTGGTAAACGGAGAAACAAACACATCGTCAAATAATCCGCTTTCCCGAATCGCACTGTTCCATTTGATATTCAGAGAACAGCCTCCTATAAAGCAAAAGTTTCGTGTTTTCCGTCCATGCTTGGTCACACTCGCCTCCAGCGAGGTTACGAGAAGCTGCTCCAAATACTGATGGAAAGACGCCATGGCGTCTGCATGCGGAATATGATGCTCATCTACATATCGCTTGATTTCCTGGGAAAAGGTCCAGTTAAACTCCAGCGAGGGTGAAAAATGCCGTGCATACGTTAATTCAAACTGTTCGAGCAGCTCTGGACGTACCTGTCCCTTGGCAATGTAGGCCATGACCTTGCCCGCTACCGAAAGATCATCCACACGTGGTCCTTGCCCTCCGCGCAGAAATGGCTCAAAGTGCAGCGAAAACAGTGAATAAATGTTGCCAATGTACATGAAGAGAGGACCCAGATTTTCTAATTTTCCGTTCGCTGGATCAAAGTAATAAAAACGCGGATACATGCCGCCATCGTACACAAGCGCGTAAGACGGCTCCTTGGTCACCGCATAAGGACTTGCACAATAGGTGCTGGCGATATGTGTGGTTGAATGCATATAGCTGGTATAGTCGTAGGTTCTTCCGCCAATGGCAAGACCACTGCCTGAATAGGCTTGGAGCGCGTCGGCTGATAGCGATACTTCGCGGTAAGGTGCAACCGTGAGAGACAGCTCCTGTCCATGGGAACGCGTGTCCACCTTGCTTTCCTTCAATCCGGCCCAGCCGTCGATGACAAACCGATCCACATCTGCCGAGGTATAGCCATGCAGGTTAAGCACTTCCTCGACAAAATCCAAATCAGGAATTTCGCTGTAGCGTTTGTTGTTATTGAATTTTTCAACCTCGTAGCTGAAAATAAGCTTGTTATCCTCAATCAAGGCCACACTACCATCATGCGTTAATTTCAGTCCGCAGAATAACATGTTCCTTCACTCCTCACCTGTTAGCCCAACACAAAGCCGCTTTATTGTTCAGCCTCAGCAAAATGACGTGGTAATACCGGAATGATATCGGATTCCTCGAAATCGACACGATTGGATTCATCTATCCAGCTTCCCAGCCCGGCCACCGTTGGCTCCTGAAAAAAGACCTGAATCGGTACATCTATGGCCAGCTGGTCTTTAATTTTAGCAATGACACTCATCAGCATCAGCGAATCTCCATTTTCAAAAAAGTCCTGGTGTATGCTAATTTCCTCATGCCCCAGTACCTCGCCCCAAATCTGACCTAGCTGCCGTTCTGTTTTCGAATACGCATCTCCATCACGGCCGATCAAGGTCACTTGAATGTGAGAGTTCATGTGCACTCCAGTGTCCGTAGCCTCCGACTTGGGCTGTAGCGTACGAAACAGCTCTTCCTCGAAGGAGACAAATTTAGCACCCAGCTTCACATTTCGCTGGATCATATCGTTCAGTGCCTCATTAGAGGTAATGAACTGCTTCAGCTCTTGATAGGACTCCAGCAGATGACTGTAGGCTTCAGATTCTTGATCGTTGTGCCCCTGCGCTTGCTCTGTAATTTCCTTTGTTAAGTCTGGGGAAAAGCGGACCTTGAGCAGCGTCAACACTTGAGCCAGCTCCTGGCTGCGAATGTTGGCAATGACCGTTTGGGTCAGTTTATATTGCAAAAGCCGATCAAACAGCTTGCCATAGTCCTCCGACGAAATCGGCTGAGATAACATCCGTTGATCCATCAGCTCGTCCGATGTAGCCCCCATCTCCAGATGCGACCAGTTGATCGCCATCATCTCCATGCCACGACGGCTCTGATAGTGGGCATACTGATCCAGAAATGCATTTGCAGCAGCGTAGCTACCCAAGCCTACACCTCCCAGCTGCGAAGCCACTGACGAGAAAAGAATCCAGAAGTCCAGCGTTTGATCCTTAGTCACCTCGTTTAACACCCATGTTCCTATTACCTTGGCTCCCATGGTTCGCTGGAACCCCGCTGCATCCATCTGCTCCAGACGAATTTCCTCCAAATGCATCGCGGCATTCATGACCCCATGAATCGGGCCATAACGTGCATGTACATCATCCACGACCTTCTTCATTGCATCCAGATCCGTGATATCTGCCGCATAGTAGCTCACCTCGGAGCCGAGCTTTTCAATCTCCAACAGTCCACGGATTTTCTTCGTAATTTCAGAGGTATCCAGCCCCGCAGCTCGTTCCTGCCAGCTTTCCCGGTCTGGAAGCACAGTACGGTTCACCAGCACGAGCTTAACCTTCGCCTGCCGGGCAAGATAGCGGCAGGTTTCCAGTCCAACTGAACCGGCTCCCCCGGCAATCAGATAGACGCCACCCTCACGGATTGTAATCTTCCGATGTGGATGAGCTGTAAGCTGCATCCGTTCCAGCTGCTGCGTATACCGCTGACCGCTTCGCCATGCTGAACTTTGATCTGCTTCGTCCCGATCCAATTCCAGCATGATTTCCTGAGCAATGTCAGAATTGTCGCGTCCGATCGTTTCTACATCCATACAGCTACAACGATGCTGACTATATTCCTGCGAGATGACCTTCATCAATCCCCACAGAGGCGCTTTTTCCGGGAACACATATGTATCCTCCGCTACGACCAGCTGTGCGTAGTTCGAGACGACTTTGATTTCCAACAGGCGATGAATCGAGCTTGCCTGAACAGCCTTCATCAAATAAAAAAGACTTAAAGCCCCTTGCTCCTGACTTTCATTCAAATCATCGAGCTGTCGCATGCGACTGCGAATTTCGGTGCAGGTCCACAAGTGGACGATACCGGAAAGCTCTGCTCCCCCTCGCGTCTCAACCTCGGTCACGGCTGCAAGCAGCCTGTTATAATCCTCCGCATAGCCGGGACGAATCTGATAATGGCTCGGATCTATGGCAGCATAATCAGATGCAGCCTCTACGATAATAGGTGTGAGTCCTTGATCCTTCATAAACTCGCTTAGTGAAGCAGCTACGCCTTCTTCATCCGCCAGAATAAGCCATGACTTGCTGGTAACCGACCGTTCTTGGGAGGCAGAAGCCGTCAACGGACTGGCTACCCAATTCAGTTCATAGAACCACTGGTCAACCTGCTTCTCTGGTACCGATCTCAAGGCTGGGGAATCTGCTACACGCTCCATCGCATGCTCCGGGATATAATTCACCCAATGTCGTTTGCCTGCAAATGGATATACAGGTAAAGGAACACGATGTCTTTGATCCAAATCATGCAGAGCTGTCCAATTGATCTCGCTACCTTGCATATATTCATCCACAACCCGATCTAGGCTGGTGTCAGGCTGTACCTTGAAGCTTTTCTCCTCACGGGTCGTTAGGCGGGTATAATATATCCCCTCTCCCGCTAAAGCTGGACGTGCAGCTTCATCTGCATTTGCAAAACGCTCCAGCCCTTCCTTCAATTCTTCAAGACTTGTAGCTACAATCGCAAGCCGATAAGCATAGTGCCCCCGTCCCTGATTGCTTGTAAAACAAATATCTGGCAGCGCATGAGCCGTGCGATCCAAAAACGTACGATAACGGTCAACCAAAGCATCAAAGGAAGCTTTACTCTTGGCAGACAACGTAAATACATACGGTACGTTTTCTCCACTGGCGGACTGGCTCTGCTCGTCCTGCTCATATTCCTCCAATATGACATGACAGTTAGTTCCTGCTAGACCAAAAGCACTTACTCCTGCCCGCCGTGGCACTCCTGCCTCCGTCTCCCATGGAACCAACTCTGTATTCACATACACAGGCGATTCAATGAAATTAATGTGCGGATTCGGCTCGTTAAAATGGAGGGTTGCCGGAATCTCCTTCTTTTGCAATAACAGCACTGTTTTGATTAGACCTGCAATACCGGCTGCGGTGTCCAGATGACCTATGTTCGTTTTCACCGCGCCCAAGGCACAAAAATGCCGCTTGTCCGTGTAGCTGCGGAAGGCGTTGGTAATGCCTTCAATCTCAATTGGGTCACCTAGACGAGTTCCTGTACCGTGAGCCTCAATGTAGGTTACCGTTTCCGGAGAGATACCCGCATTACGCCAAGCTTCCTTCATTAGCTCCGTCTGAGCCAAGGCACTTGGCGCGGTAATGCCGTTGGACTTTCCGTCCGAATTCATGGAGCTGCCTTTAATGACAGCGTAGATATGGTCCCGATCCTTTTTAGCCTTTTCCAGCGTCTTCAGTACGATGACCCCGAATCCCTCGCCCCATACCGTCCCATTCGCTGCGGCATCGAAGGTGCGCGCAACAGAGTCGGGAGAAGCAATGCCGATATCGACCAGCCCTTCATCTACAGGAAACAGGGTCAGGTTCAGCCCGCCGGCTACAGCCATGTCACAATCGCCAGTAATCAGTCCTTTGACCGCATGATGCACAGCAGCCAAAGATGCCGAGCAGGCGGTATCAATCAGATGGCTGCCGCTGGCGAGATTCAGCAAGTAGGCCACCCGACTGGCTACGACTGAAATGGTATTGCCGGGTAAGGCATACGGTTCCATGTTCTGAATCAGTTGCAAGTAATCGGCATCCGTATCCCCTACGTATACCCCGGTTCGTGAGCCGTACAATTCCTTTTCGGCATAGCCGGCATCCTCCAGTGCTTCCCAGGTAACTTCAAGGAAAATGCGCTGCAAAGGGTCCATACACCGGGCTTCTGCGGGAGTAATGTTAAAATATTCCGCATCAAAACGATCAATATGGTCCAAATAGGCTCCTCTGCGATACTTGATCTCCGGCGCGTATCGTTTACCTTTAAAATAGTCCCGAATAGGCTGGTCCACGTCAGCCTTGCGGCTTTCCGGGAAGTCCCTCACGGCATCCATGCTGTTCACAAGATTATCCCAAAACTCATCTGTTCCATTTGCGCCCGGAAAACGACAGGCCATCCCAACAACGGCAATATCATCAACCTTCACCGTTTTGGACTCATTTTCGAATAGCTCTTTTAGCATCGGCAGAGCTTCTATCTTGGAGAGATGTTTTGCGGCAACCTGAGCTAGCAAATAATTCTGAACCCGTTTCATATGTTATCCCTCCTTCAGATGGTCCAGCGCCCGTATAGACTCGCTTACATCCAGTGAGCCATCTTCAATTTGATCCAGCAGGCTCATAAGATCCTGATCCAGCTGTTCGTCATCCTTGGACTGATTTTCAAAGTGATTCATATACGCTGCAATCGTAGGATAGGAAAACAGCTCGGCTACTGTTGCCTCACTGCCCAGTGCGTGCTTCATCTTTCGATGAAGCCGAACAATCGAGATGGAATTGCCGCCGATTTCAAAAAAGCTGTCATGGATGCCGACGTCCTCCGGGCTTATATTTAAAATTCCGGCCCAGATTTTCGTCAGCATATGCTCTCTTTCATTGCGAGGCGCCACATATGCGGTTGAACGGTGAACTCGGTCCTCCGGCTGTGGCAGATTTTTGCGATCAATCTTCCCGTTCGGAGTTAACGGCATCTCCAGCAGTTCCATGAAAAATCCCGGAATCATATACTCAGGTAATATTTCACGCAGGTGTGTTGTCAGATCATCCACTTCGAGCCCTTTTTCCAGCGAAGTAAAATAACATAAGAGATTGGTTACACCAAACTCATCCGTTTGGGCAATCACAGCTGTTTCCTTGATCCCTGGAAAAACGGATACAGCCCGTTCCACTTCTTTGAGTTCTACGCGATACCCCCGCACCTGTACCTGATCATCCTTGCGGCCGCTATACTCCAGAATGCCATCCGGCCGTAACATGCCCAAATCACCTGTACGATATAGCCTTTCTCCTGTTTTGGGATGCTGGGTAAAAGCCTTGGCAGTTGCTTCTGCCTTATTCCAGTACCCCTCCGTCAGACCAATCCCGCCGATGCATATTTCGCCTTTGACCTCAAAGGGGCACAATTGCCCCTCCTTGTCCAAAATATAAACATGCGTGTTCGCAAGGGGCCTTCCCAACGGAATGCTCAATTCTCCCTCTGCCGGAGATGCGTCAATCAGGTAACAGGTTGCATAAATAGCCGACTCGGTCATACCGTAAATGTTGGCAATCTTGGCTTGCTGGAATGTGCTGTACCAGTCCCGCACCCCATTGACGAGCAAGGCTTCGCCTCCATTGAATACCCATTTAAGTTCCGGTAGCGGATGATCCGTCTCTTCGGTCGGAACCGCATCCAGAAAGAGACTCATCTGGGCCGGAACGAACTGGGTAATGGTAATCTTGTCATCCCGGAGCTGTTCATATAGCCGTTGAGGATCTTTGACCGTATCCGAGCTGAATATAGACAGCTTGGCTCCGTATATCAGAGGCCAGAAGAATTCCCATACCGAATCGGTAAAACTGGCAGAAGTCTTCTGCGCAATCACATCTTCTGCGGTCAAACAAAAGGTGTCCTGCAACCAAAAGAGCGTATTCAGCACAGCTTTATGCGTCATCATGACTCCTTTGGGATCTCCCGTAGAGCCTGAGGTGTAAATCAAATACGCAAGATCATTTTCACCGGCAGGACAGGCCCATGAGCCCTGCTCCTGGCGCTCCCAATCCGACCGCTGATACACCTTCAGATGATCTGCTCGCATCTTCGTTTCGTCAAGACAAACAACCGTCGTCATGCTTTCCGGCAAATCTCCCAGCATCGTTTGCAGCTTGGCAGACTCGGTGATCAGCACACCGCAAGCACTGTCGCGCAGCATATATTGAATCCGCTTTTTCGGGTAGTCCGGGTCAATAGGCACGTAAGCTGCACCTGCTTTTAATACGCCGAAAACAGCCACTAAAAGCTCAATTCCCCGTTCCGCTACCACTGCTACCCGCTGGTTAGGCCGCACACCTGCTGCGTGCAGCAGGCGGGCCATTCGGTTCGCTTGTTCCTCCAATTGGGCATACGTAATGGAGGAGCCGTATTCATAAATAGCGGTTTGCTGTGGTGTGATTGCGACCTGACGGGCAAACAAATCAGGAATCGTAACATGATCCTCATAAAGCTTTGCAGTCTGATTCATCTCCGCAATGACGCGTTCCTCTTCTGCCGATAGAATTTCAAATGCATCAAAATCCAGATCCATAGGGTCTACTCCCGAACCGGAATTGCAGCAGATACAGCCGATTGACCTACCAAGCTGTTTGTGAAAAAGTCCACTAAGCGATCTATGCCTTCGTTGTATCGCGTTGTAGAGTAGGACAGGCGCAGCATTTTCGGCAATCCAAAATCAGAACCTGGCACAGTCGCCACTTGTTTGGCTCTCATAATTTGTTCAGCCAGCTCCAAACTCGTTTCGATGCCGTGCTCGTCCATGTACTTTTCACAATCGAGTGTGAAGTAAAAGCTACCTTGTGCAGGGATAGCACGTACGAGCGGAACCTCATTGAATCGCTCCACCGTATAATCCCGTCTTGCTTTATACAGGCTGACCAGCTGCTCAATCTCTTCGGGATGTGCCAATGCTTCCAATGCGCCAAATTGCACGACAGGGTCGGCTGTCAGCAATGTGTGATGCTGTATGACCGTGAGCGGTGTGACTAGCTCGTCAGGAACGATGCAGTAGCCCACGCGCCGACTGTACATCCGGTACCCTTTGGAGAAAGCATTCGTTGTAATAAAGGCTGATTTGGTATCCGTCAGCTCCAGTACCGAAGTGCTTCGTTCATCAAAGCAAACATTGGCATAAATCTCATCATTAATGACCACTGCCTGACCGTTGATAATTTCATCAATGGCATACAGCTCGTCTTTCGTTAAGATGTTCCCTAGCGGATTACCAGGCGAATTAATGACTACAATTCTAGTTTTATCCGTGAAATTTTCCTTAAAGGAATCCAGATCCAGTGCTAGCGTCTCCAAATTGATATCATAGTAGCGAACATTCGCCCCTACCAATTGGGCGCAAAAATGATACAGAGAATAGTACGGACGCGGTAAAAGAACCTCATCCCCCTCTTTTGCCAGCAAATAAAACAGATTTCGGAACAAGGCGCTGGTGCCTACATTAATCAGGATATTGTTAGGGTTAATGTCCAGATCATATGTTTTCTTGTATTCCTCCGCGAGTGCTTCCTTTAATTCCGGCAAACCCGGCGGAAATACAAGCGAGCTTTTTTCAAAGGTGTCCAACGCATCCTTCATCGACTGAATGATATCCTCATGCAAAGGTAGCTCGGATTTTCCCAAGGTCATTCGAATGACCTCTTTGGAGCCGTTTTTCTCAAATTCATAAGCCATTTGATCCAGAACGAACATTAAAAACCGATTGTCATAAAATTCAATAGATGATCTTAATTCCATTTGTAATTGCCTCCTTTGAATGAACCGCACGTTAATGGGATACCTTAGACAGGTTGGACACACTACTAGCAATGGTCTTGATTATTTTGTGATACCTTTCCAGCATAGAGTGGACATAGGAAGATTCCAGCAAAGCGGTATTCCACCTCAGGGAACAGGTCAGTCCGGTTGTTGATTTCACGACTGACAGTTGCAGTGCTGCTGGCTCTGAGGGGTATACACGCAATCCCACTTCCCCTCCCTCGGGTAAAGATCTCGTTCCATCCTCTGTGCAAAAGACGACGTTATAACGTGATGAACCCTCCCTCCCGCTCTTCAACTCATTAGGGTCCAGCAGCAAATGAAACGGATATAAAACAGCTTGAAGCGCAGCTTGATGTTTGTCCTTCACTTTTTCTAGCAAAGGATTAAACGACGAAAGCCCCTCCATCGAAACTCTGACTGGCACAGGATGCTGGATACATAAAGGTACTCCGCTGCCCTGAACTGGATGTCCTTCGGGATGCATGACATAGATCAAAAGCTCCTCCGCATGCGTTAATTGCCGCAGCAGCAGGAAATAACAGGCGAATAGAACGTCCGTAACAGAACCTTCATGACTGGAGGCAAAAGCTTTTAGAGCTTCAGTCTCCTCTGTGGCGAGAGGCACTTCAATAGAAGTCCACTCGGGTGTTACAAAAGCTTCTTCCCCGCGTTTGAACGGCAATCCGATCGGAGGAAGCGGCTTTTGCAGTGCCTCAGTCCAATACGCCTTTTGAGGCTCCAAATATCCTTCCTGCAGCAACCGTTGTTGCCAATAAGTAAAATCAATCTGCGAGATGGACTGAAATATGTGGTCTGTATCCACTGCCGAATCCGTAACAGCAGCGGAATAGCGAATAAACAGTTGTTCCAGCCAACCTTTCAGATCGAGGCACTCCGTTAGTAATGGATGAACAGCGACGATCAATTGGCATCGTTCGTTGCTGTCACAACCCAAGCGTATCCGGTACAGCGGACCTTGTCGTAACTCGAACGGGTTTTGATACTCCACAGCCACACGGTGTTCCGCCCAAGAAGCTGCATCCCCCTCTAGTACATCTGTGAATTTGTAATCCAACGGAAGATACGCCTGCACCTGCTGAGTCGGCCCAGCTGTCTCTTCCCTGAAGGTTGTTCTGAGCGTGCTGTGTTCGGCTTGCAGTTCTTCCAGCACTCTGACAAATAACGTCTGATCCACCTTGCCTTTCCACGCTGCATGAACGATCACATGAGGAGCTGATCCTCGATGTCGCCATATCTGCTTTTGATAAAAAGACAAAGGGTGCTGCTCAGCCTCCGGTGCCGGGCAAATCGCAGGAAGCGCAAAAGTAGAGTCCTTTCCCTGCCGTTTCTGTTTCATCTTCTCCGCTTCCTCAGGTGAAAAAATCCGGTACTCCGCTAAAGCTTGCTCAGGCTGGTCCACAATCTGGTCGATCAGGCTGAGCAAATGTCCTGCCAGCGCAGTGATCGTCTGTTCGTGAAACAAACGGGAGTAATACTCAAAGGTACATTTCAGTTCCCCTTGCATTCCCTGAAAAATGTCGAGCTTTAAATCCATGGTTGAACTGTGCTTGGCCCAGTCCACCATGTTTAGCGTTAAATCTCCCATCGTAAATTGGGTTTTCTGCATCCCCTGATTATGTAAAATAAGCATGGTGTCAAAAATAGGGTTGCGTGAAAGATCGCGCTTCTGATCCAGATGCTCCACCATTTTTTCAAATGGATAATCCTGATGATCATACGCGGCTATGGTGCGATGAGCCACCTCCTTTAAGAAGTCCGTAAAGCGCCGCTCACCCGCTGGAGTATTACGAATAGGCAAGTAGTTGGTAAAAAGTCCTATCGTATGCTCTACACCCGCATAACGTCTGCCAGCAATGAGGGAGCCTACAATGATATCCCCCTGCCCGATGTATTGATAAAGCAGCACATTGTATATAGCAAGAAGCGTCATATACAGCGTAGCGCCATGCTCCTGTCCCATCGCTCGCAAGCGTTCAGCGACCACTTTGTCAATCGTGAACGAGTACACCCCCCCTTCAAAAGTCATCACAGGCGGCCGGGGATAGTCACTGGGCATTTTAAGAACAGGCAATCCTGACTCCAGTCCTTCCGTTAACGTCCTCAGCCAAAATTGCTCCTGTTGCAGCATCTGCTCACTTTGCAGAAAAGCATTTTGCCATACCGCATAGTCCTTATATTGGATACGCAGCGGCGGCAGGTTCTGCCCGGCATAAAGACTGGTAAATTCCCGAATGAGGATCTCCATGGAAACGCCATCCGAAACAATATGATGCATATCAAACATCAGCAAATACTTGTCCTCTTCCTCACATTCCTCCGTTAATCGCAGCAAGCGCACCCGAAGTAAAGGAGCCTCTCCCAGAGAAAACGGCTGGATAAATTCCTCCATCAGCTTTTGCACATCTGCTCCCTTTGGAGCCACACCCAGCGATATAGCAAGCTCAGCCTGCGGAAGAACACTTTGCACAATTTCATCCTCCGCAACATCAAACACCGTCCGAAAGGATTCATGGCGACGAATGATCGCAGCAAAAGCAGCTTTAAAGCGTTCCACATCCAAGCGTCCCGTGATCGTAGCCGCTCCGGGCATGTTGTAACTCAAATTGCCTTCTGCCAGCTGCTTCAAAATAAACTGACGGCGCTGCGCATTGGATACGGGATAAAATGCTTGTGGAGACACAGGTTCAATGGACGGGTAATCCGATTTTTTTTCGCCTGAAATAAGCTTGGCCTGCTCACGAATGCAGGGATGTCCAAACAAATCAACCAATGTAATTCGTGTATGGAATACCTGGCTTATGGCAGTAATCAGATCTGTTGCCAGCAGAGAATCCCCGCCTAGTTCGAAGAAATCCGCATCCACAGACAGTTCGTCAATCCCTAAAATTCGGCCCCAGATACGTGCCAGCCTGTCTTCTGTTTCCGTCGGAACATATCCGTCGCCAAAGGAAACGCGTGCTTCGCTATAAGCTGACACCTGTTCATCGCGGTTGCTGCTTCTACGTTGGATCGGCGGCTCCACCCAATATCGTTGCTTCTCCCAAGCGTATGCAGGCAAGGGTACTTTGACACACCCACCTACCGGATAATCCTCCGCCCAGCGCCTGTTCTCCCCGGCAACATATCGCCGGCTAATCATCCGGGCATCATCTGTATCCAGCGCCATTTCTGCCAGGGACTCGCTGCAAATGGTGCAGAAAATCCCCTGCTGCTCCAGTCCTGTTCCATCCTGACGAACCAAAGCATCGTAAGCCTGTTTGAGCTTTGTCCAAAGACTGCGTCGATCCGTGACCGGAATCGCCAGCCGATAAGCATGATGCCCTCTGCCCGTATTCAGGACGTAACAGATATTTTCCAAAGGCGGAATATCGTCACTCTCCAAAAAATCAATATATCGGGCAGTCAATCTTCGCAGTGAATTCTCACTGTATGCCGAAAGGGTAAATACACGTTCCCCACCGCAGGGTAGATCGGAGGACGAAGAAAGGGAGGGCCTGCTTCCCTGATAATCCTCCAGCACCACATGACAATTTGTACCGCTTAACCCCCATGAACTGATACCCGCCCTCAGTGGTATTCCGTCCTCACTTCGCCATTCGGTTAGCTTCGTATGGATATAGACCGGAGAGCTATGCAGGTTCATCAACGGATTCGGATAAGCAAAATGCAGGGTGGGCGGAAGCTGCTTATGCTGTAAAGCCATGATCATTTTGATTAATCCTGCCATGCCTGAAGCGGAATCAAGATGACCGATATTGCTTTTAACCGAGCCGATTCCGCAAAATTGTCTGTTTTGCGTATACCTGCGAAAGGCATTCGTAATCCCCTTAATTTCAATCGGATCTCCAATTTTGGTCCCCGTTCCATGGGCCTCGATGTAAGAGATCGTCGAAGGGTCAATGCCCGCACGCTTCCACGCCTCTACAATCACTTCTTCCTGAGCTCGGGCATTCGGGGAGGCCAATCCGTTGGAGGCACCGTCCTGATTGATGGCACTTGCTTTAATCACAGAGTAAATATAATCGTGATCCCTCTCGGCTTGCTCCAGTGGCTTGATCAGAACAACACCACAACCTTCGCCCCATCCCGTACCGTCGGCATCCGCGTCGAAGCTGCGTGATTGTCCTTGCGGAGAAGTAATCCCCAGCCCGCCCGGCTCCATCCTGGTGGGTAACGCACCAATGGCTACCCCACCCACCAAAGCCATGCTGCAATCTCCAGCGCGTAATCCCTCACATGCAAGATGCAAGGCAACCAGGGAAGACGAGCAGGCGGTGGCTACACTCAATGCAGGACCGGACAGATTCAGCGCATAAGCGAGACGGCTTGCGATAACTGGCGGGAAATTCCCGACAAAGGCGGTGGACGACTCGCTTTCGATCAGCTCCTTGTATCGCGCTTCACTATAGCCGACATATACCCCCACTCGTGAGCCACGAATGCGTTCCCCGCCATACCCTGCGTCCTCAATGGCCTCATAACCGGTTTCCATGAACATACGCTGCTGCGGGTCCATGTATTTGGCTTCACCCGGAAGAATATTAAAAAATGCCGCGTCAAACGTATCAACTTCCTCCAAATAGCCTGCCGGCATATATGGCCCTTGATTCTGTTCATCCAAAAAGGGACGAATCTGCTCCAAACGTGAGCTTGGAAACGTTCGTATCCCATTCAAACCGTTGACCAGATTACTCCAATATTGTTCCTTGTTATCTGCTTGCGGGAACCGTCCGGCTACGCCGATGATGGCTATATCCCTGTTGCGGTTTATTCCATCGTGGGCTGCGGACGATGAAGCAGTTTTGAGCCGAACCTGATATTGCTTGATCAGAGAATACGCATGCTCTTCGGATAATTCCTGTTTGGCTACAAGCTGCAAAATGGCTTCAACAAACGTATCCCTCATATGCTTTCATATCCTTTCATAGCTTCATCCACTGAAATAGCGTCCTCCTTTACACGCTTGATCAGGCTTCGTAAATCCTCGTCCGCTTCGTCCGCCCCGGAAACTTCAACCTGTAAGTGCGGTGCTACGTCCGTCACTTCTCTTGTGCTGGCGGCATGCCTGTTTTCCATAAACTGAGCCAGCTGCGCAACTGTACCGTACGAGAACAAATCCCCGGCCTCCACTTCGGGATCAACCCGTTCATTCAGAAGACTCAGCACTTTCAAAATAAGCAAGGAATCCCCGCCGATTTCAAAAAAATGTTGACCTACATCAATTTCCTCGTATCCCAGCACCTCTGCCCATATTTGAGCGATCTGCTGTTCCAGCTCTGTGTAAGGCTCTGTTGTTTTCCCTTTCAGACTGACCTTCACATCTGTCACCAAACGGTTAGGCTCGACAGATGGCAGAGCTCCTGCTTCCTTGGTGGATTTAGCTACAGCTCGGCGTCGACTCGTCAACATATCCGTCGCCAGCTGAATTTTCATCATCGGCGCCCATTCACGCAGCTTCTGTGTATCAAACTTGCCGATGGCCACCTGATCCAGCGGATAAGACAAGCTCATGCGGAAAGCAGCCAGCGCATCTGATACAGGCATATAGTCCATGCACCCTGGTCCAGTGAGTCCCTCCCACGCATACCAGTTGATCGCAAGCGTCGTTTGCCCCTGCATGTTACGCTGTGCGCTGAAGGCATCCATAAACGCATTGGCAGCCGCATAATCTCCACCGCCAGCTCCGCCCCATAGCGAGGCTACCGAGGAGTACAGAACAAAGAAATCTGTCTCTTGCTCCGCCAGAAGCTTATCCAATACCAGCGTTCCGTGAATTTTGGGGCGAAGCACCTTGCCAAAATCGTCCAAATTCTGAATCTCCAGCGGACGGCTGGTGTCGCCGCTAGCTGCCGCACAATGAACCACTCCCTTAACGGGGCCATAACGAGCTTGTACATCGTCAAAAATGTGTTGCATCTGCCTATAATCCGCCACATCTCCCGCGTAATAATGCACCTGTGAGCCGTGTTTTTCCATGTCTGCAAAGGCCGAAAGCTTACGGTAAATTGCGGCATCAGCCTTCCTTTGCACCGGATCATTTATGATGTGTGACCATTGCGATTTTTCCGGCAGCTCCGTTCGGTTCAGGATGACTAGATGGATCGGAGCTTGCTTTGATAAATACCGGCTAACCTCCAGTCCTAATCCCCCTGCGCCTCCAGTCACGATATACACGGCACCCGGACGAACGGTGATGGAACGCCGGGGTATAATACCCGGATGATTCCGATTATCTGAAGTGCTTACCGTATCCGATTCGAGACGAGACATACCTTGGATGTAACGCTCCTGACGGATGACAACGAATGAATCCGTTTTGTTTTCTTGCAGCTCGGTCATGATCAGATCCGCCACTTGCTCGTTGGTGTGGTGGAGCGTTTCGACATCCAGTCCGAAGCATTGCAGTTGTGGATGCTCCTGAGAAATAACTTTGACCAAACCGTGAATCGCCGCTTTTTCAGGTGATACTTGTTGCTCGTCCGATATCCGCTGGGTAAAGTTCGAAACCACCCGCAAGTCCAGCGTTTCATGCAGACCCTGATGCAGTAATGCTTTAGTCAGAAAATAAAGACTATAGACACCTGACTCCAAACCTGCATCCACTGTTTCAATGTTCACTTGGGTTGACGGGGTGGCTGTGCAGGTCCAGAGATGAACGATACCGTTCAAGCGCTGATTACGTTGTCCCAGTTCATTCATGAGTTGAACATAATCTGCTTCTACCCCCGGCTGGATGGTGTACTGATGATCGCTCCTTTTTTCAAACCTTTGCCCAGCCTCTACAGTCACCACATGATGACCGGAGTGCGTCAAGCGTTGCACCAGTTCCTCACCAATCCCCAGCTTGTCTTGGAAAATTAACCAGTTTCCTTGAGCTAGCACGCCTTCTCTTGTCTTCTTCAGTTCTTTTTTAATCCACCGAACACGGTACATTAAATCTTCAACCCTGCTCACTTGTTCTTGCTCGCTCATTCGACCGATAATCAGCGCGGTTTCAGCCTCGGCACGGTTTGGCAAATGCATAGGAAAGGTTCGTACCTCCGTGAATCGCTCCTCCTTCAACAACTGCCCCCATGTTTCCGTCGGAACCAGCGGAGAATCCTTTCGTATGTCCTGATCCTCGAACAGCCACCATCCCTCCGTCATCCCCCAGACGAGATTTTCCGCAGGCTCGTTCTGCACTTTTTCGATCATAAACAGTACTCCACCGGGAGCAAGCACCTTTTTCAACTGGGACAAGGACGTTCGCAAACGGCTCGTGGCATGAACTACATTCAGGCCAATAATGATATCAAACTGTTCTGGCGCAAAGCCTTGTGCCAAAGGATCTTCTTCAATATTAAAAGTCTGATATCGAACAAACGGGTAAGCTGAAAACTGCTTCTGTGCTTCCAAAATGATGCCCCGGCCCAAATCGGTGTAGCAATACTCGACTTGACGATCTGCTATGGCTGGGAAAAGGACCTTGCCCACCGTTCCCGAGCCAGCCCCGACTTCCAGAATGCGGAGCCGTTTTCCCGCTTGCGCTAAAATATGCTGCTTTAATGCGTCCAGCGCCATCGTCTCACACAGATCGCCCAGCGTACGTCCCTGATTGGCAAAGCCCGCCAGGAATTGCGGTGTACCATCGGGAAACAGCACACTCAGGGGTGACCTTTTCCCGGTCAGCACAGCCGGATAGGCGTCCAGACAATACTTCAACACCTTGAATGTTCCCGCAAATGCCGGATATTGTTCCACGTATTGGTTACATAAGGCTGACAGATCGGGAGCTGACCCTTCAAGGGTTAGCGTGATATTATCACCGTCAATGCAGATGTAGCCCTGTTCTTCTACGAAACGCAGCATGAACCGAAATAGACGCTGATATGTGGAAGTAATCCCTATCGTATGCAACATTTCTGGCTCTTTATATACTTTTCCGGGTTCCGTGAGCGTCCCCCATTGTCTGAATAATCCGATAATAAGCTGGGCCGCAAATTCATCAACCGCCTTTTTATAGCCCTGTTCTACCGCAAAGCCGCTCTCTTCCAATAACCGTTCACCAAATTGGAAAACCGCCTCGGTAGCCTGCCAGAAATCAGGAGATTCCTCCTGCGTGTCAGGGGTCAATTCCGCACTGTTTCGTACATGCGGTGGTTGCTGAACTTTGGGTTCAACCCAGTAGCGCTTCTCTTCAAACGGGTAGCCTGGAAGAGGGACTCGCACCCGGTTTTGCCCGTGATAATAGTCCTCCCATTTCAGATCCCTTCCTTGCATATACGCCTTTGCCATATGCTCCAGCGATTCCGCAGGCTGTACCCTATACGGCTCAGGGCTGTTCCCTGTTTTTGCTGTCGTATTTACGTATATTCGTTCGCGATCCGGTAATGCCGAAGCTGCATCATGATCGCTCTGCTCCACGAACAGCATGAGCTTACGCCGTAATTCTTCCTGCGAGCCGACGACAGTAGCCAAACGGCAGGTGTCGTTTCCACGGCTGATATTGGTACAGTAACAAATGTCTGCCAAAGCTTCGTTGGTATTTCCCAGATAAGCTGCAAACCTGTCGGCATAAGCGTAGAGCGCTTGTTCAGTCCGAGCTGACAAGGTGAATACATATTCCTCGCCCAGAGAAGGAACTTCTCTTTGGATCGCATATTCCTCCAGCACAACATGGCAGTTCGTTCCGCTCAAGCCAAAGGAGCTTACCCCTGCACGACGAATTCCGCAGTCTGGCGTCCATTCCTGAAGTGACCGAGCAACATAAACCGGAGAATTTGCAAAATCAATATGTGGGTTAGGCACTTTAAAATGAAGGGATGCCGGAATCTGACGCTTGCTGATGGCCAGCACTGCTTTTATAAACCCGGCAATCCCTGCCGCTGAATCCAGATGCCCGATATTGCTTTTGACGGAGCCTACCGCACAGAACTGCTTACGATCTGTATACCGTCCAAAAGCCCGTGTAATGCCCTCCATTTCAATAGGATCACCTAGCTTGGTGCCTGTTCCGTGCGTTTCGATATAAGAAACCGTCTGCGGATCAATCTCCGCACGCTTCCAGGCCTCTTCAATCACTTCAGCCTGCGCTGCCGCATTGGGAGCTGTGATCCCGTTGGAGCGACCATCCGAGTTAGCTGCGCTTCCTTTGATTACTGCGTAAATATAATCACCATCAGCCACCGCCTGCTCCAGTGACTTCAGTACAACAGCGCCAACCCCTTCGCCACCGCCTGTACCATCTGCCGATGCGTCGTACGCCTTCGTCTTTCCATCAGGTGAGGCGATTCCCATATTGAAGAGATTTTCATCCACCATCGACAGATACAGATTGACACCACCAGCTACAGCCATTTCACAACCGCCGGACGTTATCTCCTGTACCGCATGATGCACGGCGATGAGTGAAGAGGAACAGGCTGTATCAACAACCTCCGCCGGGCCTGTCCAATTGAAGGCATAAGCAATCCGTCCGGCAATCACAGCCTGCAAATTCCCCGGAATTGCGGAAGGCTCTACCTGTGGCATAAGGTCCACATATTGCGGTGTGCCTGTCCCTACGAACACTCCTGTCTTCGAGCCATACACCTCTTTTTCCGAGTATCCCGCATTCACCATCGCTTCCCATACAACCTGCAACAGTAGACGCTGCTGCGGGTCCATCATCCGTGCTTCATTAGGGGATATTTGAAAAAACGATGCATCAAAGCCATCAATTCGATCCAGATATGCCCCTTGCGGCAACGATCTTGACTGCCCGACTACATCATCTGAACTCTGAGCAATATCCTGTAACCGATGGGCCGGAATGTCGCGGACGGCATCCACCTCGCGACACAGGTTGTCCCAGAAGTCATCGCAATTGTCCGCCATAGGGAAACGGCAAGCCATGCCAATCACAGCAACATCACCGTTTCGCCCCTTGCTTCCAAGCTCAGGTCTGTGGGTATGTAGTCGTTTTGTTTCCGTTTTGCGAAGGGCTTCGGTAGGTTGCTCTACACCGCCGAACTGAATGATTTTAGCCTGCATGGCGATCGTATGATGTGTAAAGAGCTGCGGAATCGTCAGCTGAACTTTCAGCAGATGGTGGATTCTGCTTTGCAGTCGCACGATAGACAACGAATTTCCACCTGCTTCAAAAAAACTTTCCTCCACACTAACGACAGGTACGACCAGCAGCTTCTTCCAGATCTCCGCCAGCTGTTCTTCCAGCTCATTACGTGGTGCCACATATGCACGGGTTTCGGTAATTACAATCTGGTGCAGAGGCAACGCTTTTTTATCCACCTTGCCGTTCACTGTGACGGGCATGGACTCCAAGCAGACGATATGAGTCGGGACCATATAGCCCGGTACATGCTGCTTCAAGTACGACTGGACATCGCTCGTTCCGACCGGAGATTCTTGCCTGGCTCCCGATTTTTTCAAGGTATAAAAGGCAGCAAGATCCTCGGTTCGTTCCTCTGATCCATGCGGAATGACCACGGCTTCTTTGATGGACGGATGACTTCTGAGAACAGATTCAATCTCCCCCAGCTCCACACGCATCCCCCGGATCTTAACCTGATCATCGGACCTGCCGACAAACTCCAGATTGCCGTCGGGCAACCATTTCACCAGATCGCCTGTTTTATACATCCGTTCTGATTCGGTCCCAAACGGATTCGGCACAAAGCGTTCTGCCGTCAAGCGTGGATTGTATAAGTATCCGCGCGCCAGTCCAGCGCCAGCGATGAACAGCTCACCAGTAGCTCCGAAGGGCAGCAAGTGCTGCTGTGGATCCAGAACATATACCTGATAATTCAGCAGAGGCTTACCTATAGGTAATGTTGCTCGCTGCTCTACAGGCAGACATTCATACAGAGTTGTATTAATAGCCGCTTCCGTCGGGCCGTAAATGTTGAGCAGCTTGTCTATGTTCAGCTTATCGCGTAATTGCTGTACCAGCTCGCCGCTGCAAACCTCACCTGCCACCATGATAAAGGCAAAGTGATGTTCGATATCTGTCACCTGTTCCAACAGCACTTCCATCAGTGAAGGTACGGTATTCAACACGTTAATCCGTTCCTTCCGCACCAGTCCCCAAAAGGCGCTTGGATCGATTTTGGCTTCTTTCGGAATCAGATACAGTGTCCCGCCTGTAGCTAACGGTAAAAAAATCTGCTGCACAGAGGGATCGAATGTGAACGGAGCCATCAAAACATGTCTCAACTGTTCATGGAACTCATAGCTGCGTTTCAGTCCAGCCAATTGATTGACAATATGACGATGCTCTATCACCACCCCTTTGGGCGCTCCCGTCGAGCCTGATGTGTATATGACATACGCTGTATGATCAGGTCTACCCTCAAACGGTAGATTGGACGGCTCCCCCGCATATAATGCAGGATTGGATAGATCGAGCACTGTTCCTTGAAAAGCATGGGTATCCACATGCTGTGGAGGTGAGATCAACAACTCCATCCGACTATCCGTTAAAAGCTGCTGTACCCGCTCTACTGGAAACGTCGGATCTATCGGACAATACGCCGCTCCAGCCTTTAATACCGCTAAGATGGCAATGATGACCTCCGTCGTCGGCTCAGCCATGATGCCCACGATATCATCCGATCCCACTCCGTGACGTTGTAAAGTACGGGCCAACTGATTTGCCTTCGCATTTAGCTCTCTATAGCTAATGCGATACCCTGCCTCGACCACAGCAGCTTGTTCAGGCGTTGTCATCACCTGTTCTTCGAACAATTGATGCAGCAAGGTCACACCCGGCAGCTCTACAGCCGTCTGATTTAATCCATGTACCAGAAGCTCTCGTTGCTGTGGAGCCAGCATATTTGCCGCATCATCCTCCAGAGAGACCGCCGATTTCTCAGGCCATTGAGCCAGAACATACAGCAAATTTGCAGCAAAGGATTGGACTAGGGACAACGAATACACCTCAGGCCGATAAACCAGTTGCAGCATTCGACCTTCTTCGTTTGGTACAAGCCTGATCATCAGATCGAACCGATCCAGGTCCTCAGTCACCGTTTGTAATCCCTCATCCACACATGCCAGTTGCCACAGTTCTTGCAGTTCTCTCCCGTGAAGAGATGTCCATTTGTTATAGAGAAGGGGCACAGAAACATCCTGATGATTCAGCGTTCGAGAAAACTCGGCCTTCATGTCTTCGTTAAGCTCACGCCAGGTTCGGCTTCCCTGAACCCGCGGCTTGAGAAAAAGTACATTTCCCCGCTTGGGTTCGGACTGTATAAGCGTCGTCGTGCCGATACAAATATCCTCTGACTGCGAATAGCGATAGACCAGCCCTGACAGCGCCGTCAGGAACAAAATAAAACGTCCCAATTCCGAGCCCTTCGACATTTGATCCAATTGACGAATCGTTTCCCTGGGAATAACCATTTCGAGCGTTTCCTTGCGAGCCTCCAGCTGATGGTTAGACTTGCTTCTGCTTGCAGGCAGTAACTCCCTCGGCAGGTCTTGAGACCATTTTTCCATCCAATATTCTTCAATGATCCGGCCTTTCAAATGTGTACTTTTGTCCATACACACTCCCCTCTCTGTCAACCGTTCCAGGCCTTCATGAGCTGACGAATCTACCATATCTTCCAGTTGATAATCTCAATGAATCACTTAATTAATTCACTATTCAAAATACTCAGTCTTTCCTCAAATGGAGGATGCACGTGATTCAGTCCCTTCTCCCATTCAGCCTTGCAGCTGCAATCCAGATGTTCCAGAACGCTCGGATCAAGAGTGTGATTATACTCCTTCAACGCCTCTATTACTCGATCACTGCAATGCGGACAATTGTAAGGCACCCCGACAGGGGAAGGGTAAAATTGGAACAAGCCGACGATGATCTTGCCCAAATGCGCCGTCCGTTTTACCACCTCAACGATGCTCCAGAGCCATGCCGGTTTATAGGCACCCTGGTCACTTAAATATTGCACCAGTGTATAATCCTGTACGGTACAGCTTTCCAGTGAAACGGTCGTCGTACCGAGCTCAAAAGCATGCTCAATCGTTTGCACGGCATGTTCGATAGCCTCTTGTTCCGTAATAAAGGGCGGCTTCAGCAACACATAGCTGCGTAAATTCAGCTCCTGGGTCACCAAGCGAGCGGCCTTATCAAATTGCTTTAAGGAAAAGCCTTTGTTTATGCATACATACCGCAAAAAGTCGTCAATCATTTCGAGCCCCATGGCGACTTCCACATGCTTATCCGGTAAAAGGCGCTTAATTTCCGCCATATTTTCTTTCGTTACAAATTCGGGTCTGGTTTCGATGACCAGCATTTTGATCTCAGGCTTTTCTCCAACCATGCGTATGATTTCCCACAGCGCTTCAGCCGGAACTTCATTGTCGTTGAGAATGGAGCCGTTATTATACAGATTGAGTAAAGGATATTTGCTAAAATCAATCCGCTTAAATTCCTCACTAAATTGCTCCAAATAATAATGGGCAGAGAGAGGGCCGTCTTTACGTGTTTGCTTGGCCAAATGACCGCACATGGTGCAGCCATTTCCGTTTTTCAAGGCCCACTCACATCCGTTAGACATTAAATACATGACTGCGCGTTGATAGTTTTTTCCCTGAAAGTTTTCCTCACGAATATCCGTTTCTGTCGCTACTTTGTCCAAATGATACTGTTCATCTGGAATTTTAGCGTGAATCTCCTTCATTAGATTGGCGATGAGTCGGTAATAGTGGGCGGTTTCTTTCGTGGTCATCCATTGATAGGAATCCATTTGTTCCCAAGCTTTCGGCTTCTTCATCTTCATACACTCCTTTTCAAAGTATCCGGGCTATAGTCAAATTCAATCGCCCAAACCTCTTCCAGTCTCTTTTCCATCTCCGTCAAGGAGTGAATATTCTGAATGGCACAATCTCTTTCTGTAACGATCAGCCTGAGCAAAGCAACATAACGTTCACATAACAGTTCAATCGCGGACGGCTCATATTTTGAGGGCTGATACATGATTTGGATGGCTGTTTGCTCCATTTGATGAATGCTCACCAGAAGTGAATAATCCGTTACGCTATGGCCAGAAAAGGATTCCAAGTTCAATTCACTCTGTTGATTGATCTCCAGCGGATAATTTTCAATCACAAGCAACGTATCAAAAAGACGCTCTGTGCTTCTGAAATTGCCGTAAGACTGTATATCCACAAGCGGTGTTGTTTCGTAGGGCTGTCTCGCTACGCTGGCTTGCTGAATATCGAGCAAGGCTTGTTGCAGCGTATCTCCATTGCCTGACTGTAACCGTACAGGAACCGTGTTCATCAAAAGCCCCACTACCCGTTCAATTCCAGGCAGGCTGCTGGAGCGGCCAGATACCGTCGTGCCGAAAAGCACATCCTGACGTCTGCTGACCTTTTGCAGCAGAATACCCCAGGCCGCTGTAAAAAGGGTACCTACTGTCACGGATTCTTCCTTCGCAACAGCTTCAAGCCCCCTCACCAGCTCCGATTGCAAAACATACGATTCGCAAGCCGTATCGCTTATTTCTGAGCTAGAAATTGTATCGGGTAAACACAGGGGCTGAACCTCATATCCAGTCAGGTAAGCTTGCCAAAATGCCTTGCTTCCGCTTCTATCCTGCGTACCAAGCCATTTCACGTACTCTCCAAAACGCGGCTTGGCTAATCGTTCTGGCTCCCGGCCTGCACGCAGCGCATCATATGCCCGGATAAACTCACCCAGCACAATGCCATTACTCCAGCCATCCATCACAATATGGTGGTTGCTGACCATCATGATATGACGATCATGTGCCAGCCTAAACACCGTAATCCGCAGTAGGGGGCCCTCGGACAGGTCAAATCCTACAGCACGGTCTGCCTCGCGCAGCTCCTGTAGTACCGTCTCTCGCTCCACCTCTTCCATTTCTGTGAGGTCATGGAAAGTGAAAGACAGGACGCGTCCTTTCAGGACAATCTGAACCGGGTTCTGGATCTTTTCCCAGCGGAATACGCTTCTCAGCACTTCATGCTGTTGAATCGTCCATTTCCACGCCTCACAGCAGACAGATAGATCAAGCTGACCCTGCAGCGTATAGCTGTATTGCTCAAAGTAAGCTCCTGTATCCTTGTCCCGTAAATAGTGGTAGAGCATTCCTTCCTGCATGGGAGTCAAACCAATGACATCCTCCACACGTGTTTTGTTCAATGGACGGTGGCTCATGGTTGTCTCCCCCTTACAATTGAATGATGGTGCCAATCCCATATGCGAACAGTCCCTCTTGCGGGTGACGAATAAACGGCTCTCGACAGCCCGTTGGGTCTACAAATTCCTCAAAGGAGGGATAACTTTGTTTCACTTCATCCCAGAAAACGCCAACATCATAACCTCTTCCCCACGTTTCAGGCCGCATGCTGATATCATGAAAAGCAATCATGCCGCCCGGTGCTACCAGCTCTTGATACATACGAAAATCCGAACTCACACCACCGTAGGAATGATCACCATCGATAAATAGAAGGTCAATCTGCCGGTCTCCTAAAACCTTTTTCAAGTCCTGTTTGGTGGAGCAGTGAAATGAACGGTCTCGAATAAAAGAAAACTGCTGTCCCGTGCTGCCAAAGCTGGAGTAGAGCTGTACCTCACTGTCATCCTGACCCCCTCCATACGGTCCACCCGGATAATCAATACTGACGAGCAACGCGTCTGGATCGGCCAGTTGACTCAGGCAATAAAACACACCGCCGCTGGCTGTCCCGATCTCAACGACTGTTTTAGGCTTTTGGCCTTTCACGACCTCCAGAAAACGACGCAGCTCATAGGGATTCTGAATGGCTGGAAAAACAGGTACATGCTCGGCGACACGCTCCAAAATAGCTCTTAACCGGATAGATTGCGGACTGGTCACGTCTTCTTGAAGATTTTCCGGGGAAAGCAGTTCGAATAACTCGGGCACGATGACCTTAGCCAAGAGTCCTTCCACATCAGGTTCATCTTCTCCGTCCAGTAGCCATGCTTCTGGCAGCCGAGGAAGCTTGTCCTCAGGATTTTCGCCTTTTTCAATGGCTGCTTTGAGAAGATTTGCCTGTTCCCGTGTTAGCTTCACATACCCAGGCTTCCATGTATGAATGAGTATAAAATCCCCCTTTACCTTGATGTGATCCAAGCCAAACTTGTGCACCCATGGCAGATCGTTGTATCGCTTTTGCAGATAATAATTTAGGGGGCCTGTCGGGAGAATGCGTAAATGTTCCAATCTGTTGCTCATGCTCTCACCTCGTTCTCGTCGTAATCCATTCCTAAGTTACGTAAAAAAGATCCGGTATGGGAGTGCTCACAGGTCGCAACCTGCTCAGGCGTTCCAGCTGCCACTAGCTGTCCACCTCGGGTGCCCCCTTCAGGGCCAAGGTCTATCACATAATCTGCTGTTTTGATCAGATGCAGGTTATGTTCAATGATGAGTACGGTGTTGCCCTCATCCACGAGCTGTTGAAGGATAGTTAGCAGTCGCTGAATGTCGTCGGCATGCAAGCCTGTGGTCGGTTCATCCAAAATGTACAACAGGCTGCGCCCTTTTTTTAACTGACTTAGCTCCTCTACCAGCTTAATACGCTGGGCTTCCCCGCCAGATAATGTCGTGGCAGACTGACCCAGCTTCATATAACCAAGACCCAATTCGTTCATGAGCTTCAACTTGCCGTAAATATCCGGTTGGTCAGCGAAGAAAACAGCAGCTTCTTCAATGCTCATCTCCAATACATCCGCGATATTCTTCTCGTGATATGTAATTGCCAGTATATCCTCGCTGTAGCGTCTGCCCCGGCACGTTTCGCAAACCATTTCAACGTCAGACATAAACTGCATTTCAGTGACGATCACCCCGAGTCCTGAACAAACTTCACAGCGTCCACCCGGTGAATTGAAGCTAAAATGTGCACTCTTTCGTTGGAGCTGTCTAGCTATTTCTGTCCTGGCAAATAGTTTTCGAATAGCGTCAAACACCCCCACATAGGTAGCCGGAGTGGATCGCGGTGTCCGTCCAATTGGCTTCTGATCGATACAGATCACCTGATCAATCGACGCTTCTCCTTTCAGCTCTACATCGTGCTTCAGATATGCAGATTTACCCTCCAGGCGAGAACGTAATTTCCCATATATAACGTTATGAACCAGCGTGGTTTTCCCTGATCCTGATACCCCTGTAACACAAACTAAACAACCCAGTGGAATTCGTATATTCAGGTTCTGTAGATTGTTCTCCCTGGCTCCCAGCACCTCAAGATATTTCCCGTCACGCGCCTCTCTTCGTTGGGTGGGAACAGGAATACCTCGCTTGCCGCTCAAATATTGTCCTGTCAAAGACTTCGAATTGCTCATGACTTCTTCCACCGTACCCTGTGCTACAATTTCACCACCGAGCAATCCTGCGCCAGGCCCAATATCTACAAGATAATCCGCTTGGGCCATAATCTCTTCATCATGTTCGACGACCAAGATGGTATTTCCCAAATCCCGTAGTCTGTGAAGCATAGCTATCATTTTCCCGGTATCTTTCGGGTGTAATCCGACACTGGGTTCATCCAAAATGTAGATCATGCCCATCAGTCCTGAGCTTAGTTGGGTCGTCAAGCGTACGCGCTGTGATTCACCACCCGAGAGCAGGGTCACCGGACGGTTCAAATTTAAATAGTCCAGTCCCATATCCAGCAGCAGCGTCAAACGAGTCTTGATTTCCTGTAAAATGGGCTGGGCCACAGCCGCAAGACTCTCGAAAACTTGAGGTGCCATTCGCAGTAGTTCATCACAGCCTGCATACAGCTCAACCAACGGCATGTTCGAAAAATCGCGGATCGTTTTGTCCCCCACACGATATAGCAGTCGTTCTGCCTTCAAACGTGCTCCTCCGCAGCTCGGACATACTTGTTCCCGCATCACTTCCTTGTCTTCCGCTTTCATGGCGCTCATTTCATCCTTGGCATTAGCGTTAAAGCGCTCATAAATAAGATTCACAATACCTGCAAATCTTTCGTGCATCAGCTTGCCACCTGTAGCAGGATTCTCAATTGCAATCTTTTCCCCTTGAGTACCGTATAGCACAGCGTATAACGCCTCATCTGGCAGATCCTTTACCGCCGTGCTCAGTTCAAAATGATATCGGGTCGCTAGTCCCTCCAAAATTTTTCGATTTTTATGAAATTTCTCTTGCTCACATTGCCAGCCAAGTAGCTGAATCGCTCCTTCAGCTAGACTTTTGGATCGATCAGGAATCACACGTTCCAGATCTACTTCATAATGAGTGCCCAGTCCTGTACAAGTCGGACAAGCACCCAAAGGACTATTCGACGAGAAAGCCCCTGCCGAAATTTCACTCGCCACCATACCACAACAGGAGCAGCCAAAATTCAGATTACATACGAATCGTTTATCAACCACAGGTCGAATTTGAATCCAGCCATCTCCTAAATCCAGTGCTTTATCCACCATAGCTTGAATATCTTTGCGTTGCTCCACGGAAGCTGAAATCGTAATTCTGCCAACCAGTACCTCCAGCTGACTGTCTCCTTTTCCTAGACGTACGGCCTGTGGAGACCTACCGGAAAACAAAGCTTCTGCTTGCTCTATATCCAGCATTTTTTGATTCCAGCTTAATTGGGTGTAGCCTTTTTTTTGTATTTCCTTCAGCAACGCGACAGGCCCTTCATGTGGCATGGAAAGGATCGGCGCATAGATTTCTATTGAAGCATCAGGTGAGCATTGGAGTACCTGCTCCGTGATTTTTTTCCTTGTCTGCACAGGCAGTGCTTCCTGACAGTAGGGACAAACCGCCCGACTTGTTCGTGAAAACAACAACCGGACAAAAGAGGAGATTTCGGTCAATGTACCCACGGTTGACCTCGGGTTGCGCGAGACCGTCTTTTGCTCCATCGCAATTGCCGGAGACAACCCTTCGATCAAGTCCACATCCGCCTCTTCCGTTTTTCGCAAACCCATTCGTTCATATGCGGACAGCGACTCCATTAAGCGTCGTCGCCCTTCCGCATATAGTGTATTGAAGACAAGCGATGATTTACCCGAGCCGCTAACTCCCGTGAAAACAACCAGTTGATCTCGCGGAATCCGCAAGGAGATATTTTTCAGGTTGTGCTGTCTTGCACCTTTGACAACAATGTAGTTTTGCATGCTAAGCCCACACTTTTTCATAAATTTTAATGGATTGGTTATGAGCCACTGACTTCAGCACTCAACACCTCCAGCTCCTTCATCTGCCCCATTTCCATCTTCAGCAGTCGGTCTGCGGTATGGAAATAATGGTCATCATGCGTAATGGCGAAAATAATTTTACCCGCCGCCTTCATTTCAGGCAGAAGTGTATGGTAAAAGAACTTGCGGAATTCCGGATCTTGATCGGCAGCCCATTCGTCAAACAAATATACGGGTCGATCTTCCAGATAACAGATCAAAAGCGCAAGCCGCTTTCGTTGTCCACCTGATAGCTTGAGCGTACTGAAATATCCATCCTTGACCGTTACTTTTTCCTCCAGTCCCAGTCTTTTCAGATAACGCTCAATGTCGGACTGCTTTTCCTTATAATCAATGTCGTACAAGCGCTCAAACAGATGAAAATCAGAGAAGACGGTGGAAAAATACTCGCCCGACGTGCGGGCATCAATGACTTCTCCATTGATCGTGATGTATCCCGTTTGTGGAGGATAGAGGGCAGTCATTAATTTAGCAAGCGTCGTTTTACCACTGCCGTTGCCGCCTGTGATGAAAATGGTCTGTCCTTTAGCCGCTTCCAGTGTAATAGGTCCGACCAGAAAGCTGGACTCTCCAGTCACGTTGCTGTACTCGAAGCTAAGATTATGAAAACCAATTCGTTCCACAGCCACTTCTTCATCCACCAAACTCGCAGTATCATACACTTCTCCGCTGTCATCAGTCGGCATTTCCGCAATAAAGGCTTTAATTCTTCGCCAAGAGGTCCGAATCTGGAACAGCTCCGGCACAGCCTGCAACAATCCGTTGATGGGTCCGATCAAGTAGAGGAACACGACAACAAATTGAATTAATGTGTAATCCTTAATGTTCGGGAAAATCGTCGGGAACACAAAGGTAACTACACCTAAAATTAAAATCAGCAGCGTCTCGCCCAGCACCAGTGCATTGGTAAATTTAATGCGGGACACGGAGCGTTTTTGACGATACTGTTCACAGCTATCCTGAATATCGCTGCTAAACTCCGTCTTTTTGCGTCCATGCATACTAAGCTCTTTAAAGCCCTTGAGCATATGGTCGATGAACCCCAAATACACGTTTTGGGTATCCCTCGCCTCTTCCCAATAGCGGTTAGCCGTACCGCTGACGATGCTATAAAATGCGGCAATCACCGCAATGACAACAAGGGAAAGTATCGTGCCCCAAAATGAAATCGTACCGAGATAAACAAAGCAGCAGATGACTGTCAGTAGACTGGTCGCGAACCCCACCGCCACATTGGCCGAGAAGCCCACCATCTCTGTATCATTATTTAAAGTGGCTAAAATTTTGCCATTGTCCATGCGTTCTAATTTGTCATAAGAGCTGTGTAGCACACGTTGAATCAGTTCCATTCGTTTTCGATAAATCATGTTGTAGGTAATCTTCACTAATTTGGTTTCAATCAGCTTGCGACCGAAAATATAAACCGCCAGCGCTAATCCGAAATAATACAGCAGATATTTGAGCGGTATTTCGCTGCCAATTGAGAAATTGACGATAAAAATGACAAAGGCATTCGCCGCCCCGCTCAGCAAGCTCATCATTACCAGTAAAGGAAGCGAGCGTTTATTTTCGTCTGTGTTCGGAAAAATCGTACCCAACACCAGGTAGCCAAAGCTCAAAAGCAATCCCAGCCCCAAGGCTCCAATCGCAAACGGAAAGCTAAACGGAGACCAGACAATCGCGGTTGTCCATGAAACGCCCTGCATGGCAGTAGGAACCAAATAAACTCCATACAAAAACGGTGTACTGCAAAGTAAAAATAGCAGCCATGTGAGCAGCTTTTTTGGATTCAAAGGCTTCAAAACACGTTGTTTGCGGATGATATCTCGTACCACCGTCATCAACAGGACCACTACCGCCAGCACATAACATGCCAGCATGATCGTAATAACGGACCACGCATTGTCTGTTTTCTGATCTGGCTCATACGGAGACACAGGCTGACGATCTCGTAAAATGTCCATAAGACCATGCCCGGTGATATACGTTAACGTGGTACCGTTGTTTGCCATAATCCCTACAGCCAGCTGATCCTGAGGGCGAAAAACCATATAAGCAGAAAAATTCGGATTTAATCCAGCCTTGGACACCTCTCCGTTTCCACTTTGGTAGTCAGCCCAGCCCATAGCATAAGACGACATATCAAACTTGCTGGGGGTAACGGTGCGGTCAGGCGCATGAGTTTCCATAATTAATGGAGTCATGGGAGATTTCAGGCTGCCCAACTGATATTTGAGCCAAGTGGCGAGGTCATTTCCGTCCATCATGATATAACCAGCGGGACGGTTTCCTCTAAAGACAGGGGATTGATATTCACGTGCTTGAAAAAAGCCGTTCTTGTAGCCTGTTGCCATCGTGGGTGCGGCTTCTGTGGGATAAAGAGTAGTTTTATTCAGACCTAAAGGCTGAAAAATATGGGTCTTCATATAATCTTCGTAAGGTTGCCCTGTGACCTTTTGAATGACAGCCCCCACGATTGCGTAGTTAATGGTGGCATATTCAAAGCGTTCGCCAGGACGATTATGTAATTCCAGGCCATTCACATTTCGTACAACCTGTTCCAGTGAATCGGGACGGTTGGAGATCGGGATGTCGGTAATTGTGTACCATGGAATGCCACTGGAGTGATGTAACAGCTGCCGCAGTGTAATCTCGACATTTTGGTGCTTATACTTGGCTTGAAACCATGGAAAAAACTTTGAAACGGGATCATCCAGCTTCAACAACCCCTGCTGCTGTAGTTGCAGCACGGCAAGTGCTGTAAATCCTTTGGAGCAAGAGGCAATTTCAAAGCTTGTCTCGGGTGTTACAGGAACCTGCTTGTCCACATTGGCGTACCCAAAACTTTTGAGATAGGCCGTTTCCTTTCCACGAACCACAATAACTGTCATTCCAGGGATATGACCTTCCTGCATCTTCTCATGAATAAATGCTTCCAAACGCTGAGTGGTGTTTTCATCCAATCCTGCTGCGGCCTCCGCACGACTGGGCGGAATACATGTAGCCACTAAAGCGAAAATCAGGATAACCGCTGCCATTTTTCTCATGATCATCTTTTTACATTCCATAATCGCTCCAGCTTTCTTTGTAATATGTAATCAAAGCTTGCTTGACCAATATATGTAAGACTATTTATCTAGTAATTACATAAAAAAACTAGGATAAATAGTATTCAACATCATGAATAAATATACACAATTTGTATATTTAATTTATGGATAATTAAATAGTTTAAGAGTAAATATATGTTAAATAGGAATGGATTTATTTAAAGGAAAATTAAGGAAGAATGCCAGGATATTGATTGCGAAATCGGAGAGTCAATTACCAGAAATACTTAATAAATTAATATTTATCAATATTATCGAAATTGTATTAACACCTTAACATTTCATCCATATCGGATGTAGTGAGCTAATTCACACTTTTTTAAAAATTCCATTGTAAACCTACGGAAACCTTTTAAAGGGAACTCGCCTTTTTAAATTGGAATAAAATTGTCGAAAATCCGTTTTATTTTTTGTTTAAAAATACATTTTTTCTGCTTGATTGTTTTTATTGGGTGGTCTAGGATCATTTTTATGTAGACTCTATGTTTTTCAATATCTGCATGTATAAGGAGGCTAATGGATGTTCTATGCATTAACGCATTCTCAAAAAAGAGTTTGGTATAACGAGAAAATATATGGTACGACAGCCATGCACAATTTGACCGGACTTGTACGCATTCAAAAGGAACTAGAGTTTGACGCGCTGGAGAAAGCGATTCAACTCTTCATTTCCAAAACGGAAGGCCTCCGCATCCAGATCGAAGAGCAAAATGGAGAACCCGTACAGTACGTAAAGCCCTATGAAAAGGAGCAGATCACATGTATTGATTTTAGTCATGAGCCTGATCCGTTACTTCATTTTGAACAATGGCTGAAGGCTGTGAGCGGACAGGTTATGCCTCTGTTGAATGCCAAACTGTATTCTTTTGTTATTTTTAAACTTGGGCCTGGTGATGTTGGTTATTTGGGTCAATTTCATCATATTATTGCAGACGGTTGGGCCTTACATATCGTGTCTGAACGAATTTCGCAGTATTATACACTACTGGTTAACCACAGCCCCCTGCCTGCTGATGAAGAATATTCCTACATACCTATCATTGATCAAGAACAAGCCTATTTAACATCTGAGCGTTTTATTAAAAATAAAATATTCTGGCATGAAAAATTTCAAACCTTACCCGACATGATACCTATCAACAAAAGCAAAGATATTTCGGCCGTTCGAACGTCCTTTGCCATCGACAGTGAAACTTCACGTATAATTCAGACCTTTATCCAAAGCTCCAAACTTTCTGTAAACGTATTATTCGTATCCGCCCTTCTGCTTTACATCTACCGGACGACTCAAGAAACCGATGTGGTGATCGGGACTCCAGTCCTAAACAGATCGGGCAAAAAACAAAAAAATACGTTTGGTATGTTCACCAGCACCATGCCGTTTCGCATCCAACTGGATGAAGCTTTAGATGCCTGCTCTTTGATGAAGCATGTGGGGGCAGAGCTGATGAATTTTTATTTTCATCAAAAATATCCATATGATCTTCTAGCTAGTGACCTGGAGCTTGCTCAAAAAGGATATAACAGTCTGTTTGGTATGTGTGTTAATTATTACAATATGAAATTTAGTCCCCAATTTGATGGGTGCCCCTATGAAGTTCAGGAGGTTTTCAGTGGTTATCAACCTTATGCGCTGCAACTGGTTATTCGTGACTGGGAGGGGAGCGGAAGAATTACGCTGGACTTTGACTATAAAGTGAATTCTTACAGTGAGACGCAGATCGCAAAAATGTTTGAGTATATCATTCATATCGTTCGCGAGATGATCGAGCAGCCACAGACCCCGATTGCGGAAATTGAAATGCTATCTCCGCAGGAACAAAATGAGCTGATCTATGGGCTGAATCAAACACGTTCTTCCTATCCCTCGTCCCTAACCATTACTCAGTTATTTGAGCAGCAAGTCGTTGAAAAAGCTACTAATATTGCCTGTTACTTTGAAGAGCACACGTTAACCTATCGTGAGTTAAATGAACAAGCTAACCAACTGGCGAGGTTTTTAAAAAGCCGTGGTATTGGGCAAGAGAGTATCGTGGGGATCATGGCTGGGCATTCATTTGAGCTTATCATTTCGGTCTTAGCTGTGTTGAAATCAGGTGGGGCCTATCTGCCTATAGATCCTCACTATCCAGCTGACCGTGTTAGCTATATGCTGGAGGATTCCGGGGCTGCTTTGCTTCTTACCGATGCACCTTTGAATGATGATATTTCATTTTCCAGAGGAGTTTATCGTATAGACGATGCATCCCTGTACCATGGAGATTGCTCGAATTTGAAGCCACAAAGCGGACCGAACCAGCTCGCTTATGTAATTTACACCTCCGGTTCCACAGGCAAACCTAAAGGAGTGGCAGTTCCGCACAAGGGACTTGTGAATTACATATGGTGGGCGAATAAAACCTACTTGTCCGCAGCTCACGAGGTCTTTGCTTGTTATTCGTCAATAGCCTTTGATCTGACTGTCACTTCCATATTCACCCCATTAATCAGCGGACATGCCATTAACCTCTACAGAGATGATGATCCCGGCGAATTTGTATTGTTCCGCATTATGAAAGACCAACGTACAACCATTGTAAAGCTAACTCCCGCACACTTGTCCCTTCTACAAGAGTCGGACATTCGTACATCGAGCGTCCGCAAATGCATTGTAGGAGGAGAAGATCTCAAAGTCAGTCTTGCTCACAACATTCATGACAAGTTTGGCGGAAGTATTGCCCTGTTCAATGAGTACGGACCTACGGAAACCGTCGTAGGCTGCATGATCCATATGTATGATGCAGACCGGGATAGCAGAAGATCCGTTCCCATCGGTGTGCCTTCCGATAACGTGGCTGTATATTTGCTGGATACGCACTTAAAGCCTGTTCCTGTGCAGGTAAAAGGAGAAATCTACATTTCCGGTCATGGAGTGGCAAGAGGATATCTGAACAGACTGGAACTCACAAAAGAAAGGTTTCTCGATAATCCTTTTGTTCCTGGCGAACGAATGTATAAAACCGGTGACATGGGGATACGGCTGGAAAATGGCCTGATCGAATACCTTGGCCGAAATGATAACCAGGTTAAAATCAGAGGCTTTCGTATCGAGCTGGGTGAGATTGAAGGAGCTTTATCCTCCTATCCTGACATCCAGCATGCTGTCGTAAACGTTGTGGAAACAGGCGATGCGAATAGATATCCCGTTTTGTGTGCCTATTATGTATCTGATCGTGCTATCTCTCCCAAGCTTCTCAAAGATTATTTACATGCTTGTCTTCCCCATTATATGGTACCAAGCCACATACTCCAGCTGGAAATCATTCCGCTTACATCCAATGGCAAGGTGGACAAGCAAAAGCTTCCTGTACCAGACGTGTCCTCTGGATTAACTGACATATATGTGGAAGCCCATAATACGGTGGAAAGCATTCTCGTGCAGGTTTGGGAAGAGCTGTTCCATACGTCTACCATAGGTATCCACGATAATTTCTTTGCACTGGGCGGAGACTCTATTAAAGCGATCCAGATGACTTCCAAATTAAATAACTATGATTTGGAAGTGGGTGTACAGGATGTTTTAGCGCATCCCAGTATAGCAGAGCTTGCTCATTACACACGCCAAAAGAGCCGACTGTACGATTCTTCAGCTCCCGTCAGCGGAGAAATTCAGCCTACACCGATCTCCTTGTGGTTTATGGAGCAGTCATTTCATAATCCTCATCACTATAATCAATCGGTCTTGCTTCTGCTGAAAAATGAAATGGATCGTTCTGCTCTAGAAAAGGCATTTCACAAAGTAATTGAACATCACGATGCTTTAAGGATGAGCATGCACCCGGATGGCAAGTTATTTTATAACCCGGAACTCACTGCAATCCCATTCAAGCTGGATTGTTATGACATGACTCCTATTTCAGCAGAGGCTCGGCAGCATGAATTCAATAAGCTGGTGCATAGCTTGCAATCCGGTTTCGATCTGTCCCACCGTCTTCCTATTCGAGCAGCTATATTCGATCACGGACAAGGAACCTGGGAATTGTTCATCACTGCGCATCATCTGGTTGTAGATGGAGTTTCCTGGAGAATTATATTGGAGGATGTATTGGAGGCTTATCATGCCTTAGAAGAAGGGAAGGAGGTACATTTTTCAAGAAAAACAGCCTCTGTTCAAACCTTTGCCAAGGAGCTTCATCATTATTCCACTACTGCGGATCTACGGGAGGAGCTTGATTTTTGGAATGAAATGGAGGGCGGCAACGACCATTTTCCAGCATTCATCACAAGCCAGCCAGATACTGCCGTAAACTATGCTTCATGTGCAGTCGTCGAAGGAGTACTTTCCCCTACCCATACGCACAAACTGCTCACCAAGGCGAATCAGGTCTATCATACTGAGCCTGTGGATTTACAGCTAGCTGCCTTGGCGTTAAGTGTAAAGGAATGGATCGGGTTGGACGATTTCACTTATGAGGTTGAGCATCACGGAAGGGGCCTGGATCACGTAGACGTATCCAGAACGGTTGGCTGGTTTACGGTGTTACATCCCTTGCGTATTCAAGTGCCAGGTACAGAAATAGGCAGTGTCATTGCATATGTCAAGGAACTGCGCCGACGCATTCCCCAACAGGGTATCGGTTATGGCATTTTAAAATACATGCTAGGAGCTATTGAAAAAAGTAAAGAGATTCGTCCCCTACGCTTCAATTATCTGGGACAGTTCGATCATGAAAGTCAGAGTTCAGACTATGTATATAAGCATACTCCAGGCCTTCAAGATGTGGACTTCGTCAATCATCTAACGGCTGGCATCGATATCAACAGCCTGATTGTTAACGACCAGTTGGTGGTCCATATGATGTACAGCACGGAAATGTTTGAAAAAGAAAGTATAACTGAATTTATGCATATGTATGTCCAAACTCTACACCGTGTGATTGATTTTACACTTAGTCAGCAGAATGTTCACTTCACTCCTTCGGACTTTGAATCTGCTCGGATTAGCCAAGAGGATATTGAATTGCTTTTCGAATAAGGGTGCAATAAGGGCAGGCGGTTGCCTTCAACCGCCTGTCTATTTAGACTTCGGGCGTAACTGCTTTACTCATTTCATATAAAAGTGGGATTGGCAGTGAATGAGTTCTTTCGAAGATCATTTGGTTGTTTTAAACACACCCAGACGGTTCAGTACGACCAGTAAGCGATAAAAATCGTAACTGCTTGGCAGTTTCGCATCCACAATCGGGCTTGCCGGATTAAATGCAACAGCGGCAGCCATCGCTTCCTTCGCCCAGGTCGGTACAGGCATAGCCTGACGCGCCTCCAGTTCAGCTACCCGCTGATCCACCTTTTTAATATAAGCGCTTTGTTCATTCAACGTCTGCTTAAGCACATCTTTGCTGTTTTCAAGGGCGGCGACCTGCTGCTGCAGGGCCTTAAATGCCGCTTTTTCCTCTGCTGTCATTGGCTCATCCCCCTTTTCTCCTACAAATGCTTGGCGTAGCTCGGCCTCTGTTCCGACGTATACATTCAGGTCAACCGGCCCTTGAATTCCATCAACCCGTCCACTATCGCTATATTGCCAAAAGTCCCAGCGCTTCCATGCCGTGGTGTCGCCGGGCACTCGTGTACTATAACGCGCAATCCACAGCTTATAACTACCCAATGGGGCTTTGAAATGGGCAGCAAAAGCATTCCCTGTATATACCATCGGCTTGCGGCCGCTTACTCGTTCAAATTCCGTTATAAATGCCAACGCAACCTCATGAATCGCGGCCGAGCTAAGCCCTCCTGGATTATTTTCGTAATCCATCACCGCTGGCAAGTCCAGCGCTTTCGCACCCCCCACCTGATCCAGCACCTCGGCGAAATGCCTGGCTTCCGCTTTTGCTGCGTTTACACTAGTTGCATCTACAAAATGGTAAGCTCCCAGGAGAATCCCGGCTGCCTTGATCCCTTTTGCATTCGTGATAAATGTCGGATCGACGTAACGCTGTCCTTGACTCGCTTTAATAAAGGCAAACGATTTACCATCGGCTCGTACACGCTTCCAATCAATCGTTCCCTGATATCGGGATACGTCAATGCCTTCGGCAGCGTTAGGGCTGCGATTCTGCATAAGGCGTTCCCTCCTTATCATTCATAATGTTGTAGCTCACTTTGTCTCTGTTATCCATATGCTTGGACCATCCATACGGTCTGGGCTTTTCCACTTTTACACCGAAAAAAGGGCGAAAAGGTAGTCTGCCTATTTTGGTAGTGGCTACTGGTGGCACTTTATGAAGCTTTATTTTCTTTGTCGGAAGGGTCGGTTGGCTTTATTTTTTCTCCACTCGACTTGGACTCAAAAATAGCTACCGCATTCCGCAAAATATCCGGCATCGGCACTCCCATTCTGCCCACATTTTCAATAATGGACAACAGCTCGTTCGCTAAATAAAAGAAAACGACGGCATCCCGGAAGTAATGTGCATCCCCGAGAATACCGTCGATTAGATGAGCTACCGTAATGAGCAAAAACACGGTAACCTTGCGAAAAATACCGTAATACCCCTGGCGGCTTTTTAGCTCTCCATTAATCCAGGCCGCTGCCCATCCAGTGAAAAAGTCGATCACGACCATCCACCACAGCAACGTCAACATTGTGGTCCACCCCCCAAAAAAATAACCGATCAAGGTCCCCGTGGATAGCCCCAGCCAAATCTGATCGATCTTTTCATGCATGTTTGTTCCCCCTTCTGAACCAAGGTGTAAAATGAATGCCCTTGGACTGATCCAAGGGCAAATAAACAATTATCTTTGTTTTGTTCTCTATACTGTTTTTTTACGGAAAATAGAGTTATACCATTTAACCGTTTCTTCCTGCTCATTCAGAGCTTCAGTTGATGATGAATCACCTACGTTGCCCGTTACCAGATCAGAACGCTTGGATAAAATAATCTTCATTACTTGTTCACGTTGTTCTTCATCTAAAATGTAGCTTCCCATGATCGTTGCTATATCGCCCTCTCCCCGCTCATAGCGGGTGATGCAAGCATGAGCACAAATACGCAATTGAGCCTCTGTTAAAGCGGTCATAGTTATGACTTCACCTCTTTTATATAAAAATTTTTGCTATATATAATAGTCAGTACACGTTATTTTCCTGTGCTACCAAGCATGAGCTGAGTCAGCATTACTTCGAGATCTGCAATACGCTGCTTCAATTGATCTGTCTCACTTGGCTGTTGCTCTGCTTTTTGTGTCAGTTCCTTAATCGCTTCGGCACTTAATCCTTCACTCCAGAACGTCGTTGGGTCTCTTCGTTCTGGAGCCGTGAATGTCTGAGCAAAATATACAGGTTCATCCCCGCGTTCGTTTTCCGGCTTGTTTTGCCATTCATCATGCAGCTTCTGAAATGCTGCCTGAGATTCCTTGTTCAACTGCTCATACGCACCCTGTGCTTCTATCAATTTTTGGTTATATTCCGCTTCATAAGTCAGCCAGCCTTGGATATCAAAACGAGGATGATATAAGCCTGGCGGCACTGAAATTGCTATCGTATAACCAGCAAGGATGCTTTCTGAACTTGTTCCATTTATGGTACTAGAGCTACTGTCAGTAAGCCGATGGGTGTCTAGCTGCTGCTTTGTATCAGATAGCGTGGGCGAAGATGGAGTATAAAAAGGGACGACACCTGAAAAGGCATCGTCCACCAGCTCGTCCTCCAGATAGAGGCCGTTTGTATTTACTTTAGGTACTGCTTTCATGTGTTAGACCTCCTTATTGTTCAGCCAGAAACGGCGGCAAACTGTCCAAACTAACCCAACCAGTATTTGTTATCGTGATGCCAGCTACGGCAAGTATCGCAACGTTGCCATTGGCTCCAATGTTTATTCGCCCTAAAACGTCATGATCTTTGTCTGTATTCGCTGCCACACCAGCCACGATCGTTCGAGAAGGTCTATACCCTACAGGTAACTGAAACACATTCGTATTCATCGCGCCTGGTTTGGCTACACCTTTTATGTGGACGTAACCATTTGAATCTTTTAGGTAGGATATTTGGCTCAATGATGTATCTATGTTAGTCCACCCATTAAGCAACGTCGGTGTAAGCCATGCAGGATTATCTTTGTCAGCCTTCTTGTTCTCAAGCACCGACACCCTCGCCGTGTTCTGCTGCACACTTTCCACCAAGTCCGCTAAAAGCGTCTTCTCGTTGGCTGCGTAGGAGCCTGTGAATGGTACGGCTGGAGATGCGTCAGTCATAAAGTAGGTTGTTGAAAAGCTGTCCGCTGGGTCATACAACCCCACAACTAACCGCGAAAACGCTACCCCTATGGGTGCGAAGGCGTCCGAACCTGGCCTAATAACAACCTCCCACCGTGAATCCTTTTTACCATTCTTGTACACAGCAAGGATATTCCTCGGTTTGTATTTTAAAGGGCTTTCGGCATTCACATAGGCATAAGCACCGGGAATCGTATTAATACCTGAGCTTTCGCGCAGTACAATCCCCGTACCTACTTCAATCTGATTATCGCCCTCAACAAAGGATAGTTGCCCTTCACTGATAATATGCTCTACAACTGGAACTGCAAGTTGGTAAATGAGTTGATATGACGTGTATTCCGCATAAGAAGCTGTAGGCAAAGGTTTGGAATAGGTAGCTGCACCAATACGATGCACCCAGTATTTTGTGCCTGTACCGTTATATGTCGCGGTGGTTGCTGCTTGTGCCGCCTCTGGAGTATATATTCCTGCATCATACATTTTCCAACCCATAAAATACACTTTAATTTCGTCCGTTGTTGGCGTATAGTTGTCTCCCCATCCGCTGTCTGCGCTCGAGATGGACAGACCAACTACGCCCGAATCTGGGCTAAGGTGGGATTGGTCTGACTCACTCAGTGGGAAAACATGCTGAATCAACTTACCATCGAACTTGGTTATCCTCTCACTATCAACCCTGCCGTTAGTGATAGGTAGACGAACAACTTTATATCCCATTGCTGACGAGAAAAAAAACCAAGGTAACGATCCATCCAATACCAAACTCTTCCACATCTTACTTTTAAAATACTGCCCATCCTGCTCAAACACCCTATCGGCACTACCACCTGTCACCGGATCGGCGTACAGATCTGTTTGGAGAGCAAGCATGGAGTCTTCACGCGACCTGAATGTTTTTGCTGTGCTGCCGATGTTAAGCATAACATCGGAAAACGTTATATCGTCAGTGGATGTCCCCAACAAGCGGATCACTACACCATTAGTGCCTACCGGAACTGTGAATGTGTAAGAGATAAGTCCGATACCTGTTACATTACCGACAACCGCAGTCTCGTTTTGTGTATTTACATGTATTCTACCCGTTGACCCACTCGACTGAGCGGAAATAGTGTAACTCTGACCAGAAACTAATGGGTAGATGGAAGATATCATTATATTGGAAGATGAAACAACAACACTTCGATCATCTTTAATAACGGGTGTTCCCACCTTAGCGTTCCAAGAATAAAAGGAATGGGGGGCCAAATTCTCCCCATACCGAATCGCATACGGATTACGCACAGGCGTTACGCTGTCTACATATGGATATTTGGCAGCTACCTGTTCAGCAACCATGCTATCCAGCGCAGCATATTCTGAGGCGCTAACTTCATAGAGACGAATCGCGTCTGCATAAAAAGCTTGACCCGTTGCTGTGGAAATCGCTGAAACTTCCAAGTTTATCGCAGTATCGTTTGCCGGTGCACATTTTGTATAGATCGTTACAAATTGACTCTTATCTATGGACTGCTTGAGCGCCTTATTACCACCCGTAGAAAAGTTTACATAAATATTATTTGAAGCATTGATGTTTTTAACATCAGCCAGGGCGATATAGTACCTTCCGCCAGTAAGCTTTAATCCGCTACTGTACACGTTATACACGCCGGTGGCATTCTTTGCAGTGACCTTGATTGATCCCATACCCTGCGCCTTATTAGATGTATCAACTGCAAGATCGGCATCCCAACCTAAAAGGCTACCGATTTGGTCACCAGAGCCTGCTCGCCCCAACAGATTCACCAACGTACGCCCGCTCATCCCCGTCAGCGAAAACGGAGATGCCTTTTCCGCATGAACAATTTGTACCCCAGGTTCCAAAGTTACCGCCTTACGATCCGTCGTATCCAGACGCTTCTTGATCGCATTCACACCATCATTCACATCACCTGCAAAATCATCTACAGCGCGCCAGTTTTGGTCCAAATACTTCTCCAGATCAAAATACGTGGTTTTGGGCGATGTGCGGTCAATTTGATTTAAGCCAAGATTTGGTGTTTTTTCGCTTGCCATGTTATGCGCCACCTCCTAAATATCTATCCTGTGTTGTATGTTCATTTTCATAGACGGTCATAGACTCGACTTCAGCAATGGTCAGGTAGCGTAATTTGTACTCCACCGCCATGTGAGCGGGCTTGATCTCCTCAATGGCTGCTTTAAGATCCTCTACGTTGGGCGGAATCCCGATGGTATCCATAAATTTGACGGTAAATCCCCATTCGGCGGGATGAAAGATAACATCTACCGTGCCTCCGTCGTAAGCTTCAGCTACATTTTTGACAAGCCGGCCGGAAAAAGTTCCTGCCCCTCGCAGCTTCGATTCCACCACCGCACGCCGTTGATCCAATGGCTTCGCCAGGTCGGTTTCGATACCCAGCTCCATTTCCCAGCGTTCCAACCCCCATGTGGCGGTACGCACGAAAAACTGTCCCACCGTTGCATCCATTGCAAGATACAAAGCGTCCAATTCGCTTCCTTTAGCATCCATATCGGAACGCATCACACGTGAGGTTTCATAATAGGCAGGCAAATAGGAAAGCAGCTCGCGTCCCCGCTCGCTGCTCATTTGACCCACTGTATCTCCCGCTATAGTTACCCGATTAACAAAAGTGTCACTACGGTTTGCACGTTTTCCCTGGTCTGGGTTATTCAATAAATCTTCAAAACTGTTCGTTCCATTGTTACTCACTGACGCTCACCGTCCCCAGCACTGCCACCTGACCTGATCCAATCTCAATATTCTGATTGCTCTGTCCATTGATTTTCAGTTCAGAGAAATCAATAATAATCGGAATGTCCAGCAGCACAGCAGAAATCCGGGTGTAACGTACCAACGGGTCTTCCTTGTAAAAAGCAAGCTGCTTCAAATACGTCCGCACACCGCTTTCGATCAGCTTTTTGATTTCATCCAATGTGGACGGCTTCTCTTTGGTACGCTGTACCTTGACTGAGATGTTAATTTCCACTTCTGTCGCTGGCATGATCGTCACCACAGGACCCGCTGGTGCCAGCCCTTCTCCTTGCCCATCCTGCGTCGGATCAATATACTTTTGCACCGCAGCCACGATATCCGGGCTGGCTGCTCGTTTGTCCGTATCCAGTACATATAACCCCACTGTTCCTGGCCCTTTCCAGAGCGGAACAACTTCTACGCCACCCACTCCAGCAATTTCATTCGCCCACTGGGTATACTGCGCCTTGTTGCCGCTTGTGCCTTGGTTCCGCACCTTGGCATAAAAACGCTCCAGCAAAAGCTGGTCGCTCTCAACGTCTGTACCGCTTTTTGTTTCCTCCGTATTGATCACAGAGGCAACCCCGCTAACCGGAGTTGCCATCACTTGGATGACACCCGCAGGCACATTGCCGCTACGCCCGGGATTGACCGCCCGAATAGGCGCTTCCCCGGCACCTTGTTCATCTAGCGTGACCGATGCCGTGGTCCCATACTCAATGGAAGCTTCCCCGGATACATCATCTGCCGGGGTCGCCACCAACGTTCCCGCCGGGACGGTCGTTCCCGCTGTGCCCGTGAACGTGACCATACCTGAGGCAGCAACCGCTTCTCGCCGTGTCACCCCATGCTCTGCTGTCCGCAAATCCAGCTCCGGCGAGCGAAAATCCGGGTTGTCGCTGGCTGCTGTGCTGGCAAAGCCACGTCGCAGTAGCTCCTGCGCCCAGATTGCCGCTTCGGATAGCATAAACGCTACCGGCGCCTGTGCATCCCAAATAAAAGAGCCCTCGGACTTATCCATGTCCGAAGGCACTTTTTCCAGCATCCGATTTAAAATTTCCTCTTCCGTCTGGTCTACCAAATATTCCGGCAAGTCTGCCATTAGATCACCACACTTTCCACAATTTCCGTTTCATCTCGCACGTTCGTAATCTGGCAGCTAAAATGGCACGCCTCACCTTCCCAGCGAAACGTGAATTGGTCCACACTAGCCGTACGTGCATCTGCTAATAACGCCTCTGTGACCATGCGTTTAATTTCACTTTCCTGCACACCGTGCCCATAGCTGCTGCCAATTAGCTCCTCCAGCTCGCTACCATAGTCAGGTGAATAGATCACATGCCGGTAGCGAGGAGTGCGAATCGCTTTTTCACACCACTGTACCCAGGCTTCTTTCTCCCCTGTAGTCACGATTTTACGGCTAGGGCTCATAACAAACTCTCCAGCTTCAAAATCAAACCGCCAGCTTCGCCCAAATACTGCGCGGGTATCCTCCAGTACATCCGGGTCGGTCATATCCGTGTCTGTCCAGATCATATCATCTGTTTCGGGAAATAAATTAGCCACGTCCATTCACCACCTTGCACACGACTACCACATCATTGCCGCTATTCACCCGAACCGCCAGTACACGATCTCCGGGCTTGAGTCCTTCGTTCAAACTGAGATTCACATCCTCCAGCTCGTCTTCCCCGATATAAAAGGAAGTTTTCAGCTCTTTGCCTTCCCAATTTTCCGATTCCACTGCGGTTGAGGTACCTTTGTACATATGGCGTGGTACAGATAGCAGTCCCGGCAGCTCCGCGATCAGATAATCCTGAAGCTCATGTTTAAAATCGTCCAGCTTGAGCCCCGTGGAGGTAATCGTGCCTAATACCGCGCCCACTCCACTCAGCGCTTGCCGGGTGTGTCCCGCCATAGACGATTGCATTACACTTACAAATGCACCATAGGGGTCTTTACTCAAGAAAATACCTCCTTTTAACCATATCGAAGGAAGCGAGCTCTAAAGTCATATTTCCCGGATTCCCCAAATCCCGACTGACCGAAGTAACAATCAACTTTAATCCTTGTAACATCACAGCTTCACCAGCACGTATGGTATTAATATCTGGTAAATTAACTGTAAAAGTTTCCTGGATTCCAGTTAGATGACTTTTAGCAAGCTTACTCGCTCCACCAGCTGCTTTCACTTGATCATCTTCCACCAGTTTTTGCAAAGTACCTAGCGCTTTAGTATCCCCTTCTGCTACAGCCAGCACCTTAGACGGCACCTCTTGTCCGCTTCCTACGTTTTCATTAGCTGTCATTACTTTGACTTTAGTTACGGCTCCCTCAAGTGTGCGCAACTGCGTAAGATCAATAAATCGGTCTAACACATAGGGGGAAGGATTGCTACCAATTTTAAATAGCTCCAATCCAGCACTTGTCATGCGTAACTGGTACAAATCTCCGCCCAATTTTGCTGTCTCTTTCAAATCAGCAAGCATCATGGAATATAGAGTCTGGGCACGATAAATACCTTTTCCTAACTGTACTTTCGTGTCGGGTATTGAGGGAATTTGAAACTTCCAATCCTTCGCGTATTTACGCAACCGTTGTGTGGCCGTTTGTCCTTTGGGAAATAAATATTCATCCTCGGATTTATCCAAATAAATCGTCCGGTCATATACCACCAGAGAGAAACGTTTTGTACCGCTGTTAGAGCTCTCTACTTCCCACACAACAGCAGGGTGGAGAAGTGGTACCTTCACATTTTTTCCAAATGGAATTCCACTGACACGAATAGGCAATCCTGGGGTAATCGACGGCATATCATGAGAAGCAGCTATACGGATGCTGGCCTGATATGCAATTTGGTTTAGAGCATCTTTTAAAGTTATTTTTTCGACCAGAGGGGTAAGATCATATTTATCTTGAAGCATTACTTGGTAGCTCATGGCATCACCAGCTTTTGGCCCACTTTAATCTTATTCGGATTGTTGCCTATGATCTTTGTATTAATTTGATATATACTTTTCCATTTGGAACTGTCCCCCAATTCCAGCTTTGCTATTTTAGAAAGTGAATCTCCAGCTTTGACAGTATACGTCTTAGATTTGGTTTTAAGATTCGTGCGTGGAAGGTTACTAGAGTTTACTTTTTTGGGGGAATCCCCTTTCCGCAACACTATTTTAGGTTCACGCCATGTACGCAAAGTAATTTCAAAGTATATGTCTCCTGCCTCGCCTCCCCGAAAGGTCGTATTATGGGCAATGATAAAAACAGGAACATTAATTAGCGTATTCGTAATAATAAATTGATACGGCTTCTCTGCTTTTAACATTGCATTTAATTTGTTCATCGCTTCGTTAGGATCCGGAATATTTTTATAACGGCAATAAGATGGATCATACATCTTGGGAAAAAAAGAAGAAAAGGTGATTTCTTTCACCTTTTCTCCTTGTGAAAAATCAAATTCTCCGTGTGTAAGCATCGTAACTGTCTCATATCCTTTTTGTCGTGAAATATTCACCTCTTCAGGATTTACCGGGAATTGAAATACACTTTTACCATTAATCAGAAAAAAGTCTATGCTCATAGCCCCCCTCCTTTCTACTATGATAGATTTACGTTAGGCTAGTACAGCTTTACCTTTTTTAAGGGAACTATTGTCCCCTCCACCTCTATTAATAATTGCCTGTCGTACCTCATTTACAATCCGGTGTCCCACTTGAAGTGCCATTGTGTCGAAATCAATAGAATCTTCTTGAACTGTTACCTGTACTGCTCCCGGAGGCAATGTTACACTGATTTGGTTGTTCGTTTCTGTCTTGAAGTCTTTGAGAAAACCGGAGAAGCTACTCATTTGTTCATCCGTTATTTGCACGAACTGCGGAGCGGGTTTTCCTCCGTTCGCCGTAGAAATCTGTGAACCACCTGGCCCCATGCCTTGAATTACCTTGGAGCGGTTTTGAGCACGCTGGATAAAGGATGGTAATGGAAGTCCCGGATCAACTGAGGGGAATCTTGACAGAGCTAATGATGCCCCCGGTGCAGTTGACGCGGGATTATAAGATTGTGAGGCCTTATTTACAGAAACAGCAGGTTGTGATTTTTCAGGTTCATTTGAATAACCAAACATATTGGTGAAGTCATTTTTCAAGCTTTTTGTTTGACTAGAAAACCAATTACTTACATCAGATGCTTTATTACTCATCCAATCTGTAGCTTGGGAAGCTTTTTCACCAACCCAATCCTTCGCAACACTTGCTTTCTCGCCAATCCAATCCTTTGCACCAATAGCTTTTTCTCCAACCCAGTCCATTGCAGAAGTAGCTTTTTCTCCGGCCCAATCACTCATTTCAGAGAACTTTTGAGCTAACCATTCACCTGCTAAACTATCTACTATAACACTAGCAATTGCACCAATAAGACCACCAATTACGGTACCTATACCCGGAGCAATCATTGTACCAATAGCTGCACCAGCTGTGGTAAGACTACTTCCTAAAACTGCTGATGTAATAGCAGCCGGACGTTCTTCCGGCGAAGCAGTAGCAATGTCTACAATATCTAATACTATGCTAATTGGGCCAAGCAGCTTCTTGCCCCCCTTCATTGCTCCCTTGCCTATCTTTTTAAGCATATTTCCTGGATTTTCACCAAGTATTTTTTTACCGAAATCAAATATTTTTCCAAGTGTCCCCTTAGTTCCATTCGGTCCTCCTGGAATTCCTGGCTTATGAGGCTTAGAGCCAGGCTTTGGGGTAAAAATACGTTTTATCGTTTCCCACAGCTTAGGAAGTCCTTGTTTCTTTCCAGGATTTTTTTTGTTGTTCTTATTTTTGTTTTTGCTTTTACCATCAGGTCCATCTTGTTCAGCAATACTTTTCTTATTGTTTCCTTTTTTCCCACAGCAACAATCACAGATCACCTTAATTTTTGGAGAAACTCGAATAGGACCTGTTTTTACATTGATCTTAGGCGCATATTTTGGAGCTGCAACTCTAATATTCAATCTTGGTGGTTTTACCTTAATATCATAATTAAAGTTAAAGTCAAATTTAGGATCTTTTATTTCTATATTTGCAGTAACACTGATAGACTTGTTCACAATATTGGAAACATTTAAATTGTTTCCCCCGTTGCCGCCCCTAGCTTTCTTCTTATTTGAACTGTCTTGATCAATGCCCGTTTTAGCACGTGCAACAATATAGGCATCCTTAAGACTTTTTAGCTTTCTGATAAGCGCTTCAAGCACCGGAGTTGCCTTGTCAATGAGAAAGACTTTTGGCCTAATGCGTAGCCGACTAAGACGAATAGCTAGGCTATAAATATTACCCAGATGCCTGTGCATATACTTGAGTTCCGTATTTAGCTTAATCAAGCTCTGATAACGGGCACGACCTAAGCGATCAGAAAGCCGTTGTATCTGCTCAATATAGCGACTTGTTGCTTTAAGTTCCCGGTTTGTAATGATTAAATCCTCTACATCTGTAACAATATTAACTCTATAGTTACTTGATCCTGCCATCTACTCACCTCCTTGCGTATCTATTATTGCTGTATTTGTTTTGATAATGCGTCCAGTTCCTCTTCTGCAAAAGCGATTAACATGGATTTTTCCCCTCTGTTTAAGGACCAAAACTCTCCGGGACGGAGGTGATGCCGTATCCACAGATGATACAGCACCGTCGTCATTCCGCCGGAGCGAATCAGTTTTTTAGATCATCAATTTCCACACCGAAGCCGGACAGTTCCAGAACTTTGTCACCTACCGCATCCAGTTCCCCTGCCAGAAGCATACGGCGCACAGCCTGTTCACCACCGGACAATTTAAGCCGGCTAGTAATTCGCGGGTCACCCCAACCATTAATTTGCAGACCTTTTACCTCTAGACCAGCCGTAGCTTCAGAGATAAGCAATGCATTAAATGTTTCTGTATCTACTTTTTCATCCACACGGCCTTTAATGGTTTTACGAATTGTGCACCGTTCACGGATGCTATCTACTTTGTTGGACGTCAAACCACGAAGTGTGAGAAGCATATCGAGGCGTTGAATTCGAACAGTTTCCTCTGGTAATTTGTCTGCAGCTTCAAAAAGACTATCTAAAATTTGTTCTTCTGACATATTTTCAGGCAAGCTCATGTTATATCCCCCTAATAAAATTTTGAAAATTAGGCCCGGAATTACTCCAGGCCCAACATGATCAATAGATTACTCAGCAACGATAGGATCAAGCAGTTCATAACCTTCGAAGGTGAAGGTCGTTTCTTCTGGTACTTCCTCTCCTGCGGTCCAGTTAGCTAATTGAATCTTATCTGGCATGCAGCGAATCAAACGAACACGTTCATGTCCAAAAGATTCGGGATCGTCCAGCTTGGAAATAATATCGAATTTTTCAAAACCGCGACGAATCATATCAGAAGTTACTTTGTAACCACTCATCGTTCCAGTACCTTTTTTAGCTCCATTTTTATGCACTTTCCAAGTGTTACCAACCAAATTCAATTCTCTTTTATCAATTTCCACGCTAGCTTCGAGCTTGTTAATATGTGTCTGCCATACCCCATCAATATATGCCTGACCATACGTACCTAAAATGACTCTTGAAGCATCCAACATTTCTTTTTCCTCCTCAAAATGATTCATAATATAGTTCGGGATTTCATAAAATCCTCGTTGTTAACAAGCTACTTTATTTCTGCTGATCGCCTTGAATTACTTATACACGTAAAATGCTTATTTATTGCACGTAAAATGTGCCGAACAGTTGTTCCATCACGTCGGTGAGCTTCACGTTCCATTGCAGGAACACTTGATCCGGCTCCGGTTTGATAACTGGCGCATCTCCGTAGTAAGCTGGGTCGAGAATGACATCGTAGCCGTCTGCTTCGATGACGTTGCTCAGCGACAGCTGTGCCAGGTATTCTTTGATCGCACCGATAAGCGCCAGACGACCTTCCACCGTGTTGTTGATTTTGCCAATGTAAGTCTCTTCGGCTGCACGCTGCAAGTCAGCATTAATAGCATCCATGACACGGATGGAACGAATTTTCTTCCATGCATTGTTTTGTCCAGCAGCCGGGTTCACCAAGCTGTTGATGCCACGCAGCGCTTTGACCTGACGACCGTCAAAGAACAACAGGAAGACACCATTACGGACTGCCTGCTCCTGCTCGGAACGTGTCCAGCGACGGGTCACATCCTCAAAAGGCGTAACCGCATACGTCGCCGATTGATTCAGACGTTGGCCTGCAATCAGCCCGGCTACATAAGCAGCCGTTTGGGCGGAACTGTAGTCCGTACCTGCCAGACGTACGCCTGTACCGACGTTCACGATACCTTCATGGTTCAGCGCCAGGGAACGTGCAGAGGCCAAGCTGACGGCTGTTTTGGACACATCATCTGCCGCAGAACCGCCGAATACAGCGATTACGCCTTTACCTTCGTTGCGGACACGCTTGATCCAGGCAGCAAAGCTTTGCAGCAATGCCAGATCAGCTGCATAATCCAGGGCCAAGACATTAAATTCCTGTCCTTCAAGTGCCTCCTGCATCGCGATGTAATCGGCATTAACCAGCTTGCTATTGCCGCTGTTGCCGCCAGTGAGGTGTACGCCGCTGACATCCACCGGAATGCCGCCGTCGCCAACAACCTCGGCCTTCACCCATACGTTTTCGCTGTTCTCGTTCATGGCCTTGGCAATAGAGGCTGCTGTACCGTCACTGCCTTTGTACGTGCCGAGTAGCTTGGTTCCTTCATAGAGGCGCACCTCACGAGCTTGGTCATCACCCAAAGTTGGCTGTACAGTTACAGCGAAACCATTACCGCGGCTACCTGTGTACAAAGCCTTCAGGCGCAGCACATCCGCCGGGGTCGCACCGCCGCTTTTCAGCGTCACAGATGCTTCAGCAGCTGTATCATCTGCCAAACGGTAGGCTAGAAGCTTTTTCGGACCCCCCAGCAAAGCCAGATACAGCGTCGAATACGCGGTCGCACCGTCCAGACTGTCACCGGAAAAGATTTGGCTGATTGCCGTTTCACTGCCGATCTCTACAAACTCACGTACAGGGCCCCAATTCGCCTTAACGGGTACAACGACCGTACCACGCGACCCACCTTGAATTGCTGAAGCTGCTGCTGCCTGAAAATTCATATACAAACCCGGTAATACCGGTTTATTCGTGTTTTCCCATGTTCCGCCTGCCATAATTAGTCCACCTTCGCTTTCATAAATTGTTCGATTTTAGTGTGTGCTTCTGCTACCGTAAACAGCTTGTCCTGTGTGCCAAAAAAGGCGCCTGCCAGCACTTCTTCTTTCACGGAAAACAATTGTTCTGCGTGCTCCTTTAGCTCCTCCAGCGTATAGCGGGGGCCGCTTGCTTCCTGCCCGGCATATACCGGGGCCTTCTCATGGTTTTCCAAGGTCACTCGGACCACCTCATTTCAAAATAGGATGAATTTCCACTCTGCGAATCAACGCCGCTTCCTCGGCTGGGCGCATTCGCCGCTGTACTAGCATCAGTCGAAGCTGACCGTCTAAAATGGCATCTGCCTGCAAATCAGCTGAAGCTTCAGCTGTAGACATATAACGGCCCTTGTCCTGATCCAGAGGAAGCTGGATTTGAGCGGCAAAGCCCTCGATCAGTGCGGAAGCTGCGCGGTTTTCTTCAGTGGTGTCTGGGGCGGTAATATGCCCGATGAACCGTTTGCGCAGCTCATACATGGAGGCTCCCGCCATCCTAGTTTCGCAGCCGCTCATCCGCCACAGTACCGCGTGCCGTCCCGGCTGTGCGGGCCAAGCGTTGGCGTATACCGACCACGTTTCGCCCAGTTGCTTCTGCGTCCAGCGGACCAGCGCGGCCAGCCACTCTTCCGGCTGTGTAGCACCGTTTGCTGGAACGGCCGAACCACCTTCCGTCTCAGGCACATACACGCCAAAACGCAGCGTTCTATAGGCCTTGCCCGTAACAGTGTCCTGCTTTTCTGCATCCCGCACACCCAAATAGTGCGCGGTAAAAGCCGATGTGTCCTCACCTGCACCTGTCACTGGTTCCCGGTGTAGCCCGGCAATCAGGGCATTCGCCCATACATCAGCCTGCGCCAGTCCGGCTTGTCCTGCGTACAGCTTGATGCGAACAACCTGCCGATAACCGGCCCAGGAAGACTTCCAAATTTCCTCGCCCAGCGCCATAACAGCATACGGCTCCTCTGCCGTCTGCGACGGTGGCTGAACATCGTATACACGCCCTTGCAGCGCTGGAATAATTTCAATGAGCTTTTGCTTAAAGGCTTGTCTCATCCTGCGGCATGCCACCTTTGCGTCCCCTGCGTTCGCATGTTGTGGCTATTCAGCCAGGCTTTTTTCCACTTTCGTGTTCTCATCCGGCGCAGCCTCGTACTCATGCATTGCAGCATCCCTTGCTTAGGCAACACGACTCCTCCTTTCTGTACAACGAATTCCCGGGAACCGACAGAGACGATCACCGCATGAAAAAACCGGCCCTAATGGCCGGCTAACGTTTGACTGTGTGTGTCTTCGGTATGTCCTCTTGTCTTGATTCCCGATGATATAATCTTACACCCTAATAACGAATGCGTTGCCGGGGAAATGGACGATAAAAGCAGAGACTAGGGATGATGTTGGGAGGTTTTTAGAGAACATATGTTCCTATTATAAAAAAAGGCCTTGATCCCTGTTATTACAGGAAATCAAGGCCTTTTAGGAAACCATTTTAAAATAGAAATGAGAACAAGTGGATAATTATTACATTAACCCAGTTTTCGATCCGCGCCCTTCTGCAAGCCTGCCAAATTTAAAACGCCTTGGTCCGCCAGTGCAAGCGCCATTTTGTAAAAAGCACGCGTACGAAGCTTCGTGTACGTATCCTTGCTGACCGGAGGGTCCAGTACGTAATTGTAAACCTTGTAATCAAACACATCGTCATCCTTTAAATAACGTTCACGGATGAGCAGCTGTTCGCGTTCATTCAAGCGACTCACTACGGCATCCACCATTTCGCAGTAGGCCAAGCGGGCGGCAGGAGCATCTACATTATATACGGCTGTCCGGGCCGTTGGATCGCTTGTCACATTCGTTGGGCCGTTCGGGCGATCCGTATAGCCAGCCGTAATAAAGCTCTCCCGATCCATAAAAGTAATCGTTTTATAAATTCGGTATTTCTCAAACACACCCTCCAATGCATTCTGCGTTTTGCGACGGTCCAATTCGGGTAAGTTATTTCTCATGTAAAGCAACACTCCTTATCTTATGCCTTTTGACAATGATGTATTTTTAAATGAAGATTTTGCACTTCGAAGCGATTGGAATCGAATTTTGCAAAATCCTGAAATAGAAAAACGTTCGTGTTTACATTGTGTTCCCCTTTTGTTCGCATCTTGAGTATAACATAACATTATTTAGGATAGGTATCCATCGTCAAAAAAAGCAGTATAGCTCTAAAAACAGGATATTCGCTTTATTTTCCTATGCCTTTTGGCATATTACGTGCTTTTACTATTTACCTAATGGTATAATAAAACTAGTATCTATGATTCTCTTGCAGAAAGGAGCCCCCATTGTGGAACAGCCAGCATTCGGAACTTACTTAAAACAGCAGCGTGAGCACAAGCAATGGAGCATCAACCAGTTGGCAGATGCTGCAGGTATAAGCAATTCACAAATTTCCCGCATTGAAAATGGACGGCGCGGAATCCCCAAACCCTCCACTCTCCGCAAAATAGCGGACGCGCTTAGCGTATCCTATACCGAAATGATGAAGGCCGCCGGATATTGGGGAGATGATGATTCAATGGAGCAAAATCCACATGAACTTTATCGTTCTACTGTGCCGGAATGGGCAACCTCCAAAGACCGCCGGGATTTTAAAAAAATGCTGGAGGAAGACGACGAATTAATGTTCGATGGCATTCCGCTGGATGAAAAAGACCGTCAACGGATCAAGGACGTGCTGACAGGTCTGTTCTGGGAAGCCAAGCAGATGAACAAACATAAAAAGCCCAAAGAGCCCCAAGCGGGCAAAGATCAGGGATAGTAGGTGAGCGCATGAACGAACTCATTCACAAACTTGTCCGAAAATACCGTACCAACTGCCCCTTCGATATTGCGAAAGCTTTGGGTATCCATATCCGATACTGCGATCTAGGCCCCACAACCAAAGGGCTGTATTACCACAAGTTGCGTAGAAGATTTATCGTTATCCACAATGGCCTCACACCCGAATGGGAACGGTTCGTCTGTGCGCATGAATTGGGACATGACCGACTGCATAAAGGTATTAGCCGCTTTTTTATGGAGGAGCACTCCTACTTTTCTCCAGGAAAATTTGAACAGCAGGCCAATCGGTTTGCCGTGCTTTTGCTGAGTGAAGGAAAACCGCCACTAGCTGACGAAACGTTGGATCACTATTTACCCCGGATCGGGCTGCCCAAAGAGACTGCCCTTTTTTTTGACTACAAAACAGAACATTAGTTCCTATTCTATAAGTTGCTGTTTATTACTTCCTCTACAATATAGGTAACTAGACGATGGATTTAACAACCGATATCTCAAAAAATTTTAGTGCTTTGATATAAAATAGAAGTTATTTTTACAATCATCTGATAAAATGTGGTCGTAAGCGGTTTCTCTAATTCATTCATTTTATGGGAGGTTGAAGGAACAACATGAACTCATGGAAAAAACTCTCGTCGATCCTGACGACTGCCGCGCTTCTACTTGGTTGTCTCGGTACAGCAGCAGCAGACCCAGCAACCAATGTGGGAACAGCTGGAACGGCAACGGCTCCAGTCAGCGGTAAGCACATCACCATCCTACATACGAACGATACCCATGCCCACGTGGTCGCGAACGACAAGGAAATGGGATTCGCCAAGCTGGCGGGTATCATTGATCAGTATCGGGCTTCCAATCCCAATACACTGCTGCTAGATGACGGGGATACCGTTCATGGAACGACCTTCGCTACTTTGGTTAACGGTGAGAGCATTGTGAAAGTGATTAACAAGCTACGTTATGATGCTATGGTTCCGGGTAACCACGAGTTTAATTATGGTTGGAAGCATCTTGTTGAGCTAAGTAAGGAGATTCAGTTCCCTGTGCTCAGCGCCAATATTAAACAAACAGACGGAACACGTTTGTTCAAACCCTATGTTATTAAAGAAGTGGACGGCGTTAAAATCGGTATTATCGGTTTGACTACGCCAGAAACAGCATATAAGACTAATCCCAAAAATGTTGAGGGTATTCAATTCACCGACCCTGCGGCTGAGGCCAAAGCGGCTGTTGATGAAATCCGCAGCAAAGTAGATGTCGTTGTTGTTCTTGGTCACCTGGGGCAGGATGCGTCTAGTAAGGACACCAGCCTTAAGGTAGTTAAGGAAGTACCTGGCATTGATATTTTCATCGATGGACACAGCCATACCGTTCTGGAAAAAGGCTTGATTAGTGACAATGGTACATTGATCGCTAGCGCAGGTGAATACACCAAGTATCTGGGTGTTGTGGACTTATGGGTCGACGGCGGTAAGGTTACGCAAAAGCAAGCCAAGCTGATTGATTCGACTCAAGCAGTCGACGTTCAGCCCGACGCTGAGATTGCTGCATTGATCGCCTCCATTCAAAAGGACCAGGAACCTATTCTTAAAGAGGTTGTAACGCAAACGAGTGTGGATCTGGAAGGAGCACGCGAAAAGGTACGTGCAAGTGAAACCAATCTCGGTGACCTGCTCACCGATGCTATGCGTGATGTTTCGGGAGCAGACGTGGCTTTAACGAACGGTGGCGGCATACGGGCTTCCATCAAGACGGGGACAGTAACCAAGGGAGACATCATCACTGTGCTGCCCTTCGGCAACCAGATCGTTACCCTGAAAGTGAAGGGCTCTGACATTCAGGCCGCACTGGAAAATGGTACAGCCTCCTATCCAGAGCCAAGCGGAGGTTTCCCACAGGTATCAGGTATCTCGTTCAAAATAGACACATCAGCAGCCAAAGGGAGCCGTGTTCATTCTATCCTGATCGGCGGAAAGACACTTGATCCTGAGGCAACATACACACTGGCCACCAATGATTTTACTGCCGTAGGTGGTGACCAATATACGATGTTCGCTAAATATCCACAGGCAGGGATGTTCGGCTCGCTTGACGAAGCGTTAATTCGCTACATGCAAAAGGTGGGCTCCGCTAGCCTGCAAGTACAAGCGGACGGTCGCATTCAAGAAGCCAAGGCTGATGGTAAAACTTCTGTCCCTGCCACACAAGCTGCGCCATCTGCTTCAACGGCAACACCCGCACCTGTGCAGGAAAAGCCGCAATCCGTCCCTACACCGGCTGCGAAACCAGCACCCGCAAAACCGGCACCGGCAAAGTCTCAAACAGCCAAGCCACAGCAGACATCCGCTTCTGCACAAGTTACAAATAGCCATGTATATGTTGTGAAATCCGGGGATACGCTGTATAACATTTCCCGCAAACATGGTACCACCTGGCAACAGCTTCAGCAGTTGAATAAGTTGAAGAATCCTCACCGCATTTATCCGGGACAAAAGTTAGACCTCCCGGCCTAATTCAATAGCTAGCAAAAACAGCGTCCGGAATCCTAGTGGTTTCGGATGCTGCTGTATGTCAGGCGTTTTTAGATATGCGATAGTCCAAGCTCATTTGGACATCGCATATTTTTTTTAAAAGCAAACCTTTTAACCGCTGACAAGTTGTGAACCGAGAGGTATGATGGAGAAGAGTCATTCGGGCAGAGAACATTCGTCCCGATATCCATCGGGATCAGTTATATGTGTGGAAGGAGTCCAGAAATGCAATACATTATTTACGATCTTGAATTTACTGTTAGCCGTAACGCCAGATATTCCTCCGAAATCATTGATATCGGTGCCGTCAAAGTTGTTCAGGGAGACGATGGCCTATACGTTGCGGATACGTTTCACAGTTTTGTAAGACCCTCGAATCGGCCTGTACTCTCTACAGATACCGTTCAGTTCACGGGTATTACTCAACGAGACATTGATGCCGCCCCACTATTCCCTGAAGCTGTGAAGCAATTCATAGCCTGGCTCGGTACGGATTCCCCTTATTATTTATGCGCATGGGGCCCGGATGACCGTCAGAAGCTGGTATCCCATTGTCGTACCCATCATGTAGATCTCGGATGGATTCATAATACAAATGATATACAGAAGCAGATTTCCCGTCTGTTTAGCTCCAATGGAAAGTACCGTCAGTTGAGCCTGTCTCAGGCGCTGGAATTGTGCAACATTGACTTTGACGGTCAACAACACCGGGCACTGGATGATGCCGTGAACACCGCACAGGTTTTCATGTACCATTTTGATCGTATTACATTAGTTCATAATGCTGCTGACGATGAGGAAAGCCGCGGCTCGAAGCTCGTCTACTCCTCACCAGAAGAAGAACAGGAGCAGTACAGTCCTTTTGGCAATCTCGCCAACCTGTTTAAAGACCGTTAAACGGATAGCTCCCCGGCCCGTTCCGGGGGATCTCCCCCTGTTATTCTTGATTTCCTGCCTTTTTATCGAAATAGAATGCCCCCCAGGTCCGCAGCATTTCTTGCATTCGTTTGCGGTACCGTAAAGGCTCCAGGATCTCGGCCTCAGCTCCATAGGAAGTGAGCCAATCCAAAAATTCACGGTCATGATTGACCGTCACCTCAAACAACAAACTTCCATCCGGCAAATCCTTAAGAAAAGGCTTGATGAACAGCTCCTCTTCTTTGACCCGATATACAGACTCGGCAGAAAAACGTACCACAAACCGGATATTCTGATTTCCTTTGGTCACCGACCAGGTCCCTTTAAAAAACATTTCCATTTCAGTTGTATTTTTTTGAAACGTATACGGCAAAATTCTCATGTTCCGAAAGCGGCTGATCCGAAAGGTTCTCATAGCGGAGTGCTTGTGACAAAAACCAAGCATATAGAATCGCCGATCCTGCGGAACCAAACAATAAGGATCTACCTGAACTAGGGATACATTTTCATTTTGAGGCGAGCTGTATTCCGCTTCAATCGTCTGCTGCGTAAGACTCGCCAAAACAATCAGCCTGAGCAGATAGGGCTGGTTTTCCCGATCAAGTGTCGAGCCGAGCCGGATGATATTTTTCATTTCCTGCGCGAAGCTCGTCTGGTCCATCTTTTTTTTCTGACTAGAGGCCATCACTTTCTCATAAGCACTTTCAAAAGCTGGCGGTAAAAGAGGCTTTACCGTTTCCATAATCTCTCCCAGCTTGGTAAAAGCCTCTACCTCTTCTTCCGTCCAATTCAGAGGATACAAAGCAAAATTACTAATAAAAATGTACCCTTTTCCATGCCCCATATTCGTAATCGGAATATGCATAGCGCTTAACGCCTCCATATCCCGGTATATAGTACGTTCTGATGTTTCACAACGTTCGGCAAGCTCTCTTGCCAATATCCCCGGATTTGCCTGAACAATAGTAATAATCCGCATTAAACGTATCAACCGATCAGTCAAGGAAGTCTCTCCTTTACAAAAAGATAGTAAATTAGACTCACTATATTACACAAATAAACTAGCATAATTGCCTATCTTAAAATATCATTTTCAGTAAAATGAACATCTCCTACCGATATTGCTTTATTAAAAATGACCTTAGAACTATACGCTGTGAATGAGACAAAAGTACCACTCCATTTATTGCGTATGGCCAGAATTAACTCGGCTTCCTGCAGGTAGTCCATGTCATCGCTTCTTGCTGCAAGTATAAGTAATTCATCTGCTTGTCTGGTAAGGATGAACGCCCCTCGCTCATATTCCCCTTTCTCGTACATACGCAATGCTTTTTTTACAATAGGGGACGTCTCATTCAGCTTTATGTATTTTTCCACCTTCGGGTTGGATGGAATGCTCAGCAGACCAAGATGATGCGTGAAATGGATATAGAGCTGGTCTGTCCGGATCAGCGTTCGCTTTTCCTGCGATGGCTTGCGCCAGCTCCACTCCATCATTCCAATCGTATGTCTTCCGGACGAGTGAGCCGGTATAGAAAACGTTAAAATAGCCTGTCTATATTTTCCCCGCCGTACATCACCACAGTGAACAAACATGCTATCTCCGTTTTCTGAGCGTTTAAAACCGAGCCTCACCCCTTCAGCTTTTAATAGACTTACCCCGTTTTCTGGAATGAACTGGAGTTGAAGGTCACATCCCGCTGCTTTCGGTATTAGATTTCCTTTTCTTTTACGTATAGCTCCATAGCCCCATTCTATCAGTAGATTTACTTGTTTGGACCCATTCGCAGATATAGACTCTTTGTCCCATGTGCACGTTACATTGAGCATTGACTTCACCACTGGTAAATTCCCCCTAAAAGAACATGTAACTCTAAATTAACAGTGTTATCTGACACTATATTGTCAGGGAACGTATGTTTGATTGTGAAAATTATACATGGGAATCTTTATGAAGGGGGACCTAGTTTGGTAAATAACATTTTAAACCATTTTAATTACATAAATGCGCAAAAATAGCCCGGCATATGCCGGGCTATATTATAGTCTACTTCTATATTTATACTTATGAGATTGTAGTTTCTGTTAAAGAAACTTTCGTTTTTGTGCAAATATCAGATATAGGAGCAAAAGTAGTGCTATCTACAACGAGATCCTTTGATAACGGCTTTCCATTTACAGTGATTTTTAAAGTTTTATAGTTTTGTTCTCTCTCATTCATCTTGCAAAATCTCCTTCTATATCAATTTTTAATATATTTCAGTTCATATATTCAACTTAAGCCCTGATCAGGTGGGGATCGTTCTTTACTCGTATGCTGGAAAAAATGCCGGAATGTTGCCGCTTCCTTGATATACCCGTTTTAAGGTACACTTAAACTAATATATCGACTTTTTTTGAGAACATTTTCTCCGTATTTGTCGTCCATTTATTCTAAAATCTGCATCCGAATCGTTATATTATACGTAACCATGTCATATGGGTAATGATCCGTATCACCTAACATCTTGGTTTATCAAAAGGGGGAACATCTCTTGGCACGACCAACTTGTCGTTTTGCTTTGTACCGCCGCATTGTCTGCGCTGCTATAGCACTTTTGTTTATTTTTGGGATAACTCGTGTACCCGAAGTACATGCTGCTTATTGGGATGATGTGTATCAAGGCTTCGAGCAATTTTCGCGGTTGCCCGGTGATGTGTACCAGCTCAAGGAAAGCTACCGACAAACACAGGAAGATCTGGAAAAGGCTCGTAACAGCTTAGAGGCCTATCAAGAGCAAAATGCCCAATTGCTGGAGCAAAACCGCAAGCTGACTGACACTGTCACAGAATTAAAAAATCTTCAAACCCAGCGCGATCAGGCTTCACACCGAAATAAAATGCTCATCATCACAGCTATAATTCTGCTGGCCGGTTATTTTATCGGTATCCGACTGTTGCGTTACGGGATGCGTCGACGTTCGGGAAGGTACTAACTGTCTGAAAGGATGAAAGGTCTGAATGGACATACAAGCAGGACAACACCATGATGAAAGCGTCGGTTCGGTCGTAACGCTCGATCTGGCGGAAGGAGAAAAGCTGCATGTTCTGCATCCGCAGCAAATCATCGCATACCGCGGACCCAGCTCAGGCCGTAGTGATAAACTGATGAATATTAAGGGCATGTATCGCAAACACAAACTGATTCAGGCCGATTTCACAGGAGCTTGTCGCCTAATTGCCGCACTTCCACCTGGCTTTAGTCTAAAAATGATTAAGCTTGAAGGAAGCGATGATCTGTTATACGATTTTCGCAACCTGTTCTGGTACAGCTCCGGTATTCAAATGCGTACCAAGCTGCTAAGCATGAAAAACATGTTGTTTAGCCGCGATGTTATAAAAATGAAATTCGATGGTGTTGGTCAAATCGGTCTTTTGACGCAGGGATTGGTATGTCAAGAACAGCTTCATCCGACAGAGCCGATATATGTGGATGCAAGCAGCGTCATTGCCTATCCCGAAAACGCCAAACTGGAGTTGACCGTGTACGGCAACCATCTGGCCAGCCAGCATATGAACTATCATTTTAAAATGACCGGACAGGGTACCGTACTATTTCATGCTGGGGAACATCATCGGCGGCTTCAACAGGATATGAACGACGATGGCGTGATCAAGCGATTTTTACGGGAAGTCATTCCATTTGGTGGAGTGTTTATCAAATAGCCCTGCCATGCTATAATGACAATGCTATAGCCGTCTGTCCTCATGGCAGATACTAATGGAGAAAATCCATGCGTCATGCATGGGAGAGGTTCGCGAACTCCCTCTATAAAAAACTAACGATGCTTTGTCCTCCGCAAGAAAAATGAATTCGCGGGGCAAGGCCTGTTTTTTGTTGAAGTCGGTTCAAGAACTCTCCTTCTTCCAAGTGACAAGACTCCATGTCTTGCACCATTCCAAGAAGATCGAGAGGTTTTTTTATGTTTACAAACGAAAAAGCAGTCGTCGTATTCAGCGGCGGCCAAGACAGCACAACCTGTTTATTCTGGGCAAAAAAACATTTTGCTGAAGTAGAAACCGTGACGTTCGATTACGGTCAACGCCACAAGCAGGAAATCGAAGTAGCCGCTGGAATCGCCCGTGAACTGGGTGTTCCACAAACGGTACTGGATATGAGCCTGCTTAATCAACTAGCCCCTAATGCCCTCACACGCACCGACATTGACATTACACAACAGGAAGGCGAACTGCCTAGCACCTTTGTAGACGGTCGCAACCTTCTGTTCCTGAGCTTCGCGGGAGTTCTCGCCAAGCAAAAAGGAGCGCGCCACATGATTACAGGCGTTTGTGAGACGGATTTCAGCGGCTATCCCGATTGCCGGGATTCCTTTATCAAATCGCTGAACGTCACACTGAACCTTTCGATGGACTATCCCTTTGTAATTCATACTCCGCTCATGTGGTTGAACAAGGCCGAAACCTGGCACATGGCCGATGAGCTGAAAGCTTTTGAATTTGTAAGAACACGTACACTAACGTGCTATAACGGCGTCATTGGCGATGGCTGTGGCGAATGCCCTGCTTGCAAACTTCGCCGTGCTGGACTCGAGCAGTATCTCGCGGTGCGCGGAGCTTCATCCCAAGGAGTTGAAGGTCATGCGTGAGCCAGGTACTTTTCGCATTGTCGACAAGCTCCAGCAGTTCGGGACAGACATTGAGCACTCTCAGCTGCGTTATCACCGCAAACGTGTACTAGTCAGCAAACAATTTACATTCGATGCAGCACATCATTTGCACTGCTACGAAGGTAAATGCAAAAATCTGCACGGACATACCTATATCGTCGTGTTTGGCATAAGCGGTATACCGGGCGAAACGGGTCTAACGCTGGATTTTGGTGACATCAAAACGATCTGGAAAGAGCGGATTGAGCCTTTTCTGGACCACCGTTACTTGAATGAGACGCTTCCTCCAATGAATACAACGGCGGAAAATATGGTCGTCTGGATCTTTGAACAAATGGAGTCAGCCTTGACCTCGGATGCATACTGCAACCGTGTCGCAGGTGGACGTACCGAGTTTGTACGGTTGTTCGAGACACCTACCAGCTACGCCGAGTTCCGACGGGAGTGGATGCTCGATGAGTAATACCGTAACGACTCACCAACCCATGACAGCCTCCCACGGCACCAAACTAGCCCCTATTCCCGTACTAGAGGTGTTTGGTCCTACCGTTCAGGGCGAAGGTATGGTCATTGGTCGTAAAACGATGTTTGTTCGCACAGCAGGCTGCGATTACCATTGCTCGTGGTGCGACTCCGCCTTTACCTGGGACGGCAGCGCCAAGGATCAGATCCGCCGTCTGAGTGCCTCAGACATTTGGCAGGAGCTGAAGGCCATCGGTGGCGAACGGTTTTCGCATGTGACTCTTTCTGGAGGCAATCCTGCCCTGCTACCGCAGCTTGGGGAGCTAATTACCCTGCTGCGCAGCCAAGGCATTGCCACCGCTGTCGAAACACAAGGCTCCCGTTGGCAGGAATGGCTGTACGATATCGATGAGGTAACCCTATCCCCGAAGCCGCCCAGCTCTGGTATGACGACCAACTGGGACGTGCTGGATGATATTGTCGCCCGTCTATCGAACCGGAAGATGGCTAGTGAGTCCCGAGCTACGTCCAACGTCCCAACCGCACCAGGCTTGAAGGAACCCTCTAATGAATCTGCGCGGCTCTATACCGGAGCTTGCAGCTTGAAGGTCGTCATCTTCGATGACACCGATCTTGCCTATGCCCGCATCGTTCACGAGCGCTATCCACACGTACCGCTGTTCCTCCAGACGGGTAATCCAGATGTGAACATGGAGAACACCGGACAGATTGCGGAGTCCCTACTCCATCGTTATGAATGGCTTATCGACCGTGTCATGGACGATTCCCGACTAAACGACGTAAGAGTACTCCCGCAGCTCCACACGCTCGTATGGGGCAATAAACGCGGCGTATAACACTTATATGTAATATATTCCGTATGGGCTGTATGTGATACACAAGATACACCAAATTAGTCGAAGTACACCCTCGACACCCAAGTTACAAAACAAGAGAAACCCTCGTCCGTAAGGACGGGGTTTCTCATAAAATAACGCTCCTTTCATATAGGAGCGAGCACTATTCACTTCTGCCCCAACCAATATGTAAACGGGTAGGACTTTATGGTGTTGACGGCGGTCGGCAGCGAAACGGAGGATTTGAATCTGTAGAAGCGTTAGCGTTCGCCTTTGAAATGGGATTCTAACCTATATCTTTCACCTTATCAGAAAGAATCCCATTTCAACAGCGATCGGAAGATCAAATCATTCGCGGAGCGACCTCCCCACCACCATAACTCCCTATCTCGTTTACCAAACCAAACCAAACTTAAGGAGCCCCATCCAATGACCGGAAGAACACCCGAAGAAATGACCGACGTTACCCTGCTTGGCAATCAAGGCACACAATACACGTTTGCCTATGATCCCGCCATTCTCGAAAGCTTTGATAATAAACATCCGTATCGGGATTATTTTGTAAAGTTCAATTGCCCGGAGTTCACCAGCCTGTGCCCGATTACAGGACAGCCTGATTTTGCAACCATCTACATCAGCTACATTCCTGATATTAAAATGGTAGAAAGCAAGTCCCTTAAGCTGTACCTGTTCAGCTTCCGTAACCACGGCGATTTCCATGAAGACTGCGTCAATATCATCATGAATGACTTAATTAAGCTGATGGACCCTCGCTACATTGAAGTATGGGGCAAATTCACGCCACGCGGCGGCATCTCTATCGACCCGTACACCAACTACGGCAAGCCAGGAACGAAGTACGAACAGATAGCGGAGCACCGCATGATGAACCATGATATGTACCCGGAAAAGATCGATAACCGTTAAGCTAATAACTCTTCTGACATAGCGTAAATATCAAGGGGTTGTCCTAAAGTCATCAAATGACAAGGGACAGCCCCTTGGTTGTACTGAAAGGATGCTGTGCATGCTCGTGGCGTTACACATCCAGATCAAATCTTGATTTTTTATATTCATACGGTGTTTTACCCATAACTTCTCTAAAAGCTTTTCTGAAAGATTTCTCGTTTGGAAACCCCACCTCGTAAGAAATTTCTGTAAGTGACTTATTGGTTGAATCCAGTAAATCGATCGCCTTCTCCAAACAAAGAATTTGCTTGTATTCGGTAAACGTCTGGCCTGTATATTCATGAAACATTCGCGACAAATAAGCCTCCGAATAACCGCAGATACGGGCCGTTTTGGCCAGGCTAATATTTTCAGTATAATGCTCTTTAATAAAGTCCATGATTGTCTTTATCTTTCGTTGCTTTTCACTAAATACTTCCGGTGGAATGTCTGTTGCTTGACTAAAATGATTGACAAGCAAATATTTCAGTTCAATAATTCGGCTTTGCTCTAAAATGTAGTCGTATTTGCTTTTGGAAATATGTAGATCATATATATCCATAAACAATCCTCTTAATTTAGAGATTATAGTATCTTCAACTTGTTTCTCTTGCGTGTTTAATTGGATGATTACTTGTTCATTGGCAAAGAAAGTGTCTGGAAATTGCAGCACAATGACTTGGTTCTCCGTAATGCTCTGCGTGGAATGCGGGACATTGCTGTTAATGAATAGCGCATCCTTTTCCATCAAAATAGTTATTTTTCCTTCATGCCACACCTTTAGACTTCCACTTGTACAGTAGATCAACTCCATATTGCTGTGAAAATGCATAGGAATGACTCTTTCTGTATCTCTGGATTGGAACATAAAAAGGTTAATCATTTTTTTTCTGTCTATTTCGATATGTTCATATATTTTTTTCATCACTACACCTCATCAGCCAGCCATGAGTGATCCATCTGTATTCTATATTAAGCAATAAACTCTTATACTAATACTCATACTATACCGATAGTAAAATGCCCGGACAAGCAGAATCTATTCAACGGACCAAAATAAAAAAGAAGGCAGTTCTTCCCGTAAACGGGATAATGAACAGCCTTCCTTAGCCTACTTGCAACTCGGCAAGCAAAAAAATGTTAACCTACACATTCCTGCAACTGATACATTCTAACTTCACCTACATTGTCTCCTGCCTCAAGCAATACATTGCGTTGGTCTGCATCTTCTATGAAATAACGCAGGGAAAACACTTCTTCACCCTCGTTAACAAATATTTCCAAGCTTGAGCTTTCAATGAATATTTGCATTTCTGCAAGCTTATTATTTAATGTTGCTTTTCTGTACTCCCTCTCGCCAGTCAACCAGTTTGTTCTCCAAACTGTCAGACTATTTTGTTCCCAATCATAGTCAAATTGCACAGCATCCCTAATGATCATTTTAAAGTTTTCTGTGAGTAAGGAAAAATGAACAATGAGCTCCGTTTGTGTAGAAGGCAGTAACCACTCACTGTTATTTTGAATTTCCCCTTTGTAATGCATGTCATCCAGTCTTAACAATTGTAATTCCGGCAATGGTTTCTGGTACAACACACCGTTCATCAATACCACTTCTCTAGGAAGAGTCAATGCATGAATCCAGCCCTCCTGAATGGTCGGGACAGCCCTCTCCGCTTCTTCATTCATGGCGCTCATCCATCCGAACATAATGGTTCTGTCATTAACCTTAAATGATTGTGGCGCGTAAAAATCAAATCCTCGATCAAGCTCTTTAAAATCGGAAAGGTTGCCGTTAAATTTGCCTGTATTCGATAATTTGCCAACAATATAACCCGATTGATTAGGATTTTTATAATATTCGCCTCTCTCCGGTAAACCCTGAGGAGAGAAAACAAAAACATCATTTTCGGCAAAATGAAGTACATCTGGACATTCCCACATATATCCAAATTGATGATCGTGATCAACAAATGATCCTTGGCATTCCCATTCGGACAAATTTTTAGATTTGTAGATAAGCGTATTTCCAGTCAAATCTTCTCTCTGAGCACCAACAATCAACCACCAGTTCCCGTGTTGGTCTCTCCATACTTTCGGATCTCGAACATGTCGGGTATAACCTTTGGGGTGCTCAAACAAGGGACCTATTTTTTGGAAATACTCGCCATCCTCCGAAATCGCGGCGCATTGATAGCTTTCTTTTACTCCATCATCTCGGATTACATTTCCTGTATAGAACAGATACAGCTTTTCATTATGAACAATGCCTCCGCCCGAATAAATGCCATCCTTGTCATACCATTCTGAAGGCTCCAGCGCGACACTTTTCCTTTGCCAGTGCACCAGATCGCTAGAAACAACATGGCCCCAGCATTTATTTTTATGCTCCGTTCCTTTTGGATTCCACTGATAGAACACATGATATTGATGATTGAAATAGGCAAGCCCATTAGGGTCATTGAGCAAACCGTAAGGAGGAGTAATATGATATTTAAGGTTATACGCGTCGCTTTTATTCATGCTCATCCTCCGGTAAAAAAACAAAACTAAAACTCAGCAAAATTTCCTGCGAGCTTGACCCGATATAAATATCAAATTCGCCGGGTTCACTTTTGTATTGCATTTCACGATCATAAAATTTAAGCATCTCTTCATGAATTGAAAATTCGACATTTTGGGTCTCGCCACTTTGCAAAAAAACTTTTTTAAAGTCTTTTAATTCTTTCACTGGTCTTGCAACACTTGCAAATTTATCGCGAATATATAATTGGATCGTTTCCTTTCCATCATAAATTCCAGTGTTGGTGACAGAAATACAGATATCAACTGACTCATTTTTTTTCATTTCTTTTTGGCTAACTGTTAATAGGCTGTATTCAAATGAGGTATAGGATTTACCATAGCCAAACGGATACAAGGGTTCATTCACTTCATCAATATATCGGGATGCAAACCGATAAGAACCATTTTCCTTTAAATTTGGTCTTCCTGTATTCAACTCATTGTAGGATATCGGAATTTGTCCAACGCTTCGTGGAAAGGTCATGGCTAATTTCCCCGATGGATTGACTTCCCCATACAGTATATTGGCCAGTGCTTCTCCGCCCATCGTTCCTGGATACCAGGCTTGAACAATAGCGTCAACTTTTCCGGCTACTTCGGTAAGAATCAAAGGTCTTCCGCTATAAACGATCAGAACCATCTTTTTGCCCAGTAAACTTAATTCATGGAGCAGTTTCATTTGCGGCTTAGGAAGCGTCGGGTTCGTTCGCGATCCCCCTTCTCCGCTCTGATAAATACTTTCTCCCAAGGCGAGGACAATGACATCCGCTTCGTTAGCATTCCGGATCGCTTCGCGCAGTAGGGCCTCCTCATCCACTGTTTCAGCAGCCAGCTTGTCCGCATATTTGCCAAGGGCTTCTCTTGCATTAGCGGGGAGCATATGCGCCCCTTTGCAAACCGAGAGATTGTCGGGATCAACATGCTTTAATAATCCCATTTTCAAATTGACGGTATCCGCCTCATCCCCCTTAATGGCCCACATGCCCAGGGTGGAGTTTTCATCTGCGTAAGGACCGATTAAAGCTACTTTGGTATGTTTAGACAATGGCAGTAGTTGATTTTCATTTTTCAGCAAGACTACGGATTCTTCAGCCAAGGACAGCGCGGCTTTTTTATGTTCATCTGACAGAATACTGTTTCTCGACCGCTGAACGGTTTCCTGTAATCCGCGGAACGGGTCCTCAAAAAGCCCCAAATCATTTTTTAGCTTTAAAACACGGTATACAGCCTCATTCAAAAGCTCCAGCATATGCTCGTTATCCGATACTACTTTCTCCAATTGATTGGCATATATCGCTGTCTTCATATCCACATCAACACCAGCCAATAACGAAATCCTTGCGGCTGAAGCCTCGTCTTCAGCATAACCGTGCATGATCAGTTCTTCTATAGCGGCGTAATCCGAGATCAACACACCATTAAAATTCATTTCTTGTCTTAGCACGTCGCGGTTAAGCCACTCGTTTCCTGTCGCAGGGACGCCGTTCAAGGTATTAAAGGCCGTCATAACAAGCTTTGCCCCCGCTTCGATTGCAGCTTGATACCCTGGCAAATAATATTCTCGCAGCGTATGCTCCGACATATCCACGGCGTTATACTCACGTCCAGCGACAGGTGCCCCATAAGCGGCAAAATGCTTGACGCAAGCGGCAATTTTATTGGCTGATATGATACCTTCCAAGTTTCTTCCCTGTATCCCCTGAACCATGCTTTCAGCGTATTTCTTCGCTAGCAAAGTATCCTCTCCAGGCGATTCCATCACCCGCCCCCAACGGGGATCTCTAACGATATCTACCATGGGGGAAAAGGTCACGTGAACACCTTCGTCGTAACATTCCTGGGCAGCAATCGAACCCGCATGTTCTATTCCCTCATAATTCCAACTACATGCTTGTGCAATCGGAATCGGGAAGATAGTTCGATACCCATAGATAATATCTGCCATGAACAGCAGCGGAATTTTATGAATCGATTTTTCCAAATAATCCGTTTGCAACTGGATAATTTTTTCTGGGTTAGTGATGTTCAATATCGATCCTGTGTTATATATATTGTAGCCGGCGTTTAACCCTAATTTTTTTAAAGGCCCTGTCACAACAGTGTCTATATCCCCTTCAAAAAAATCACCGGTCAGTTGGATGAGCTGGCCTATTTTCTCTTCTATTGAAAGGCTGTCCAATTTCTTAAGTAGTGTGTTGTTGTCCATGATTCTCCCCACATCATTTTATTTGTTATCTGTTTTTTCTTTAAACCCAAAGATCCACGTTAGCGAAAATGCTACAGCAAAGCCGATTACACAAACTAAAATGTAAAGAAATATCTGATTGTTCAGGTACAATAACATTCCAGGTAGGGCTGTAATCGACATCCCCGTTGCTTGAATATTAAATATACGTGCGAAGAAACCACCAACCGCTCCTCCAATCAAGCCCATCATGAACGGTTTGCCATATCGAATGTTCACCCCAAAGATAGCGGGTTCTGTAATGCCCAACAACGCAGACAAGGTAGAAGGATAAGCAATGGATTTGGTTTTTACATTTTTGGATTTTAGACCAACAGCTAGCGCAGCACCCGCTTGTGCGCAAATCGACGCCGAACTGATCGGGTTCACCATATTCCAACCATTGCCCACTAACATCTGTATTTCAATCAGGTTTAAGGCATGGTGTAGTCCGGTAACTACAATAATCTGATTGATGCCACCGTAAATAAATCCGCCGATTCCGTATGGTAATTTCAAAATGGCGGTAACAGCCATTAATATTAAAGTTTCCACCTCGTGAAAAATGGGACCAATTACGAACAATCCCAGTACCAGTGTTATTAATAATGTCAAAAACGGTGTTAGAATTAAGTCCAATGCATCGGGGACTGATTTTCTGATTTTCTTCTCCAGCATCGCCCCCACGACACCTATTATGAAAGCAGGCAGAACCGAGCCCTGATAGCCTGCAATTTTAATAAATCCGAAAAACACTAGTGGTTCCTGAACTTTTTGGGCGACATCCCAGGATGTAGGCAACGAAGGACTCACTAACATTAATCCAATCAAAATCCCCAATAGTGGCGATCCACCAAACACCCGGAAGGCCGACCAACATACCAACACGGGTAAAAATGCAAAAGCCGTATCGGTCAATATTTGCGTAAACAATATGAAATTCGCAGAAATATGATCAGGTGTAAGTCCAAATAACTGGAGCAGTGCAGGCTGAGTTACTAAGCCTCTAACTCCCATAAATAATCCTGTAGCTACCAATGCGGGCATAATCGGAACAAATACATCCCCGAAAACTCGGATCATTCTTTTGAACCGATTATCATCTTGGGTGGAGGCCATTTCTTTCAAATCAGCCTTTGATGTAGCAGATATGCTTTGACCAACCATGGCATCGTATACTTTATTTACAGTACCGGTTCCAAAAATAATTTGATATTGCCCAGAGGTAAAGAAAACGCCCTTGGCCTTATCAATATTCTCAATAAATTCATCATCAATAATTTCTCTATCTTTTACAATCAGCCTCAGCCGTGTGGCACAATGTGCCATGGAAATAATATTGTCTTCTCCGCCAAGCCCTTTAATGACATCTTGGGCTATTTTAACGTATTCCTTTTCAAGACTCATCAGTCTCTTCCTTTCCTCTGTTCCTCTTAGTTAGTCTGAATCATTTAAAACTTTGATCAAATATGCTTCTTAAGAATATCATGACTGCGCTTTCAAACAGCGGGATTATTTTACTACATTAAGGTCAAATTTTGACCTTTTTATACTTTTGATTAATTATGATGAAACAATAAAGTGCACCCTAGAATACATACTGGAATAACCTTCTGGTTTATCCCCATGTATTTTAAAGGTGCACTTCAATTGTTGTATAGAGAGTTAATTACGTTTTACTTAGTGACTTTCAACTGAGCACTGTCAGCTGTATAGATAACCTTCACTTTATAATTGCTTGGTAAACCTACTGTTTCAATCGAAGAAAATGCTCCATTCCGTTTACCATAAGTTAAGATCGTAGCACCATTGGCCGGTACATATTTGTTAGAAAAATTCAGACGTAATTTTCCGTTGAGTATGGCTGTTCCCTTCATTTTGAGCACATCATTTTTACTGTGCAGGTTAAGCTCAAGTGTTCCCTTGGCAGATTGTCTGTAATTTCCGCCAATAATCAGCTTTCCAGAAGCATTTTTAAGAAGAGTTCCCCCGTTATTCGTAATTCCACCACTTCCGAAAGCCGTTTCCGAAGTTCCTTCCAGAGTACCTTGTTCGATCTGTGTACCGCCGGAATACGTATTGTTGCCCATTAGCTTCAACGTACCTGTTCCCTTTTTAGTCAGCTTTCCAACGCCGGAGATATTGTTGCGCCAGCGATCCAGTGCATTGAAACCGCCTTTGGAAGCGTCCATATTTACCGCAACATTATTGGTGAAAGCACCGTAGCCATCCGCGGCGGAAAACAGGTTCAATCGTCCCCATCCCTCAGCATCATCAAGTACAGGATAGCCGGAAGGAATCCCTGTAGTAGCCAAAACCCAACGACGTTGTGTGCTATCCAGGTAAGGCAAGCGTGTCTCCAACAGTACCTCAGCTCCCTTAGGCACTGTCATTGGCGTCGTAGTTGGATTAACCTGACTGAATCCGTATGTTAATCGTTGATTATAATTTTTTTTGTTTGTGGCATAATTGCTGAATCGATCTGGAGCTGTGCCTTTTTGAGACAGCAGTTGTTTACGAGCATCCTGATAAGCCGCTTTCTTCAAACTGCTATTGGCCGGATCAGACAGGATAGCAGCAGCCATCGCCGTTGCCATGACACGTCCTCCCATAACATCAAGCGGGGAGTGCATACCGGCAACAACACGGTTATTGCCCAGCTCCGAAGCTCGTGTCAGCAGTTCCTGATAACGCTCCGGCACGGCATAGGCCATAGCAATAGAACTGAGATATGCAGCATTGGTATGACCGCTAGGAAAGCCGCCATCGCTAGTAGCATCAGCTTTGAGAGCAGGAATAAGGCTCGGAACAACCACTGAGTTATCGCTCCAGCGAAACGGACGAGGATAGCTAAAGTAAGACTTAGCCGGGTTCGTCGTAGAGTATTCCCCACGCAAGGTATTTACCAGATTTACGATGTTACCGAGATTGGAGCTTGTACTCCCTGCATTCGTTCCCTCATCTTCGTATTTCTTAGTCAGGGCATCTGCCGGAATGTCGTTGATCGTTGTCGTGGCACCTGCATTCTTTCGATATACATCAGTGAGCGAACCCAGACCGTCGATCACACTGTAGCTCTGGTTTCTGCGATCATCCAAATAAGCCGCATCAGCCTCACTAGAAGTGCGACGGGCAGCTATATCAATCACTTTTTGAATATTGGCGTCCAGCACGCTGCTGTTTAGCTTGGTACCTGTATCCCAAGTAGCGCCGGGAGTCCAAAGCTTATTAAATTCGGAGAGCAACCCGAGGGTCGGATTAGAGCTTTCCGTCTTATTGGCAGAACTATTATTTTTATAATGATCTACGAAATATCCCCACGATGGTTCTGTTGGAGTTACCGTTGTTGGTAGGGTTGCCGCACTCGCATAACTTCCACCCAGGGAACCTAGAAGTAATGGTAAAGATAGTAATGCAACTGATAATGGTTTCCTTAGCCATTTCATTCTCAAATCAGATCCTCTCTTCTCTTGTGCTCTTCGTACTTTCTCTACGGAGCTATTATCTAAATAACAAGATGTATGATATAAAGAATCATATCTTAAGTTTGTTAAATAAAGAGCTTAGTTTTGTTAAATGAAAAAAAGGCATCCCAAGAGCCGTATATACGACTCTGGAGACACCTCGTTCAAACCGTTATAGAAAAACCAGCTACCCTACAGCCATACTTCTATGACTTTGCCATTCACGAAAGCTACCGCCTTGAAATAAAGACTACGGTTGCCGTATACCCAGGCTTCGACTTGAGTTCCGTTTGAAGCAGCCCCCTTTTCTCTGACTGTTGGGTTTCCCCATGCGAACTGCACCTGCGTCGTATTCATGCCCAAGCTTACCTCATTATTTTTAATCTTGTTCCAGATGGCTTGCGACCATTGGTATTTCTTGTACGGATCGTAAGTCAGAAATTGATCGGAATCAGACAGCATTTGTGGAATGCGTGAAGCTCCGATGATGGAATACGTGTCATAAGTTTCGCCATTGGCCCCCTGGAAAATAACTTCGTAAGATTTAACACCGTTCGGATCCGTGCTGACTTCGATATCTTTAACTGTTACCTTGCCAAATCGCTCTCCAGCGCTATAAAAGTTATTGACCCAATAGGTTTTGCCAATTAATTTGGACAGACTACCCAGATCAATGGCTCTGATAATTTTTGCCGTTTCTGGCGTCTCAATGACCAGCTTGGTAGCGCCCAAAGATAATTCTCCTTGCTGGCGGTCACGATTCCATTTGAATCCGCCCAACTTCAGATCGGTCAGTAATGTTCCCGGGAATACAACCTGTCCGTTAACCGTTTGAACCTTGCCCTTCAGTGCAACAGGTTTACCATTCACCATCGCGGTGGAGCTCCCTTTTTGGAGTACGATATTGTTTTTACCCAGCTTGATCGTAAAGGTCTGGTTCGCCACGGTAACAGATCCACCCAGCGTCTTGAACACAGACTGCACAGGCAAATACACATTGCCGTTCAGTATAGCCGCCCCGGTCAAGGTTTGATCGGACGATACCTTTAGTGTAAAAGAAGATGGTATTCCTTCGGTCCGCAGAGCTACGGATGTGCTTCCAATGCCCCTTACTTTGAGTGTACCGGAACCATTCTGCTGTAGCTCGGCAACCTGCGGTTTCTCCACTTCAATCTCACTAGCTTCGGGATGACGTGTTAGTCGATAACCGTTCGAATACGTCTCTTGTACATTTAATTGAATCGTATCGCCGATGGCAGCCTCTTTGGAGGTCGTCAACAAGGACATACCCGTTAATGTAGGCAAGCTCAGCGCAGTCGTGATTCCGTCCTTATAGCCGACCCAAGAGCCATCCTTTAATTGTGCAAAAAGCTCGTCAGGCGAATCAACCAACCGTGCAACATTAGATAACCCGCTAAGCTGCACAGCTGGATATTTCTTCATTCGGTCATAGCTCCATACAGTCCCGTCATGATGTACAGTAATCAAGACATGTGTACCTTTTTTCCATAAAATTGAAGCAATATCACTTCCCACTTCGCGTGGGGGTTCATTGGTCAGCATATCCAGCATCGTGACATGGCCATCTTCCTTAAGTACTGCAGCATACGCCGTACTCATTTTGATATCAAGCGCACCATCTACATGACCTATCTTGCGGGGCTTAGATTCTGCGTACCCTGTGGAATACCATACATCACCGGATCGAGTAAGAACCGTAAAATAGGTACTTACCTTATCACCATCTATAGCATCCGATATTCCCTCAACCTGTTCTCTTCCCCAGGAGATCGTCCCATCGGTTTTAATAGCCAAACCCTCACCTGTAATTTCTTTAACTCCTGAGGATTGAGCCGTCACTTTTGGGTCGGAGTTATCATCCCAGATGGCTACCTTCCCGTCCTCAGTCCAGCCATAATAACCTTGGCTCTCGTTTTTGCTGCCTGTAATGCCTTTCAAATTCAATTTCTCAATAACCGGGCCATCTATACTCTTTCTCCATAAAGAACCGTCATCCAGTATGTAGTTATTCCGGTCGATCACGTCTATAATTTTAGCGTTTTTCCAAGTGTTGTTCGTCGTTACATTTGCCGCTACTGCTGTTTCTCCAGTGTTTAACGTAGTTCCCACCACCGCTCCACATACCATGGATACTGCCAGCAAAATCTTCGCTGCTTTTCTCATCGTGGTTCCCCTTTTCTATCTATATTTCCATATCAGTATTTTACATAATTCCATTCCCAAAGCTCAAAAATATAATATATAGACGAACTGGATCACTTCGATCTCTATTTTGCTGATTTGAAAAGCGCTCTTGGGACTTATGCAAAATACTCACATATATATCGGTTTTGAGGATGATAAACGTTTGAATTTCGATGTACCATTTTAGAAACCAACTAAATCGAGTAATAAAGAGTATCCAGCAGAATGGGCAAGCAGCGATGAGTAAAGGGGGACTTTATCCCACTTTCAGCCATTTGCTGCAAACGGATCGCTTCCTATATCTTAAAATATACATACATATTCGGAGGTTGCCATGACTAGTAAATCTGCTACAAAAAATGAAACGGGCCAATCGCTTCCCCTCCCGGGGCCGCAAGCGAAAAGCACCGTTTTTGCGATTCTGATTGCGATCAGTTTCGTCCATCTGTTCAATGACTCGATTCAATCGGTCATTCCAGCGATCTTTCCGATCTTAAAGGAATCTATGAGCCTGAGCTACACGCAGATCGGCTGGATTTCATTCGCGATCAATTTTACAGCTTCAATCATGCAGCCCGTGATTGGCTTGTTTTCGGACAAACGACCTACGCCAGCTATTCTTCCCATCGGTATGGGCTTTACGCTGACCGGCATGCTGCTGCTCGCCTATGCTGCCGATTATAAAGCGGTGCTGATCGCAGTCATCTTTGTGGGTCTGGGCTCGGCTGCCTTTCACCCTGAAGGCTCGCGCGTATCCCATATGGCGGCAGGATCACGCCGGGGATTGGCACAATCCATTTTTCAAGTTGGCGGCAATGCGGGCCAATCGCTGGCGCCGATGCTCACGAGCTGGATTTTTATCCCGTTAGGACAATTCGGTGCGATCTGGTTCACAGGTATTGCAGCAGCGGGAATTGTGGTGCAATCGTTCATCGCCCGCTGGTACGGTAACGTCCTACGTACAGAAGGCGTTGCACGCAAAAAAGCGGTGGCACGCCGCATGAAGCCCGAAGTGCGTAACCGCGTTATGTTTGCCATGATTGTCCTCATTCTACTGGTATTCGTCCGTTCGTGGTACTCAACCTCGGTCGGAAGCTACTATTCGTTTTACCTGATGGAAGTATTTAAAATGCCATTGGCTGATGCACAGCTTTACATTTTCCTGTTCCTCGGGGCTGGAGCGCTAGGCACCTTCTTTGGCGGTCCGCTGGCGGACCGTTTTGGTAAACGAAATATGATTTTTCTGTCCATGGTATTAGCTGCACCGCTGGCGCTGTTGCTGCCTTATGCCAACCAATTCTGGACGGCAATCCTGCTGGCAATTATCGGATTTATTATGCTGTCTAGCTTTTCGGTCACAGTCGTATATGCACAGATGCTCGTGCCTGGTAAAATCGGGACCGTGTCCGGTCTCATTACGGGCCTGGCTTTTGGCCTTGGCGGTGTAGGCGCACTCGTGCTCGGCAACTGGATCGACAAAGTAGGCATCACCCACATCATGTTCTTGTGTGGCTTTTTGCCACTGCTCGGCATCTTAACCTTCCTGCTTCCTACAGATAAAACCCTGAACCGCTGGGCGGAAGAAAATGGAGCCGAAGTGTAACAGGCAAACGTGTGGCGGCCATCTTGGCCGCTGCACAACTTTATAGCCAACTCACGTGTTTCCTCACGAAAAAATATCCCCATTTACGCCTAAGTGTTGCAATCAGTTCTCTACTTCTGCCAAACGCATCAAAATACGACGCTTCCGATACAGCATTTTCCCTGCTTCAGCTACGTCACTAATAGCGCTTCGATTCGCAATGGAGCCAAACAAAATACCCGCAATCGGGACCATTTGAAGCAGCTTTTTCCATCCAAACTGATCACGATAGGTGTTAATGACCTCTCTCCATCCCTGCATCTGGGAAAAAACCTGTGCCTGACGTGAAGGATCATCAAACAAAGCCAGCTCCTCTAAAACAGCCTTTTTACCCACAATATCAGATGAAGCAAATTGCATACATTTAATAATAAAAATGCGTTCCTGCTTATCATGGGGATTAAAGCCATAACACAAGGCTATTTCCTGAAGCACTTTGAGTGACAAGCCGAGCAAAAGAGGAATATCCGCCGCAATCGTAAACACACCCCCAATCCCCGTTGTTGCTCCCTGAGCGGTGGCAAAGGTAATGCGACCCGCCGTCATCTCGTCAGCAGTCCGATCCATGATTGTTAGCGGGAGCTCAGCCGCCTGCTTCAACTCCCACCTAGGTTCGGCACTATGTTCCGAATCAGCGTTTTCCCCGGCACGAGGCAGGTCCTGCGTATCCGACACGGGATCTGTGCCATTTTGCTGAATTACATGTTCATGGGCCGTCTTTTTCAGCCTGTTCAGAACCGTTTCTTCCTTCACCAAATATTTGCCGCCGTTCTGAATGAAACTGCCCATCTCATTAAGCAGTTGCTCTAGCTTGTCTTTAATGATTTTGGGCGTCAGCCGATCCAGCAGCATAAAAGGCCATCTGCCGATTTTTTCCCAGAAAAAAATGTCCTTCTGTTCCTTTTCCCATTTTTCAATATTCTTCAGCTCATGACGCAATACGTCCTGGCTTTCCCGATATTCTGCAAGCTGCTTCATAACCGTAGACGTCTCCTTTTGACTATGCTAGTTTATGTATGGGTAATACGTAAGCAAGGCGAGTTCAGGTTTCTTTTTTTAGCAAACTAGATGATATAGAAAGTTAAAATCCGTACAGATCGGAGTGTAATGATGAATAATGTAGAGCTTGTCCCTTACCATTGTGGGCATGATGCCATTTTACATACCTTCTACTTACCTGAGGAGCAGAAGCAGTTTACTGGAATGCCGGATGAAATGCTGACACTGGCCAAGGAAGATCCGCACCGCCATCCTATCGTGATTACGGCTACTAGAAGACCCGTTGGATTTTTCATTTTATACGATGGGGAAGAATTAGCGGACTATACGAATACTGCTGAGGCACTGCTGCTGCGCGCGTTCTCTATTCATTACGCAGATCAGGGACAAGGATTCGCTAAAAAAGGGCTGCTTTTACTACCACAGTTCATCGCCAGACACTTCCCACATATTCGCGAGATTGTACTGGGCGTCAATGCCCGTAATCTGCCTGCCCAAAATCTGTATCGCAAATGTGGCTTTATCGATGAAGGCAACACTAAAATGGGACAACACGGCTTGCAGCATATTTTTAAAATGAGCCTATAACTTTGACCTCATAGCCCTCGCCCAAATAAAAAAGCTTTCGGCACAAACGCCGAAAGCTTTTAACGTTAAATCTCACCAATGGAAAAACTCAATTTGTAATTACCAAACTTCGTAAGCTCATCCAGCATGGTATTTAACTCTGCCTGTGATGACATGCGCAAGCGCATCCAATAACAGCCTTCCCCACTCACCCGATGGATTTCGACAATATAGGGATGCTCCCGGGCAAAAGCCTGGAAAGCACTGTGAGTTGTTCCTGAATTCAAAAAAACCGTAATAAAGGCATGAATCGTCTGTCCAATTTTCTCAGGGTTCCAGCGCAGCGTATAGCCCTCGATAATGCCCGCATCCTGCATTTTTCGAACACGCGCTCCTACTGCTTGGCCTGTCAAATGAACAAGCTGGCCGATCTCCTTGTTCGATAAAGAGCTGTCTTCAATTAAATGATGAAGAATGCGCAGATCGGTGTCATCAGGTACGAATAGTTCCATAGTTATTTTTCCTTTCATGATGAAACGATAATGCTGGTTTTCCTTTCAGCAGGCCGTAGCCTGTAGCTCCTTGCGTCAGATATGATTGTAACAGAAACAAAGAACCACCGAAAATACACTCGGTCCAAAAACATTCACTACCAAAGGAGCTTCCATATATGAAAATCACACTAATCCGCAACGCAACCTTATGGTTGGAATACGCTGGAGTAAAATTTCTGATTGATCCGATGTTAAGCGATGCTGGCGCAAATCCGCCAGTTCCCAATACGGAAAATGCCCGCCGTAATCCGCTGGTTCCCTTGCCGCCGCAATGGCAGGCACTCGGACAGCCTGACGTTGTGATCGTCACACATTTACATCCGGATCATTGGGACCCGGCAGCAGTACGCTGGTTGGACAAACAAATTCCCGTCTTCTGCCAGCCCGGAAATGAAGAACAGATCGCTGCTGACGGTTTTACACAGGTTACTCCGATTTGGGTAGCTGGTTCTGTGGGAGAAATTGAGATTATCCGTACTACCGGGCATCACGGCACCGGAGAAATCGGGGAACAGATGGGACCCGTATCCGGCTTTGTGTTTCAGGCTCCAGGTGAACCTGTCGTCTATTTGGCCGGGGATACGATCTGGTGCAGTGAAGTCGCGGAAGCACTGGATAAATACCGTCCTGAGTGGACAATTGTGAACGCTGGAGGAGCACGGTTTACGGTAGGTGATCCTATTATTATGACTGCCCAAGATGTAACAGCTGTTGCGCAGTATGCCACTTATACACAAATCGTGGCTGTCCACATGGAGGCAATCAACCATTGTCTACTAACTCGCTCCGAGCTTACGGAACACATCAACCGTGAAGGTTTGGAGGGACGCGTCCATATTCCGGCAGATGGAGCGACGGTTTCAGGATAATATGTGTGCTGGCTTCGGATGATGGTTCCTACATTCCAGGCCTAACAAACAAGACACCTCCAGCATCCACATTTTAAGTGGGACTGGAGGTGTCTTGTTTTACGATATCGAATCTGAGCTTAAGCTGATCTTTTGTTTTTGTTGTAAATATCGAAGGCAACCGCCAGCAGCAGCACCAAGCCCTTAATGCCTTGCTGCCAGTCAATACCCAGACCGATCAGAGACATTCCGTTATTCAGTACACCCATGACCAAACCACCGATAATGGCTCCAAAAACGGTTCCGATCCCGCCGGATGCCGAAGCACCGCCGATAAAGCAAGCCGCGATGGCATCCAGCTCAAAGTTCGTACCTGCTCTCGGCGTAGCCGCATTCAGACGTGCAGCAAAGATCAGACCGGAAATGGCGGCCAGCACGCCCATGTTGACGAATACCCAGAACGTTACTTTTTTCGTTTTGACACCGGACAGACCCGCTGCCTTTTCATTTCCACCCAACGCATACACATGACGGCCCATAATCGTGCGGTTCATGACGAAGGAGTATACAACGATCAGTATGAACAGCAGTACAAGAATGTTAGGTATCCCCGCGTAGCTCGCGAGCATGAAGGTGAACAGATTGATAACCGCAGCCACCACAATCAACTTGAGTACAAATAATGTCTGTGACGGAACCTCGAATCCATATTTAAGCTGCGAACGACGTTCGCGAATTTCGTTCACGATAAACCATACCGTGAGTGCAATGCCGACAATGATGGATACCAGGTTATACCCGGTAGATGAAAAATCCGGCAGGAAGCCTGAACTGATTTTCTGGAATCCCCCCGGAAATGGAGAGATCGATTGGCCTTCCAGCACGATCATTGTCAATCCGCGAAAGAGCAGCATTCCCGCCAATGTAACGATAAATGCCGGAATCCGTACATAAGCGACCCAGAACCCTTGCCATGCGCCGATTAATGCCCCGACCAGCAAGGATGCAATCACAGCGATCCATGCTGGAAGCTGCCAATCGACCATCATTATGGCGGCAACCGCACCGACAAAAGCGGCTATGGAGCCGACGGACAAATCAATATGTCCAGTGATGATGACCAGTACCATCCCGATAGCCAGTACGAGAATATAGCTGTTTTGCAGAATCAGATTGGTAATATTAATCGGCTTCAACAGCAGGCCGCCCGTCAGCACCTCGAACAAAATCATAATGACGACCAGCGCAATCATCATGCCATATTGGCGGATGTTATTTTTAAATAGTTTAGTTATGGTTTCCATGCTTCACGCCTCCTGACTTGGTCATATATTTCATCAACGTTTCCTGCGACGCGTCCTCACGGCTAACCTCTCCAGTGATCCGCCCAGCATTCATGACATAAATCCGGTCACACAAACCTAGTACCTCTGGCAGCTCGGACGAAATGACCAGCACTCCCTTGCCTTCAGCGGCAAGTCGATGAATAATCGTGTAAATTTCATATTTGGCGCCCACATCAATGCCGCGTGTCGGTTCATCCAGAATCAGAATATCCGGCCCGGCAAAAATCCATTTGCTCAGCACCACCTTCTGCTGATTGCCGCCACTCAGATTACCCGTTTTCTGTAAAATGCTCGGCGCTTTGATGTTCATGCTTTTTTTCATTTCCTCTGCAACAACGACTTCCTCCTGCTCATTGACGACAGCGCCCTTCGTCAGCTTGTTCAAGCCAGTCAGCGAAATATTACGCTTGATATCATCCATCAGGATGAGACCGTACTCCTTGCGATCCTCTGTCACATAGGCAAAGCCGTTGTTGATCGCGTCCGTAACCGTGTTGTTCTGGATCGGCTTGCCGTCTTTAATCAGCTGACCGGAAATGTTGCGTCCGTACGACTTGCCAAAAATGCTCATTGCCAGCTCGGTCCGTCCCGCCCCCATCAGCCCGGCAATACCGACAATTTCACCGCGACGAATGTTCAAATTCACCTGATCCAGCACCTTGCGGTCTGCATGATGCTCGTGATACACCGTCCAATCCTTCACTTCCAAAACGACTTTGCCAATCTCGGCATGACGCTCTGGATAACGGCTGGTCAGATCACGTCCAACCATCCCACTAATGATCCGATCCTCCGTGACCTCATCCTTTTTCATATCCAGTGTCTCAATCGTCTTCCCATCCCGCAAAATCGTAATTGAATCCGACACCTTTGCGACTTCATTCAGCTTGTGGGAGATGAGAATGCAGGAAATGCCCTGTCTTTTAAATTCCAGCATCAAATTAAGCAGATTTTCACTATCATCCTCATTCAACGCCGCTGTCGGTTCATCGAGAATAAGCAGCTTCACCTTTTTAGAGAGCGCTTTCGCAATTTCGACCAGTTGTTGCTTCCCGACCCCGATGTTCGTAACTAATGTATTGGGATTCTCACTCAAACCGACCTTGGACAGCAGATCGCGTGTACCCACAAAAGTCTCTTTCCAATCAATCACACCGCCACTGGCGCGTTCGTTGCCCAGATAAATATTTTCCGCAATCGAGAGATACGGGATTAGCGCCAACTCCTGATGGATAATGACAATGCCCAATTCCTCGCTCTGCTTGATATCCTTGAACTCACACGTTTTGCCCTGGAAAACAATATCTCCTTCATAGGTTCCATGCGGATATACACCACTCAGTACCTTCATCAGCGTCGATTTGCCCGCACCGTTCTCACCGCACAGGGAATGGATTTCGCCTTCCTTGACCTTGAGATTTACATTTTCCAATGCCTTCACGCCGGGAAAGGTTTTGGTAATTCCCTTCATTTCCAAAATGATTCCAGTCATGGGATACGCTCCTTTCGGTTGGATTCCTACTCTTATTTCAGTCCAATTTGCTCTTTGGTGTAATAGTGACTGCCGACAATATCCTTTTCCACATTCGTCCGATCCACCGAGATTGGATCAAGTAAGTAAGCAGGAATGATCTTTTTACCGTTGTTATAGGATTCCGTGTCATTCACTTCCGCTTGCTTGCCCTGTAAAATGCTGTTGGCCATCACGACCGTTTGCTCAGCCAGCTTGCGGGTATCCTTAAATACGGTTTGCGTCTGCTCCCCAGCCACAATGGACTTGATGGAAGCCAGCTCCGCATCCTGCCCTGTAATGATCGGCAGCGGCTTGTTCGCTGATCCATATCCGACCCCTTTCAGGGATGAAATGATACCGATACTGATTCCGTCATAAGGGGATAGTACCGCGTCCAGATTAGCCCCCGAATAGTACGCACTCAGCAGATTATCCATTCGCGACTGGGCCAAAGCTCCGTCCCACCGCAGTGTAGCGATCTGCGCCATCGTCATCTGCTTGCTGCGCACGACCAGCTTACCGGAATCCACGTACGGTTTCAGTACGGACATCGCGCCATTAAAAAAGAAATAAGCGTTATTGTCATCCGGTGAACCACCGAACAGCTCGATATTGAAAGGGCCTTTGCCTTCCTTGAGTCCCAGCTTTTTCTCAATATATGCCCCCTGTAGCACGCCCACCTTAAAGTTATCGAAGGTCGCATAATACGTCAGATGCGGTGTGTTGCGAATCAGACGGTCGTAAGAAATGACCTGAATCCCTCGGTCGTGTGCCTTCTGAATTACATCCGTCAGCGTGTTTCCGTCGACCGAAGCAATCACCATAACATTGACGCCCTTGGTGATCATATTTTCGATTTGGGAGATTTGGTTTTCCACCACGTCCTCGGCGTACTGTAAATCCGTTTTATAGCCTTGCTCCTGAAACAACCGGACCATATTCTCTCCGTCCCCTACCCAACGCTCGGACGATTTAGTCGGCATGGAAATGCCCACATAGCCTTTTTCCTTGCTGCCTGTTCCACTCTCCGCCAGATTGCAGGCCGAAAGCATCAGGGCCAAAACCAGAAGCCATACGACAACAGCTCCTTTTTTCATATGAAGTTCCCCTTTCCTCATGTAATGCAGGTCATTTGAAGGTAAGGATTTTGCAAAATCCTCAGGTCAGTGCTAATTAGAGTTGAGATGAGATAGCGCTTACATAAGTGAGGCAACGAGTGCCTCTCCTTTTTTTATGTGCAAACACATGGTATCATTCCAGCCCGGGAAAGGTCTTTGCTGGTTTTGAACTTTTTTTATAAAATTTTAACCTTTGTGTGGGGGAAGGGAGGGGACGGGATTGGATTTGAGGAGAATGGAGATTGTCGGGAGAGCGGTCATATATTTTGAAAACGAAAAAAAGACTTAGCCTTCTTACGATTGGCAAAGTCTTAATTTGTTATTTCTAAGCTTCAAGTAAGCATAATATCCACTTATGATACGGTTCACTGCGATTTACCTTAACTGCTCGTTAGTCTAAAAACAGACCTAAGTGTACAGAGACATTAAAATCAATGCATATGAGGGATACTGTCACATCTCATCTATTTGTTTCTAATCATCAATATTATAGTCACCGCATCTGTTGAGTGTCGGTCAATGTTATTTAAGCCGTAAGAAGAGCGGTGGCGGTAAACTTGTAGTGAATGATGACCGTGCCATCCGCCTGAACTTCAATCCTATCAATAAACCGATTGTCCATTGGAAGCTTCCTTTCATTAAAAAATCACATAATGTTACTTCGAACCCTGAATGTTACAATATTTAATCAAGATACGTTCAATACTGTGCAAACAAAGAAGAACGACATCTCTGTCGTTCCACTAAATGATTCGTGTAGCACAAAATTAATTACTCTTATCAATTAATAATATTCAGAGTTTCATCTAAATATTTTTCCATGCTACCATCATAGTGAGTTAAAAAAGCGCGTTCTCTAACTCCTTCTCCTATACAAATCAATTTAGCTCTTCCATTAAAATACTTCTTATTATATTCATGTATGCTTTTTTCATTTTCTTTAGTTTCTGCTATTGACAGTATTAATTGAGTATCGTTAGGTTTATTTTTCCCAATAAACTCAACGATAGCATTTTTATTTGATTGCTCTATATCTTCCTTAAAAATTGCATCGAGCATAAAGGGAAAACGATGTATACCATCAGTCTTTTCTATTAATTTATTTAAAGCAAAGTTATATGCAAGTACTGTTTTATGAAGTTCGACTCCTTGAGAAGGGAACGCTGAAATGTTATATAATGATATATATCTATCTTCTTTTAAGGCTTTTACACCTAAATCATCAATATAAGCTAGGAATATACGCTCAAATTCTTTACTTTTAGATAATCTGGATTTTTGAACTTCTTCTTCTGTTTTAAATCCTTTGAGACTATTCTCTATAGTAATTTTTTCAGCACTTAATACCCCTAGCTTATAATTAATATCATGAATTAACTGTATATTTACTTTATTCTCCAACCAACTATCAAAAGAAATATTATGATTAAAATATCTTTTTAATATTCCATATGTTTTTAAGTTTTTTTCTTTACGAACATTTATAAGTTTTCCCAGAGAATTAATTTCCGCTTGCAGCTTCTTTATCATTGCTTTACATTTTACCATCTCTGCCTCAGTATCATTCTCTTCTTGAAAATACTTATATGATGAAGTAATACTAAATGAAAGTTCTCGATCACAAGCAGGACATGCTCCCTCTATAGGGTTTTGTTTCTTGTGATGTCTTGACACTTTTCGAAGTAGAGACAGCCGTTCTTTATAATAGCTCTGTTCATTGCATTTAGAAATATATTCTTCTTCATTTTCATTTAAAAGTACCTGATTATCACTGTGTAACTTAATATATTCTAATGACTTTTCAATAAATTCTTCATCAACTAGTTTTGTAATTTGGAGCTCGTCATTATTTTTTTCTAAATTTATATAAAATTTAATTTCATCTTCTTTACTTTTTAATTTCCTTTCCAATTCCTGTTTCTTATCCCTATCAACAAGTGATTCAATTCCTAAATAATAGTCAAGATAGTCTTCTTTAAGATTTTTATAATACTCAAAGCTGCTAAAGGATTTTCTAAGGTATACCCACCCTACTGACTGAGGTATATAATAAGGCAAAAACATTGCTTCTATTGGAGCAGCTTTGTATCCCTCCTTATTCTCTAATTTAAGTGAGAAATTAAATAACTCATGGAGGTACCCTTTAAGTTTAATATGTTCAGCAGACTGATTCGCTCTAATACCATTAAACCTCATAATAGGTTTATCAACCCTTTTAATGAATATGGTTTCATCATCTCTAACAAAAGTAACTTTTTCACTTTCTCGATTGTTAATTACTTGAAAGTCCACCCTTAAAAAAGCACCTTCTTCAATAATTTCTTTTAAGTGGTCGTTATTTTCGTTTATTCCCAAAGTGTATAAGAGCATTTGAAAAATTGTACTTTTTCCTGATGTATTTTTTCCGTAAATAATGTTTATACCGTCATCAAACTCTGTGTAAAAATATTTGTTTTTACCTTCTGAATATGCAAATAGTTTATTTATTAATAATTTTGTTTTCATAATTGTCCCCTTACTTCTATATATGCAGCATAAATAGCTGCTTTTATACTTAGCTCTGACAATTGAGAACTTATGTTCTTTCGAAACATTTGATATAATTCTAAAATACAATCAGTCTCCACAGTAAAGCGGTACATTATATTACTATTCTCCTTAACAAAGGAGAGTATTTTTTTATGTTCAACTTGTCGATAATCTTTAAATCTATCAAAGCTATTAATAAAATTTAGCTTAAACTCACTCTTATCTGGAATGGCAATTTCCAGATTTCTACACACTTCTTTTTCCTCATTTCGCCACAAATCAAATGCCATCGTTTTTGTAGTAATTACATCAATAGCATCATTAATGCTTGCAGAACTAACACGTTTCGATTCATCCATTAACTTCACAACATTGCCTTGGTTTAAAGTGTTTTCTACATCTCTAAATAGAAGCAACAGAGCATCTACAGCAGCTCTATGATCGCTGACCTTTTCTCCAAATATTCTATTAAACTGTCCAACTAATGAATCCTTTTGCCCAGCACTTTTCTTTGGAAAATCAATATAGGCTAATGAAATATTATTTAATTCCTTTAAACCGTCTAAGTCCTTGCCAAGTATTTTTTTTATTTCCAATTCAATTTTATTAGTAATTTCAGTATCTAATTCAGTAAATTTCAACCTACTATTGCTTTCGTTAATAGTTATACTTTTATTTTTGCCCTTTCCTTTGACACCATTACTTAATTTTATAGAGTTGTTCGTTATAAATTCTAGGTTATGTTTATAGTCCTTTTCTTTCGGCATACTATCTGCGTTCAGTGATAATCCTACTCCAGTCATTTTTCCAAGTAATTCATACAAGCCACTCATTTCCCACTTTTCAGAAGACTTCTTTGCTTGATAAGAGTCAATGGAGGAGATAAGTTCATCATAGGTTTGATAACAAAACAAAAAATCATCATGGTGCTCTATACAAATAAAGTACTTTCTATCTTTTATATCCTTATACTTTTCGAACAAAAAGTATAAGGCACAATGTTTCTGAAATTCAGTGCCCGTCGAACCATGAACACCAGCATTTACAGCAGCTTTACTTTGATTATTCATTGTCTATTCCTCTACACAAATTATTTATATAAATTTGCATTAATCCATTTCCTCCGTCACACAAGGGGTTATAGTATTAGGAATATTTCGACAAATATATTCAAATTCCTTCTATTTTATGCATTTTTCTTCTTCAGTGGCTTTCGTAAACTGCCGCTGATCAGTTGATTTACCCGTTCTGCCATGTTCGAGGACAAGGTTGCAATTCTGAGAAGCTGGTCAGAGTTGCATCATCTATAAGCAGGCCAATCAAGTAGTGATTACTTTTTGCAATGGTGTCGACCATACCAATACCTCCATTCATAGATTTTCTTACCATTAGCTCAATATGTAATAATTTTAGCATATATTAGAACATACGTTTGCTTTATTTAGAAATAAAAAACGACATCTATGTCGTTTTCATTTAAGTTATACTGAGAACTAAAGTAATCAACCGATGACTTCTTACATACCATGAAAGCTGAGGCACGTCACCTGGAGACAAAAACAATACATTTGAGCCGAACAGTTATGTGATGACTTTTGGGGAGAAGTGACAGTAGGAAAAGCAAGGCATAATTTACGGATGTATTTGAGCCATTTGCGAAAACTCATTAGGAACGATGAGTACCATTTTCTTAGGTTGGACAAGGAACATATCTACTTCTTAAGCGGAAATATAGAATGTGACTTAACCGCATTTATTAAGCTGCTGGATGAGGCTTGGATTGAACAGGATTCCATACATAAACAGCAACTTTGTTCGCAATTGTTTGAGCAGCTTCATAAGAACTCATTCAGACCATTGTCCGATGAATGGATATAGGCTTACGTGATAAATGGGAGGACAAACTTTTTACGCTTAGTCAGTTTATGTCTGAGGCCTGCTTGAAGTCAGAGCAATTAAGTAAAGCTATTAAGTACATGGAATGGGCGATTCATTTCCAGCCGGATAATGAAGAGATATTGGCGCGGATTGGGGATTTGTATTTGAGGTATAGTAAATTGGAGCAAGTGTAACAAAGGAATTATTATGGTAAAAAAGCATTAACAAAATTTAAAAACTCCCGTGCTTTTGGCTACGGGAGTTGAGTTAATTTCTATTTCTAGCTGGTATTATAGCTGTGTAGGTCTCATTATGATTGAGTGGGTCTTTATTTGAAATATTTAATTAGAGCATTTTCTTTAGGATAGTAAATATAAAAATCTCCATCTCCTATCTTAGCAATATTTGAATTTTCACTTAGTACATGTCTTTCATTATCCAGCATATATAGCAAATATAAACCTTGTAAAATATCATGAGGTGTTTGAATTCGCTCAAGTTTATACCTTTTTATTTCTGGTTTATTAAAGTACCTAAGAACTGATGGATAAAATGTTATCAAGATACAATGAAAAACGACAAGAGCCAAAAAGGCAATAAACCCATAGATGTAATTCTCTTTAACTCCACTTAAGACTTTACTTTTGTTATAACATATTAAAATTAAAGGCATCCAAAATACTAATAAATAATTTGTAAATATAGAGATAGTTAGAACTCTACCTTTTACTTGCTTAAACCATGAACATACCCAACAAATTAAAATGATAATCAGAGTTATAAAAAATAAAATAATATCAACCATCATTATAACATCAAATATTCCAGGATTTATTTCAGACATAAACATTGGAAGTAAAAACATAATTACCAGCAGCGAAGACAACAATATGATTTCAATAAATTTGTCCCACATATTCACATTTCTTGGCTCTACCACCATATCCACAATGGTTTTATTCGATGTTCTAATAAATAATCTAACCCAAACTATGATCGTCCCTACAACAGTAATTAATGCTGGCAGTTTTTCAATAATTTCTTGCACTAAGGAACTTCCTTTCTTTTTTTGTGAATATAATTTATTAGCGCTAATAAATGGATTAATTACTTATTACTATTTAAAGTTGTTTAACCAGGATATTTTAAGACTCCAAGGAATGTAATTTATCCGAGTATTATCATACTACAAGACAGGAGAATATTACTTTTGAAAACTCTGAAACCTCAGATAAAAAGCTCTTGCTAATACAAGTTGTAACAAATTGATTCACACGAACATCTCATCAATGGCATGTACATAAGAATCATCAAACGTTAACTATACCTAATAGATAAGAAAATAGGCTCATTCCCATGTGTACTATTTGGCTAGACTTTAAGCGTACTGGAGCAAATAAGTCAATTTCTCAGTGATTCACCCCTAACTGCATTATAAAAGAAGTCATAATATAAATACCGGAGGCATGTTGTATCCCGGCGATCAGCTCATCCGCCAAATAATCCGTAATAAGCTTGACGTTAAGTTTCATCCACATCAATTAAAAACACCCGCTCCTGGAATCCGCCCCGTGCCTCGGCTTTGTCTGCCCGCAGCTTGTCCAGCTCTTCTGCATTCGCCCCATATTCTTCTGCCAACGCTCGGATGACTTCCAGCATATCCGCCAGCTCTTCCAGCGCATCCTGATCTTTGTCCGCTTCAAAATATTCCTCAGCCTCTTCACGAAGCTTGGTTCTCAGCTCCTGCTTATATTCCTCTGGGTCCAAAATGCGTGTCCGACACTCCTTGCCTTGAGACATAATGATATGCGGAATCCGATCTCGTACCAGCTTGTTGTATGTAGGCATATGAAATACACCCTTTCTGTTATAGAACTTTAAGTCGTAATCCAACATCTTCCTTTTCCTCATTATATCATTAGCTCAAAAAGAACCGGGTATTATTGATAAAAGATCTACCGATTCATTGAACGGACTTTCTTTATAAATAGATGGATACCGCTTAGACGGATCAGCTACGATCCGCTGTGACAGAGACTCTAGAATAGAGTCCGTTTTATAAAGCAACTTGTCTACTTCCCCCAGCTTCATCGGCTCTTTAGATACATCATCTTCTCCCGAAACCAGATAATGTACCGTACCGATAAACAGCACCATATCTAAATTGGGCTCAGCCTCTGTGTGAATTAAAGGGAACAGGTCAGTCACGGATAAACGAATATACAATGGAATGATTTGGTTTCGATGAACATAAATAGCCTTAGCCATAGAAAACATCGCTTGATCACAAAGAATGAGGCAGTTTTGAAACTGATGATGGTCGCGCATCATCTGTGCAAGCTTGATCTGGTATTCGGCAAGCTTTTGAAAATCCATCATGCAATTGAATATGTAGGTGTCGCTGTACTTAGGCAATTTGAAATCGGAATCACTATGTAGGGGACTTAAGGAGTAATGTTTCAAGGGGAATCAACTCCTGAATTAAAATTTCATAAACGAGGATTTTGCAAAAATCCCATAAGCGACTTCCAATGAACAAAATATAGATGGAAATAGTTTAGTTCGTCTATATCTTGCACTTCGGAGCGACTGGTATCGAATTTTGCAAAATCCTGAAACAATGTGAGCAACGTAGCACAATTATGTAACCATCAAGATGTATAATTTTCTAGCTACCGGACAAGCTTCATAATAAATATTACTATATAGTAGTTTTTAATTCAATTTACTTACTAACACTTATTAATTAGATGTAACTCTTTCTCTACACTTCTAACTAGAGGATTTTGCAAAATCCAATAAGCGACTTCCAATTAATAATATATAGATTGAGATGATCTCGTTCGTCTATATATTACATTTTGGAGCGATTGGAATCGAATTTTGTGAAATTCTTACTATAGAGAGGTGTAATCATGTCAGAACTTTTAGAATTAGTCGGTACACGTATTCGAGATATCCGAAAGTCTAAAGGGCTTTCCCAAGAAGCTTTAGCCGAAAAAGCAGGATTCAATTCGAGTTATATTGGTTTCATTGAGCGAGCGGAGAGAAATATATCTTTGAAAAATCTGGAGAAAATAGCGAAGGCATTGAACGTGGGCGTCTATCAGTTGCTTACATATGTGAAGGACAATGATGAGCTTACCGAAGAAGATTCGAGTATAAAAACCATTTTGACTCTCCTAAGAACTCGTGAATCCAAAGATACTGAGCTGGCATTAAAGATTCTTACGGACATCTTTATAAGAATCGATGAACGATGAAACAAAAAAGGAACTGCGCTTTGCAGTTCCCCACCAACCCCTTACGACAACGCCAACATCGCTTTCATATCTTCCTCTGCGGTAGTAATTAGTTTCAAGCCAAACATCTCCACCAGTACATCCAGTACGCCAGAAGAAATGAACTCAGGCGGCTTCGGCCCAATGCGAATATCTTGGATGCCAAGGCTGAACAAGCCTAGCAGGATGGCGACCGCTTTTTGCTCAAACCAGGACAGAACAATGCTGACAGGCAGTTCGTTCACCGTACAGCCGAAAGCATCCGCTAATGCCAGAGCGATTTTAACAGTAGAACCGGAATTGTTGCATTGCCCCAAATCAATATAACGCGGAATGCCGGTATCTCCAACGGTGCCATAATCCACGTCATTAAAACGGAATTTACCACAGGACGTGGTCAGAATGACTGTATCGTTCGGCAAGGATGTAGCCAGCTCGCGATAATAGTTGCCGCCTTTGCCCGGTGCGTCGCAGCCTGCAATGACGAAGAAACGACGGATATGCCCGTCTTTAACTGCCTGAATAATCTCAGGAGCCAGCCCGATAACCGTCTCATGATGATATCCCGTTGTAAGCACCTGCTCCGAATCTACATCTGCGGCTGGCAGGGCTAACGCACGCTCGATCAATGGTGAAAAGTCGTCGTCCATGATCTTGGCTACTCCCTCCAGCCCGGCTACTTCATAAGAGAAGAAGCGGTCTGCATACGTGCCTTTAATCGGCATAACACAGTTCGTCGTAGCCAGAATTGCACCCGGGAACTCTTCGAACAGTCTACGCTGATCGTACCAGGCTTTACCGATATTCCCTTTGAGATGTGCATATTTCTTCAATGCCGGATAACCGTGGGCAGGCAGCATTTCTGAGTGGGTATAGATGTTGATGCCTTTACCCTCCGTCTGCCGCAGCAATTCCTCCAGCGCATACAAATTATGTCCGGTCACGACGATGCATTGGCCTTCGATTTTATTTTGGCTGACAGTAATCGGCTGCGGAATGCCAAAACGATCCGTATGCGCACGATCCAGCACATCCATGATCCGTACAGCCGCATTTCCGACCTTCATCGCCATTTCCAAATGCTCTTGTACATTAAAGTTAGAATTGGTTAAGGTCATATATAACGCTTCATGCGTGATGCGATCTACCTCAGGATCGGTATAGCCCAACTGGCGAGCATGTGTCGCATAGGCAGCAATCCCTTTTAATGCAAAAATCATCGTATCCTGCAAGCTTGCTATCGTCTCATCCTTCCCGCACACCCCAACTACTTTACACCCGCCACTCGGCGTCTGTTCACACTGATAACAAAACATATCGTTTTCCTCCAAATATTGATAGATATTTGTTCGTTATCCCCAGCGTAACAAACCCCTGAATGCGTAGGTGTGATTACACACACATTTTTTCTTACAGTTTATTATGAGACAGTGTGGGACTCATCCCCCGTGCCAATTCCTACTCCACCGTGTTTTCTTGAATTCCACCGCCTTTACGGTACTGCACAGGGGACACGCCCATAGTCTTTTTAAAAGCGGTGCTAAAATAGTGCTGACTGTCGTAACCCGTACGTTCTGCTATATCATAGATAGACAACGTCGTGGAATCCAGCAGTTGCACCGCTTTACGGATACGGGCACGCGTGACGAGGGTCACGAAGCTGTCGTTGAGCTCCTTTTTGAGCACACGGCTGAGATATACGGCGGATACTTGTAGCCGCGAAGCAAGGGCTTCCAACGTCAGCTCCCGATCGGCGTAACCTTCCTGAATAAGCTGCCGGGCCCGGCGTACAATGGGAGACAGCTGCGATTCGCCATACACTCGATCCCGACTCACCCGGTACGCGTCAATTGCGCCTTCCAGTCCACCCGCGTTGGACTCCACATGCGTATGAACCGCTATATTCAGGTAGCGTCCAATCGCCTGCTCCATGGAAGCGCCTATCGTCTCGGGTGCCTCCTGCCATAGGCATATGCCGATCAGTCCGTTCGCATCGCGGAACAACACATGCGGGCAGTCCTCCAGCAGTTCGCCAATAATATTTTCAGCGGCAAAAAGAAATAGCTGGCGGTCATTCTCGCGCATAATCGTCTGCCGGGCCTCTGCCGCAGGCCACCGTACGACACCGATCTGAGCAGGCGGCCGCGATGGAAGCCGTAAAAACGCCAACTGCTCCATGACGTCTTTTCCCGTGTGTTGCCCTTCCAGCCATTCCAGGCAAAACCGCTGGCGCAGCAGCGGAATATTCCGTTCAATCTGTCCGGCGGCTTGTTCTACATAGGCAGCACGCTTGTACTCTTCGTCCATTCGCTGACGAAGCCGCAACAACGCAGCATGAAGCTGATCCGCATCTACCGGCTTCAAAATATAATCCTCTACGCCAAGTCGGACAGCCTCCTGCGCATAAGCAAACTCATCATGCCCAGAAATGATCAGACAGCGGCACTCCGGACGTTCTTCCCGCAGCCGCCGAATCAGTTCAATGCCGTCCATGAACGGCATATTCATATCGACCAGCACGATGTCGATATGAAGCTGACCCACCAGCTCCAGCGCTTCTTCTCCGTCCTCCGCCTCTGCTGCCACCTCCATGCCCAGAGCCGCCCAGTCTATGCAATCTCGTATCCCCTCTCGGATGATCGGCTCATCATCTGCGATCAATACTTGATAACGTTTTGCCGTCCCTATGGTCACTTCCGTTATGGCCTGGTCAATCAGACTATCCGTTGTCGAGTTGTCTGTGGCCTTTGATTTCGTCATCCTGACCCTCTCCTTTTTCATAAGGCTTCTTCAGTTGTGCCATATCCAGCAGCAACGGATGAGTGATCGTCACGCAGGTACCTGTCCCTTCTGTGCTCTCCAGTACAATTCCATATTCCTCACCAAAAGACAGCCGGATACGCGCTTGTACATTCAGCATGCCATAGCTTCTGCCATGGGTACTAACTCCCTTTTGCTTCTGCTTTCCTTCCATCGCCTTCAGGGGGTTTTCCAGCCAGTCACGCAGTTCACGCAGACGGTCTGCCGTCATCCCTGCTCCATCGTCACGTACCGTCAGCAGCAGCTTGTCGCCCTCAGCTTTAGCTTCTACCCAAATCGTGCCTGGGCCTCGTCTGGCCTTGATGCCGTGATAAATCGCATTTTCCACTACAGGCTGAAGCATTAACTTCAACACGAACAGATCCTTTAGCTCGTCGGGTACATTCAATTCCCAGCGAAGTCGGTCACGATAGCGGGTTTGCTGGATTTGCATATAGCTCGATATGTGCTCAATCTCGGAGCGCAGCGGAATAAAGTCATCCCCCTTGCTCAGCCCGAGACGGAACAATCTCGATAGCGCCCCCACCATGTCGGACACGTCGTCTGCTCCATTTTTTCGAGCCATCCAGTGAATGGTATCTAGCGTATTGTATAGAAAATGCGGCTTAATATGCTCCTGAAGGCTACGCAGCTCGGCATCCCGTTTTTGCCGTTCCCTCAGTTCGCTAAGTGACATGAGACGGCGAATTTGCTCCAGCATCCGGTTAAAACTCCGCCCCAGCATCCCAACTTCATCCCCACGGTCACTCCATTGGCGAACTGTAAGATCTCCTGTCTCTGCTGCCCGCATATAGGACATCAGCCGGAAAATCGGCTGCGCAATGGAACTCGACAATCGCAAGGATGCCGTTAAGCCAAATAGACATACAATAAAAACAAAACAGACGACATAGAACTTAATTTGCCGAACTTCCAGTGTAGATTCGCGTGCCGGGAATACCCCCACTGTTCTCCAGCCCGTGAATTCGGAAGCCCTGAACATGAACAGCAATTCTCTGCCCCCAGCTTCACGGGTAAACATCCCGCTGTCACCTGCCCCGAACCATTGCGACGGAATGCGCTCAATCAAAGGCATATCCGGCCTGTACACGCTGCGCCCCTCAGCGTCTGTCACCATTAAATACCCGCTTTTGCCCAGGGTTACATCTCTGGCAGCCTGCGACACAGCCCGTAGCTTGAGGTCAATCATAATCACGCCTAACACGTGTCCGGTTTCCGGATCCGTAACCGAACGAACGACGGAGACAATTTCGCTGTCCTTGTACCGGACATGAGTAGTCACATTACGGTGGCTCGGCTGTCCTAGCACAGTGAATATGCCTGCATGCTGCGCCGCCTGTTGGTACCAGCCTTCTTCCGTCAGGCTACGCGTGCTTCGAGCATACATTTCATTGCTGATATAGTCGCCTTTTTCGTTTACGATCAGAATCCCTGCAATCTCAGGATATAACGTAGTATATCCCTGCAAAAATTGCTTCATTTCATATAGCGTATCCTGCTCCTGTACAGAACTTAATGCCTGCTTGGAGCTGAGAGCCTGATTTTGCACCGAGTTCTGTGTCCGCTCCCCCTGGTTTTCCGGCGTTACTATACTCGCATGACCCGCGTGGCCGTCTGCCAGCGTCCGCCCTTTCCAGAACTCCCCGATATCGGGGTTAAAAGCAATCAGATACGTCATGTTTTGCAAATTTTCCATTTTGGTGTCCAGTGCTTCGTTTACCTTGCCAATCAATTGCATCGTATGGTCTTCCACCTGCCGCTCAATAATCCGTTCCACCGTCCAATTGACCAGCAGACCTAATCCCAGCGAAGGCACAATGCCAAACAACAGGAACAGCAGCATGAGCTGATAGCGTAAAGGCATATTGCGCAAGCGTAAGCGAGGCATCGTTTGGTGCACCCTTAAGTGGATACGCTTCCAAAATTTATTTCGCATAATAATCATCTACATTCGCCCGGGTGACCACGGAAATCCCAGTATCTACCCGCACGGGCAGCGGAGTGTTGTCGCCAGAGGAAGAAGGTGCAGGAATCGTTAAATGATGATGCAGATGGAACAGATATTGAAGCGACCAATAGCCCATATTCCATGTTCCCTGGGCAATCGTTGCCGAGATCGTCCCACCACGAATCATATCCAGTGTCGCTTTATTTGTATCAAAAGAAATGATTTTCAGCGGATGGCTGTTTTTTTGACTCAGTACCGCTTCACCCACACCTGTTCCTCCCGTTGCATCGGTCACAAAAATGCCCGCCAGTTTCGGATAAGCTTTCATCAGCCTTTGCGACTCGTCCCGGGATACCATCGCGTCTGCGCGGCCATCTGCGACTTCCACCACCTTCATCGCAGGATACTGCCGCTGAATGGTATCGCGAAATCCACGCGAGCGTTCTTCATGATTTTGCTGTCCAGGCAGTGTCAGAACAGCGACTTGACCTTCTCGTCCCAACAGCTCTGCCATCTTATCCGCAGCGGTCACGCCCGCCTTATAATTATCCGTGCCCAAAAAGGAATACGCACGACTCCCCGGCGCTCCGGCATCAAACAGTACTACAGGAATGCCCGCATCCAGCGCCTTATTAATCACCGGAATCAGGGAGTGAGGATCAATCGCTGATATGGCAATCCCTGCGGGCTTACGAGCAATCGCCTGCTCAATAACGGTCGTCTGCTCCTGCGCATCATAACGGGTAGCTCCCCGATACTCCACAGTCACCCCCAGCGCATCCCCAGCATCCTCGAAGCCCTTGAGCCCGCTTTTCCAATACTCCAAACCAGACTGGAAGGTAATCATCATATAGGTTTCTCCAATGCTGCCTCGTAGCCCCTTATCCTCCCAAGTGCCATTCAACGGGCCAGATTGTTCATACCTGAACACATAGAGAGCAAAGGCCGCAATCAACAGCATATATACCAGCAGCGTTTTTTTCATCCTTCCTCTCCTCTTCCTGTGTGTATCCTTAAGTTATAAATTCACTTTAATTTATTCTGGTTTTACTTAGATTGTAAACGCAATCATATCAAATTGGAACTACTTCACTCTTCTTACTTTCAGGTGGCGTTAATCCTGCACTAATGTTTCTACGTTACAATACCTACAATTGTGCTAGGGAAAACATGTGCGTATCTTGAGGAAAAGGAGTGATATGGATGAGCAAGCCGCGTATCGCGGAGTGGACAGAACTACGGGGCCTTGCCTACCTCGCTGTCGTGCTTCAGCATTGCATTGGCGAATATATTTATCGCAGCGACATCCAACAGCCAGATTCTGTTATGCTCGCGATGCTGTATCATTTGACACGTTTTGGCACACCGACGTTCGTTTTCCTGTCTGCGGCGCTACTTTTTTATAATGGCAACAAACCGATTGGTTATCCTCGCTATATTGGCAGGCGGTTTCGAGATATTTATGTTCCTTTCCTTTGCTGGACTGTTATTTATTGGGTATGTACTCAGAACTGGTCAACGGCGCAGTGGGGAAATATTTATTTTTACAAAGGTATGTTCGAGGAAATGATCATCCCCGTCAGCGGATATCATCTATGGTTTGTAGTGATGATCTTTCAGTTTTATATTTTGTTTCCTCTATTTTCAAAAGCAGCCGGGCAGGTTCAAGCGTTTCTACGTCGTTACAGCACGAAAAGACGCAAACAGCTTGTTTTGGCTATTATGCTGATTTCCGCTGCGGTTTATGCTTTGCTGTTACAATGGTCCTACTATGACATGTCTGCATGGAGCACTGGGTTGCCGTCCTTTTGGCAGACTCTGCTGGATTATCGCACCTACAACTTTGTCATGTACTTTTTCTATTTTATGCTGGGCGCAGTATGTGCTTACATGACAGACACCTGGCGTGGACTGGCCAAACAGACGTTGCCGTGGAATGTATTTGTCTTTATTGGTTTGTTCATGCTCATGGGTCACACGATGCTGATCCAGTCGGGCGATACGATCAATCTTAATATTTCCACCTATTTGAAGCCAAGCACCTTTGTTCTAATCGTGTCGCAGTTGCTTTTATTGTACGGACTGCTGCTCCATTTGCAAAAAGATACGCGATCCGAGCCGTTTCGCCGTATGCTGAACTGGATCGGACGTTATTCTTTTGGAGGATATCTGGCCCATGCGCTCGTACTGGCCTTCATATCCTACTACACCCGCCCGCTTGCACTGGGCGATCATCATTTTACAGCTACGCTCATTACGTTTATCGTCGTGGCAAGTGTTTCTCTGGGCATCAGCTGGCTCTTTGCCCATCTGCCTGGAGGCAACTGGATTGTTGGTTCCAAAGGCAGACAGCGGTTGAAGTGGCACTCGTTTCGCTTCCAGTTCCTTTCCTCCAAACGTGCTTCCAAAAGCACGCAGGAGCTTGGCTAATCTGTGTCTGTGTTTCAGCATGGGGTTATAATTCCAATGGACTTTGGCAGGGCTCACTTATTGAGCTCTGCTTTTTTTGTTGCCTTAGTATGCCGTCCCCTCAAAAAAATGATTAACATTTTATGACATGAATATGTATTTTATTTTAAAATAAGTCATTATATAGAATAATAATAAACATTACGCGGAAGAAGTCATAGTTTTGCATAAAAAGAAGGGGGAATGAACCGAACATAACATCGTCGTTGTTAATGATCTAGCTCTAAACATAGTGAGGCAGCTTCTTGGTCTGAAACATACGGTTGTACTGATTAATCAGTTCATCCAAAAGCATAGACTGCTCAAGTACACAAGCATGTCCGAAGCCATACTCTTCGTAAAGATCATGCAATTGTTGTCTGGCGTGTTCCATCTGTTGAATTAACGGCACCGTTTCATACCTGTTCATCCTGCATACCTCCTAATGAATTTTATTTTAAGGAGGGATGTACAAATACGTCATAATCTTTTTTGAACCAAAAAATTACAAAATAATACAAAAAGAGACCAGCGATAAGCTGGTCCAGGGTAAAGAATATGAAGATGATCATTACTTGGATCACATTCCACCAACGTGTCCTTGTGTTTGGATTGTGTCATGGCTTAGATTTGCAGTTTGAGCTGGTACTGTGAATACCAGTAAAAAGCTAGTTACCGCTAAGAAGAAAGCCATCCTTTTGATCATTTTTCTCCCACACCTCCTCATAAATAGTTTGGAACCGAGCCTGTGTTTTAGGAGCCGCATGTGCTTTGAAATGATAAAATAATCCAAAACAATTGGCAATAAGTAGTACATGGTTAATTGTAACAGCTTTTTCAAACGCGTTTATTAAACATTTGAAACCATATAGATATCTGCCTTTATTTAGGCTGTACTTGGCCATTTTGTACCAGAAGCGTACGTATTCTTCCGGTAAAACTTGTTGAGTATACGTATCAGAAGATGATGGTTCCTGATACGCTGCAATTTGGGACTCAAAGCGCCGGAGGATATGATCTACATCTACATTATATCGATTAGCTACTTCAAGGACGTTCAGTAGCTCGGCAAAAATCTCTTTTTCGGCAGCCATATGTTCTACGTAATCCGGCAGAACACTGATGTCCCCGGACATAAGTCTATTGACGTACGTATTAATTTTCGCCCATTGCAGATACTGCTTCTTCCAATAAAGGGACTCGGAATCTTTTTCCTTCACCCAACTTAGATCCGCATAACAATGAATGTGTTCTAATGCTTGTTCATGATCTCCTTTTGCATCGCAAGCACTAGCACACATTAGTCCAGAATAGGCTATGTAAGTAAAAAACGGTCTAATTGGCTTTTTTTGCGGCTCTGTTCCTTTTCGCTTGGAGTTATAAACCAAATTATATTGGATCTGTCCTAATTGACCCATTTGAGATGAAAATTCATACACCTTGTCCCACATACTTAGTGACCTATACACGTTCGCTAAATCTTTTAATGCATCTAATTGCTCTATCTCGTCTAAACGATCAACAAAAGGGGCAAATTCAATGGCAGCCTGAAGATTTACAGCTCTATCTTGTCCAATATTGATTTGGAACAAACGATACTGGCAGATCGCCAATCGCTCTGAATGCTGCTGCTTCTCACTTTCAGCCACCTTTTTGTAAAGGTAAGCCGCTGCTTCATTATAACCGTCTTTGTATACATTTTCGGCAACTTCAAAGAGTGATGGCGGATAATTAGGGTTATCCAATAACAGAATTACCACTCGCTGCAAGCAGTCCAGTCGTCCTAGCTCAATGCAGCGGTATAGGAAAGGGCTGATTTTTTTCCAGTTGAGCGGAGATTCTTCAATACATTCTTCAATATAACGCTCGTAAAAATAATCCGGTGGTAAATTCATTCCCGCAGTAATACTATCCAGTTGGTGAACAGAAATAGATCGGTTACCGGTCACAATGCTACTAACTGTACCTACATTCAAATCAATCGTGTGACCAAACTTGGTCATCGTTAAGCCTTTTCGTTTCAAATAGGTTTGAATTTCTGCCTGTATCGTAGGTGTGATTTCCATGGATAAACCACCCTTTCAGCATTTTCATAGAATTTCAATTTCAATAAACAATATAGTTTGGAAACTAATAGTATAATTATAGATTTTCCTTCACGATAATACCATCTTTTGGAACAAACATAAATGCTTTTACTTTATTGATTTTTATATTTTTATTAGGAGATCATTGGATGTTGGACAATGGAAGGAGAGGATCATTTGAAAAATACAGGTATGACACGTCCCTTGGATACGTTAGGCCGGATTGTTATCCCTAAGGAGTTGCGAACCTCTATGGGTATTCAAGCTGGTGAGTCTTTAGAATTTTATTTAGATGTTGAAACAGGATTATTGAGTATGCGGAAGTATATTGGAGTCTGCTGTCACTTATGTTATTCGGTTCATGATTTAAGCTATTTCAGGGATTCATTTTTGTGTAAAAAATGCATAAACGATCTGAAGGGAAATATAGGTGTGAGTCAATTACCTGTTCCTGTTGTTAAGGAACCATACAAAGAAAAACGAGCACATCGGTCGCCTTCACAACATTTGGTTGAAAAGCTAAGAAGACTTATGCGTGAGCATCCAGCAGCCAAGCAAGGTGAATATGCTGAATGGCTTGGCGTATCCCAAGGCCGTATTTCCCAGCTTAAAAAGCTATTATAGGTACCGCACGACTCATATTCTAGCAAAGCTAAATAACCAGTCGCTGGTTGATTTCGTGCGACTGGTTATTTAAACTTCCAACCCATTATTTGCTGTAAATTATGGAATTAAACCTATCAAGGTGATATATTCTGACTATATGTAAACTTCCTGAAGGCACGTCTAACGAATACAAAGCTACAAAATTAAATGTTGGAGTGGTGAATAAATGAAATCACATGTTCTAATTTATGATGGTTATGTGAGTTTTGAGATTATGTTAGCAACCTATTTTATGAAAACCAAAGGGGACATTGTTACGATTGGGGTAACCAAAGACCCTGTAATTTCCTATGAGGATTTTAAAGTTACGCCTTCGATGGCCATTGATGAAGTGTCTGCGGAGGATATTCAACTCCTAATTATACCTGGTGGAGATAACACTCAATTAAAGACGAACAAGCAACTTCTAGCTTTAATCAATACACTAAATAATGATAATAAAGTGATAGCGACCATTTGTTCTGCCACTGAACTACTGGAGATAGCAGTTGTCTACTATAAAAGTCCTGTGAATCATCCAACGGGTCTGGAGATACACAAGAATATCATTACGGCTAAACCAAATAAGTATGTGGACTTTGCAATTGAAATAGGCAAGGTGATGAACATTTATACGGATGATGAAGATTTAAAAGAAACCATTGATTTTTTTAAGCTCTTTAAAGATAGTTGACTCTTCTGCTCTCCCCCACAACAATCACTTTATGCATGGTGATATTTGGGATATTATTAATAAGGAAATTAGCATACATAAAGGGGTAATTAAAATGAATGACAAATTAAAGGGGCTATTAGTGGGCTTAACCATTGGTACGATGATTACAGGTACAACCGCAATGGCTGCATCTGGAACAAGCGTAAATGCTGTTGTGAAAAAGTTTGATGTGTTTTTAGAGGGAACAAAAAAGAATACTGCCGATGCCTTGATTTACAACGGAAACACATACATCTCTGTTAAAGATATTGGAATTGCAGAAGGCAGACAAATCAGCCTCATTGATAATAAACTGTATTTAGGTAAACAGCAAAATATTATTACAGAAAATCAAGCGATCAATATTCTTTTTGATAAAATAAAAAACGAAGCTGTTAAATACAATTTAAATGTAATGGTTGAAGGTTTGGAAGGAACAAAATACTCTTTAAGAGCTTACGAAGATTTCCCTGATCACATTGCAACTTATGGATTCTATTACGTAGACAAATACACTGGCAAAGTAACTAAATATGACATCGTACACGATAAGGAAGTTGCAATTTAAGGATGGGTTTCCCCCATCCTTTTTTTGTTGTCAAACGATCTACTCCTCGACTTATTCATAAGGAAGATGTGCCACGGAATCCCCTGCTAACGCTTCAATTGAGCTTCATTCGAAGCGCCGGACTTACGATCGAATGTAATCGGGCCTTTGCGGTTGACGAGCCGTTTCAGATCGACGGTCATTTCATTTTTTAGCTTATTTATAAGCTGTTCCTCATTAATTCCTTTGCTTTTAGCGATGTCGGACAACGATTTGCCTTGTCCCAACTCATTTTCTAAGCGAACAGGAGTGATACCCAATAGTTTGGCTACTTTTTCGTTCAGATGATGGTCCCAGCCTCCAGGCCGTTTGCCATGCCCGTGCTTATAAGCATGTCCTTGTCGATGGCAGTCCTGTGACTGCATGCGCCCTGGATCAGCCTCACCCTGAATAGAGTTGCTAGGAGTAAGAGCTTGCATCTGGGGGCTTGTCTTTATACCAGCAGCTTCGATCATCCCTGCACTACTATACATCATCACTCCTACATACAGGGTAGCAGTGATTAATTTCCATTGTTTTTTCATATTCAGGCCCTTCTTTCACCCATTTTAATTTAATATTTTCTCTTTCCGCTATTTTTATTCGTATTTTCACCTGTTAAGTAGTCACAAGACCGGGAAAATACGAGCTCATGAACATTTCTATCACGGTTATACCCCAATCTTCGATCTGAACGCACTCCTTGGAAACCTTATCCTGTAGGGTAAGTAAGAATGAAGTACTAAACTTTCTACAATATAATTCGAAATTTTTCAGGTAAAATATTAAGGAAAATATGATAAAATTTTTTTGTAATCGATTACAATTAAATTTTTGGAAATAAATGTTGTATCAAGCTACTACAGAATGCATTGCATCATAGTCAGACTACATGCAATTACACACAAGGAGGAAAGTCCAATGAAACAAAAAAGAATACGGTTATTTTTATCAATTTTGATTTGTTTTTCGCTTATCTTACCCGCAGTAAACGCACAGGCGGCAACAACGATCACCTCAAACCAAACCGGTACCCATGACAACTACTACTATGAGTTGTGGAAAGATTCCGGGAACACAAGTATGACTCTTAATAGTGGGGGGGCGTTCAGTGCCCAGTGGAGTAACATTGGAAATGCATTATTCCGTAAAGGCAAGAAATTCGACGAGACCAAGACACACCAGCAAATTGGAAACATTTCCGTAAACTACAGTGCCAACTACCAGCCAAATGGTAATTCGTATTTATGCGTCTATGGATGGGCAGTTAACCCGCTCGTAGAATATTACATCGTCGATAGCTGGGGAAGCTGGCGTCCACCCGGTGCAACATCGAAGGGCACTTTTACCGTTGACGGGGGAACATATGATATTTATGAAACCACTCGGGTTGACCAGCCTTCCATTAAAGGAGACAAAACAACTTTTCAACAGTATTGGAGTGTCCGGACATCCAAACGCACAAGCGGAACCATATCGGTTAGCGAGCACTTCAAAAAGTGGGAAAGCATGGGCATGAAAATGGGCAAGATGTATGAAACTTCACTTACTGTAGAGGGATACCAAAGCAGTGGGAGTGCCAATGTAACTAGTAATACAATTACGATTGGCGGCAGTTCTGACGGCGGAACGACTACTCCTCCAGGCACAAGTACGAAAATAGAAGCCGAAAGTATGACCAAAAGCGGTCAGCATACCTCAAATATCAGCTCGCCGTTCAACGGAGTGGCTTTATACTCCAACAATGATTCGGTGAAATATACGCAAAATTTCACTAGCGGCACCCATAGTTTTTCACTACGTGGTGCCTCGAACAACTCCAACATGGCCAAAGTTGACTTGAAAATCGGTGGACAAACAAAGGGGGCCTTCTATTTTGGTGGAAGCAACCCTGCCGTCTATACTCTAAACAATGTCAGTCATGGCACCGGAAACCAAGAGATCGAGCTCGTTGTAACAGCCGATGACGGAACATGGGATGCTTATGTTGATTATTTGGAGATCAACTAACCTTACTATCTATTAAAATTGTTAAGGAGGTACAACCTTGTTTATAGCTAAAGCAGGAAAATGGACGGCGATTATGTCAATCACCTTGTCTTTATTCACAGGATCGCTGGTGATCTCGAGCAACCAGGCGCTTGCGGCTGATTGCTCGAGCGGTTATGTAGCGTTAACCTTCGACGATGGTCCCAATCCCTCTAACACCAAAGCGCTGCTTAGTGCTTTGAAGCAAAACGGTTTACGCGCGACGCTCTTTAATCTTGGACAAAACGTGCAGAATAATCCTTCGCTTGTACGTGACCAGCAAGCAGCAGGCATGTGGATCGGTAACCATTCATGGTCACATCCGCATATGACACAACTGAGCACATCGCAGATGTCATCGGAAATTACACGCACGCAGCAAACGATACAGTCCATTACTGGCACGGTACCAAAGTTATTCCGTCCTCCGTATGGCGAGACCAACGCAACCCTCAAATCCATTGAGACCCAAAACGGTCTTACCGAAGTATTGTGGAACGTTGACTCCCAAGACTGGAACGGCGCCTCCACCGCACAGATCGTAGCTGCTGCGGGCAAACTTAAAAACGGCGATGTGATCCTGATGCATGATCAGTACCAGACTACACTCCAAGCTATTCCACAAATTGCACAGAACCTCAAAAACCGTAACCTTTGCTCTGGTATGATCTCACCAAGCAATGGCCGGGCAGTAGCGCCTGATGGCGGAAACGGCGAAACGCCGCCAAACAAAGGCACAAAAGTGGAAGCAGAGAATATGACCAAAGGCGGTCAGTACACTTCAAATATCAGCTCGCCGTTCAACGGAGTGGCTTTATACTCCAACAATGATTCAGTGAAATTCACACAGAATTTTACCAGTGGCACCCATAGTTTTTCACTCCGTGGTGCTTCAAATAATTCCAACATGGCCAAAGTTGACTTGAAAATTGGTGGACAAACGAAGGGTACCTTCTATTTCGGCGGGAGCAGTCCTGCGGTCTATACTTTAAACAATGTCAGCCATGGAACCGGAAATCAAGAGATTGAGCTTGTTGTAACAGCCGATGATGGGACATGGGATGCTTATATTGACTATTTAGAGATCATCTAATTTTAAAAAAACAAAATCCCGGCGGGATCTTCCCAGCCGGGATTTTTGTCGATATCCTTTTTACAACATTCTCAATGTAAAAATAACAAAATCTTGAAAATTGCAATCTGTTGTATAATGGCGGTTAACAACTAGAAATCGCTATAAAAATATTCATAAGAGATGCAGGTGATAGCGATGGAATGGTATTTTGCATACAAAGACGAATTGGAAAAAGTATTTCGTCAAGCGGAGGAACGGACGTCCACGTTTCCAGCTCCCTTTCAGCAAGAGGGTTTGGACTATCTGGCGCGTTTTAATCCGTTGAGGGAAGACAGCACGCGTAATTACATATGCTATTTGCTTCCATTTTGGCTGCAAGAACTCACCGGACTCCCCCCCGAAACATGCCGCAAGCTGTCACTTGGCAACGTATTCGTCATGGCTCACTATTTAATTCAAGATGATGTGATGGACACAGCAGCAGACAACCGTAAAACGCAACTCGCGTTAAGCCAGCTATTCTATACCGAGTGTCTAAGCGTATATCGGGACCTTTTTCCGGCAACCTCTCCTTTTTGGTCATATGCCCGAACGTATATTGATGAATGGGCCGTTAGTGTGACATTCGAAGGAACAGAGGACTATTTTCAAGGGGAAAGAAATAAGGTCGCGCTGAAAGCAAGTCCATTAAAAATGGCCGGAACGGGTGCTTTACTGCTTGCAGGCCGTGCCGATCTGATCCAGATCATTACAGATATGACGGACTTGGCGCTACTCGTGCTTCAAATGTCGGATGATTGGGCGGATTGGTCAGAAGATTTGGTCGAACATAGCTATAACTGTCTTTTGTCCCATATCAGTGCCGAGCAGAAGACGGCTTACTGTGAAGGATTGGGACCCAAACAGATTCAGGAAGCGATTTATGTACGCGGTGCACTCGCCAGCTATGTGAACATTGCCGATCAAGCAGTCCAACAGTTAGAGACCCTGGAGCCTTCTATCCACGGCCTACGTAGCTTTGCACATTCTATCGCAGCGGAGCTGGGCGAAGTGGCGGCGGAAATTGAAGGCGGACGCTCGCATTTGAGAAGAGGCGGACTTGATTACTGGCTCTCCAAAAATATGAAATAATGCTAGATTTTTCTGAGTCTTTCGTGGTATACTGACTAGGTAAATATAACCAATTGAATGAGAGGGTGATTTTTGATGGCTACTGAAGTTCTTCAAACACAAGTCATTCAAAAAGCTTGGGAGGATGCCAGTTTCAGAGAGAAACTGATGACAGATCCCAAATCTGCAATTCGTGATGTGTTAGGAGTCGTGATCCCCGATCATATCCAAATCAAAACGTTAGAGGAAACGCCTGATCAGTTTTTTCTGGTAATTCCTCCAGACCCCTCCGGTGTACTCGCTGCATCCCAGAAACCTCGCTCGATGTGGTAAATTGGTTGTTAATGCTTATTTAATCTATATTCCTTAATCTCATGTGGGTGGGCTCAGCAAGCTTCCCTCCGTTTTCTCCGAATGCAAAAAAGCCGGATATTATCCGGCTACGGGGAAGCGGATGGTCGCTTCCGTTCCCACCCCTTTTGCACTTGTAAAAGTTATTTTTCCATTCATCGTTTCAATAATCCGAAAAGTCACCATCATCCCCAAACCCGTGCCTTTTGTCTTATTCGAGAAATAAGGCTCACCTAGTCTGGATAAAGTCTGAGCATCCATCCCTTCACCATTATCCCGAATATGAATGACAGCTTCTCCGTTGTCCACATAAGCCCATATATGAATATGACCCTGGTCTCGCAGCGCTTCAATGCTGTTTTTGATAATATTGATGAACGCCTGCTTGAACTTGGAGGAATTCCCGCGTACTTTGATTTCCTGGGGAATATCCAGTGAAATTTTTCCACCTTGCAAATTAGCCATTGGACTGATGATTCCTTCAATATGTTTGAATTCGTCCAATATGGTCAACGTTTTGGTTTGGTCAAACTCTGGCTTGGCAAAAGTCAGAAAATCAGTAATAATCGCGGAAGCTCGATCCAACTCCTCCAGAGCGATATGTAGATAGTCTTTGTTTTTACCATCCTCCTGCTTGCTCATCAACTGAAGAAATCCACGTGTAACCTGAAGCGGATTACGTACCTCATGAGCTACAGATGCAGCCAGATCGCTAATAATCTCCATTTTCTCCGAACGTTGAAGCTCATTATTGAACATCTCCAGTTCTCTGGAATACCGAACCACCTGCTTGTGCTTTTCTGCCAGTCTTCTGCCCAAAATCGCGATCAACGCCAGTACAAAACCGAACACGCCCCATTTCCACAAAAACATATTGTAGTGTCCGTCTAGAATGAAGAACCAGCTCAGTTCCCCGATAGAGATGACTGCAAAAAATGCAAAGCCTGTCGATAAAATGATCGCTTCGTGATCACCCTTAAGTGCCATGCGAACCGAAGCAAATACCAGCAGTATCATTAAGGCGACGAGTAATATACCCAGGATGACTACACTAAAAAAATAATATATATCGTTCAACCGCTCCTGTGCTCCTAAATTAACAATCATCATGGTAAAGCAGAACAAAGAGTAGGCGGTTAACACTTTTCTGAATTTGCGAATCAGTATAATCGAATTGATATTTTGCTCAAAAAAGTAGGCTAATGAAGGTAGCAGAATAAATAGTGCCACATCAAAAAGTTGTAAGTACAGCTTGCCATAGCCGCGATAGAATGTATACAAGAATGGTGAATACGTTACGATCATCAGACCAATAGACAATACAATCGCACTTAGGGACAGCCACATGGCCATACTCGGACGGAACAGAAAAAACGAGCAGATCAGTAATACCAGGGCGATAAAGATAAACGTACTGCCCAGTACAATATCTAAAACATCCATTCTGACCAAGGTTCCCAATAAATCACGATAATCACCGGTCATCACATTGCCGATAATGCCCAGTCTATTCTTACTGCTTTCCGTCCATATGTATAATGTTTTACCGCTGTCTTCCGGCTTCAGCGGAATCAGAATACGATTATTCTCATAATTGTACCCACGGTAGGATTCGTAAAAATTGGTCCCATCTTTATACAGCGTAATATGCCTGCCATAAATATTTTCAAAAAGTACCGCTGGCGTTTCATCATTTAACGAAGGTAACTTAATACGAATCCAGGCGGAGCCTATATTACCGGGCTGCCTAAGCAGTTGTGTATCATCTTCAATATGCATCCAGACCTTGCTGCGATCCTTTACCTCATCTAAAGAGCCATCCTCGTCTACCGCTCCCCATCTCATATCCCAGGAGGGTATTTTATAATCCCTTTCCGGGGTCATTTTGGCCGCATAGGCGGAGTGGCCCAGCGACAACAGCAACACAATGACCGCTAGCAGGGTGGCGACAGCTTTGGGCACATGCCTCATGTTAAGCACCTCAAAGTTACATAGTAGGATTTACAAGTTTGTATACGTTTTAACATTTTTTACGTCCTGAAATTATATTATTCTATACGATGATGTGCATACCTTCTTCATAAGAAGGGTATCATGTTCTTTTTACTCATTTTTTGTAAAATCTTCATATTGATTAATGATCATTTCCTGTTCGCGCCGCTCCTTCTGCTCTCTAAGCCCCAACCACGGTTCACAATCTTCATCTTCATAGATCGTCCAAATATCGGAAAATAAATAATCGCGTATTTCTACTATTTTTCCCGTTTGTCCGCCATCTGTCCAGTATAAGCCTTCCGGGCGCCGAATGAGGGTGCGGGAAAATCCCGGGGTAGATGCCTTTTGACCTACTCGGATACGACTAATCATCGGACCAAACATGTACCATTCCAATTCATATCCCTCCCTATCTTCTTTATCATATCACAGCAGTTACCAAAAAAACGCTAATTGAGAATGGGCATATCCCTATTCGCATGATTTTAACTTCCTACAGACACACTAACTTAAGGTTTAGCCGTTCTTCTGTTTGGGTAAGGTCGGAATAAGCAACAAAAAGTAAAGGAGCTGAGCAACATGGTCAATCGTGATGATCGAGCTAATGAGCTACATGACAATGATTTTGAGCCTTCTCTGCAAAATGCAGAAACCAACTGGGAGAATCTTACGGAAGGGCCGGATACTCCTCTGGAGGACGTTCCAGATGCCGATGAACTGACACCGAACAGTCCTGTCGATCCTTCTGCTCCTGCTGAATTCCTGCATGGTACCGATTTGCTGAATGGTACCGATGGGGACGAAGAAGAGCAACTGGACAGCGACGATATGCTGGATTAACCACTTCATTTTATCAGGTGAAAGAAAACGGTTACCCATTCTGCTGTGCGGGTAATGAAGTGTATAACAGAAAGGAGTTGACTGATCTCCTATGTATAAAGATCCGATGTCTCAGGCCGATATGGAGTATAAGCGCTACAAAACCTTGAATCCTGTGGAAGCAGACGAACGTAGGACTGCGGACAAGACAATTACGGACGATATCTCGCAAAGTCTGGCGGACGAAGACAACCCACGAGGAGTCGCATCACCCAAACCTGTTCCCAGGGTTCGGGGAAAATGAAAGAACAGATAGGGGAATGCAAAAAGGGTGCAACCTAAGCCACGCAGATGATACATGGCTTGAGTGCACCCTTTTTGTACTTCATATGTTTACAATGGCAGCAATGCTACTGTCGATTTAGCTTCCAATCCATCTACCATTTCGTTCCAGACAGCAGGCTTGTTCGGCAATACTGTATAGTACCGACGTATAAAAGCTGCCACCAATTTGGCGCTCACTTCTTCCACGCTATCATCCTCAGGCATAAAGCCTAAATTCAGCCCTTCTACTGCTACACCATCGTTATTCCAGGACGGATGTACGTAGTCCAGATCCAAACGCTTATAGCCCAGATGAGATAGCACCTCACGTCGCACGTACGGGTCCATTGGCTTGACACCACCAAAGGGATGCTCGTTGCCACGGTAAGGGTCATAGATTTCAGCAAACATCCCCTGTAACTGCTGTCCGCTGGCCTGAGCAAGCGCGTGCAAGTCATTCTGGCGTCGTGTCCAAAGAAAACGTCCAATGCCCAGTCCCGGTTGTCCGATGATCGTAAAATCTGTCATAGCTACATTAAAGTCCTCATAATAACGATACTCTGTTGCACCAACTACCTTATCATCCTGTACCGCAACAAAGACACGAATACCCGGGTCTTCCAGCGGTTCCTTCCACAGACTGTACTCCAGCACTTCCTCTGGTGGAAATACTTCCTGCATTAGCTGATGCATGCTCGCAAACAAGGGGTCTTTAATATGAGTAATGCGATGATATTCCATAGGATAGGACACGCTCCTCTACAATTAGTGATGGGTATGAAACGGATTTCGCCATTCCATGAGGGCAGCATAATTACGCGATTGTTCATCATCCAAATAATTCGGCAGGATACAAACAGGCACCCGTCCGCAACGAAGCAGAAAAGTTAATACCGGGTCCTTCAGCTCACCAGACACTACGGCATCCACATACGCTTCTGCGCTCAATTGGTCGGCATGATGCTGATAACTAGGCATACGCCCCGCGCCCAGCAAACGATCCAGTCTCCGTTCAATCACAAGATGATATAAGGAAAAAATCAGCCATTTGCCCAGACCCAATCTGCGGTAAGCAGGACGTACCGCCAAATCAATCACATACAGCGCCTTGCCGTCCTCACAGTGCGTACGAATATAACCGTCATCTGCTACTTCCTCCCATGTATGCTGGGGATGTTCGGGGTTATAATGCATCAGTAGGCTGGTTACCGAACCCGCCAGTTCCCCCTCAATTTCCACACACAGCGCTCCATCTGCAAAATGCTCTGTCTGGCTAGCAATCTGCTCCCGGCTCCATAACAGCTCCTGCGGATAAGGTGGGGGGAAGCTCTCCTGCTGAATACGCAGCAATCCCTCATAATCGGCTGTAGAATAATTACGAATCACCGCCCGTAGCGGCCGATCGCCGTCAAAGATGAACCATTCTTTGCGATACATGGCTTATTTCCTTTCATTAGCTCCAGTCTGTGTATAAATCTGTTCTACGGTCACGCCAGGTTGTAACCGAGCCCCGCTCGCGCACATCGTACAACAGCTGCAAATCGAGATCTGCTGTCACAATCATATCGTTGTTCAGTTCACCCTCCACCATAATGCCGCGTGGCGGAAAAGGAATGTCATTGGGTGTAATGACTGCGGCTTGTCCATAATTGGCACGCATAAAATCAACCGTAGGCAAAGCGCCGACAGTTCCCGTTAAAACGACATACACCTGATTTTCAACCGCTCTGGCGTGGCTTGTATATCGTACCCGGTAAAATCCGTGACGATCGTCCGTACAGGAAGGACAGAAAATAATATCTGCTCCCTTGGCCTTCGCCATGCGAACGATTTCGGGAAATTCAATATCATAGCAGGTCAGCATCGCTATGGTGCCCTTGGACGTCTCAAACACATTCAGCCCCTCACCGGGAGCCATATTCCATTCATGCACCTCTGTCGGTGTAATGTGAATTTTGTCCTGAGTGGCCACACGCCCGTCCGGGTAAAACAAATGTGCCGTATTATATAAACGTTCGTTTCTCCTAACTACATGAGTGCCACCGATAATATGCATCCCGGTTCGACGTGCGAACGAAGTAAATAATTCAAGGTACCGGTCCGTAAAATCCGGCAGGTAGTTGATCGTCAGAGCTTTGCCTTCACTATCACCAATCGACATAAGCTGGGTCGTAAAAAACTCGGGAAACAGAACAAATTCCGCACCAAATTCCTTCGCTGTTTTGATATAATGTTCCGATTGCAGGGCAAATTGCTCGAATGAGTCAATCGTATGCAGATGATATTGAACCGCCGATACTCTGATTTTGCTCATAATTCCTCCTCGGACATCACGTCTTTTAGATTGCAAGGGGGGCCCGTTGCTGTTCACATTATAACCGATTCAAAACGGTGCGAAAACTGAACCTGATAATCAGGGCTTGCCTTCTGCACCTACTTTGTTTAAAATAAGGTCAAATCTTTTGAATACCATGAACAAAGACAGTGACGGAGACAAGTAAACGTCTAACGGATTCCCACAGAAAGGTACGAATTGCTGAGAGCGTACCGCAATCCCGCGTTGAAATTCACTCCCGAGTCGAGCCTTGAACCGACAGAAGGATTCATTCCTTTGTCCGCAGTAGAGGTTTCCGGAAGCCCCCGTTACGGGCATCAAGCTCAGAAGTTACTGCCGTCGACTGAACGACGTTGACGATTCGTATGTATACTTCTGTAATTAGGGTGGTACCACGGCATTCGTCCCTTGCGACGAGTGCCTTTTTGTGTTATTTTCTGCAAAAAAGTCCATGGGCTAGCAGTAAAAACAAATTTAAATTCGGGAAGGGTGTACTGTATGTCTACAAATGAAAATTCTTTGGAGCTGCTGCGTGAACAGCTCGATGCTACAAATTTGCAATTGCTGGAGTTGCTGTCCCAACGCGCTGAACTGGCGGGACAACTTGGAAAATTGAAGGAAGCTCAAGGGGTACCTGACTTTGATCCGGTACGTGAGCAACAAATGTTGGACAAGCTGATCGCGGCTAACCGTGGGCCTTTTGACGATGCTACGATTCGCCAGCTGTTCAAAAATATTTTCAAGGCTTCTTTGAACTATCAAAAAGAAGAACACAAAAAACATCTGATCGTCAGCCGCAAAAATCAACCGGATAGCACAGTTATCAAGGTTAAAGATACGCTGGTGGGCGGCAAAGCTTCCATTATGGTCGCAGGTCCCTGCTCGGTGGAAAGCTACCAGCAAACTCGCGAAGTAGGTGCGGCTCTCAAGGAAGCCGGTGTGCCGATTCTTCGTGGTGGCGCGTTCAAACCACGTACGTCTCCGTACGATTTCCAAGGACTGGGCGTGGAAGGACTGCAAATTCTCAAACGTGTAGGCGACGAGTTCGGGCTGGCTACAATCAGTGAAATCGTCGATCCAAGACATTTGGAGGAAGCGATCCAATACATCGACATTATCCAAATTGGCGCGCGCAACATGCACAACTTTGAATTGCTCAAAGCTGCGGGTGAAACCAGAACTCCGGTTCTGCTCAAACGCGGACTGGCTGCCACAATGGAAGAGTTCCTTCATGCTGCTGAATACATCGTTTCCCGTGGTAACACGCAAGTCATGCTGATTGAACGCGGTATCCGTACGTACGAAAAATGGACGCGTAACACGCTGGATATTTCCGCTGTTCCGATTTTGAAAAAGGAAAGCCATCTGCCTGTATTGGTGGACGTGACTCACTCCACAGGACGCAAGGACATCCTGGCCCCTTGCGCCAAAGCTGCCCTGGCTGCTGGAGCTGACGGTATCATGGTGGAAGTTCACCCGAACCCGGCAGTCGCTTTGTCCGATGCTCAGCAACAGCTGAACATTCCTGAGTTCCACAACTTCCTGTCTGAAGTTAAAGAATCCGGTTTATTCAAAGCGTAAAACTAATTTTATGCCGGGATTCATAAACCGCTTTCATTTTCTCGGACAATGATGTAAAATTGAATCAGGATTGTGACTGATCATGCAGGCAAAACCTAAATGTATGTATGCTCGACTTTTGTTGAGGCATATATATGTTTAGGTTTTTTTTATGCCTAATTCTTGAATAAAAAGAATACCTACATGGTTATAATCCTAAAAAAACATCATAGGAACGTTCAGAGAGGGGAACAGAAATGAGAGAAAGAAAAGGGTTAAGCATTTTTTTATTAGCCATGATTTGTATTTTGATCATCAGTGGCTGTAGTAGTAAGGCTCCCGCCGTTGTGAAGGATGAAAGCGCTGCTCCAACAGAAAAACAAACGGAAAATAAAGCAACCAAGGCCAGAACGGTAATCACTACCGATGGAGAAGTAGATGATATGAACTCTGTCATTCGCTTTCTTCTTTACTCCAATGAAATGGATTTGTCGGGGATTGTACTGACTAGCTCCGTATATCATTATGCAGGTGATGAAAAGGCTGGCATCAAGCCATTTAGATGGACCGGAACGCAATGGGTAACGGACATGATTGATGCCTACGGAGAGATTTACCCCAACTTAATCAAACATGCCGAGGGATATCCAAAGCCTGAATATATCAAGAGCGTTACCAAAATAGGTAACATTTCAAATAAAGGTGAAATGGACAAAGAAACGGAAGGCTCCAATTTCCTTAAAACACTTTTCCTGGACGATGACAAAAGAGATTTGTACGTACAAACTTGGGGTGGAACCAATACCACGGCCAGAGCTTTAAAGTCCATTGAAGACGAATATAAAAATACAGATCAATGGGAAACGATTCGAAAAAAAGTAAGTGATAAACTCGTACTGTACATCATTCTGGACCAGGACGATAGCTACAATAATTACATCGCTAAAAATTGGCCTGACATCAGAATTATTAATGATCAATCTAACTTCTGGCATTTCGCTTATGCTTGGAAAATGCACACAGAAGAAGTAAACAGCAAGTTGCACGGGGAATGGAACTTCAAAAATATTAAAGATGGTCATGGCAAGTTGCTCAATATGTATGCCTTGATGGGCGATGGCAATATCATCAAAGGCGAGTTGGATGAAGAACAAAGAGGCAGTGAAGCCTACTTAAAGAAAAATCCACAATACGACAAGTATGACTTTATTTCTGAAGGTGATTCTCCATCCTTCTTCTATTTAATTGATAACGGATTGCGGAGTATGGAAAACCCAACCTATGGTGGCTGGGGAGGTCGTTTCGGTGTCGTTAACGATAAATTATTTAGAAATACCGTGTTAGATTATGATGTGCATACGAAAAAATTCGAAGCAGAGTATTCTCTGATGCGTTGGTTTGATGATATTCAAAATGACTTTGCTGCTCGTGCAGATTGGGCTATTGCATCCGACTACAAAGATGCCAACCACAATCCAACGTTGACCATTAAAGAAGGATTAGACCTAACCGCTAGTCCAGGGGAGAAAATAACCCTGCATGCAGAAGGTTCAGATCCCGACGGTAATCAATTGACCTATAAATGGTGGAGATATTTTGAAGCAGACACGTATGAGGATTCTAAAGTAAAACCAGCACAAGTTAAACCTGAATTGCTGGGGGAAATGCAGCTTGGGCTTCATCGAGAAGTAGCTAAAGGCGAGAAAGTAAACACGATTGACTTGCAAGGTAGTGATACGAATGCAGTTAGTTTCACAGTTCCTGCAGATGCTAAGTCAGGGAATACGCTTCATATCATTGCAGAAGTACAGGACAATGGAAAACATCCTTTAAAGCATTATCAACGTGTGATTGTAACCGTAAAATAATTGAACACAACACCCAATAAAATTAGGCTCATGGAATAACACTCCATGGGCCTGTTTATTTTTGCACATCGGAACTCAGACAATCTCTATACACGTTTAATGCTTTTTTCAGTCAAAGGAACATAATATCCTTTGCCATTCGGACCCATAGCAAATTTATTGCGAAGATGAATTAGATTAGGGCCGAATTTCGCCTCTAATTGTTCACGGAACTCATATAGGATTTCCATGATATAAATATCATGAATAATCACTTCTGTAATCGGCATCACCAGACCCGGATGCAACGTCCATGCAGCGCGGCTGTCATCACCAAGTGAAAGTATGCCAGCTACGACCTCCCGGTCGTCTACGCTAAGTACAATCCACCGACCACCAATTTCAGACGTAATCTCCTCACTCATATCATGGCGGTAAACAGTAGCGAAATCAAAATTAAGCTCCCCATACGCTACAATGATCACTTCAATTCCTTGCTGAGCGACTTGCTCTAAGGCATCTCGGAACACCTCGGCATCCTCTTTCCAAATTTCCAATAAAATTCGGTGTTTTGCTCCCTTTACCCCTTCATTTATGCGATTGATAATGGCTTCATACCCCGAAATATTCCAAATATTCTCTCTATTTTGAAATGATGCTGTGTACTGCTCCAAACTCTCTTGCGCCACATTGAAAATCTGCTCTGCTTTGCGTTTTCTCTGGGCAATCAATTCATGTGGCGGGAGCGGCACATACAGAGGCGTATTTTCTTGACTGACCATGATATCCCCACGGTTGACCATTCCAGACAAAACCTCGTAAATTTTGGATCTCGGTACCCCGGAATTCAATGAAACGGCGTATCCCGAAAGTGGAGAGCTTTCCAATAAGGTCACATAAGCCTTGGCTTCATATTCACTAAAATTCAAATCCCGTAGAATTTCTAATATATTTGGTTTTGGTTTCATGACGTCTTCTCCTCAATTCGTGTTCATCCTTACTATATCACTTCCCCTTGACAAAAACTGATATACACACTATCTTTTTAGTAACGTTTTTATAGTAGTCACTTTAGTAGCTACTATCATCATTTCACAGGGGATTACCTCAGGGAGGATTTAACTTGAACAAAGTCATAGCTCATCACAGCGAAAGCAGCCGGATTTACTACGGTTCTACGATTCTGGCCCTATTGATCTGGAGTACATCGTTTATTGCCACCAAAGCAGCCTACACGACGTTCCCCCCTCTTACCTTGGGTCTATCCAGATTTATTATAGCTTCCGTTGTGCTAGGTATCGTTTTGCTGATTAAAAAAGAACATATCAAAGTAAAGCCAAAAGATTTGGTTACGATTTCGTTTAGTGGTGTTTTGGGAATCACTCTCTATTTTTCAATGGAGAATATAGGGGTTAGCTTGACTACCGCTTCCAACGCAGCATTAATTGTTGCATCATATCCCGCAATTACATCGCTGCTTGAACTTATTTTGTATAAAGTGAAAATATCCAAATATAAAATTTGCGGTATAGCATTGGCCATGATCGGGGTATATTTCTTGACTTCAGTTGGCGAAAGCTCGGATAGTAAGAATCAACTAATCGGAAATTTAATATTGATTGGAACGGGTTTTGCGTGGGCGTTTTACACTTTCATGACGCGCAAGGTAGTGGACAAATATCCGCCTGTGACGTTATCTTTTTATCAAACTGTTGCAGGAAGTATCTTTTTTATACCGTTGGCTCTATTAGAAAAGGATAGTTGGCAGGCTCCGACAACAGGATCGTTTATGTTGTTAGTATATCTGGGCGTATTCTGCTCCGTTATCGCATTTTTGCTTTACAATTACGGATTAATCAAGCTGTCACCGAGCAGTTCCGTTTCTCTGATGAATTTGGTTCCGATATTTGGAGTCTTATTTTCTGTGTTGCTTTTGCAAGAAACGATTACATGGCGCCAAATCATTGGTGGTTTGGTCGTCATTATAGGTGTCCTACTGAGTGCTCATCAAACGAACCGTACCTAAAATGATAGATTGCACACTAGTTATAAAAGTTAAGATAAGCATCGTTGTATAGGTATTAGCGCTACAGTACAAGGGCGAGTGACCTCACCAAAAGTTTCTCGCCCAGTCGGTTGCATTTATGCAGTCGGCTTTTTTTCTTTTATATAAAAAAGGTGGTTATATTGATTGATGAGGTTATCCATAATTACAGACTGTCTGAGCACACTGGCATGATTAAAGCCATGTTTTGCTTGCAAAATATACAGCTTTTGACGAGCTTTCTCAAGCTGTTGACGCAAAATGTCGTCTCTTATCATAATATATCCCTCCTTGTCATATTATCAGTGTAGAGGGTTATGAATAAGTATACTAAAAGTAAAGGTTTGGGATAATTATCTAATAGCACAAAAAAAGACCTGCTCTATGAGCTCTAAGGTTGTCCTCTTAGACAATCCTGTGTGATTCGCTTATCCGGCAGAATGAATATCCTGATCCGTTACGTTCTTCCTGGCTGAAACCGGGAACACATTTTTTCCCTTCGCCCATAGCAACAACGCTGCAAGCAGCAGTATGCCACCGTTTAACACAAAGATCCAGCGGATTGGCATCCAGCTGCCAAGCATACCGCCAATCAACGGCCCCGCCATGGTCGCGAGTTGAGTGGCTGATTGGCTCAAGCTAAAGGCTCGTCCGCGAAACTCCGGCTTGGTGACCTCAACAGTCATTGCGTTGATAGCCGGCATGACGGACGCATAAAACAATCCATATCCAAACCGAAGCGCACCAAAACCAACAAAGTTGGTTACAAAAAATTGTAAGATGTTCCCGATTCCCGAACCGATCAGTCCAATCAGCAGCACGTGTGCAAATCCGGTCCGGCCTCCAATCCGTCCCCATCGGGGAGCCATGAGCACCGCCGCAATACCAACGGCTGAGAATACAATCCCGGAACTTAAAGACGCCCGGCTACGGTCAACTCCCATTTCAAGCACATATACCGTAATTAACGGTTCCAATATCATGACGGAAAAGGTACTTAATCCCGCCAGAATAAGCAAAAAGCACAAAGGCCGATTAGCAATAGCCTCCTTGATATCATCACGAACATGCGAGCGGGTACTGGTTCCCTTGAAGCTGTCCTCTCTAGCGCCAAAAGTCGCGATTAACGCAGATACCAGCACAAGAGCTGCAGAGAAAAAAAAGGCATTCCGATTGCCATAATAATGGCTCACTACACCGCCAATCAGCGGACCTATAATGCTGCCTGTCGCCCCAGCGGTCGCCATAATACCGAGTGCATAGCCGGTTTTCTCCTCAGGCGAGCCCGTTCCGACCAGCGCAATCGCAGCAGGAATAAACCCGGATAGAAGGCCTTGAAACAACCGTACTCCTACGAACACATACGGATCTGTCACAAAAGCACATATCAGGTACAACACCGCCAGGCTAAAGCCTGAACGAATCAACATCGGCTTACGTCCATACTTATCTGCAAGCGAACCCCAAAATGGGGCAATCAGCGCGCTGGCTAAAAAAGTGACTCCAAAGGCAATCCCCGACCACAGTTCCAGATGATCATTTACGCCCATTTCCGTATTCAGAAAAATAGGTAAAAACGGAATAGACACGGAATAGGCCATGCTGCAAAACAATACTCCAATCCACAAAATGACCAGGTTTCGCTTCCAATATAGATGCATGATGCCACACGTCCCTTCTGCTCATTCCATTATTACCCTCTAAATTAGAAAAGTCTACCGCCCAGCTCATCCTTCAATCGTGGAACAACCGTGCAGAAGCTGATATAATCGAATGGAATGGAGATGATGACATGGCTAAGAAGAGAAATTCGTCTTCCCCTGCTCCTGCGGCTCAGGACAAACCTGCTACGTTAAAAGATCTGTTGAGTCAGGATGTGCTGAATAAGCTTAAGGCTCAAGCCAATGAAGCCCAAGCAGAACAGGACAAGCGTAAAGAAGACGAACGGCAGCGTGCCGTCGAAGCAAAAAAAGCTGAACAGAAGAAGCTGGATAACAACTTCGAGCATCTACTGAATAACAGCAATTTGGACTGGCACAAATATAAATAAGCCAAAACCACAACGGTTTTGGCCTATCTTTACGCTTTATGTTATAGCCAGTCACGAATATGTTGTACTGAGTACAGCACCCCTACCCAAACCGGCAGACTGAACGCCATACCCCATATGAGACCTTTCGCCAGCTTTTTGTCTACCTCCATCATGATCCTGCCCCTTTCCTTGGGAATAGCAGCAGTATGGGTCAAGAATACGGCTTTCAAACCCGTATTTCCTTATCCCCAGCAAAAAAGGTATGATAGAAAATGGAAAAGTGTTCTGCGCTGCCCCCAAACTATAATTTAGGATGTTACACCATCCAACCTTTCAGGAGGAATATCAATGAACCGAAAAACGATACGCCCATGGTACACGCTGTGCCTGCTGGCCATCATGCTCGTGCTGGTTGCTGGATGCGGCACAAAAGCGGCCGATGTGGAAGCTGCCAGCCGGACAAGCACTACAACTCCTGCTGCGACTAAAGACAAAAGCAAGGCTGTTTCCCATCCGATTGTCACGATTGTCATGAATGATGGCAAGAAAATTAAGCTTGAGCTGTATCCGGAAGTAGCACCGAACACGGTTAACAACTTCATTTCTTTGGTGCAAAAGGGAGCCTATAACGGTACCATTTTCCACCGTGTCATCCCAGGCTTTATGATTCAGGGTGGTGATCCGCAAGGTAACGGTACAGGTGGCCCCGGCTACAGTATCAAAGGCGAATTCAAGAGCAATGGTGTTAACAATACACTCAAACATACACGTGGCGTATTATCCATGGCCCGCTCAGCGGATCTGGATTCGGCCGGATCGCAATTTTTCATCATGGTTGCCGATGCGGACTACCTCGACGGTCAATATGCCGCTTTCGGTAAAGTAACGTCCGGGTTGGATGTGGTCGATGCTATCGTCAATTCCAAACGAGATAGCAATGACAAACCGATCAAACCGGCTACGATGAAAAAAGTCACTGTGGATACGCTGGGTAAAAAATATCCAGCTCCAGTCAAAGTAAAGTAAGACATCAAATCAGTCTTTCAGAACGGGATAACAGCAACGACCTTGTGCATACGCATGAGGTCGTTTTTGCTTATCCCCTGATGCTTTCTAAGCTGCTGTCTCTGTGATGTAGTAAGAGTATATACACAAAAGGAAGCGTTTTCAATCATTATTTTTAAAGTTTTTTACTGTTAAATGGGTCTGTCAGCGTTCGACAAAAAAGCTACTGTATGAGCAGTAAATTCGTCTAATTGGACTTAGTCTCGACTGAACGAATACCTTCCATCTCTTGCAGCAGTGACAGCAGTTCCTCCACTCCCTCTGACCGGGACAGCTTTACAAGCATATGAATAACCAACTGCTCACCATTATTGATGCGCTCGACGTGAAAGCTGTGAATCGTCAGCTTCTTGTGCTCCAGCAGTTCTTTGATCCGATTCAGCACGCCCGGCTCATTGTCGACCTGAACAACTACTTGTCGCGTGGACGGAGTAGCCATCTGATAAAAACGACTATGGAGCAAGGACTGAGCCGCTAAAATAAACAGCGTTACACCTGCACCAAGCCCATACATCCCTGCACCTACGGCAATACCGATTCCGGCGGTAGTCCAGATGCCTGCGGCAGTGGTCAGTCCTTTAATTCTATTTTTTTGTGTAAAAATCATCCCTGCGCCGATAAAGCCGACTCCACTTATAACCTGTGCTGCTATTCTGGAAGGGTCCAGCGACAGGTTCGACCAGACGGTTTGATCCTGAAAACCATATTTGGATACCACCATCATGAGCGCTGCGCCAATACCGACAATGAAATGGGTGCGAATGCCCGCTTCTTTCATGCGACTTTTGCGCTCATAGCCAATTAAGGCGCCGCATAGTCCGGCAAACATGACCCGAATCAGGTAATCCCAATCCCACATACTTTTTTCACTCCACTATCGTTTATGTTTTGAAAAGATGCTGCTCCTCAAAAATATACAATTCTAAAATGCTATGGCAAATGAGCCGTTTATACAGCTGTTATTTTGTTATTACCCAAATTTTAAGGAACCCTCACTTCATCCTCTGGCAGATTGCGATGTAGCTTCCTCCCCTTGAGCAACCACAGCTCCGGTGTATCCTGTACACCATCAAGGCGCAAGCTGAACGCCTCTGCTGGTAAATTGTGTATACGCAGCAATAGACGGTTTCCGTCTGCTACGGCATCCACAAGCTCCAGCAACGTTAGTGAATCGTTTCTTAGGTGGCGGCTCAGCTCGCGTGTTGTACCTGCTCTGTCCTCCCGGCTCCAAATACGCAGCTCATCTACAGACGGTGTGGCAATCCGCTTGCTGAAAGAAATAACTACCTCATCTTCGGCTGAACGTTCCGCCTTAAGCGGTTTGGGCGGCTCATCGTACATGTAACCACCCAAATGGTATTCATAGGCGGTCCAGGCGTCGTAGCCGCCCTCAAGGGCGGTAGCCCCAAACCGCTGCGTCCACTCGCGGTCACGTACCATACGCGCGAGGGAGCCAATATCCGCCTGCACCCCGAGGGGCAGGCCCGGATAAGCGGCCCGTATCGACTGCGCGATGCGAGCATAGCCCCGGGTATACTGTGGCGGTAGACGGCGGCGCATCCAGTCCGGCCAATGGGTCTGGAGTACGTGCATATCCGGGGCGACGCACCCGATCATAGCTACCGCGTCCAGACCCTGCCATTCCCGCAGCTGGCCTGGGACATCGCCGCGTCCGCTCACAGCAAGCGACCATGTCGCCACGCAGATGTCCGGCCGGACATCACGTACACCGCCCGCGCCGTTCACCAGCTCGCTGATCAGGCCGTTCACGGCGTCCACACGCAGATCAACCCACTGCGCGTACAGCTTCGGAACCTTCCGGTAATAATTCCGCGCATGCTTGTCGCGGAAATCCGGAATGTCCTCACCGCTACGCTCGCGAAAGGCACGCTGTGCATGCGGCCCAACATCCCCGTACACTCCACTGCGCAGCCCGTTCCATTCGGGGAAATAAGGCTCCGCCACCTCGAACCCGTCGAACGGAATGTCGGTGACGAGCCGGGCAGCGGCTTTCTTTTTCCATTCCACATACTCCTGAGCAAAATGCGAAAGCCGCTGAAATCCGTCGTTCGGTTCGCGCAGCAGCTCCATGCGCCATTCTCTCCACTCCGGCGGCAGCTGGGACACGCCAAAAGAACCGTTGCCTAGCACCATTGCCCACACCGCTATGCCTCTGCGTTGAAAAGCAGCAACAAGCGCTCCATCCACTTCATTTTCACGCACGACAAAATAATGAACGGTCTGGTAGCCCGCAAGGGCGATCTCATCTGCTATACTGTCCCGCGAACGGTTGGCGTAATAGGGAAACAACGGATCGATTTGAATACTGGGGCCGCTCAGTGCCCACGGTTTCATTTTTCCGGTCAGTGCTATAGCGTCTGTCGATTCGGGTCGGTCATTTGCGTTATAGCTCAATTCGATCCACCTCCGTCACTCGGTCTTCTCCATACTTGTTCCTGCTATATGTTTTTGCTATAAGTTCCTGCTGGTTCGCCTATGTTACCATATTTCGCAAATGGGATGAAATCCAGTGTGACTGTTTCACCATCAACGTACAGAGGTATGGAATAACGAGTCAGGTTTAGTTTATGAACGGAATGGGAGGAATAGTCAATGGCAGAGCAGAGATTGCAAGGGAAGATAGCAGTGGTCAGTGGTGGAGGTTCAGGGATCGGCAAGGCAACCGCGATCCGTTTTGCAGAACAAGGCGCCAAGGTGGTCATGCTGGATCGGACACCCAAGCATGCAGAGGAGACCAAAGCAATCATTGAGCAGGCTGGCGGCGAGGCACTTGTACTGGAATGTGATATTTCCAAGCCGGACATGATTCAGCAGGGGTTCGCTAAAGTCGTGGAAACGTACGGAAAGCTGGACATAGTATTCGCCAACGCAGGCATTAACGGCACCATGGCCCCTATTGAGACACTGGAGCTGGAGGAATGGGACCGCACGATGAACATTAATCTTCGCGGCACCTTTGCTACCGTTAAATATGCCGTCCCTTACCTGAAAGAACGCGGTGGCAGCATTATCATTACCAGCTCCATCAACGGTAATCGAACCTTTTCGGGTATTGGATTCTCAGCCTACGCCTCCACCAAGGCAGCTCAGGTTGCTTTTATGAAAATGGCAGCGCTGGAGCTGGCACGTTACAAAATTCGGGTCAACGCGATATGCCCGGGAGCTATCGACACGGAAATTGACGATAACACGTACCCTTCGGAAGACTTGAAGCAGGTACAAATTCCAGTCGAATTTCCGAAGGGCGGAGAGCATCCGCTAGAGGATGCCCCTGGTGAGCCAGAGCAGGTTGCCAATCTGGTCCTGTTTCTCGCCTCAGACGAGTCATCTCATGTATCGGGTACGGAAATTTATGTAGACGGAGCAGAATCACTACTGCGTTAAGTATTAGAATGGGGAACGTTATACCTATACTACTGTTTAGGCATTCTTAGCAGCCTTATCCCTGGTCATATACTTGTGGAATAGGCTGCCTTTATATCGCTTTACAACGGCTTATATCGACCTGTCAGCACCATGCAGAGCTCCTTTGCGAAAGCGGACATACAGCCTGCCTCCTGGAAGCACCTCGAACAACAGCATCAGAAGCGAAAAGAACAGCAGTGCAATGGCTTCTTCTGCCAGAATGTACAGAGGATATGGCCCCAAAACATCCAATATCGACGGTGTCGACGGCTTTCCAGCTAGAAACATGTAGTTAGCACCGAGAGCATCGTCTACGATCCACACCATCAGCGCCAAGCCATTCAGAAAAAGCATAACTCCCCCCACACTCTTCCATGTCGGTTTGAGTCCTTCTATCCAGCTCATATACAAGGCTGCCAAAATAATAGCACTATGAGCTACGAAAAAATGGATAAAACGATAATGCGGAAATGCATATGCCAAATTAGGCGTAAGTACGGCTTGGAGCGCCCCTCCAATTCCGGCAAAAAGGATGATCGGATATAACCAGCGGCTTCGAAAAATAAGCATCAGGATAGACAGCAGCAGTGTCACACTGCACAGTTCTAATGGCAATGAGGTCTGGACATCCCAAATATGCTGCATCACATACCAAATATTCAGAGTCACCTCTGACAGAATGAGGACTGTAATTAACAACCAGCGAATTCCCTCGCTTACAGGCTTGTTCGATCGAATCCATCCCCGAGTCAGCCACAGCATCAAAGCGCATACAATGAGTCCCAATATAGCCAACCCATGTGACGGAGTAAAAGCCTCGAACCCTTCTGGCGCATTGGCATCAAACCAAGTACCTGACCACGACCTATCCATAGCTAGCCCCCTTTGATCTCTTTCTCTCTTCGTTGCATTCTATTTTATACCCAATAGCCGATTATGTTCTAGCCGTGTTTCTTGCTTGTTCAATACCTTACCTTTATGATAAAAGATATTATATTTAAAGGAGAACCCTCATGGCCATTAATCGCCGATTAATTACAGATCAGGATTTCAATGAGGCACTGGAACGTCATCTTCGTGTCCGAGTATTTCAGGATGACCAATTGATTGGCTCTGGCGGAATCATAATCCGTTTCGACGATCAAACCATTGTCGTGCAATCCAGCGTCAGTGATCTGGCTTACCACCCCAGAAAACAATGTGAGTTTTTTGAAATTAAAAAATAGCCACTACACACCGGGGAACCATTTTGCTTCGTTTTCCGGTGTATAGCGGCTATATTTTGTTTGTATATATCATGCCTCACATGACGGTTTCTGTTATAGTTGCATTCCCCGTGTTTTCATCATGAGTTTATTCGTAAGCACTTTCAAATCCTCGGAAGAAGACGAAATTTCCTGCATAATTGCTGTCTCCTCATGAGCAGCTGTATAAATTTTGTGAGCTCCTTCAGAGAAGGCCCCTGACATTTGCTGAATACGATGGATCTGCTCAAAGGTTTGATCTACCCGGTTCGTCTGCTCCGTCACGGCTTCTTCCATTAAACGGATGCTCTCGACAAATTCACGTACAATAGCGTTCAAACGGTTCAGCGTCTGATCCACAGAGCTTGTCCGTTCCGCCTCAGCACTGACCAATGACGTCTGCTGATGCATCAACTGCACTGTCTCTACGATTTGTGACTGGACACGGCTAACGATGGCATTTATTTGCTGCACAGACTCCGTACTTTGGGCAGCAAGTGCGCGAATTTGGTGAGCCACTACAGCAAACCCGTTCCCTTCTTCTCCCGCACGCGCCGCTTCTATGGAAGCATTTAACGCCAGCAAATGGGTCTGTTCCGCAATATCCTTCACGGTGCTTGTAATCGCTTCAATTTGGGAAGCTTCTTTTTCCAGTCGGGCAATTACCTGCTGCGAACGACCATGTGATGCTGTCAGCTCTCCCATTCCATCCATCAGGGATGAAAATACGGTCTGCGTCGAATCTACTGAATGCTCCATATGGCCTGACAGTTCCAGCATATGCCCCGATTTGCTACGCATCATTTTAAAATCGCCCAGCATTCGGTCTGCTGTTTTAATAGATTGGGCAGATGCTTGCTTTTGCTGCTCCACGCCATTCAAAATATCTTCTACCACCGAAGACATGGACTCAATTTGTGTGGTAGCCTGCACAATAGCCAAGCTCAGATTTTCCGCACTTTGCGAAGTTGTTTTGGTGCTGTACGAGATCTCATTGAACATATCTTTAATGTTCAGCATCATATGCCGAAATGCATCATACAGAACTTTAATTTCATCCTCCGAACGACGTTCAGGAATCACAACAGACAGGTTCCCAGCCGAAGCTTCCTCTGCCGCCTTTGCCAACCTAACAATTGGCCGTGTGAGTAATTTTGAGATCAACCAGCCCAAAATGCCACTCCACAGAACACCCAATAACAGAATGATCGAAGTGTACACCCATTCTTGTGTACCTTGAGCAAGCCAGTCCTTGAGTACAAAAATAAAAAAAGCGCTTGTTCCATAGGTTATTGCAGAAATTGAGACAAATGCAGTAACCATTTTCGTACCTAGTGACATCTTCATGTACTGTAGCCCACCCCAAAAAACTCAAATTTGATTCCATTTTACCATAAAATTGCTACATTTCTAGTAGTATTTTTCATAGACAGATATATTCATGAGCATAAAGATACAGAGTCTTAAGTCCCCTATCCTAATCACAAAAAACAATATGTTACCAGGTAGCAGCTTGCATCTTAAAACGGACGAATCGCGCTGTCACAAGCTTTACAGGCCATTCGTCACATCTTAAGCGAGCTGTTACTCGACAAAGTCATTTTCCATTATTAAAAATCATTGTCATTTTTCTGTTCAACGACTGCTTTCTTAATCGCTTCAATTGCGTCTATTTGGTGACTGTTTTTTTCCAGTACGGTAAACTCCCATAAACCGATGGTCAGCTTCTCTCCTTGCTGGATATCAAAACGCTCTGAAAGCATCCATCCCCCAATTGTATATACGTCCCCGGCCTCAATATCCGTCTCCAAGCGTCGATTGACCTCATGAATGAGCGCCTGTGATTTGAGTATGTAACGATGATCGTCTGTTTTTGTAATGAGTGGAGTTAACGCTGCGGGGGTTTCGGTGTCGGTATAGGAAGGAATGTCTCCAACAATCTCCTCCATAATGTCCTCCAGTGTGACAAGTCCAGATGTTCCACCATATTCGTCCACCAGCACCGCTACTGGAATGCGTCGTTTTTGCATCTGAATCAGCAGATCCCGAGCCTGAACCGTCTCGATAACCTGAAGCACCGGGTGAATATAAGAAGCCATCGTCGTATTCCCTGTGCTGTGCCCACGTGCCAAATCATGCAGGGCTTCCTTGACGCGAATCATCCCGATAATACGATCCCGGTCGCCATGTTCAGCTACAGGTAGAAAATTATAAACTTTGTCCTCGATCAGCTCCATAAACTCGGCCACTGTTGCCTGGTGGGAGATGGAACGGATGTGGATGCGCGGTACCATAATTTCCTGCGCCGCACGGTCGTCAAAATCAAATACATTGTTCAGATATCGATATTCTGTCGGTGTAATTTCACCACTACGAAAGCCTTCAGATAACGCCAAACGAAGCTCGGCTTCACTGAGTGCCGCATCTTCTTCAGATACCCTTTTGAGCCCGAAGAGACCCGTAATGACACGCGATGAACGACTGAGCACCCAATTCAGGGGATAGGTCATTTTATAGAATATCGTGATTGGACGGGCAAAAAACAATGCCATTGGTTCAGCAATCTGTATGGCGAATGTTTTCGGTACCAGCTCCCCAATGACCACCTCGAAATAGGTCAAGATTAGAAAAGCCAGCAAAAAGGAGAGCACTCCCGTCAGGCCTGCTGGAATATGAGCCAACACAAACAGGGGATGTAGCAGATGTTCAACAGTAGATTCCCCTAGCCAGCCTAGCGCCATTGAGGTTAATGTGGTTCCGAGCTGACAAGCAGATAAATACTCGTCCAGCCGAGACAGAATGTTTTTAACGGCTTTCGCATTTTTGTTGCCTTCAGAGGCCAATTGATTGATGCGAGATACTCGCACACGAATAATGGAATACTCCGAGGCCACAAAAAAAGCAGTTAATGCGATAAGCAATATAACCAGAATGATATTTATCGTTTCCATAGCCCTCTCTTGCTCCGTTCATGACGAAGCAAGAAGCCCCCCCTTTGACATTCATTTTTGGATGGAACCATAACATAAGTAATGATGTCCATAATCGTGTATTACCCAAAAATGACAAGGAGTAGACTATGTATGCCCCTGTTAGCGAATCGCCAGCGGACTCTTTTGCACAATATCTATCCATTGATCAGCTATCAATTGATGCCCAACCGCTGTCGGATGAACCCCGTCATGCAGCCAATAGGAGGCGTCCGCCTGGATAGCGGCTTCGTTCAACATGCTCTGGAGCGGCACAAATACGGCCCCAAATTCGTCCGCAAGCTGACGTACAATACGCTGGTATCCCGTTATTTTTTCTTGCCAAATGTCCCATCGCGCCTCGGTAGCTCCCGTTTTCAAAATAAACGGCTCGCACAGCACGAGTCCCAGATCAGGCATCACTTCACGCGTTTCTTCCAGAAGGTGGCGATAGGCTCGTTCAAATCGGTCCGTCACCCCGGACGGCTCCTGCTCCACGATCCGCCAGGCGTCGTTCACTCCGATTAGAATACTGAGCAGGTCCGGCTTCAGGCTAAACGTGTCCTCATTCCAACGTGCATACAAATCCGAAACTCGATCCCCCGAAATTCCCCGGTTCACAAACTCTGGCTGCGTGGTAGTCAAACGGCTCCCCAACGCACCTGCGATCAGATACACATAGCTCTGACCCAGCCAATGGTTCGCGTCCTCATTTCGTCCCCTTCCTCCGTCTGTTATAGAATCTCCCTGAAAAAGAATACGTGCGTGTTCTATACTCGTCATCTTCCTAACTTCCTCCTTCGCATTTTCCAATAATACCCTTATCATACCTCGCAGCTTCTAAATTATAAAGCGGTTTCAAAACATAGAAGAATTATAGATTTGCCATATGGCCGGATTCACTAGCTTTAATTAGGGTAGGAATCCGGGGGCAAAGGCGATCAAGTCATTTCACACCGCTCGGTACTTACATACCTCACGAAAATTACAGCCTCCGCACGCTCTGCGTGAAGGCATCGGAGTGAAGAAAGATTCAGGCTTGGGGCGATTATAGTAATCGTCATCGAGACAGGACTTCATTTCCTCGATGTATCGTCCGACATTACCAACCACTTTGTCGATATCCTCTTGCGCGGGACGATACACCTCATGCTCTCCTGTCATCAGATACTCCACACGTACCTCGATCTTCTCCAATGGAAGCTGATAGTGCTCCTGCACATAGGAAGCATACAAAAAAAGTTGGTCGGAAAAATCGCCTTCCTTGCCTGTTTTCCAATCCACGATGACCAAGTCTCCATTGTCTCTACGGTAGAGCAAATCCATTTTGACATACACTTTCGTCTCGTGAAGGAGCATCGTATCCCACTTCTCCACTTCTACAATTCGGGCCTTTCCCTGTTGCAGTTCATGCCAAACCGCAGTACGGTATAAATTGTGTATCACCGCGTGCTGTCGCTCCTTAATAAGGGCGATTCGTTCCGAAAGCACCTCGTCGTCGTAATAAACCTCCGCCAGCATGACGCGATTTTTCGGATCTTGTAGCCATAGCTCACGGTGTAGCGATTCCTTGTAGCTGTCATTCAACATGTTCTTCATAGCTGTCTCGAGGTATGCTGTACGCGGGATAGCCCCTTTTTCCATCCATCCACGTATGACTGATTCACACATTTGATGCGTGATATTCCCGAATAAAATATATAAGTTGCTCAGTTGCTTGAGCCGATACAACGTAACTTGCTCTTCAGTGCCCTGTGCCGAATTCCAGCCATTATGCGAGCCGTAATAATGATAATAGTATTTGCGTAAGCATTCATCGAACGTTTGAGCCCTCGATTGCGAATAGGACCAGGACGGGTATATAGCCATGACAGGCCCTCCTTCATTAAAACTATCATCTCTTTATTATAACGCAAACCTAAGCTGTATCGGCGATAAAAAGGACAAAGACTTTAACCCATGGGTTAAAGTCTTCTACTGACTGACTAGTTTGTAAACTCTCAATGAGTCCGTTCAACATTTATCAAATCACTAACATTAACGGCACCGTCCTCACGGACGTTGACAACAAGTACCGGAGTTCCCAGCATTCCGCTGATCCACTCCTTATAATCATCCACATGATCATTCGGAAGAATCGTCAAGATGACACCAGCGAAGCCACCCCCATGTACCCTGCATGCGCTGTTATCTATTGATTTTAAATACATTTCCGTTAAAGCCAGTGCAACCGATACGTCTTGTTCCCGCGCAACCCCACTTCTATATACGTTTTGGAGCCATTTCCATGAGGAATTACCAGATTCGGTAATGAGCCTCAGGAAATCAGTAAAGCGCCCCTCCTCCAGTGATTTCACCTGTTCATCCACACGCCTATTTTCTTCAAAAAAATGCAACGCCCGCAGTACTGCACGGTCTCCTGCTTTTTCCCTGACCATTTTAAGGTTGGCATATAGATCCTCTGGCAATAAGTCACGGCAAACCGAAGCGTCTAAAGATTGAGCCACTGCAAACATTTCGTTGGGCACCGCCGCGTAATCGTCCGTTAAATCAGCATGATTTCCGCCTGTATTTACAATAACGAGGGAATATCCGTTTTGTTCAAAATTCCAATGAACAGGATTTATGATCGGTTCCTTGGGATTTTCAAAGTCAATGGAAATCAAGCCGCCATACGCGCAAGCCATCTGATCAAGCAGCCCCGACGGCTTGTTCCAATAGCTATTTTCCGCATACTGACCAATTTTGGATTTAGCAACTGCATCTAACGCTCCCTCGTTATAAAAATGATTTAATATCGTGCATATCAACATTTCAAAAGAAGCGGAAGAGCTTAAACCTGAAGCAGAGAATACATTACTTGATATATAAGCTTGGAATCCCCCGATACGGTATCCGAATTCAAGTAGACCAGCGGCAATACCACGAACCAGCAGCATCGTACTGTCATCCTCCGGTTTTGGCGACAAGTCGGTTAAATCGATGACGTACTTCGTCTTATAGCCTTCAGAAAAGAATGTAATTACAGACTCCTCCACTTTAGAAGCTGCAGCGATGGTATCGAGTGTTATACTGCCTGCCAGCACCTTCCCGTGATTGTGGTCTGTATGATTTCCACCAATTTCGCAACGTCCCGGAGCACTAAACAGTTCAATATCCCCTACACCAAAATGCTCCCGATACGCCTGTATAAGTGATTCATATCGAGTCGTTTGCTCAGAGATTTGCTGTTGACCGTACATTCGGGCAAGCACCATTTGTCCCTCTCTGGAATTCAATAGTTCCATATCTTTCATCGTATATCCCCCTAATTGTATGTGTTTTCCTATGCTGGAATGATACTATAATTATCTCAATTTTCCCTGTATAAAAGTATGGCACTTTTAAAATTTGTAAGCGCTTATTTTAATCGCTTTACTGAGCATTTTACCAATTTAACTAAAAAAGAACCAGCCCTAATTGGGCCGGTTCCTTGAATATCTTTTTTAGTCGCGTTTCAGTACATATTCCCCATCATTGTTACGAGTTACTGTGGCGCCAAGCGCCTCGGCAACTGATTTGAAAGGAACATACAATGTGCCATATTCATCCGTATATGGAGCTTGTGGCAGCGTCAATGTGCTTCCTTCCAATACAGCCTGTTTGGAGCCACTTTTCAGCTTAATCGTCTTACCTGTAATATCATCAATTACAGTAGTTTGTTTAGCAGCTGCATCCCATTTTAACTCGGAGTTCAGTTCGCTCGTCAGTTCACGCAATGGAATAAAGGCAGTGCCACCACGATTCTCCAAGACGTAGTAATCGTCTTTAGGATCGAAAATGGTTTCTACTTTTGTAATTTCCAAATCATTTTTTAAAATGTTGTAGATCGGAGAATTCGCTTCAAAATTGCGCAGCGTCGCTCCCGGAGTTAATTCAGCTTGTTTATTCAAGTCAATAACACCGTTAGAAATATCCACTTTATCAGCCGTCACACTACCATTGACGTTCCAGGATTGAGTTTCGGTCAGAATTGTGAAGGACTTCACCGGAAGACCGTCCACATCTGGCAGAGCAACTGTCAAGTCTGTCGCTGCTTTGCGAACATTTCCTTTTTCATCAAAATACATGTCGCTTTTCAGAACCGTGTTAGCACTCAGAACCGTTTTGATTTCAGGGGACTGTGCATACATGGTGCTAACGCCTACATCATACTGATCAACGGCCAGATCCAAATACTTTTTAACTTCGGTATAAGCCTCATTGACCATTTTTTCTTTGTTAGCACTCAGTTCCGTTGTTACTTTATCACTACCTTCAATATTCATGCCGGAAGCAATCGTTTTAGTCATATCAATGGCTTGCCCGATCAGCTCTTTCAAGCCTGCTTCGTCCTTCGCCAGATTCGCCAGGAACGGTTTTACTAATGTTACCAGCTCATCACCACGAAGTTCAGCATGCAGATGGGTCAGTTTCACTTTGTCTTTTTCACCGTATACTTCCTCGGTTACAGACGTTGCAGAAATGGTAGAAGGGTTAGGCGCATGCTTGAGCATAAGTGCAGCGGCTGTTTTCGTCAGTTCTCTCACGTCTTTGGAATATACATATGGATCAAATCCAGCAGGCAGACCGCTCAAACTCTCTTGCGAGTTCAAAGATATGTAATAAGGTTTTTTGGCACCTTCCAGTTGAATAGCCAAACCTTGGCGGTCTAAAGCAAGTTCAAACGGCAAATTATACTTATCGATGTGCAATGTACCTTTGGCAGAAGCAAGTTCCTCCGATTGTACCTTGGCTTCATCCACAGTGACAGAAATCGAATTAATCAAATCTACGATTTCTTTATCTCCTTGCGAGATTCCTTCTTTTGGAGTCAATTTAAGAGAGATTTTCTCCGTTGTCTGCTGGGATTTCACATCAAGTGTTCCCAATAAGTTTTTACTTACATCAAATCCACCTACTGCCTGGCAACCTGTCAAAGCTACCATTAACAGAATAAGAGGGACGGCGATCCATTTTTTTATATTCATATTAATCCCCTTTCAAGATATTTCCGTTATCTCTTCTATTATCTCAGTGTTAACACGCATTGTAAATGAGTAGAATGGAAAATAGAACTAGTTATTTAGGATCAATTTTCAGCCTGAAGCATTCGGTAAGCCAGTAGCGCCATCTCTAGGCAACGACGTTTGTCAGGGTCTGCCAGATTTCCCTCTATGATTTCATTAATTTTATCCAGCCGATTATAAAGGGTCTGTCTGTGAATGTACAAAATTCCGGCGGTATCACGCTTGGAGCCATGGGATTGAAAATAGGCATCCAGTGTATCCAGAAGCTGCATATGGTGCTCACGATCATGCGCAATCAGCCCGCCCAAATGGTCCTCTACGAACTCTTGTAGAAAAGGAATGCGGGGCACCGCCTTCAACAACTGATAGATTCCGATGCTGTCGTAAAATAACCGATCCTTCATGACTGGGACGCTTCGTGCCACTTCAATGACCTCATATGCCTCTTCAAAACTGCGATCCGTCCCCGTCATGCGATGCCTTACTTTACCAAAGCCTGCATGAATGCGCACCTTATCAAGCTGTCCTGCGGCATAATTCTGAATATATTGAACAGTATGGGCAAGCACTTTTTTCATTTGCGCTGCGGAACGCAGTGTTAATTCCTCCTTGGCACAAAGGATGTAGCATTGACTCCCCTTCATCATCAGCAGATTGTGCAACGTTTCTTTTTTCAACAATGAACGAAGCAGCACCAGCACATCCTGATTGATGGATTCCTTGCGTACCTGACTGGCATCCTTGTCCTGATGTTCTACCTCAATGACCCCTGCCCAAAATAAATACTGCCCCTTCGATAACAATCGCAGGCCCATTCGGGTCTGGGCCTGTTCTTCACTGGGAAGCTGTCCGCTCAATACATCCTGAATCAATTCATTTTGATTACGCAGCAATCGGTCTTCAAGAAACTGTGTTCTCAGCACCAATGTAGCGGCTGCCTTGGCAGTGTAATCGAGTAACAGCGACATTTCTTCCGTTGGCATTTCACTATGCAGCACCAAACCTACTGCGGAAAACACCTGACCGAAGCATACAACGGGCTGGAACAAGACGGCGGTGGATTCATTCAGGTGAAACAGCAGATGCCCCTCCCGATCGGCGGTCATACTAGATTCCACTTCATTGGCATAAAAATCTGCAATACGGTCCGCTAGATCCGGCTGGACGGAAGGTACGAATCGATTGGTTTCAATGGAAGACATGTAGATGACCTGCCGGGCTGCATAGTCATGAAGCACACGCAAGAGGGCGTTCATATCAGTGCTGCGCAGGGTCTCCTGCTGAAGCTGACGTGAAAATCGCTCCAGATCTTTTAGGAGTTCATGATGTCGGTTAATAAGTAGGGAATGAATATCTTGTGTAATTTCAACAAAACGCACTGGCTGCTCAAATACGATGACCGGGAAGTGATGTCGTTCCGCCAACTCCAGAATTTCAGAGGGGATTTCATGAATGCTCGTGCCCAGCTCCACGCACAATCCCGCAGCTTCCGAGCGGATCAGTTGCTCCATATACTCGGCACGCTCTTCCCCCTTCCGTGTGAGCCACAGGCCGGTCGTCAAAATCAAGTCATGACGGCTCACAAACGGAGAAACATTTGTGATTTCTAGTACATGTACCCAACCCACACGGCGATTTACGCCCTGTTCCCCCGCCGCCAGTTTTGCCCGCCGGAAAACGGGACGTTCCAGCACATCCGCAATGGTAAATGTTTTTTTACCGTTCATCGGCATTCTCCTTATGTATATGTCTTTATGTCATTTTATATGACATATATTCATCAAAAAGTCGAGCCTTTAAGTCAGATAATCCGACAAAATGTATGATGTCAAGGAGCTCCCCCCCTTGTAAACTGTACCTAATCTAACATGAATTGCATTTATCGGCTTGAGTCCATGTAACTAATCGGCAAACTGCACAAAAATGATAGTGTAATTTTCTTAACAATTATTTTTAGGAGAGGTGAATGAAATGAAAATTGGGATTCCGAAAGAGATTAAAAACAACGAAAATCGTGTCGCTCTAACGCCTGCAGGTGCAGCTCAAATGATTCAACATGGACATCACGTATTTGTGGAAAGCCATGCAGGTGTTGAAAGCGGCTTTACGGATGGAGATTATGCCACTGCGGGTGCGACTCTTGTGCAACAAGCTGCGGACGTGTGGTCCCAGGCGGATCTGATTATCAAGGTAAAAGAGCCGCTCCCCTCTGAATACGGGTATTTTCGACCAGGATTGATTTTATTCACCTATCTGCATTTGGCTGCCGAGCCAGCACTGGCCCGCGCTTTAACAGACAACGGCGTAGCCGCCATTTCCTATGAGACGCTAGATGTTGAAGGCAGCCTTCCGCTACTTACTCCGATGAGTGAGGTTGCCGGACGAATGGCTGTACAAATTGGAGCACAACTGCTGGAAAAACCAAAGGGTGGCAAAGGCATCCTGCTGGCAGGTGTGCCGGGGGTCAAACGCGGTAAAGTGACCATTATTGGCGGAGGGGTGGTCGGCACCAATGCTGCCAAGGTCGCCATCGGTCTCGGGGCAGATGTGACACTGATCGACCTGAGCCTGCCAAGACTGCGCCAACTGGACGATATTTTTGGAAATCAGCTCCATGCGCTGGTGTCCACCCCGTCCAACATTGCTGAAGCCGTGGCGCAAAGTGATTTGCTGATCGGTGCTGTCCTAATCACTGGTGCCAAAGCCCCGCGGCTCGTAACGGAAGCGATGGTACAGACGATGCAGCCCGGCTCTGTGATTGTGGATGTCGCCATCGACCAAGGCGGCATAGTCGAGACGATTGACCACATCACGACACACGACCAGCCTACCTATGTGAAGCATGGCGTCATTCACTATGCGGTAGCAAACATGCCGGGCGCGGTACCGCAAACCTCGACGCTCGCTCTGACGAACGCGACGCTCCCCTTTGCTCTCCAGCTCGCAGATCTGGGTGTGCAAGAGGCGCTTCGCAGAAGCAAGCCACTGCTTAGCGGCACCAACGTCCTGAACGGACATATTACCTACGAAGCGGTCGCACGTGATCTGGGATATCCTTATGTTCCCGTGGAACAGGCATGGCAGGCGAAAGCCTTACAATAGAAACAGCTCAAAGAACCACACGCTCTTCCCAGCAGGGACTGGAGCGTGTGGTTCTTTTTGTGCTAGCTGTATTCACCATACTTACTGCATTTCAGACGATTTCTGACGAAAGGAACGTTTGAAGATGGCGATAAATATCTGTGATTTCTTCCAGCGACATGCGCACCAGTCCGCTAGACGAAGGTGCCACAAATTCATGCATCTCGGGAATTAGCGGTTCAGGCTGAAATCCCCAATCTACTTTGGATTTTTTACTGTATTCGGTGTACACGCCTTTGCCGACAAAGCAAGCAACCCTCGGGCGGTATTCCTTTAGCTTCTCGTATAGCTTCAGACGTCCTTCGGCGTATTCCTCGCGTGCAATGTCCTCTACTCCCCTCGTAGGACGGGAAACAATGTTCGTAAAGCCGAAGCCCAGCTTCAGCAGCTCCCGATCTTCCGATGGATCGTACAAGCGAGGTGTCAAGCCTGCTCCCTCCAGTATGCGCCAAAAGCGGTTGCGCGGATTCGCATAATGATGTCCTACCTCGCCTGATTTCAAGCTGGGATTAAAGCCGATGAATACAACGGATAATCCATAATCCAGATGATCATCTACCTCATGCAGTTCTGTCTCTCGCTCTGTCATGGGCTCCTCCTTCGTCAAACAATATCCAGCGGCTGCTTCCGCGTTGGCGGAGGAAAAGCTTTGTCTATTTGTTGAAGTTGTTCAGGAGTGAGCCGAATACTGGCTGCCGCTGCATTTTGTCGTACATGCAATTCCTGCACCGCCTTCGGAATTGCCCAGACATCACCGTCCCGTATGACCCACGCAAGCGCAACTTGGGATGGAGTTACCCCGTGGCTGGCAGCAATGTCTACCATAACAGGATGCTCCAACAGACCCCGTCGCAGGCGGCCACCTTGGGCAATCGGGCAATAGGCCATCACAGGCACCCCATGCGTACGGCTCCAAGGTAGCAGATCATATTCGATGCCACGCGAAGCTGCGTGATACAGCACTTGGTTAACAGCGCAGGCTTCGCTTCTACTCAGGCTCCATAGCTCCTCCATGTCGGATTTGTCCAGATTGGACACTCCCCAGCTGCGGATTTTGCCCTGCTCACGCAGTTTTTCCATGCCTTGTACCGTTTCTTCCAGCGGAATATTCCCGCGCCAATGCAACAGATACATGTCCATGTACTCTGTTCCCATTCGGGTTAGGCTCGCTTCGCACGCTTGAGCCAGTCCTTGGCGGTCCGCATGATGAGGATACGCCTTGCTAACAAGATAGACATCGTCCCGGCGACCCCGAATGGCCTCTCCGACGATCTCTTCTGCGCCGCCCTCCGCATACATTTCAGCCGTGTCCACCAGCGTCATACCCAGCTCCAAGCCTAGTTGAAGCGCGCGCACCTCTTCCTGCCGGAGTGACGCTTTTTCACCCATATTCCACGTACCCTGCCCGATTAACGGTACTTCACGACCGTCAGTCCATCTAATCACACTTTTCTTATGATGGCTCATATTCATCCCTCCTTAGGATCCTGATGCCACAGGCTTGTCAAATACATGGCTCTGCGTCCAATGCTGTCCACCATCCGAGGTGGTATACATAACTGGGGCCTGCTCTGAATCTGAGAAAATAGCCCAGCCTTCCTTGGCATTTGCCATCCCGATTTGCTGTCCGCCATAACCGTCAAAGCCTTGCTTGCCATTGTTCCACGTCTTGCCGCCGTCAGTCGTCCAGCCGATCGTATTAGGCTTGTCGCACGGTGCGCAGTAGCCACCCATCCATGCGGTACTGCTATTAACCGGATAGAGCATACCTGGTGCCGTCCCTTCATTTTTGGCAACCTGGTTCTCTTGCTGGCTAATACCTGGTGCCGGACCGCCGCCAGCGGTGGCATTCGCCAGCACAGCACGCCAGCTTTGTCCACTATCGGCAGTATGCCAAAGCGAATACGACGTCTGATTCATCCCCGTATCTCCAACCAGCTCGATCCATGCGTTGCCACGTTCTACCGAACGAATAATGGCTCCATTTAGAGGCGCCTCCGTTGTGCGTGACATGACAGTAGTCCACTTTTGGCCCCCGTTAACAGTGTGTAAAATCTGAAACGAACGGTCTGTGTCCTGCGTAACCGCCCAGCCGTTTTGCCGATCATGGTAATATGGCTGTCCTACCATGTGGCCAGGCATGGGGAGCGAAGACCAGCTATGCCCGCCATCCTTCGTATATTGGCTGCCACTGAACCCTTCCTTGGATGATACAAAGTGTAAAAAGCCCGCTTGCCCTTGCTCAGGTACAGTCCCCACAACCTCCCAGCGTTTGCCGCCATCGCGAGTGGCCAGCAGCGATCCGCTGTCTGCCATAACAGCCCAGGCCTGCTGTCCGTTCAAGGCAAAAATCTGCTGAACCGTACCTTGGCCCTGATATTGCACATTCCACGTCGATCCGACTGAACCGGATGCAGCCGCGTCCGTTCGGGCAATCCAGCCATTTCCGCCGATCCAGCCGGATTGACCGTCGATCAAACGCAGCGCGGTAATATTGTCCATGCGGACCTTCGCTATAGTAGAGTCTGTGGTTGCTTGTCCTCCTGTTTTCGGTGTATCTACAGTTGTTCCCGAACCATTCGCTTGTGCCGAGGCGGCACCCTTTTGCTCATTTTGAGCCGTTTGTCCTGTTTGCGAGCCTGTTTCACACCCCGCTGTCACTATGGCTACGGCGAGCAAAAGCACCCATACCGATGTTTTTTTCTTCATTTTCGTTCATCCCCTTATGTTGGTGATATACATGCTGTGCGGGTATTGTATTCACAGCAAAGCATATTCTATGTATTACCCTGCTGTCTTCGTTTCACTCTTAAGGTGAATATACGGGTGACTGTATGCGAACCATCGTTTCAGGTTTACGAGTTTACAGGAACAAAGCCGCCTTTTTCGATGGCCCGGGTTCCTTCTTCACTTTGCAGCCATTCGAGTAATCGTTGCATCGAAGGGCTTGGTTTCTCGCCTTCCCGTGTGACCACGAACAGTTGAGCTGTGAATGGATATTGCTTCGAGCGAATGTGTTCTTTGTTCGGCTCTACTCCATCAATAGACAAAAATTTGACCTCTTGACGATTATGCATCACATTTGCAAAATAATAAAATGAATATCCGAGCGCGTTGTGATCCTTGTTAAAATCTGCGACTGCATTAATCATACCACCCATAATGCCAATTTGTAGTTCACGTGGCGGGTCAGCCATCTCATGGCCTGCCATCACTTTCTTTTGCATGTATGTCTGACTGCCTGAATTTTCTTCTCGCTGATAAGCAATGATCGGCTGATCCTTGCCCCCTACTTCATTCCAATTATGGATAGCCCCTTCATATATACGACGAACCTGCTCCGAAGAAAGTCCCTTAACCGGATTGTCTTGATGAGCGAGAAAAATAAACGCATCCCACCCAATGGGCGTGAGCCTCATTTGTATTCCCCGACTTTTCGCCAGACGCAGTTCCTCATCGGAAGGACCGGCCACCAGAATCAGATCCGCCTTCTTTTCGATTAAATTGACATATGCCTGATGGGTCGTGTTGAATCTCAGCTCGTGCGCCGCTCGCGCCTTGCTCATTCCAGTCAGTTCATGCAGCATATCCTGCGCAAACGGAATGGCCGCCGTAGCCCCGTCAACTACCGGAAAATCCTTCTCTGCAATGTACGGGCGTTGAGGAAGCATCAGTGTAATCGTCAGCACAATGACGAGCGCAGCAGATATTGCGGCAACACTCCATTGCCATCTATGATCCACCTTACCATTCTTGTCGGTCACCGCTGGATAACGATTCACCCCAACTCCTATTACCATGCCAGCTATCGGCAGCAGTGCAGCCAGTAGAAACCAGATTTCACCATGCTGTGTATATGGCCCCAATACCTCCAACACAGGCTCCGCCCAAGCGTGATAGAGTGAAAAGAGCTCCCACGCCCCTCCCACTTCAGCAGGTTGGCCACCAGACCCTTGTATGCCTACAATCCACAACCACAGCCCACATAATAATGATAATAGCCCGGTCAGCATCAGCGAAAGCTTGCCCATGCTGGACATACGCGCACTCAAGGCACCATAAGCTGCAAAAATGAGACCGATAATCCATGCATATAGAAGTAGTATTACAAACACAGTTGTATCTGTGACACCTTCATGCCTCAGCAGAAGCTGCACTTGGGGTGCCACAACCATACTCCAAACTACATTAAACATGACTGAAAACAATCCAAACATAAACGTACCACCCAGCCATGGCCAAAACCATGCTATCCGCACAGACTCATTCTTTTCCGGCTTGGTTATAACTTCCTTTGGATCAGACATGTACATCCCCCTATAACTAATGAATGAAATGAGACTGTAAGCCATTGCTTCTTCATTGTACAATTATGGTAAAGATTAGTATACGAGAGGAGGATAAAAATGTCCTTATCCGATCATCCGAATAATACATCTGATGTAACCTTGCTCCGGAAAGCACACGATGATCTATGGCTTTCCTTACAGCATATTCCCAGCGATGAAGCACTCAAGCTACTTCACAGCTTTGCAACCCAGGTAGCGTTCTATCACGAGAAAAAGGACAAGGAGGCGGACTGTAAAAACTACTTTCGAACTCCCTTGCCCTATATAGCGATAGCCGTTGGTATTTCACTGCCAACCGCCATGTGGCTTCTGATATTGTTCTTACCCTAATGCTTATGGCAAAAAAGGCCTCCCCCACGGGAAAGGCCTTTTTGGTATCGAATCTTCTTTATATTGCTCTGGCATGGATCAAAAAACGGTGCTGCTTCACGTCCCAGTACCCATCACGTTGGATATCCAAATACAGACCATACAGCTGTTCTATATATTTCTCTGGCTGAAAGTCTGCAATCTGCCATTCAATAGCTTTTAAATAGTAGACAAGCGCAAAATACGTCGTACCTCCGTTGGCGAAAATGACTCATGCTTATTCAGCACGAGGTCGAACCCGGCATCGCCAAACGGGAGGGAATCGTCATCCTGTATAGCCATATCGTGGGCTTAAGGAACTGTCGGTAAAGCCTTTGCAAGCTCCGGTGTCATTTCGTTTGGAGTTAAATAGCAATAGCCTGTGTGGGGATCTGCACTAAATAAAGGTTTGATCTTGACCTGAAATAGGTAAGTACCCTTCGCCATATTTGGAGTATAGCTATAGGGTCTGCGCTTTTCCAATACAGTACTCCAAAGCTTCGGATCTTCAATAGTTATTGCTTTGTGCTTCTGCTGAATGCTTCTAAATAGTTTATAGTCTTCAATATACTGATTGGGTCGATAAGGCTCAAGCTCTTCAGTAATAATAGGAACAGCCCGTATCGAAAAAATATCCTTAGCATCAATGATGACCTTATCCGCATATCCCTTTTGTTCTAACCAATCTGTAAGCTTGTGATAGGAAGCCGGCCAATTAAATGAGAGTTCACGCTTCCATTTCGGTTCGTCATTGGTAAAAGATGACTCTTTATTTGTAATAGAAACACTTCCTAATGGATATTCCTCTGATTGCATTTCGCTATAACTCATATTTAATACTTCTTCTCTGAGTACGGCTTCAAATTCACGAGTTTCTTTGGGATTGGTTAAAACCACTCGTCTTTCATTATCATCTAAGGATTCGATATTAATCGTCTCTGCTTTTCCTTGTAGCTTATCCAGCTTATATCTTACCGTTTTGTAAGGCTCAGCTTCCATCACTTTAGTCAGTTCCGTCCGGAAAGGCTTCTCAGGGAATGTATAGCGGCGAGTCATGGTGGAACCATCATCCAAACGGTAGACTATAACTGCCGATTCGACCGCCAGATTTTTGGACAACGATTTCTCACCTGCTGCATGTGCACGTACGAGTTCACGATGTAAATTCAGTACAGAGGCAATGTAGGCCCTGTCTTGGGAGAAATAAGCTTCTTTTTGTGCATCTCTCCCCAGAGGCTCCTCTTGCCCCACATAAACTTTTTCTACGGAGTGTGCTGTTGGAATCCGGTCCTCATAACCCAACCAACCTGAAATCGGGATATATAATACCAGCCCCATGATCACACCGTAAACGACCATTTCCACCAAAGCACGAACACGCACAATTTGCCACGTCTTGCGGACGACCATCTCTACAACGATATAGCCTAAAATAGCTCCAAGTGCATACCCAAAAATCGACCAATTTGCTCCTCTTGTACTTGCATTATAAAAATAATCGCCTAGTACAAGCATGGTGCATAGTATAACTCCTGCCTTGAACAAAGGTTGAAAGAAAGAAAACGCCATGGCCTGAGTCGCCTTCTCGACCAAGCGTTTACGGTACAAACCATAACTCAAGGCGACAAACAGCAGGGAGATACCTATATAGGCAAGCAGCTCCATGTAGGAAAAGGCGCGATGCGGCAAATTGTCCATAATGCGTACAAACGGCGATAAGTTATCCCAAATATTATTACTGCTGCGAAACTCCCCACCATTAATATATTGAACAATGGTTTCTCGCACCTGCACATATCCGTATAAATTACGCTCCAGAAAACGCCCCATCATCATGAATAGAAACTGAGGCAATAGCAGCAAAACATACACTACCACAGTCTGTAGCAACGATTGTCCCACACAAATACCTACAAACACAGTAAAGGTAAACAGGAAAATCGTAAGGATGGACACGACCAGTGCCCACGATCCAATATCATTGATATGAAAAATATAAGGCAGTTCGACTGACGTGTTAACCCAGGCAGTTACTCCCGCAGTCAGCCATACAGGTACAAGTAAAAGAATAAGACCGCTAATCAAATGTGCCGTTAATAGATGCTCTCTACGCAAAGGTAGGCTATGATACAAATCGGATGGCCCCTGTCGCTGAATAAAACGAAGCAGCATCACACCTGCCAGCACCGGTACGGTCACTAAAATTAATTTTTGCAATTCATTACCTGAGCTTGTGCTATCGAACAAGCTTTTTAAAACCACTCGTGGTTGTTCATCACCAATGCTCATAAACAATGGCAGCAGTACTGTAAATAGCAATCCCACCAAGTACAACAGACCGATCCAGCCATGCTGTCTCAGGCTTTGGCGAATTACGCCGCCGCTACAGAAGAATCGGTTGGATGTCATAACCTGCGTCCTCCATTTCATAAATGAAAATTTCTTCAAGCGTCAACGGTAGCAAATCGAACACATGCGGCTCATACGCTTCAATCGTCTCTGCAATCCGCTCTCGCTCACCCCGGATAATAAGCAGTAGAACACTGCCCCTCCGCTCCTTATGTACAACCGAAAGTTGTCCACATACGGCTTCCTCATGCGTGCTGTCACGAAAGGCAACCTGTACCTTATGCGTATCAGACTTGAGGTCGTCGACCTCTTTTTCCAGCAGCATCCGACCCTGGTGCATAATGCCGACGTGATCACACATGTCTTCTATTTCACGCAAGTTATGAGATGAGATCACGACGGTCATCTCGCGTGCAGCGGTTTCCTGGAACAGTAAATTTTTGATCATTCTACGCATCACCGGGTCCAGCCCATCAATCGGTTCATCCAAAATGAGCAGCTCAGGCATACAGCTCAAGGCAAGCAAAAAAGCAGCCTGACGCTTCATCCCCTTGGAAAAACGGTGAAGCTTTCGTTTAGGATCTAGCTTAAAAATCTCCGTAAGCTGTATGTAGCGTTCCTCGCTCCAGCTCGGATAAATGGAGCGGTAAAACCGGGCCATCTGACGAATTGTCGCTTGCGGAAAAAAATAGGGGGTGTCTGGCATAAACAGAATGTACTGCTTGACTTCAGGCTGCTCATATACGGACTGTCCGCCAATCAGTACCTTTCCTGCATCCGGTCGGTAAATCCCGGCGATGATTTTGAGCAGTGTCGTTTTCCCTGCCCCGTTCGAGCCCAGCAACCCAAAAATAGAGCCCTTCTTCACCGTAAGGGCGAGCTGATCGACAGCCTTTTCTTCTGTAAATGTCTTTGTGACTTCCCTTAATTCAATCAAGGGACATCCCCCTTTCCTTTGTTTGTATAGCTTCCACGTATATGTCGTCCACTTCCTGCTGCGTAAAACCGAAATGGACGGCTTCGATCATCTGTTTTAACAATGCCGCCCGAATCTCATCCCGCTTTATTTGCTGCGGCTGATGCTCGGCAGGTGTGACAAAGCTGCCTTTGCCTTGAACGGAATAAATGTATCCTTCTCGTTCCAACTCTCGATACGCCTTCTGAATCGTATTCGGATTCACCGTAAGCTGAGCGGACAATGTCCGTACGGAAGGCAATTGCTCATCCGGCTGAAGTGATCCGTACACGATCATTTCCTTTACCCTGTCCATAAGCTGTTCGTAGATCGGCTTGCGGCTGCGGATATCCAGCTCGAACATGGACTTCCTCCTTTCAAGACTTATTCTGATTCACTTGTATATACTGAACTGTTCTAACTGTACTATCATTAATAGTACAGTTAGAACAGTTTGTCAATCTTTTCTTTGGTTATTCCTTACAAAAATAGCCGTGATGCATCACGCATCACGGCTATCTCTTTTTAGCCTTCCTTTGACTCATAAGGTTCATCACGGCTTATATTCGCAAGCGTTGAACCTTCCGGCAGCTTAAGATCCAGCTGGAACCGGAACGTCGCTCCTCTGGCCTCATCGCTATCTACACCAATAGCCCCCCCCATCAGCTTGACCAAGTTTTTACAGATGGACAATCCTAGTCCCGTCCCTCCATATTTTCGGTTCAGTGCCGGATGAAGCTGGGAAAAAGGCTGAAACAATAGATGCTGGCGGTCTGCTGGGATACCGATTCCAGTATCCGTTACACTGAACTCAATCAGGCATCTATTTTTACGACGGCTGTAAGCCTTTCTCTCCACAAAGATATTTACACGCCCTCGCTCCGTAAATTTGATCGCATTGCTCACCAAATTCACCAGCACCTGTCGAATACGCACATGATCACCGACCAGCATCCCCGGCATTTCCTGATCCACATGCCATTCCAGCTCAATGCCTTTTTCCATAGCCTGCGTCATGAATAGGTCAGCCACACTGCCCACCACATCATCTAGCACAAAGGACTCGTGCAGCAAAGACATTTTGCCAGCTTCGATTTTGCTCAAATCCAGTATCTCGTTCAATATCTGCATTAAAGCACCGCTGCTACTGGTAATAATGTCTATATAGCTACGCTGCTCCTCATCCAATTCAGTATCTGCCAGTAACCCCGCCATGCCTATAATGCCGTTCATCGGTGTACGGAGCTCATGACTCATCACAGAAAGAAACTCTGACTTGGCCCGATCGGCGCGTTCGGCAGACTCCTTGGCCCGAATGATCTCCTTTTCATTCGTCCTGTCTACAAAAACCATCACAGCCCCTTTTCGCTCGCCATTATCCATCAAAGGGCTGATTCGATAGGAGGCCAGAAAGCTGGACCCGCCTTTTTTCCAAAATACAGCTTCCTCTGCCTGATAAGAGGCTCCGCTTCGAATCGCTTGAAGAATAGAGGACTGTTCGTCCGGAAAATGACTGCCAATTTCGTCAGCATGGAGGATCATGTCTATGCAAGCGCCATTCAGCGGATTGGCCGATCCTACGCCAAACATCTCAACAGCTGCCGGGTTCATAAAGCGGACATGTCCTTCGGTACTTAAACCTACAATTCCTTCGGATACGGCATTCAAAATAAGCGAATGCTCATTACTGAGCTTTTCAATTTGAGCAATGTAGCTTTTAAGAGGGGTAACATTTTCTATAATCCCGTAGCAGCCTACAATTTCCTCTTGCACGAAAATCGGGATATTCGTCATCTTGATGAATAGACGCTCCCCCTCCTTATGTATAAATTCCGATTCATAGGTTTGCGTCTCACCCTGCTTGGCCAGCTCCATGTGACGCTTGATTTTGTCCTGTTCCTCAGAGGAAGCCATGATGAGTATGTCAGCCCCAAGCAGCTTATCCTTCGTATAACCCGTAAGCTCCTCCAAGCTCGGATTCACGCTCAAGATATGACCTTCCATATTCACGGCGCATATCCCGAGTGGATTATGCTGAAACAGTGACCTATAACGGTTTTCACTTTCGCGCAGACGCTGCTCCATTTCCCGGTGCTCTGTAACATCCTGGATCATTCCAACCACTTGAACGGGCTTGCCTGCATGCTCGTCCATTTCAGCTTCCCAGATTGAACGCAGTACCTTTTGTTCCCCATTCGGCAATACAATCCGGTAAAAGGTTTCTTCGTGAACTCCCTTTAATATAACGTTGGTGATAATCTGTTTCATGCGCTCTGTATCTTCTGGATGAACAGCCGCCATGAACGCGTCAATACTTGTTTCAACCGACTTGACACGATAACCAAAAATGCTGCGAAATTCCTTGGAGAAATGCATAACATTGTTGACCAGATCCCAGTCCCATGAGCCGAACATCGCCAACCGTTGAGCTTTTGCCAAATTCTCCTCGCTCTTCTGGCGCTCTGTGATGTTGCGTCCGATGGACAGTACTCGCTTGATTCTGCCCTGTTCATCCCGAATAATGCGGTACGATACTTCCAGCCACAAATAGTGCCCGTCCTTATGACGAACACGCCGCTTCATGATGCCTGTTTCCTTGAAGAGTCCATGTACACGCATATAATCGGCATCTTCAACATGGTAGAATTGGAGCCGCTTTTTGCCGAGCATTTCCTGCTTTGTATAGCCTAGGAGTTTTTCCACCGAAGGAGAAATATATTGGAGTATGCCGTCCGCCGTGCTATATGAGATAACATCCGGCGTATTTTCCGTAATCAGCATGTACAAATCCTCATTATCCGAGAGCACCTGCTCCATATCTTTTTTCTCCGTGATATCCATTGCATACGCAATCAAATAAGATTGTTCGGTAGCCTCATCATCAAATATGGTTAATTCCAGCGATAGCCAGACGGATGTTCCCCTTTTATGTTTCAAACGCAGCTCTGTCTTATAGACTTGATCCGTAGCCTGTAGCCAACCTGCATAAGCCTCCCTCAACCCTCGCTGATCCTGAGCCTCTTTATACAAGAGATGGTAATATCGGATATCCAGTAATTCCTCCTGCTCATATCCGACCATTTTGCAAAAGGCGGGATTGACGTACAGGCACTTCCCTTCCCTCGACAAAATCACGATTCCTGTCGGGGCATGATTATACATATGTTCCAGCAAAGGTAGTCGTCGAGCAGCAGAAAACACAATCAATCTCCTCCTCTGTAGTCTGGCAGTTTTATCCAATTGTACATATTATAACATGATATGGGATTTTTATAGCGGTGAGTCCACCTCTAGATGAAGGCCCTTAAAACATGTATGCACAAAAGATTGCCGATGTAGGTTCATCGGCAATCTTCGAATTATTTTTTTATACCACCCGGCTAAGAAAATGACGCAAAAATCGCTCCGCATCGACTTTAAGTGCCACATCAACCGTAGTCAGTGCTTGAGCTTCGTTCTCATTTTGCACCTCACGTGTGCGACCAACCTCGGCGGAATCGCCCACCTCAACGGCAATGTGCATTGGACGCGTCTCCACAAAGCTAGAATCTATCGCTAATCCTACAGCCAGTGGATCATGCAAAGCACAGCCTGCAATACCAGGTCTGAAATTGCGATAGGCTTCCATATAAAAGTCTGTCATATCTGCCATAAACGCACCCAGCTCGGTCCCTTGCTCACGCCATTTGTCCACATCCTGCTGGGGAAGCAGTGTTTGCATCGTGACGTCCAGCCCAACGAGCGTAAGCGGAAAGCCCGCTCCCAGCACATAGGCTGCGGCTTCTGGATCGGCGTAAATATTCGCTTCAGCCGTCGGAGTTACATTCCCTTTCACTGTAACCGCGCCGCCCATGATGATCAGGCGGTCAAGCAATTGGGGCAATTCGGGGCAGCGATCCAATGCAATCGCAAGATTGGTTAGCGGTCCCACAGCTACCAGGGTAAGTTTGCCTTCATAGCGACGAGCCTGTCCGATAATAAAGTCAGCCGCATCCCCAGACGCAGCCTGACGGGAGGGCGCTCCTTTCAATTGATTGCCAATACCGTCTTCACCGTGAATATGCCGGGAATAAGGTTTGAACAACTCCCGAGCATACGGCTTGTGAGCGCCAGACACGACCGGAGCCTCTACCCCCAGTTTTTCCAGCAGAATCAGTGAGTTACGTGTTGCCTCCTCCACCGAGATATTACCAAAGGTGGTTGTAATACCGAGTAGCTCCAATTCCGGCGAATGGACCGCATACGCAATAGCAAGCGCGTCGTCAATGCCAGTATCTACATCTAAGATTAACTTTTTGCTCATGATGACCCTCCACAGTAGAACAGCATTCTTTTTTTCATTATACACAATTTCAATGCTTATTCCCTTGGTCATCAAATTCTTTATTCGAAGACGTAAAAAAGACTACGACAGCTATGCCGTAGCCTTCTTTTAATACTTTTAAATCACTCAAGGGCACTTGTTCTGGCTAAATCCTAAGGCTCGATTCCCCACACCAGCTTATCATTGTGGAACAACGTTACTTTGTTCCATTCTGCATAAGAGGTTTTCGTTGGATCGAAGGAGTAATCATTGGATTCGTTCAGGTTAGACCAGTCACTATTGTTCATGCGGATCTGAATATCACCTGTTTGCGCTCCAGCAGCAAGCGTGCCGGCAGCAGTACTGAAACCAATTTCAATATAGTTGTCTGTAATGGTACGCAGCACGTTATCATTGCCTACTTGCGCATAGTCTACTGCAGATTGCAGCTCTTGGCTGCCATCCTTCGTGAAGTAATAGCGGATTTTCAGCTCACTCAGCTTCACGGGTGTTGTACCTTTATTTTTCAGGTTAAGGAAAGGCTTGACTGCGTTATTAGCTGGGTCGGTGTCACCAGCCCGGTACATTACAACCAGATCACCCGCTGGTTCTGTAGGGTCGGTTGGATCAGTCGGTGTACCTTTAGGTTCAGCGCTTACCGTTGCGGAATCCTTACTTGTTCCTTTCGCATTCGTAGCACTTACAACATAGAAGTAAGTTGTTCCGTTCGTCAGCCCCTTATCCGTGTACTCTCTTTCCGTTACAAGAGGCGCAACGGCTGTAAAAGGACCTGCTTCGCTAGTGGCACGTTTTACCGTGTAGCTATCGGCACCAGTAGACGCATTCCAAGTCAGCGTTACTTGAGCATTACCCACAACAGCCTTTAAGCCTGACGGTACAGCTGGAGCTGTAGGCGCTGGGTCCACACCACCAGTGGAAGGCACGATTGCAGGGTACGCATTTTGTACCAGCATCACAAACTGATCATGGAACCATGCTCCTGAAATAGGTGCATTCGGTAAAGCATCTGTTAATGTGCCATCCTTGGTTGTATAGGTAGGATCACACATACGGTCAAAGCCTTTACCCTCATCGTTCGGAATGAGTGAGCTGGAACCATCGGAATCACCCGGAGGTTTCGCCCATACATAAGCATCAATATGGCCAGCTGGAGCCGTTTGTGGCGGTGTTCCCATACCTGCTCCGCTGTTATTACACCAGTTACCACGGTGCGAGCGTTTGTCAACACGGCCTGAGTTTACATAGGAGTTAATATCATTGCCGACTGCGGAAGTCGGACGGTTAGGTCCGCCCCATCCGTTACGGCCTGTATCAATTAACATACCGAGTGAGCTCGGCCAGCCTGCGCTGACAAAATCTCTATGCAATGACTCTGCGAAATCCGATTCATCGAAATTAGGATTCCATTCATAGTACTTGGACGATTTGATCGGTTGTCCGCCGACATTCAGATTTGGATCAGGCAAATTAGGTTCTGTCAGCGGTGAAGTATTGGCTGTATTCGTGATAAAGCCATCTACACTGGACAGACCTTTGCTAGTGTCTTTGAAGATAGTTGTAAACAGGGATACCGTTGCTGCACGGTTGTTATCCCAACCTAACCAGCCAGAGTGACCGATATCTACGTATTTGTACACATTCGGAATCTCGTTCAGCTTATTCATTGTGTACTTAACGCCAGCTTCATAAATCCCTGTAGACTTGGCTTGCGCACATTTAGGATCATCCAGATTGGTTACCAGGTTTGGCAAACTATCTGGTTCAATGATCGCTACGATACGAATATCCTTATATTTGGGATTTGCAAAAATAGAAGCAATTTTGTCAACATAATCCTTTTTATATGTTTCCAGCCCTGCCTGAGTCAGCGGTAATTCACCATTGGAAGCCAAGGCATGACAATCCCGTCCGGGCAGATCATACACAATAAATTCCGCCGTAATCGGTGTGCTGCCTTTCTTTTGCGCCAATACTTGGTCCAAATGCGCTTCCAGGCCAAGCTTGCCTCCACCGCCGTTAATAGCAGCGATACGATCAAGCCATACGGCTGTCGGGAATGTTTTGACCGTTTGCATTTTTGCTTTCAGATTGGCATCCGTAATCTTGGCAATCGATGTATCAACACTAGCCGCATAATCAGGACTAACATATTTTGTCGCCCCTTGGTAAGGATTGTCCACATGGGATTCTGCATGTATTTTATCCGTAAATCCTGCACCTGGTAGAAAGCTGCTTGCGACGAGTGATAGCGCAAAAGCATACTTCATGCTTTTACGAAGCACTTGCTTTGTTTTCAATTGCTTCACCTATCTTTCCGTGGATTTTGTTGAATCTTCCTATGTCGGCACCTGATTGTTACATGATTAAATGTGAGTTACGCCTACTCTCTCCAAAAAAAAAGCGGCGTTCATAGTTGCGAAAGGTAAGCGCTTTCTATTTGTCCATGCGCTCACATTTTCCCCTTTTTGTCACCTCCTATGTTAGATTATAGTGAGCTGGAAATCTGCTGTAAATTGAATAAATTAAGGACTACATTATTAATTAGGCATATGAATTGCCACTCTAACGGTTCGTTGTGGCACCTCTTTTTCTGAAACCGGTTCCTTCATTTGTTGAACATCCCTGCTATGACAAGCTCTCAGGAGATTTAGGATCGACAGCAAAAGAGCGAATTCAAAAAAAGCAAGACTGCATTCTTTAATTTCCGTCAGCTCAAATCGACAATGATAAACTCCAGAACGCCAACTATGCCAAATCGTTATATCTATCGACAGCAAAAGGGTGTTTTCAGGCCACATGACCGTGAAAACACCCTTTTATTGTTGTGAAGTCAATCTATGCTCTTGTTGTTCTACACTTTTTCGCGATCCTTGCCCTTATCGGATTGCCCTGCATTTTTATTGGCGGCATCCCGATCCAGCTGCATTTCTTCAACCGTCTTCACCTTAAGTCGCGCTGCTCCCTCATAAGGTCGGGTTGGAATCAGATCGCCTGCAGCCAGACGTTGACGCGCCTCGACAATTGCTGCTCCGTATTGCGGCAACCATGCTTCCTGGGCCACCAGCATTTCATCGACCATCTGCCAAATTTCTTTCGGATTACACACCGCGCCCACTAGCGGATCCATCATAAACGCTTGCCGCAGCAACTTATCATCTCCGTGCACAGCCGCTTCAACAGCCAAACGCTGGACGGAAATACTTACATTGCAGACGGCAGCAAGACCGAGCGGAAGGTCTCCTACATGTGGCATGGAGATACCATTCCGATCCACATATCCAGGCGCTTCAATAATCGCATCGTCCGGCAAATTGGAAATCACACCGTTATTTACGACATTAAAATGCCCCCGGTATACACGTCCGGTTTCTAGACCTTCGATAATGTATGAACCATGCTCTTCACCGCGATTTTCCGCCTTGTACTCCAATGGGTCTTCTTTCATCCAGTTGGGGAAATCTGTTTCAAACCAATTACGTCCTTCTGTACATACACGCAGATAGCCGCCTGTTTCTCCGTTGATCCAGCTGCCTAGATCAATCCAGTCCAGAATTTCATTCGGACGCTTCCGGTACCAAGGTACATATTCACTTAGATGGCCATTCGACTCTGTGCTGTAATAGCCAAAACGACGAAGCATGTCGATGCGTACCTTTTCGGTGCGGCTATATTCGGGATGTTTTTCAAAAGCCTCCAGCAGTCCAGCTGTCAGATCCTTGCCTTCATGTGACGCCTGAATGTACCACGTCTGGTGATTGATTCCGGCGCACACAATGTCCACATCCTGCTTCTCCAGACCATACACCTCGGCAATTTGGTGATGCCCATGCTGGACGCCGTGGCATAGGCCGATTGTACGCACACCGCTGTATTTATTGCAGGCCCACGTAATCATCGCCATCGGGTTCGAGTAGTTCAGCAACAATACATCCGGTGCACTTAGCTCGCGGATATCCTTGCAGATGGCCAGCATTTCAGCAATACCACGCTGACCGTACATAATCCCTCCTGCACACAGTGTATCGCCCACGCATTGATCCACGCCATATTTCAGCGGAATATCCACATCGGTTGCAAAGCCCTCTAGCCCTCCTACCCGGATGGTACAAATGACGTATTTGGCATCCTTTAGAGCTATCTTTCGGTCCGTAGAGGACTGTATCTGTATGGACAAACCATTCTCACGAATATCCCGCTGGCACAGCTCAGTAACCATATCCAGATTGTGCTGACTGATATCCGTAAAAGCCACTTCAATATCGTTAAATTCCGGCACCGATAACAAATCTCGTAAAATTCCACGGGTAAAACCGATGCTTCCTGCTCCAATAAAAGCTACTTTAAATGACACGGCATTCAACCTCCGGTAATTAGAATTGGTATATACCGTCATTGTAGCAATAGCTCTGCGGAAAGCGTTATCAAAATCATGACCAGTTTCGTATTTAGGTGTCAAAAATCCTAACTTTCGCTTTAGCAGAGGGTTGCCCATTTCCATTTTGCTCCATCCGTTTCTCTCTTTCTATCTAGTGTTTTTTCAGTTCAATATGTACTTTAAGTGCGGTAAATGTAGTAACATAAAAGAAAACATTGGAGAGCAAGGAGCAGCCTAAGATGAACAAAAAGATTATCTTTTTAGATATAGATGGAACGCTAGTGGATGATGATGGTATGATTCCCGAATCTGCAAAAACAGCATGTATCGAAGCGAGAAAGAACGGACATCTGATTTATTTATGCACTGGCCGATCCAAAGCGGAGATTTATGATTTTATCATGGAGGTCGGTTTTGACGGGATCATCGGAGCTGGCGGGGGCTTTGTAGAAATCGAAGGCGAGATGTTATATCACCACAAAGTATCGGATGAAGATGTTAAACATATGGTCGATTACTTTGATGAACATGATTTGGACTTTTATTTGGAATCGAACGGGGGACTGTTTGCGAGTAAAAACTTTTTGCCCCATGTGGAACGGCTTATCTATGGTGATGTGGACAATGATCCCGTAGCCAGAGAAAAAAAAGAACAACGCCCGCATCCGTTTATCACTGGCCTAACTATAGGAGAGGACAACCTGTATCGTAGTGACGTGAACAAAGCATGCTTTTTGGAAAACAAAAATGTTCCTTTCGAACAGATCAAAAAGGAATTTGCAGGGAAATTTGAGGTTATTCAATGTACTGTATCTGCTTTCGGGCAAGACAGCGGCGAGCTAATGGTTCCCGGTATTCACAAAGCCGTAGCTATTGAAAAGCTTATTGAGCATTTGGGAAGATCCCAAGAAGACACCATTGCTATCGGAGATGGGATGAACGATGCTGAAATGATTGAATATTGTGCGCTAGGAATTGCTATGGGAAATGCCAAACCGGGCCTCAAAGCCATTGCAGATGACATTACGGATGCTGTCGATGAAGATGGACTGTTTCACAGCTTTAAAAAGCATGGTCTGATTTAGTGAGGTTATTTTTTTATACTTAAGCCCCTGCAGTAGTTTCTGGACTTAAAAATGTCCTAATTCTACTGGCAGGGGCCTATCTCCAATGCTATCTTTCCACGGAATTCACTTAGTACTTGCTCGGCTTCCATCTCCTCACTACTTGTAAGATGGGCAAACCATTCTTCAAATATCTGTTGTTGCTTACCCTTCAAGATTTCTACTTTGGTCATGTACCTTGATTAAAATATGGAATTCCTCCTCAATAACCGCGCTTATGCTGACGATAGCTGCGTGCGGTTGTTTTGTTGCTGTATAATGAGTGAGTCTGTAAATATTTACAAAGGAGCAAGACATGTCAAACCGTAAATGGACATTTATCCTTATCCCAGTCTTCCTGCTATTTGCCTGGCTGCTCTTCCAGTTCACTCTGTCTTCTTTTCAAATTCACCAATTTGCAGAGTTATTGAAGACGGTTTCTCCAAAAGACGGGGTTTCCGATACAAAAGTCGTACTGATATCCCAGGAGTTGGATAATTATTACTGGCGGTCAATCGAACAAGGAGCCCGAAAAGAAGCGGAACAGTACGGTATGCGGCTCGATTATATCGGGCCGGACCGCATTAATCCGTCCGAGCAGGTCAAACTGCTGGATAAAGCGATCGCCAGTAAGGCGGATGCAATTCTGGTTCAAGGAATAAATGATCCAGAGTATCGCCGATTAATCGACAAAGCAGCCGGACTTGGCATCCCCGTCATCACGATCGATACGGATGAACCAGATTCCCGTAGACTAGCTTACGTGGGAACGGATAACGAAGGAGCAGGAAAACGGATGGGCGCGCTGTTAGCGAAAGCCTCTGGAGAGCGTGGCGACATTGGAGTTATGATCAGTAGCGAGCGCGTCGAGAATCAGCGACTCAGGCTTGCTGGATTTCGTTCCGTGATCGGTCGCTATCCCAAGCTCCGCATTGTGGAGATTCGCTCCTCAAATATTTCACGGCTTCAGGCAGCACAGCAAGCTCAGAACATGCTCACCCGGTATCCGCAGATCCGCTACATGGTCGGATTCAGTGCGCTGGACGGCCTTGGCATTCTGGAAGCCTCGGAGCGACGCGGAGCGCGGAATTTGCAGATTTTCGCTTTTGACGATATGGCCGAGACGTTGAAAGCCATCAGAGATTGCAAAATCGAACTGACCATTGTTCAACAGCCAGAGGAAATGGGGGCTAAGTCCATAAAATTACTGAATGATTATCTAAAGGGGAATCCCCCCCAGGAATTAACATACACCAGGATATATGAGATGCATGCGGACACTCCCGACAACATGACCGGAGATGACAGACGATGACGATCAGAACGAAGCTGCTTCTGTTCATCCCTCTTCTAGTTGTGTTCGCCAATATCATCGCTTATTTTGTATTCCAAAGCGGAAAGGTCGTACAACAGAGCTACGATGAAATGCTTGGCCGCATTCTTCTCATCGAGCAAACCTCCGAATCGGCGGAGAGCAACTTAAATCTCCTATATGCCTATCTGCTTAATCCAAGAGGCGATAAGGCTGTGCAGGGCCCGACAGAATACCAATTGATGCAGTTGAAAGGCAGAATTCAGGAAGTCTCCTCCTCGACCGACCCTTCTTTCGCCGAGGAGGACTACGTGAATCTGTTGGCTACATTTCTTAAAGAGAAACAAGCCGCAGTTCTGGATGCAAAGGCACAAGATCCTCAATCGGCTTTTGAACATTATATTGAAGCGGAGAAAACCGTCAGCTATATTCATGAGGAGGGTCAGCAACTGATCGATGATGAACTGGCTTATTACCGGCCAATCATTGAGAACATCCGGAACAAGAATGAGCGAATGAACGGATGGGGAGTGGCGTTGTTCGGCATGAACGCGCTGATGGGGGTTTTGCTTGCAATCTGGGTCTCGCGCAGCATTACTGGCCCTGTCGGCAGACTTGTCGGACTGGCGAAGCGAATCGCCACAGGTGATCTGAATATCAAGCCCCAACCGCGACGGGATGACGAGCTAGGCGTACTGTCGGACGCCATTTCGCAAATGTCCACCGATTTGAGTATCCTTATCGAGAAGGATAAACAGAGTCTGGAAATGCGGCGGCTTGTGAAGGAACTGGAGCTTCTGGCTCTGCAAAATCAAATTAACCCGCACTTTTTATTCAATACCTTAAATGTGCTCTCCAAGCTGGCGATCCTGGAAGGGGCGGAGAAAACCAGCGACCTGATCGTTTCGCTGTCCAATCTGCTACGGTACAGCCTGCAGAAGCTGGACAAACCCGTAACTCTCCAGGAGGAACTGGATCATATCCGCGAATACGTAACCATCCAGCAGGCGCGCTTCAGGGACAGAATTCGCTTTGATCTTCACTTTGACGCTTCCGTACTTCAGCAGCAAATTCCGGCCCTGACGATCCAGCCATTTATTGAAAACGCTTTTCTTCATGGTGTGGCAGATATGGAAGACGGAGCCATTATCATGTTAACGCTATCGAGAGCAAACGAAGATGTACAAATTGAAATTTCGGACAACGGAAAGGGCATGACGGAGGAAACCCGACTGTCGGTACTCCATCTTAAAGGCGAAGTCGAAAGCGGCAGTTCAACAGGACTTGGAATGCAAAATGTGTTTAGGCGGCTGCAGTTGTTCTACGGAAAGGAAGGAATGGTTGAAATCAATAGCAATATCGGACGAGGTACTACCATAACAATACGAATTCCAGTCAAGAAGGAGAGTGAGCAGACTGATGTATCGGTTGTTGATCGCGGATGACGAGGCTTTGGAGAGAGAAGGACTGGAATTGACAGTGGAACGGGCGATGCCGGGGATATTCCGGTTTATTCATGCCGGCAACGGCCGCATGGCGATTGAATGTGCGGAAGAGCACCGTCCCCATATTGCCATTCTGGATATCAATATGCCTGGAATTGACGGGCTTGCGGCGCTTCGTGAATTAAAGGAACGGCTTCCCGATACCCGATTCGTGCTCGTTACTGCCTATGATTATTTTGCCTATGCCCGGGAGGCGCTCTCTTTGGGTGTGAAAGAATATATTCTGAAGCCGGCGAAGCGAGAACTGATCATCGGTACACTGAAACGACTGATTGAAGAAATTGAGTGCGAGAAGCGGGCACGTACGGAAGAATTGGAGCTTAGGCACAAAATCTCACAGCTGATGCCGCTCGCAGAAAATGAGCTGGCTTTAATGCTTATGGTCGACCAGACCGTGGATTCAAGCGCTTCCCAGCTATCGGAATGGCTGGACTTTCCTCTTGATCAGGGAAGCGCCATCATTGCCGCCTTTGACGGATATACGGACGAGCAGGATAAAAAGAAAATTTACGATCATTTCCGAAGCTATGTAAAAACGCATGGCCCGAATGCCATTGTAAGCTCCTTGATCGACCATCATGTAGCCACTTTTTTACGAAAGCCACCTGTCACCGGCGAAAACGACTGGCGGCAGTTGGTGAATCACCTTGTTCAGCAGCTCTCCGAGCTTGCCCAGCAGCAACTTGGTATAAAGACGGCCATTGGAATCGGATCGCTGCATAGCGGCGAGGAAGGACTTCGCAAGTCCTATTTCGAAGCCGTTTTTGCCTCCACCCTACGCAAGCGGGATGGAGGTTTCTGCCACTTTGACGAACTGAAGTCATCAGAGGCTGGAAACGCTTCTTTGCTTGCCATCAAAGCGGAGAATGGAATGCTTCAGCAGACATACGTCATGTCAGCACTGCAACGGATACGCGAACAGCGAGAGGTTCAAACACTGACTATGCTGGGTAGGGCGAAAATGTATATCGAGGAACGGTTCAACGATGATCTTTCGCTGGAAGAAGTGGCTGATTTTGTCCATTTGAATCCTCACTACTTCAGCAAAATTTTCAAACAGGAATACGGAGAAACATTCATCGACTTCGTAACCCGGCTGCGGATTGATAAAGCCATCTCTCTGATTAAGGCCGGCAACCTTACTCTTAAGGAAATCAGCTTTGAAGTGGGTTATAAGGACCCGAACTATTTTAGCCGCGTCTTTAAGAAGATAACGGGTGTTCCTCCCACTGAGTTCAAAAGCCAAAAATAGTAGAAATTCATCCATGCCGACTATCGGCATGGATTTTTTTAAGCTCGAATGACAAGGTAATGCTAGGTTCAGCCCCTCCGTCTCCAATTCGGAAATCGAAGCCAAAATCGTGCAGGAAAAGGTCCGTTTAATGAAGACGATAACCGGCCTTTCTTTTATAAGCGCATGTTATACTTCTCCTCGAAGAACGGAATGAGGTTCCAGAGATCTGGAGGGGAGATGATCATATGGCAGTAATCATCAATAATGAAAGCGCTCAACAGAAAGCGCTTCAATCAGAAAAACCCAATATGCTTTTTGTGACGTTGGTATCCATCGTAGCTGCGCTCGGAGGTATCCTGTTTGGTTTTGATATCGCGGTTGTTTCGGGAGCAGTCGAATTCCTGCAGCAGCGTTTTTCGCTGAGCGAATTTCAGGTTGGTTGGGCGGTGTCAAGTCTGATTGTCGGGAGTGTCACCGGAGCGGCTCTCTCCGGCTACATGAGTGAAAAGATCGGCAGAAAAAAGGTATTACTGGCCGCCGGATTTTTATTCGTCGTCGGCTCGATCTGCTCTGCGCTTCAAGACACGTTCACCGGGTATGTTATCTTTCGCATGATCGGCGGCATTGGCATAGGAATCACTTCCACCGTTTGTCCGGTGTACAACGCGGAGATCGCTCCCGCCAAATACCGAGGTCGTTTGGTTGCTTTAAATCAGTTGGCGATCGTAACAGGGATTTTCCTGGTTTATTTTCAGAATTCGTGGATCGTCAGCATGGGGGATGAAGCCTGGGGTGTCTCAACAGCCTGGCGCTGGATGTTCGGAGTGGGAGCCGTTCCGGGACTGATCTTTATGCTCTTGATGCTCTTCATACCCGAAAGCCCGAGATGGCTTATTAAACAGAATCGGCCTTATGAAGCGCTGCCGATTTTGCTGAAAATTCACGGTGAAGAAGCCGCTAAGCAGGAAGTGCTTGATATCAAGGAATCATTCAAAAATGAGAACAACTCATTGAAACAATTGTTCGCTCCTGGTATTCGGGTCGCTCTCTTTATCGGTGTTATGCTCGCCATTATGCAGCATATTACCGGCATCAATGCCATTTTGTACTACGCGCCGGTTATTTTTAAGGGAATGGGACTCGGTACGGACGCTTCTTTGACCCAGACCATTTGGATCGGGTTGATCAATGTGTTGTTCACCATCGTATCCGTATGGCTGATCGACAAAGCGGGACGAAAAGTCCTGCTGATAATTGGCACCTCGTTGATGACCCTCTGTTTGGTCATTATTGGAGCCGCATTCAAAATGGGTTTGACCACCGGACCGCTTGTGCTCATCATGATATTGATCTACGTGGCCTCCTATGCTATATCACTTGGGCCGATCGTATGGGTTATGATCTCGGAGATCTTTCCGAACCGCATTCGCGGCAAAGCGGTCGCCATCGCTTCGATGGCATTGTGGGCCGGCGATTATCTGGTATCGCAGGCATTCCCTCCTCTGCTGAGTTCAGCCGGCCCGTCCAATACCTTCTGGTTATTCGGAGCCATCTCGTTGTTCGTCGTAGTCTTTTTATGGCGCAAGGTTCCCGAAACCAAGGGGAGATCACTTGAACAGATGGAAAATATGTGGCTTGGGAAATGACCCAACTTTAGCTCTCAAGAAGCCCGGACACATGTTATAATGCTTCAAAACACACGTCCTCTGAGTCATACCGACCTAAATCGGCAATGGTTCAGAGGCTTCTTATTATCAGTTCCCATCCTCCTCCGCATAGTTCCTCACATTGCGCTCTACAGCAGAGCGGTATTCAACAGGCGTCTTGCCTGTGTGCTTTTTGAACAACATATGAAAATACTGCCTGCTGGCCACGCCTACATAATCGGCAATTTCTTGAATGGGAATGTCCGTTTGCTGAAGAAGCATACGGGCCTTGTCCATTCGCAGCATCGTTAAATACGCGGTGAGTGTTAGCCCAGTATGCTTTTTGAAAATACGGTGCAAATAACCTGGGTGCAGATTCACGGCTGCCGCCATGTCCTTAACCACAATATCTCGGTCATAGTTTAGATGGAGAAATTCAATGCATCGTTTGATGTACATATCCGTTTGCTGCGTGTTGCTGCGCTCTGCCTCTTCCCGTAGACGTGCAATTCGTACTAGCAATTGCATAAAAAGCATCTCTGCCATTGCACCCGGCTGTTCTTTTCGTTGATCCAGCTCCAGCACGAGACTTTTCAGCGCATAATATACCTCTTCCGGGTCCGATAGTACCAGATACGGGAACGGACGTGACATGAGAGTCGTGACCTCCTGCTCCTCTGCTGCCATTTGTCGGATAGACGGCCCTACCCTCACTCCCTCCGTAAAACCAAACTCTACATTTAGCATCCGGCACGGTTGTTCTCCTTCCACCACTAGTCGATGCGGTACACCAGCGTCCAGCATAATAAACTCGCCTTTACGCAGCGTGATGCTTTCTTCCACATTCTCTCCCGTTTGTACATCTACCCTGCAAAAGCCGGAAATCATGTACATAATTTCGGTAGAATGATGATCGTGGTAAGACATGGTGTAGTCATGCCATTGCTTGTAATAGTAAGCAAAAAAACGGGGAATATAATCCCCGTCACGCAGCCGTGGCTCAAACAGACTTCCGTTCATCCCCGCACCTCCACAAAAATAGATAAGGCTAACACGACAACGTATCTGCAACCGCTCTATTTTCACAGTTTAACAGACTGAGTCCTGTACTTCTATTTCACTCATCGGACGATCTGAAATCCTTTGGAATACGGCAGGCGACTCTTGCCTAAAAGGTTGGGGATTTATCACTTTTTGGACTTAAATACTGAATCAACATTCCCGCAAATCGGTTAGCAATTTCTATATCATCAAGTTCGTTATTCCAATCGTCCTTGGACGTCAGACTCATTTTCTGGAGTATACCCATCATAGACGTGAAGATAAAATGAGCGGTCTTCAAGGGTTCTGTGTCGGACTTTAATGATCCATCTTGGAATCCAACTTCCAGAGCATCCATCAGGAAATGTCGTTCCTTTTCCCGGTTAACAAAATTTTTGTACTGTTCTTTGAGTTCTTGATTTGAATCATAAGCTTCGTAATGCAGATCGAATAGAATAATAAACTTGATGTATTCTGGATGTTGCCAAGCGTAATCAATCCATGCATCAAGCATCAAAGTAAGCATCTCCTTACCGCTCATTTCGGCTGAAGGTGCCCTTCTAACAAATTCGGTCATGCTCTCAAGGATTTCCATCTGAACCTCAAAGATCAGTTCGTTCATGGACTGAAAGTGCTTATAGAATGTGACCCGACTTACACCAGCCACGTTGCATACATCCTTAATATTAACTTTGAGAAAGCTTTGCTTCATAAAAAGTTCCTTGGCAGCCGCAATGAGTTCTTCCCGATTTTTGTTTTTCAAATTCTGGTGCCAGTTCTCAGTCATTAACAACCATCCGTTTCTCATTTTTCGATTTTTGTAAGGTTAAGAAAAGGGCAGATGCAAGGATAAGTGCACCAAAAATATAAGGAATATGAATGTGTTTGTCAAACAACAAACCCGCTAAAATGGGTCCCAATATATTGCCAAGGCTGGTATACGTCGTATTCAATCCGGCGGCATATCCTTGACGATCACCAGCTGAGTTCGCGATCATTGTACTTACGGTTGGCCTTAGGAAGGCATTAAAAGCAAAAAACAGCGCCGATACCGCCAGCAGATAACCTAAATTGATCTTAATTATCATTAACAGTAAAGCGATGGCTGTCATGATCAAAGAAAGACGTATAAGCTTCATCTCACCAAGTCTCTTGATGAGATAATCAAGTAGCCATATCTGCACAACGATGCCTATAATTGCACCAACCGTAATGATCATTGAGATTTTAGTGGCATCAAAACCATATTTTCGTTCCACAAAAAGAGCATACACCGTTTCATAATTCATCAAACCTAATGTCATGATCAGAATGAGGAGAAGATAACGAAAATAAGATGTCCGAAATGAATTTAGGATTTGGTTGCGAATTGGCTCCCGGCGGACCCATTGGCTAGCGGGTTTTCGTTTTTCCTTAGGTAGTGTCTCTGGCATATACAAGCTAAGCAGCGTAGCTACAAGTCCAAGTCCACCAGCAAAAAAATAGGGCACCCTTATGCCAAACTCAGCGATCATACCGCCTAACCCCGGACCAAGCACCATACCCAAATTCATGGAGGCACCCAAGTATCCCATTCCTTTAGCTCGGGTTTCAGAAGTGGTAATATCAGCGACGTAGGCCATATTGGAAGGAACCATTAAGCCAATACCTATCCCCCCGATAAATCGGGCAATATATAGAAGAGGCAATGTCGTAGAAACAGCAAACATAAGATCCGAGATGACGGTTAAAAACAGACCGGTGATGATCATGGATTTCCGCCCCCATCTATCCGAAAGCTGCCCACCTAGGGGCGAAAAAATAAACTGTGCTGCTCCAAAAGCGGCAATAAGATACCCCGCAGCAGCTCCTGCCGCATTAAATTGTTTCAGATATTCAGGCAGAATGGGAATCACCATACCTTGACCCAATAAAGCAATAAACAAATTCAGCATCAGAATGAAAAGTGGAAATGTAGCAGACTTAGGTAAGCTGCTCATGTTTGTAACCCCCTTCAACCATTTACACTATGTAACCCTTTACTATGTGTAAACTATATTAGTTGAAATAGGGACCCTTGTAAATAAAATTACAAACCTATTATGCCAAGCTAATACCAGAAAGAGATCTTTTTATTCTTGCTTTACACATTAGGCTCCTGTTTTGCAAACTCTTGTAACATACCTCTTATTTGTTCTACCAATATAGCAGGTGCTTTCTTTGGTGAACCCGTGTCAAACGGAGGCTGAGGATCGTATTCCAAAATCAGCTGAACTCCTTTACTCATATCTTCTCCCAATTCCCATGCCAATAGCTGGAGTGCCATATCAATACCAGAGGAGACACCGGCTGCTGTAACGATTTTGCCCTGACGAACCACTCTCTCATCTGTTGGAATGGCTCCAAGAGATTGGAGCAGGTCTAAGGAACCCCAATGACTGGTGGCTACGGTTCCATTTAACAAGCCTGCGGCGCTCAAAATCAAAGAGCCGTTACAAACCGACGTGGTCCATTTCGTAGTTTCATGTATTTGGCGAATCCAATTTAACGTTTCTTCGTCATTCATTGGAGTTTTATAATTTGGCGGACTGCAACCTGGAACAACAAGAATATCAGCTGAACTAACTTCAGAAAAGCTGTAATCGGCATGCAAATAACCCATATTTGAGTCCAGCTTGATTAACCCTTTTTTCTTAGCGACAAACTTCACTTCACATTTCAGTGTAGCAGCAAATACATCGTATGGACCCATTGCATCTAATGCCGTAATTCCATCGAAAAGCATGATTGCGATTTTCATGATGATCTCTCCTTTGAAGTGGGATTTTATTCTTGCACATCCATACTAACATACATATACGGGGTATGGGTATATTTAATGGTGTGAAAGCAGTATCTTCATTTCAAACGCCTCTTTAAGAGTACGTACCTGTAAAAAGGCATACTTAAAAAGGGCCACCCCCGAGGTAGTCCTTTTAAGTATGCATGTAAATCTGTAGATCGCGAGCCGGCTTAAGAGCTTTGCTTACTCAATTGACCATAATATAAATTACTGTAAAAGCCTTTGTGAGCCAGCAGTTCATCATGAGAACCCTGCTCCTCCAAACGGCCATCCTTTAAGACCAGAATCCGGTCAGCCTGACGAATGGTATTCAGCCGATGCGCGATGACGAAACTTGTTCGCCCCTGCATGAGCCGCTCCAGTCCTTCTTGTATCTTCATCTCGGTAATGGTGTCGATGCTGCTGGTTGCCTCGTCGAGTACAAGGATGGAAGGGTTGGCCAAAATAGCACGGGCAATAGCCAGCAGTTGTTTTTGCCCTTGACTGATGCCACTGCCGTTCGCTTGCAGCACCTTGTCGTATCCGTCCTTCATCCGCATGATAAAGGAATGGGCGTTGGCCAGTTTCGATGCTTGTTCAACCTCTTCATCGGTGGCGTCCAGTCTGCCGAAGCGGATATTTTCACGAATCGTCCCCTGAAACAGGAAGGAATCCTGTAGCACAAATGCCATGCGGGAGCGCAAGCTTTCACGTTGTATGGTAGTGATATCGCGCCCGTCCAGCGTAATCGTTCCCTGGTCGGGGCTATAGAATCTGGAAAGGAGCTGGATCAGTGTCGTTTTTCCTGCCCCGGTCGGGCCGACTAGTGCGATCATTTCACCAGGTTTGGCTTCAAAAGAAATACCTTCCAGCGTAGCGCTTCCCTCATCATAACCGAAGGAAACATCCGTAAACCGCACCGCCCCCTCCACATGCTCTACCTCCACTGCGCCGCGTTCATCCTTGGACTCTTCATCTTCATCCAATATTTCAAATACTCTTTCAGCTCCGGCAATAGCGGACAGCAGGGTGTTCCACTGGTTAGCCAAATCGTTCAACGGTCTGGTGAACTGGCGGGCATATTCTACGAATACAATAATTGTACCTATAGTGATGGAGCCGCGAATGGCCAAAATCCCACCGATCCCCGCTACAATAGCAAAGCTGAGATTATTCAGTCCGTTCATCAGCTTCGGTATAAAGCCTGAAATCGTTTGTGCCCAGAAGCCCGATAGCCGAATACGGTCATTACGCTCGCCAAAACCACGGATGACTCTCTTTTCCTGCGAAAATGCTTTAATAATCTGCTGCCCAGACAGTGTTTCTTCGATGTATCCGTTCAGTTCGCCCAAATTCTTCTGGCGTTCCTTATATAAGGGCCCGGTGCGACGTGTAATCCAGCGCATCCCGGCAGCCATTAGCGGCACCACGATAAAGGTCAGCAGGGTCATCAGCGGGCTTAACCACAGCATCACCGTGAGTGTACCGATTAACGTCAATATACTCGAAAAAATCTGAATGGCGGAACTGTTAAGCGTAGAACTGACATTTTCGATATCATTGGTCAGACGGCTCATAATCTCTCCCTGCTGACGTTTGCCGTAGAAAGGAATCGGTAGTCGATGCAAATGTGAAAACAGATCGAAACGCATGCGGTACACCGTCTCTTGGGCAATCTCGATCATCCAGATATTTTGCAGCCAGGAGGTCAGCGAGTTGAGCAGATATACAGCTCCTAATCCGATGAGAAAATAAATCCACGTGCGTCCACCCGGACCTTCGAGAAAATCATCCACCGCTACGCCGACCAGATATGGACCCAGCAGAGCCAGCCCGGAGCTGAGCAGTACCATGAACAGCACCAGCATCAGTTTGGCCTTACGGCGGGCCAGATAAGCCCATATCCGTCCTAACGTGCCAGACCAGTTCTTCGCTTTGGCCTTGCGGCGTCCTTCCGCTCCCACCGGATTTCGCAGCACACCGGACGGCGGTGTAGGCTGACGGAACGGTTCAATGAGTTCCTTGAACATGCGACTCCTCCTTTCCGTATTGTGATTCATAGATACGCCGATACAGATCCGAGCTATCCATGAGATGCTCATGACTTCCACTTGCCATCAGGCGACCCTCATCCAGCAGTAAAATCTGATTTGCTGAGGCCGTCGAGCTGATTTTTTGCGTAATGAGAAATGTCGTGCAGGACAGGCCATCGAGTGCATTCAGTAGTGCTGCTTCTGTCCCTACATCCAATGCACTTGTGCTGTCGTCCAAAATCAGCACTGTCGGCTGGCGCACCAGTGCGCGGGCAATCGAAAGCCGCTGTTTCTGTCCGCCAGACAGATTGACACCACGCTGCCCGAGCATCGTGTCATAGCCTTGCGGCAAGCGTTCAATCATATTATGGATTTGCGCCATCCGTGCAGCTTCCTTAATTTGCTCCAGGCTGGCATTCTCCAGCCCCCAAGCAATATTATCCCGAATCGAGCCGGTGAATAGCAGTACCTCCTGAGGCACATAGCCAATAGCCTCTCGCAATATGGACGCATCCAGTTCACGAGCGTCCTTTCCGTCAAAGCGCACATAACCTTCATCTTCTTCATACAGACGTGTAATCAACTGCACAAGTGAGGATTTGCCCGAGCCAGTGGCCCCCATAATAGCTATCCGCTCGCCCGATTGCGCCTTAAAAGATATATCCTTTAGGACAGCCAGATCACTGCCCGGATAATGAAAGCTTACCCGGTCCATTTCCACCTGTCCCTCAATCTGTGTATGATGTGTTGAAACAGGCTCCAGCTCTTGCCCATCTTCATTAGATGTTTCCAATATCTCTCGAATCCGCCCCGTAGATGCAGTTGCCCGGGAAAATACAACAACGATACCTGATAAGGCAGACAGGGCTCCAATTGTCCGCAGTGAATAATTGACGACTGCGACCACCTGTCCTACACTGGCATCCCCAGTGGAAATTTGGCCGCGTCCGAACCAAAGTACTGCAATAATCCCTGCATTCATCGTAAACAAAATGAACGGCATCGTCGTTTCTGTCCAGCGTAGAGCGGACACCGTCCCTTTCATCAACTCGCCTCCGTAATGGGCAAAACGTTCGATTTCATGCCGCATCCGCACAAAAACCCGGATGAGACGGATACCTGTCAGATTCTCCTGAATTACTCCGTTAACGTCATCCAAGCGTCGCTGGACACCTTTAAACAAAGTGACCGTCCTCCGCATCATCACCAACACAAACACGAACAGCACTGGGGCCATAACCGCCAATAGCAGTCCAAGCCTGAAATGTACAACCAGTGCCATCACAATACTGCCGATGACTACAAGCGGAACCCGTGTCATAAAACGCAGGCTCATAAACACCGTATCCTGTACTTGCGTGACATCCCCGGTCAGGCGCGTAATCAGCGACGAAGTGGCAAAACGTTTAAACACAGGATACGAAAAGGATTGCACTTTACGGTACAGCTTTTCCCGCAAATCATAGCCGAAGCCCTGACTTGCATGTGAAGCAAAAAAAGAGCTGGATATCCCCGCCATAAAAGCGATAACGGCACTCCCCACCAATACACTGCCCCATAACCAGACGACGGACAAATCCTGCTGTCGGATGCCCTCATCAATGATTTTAGAGATCAAATATGGCTGTGATAGCTCTACCGTCAATTCCAGCAACATCATCACGAGCGCTGCGATGGCTGGAACCCGATATTTTTTTAGAAAAGAAAACATCATTCCCACAAGCATTCCTCCAATTGCCCATAGCCGTCCTTCCAGATCAGCGTGTAATGGTTATAAGATTCGAACCTGTCTGCTGTAAAACCATATATACGCACTTTATACAGCACTATATTTTATTATACCCTTCTGAACGGCTTCGTTTAACCAGCAAATTGGAGACTCCGGTTGTGAAATTAAAAGATATGCAAGAAAGCGTTCCAGTCACGGTCACACTTACCGGACGGGAACGCTTTTTCGATTATTTCGGCAGCTCTGCCGGATAATACTGCAGCCAGCGCCTTAAATCCGCGCTATGAATGACACGCTTGGGATCTTCACCGACTAGGCGAAGTCGCTCCAGCAGGAACTTGATTTCACCGGAGCCCGCCTCGATTCCTTCCTGCTCCAGCATATATTGAACTGCACTTCTGCCCGAATGCTTGCCGAGTACAAACGAATGGTCAGCACCCAGCTCAGTCGGATCAAGGGCCTGATAGGCGGCGCGCTCCTTTAGCAGACCGTTGATATGTATGCCGGATTCATGGGCGAATACCATGTCTCCCACAATTGGCTTACCTTCGGGAATGATTCGGTTGGAGGCTTTGGAGACCAGTGCAGCCAGCGGGTTCAGCAGTTCGGGGCGGACACTGCAGGTTCCTTGATATAGATCCCTCCACGACATCACCACTTCCTCCAACGCCGTATTACCTGCCCTTTCCCCAAGGCCCGACACTGTGGTACTGGCCCAGACAGCTCCCGCCTGCAAAGCTGCCAAAGTATTGGCAAGCGCTAGGCCATAATCATTATGACAGTGAATCTCAAGCTCCACATCCTGCGGCACGCGCGATACAAATCTGTCTATACGGGCAGCTATGGCAGCGGGATGGTGAACGGACAGCGTGTCGGCATATCTGAAGCGCCGGATACCATCCCTATAGAGCTGATTCGCCAACTGCTCAAGGAACAGGTCATCTGCCCTTGAAGCATCCTCAAAGCCTACGGAAACAGTCAATCCTTTACACAGACCGTAATCGACTGACTTGCGGATCAGCTCCGTCACCTGCTCAGGATTCATACCCAGCTTGGCCTTCATCTGCACCGTCGACACGGGAACCGAAATATGGGCCCAGCCGACACCTGTCGATTCAGCTGCATCAATATCCGTGAACACCGCGCGATTCCAGGTCATTAGCTTCATCTGAAGTCCGAGAGCAGCAATCCTGGCAATAGACCTGCACTCCGCCTCTCCCATTGCCGGAATTCCGATCTCAGCCTGCTCCACCCCCGCCGAGTCCAGCATGATGGCAATTTCAGTTTTCTCCTCGGCCGAAAAGGCAACGCCCGGAGCCTGTTCTCCGTCACGAAGTGTCGTATCACAAATATGCAATCGACTCATCTGTATTCCCTCCCGTTCCGCAGCACGGACAACGCGGATTGCGTTTGACCGCTATGGTGCAGCTGCTCATATCCAGCACATTCATACGGTACATGCGGTCAGTGAACAGATTGCCCGCATCTGTAATCCATTTGACCGCTTCCAGTGCAGCCATACAGCCAATCAAGCCAGAGGTGGCTCCCAGGACCGGGAATCCCAGAGGCTCCCAAGGCTGTCCGCCTTCTGGGTAGAGACATTCCAAGCATGTCGTCCTACCGGGATCAATGGTCATCAATGATACTTCATAGGCGTACATGGCCGCCTCTATCATCGGTCTGCCATGTCGAACACATAGTCTGTTCAGCGCATATCTTTCCGGAAAGTCATACCGTGCATCAATCACGATATCTGCCGCTTCTACCCATGGTCCAGAGGATTTTTCCGTGATTCTGTCGGCGTGGCCTTCAAGCTGGGTCTCCGGATTGATACGGTGCAAATGCTGCAATGCCGTCTCCATCCGTTCCTCCCCGATTCGTCCGCTGTCCATCAGCACCTGCCGGTTCATATCGGGCAGATGGATTACGCCCTCATGGGCCAATATCAGCTTTCCCACTCCAGCAGCGGCCAGGTACATGGCCGCTGTCCCTCCCAATCCTCCGATGCCTGCAACCATAACAGTAGCCTGCTTTAGCCTGTTCTGACCTTCCGTTCCCAGCAGCTTCAACTGGCGTCCGTATCTACTGTCTTCCAGCAGCTGTACCATTCGTCCACCTCCTCCATGTGCGGCCCCCGCCTTTAAGATATTCGGTCCGCAGGATCTTGACATCATATATGGTTGCTCTTCCTTACAGAAGGCTCATGATTCGGCTTTGCCGCTTCCCTCCTCAGCATGCAGGATTTTGGCAAGCCACATGGGCGGATTACGAGCCAGCATATTCTGGAGACGCTGGACCTGCTCCTCAATGGTGCTACCGAAGGCCACCTTCACAGGCATAATGGTCCGTTTGGTAACCTGGGCGGCGGCCGAAGCGCCAATCTGTACCAGGAAGATCAAGGCACAATCCTCGATCAGGCCAATGCGGCTGGCGATCTTGCCCGCCTCATTCTCATCGCTCCCCAGGGCTATCCGCCGATGCTCCAGGAACTGGACGCCTGAGTGCCGAATTTCGAATACAGTGAACATGGGACTCTGCCCAAAATGAGCATTCACATGCACACCGTCTTCCGTCGCAAATGCAACCTTCATCCTCCCCTCCCCCTCTCGGTAAGCAATACATTGCCCACCTTGTTCACCCACTCCATGGTTCCACGGTATCCGACGCTTACCGATGTGTGGGCGCCCAGCTCGTCATACACCGGCAAGCCTGCCGGTACGAATGAGGCCCCAGCCCGTGCCGCTCCCTTTCTTCCATGTGAATTGCTGATCCACAAATCAACGCCCTGCGCGCTCTCCTCTGCATCATCCAGATCACCGATCCAGACTTCCCGTTCTGTCTTTTGCAGTGCGGGCGTGCTGCAGGGTGTAATTAGCCGCTTCAGTTCCACTCCCATCTCCTCTAGCCAGGCTGCGGTCGACAGCATATGATCCGGTTCTAGCGCCACTACAGCGGAAGCGCCGGAATAATAGAAATGGGCATCCAGCATGCTGTCCAACAGATTTTCACGCTGCCAGCGGAAGCGAACAGGGGCTGGCTCGCGGCTGATTTTCTGCAGAAAATGTATGAACGCATCGCTCGCGGCCAAGCCAGACAGACCCGTGAACAAGTGGTAGGGAATGCCTGCGGCATGAGTCAGCCTGCGCGCCGGACGCTCCATGCTCGCGCCAATGGCAATGGTGCAGGAAGACTCCAGCATCTGGCAGGCTGAATCCAGCGGAGTCCCCCCTCTCGTCAAAGGGGAAAAACCTGTCAGCAGGTGACCGGACAAGGAAGTGGAGATATCGGGAAGTGTGATAACCTCCAGGCCGAAGGAAGCGATAATATCCTTGATTTCCATGACATCTCCGGCAGTCAGATAAGAAGCCGGCAGCAGATTGACCTGCGTCCGGCGCTGTTTTTTGGGGGACTTGCCTCCGGCTAACCCGAGTACGGCATCCATTAGCGACTCTACTGTACTGCTGTAGCCCGTCTCCAGAGAACCGTGAAAATCAGGCAGCGATACAGAAAACAGCAGACTTTCCTTCAAGGCCCGTTCTCGCTTGAACGCTTTTACCCTGGACTGAAAATCAACGCCTGCCACCTCGGTGAGGGCCGTGCTGATAACGCCGATGACATCTGGATGGTGTTTGGACCAGATATGATCCAGCGCCTCCTCCAGATTCCGGTCTGCATCAAATATAACGTCCATCTCTTGCAGCGCAGAGGTCTGAACGGCAATCGGCTCTCGAAAATGGCGAGTCAGCAGCGCCTTGGAGAAGGCCGAGCAGCCCTGAGCGCCGTGCAGCAAAGGCATTGAGCGATACATCCCCTGCAGAGCCAGCACGCCGCCCAGAGGCTGTCCTACCTTGAGCGGGTTGACACTGACAGGCTTCGTGGCGGATTTAATCGGCAAATTCCGTCTCCTCCTCCCATGGAGCCAATTTGGCGGTCAGCTCCCATACCGGATGCTGCAGCGTATGCACAAGCTGTTTCGCCAGAGATAACAGCCCGTCATAGCCCGCATAGGCTTTGTGCCGTTCTTGATTGATGTCCACAAAAGGAATCTGTTCCTTAAGCGCCATATACATGTTCCGGCCCCCGGCAATGACCATGTCTGCCTTGCGGCTCCGTACGGTCTTGAGAATCTGCCGGGCGCCGCCTTCCGGGATGTATTCCGCATCATCTCCGATACGGTCAGCAATCCGGGATACATCCTCGGCAGTACTCTTGTTCGTGCCTACACCAACTACCTTAATGCCCAGCTCCTGCAAAGCCGTAATGACAGACCAGCTCTTTACCCCTCCGGTATAGAGCACTGCCCGCTTTCCTTTCAGTTGCTTGCGGTAGGGTTCCAGCTCCAGCGATAGCCTCATTTCCTCCCGTGCGGCCAGCTTATCCACCCGTCGCTCTACATCACGATCTCCAGTCAGGTAAGCCATCTGCCGCAAGGAATAACTCGTCTCCTTTGCTCCATAAAATGAACCTTCAAAATAAGGAATGCCGTATTTACGCTCCATTTGGACTGCCAGGCCCAGCAAAGCCCGGCTGCATACGACCATATTGGCCTTGGCACGATGCGCCCATCCCACCTCACGGAACCGACCGTCCCCGGTAATTCGGGACAGGATACTCATTCCCGCCTGCTGCATCAGCCGCTCGATATGCCACATCTCGCCCGCAATATTGTATTCCCCAATGAGATTGATATCATGGGAGGTTGTCTGTTCCGGCTCGGTGCTGCCGATAATATGCTGGAACAGCACGTCTCCGGCCAGCCGGGTCCCGAGATTCTTGCTCCCCACAAATCCCGGACTGTTCACCGGAATGATCGGCGTCCCCAGCCGCTCCGATTCAGCCTTGCAGACCCCCTCGATATCTTCACCAGTGAGGGCTGTGACACATGTTGTATAGACAAACACAGCGGGAGGAGCAAAGCGGCTGACAATGTAGCGGATCGATTCATGCAGCTTCTGTTCACTACCAAAAATGATGTCCTGTTCTCCAAGATCAGTAGTGAAGCCATACGCCGACAGCTCCGGGCCGCTGGACAGGCTGCCTCTGCTCTCCCAGCTATTGCCGAGACAGGCAATCGGCCCGTGCACCAGATGAGCCGCATCTGCAATGGGGATCAGTGTAATCTGGGCCCCGTCAAAGGAGCAGCCACCCGAAGCCTCCCCCGGCACAGGCCGGGGACAGGGCGTGCTTTTGGGAATTTTGTTGCCGCAGGATACCTCCAGCCTTCCGTTAGACACAGCCGGCTCCATCCGCACACCCCCCTTATTTCAGATAGAATCCATTGAAATAGCTGCCAACTTCCATCTACGCGGTACAGCAATTAGCGCACCAGATCAAAGCTATGATCCGGAGCCTGCTCTTCCATGACATCCAGTACGGTATTCACGAATTGGGTAAGCAGATTCAGCGCACCCTGGTAGCCGATAATCGGATAACGATGCAGATGATGCCTGTCGAAGATCGGAAAGCCCACACGGAGCAAAGGAATTTTCGCCTCTTTGGCCGCGAACTTCAGGTGGGAGCTGCCAATAGCCAGGTCCACCGGGTCCTGGAACAGCAGCGAACGCATATGCCACAAATCCTGACCGGAATGAACCGTGGCTTCTGCACCGTAAGGGCTGGACTTCAGCAGAAGCTCTGCTTCCTTCTCAAATTTCCGGTCCCCATTGGAGCAAACAATATGCACCGGCTCCATGCCCAACTCCAGACAAAAGCCAATCAGGCCGATGAGCATATCCGGGTCTCCCGCCATAGCCACTCGTTTGCCGTGCAGATAAGCATGCGAATCCATCATGGCATCCACAATTCGGGCGCGCTCCTGCTTCAATGCCTCGGGAATTTCCTTTCCGGACAGACGGCTGATCTCTTCAAGCAAGCAATCAGTAGCGCGGATGCCCAGCGGCGTGGAGATGGAAGACACCTGCTGCCCCCAGGTTCGCTTCATATAGCCTAATGTTTTACGAAGAGAGTACTGCTGGATCGCCAACGTGCCGGCAGCATCTGCGGCCTCGGGCACATCCTTAAGCGGCGTTCCCCCGTAATAGTAGCTGTACTCTCCAGTGGCCCCTGAATCAAAATTACTGCTGTGGTCACCCAGAATGGTATACGTAGCGCCGAACATCCCCAGTATGCGCCGCATTTCCGCAAAATTGCCCGTATACCCGTCAAACCCGAGCAGTACATTCAGCTTCAATTCATGACCAGGCTGCGGCGTCCGGCCTGACTTGTTATACAGCGTCTCCAGTACAGAGCGCAGCATGGCGTCATAGCCTGTAATATGTGAACCGGAGAAGCTGGGGGTATTGGCAAAAGGAACCGGCATATCCTCGGGAAGGGCTCCCTCCTGACGGGCATTAGCCAAGAAGGCAGACAGATCATCTCCGATCACCTCTGCCATACAGGTCGTGCATACCGCAATCATCTCCGGCTGATACAAGGCAATACAGTTCTCTATACCGTCAATGAGGTTGCGCATGCCGCCGAATACGGCGGCATCCTCGGTCATCGAGGTGGAGACGGCAGGAACAGGCTCTTTGAAGTGGCGGGCAAGATGGCTACGGAAATAAGCCGTACAGCCCTGTGAGCCATGAATGAACGGGAGCGTTTTTTCGAAGCCCAGCGCAGCCATAACTGCTCCCAGCGGCTGACAAGCCTTGGCCGGGTTCACGACTACAGCTGTACGAGCGAAATTCTTATCCTTGTATTCCTTGGTCTTGGTGTACTCTAGGGTGGCGGTAACCTCCTCTGGCGAGCAAGGGGCCTCGAAGGCCCGTTTCTCCTCACGCTGGCGCACATATTTATCCTGCCGAAACAGCTGATTGTGATCGACAATGTTCAGACGCTCGTTCATACCGGCACCTCCGCAGTCTGCCGGGACGGCAGCAGGCTCCATACTGGACTGTTTATGGTCATATCCATATCACGTGCAAAAATCTTGAAGCCGTCAAAACCATGATAAGGCCCGCTGTAATCCCAGGAGTGCATTTGACGGAAGGGAATGCCCATTTTGTGATACACATATTTCTCCTTGACTCCGGCACCCATTAAGTCAATATTCAGCCGCTGGGCCAATTCCTCCAGCTCATAGGCAGTTGGATCATCGTACAGAATGGTGCCTTCCTTTACATCGGGAAATGTCTTTTCGTAATCATCCTTGTGGGCAAATTCATAGCCTGTAGCCACAATTTCCATCCCCAGGTCCTCATAGGCACCGATGGTATGCCTTGCCCGCAGTCCGCCAATCAGAAGCATCACCTTTTTGCCTTCCAGACGTGGGCGGTATTTACGGATGACCGCCTCCATCTGCGGCATATATTGGGCAATGACCTGCTCACATTTTTCCTGAATCGTCTCGTCAAAGCGGGCAGCAATCGCTCTTAGGCTCTCCATCGTCTTGGTCGGGCCGAAGAAGTTATATTCCATCCAGGGAATTCCGTATTCCTGCTCCATCGTTGTACACATATAATTCATGGAACGATGACAATGGATTAGATTGAGCTTGGATTTATGCGCAATCCCCAGCTCATTGATCGTACCGTCACCCGACCACTGCGCTATAACCCGCAATCCCATTTCCTCCAGCAAAATGCGCGAAGCCCAGGCATCACCGCCGATATTGTAGTCCCCGATAATGGAGACATCATAAGGCCCGCACTCCTTCAGCTCGCGGCGCCCCATCAGAAAATCGCGGATAGCATCATTGGCAATGTGATGGCCCAGAGACTGACTCACCCCGCGAAAGCCCTCACAGCGTACAGGAATGACCGGAATGCCCAGCTCCTCTGTCATCTTCTTAGCCACGGCCCCGATATCATCACCAATCAGTCCGACCGGACATTCAGATTGCACGGAGATGCCCTTAGCCAGCGGGAACATCTCCTTAATTTCCCTGCAGATCACCTCCAGCTTCTTATCTCCGCCGAACACGATATCCTTTTCCTGAAAATTGCTTGTAATCTGCATGGCGGTAAAATTATCGATTCCCAATACCCCATTCGCATAATTGCGTCGGGTACCCCAACTGTATTGCCCGCAGCCGATGGGACCATGGCTAATGTGCACCATGTCTTTAATCGGGCCCCATACCACACCCTTGGAGCCTGCATAAGCACAGCCCCTTGCTGTCATGACGCCGGGCCGTGATTTCATGTTGGACTTAATGGAACAGGTTCCGCAGTTCACAAGCTCCTCATCCGCGATCTCAAAATGCTTGGTCCGGTCCTTCTTGGCCTTCTTGGGATATACCTCCAGTATCTCCTCTACGATCTGCTTTCCCTTATCCACAATACTGCTCATTTGGCCTATTCCTCCCTCCTGCGAGCTACGCGTTCAGCTCCCTCCATCATCACACGTTGGTTCCGTCATTAAGCCTTCTAGCTGGAGCCTACTGCCCGGACGCCTCAGCTTTGTTAATTGCGGTTTCTTCATCCTCAATAATGCCGAATTCCATCAACAGATCCTCCAGATCTTCCATGGAAATGGGAGTGGGAACCGTTAGCATATCGTTATTCAAAATCTTACCTGCCAGCTCTTCATACTCCGCAGCCTGCTTATGTTCCGGGTTATATTGGGTAACGGTCATACGGCGCAGCTCAGCGTGCTGTACAACATTGTCACGCGGCAAAAAGTGGATCATCTGCGTGTTCAGTCTTCTCGCAAGCTCTGTAATCAATTCCGCTTCCAGGTCCGTATTCCGGCTGTTGCAGATTAAGCCGCCCAAACGCACCCCGCCGCTGTTGGCATACTTCAATATCCCGCGCGCAATATTGTTGGCAGCGTACATAGCCATCATCTCGCCTGAGCATACGATGTAGATTTCCTGCGCCTTCTTCTCCCGGATCGGCATGGCGAAGCCCCCGCACACGACGTCCCCAAGTACATCGTAGGATACGAAATCCAGCCCTTCGTAGGCGCCCTCTTCCTCCAGAAAATTAATGGCTGTGATGATGCCGCGTCCTGCACAGCCGACACCGGGCTCTGGCCCGCCGCATTCCACGTTCAGAATGTCACCGAAGCCCTTCTGGACAACATCCTCCAGCTCCAAATCCTCTACCGTGCCCCTTTCAGCAGCCAGATGTAGCACTGTCTGTTGGGCCTTCGTATTCAGAATAAGACGGGTGGAGTCTGCCTTGGGATCACAGCCTACGATCATAATTTTTTGTTTGAATTTGGTCGCGAGCTGAGCCAGTGTATTCTGCGAAGTTGTCGATTTGCCGATACCGCCCTTACCGTAAAACGCAATTTGTCTCATATTTTCTCAGCCTCCAAAATGTTTAATGGGTAAATCCGAATGATTGCCCTTAACTCCCTTATTGCGCTTACTTCCTTTATTGCTCTGCACAGGATACATATAACGCAGAAATTTCACATATTCCAGAACCGATTCCTCAATATCCTCGCCGCATACAATAGGCAGCACGCCAGCTTCCTGCAATGCTTCTTTGGGGGCTTCGCCTATGCCGGACGACAGCAGCAATGCACAGTCATGCACCATGGAAAGGATCTCCTTCATCGTCTCGACCTTGTCCCCATTGCAATCGGCTTTCCCGTGGCAGTAGGATTGCACCTTACGAATGCCTATGAAATTTACGATGGTCCCGTCGCTTTCATAGATCATAAATTCCTTGGCACGGCCGAAATGCTGATTCACCTTCCCTCCGCCACGACTGGCCACTGCGATTAGGACTGGCTTTGAGGTGAAGCTCGCTTCAGGCTTATCTCCCGATAACGGGCAGCTACAGCCAGCCCCGGTTGACGGTTGTTTGTGGTGTGATTGTCCCTCCTTGCGTTCCATTCTCACTCTCACCTTCTCATCCAGTTCTTTCTGAAATTGTGCCCTTGCCCCTTCATCCATGGGAGGAGCAGCCGCTATGTTCTCCCATGTAAAATCCTGATTGCGATCCTCGCCCAGCAGTCCAATCGCATCCGCCCTGCATTGACGGCAATGGCGCATAATGACAGCCCCCGCTTCAGCACATTGCTCCTGCAGCTGCCGGACCAGACGGGGACGGGGAGCCCGCATCCCTTCCTGCTCATACCGGCTACCAGGTGCGATGATGAGCGGCATAATGTTGTGCAGCACTGCACCGTGCTCCTTGACCACCCTGGCTACCTCCGGCAGATGGGCATCATTGACTTCGGGAATCAGCACCGAGTTCACCTTGCACAATACGCCTCTCGAAGCCAGCATCTTCAAGCCTGCCAGCTGGCGGTCAATCAACAGCCGCGCGGCCTCCTCTCCTGCATAGCGTTTTCCTTCATCGTAGACCCATCCATAAATGCGGCTCCCCACCACTGGATCTACAGCATTGATCGTGATCGTGACATGCGAAATACCCAGCTCTACAATCCTGTCGATATGCCTGATCAAGGTAAGGCCATTTGTGCTGAGACAGAATATGACATCCTTAACTGTCTCACGGACCCGGCGGAAGGTATCGAAGGTTGCCTCCGCATTGGCCAGCGGATCTCCAGGTCCCGCAATGCCGACAACGGACAGCTGCATCAGCTGTGCCGCTACGCCATAGGTCTTGCTCGCCGCCTGCTCCGGCGTGAGCAGTTCACTAACAACGCCGGGACGGCTTTCATTGACGCAATCGAATTTGCGGTTGCAATAATGGCATTGAATATTGCATGCCGGGGCTACTGGAAGATGAATGCGCGCAAAATAGCGATGTGCCTCTTCGTTATAACAGGGATGTCGTCTGAGGGTTTCCAATGCTAAGGGGGTTTCCGAGAGATCAGCTAAAGAGTCCATTCATTCCCTCCTCTCCACGTTATATTCCCTTACACAAATCTCTGTTTTTGTCTGGAATATAATTACATCTTAGAGACAGGGACAAATCCAGTCAATTCGCTTCTCCATGAAATCTCTGACATTTATCCTCATTTCACATATGTGTCAAATTTTACGTTAGGTAAGATATCACATCCTTCACATGTGCGCGGTTACATTTCATATTCTCAATAACATCAAGACGTAAAAAAAGAGAGTCCGTTAAGACGGCTCTCCTTTTGAAATAAGAAATTCAAATTGGCTTGATCCTTACATGTTGGTAAAACGCCTGCCCTCCAAATACATTCACACCCACAAGTCCCTCGGTGAACGTACTATCTTCCAGGTCGATGACCTGCTCACCGTCTACATCAATGCGAATGCGCAGGCCCTCCGCCACGATTTTAATATGATGAAACATTTCCGGCAAAACGAATCTTGGCACCTTGGCAAGCACCTGTCGCTCCTCAAATCGACCCTCTTTTTTAAAAAATAGGCGAATCGATTTCAGATTGGGGTCCAAATTCAGATAATAGCCACTCGATCCGTCAGCATTGGCGCGGAAAATCATGGATCCAGCACTTCCATTTCCATGCAGCTTCATATCAGCCTCATACGTAAAATCTTCCGCCTGCTCAGCAGCCATATAATTCGCATCGCTGATATAGCTTCCTCGTATCCCATCCGTTGTCACGATCCACCGCGATGCAGAAACATCCGGCTTCCAACCTGTAAGGTTGGTATGAAACACCCCACCGTGCACCTTAACCAAGGTACTACCGCGGACCTTATCCTCCGAATCGGAAGCCGTAACAACAGCTTCTCCCGGGGCAACCGCCTCCATTAACGCACTCCCGTCCTCGGACGCATTGATCTTTACAATCTCAGGATTGTTAGAAACCCAAATCAGCGAGATTTCTTTTTCTCCAGACTCATCCCCCACACTCGCGTACAGACGCTTCGTCTGCTCCCTCGCAAGCTCCACATAAGTGTGATCCATGATCACACTGGCAGACGAAGCATCTGGTAGCCTCCAGCTGTTCCGCAAGGCATAAACATGGAGGGAAACAACCTTCACCTCACCACCCTGGGTGTAAAAGCCCATCCCTCTTCGCGCCGAATCGGGCAAAATAATCTCCGAAAATACGACCTCTCCATCATTCCCAAACACCTCAACCGAGGATTCGTCCACAAATATACGCATTTGGATTCGATTTCCGATAGGTGCAAGTAATGCTTTATGAAGCGTTGAAAATAGAGTAGAGAAATCTGTAAGCCCTGAATCAGCACGGTTTACAAACATTTGTTGTATGTCTGTTGTATAGCCGACCGCCGTTCTTTGCTCACCGCCATCCCGCACGTAAAACCCGAATGCTGAAGCAGCCCCAACAGAAGGCAGTTCGAACACCGCTTCAATCTCATAGGCACCTGCATCCAAACCTTCCAGTATATTCGGAGAAGATTCCGTGACACTTTGATTTTCTATCGCAAATAAACGGGAACGCAGCGAAGTCAGCTCGGATATCGGATGCTGTATCAAACGGATGCCTTCACGAGTTGTTTTTAGCGATAACTCTCTCGGGATGCTAAACTGTCCCTTCCAGGGAGAAGTCGGAAAGCTGAACGGATAGTCCCAATTCGTCATCCATGCCAGCATGATACGCCGCCCGTCGGGTACATCGGAGAAGGACATTGAGGCGTAGAATTCCTTGCCCCAATCGGTTTTCAACACCTTCCCCGGTGAATGATCGTTTTGAAATTTGCCATCAGACGTCAGTTCACCGATAAAATATTCCGCATCCGAGCCTTGAGTGTTTGTGCTGGCTCCAGTGCTAATCATCAGCACCCATTTAGAAGTATTACCATCGTCTACTGGAAGCTGAAATAGATCCGGGCATTCCCATACTCCACCACGTATATAATCACCATAACCAAAGTTATCCGTCCAGCGCCAATCTATTAGGTTGGTGGAGGTAAAAAAACGGATATGATCGCCTCCCGACACTACCATAATCCAGCGCTGATAGACTTCATCCCACACTACTTTAGGATCACGGAAATCCCAATTGCCAGGATCGTTTTCACTTTGGCCCGGGTTCTCTATTACAATTGGACGGTCTTTCGGGTATTGCCATGTACGTCCCCGGTCTGTGCTGTAAGCAAGGCCGATTCTCTGGTTGCCCTTGAGCTGATCGGGATTGAAGGAAGTGTAATAGGCAATCAGCCCTGCTCCTCCGTAGTCACCGAACAAGCTGGAAGTATTGGTTAGATCGGCTACAGCCGAGCCTGACCAGATATGACCAAGATCATTCCACTTCAATGCAAACGGAAGCCTTTTCCAATCCAGCAAATTCTGGCTGACCGCATGCGCCCATTGTCCACCATCCTGATGGAACAGGTGATACTCCCCCTCGAAATAAACCAATCCGTTCGGATCGCTCGCCGAGCCTCTGGCAGGAGAATAATGATACTGCGGGCGATATTTTTCTGTATAGTAATTCGAGACAGAGGTAAGGTAGATATCCTGAAAATAAGCAGTTCCCTCGGTCACTTTCAAGCCTGCAAAGACGTTGGTATTGCTGCTATCCATGATATCAATTGCCGCAGGAGTATATCCATCTATAAATACCTGAATCCGCTCTCCATGAGCGATGATTTCCAAGTGGTGTTTGCTGCTGAACCCACCCGGATATGTCTGCGCCGACTTTGTAATCAACGTTCCGTCCGCCTTCTTCAGTTGTACGCGAACCTGATTGCCTTCGCCTTGCACAGAAGCAACATATCCATTTTTCCCATCCTGACTCCCTCTGAAAAATAGTCCTGCTTCCATTCCCGGTTCAGAAGGATTCAGCGTCACACCGCCTTCCAGCACCAGGTCTGTAGCTGCGGAGCTATATATTTTCAACGCATCTTCTGCACTTGTTCCCTCAGCCCTTTGCCCTTTCAGGTCAGGTTGCCATTTTCCACGGATCAGAAGCGGTCCGCTTAGATTCGTATCCATATCACTGACTTGAATGTTCTGAAATAACGCCGATCCATTCCAGACATTCAGCCCCAAATATCCTGATGTATAAGTCGTATCGACCACATCTATAATCGGCTTATATCCCTCATCCCAGAACACTTTAAGATGGGAGCCCTCTACGCTCACCTTAAGATGATAAATAGCTCCTTTTTTTAAATTGACCTGACGTTCCTCTTTCAGTCTTCCAATATCCCCGGCAGCATCCCGCAACCGCAACAATCCGGCAGCCGGCACGATTTGGAGCATATAGGAAGACCACCCGTCCTCACTGGAACGGAATACTAGCGTAGCATCCGACTGTGTGTCTGTGACCATCACATCCGCCTCAAAAGTAAAATCCTGAGACGTTGTTCCGGACATAGCCATCACATTTTCTTGCGGCTCCGACCTCAGCAAAAGTCCCTGGATGTTATCTTCTTTGTGCCCCTGTCCCTTAATCTGCCAATTGGTCAGGTTCGTTCGCGTGTTAGTAAACTCCACCTTCATCCCCCTACCTTCTAGTACGGATCAACACCGCGCATCCACTACAAAATAATTGGAAAATCCGCTGTTTAGATCTTCATGGAGAACGTCTCATTTCAACGGCGAACGATCCACATAGATATGAATGTCCAATCGGTTTTCTACTGTTTCCAGTGAGGCTGCGTGTCTTCCCGCAAAGTCTTCATGGAAATCCGAACAGCCTGACCGTGTCCGGTCTACATATACTTCCTGCGTATCGGAAGCATAACCGACGAGCATCTCCTGTTTTTCTGATACTCGCAATTCCCCCAATCTGTAATAAATCGCCTGTACAACAAATTTGAAAAGGCTTACATTTTTCATCTTCAATTTACCAAATCGAAATGTCATTCGTCAATGTTTTTTGTAAAAAAATAATTGACATTTGACTAAATATAGCATTAATAAATTATGCTTCTGTAAGAAGAAATGATAACCGATATAGTATATAATCCAACTTTAAAAGTTAACCATAAACAATGACCGCTTTACTTATACAGCATGGATCTGTCCTCTCTGTTTCCCATGCGCACTTTTTTTGTCCAGCTTATATAAGATTGGATTTAAATTTATTTGTCGATCCGATGGAGATAAATATAAGTTACCAAACAAGATTTACAAATGTAAATATTATTTGTTCGTTTGTAATGCAAACATTGCTATTTCATGCGAACTATTATACATTTAAGGTCTAAACGGAGAGCTGTAAGAGGCAACTGTACCTCTCAGGCAATCCATTATTAGTGAAGGTGGAACCTGTCTATGAAGAAAGAAAAAGTCACCATTCAAGACATTGCTGACGCTTTGGGAATCTCTCGAAATACCGCGTCCAAAGCGATTAACGGTAATGATAGCATCCCGGTTGATACTCGGAACAAGGTCATTAAAAAAGCGATAGAACTTAAATATAAGCAATTTGCCTATGTGGAAACGGAGAGCATCATCCCGAAAAATCAAGGTAACATTGCCCTGGTCACATGTAATCTGCCGAACAGCTCACATTTTGGCTCCTTACTCATCAGTGGTTTGGAGAAAAGAATAAGCGCAGAAGGGTATAATCTGTCGATTCATATTGTGCGGGAAAATGAAATCCATGCAGGAACGCTTCCTAATAATTTTGAAGCTTCCAAGGTGGATGGAATTATTTGTATTGAAATGTTTGATCCACAATATAGTGAGCTTATTACGGATTTGGGACTGCCCACGATCTTTATTGATTGTTCTGTGGACATTTCTTATCCTGATTTGAAAGCGGATTTATTGCTGATGGAAAATGAACATAGCGTTTATTCTGTCACCAAAAGCCTGATTCATCGTGGATTTACGCGGATCGGGTTTGCTGGGGATTATAAGCATTGCAAAAGCTTCAACGAGCGGTGGGTTGGATATAACAGAGCTTTAATCGAAGCAGGTCTACATGTGGATTTATCTTGCTGTATCGTCGATCAGGACCGGAATTTTTTCTCCGAGTCGGATTGGATGGATAAACAATTGGAAGGCATGAACGTGCTACCGTCTGCGTTCGTGTGCGCCAATGATTTTATTGCCGTCAGTGTCATGAAAGCGCTCAAAAATAAAAACTTGAAAATTCCTGACGATATTGCTGTGTTTGGGTTTGATAACGCTCCTGAATCCCGGATTGTGGAACCTCATTTATCCACCGTGCATATCTACAACAACGAAATGGGCATTACGGCGGCTGAGATGCTATTGGCGCGGGTCAAAAATCCTTCTAGACCTTATCAGATCACGCATATCAGAACAGAGCCGATATTTAGAGAATCCACTCCAGTGTTACAAATAGAAAAGTAAAAAGATGTTCTGACGACGCTCCGCGAACGGAACGTTGCTCCAATCGCTGTTGTATCCGGATTTTATTTAATGGCTTAGTGGTAAAAATCCGGATACAAAGGCGACCGCTGACGCTTTTTCTCAATCGTTCCGTCCTCTCCGCTACTTTCAGCGTTTCCCTCACTATTAAGGCTTTTCTAACCATCAATACAGACCTTGGATAGAGCTACCTCTACTGTGAAAGCTCTAAGAAAGCAAAGAGGCAAACCCCTAAATCATCCAGAGGCTTGCCTTTTTCTAAATCCATTAACTAATTTATACGCCGAAATAGATCTTAGTCTTCAGCTATTGGTTTATAAATCCTCTGCTGGAACTACTGGAACTACTGGCTCTCCCTCTATTTCCTTCGCATCTATTTCCGCCCCATCGATTTTCGTTTCATCGACTTCTTTTTCATCTACCTCCGCTGTCTTTGCCTCATCCACCTCATCACTGCTCTCTTCCTCCATCAAGGCTTTTGGCGTGTAGAGCTTGGGAATCGGTACATTCGCCCAATCCATATCGGACGCAAAGTAAAAGCTCGTATAGGAAGGTTGGTTATACCCGGTATTTTGACGCGCCACATCCGTGCGATATTGCGGATCATGCATCAACGTGTACAATTTATGCGTCGTAGGCTCTGTGCTCAGATAGATACGGATTGCCGAGCTATCCGCTGTGCGGACGAGCATTTCCTCCCGCCAATCTCCGAAAATGTCGGCTACCAGCGATGGAGTTCCTTTCGTATAGTTGTTCGTTTTGGTTCCAGTGGCGGTCATCAATGTACCTCGTTTCCAATCCTCAATGGTTGGGGTTACATCAATTGCACCGTTTACGATTTGTGTGGTCATATCAGCTGCCCATTTGATACTCATATTGGTACCTGGCATCTTCGTATCCAGCTGTTTACCCGCTGCGGTCCACAGGCCTATGGCCCACGTCTCCAGACCTCGCTGATCCGGATCTATGTCACCGACCATTCCCCGACCTGTATCCTTGCCGGAATATGCGCCGTAAATGATTTCACCCGTTTTGGCATCCCGCAAAGAATAGCCATATGGAGCGTAGGTGCCACCTTCATGTACCATAAAGATTTCTTTGCCGGGGCGATCCGGGTCAATATCGGTCACATGCAGCGCATCGCCATGTCCCAATCTGGCGGTTTGACCTGGAGTTGCGCTTTCAGGAGGCATGACATCAAATGAGCTGTACAACAGGCTGCCATCATGGTCAATCGTGGCGGAACCGTATACGATTTCGTCCTTGCCGTCACCGTCCACATCCACCACGCTCAAAGAATGCGCTCCCTGTGTGGTCAAGGTGCCAAATTTCGGGTCCGTTCCATCACGCCCGTGCGGACTATCGTTAAATGGATTGGTCATCGGTGTCCAGCCACTGTCCACCATCCAATGTTTTTGGAGATGGCGACCATCCCATGTGTAGGTGGCCAAAGTGGAACGCGTATAATAGCCGCGTGCGAATACAGCGTACGGCTTGCGTCCGTCCAAGTAAGCCACACCTGCCAGAAAGCGGTCTACACGGTTGGCGGGTTCAATGCGGGCCATGGCGTAATCTCCCCACATGAGGCCATCGTCATGACGCTCCGGCTCATAGCGGATGGTATCCAGCTCAGCTCCCGTTTTCCCTTTGAAAATCGTCAAATACTCCGGTCCATCGACGATGAAGCCCTCGAACTCTCTAAGCTTGTTTTTGTCGCTCCGTGAAGGCGCGTATACGTCCATAAAGTAGTCTGTCAGGCTTTCCGCATCCTTTCGGGATAACGGATAATTGTACTTCGGAGCGATACCAAAGCATTCCTCCAGCGTAGCAGGCCATTGTCCCTTGACCACTTCTTCATGCTTCGTCCAGTTCATAAACATGTTCACCACATGCTCATAATAATCCGAGCGACTCAAACGGTAATCGTCCTCATGTGTAATCCCTGCTTTGCGATCCTCACGTGGAAGAGTAATATACTTTTCTTTTTTCGGCTTGCCCTTCTTATCAAAAGAAATCGTTTTGGTCCCTGGAGCCGTTTTGAACATCAGCTCGGCTTTACCATCGCCGTCAAAATCGTACACCATCATTTGTGTATAATGCGCACCTGATCGAATATTCACGCCCAGATCGATCCGATACAACAGCTTGCCTTCGGCCGTATACGCATCGACATACGTATTTCCGGTATACCCCTTCTGAGATACATCTTTGGAGTTCGACGGGTCCCATTTTACAAAAAATTCATATTGTCCGTCTCCATCCACATCCCCCACACTCATATCGTTGGCCGAATAAGTATAGGATTCACCTGCTGGTGTTACGCCATCAGCAGGCTTTTGGAGAGGAAGTTCATAGTAACCCTGTTGCCATGGCTTCACTTTGGCGCTACGATCCTTTTCCCGTCCATTAACGACTGAAGCTACTCTGTATACCGATTTCCCATTCCCTTCCTTATCCACATAGTTGGTACTGTCGGTCACTGTCGCGATCTTCTTACCGTCACGATATACGTTAAAGTCCGCTCCTGTCAGCCCCGTTGAACCGTAACCGTTCACTTCTTGAGCCAATAACCGCCAGCTTAAAAATACCCCCTCCTGCGTTGCCGCAGCTACCAGTCCGCGATCCAGCTTTTCCAGCTGAATGCTGCCGCTACGGTTCTGTTCAACTGCGATTGCTGATTCCGCCTGCAGCGTCGGTTCGGACAAGTCTTCCGCAGCCACTCCTCCAGTCGTCCCCGTCATCGCCAGCATCGCTGCCAACGCGGCGGTCAAGCTTCCCTTTCGCCATGCGCCTTTCCCTTGAGCCATCCAGGTCGTCCTCCTCGAATGTATTGTGATGACAAGCAAATACCTGAAATGATTGCGCTTACATAAATTAAATTCCCTATTATTATAGTTTTGCCGTTCCCCCAAACGCGTTTAAATATCCGAGGATTTCTCTACACAAAACCGTGTTGTTTACTCATTCCAAATAAAACAGCCCTCACCAATCCTGTTAACGGCATACTGAGGACTCAATATATATCTAATTTTCCTTTTATATTTTAGTGATACCCAATAATTTGAGCTACAACCACGAATACTGCACCCAGTACGAACCAAGCGGCCAGTAACGGCCAAAAGAAGCGAACCCATTTCTGATATGGAATACCCGACACCGCCAAACTCCCCATTAAGGCAGAGGAAGTAGGCAAAATCATATTCGAAAATCCATCTCCCAACTGGAATGCAAGGACTGTGGTCTGCCGTGTAATACCCAACAGATCGGACAGCGGCACCATAATGGGCATCGTCGTCGCTGCCATCCCCGAACCGGAGGTAATAAATACATTCATGACATTTTGGAACACATACATACCCAGCACTTGCACGGATTCCGGCAGATGTCCCACCATGATAGCAAGGCTGTTAACGATCGAATCAATCACATTGCCGTGATCCAGCACGACGACGATGGAACGTGCAAAACCAATGATCAGGGCACCATAAGTGATATCTTTGGCCCCTTTGGCAAACTCTGTCGCAATGCGACTTGGCCCATAGCCTGCACAAAAGCCGGAAATGACTCCCATCGAAAGAAACAGGGCAGCCAGTTCCTCCATCCACCAATCTTTTTTGGACACTCCCCAGATTAACATCGCGAAGCTTACTATAACGGTCAAAATGATCAGGATATGCTTAAGCTGTATGGAAGGCAGATTGGATAGATCCACCGGCTTGTCTTCAGCGCTCTTTTCCAATTCGTAAACGAGGCTGCTTTCCGGGCTTTTCTTCACTTTACTGGCATAACGCATAATATATAAGCTCGTAATAACGATCAGGATGACCAACAGGATGGCACGAAGCCACAGCCCTGAAAAAATAGGAATTTGCGCAATCGCCTGTGCCAATCCGACATTAAACGGGTTCAGCAGCCCGGCGGTAAACCCGCAGGAGGCTCCCAGCGAAATCATGGCTGTACCCGTCAACGCATCAAATTTCAACGCCCGGGCGATGGCAATACCAATCGGCACGAATACCATCACCTCAGTGGACATTCCCATGGTAAAACCACCTACGGAAAACAAGGTGATAAACACGGGAATGACCCATAACCCCTTGTTGGAAAAAGACCTCGCAACTCTTCCGGTCACCGCCTCAATTGTGCCCGAGGAAGTAATAATCTGAAAGACACCGCCAATGATTAGAATGAAAAAGACAACATCAGCCGAATCGACTAGACCGGATACGATGGATTTTGGGATGTCCCACAGCGTAACCGGATTCGGATCGACATGAGCGTACGAACCGGGAACGAGCAGCGTTTTGCCGGTCGTTTCATTTTTAACCCGTTCAAACTCTCCAGCGGGAACGACATAAGTCAATATTCCAGCCACTAAGGTCAGGAAAATAAGAATGACAAAGGTGTGCGGCATTTTCAGCCATTTCTTCGGACCGCTCGGTATGGTCGTGTTGCTACTCATTCGGATGCTCCCCCGTTTCTCAACGCTTGCCATTGTTCAAATTCAGTCCGTACCTCTCTCAAAGCCACCGGATCGGTTACCAGATCATAAGCGGTCAGCGCCAGCGCTTTGGCGGCATAATTCATTTCAATCATGCCTTCCTCTGCTCCTGCAAGCCGGGCAAATTCTGGCGTATGCGTGGACGCGTCACCCAATCGGATATAAGGATGAATCGCTGCAGTAATCTGGCTGACATTGCCGATATCCGACGAGCCGATCCCTCCCTGCGCAGGCGGCTCGTGAACCTCCAAACCCAGCTGCTCCAACTTGCTCTGGAACAAAGCCGCCAGCTTCTTGTTGGTATTGCGCTCCGCATAAATAAGCCCCTCGACAATATCCACCGTCGCGCCCATACCTTCTGCCGCCGCACGAACAGCACGATACACCTTGTCCCTCACCTCAGCCAGACCGACGACGGTTTGCGCCCGTAAAATAAACACAGCCTCGCACAGCTCCGGCACGACATTGGGAGCATCCCCGCCTTTGGTAATAATGCCGTGGATACGTACGTCGCTGGTAACGAACTGGCGAACGGAATTAATCGCCACAAAGGCATTGATCATAGCATCCAGCGCGCTAATGCCTTTCTCCGGAGAGGATGCGGCATGAGCCTGCTTGCCATGAAACGTGAAGGTGGCGTCGACGCAGGCCAGTCCCCCGCGTAAAACCATCGTTTTGTTCTGTGGATGCACCATCATCACGGCGTCCACACTGTCAAACACACCGTGCTCGCACATCATGATTTTGCCGCCACCCTCCTCCTCGGCGGGTGTGCCCAATACCACAATACGTCCGGGTAGGTCCGGTATCGCTTCTTTCAGGGCTATGGCTGCTCCGACCGATGCGGTACAGATCAGATTGTGACCGCAGGCATGTCCGATCACCGGAAGTGCGTCATACTCTGCCAGCAAAGCAATTGTCGGTCCGCCGGGCTTCCCTTCCCATTCGGCGCGGAAGGAGGTTTCCAGTCCTGCAATCCCCTTTTCCACAGCAAAACCAGCTTGCTCCAGTGTACTCGTGAGCCATCCCTGAGCCTGATATTCATGAAAGCTCAATTCAGGATGGGTATGTATTGTTCGGGCAAGCTCCCGCAACTCATGATCCTTTGCATCTACAGCCTTCAAAATCTCTTCATGGGATGACGTTCTGCCATTATGTCCGTTCGTTGTTAAATCCATCAATGGAATACCGCCTTTCATTCGCAATAACGAATAATTATACAACCAATATTCAACATTGTATAAGCGAAGACCAGTGAAGTAAATTTAATATTTTTTGGCTTTATCCTTAAAATTATTTTATATATGACATATTTGTCCTTGATATACGCTATTTTTCACCATTAATTACGTATATTCAATGTATTTACAGCCTCAAGACTGGAGCATCCATTCTACAAATCTTTCCACTGCCATAGGACGGCTGGATTTATTTTTATACAACATCCATGTTCTACGCAGGACAGGATCTCCATTTTTACGAATCAAATTAAATGCATACAGTTCATCCTTGGGAGAGATAAATATTTCGGGTACGATTGAATATCCCAGTCCGTGCCGAACCATTTCCTTGCAGGTTTCGTAGCTATCCACCTCCATAGAAACTCGTGGTGCACGGCCTATTCTCTCACTCCACCATGCCTGTACCGATTCGTTGAACGAGGAATACATATGACCGGAAAGTTGCGGCTTCCCCGGGTCCTTATAACGAATCATTGGAAGCTCCGGCAATTGCTCAAGCTCTACAGCTTCTTTGGAGATCACGCAGATATGCTCCTCATGAAGAAGATGCTTTCCCTCAGACCAAGGGTAATCATTGCGGATAACACCCAGATGAATTTCATCCCCGCGCAGCATCTCATAGATTTCCGCACTGAGTCCGCAGGTGACTGAAAATTGCACGTCAGGATAAATATCTTTAAAGCTTTTAAGAATCGGCGGTAGCCGATAATGTCCGTAATAGCTTGAAATCCCCAAGCGCAGCGTACCTTTTACTTCCCCTCTCAGGTGAATGACAGCTTCTTTTAATTCGGTCAGTTCCCTCAAATTCCGTTTGGCATACTCCACCAGTCGTTCCCCTTCCATGGTCAGCTTCGTTCCTCTGTTCCCGCGTACAATGAGAGGTACAGCGAACTCCTTTTCCAATTGGTTCAGACGGTAGGTCAAGGCAGGCTGTGTAATATATAGACGTTCGGCGGCACGTTTCATGCTCTGTTCTTCTGCAATGTAGCACAACATTAAACAATCCTTTTCATCCACCATGATCACTCCTTCAATTCAATCATTCCTTTGTTTAGCCGTTCCTTTGTTCTCCGTAAAAAAAGCCCAGATATATCGGTCTATTATAACGTATGAAAAACTTAGGCATAAAAAAAACGGACAGTGGATTGTTCCATTGTCCGTTTTCGTATTTTTCGCGCTAGTTATGGATTAGGATTCGTCTTGATTACTGCAAGCTAGTGAGGGACAAATGAACTGAAATCGTCCCGACTGGACTGATCCGCATGATAAAATACTACATCCCCATCCTGTAAATGAAAGGTATGCCCGTACGGGTCTTTTATCTCTCGGCGGTAACCCTCCAGTTGCCACTGGTTCAATAGCGGACCATTTATATACTGTAAATGCGGATGCTCGGTGTCCCCCTGACGCAGTGACTCCACATTAAAGTTGACGACGATAAAGCCCGTTTTCTTGAATATATCTGTATGCTCGTTTAGCTCCTGACGGCGACTGACCTCGCGCAAATCCGTGCCTTTGGTGACTGCGTATACATCAGCAGGCAGGCTATATTCACCATACCAGCGCTGAATCGACGCATTAGCGCGATCCACGTTGACCCCATCTGGCAGGTCTGTCTTCGGACCAATCAAGGTACGCACAGCCGCAGGCAGTACCAGCCAGTCGTAACGTCCAATCCAGGTCTTGCTGCGTGCAATACGGTGGGCATACAGGGAAACATAACGTTCCAGTGTCAACTGGCTTTGCTGTGCTTCACTCAGCTCATGCTTGTATTGGTAGGCTGACGTGTCCTGCATTTCCTCCATCGGCACATTGCGTAGCCGTTCATTCAAAATAACATATCGCTTTTCCCGGTCCTCCGCCGATCCCAAACGGATAAATTTTCGACTGCCGGAATGTGTATACAGATCCACCTCTTCCCGCTGTCGCCCATCTTTGCTCACCCAATAGAACGATGGCGTGATGCGAATACCGTCCTTGGCGCTAAACATATTGCCTTTGGTTTTGAGGTCAAACTTGAAATGATAGCCTGTCTTGACCGCCACATTTGCATAACCTTCATATGGGTGACTGCCGGGACGAACGGGCAAGGTGAACGGCTCCGGGTTCCCTCTAGGCAACCCGTCAATATTGCCAAGCCCCGTCCAATAGGACAGGCCACTATGCGTCGGGCTTCCTTTTCGCTGTCGAAATACCCGCTCCCAATGGTAATCAGCAATATCCGTGATATGAAAATCGTACATCCGTCCGATGACCTCAATATTCACCACATCATTGGCAACATGATGGGCGATATCCGTGTTGGCATGGCGCTGTTCGGTGAACCCGTCCGGTGCATTTTCGGCAATGGTACGGAACTCAACTGTATAGTTGCCTTCATCCACCCATACGGGCAAATAAAAGTCTGTGTCGAGCTGCTGCACCGGAATGTCGATCCAGGTACCCCGCGGATAAAATTGTGTCTTCCCTTTGTCGTAGACATCGAACGGAAATCGCACCTGCTTGGTTCGTACATATTTGGCATACTCCCGATCACCATAGCCAGGAATGTTCAAATGTGGGCCTGCTGTCGAGATCGTTACCCGGAAAGGGCGCTCCAAGATAAGCGCGGATCGTCCTTTCGTAGGTTGGGTTTTCTGGTTATGAGCAGCATCGTCCGACACTTTAGACAGATTCACTACGGGAGTGTGGACAGTCACCGTATTAATTCCCTGTATCGGAAACGTTTTATCCGCACCTCCATTGATATTTCCTTTGAGAATAGCGTAAGTGATGTCACCGCTGCTGGGCGTATTGGACTTATTTATCTTATACTTATCAATCACATGATCCGGACTGTACAGCACATCCGGCCCAATCGCTCCGGAAGAGGGTATAACGCCTGGCCTAGGGCCATTCACCTTAACGCGCTCCGGATTCATAATGATCTTGTTTTCAAAGGTTAGAGTGTCGTTTTCCACTTCGATTTCCTTAACAGCCCCCTCTGCCTTGGATTTCAGTGCACTACGGTCATCAGGTACACTCGGCTTGCTGCTGCCACCGTTTTTGCTACGGCTACCGCCATCCACTGTCCCGGGTGCAGGGGGCGGATAAAAATTGCCCTGAGTCGCTGCAATATAGGAAGGGGGTGTATAGGATTGCGGACGCAAAGTGATTGTTTCATTAGGTAACGCATAATTTCGGAGCGTAGCCTCCTTAATTCCGTACACCTCCAAATTATCTATCGTCCAATATGAGTATGGACGGACGATTTGGTAAGTATAGGTTCGCTTCACGGTCTCACTCCGCCGAGATTTTTTCTTAGGCCGCCAGGTCAATCGATATTCCCGTTTTACGTTCACTGTATATGTACACTGGCCTGTCATGTTCACAAACTTATGTTGAAAAAGGTATCTCTTCGCTTGCACATGACCGTATAGGCTTTCAGATGTAGGAATACCTTTGGATACGTCAAATCGTTCCCGACCACGCTGGTCCGCTTTGATAACGGCAGATACTGTCGGGTCCAGTTCGGCAGTTTCCAAGCGCAGACCTGGAACGGGGCGGGAGCAGACAACACCTTTTGTTGGCTGTTCATTATCTTGGCAATCTGAGGGTGCTCCCTCTTGACTTTCTCCAGGCTTAGGACAGCCCTGAGCTTCTTTGTAATACAAATAAGCGGTAAACTGCTCAAAAGAACCGTCATAAGTAAATCCGGGTACAATTCCCGGCAAAATATCTCCGCTTGGCGGTTTACCGGTCGTGCTTTTCTTATAACCCACATACTCATATTTCGGGTTGGTTGGCGGGGTGAAATCATACAGTTGATCAGCTTTTAGTTCATCTTCTAATGGTGTAAATACGTTGTTAAGTGATTTTCCATCAGTTGTAAAATGCTTGACGATTAGACTGCTCTGCAGTTCGATCTTGAACAGGATGGGTTGGTAGATGCGCCAGGCTTCTACTTCCTTTGCACAGGTAGGGCAACTCTCTTCTTTTATATTTTCTGCTTGAACTGCTGCATTTAATCTTATATTCACAGTGATTGGAATGGTAGCTGTATCCGTTCCAATCCCCTTTTTTTGAAAAGGCCGAATATCTGAATCCTGTGTGCCTTTACTCATGTAGTCTTTGTAATCGTCATAAAGATCGGATCGGGATTTTGTAAAATAATTTTTATAATTAGGATTACCTTTGTTAACTTCTGCTACTGGATCATACAATTGTGCGTCAATCTTCTTGATCTTACGACCAGGGAAATTAAATTTGTAAGTGAATTCTGCTTCACCTTGCATGTCCTTGTCAGGCTCCTTGCCACCTGTGACCCAAGTACCTGCGGTATTTTTCCACATGTCGAAGTACATCATGCCAACAAAATAACGGTCGTTCTTATCGGCATAGTAAGACAGCGGTGTAATTTCGTTATCAGCTACCGCCTTGTCGGTAGGAAAAGAAAATGGTGGGAGCTGCAATAAGAGCAGTACCCCCACCAGCAATACGGCCAGAATGCGTTGCGTCTTCTTCATGCTGTTGTTAATTTCCTTTCCACGGATTGACCATCAATGGAATATAACTATCTGCTTGCAAGCGGAATCCAATGTACTCAATATCTTTTAGTTTCAGAGATTTATAGTTTTTTATTCCATGAAAGAGTTCATCAGCAGATGAATAAATCGGGTAATATACCATCTTTGTGCCGTCCCCGTTATCTTGTGTCATTTCTCTCAATGGAGGACGGAGACGTGCATTCTGGTTTTTGGTTATGAAAAAAATGCTACCTGCTGTAGATTTCGTTTTAACTCTCATCTTTAAGTAAGGTACACCCTTCGGACTTGTGTAGGGCTCAACGGAATAAACATCCCGAATCAGCTTAATAGGTAGATCAGACTGCTTAAAGACCATTATTTTATCGTATGGCTGGTCAGTGCTATTATTTAAAAGAGCAGGTATTGAACCGAACGCCTTCTTATACGGCTCAATACTCACCGCCTGATGCCCCGTATCCTCCAGCGCAGCAATTTCCTTCTTTCCAATCCAGACCCAGCGGCTAACTTTATCCCACTCCACCGTTTGCCCCAGGCCTTCACTTACCAACCGCAGCGGCACAAAAGTACGGTTTTGCTTCAAAATAATCTTCGTTTCATACGTTTTGGTCTGCCCATCCACGGTAGCGGTGTTTTGACCCACTGTCATGTTAACAGCATGGGCGTCGTTCTTAATCGACACAGCCAATTGACCGCCTGTTTTCTCCCAGCCTACCTTAGCCCCTAGCGCTTCGGATACAAAACGAATCGGAACCATCACATAATCGTTACTATCCTGAAAAGGTTTAGCATCTGGAAACTGTATTTTTTTCGCGTTTAACAAGACTTCAATCGGTTTGGTGCTGCTTGCTGCCTCCGTCGTTGGAATCGTACTTGTCGCCCCCCATAGCAACGTGACTGCGGTCAAACTCAACATCCATTTTTTCATACTCATCTCTCTATCCCCTTTGTCAGCTTAAACTTTAAACTATGTATATCATCTCTAATCTCATAAACTTATCGCATCCCCACTTTCGGAAAATACTGGATACAACTTATATATTATAGGGTTTCCCTATTACAAAATCTATAAGAAAAACTTCTAATACAAAGCATTCCAAACAAATAGACTCTATTGAGCAATCCCTCCCCCTAAATCATAGAACTGACTCTTTAAAAAAGTTTATATTTCCGCAAAATATCAACAAAAAAGGGCTGCCTCTCCCTATGAAGGAAGAAACAGCCCGTGTGCTTCACGCGCAACAAAACTATGAATATATCAGCTCATACCACCAAATGGATTATTCCAGCATCATCCAATATTTCTTACATCATAAATCATACCGGACTAAAAATCAAACGTTACTTTTCTCTCACGAAACATTTCAAAGATCATTCATGTATACCTGAACTTCCAGCTTGATAGCGTTGCTCATACACGTCCTTGTTGACCATCCTCAGCCCAAACAATCTGCGGATACGCTGTCCCGGCTTGGCCTTGAAGGTCACTGTCGCTTGATCCTTACCCTCCAGATATGCAGCCGGAATAGCAGCATTAACGTTGTAAAACTTATCGGCCTCATCAAAGCCTTCACTAAAATGCTCAAGCGGATGACCGTTAATCAAAATATCAAAACCGCAGTTAGGCATTTCCAGCGTAGCTGTGTAGGTAATGACCAACAGCATCGGAGCAGACGGATCTGTATTCAGATCAAAAGAAAACCAGCCGTCAATTCCCGCATTCCGGTAAGGTCGGTTATTCACATATCCGGTGCGAGTCGAAGCATCTCCCTGGAAGTTATGATCTCGCTCCGGCTGCATTTCTCCGGGTTGGGCAAAATCAATCGTGCACTGCTCCAGAATCGCCAGCTTTTCGCGTGCCGCTGTATATTCCTGTTCCGCCTCCTGCCACGCTTCCTTGGTAAAAATGTCCCAGTATACGGAATACGTACGGTCATGCATTTTATACAGAGGAGATAATTCCACATCCCGGGGATGCCCTGCATTCAAGGTACGAAACGTATTGGTCTTGCCCTCCACGGGCTGAATCCAGGCATCCAGCTTTTCCGTTTGGGGGATGAATACTGGTGTGTACAGGAAATCCTTGGCTTTAGGATCTTCTAAGGGTCCAAGGTCGCCTGCCAGCACCAACGGTCCATACATGATAGCCGCCCGATCCGGGTTATCTGGCATCTGCTCCAGTCTCAGCGACATCGGAATCGTCACCTCTACAACGTCACCGTCAATCCACGTTCTGGCGATGGAGACAAAGCTGCCCGGTTCCGATACAACCGATTGCTCCTTGCCATTTACACGAATGGTAATTCCTTTTTCAGCCCAATATGGATAACGGATGAGCAGCATAAATGAGGCAGGTTGATCGCATTGAATCTCCAGCGTCGTATGATCTGTATCTGGATAGGAAGTATTTTGTTTTAGCGTAACGCCTGTGTCCTTCCATTCCAGCGTGGAGGCAATGAACTGATTGACATATAGCTTATCGTGATCGTGAAAATAAATGCCGCTGCCGTAGCTCGCATGGTTTTCCATTCCTGTGCCGACACAGCACGTAAAATCGTCAAATTTGCTTTCAAAATGCTTGTGCCCGCCCATCGCCAGCGACAGAAAATACGTTACGCCCCCGTGAACCGGGTCCTGCGAAGCCAAAATATGATTGAATAGACCTCGCTCATAAAAGTCCGCTTCCTTGGCGGAAGCATTCCATTGAAACAGATGATTGGTCAGCTTAAGCATGTTATAGGTATTGCACGTCTCCGTCGTATGAGGCCCGATGCGATCATTCAAGCCATCTGGCGCGCCAAAATATTCTCCAAAGCTATTCCCGCCAATGACATACGAATGATGATCCACCACCCGCTCCCAAAAAAACTCCACCGTTGCCCGGCGTTTCGTATCATTGGTCAGCTCATATTCCTTGGCAAGCCCGATCAGCTTCGGAATCTGTGTATTGGCGTGAATGCCCTGCAAACAGTCTTCCTGCGAGCTAAGCGGGTCCAGCACCAGCTTGTGCCAGAAGCATTCAGCCAGCCACAAGTAGCGCTCTTCCCCGGTATCCGCATACAAATCGGCCAATACCTCATTCATGCCTCCATATTCGCAAAACATCATCTGCTGGAGCTGCTCATCGCTCATCGGCTTCATAATTCCTTCGAGCCAGTCCGCCAGCTTGCGCTCTACATCTAATGCCTTATCACAGCCTGTCAAATGATGCGCATCCCGCAGGCCAGCGAATAACTTGTGCAGTGTATACAAGGGTGCCCAGGCACCGTTCAGGTCAAAGCCCTTCGAGCGAATATTTCCAGCAGACACCTCTTCAAAAAGTTCCTTCCCCCCTGGAATACCGGATACATATCCGTCACCATGCGCCGCCTGACAAACGGCTAGTTCATCCGTAATGTAATGTGCAATTTCTTTAAAACGCTCATCGCCCGTTGAAGCATACATCATGGAGCAAGCGGACAAGTAATGTCCCAGTGTATGACCGGAAATAGTCATCGCTTCCCAGCCTTCATACTGAGGCGCTTTGGGCGTAAGTCCGGCATATTCCCGAAAACGCGCCAGCAGGCGGTCTGGTTGAAGCTCCAACAGATAAGATCGGTTCAGCTCCATCGCCTGTTTGAAGGGACCTTCAGCCAATACCACCTCATTCAGTGCGAACGGCCTTGCTTTCATATGGGCTTTTGCTTTAAGAGTCACTTTCCGTTCCTCCTTTAAGGCGAATTTGGGATAAAAAAACGCATATCAAACACAATGAGCCGTTACGCGCCGCTGCCAGAGGTTTGCCCCCACTGCTGGTACAGCTGCGTTCTCGCCTCTGTAATGCCGGGATGAAACTGAATCAGCGCATGCTTGCGTGCAAAATGGACCTCACGGATCGCCTCCTGTACCCGCTGTTCCCCGCCTGCTCCGCCGAGTCCAGCGGCATGGAGCATGGAAGCGGCGGCTAATCGACCTTGGGCCATCGCGACCAGCCCGCTTTCGATGCCGGTAATATTGCCGGCAACGTACAGCCCTTTGAGCGAGGTTTCCATTCGCTCACCATGCAGTGGAACATGCCCGCCTAGCTCAGGGCTGTACACGAACTTGCACCCGGCTACCGCCGCCAGCTCAGCGAGCGGGTACAAGCCGCCGCTCAGCGCCACGAAGTCGGCGGGTTCGACGCGCTCGCTGCCGGGAATAGGCGAGCCGTCCGGTTTAACGTGGATCAGGGTCACAGATTCGACCCGGTCCTGCCCGTTGACGGACAGCACTGCTGTCCGCAACCGGATCGGGATATCCCACAGACGGAAGCCTCTATGGGGATAGCAGCACGCGATGAGTTTCTCCATCCGCATCGCAGCTGCGAGCCTGCCGCCTGCACGCATCCAGGCGGCAGGGGCCAGCCCCGACAGCTGAAGCAGCAGCTTCGCGGAGGCTGTCGGATCTGCCGCCGTACCAGCCAGCGGATTAGCGCACGGCAGTGTAATCGCCGCCACCTTCACTCCGGCGACGGACAACTCGCGGGCAATCGCCATCGACAATACGTTCATGCCCACTATGATGCCTCGCTCTCCTGGCTTAACGTAATGAACGTTGGTCATCACCTGCGCGGCCCCGATGGACATCACGCCCGGCAGCGTCCAGCCATCCAGCGGAACGGGAATTTCAGCAGCTCCAGTCGCCAGCAATACGTAATCCGCAGTGAACAATCCACAGGAAGTGGAAATTTCCCACGTCGTTGTATATTCCATACCATGTACGGAAACGCCGCAGCGAATGTCCACCCCAAGTTCCCTGCAACGGGTAATCAGCTCATCCGAAACGTGTTTTCCAACCCACCAGCCTTGACTGCCTTCCTCATGATATTGCCCGGGCATGCGTCCACCCGGCTCTGTAAACTCATCCAGTACCGTGACTGGCAATCCTTGCTCAGCAGCCGATACCGCTGCGGACAATCCGGCGGGACCCGCCCCAATGACGATGAGATGCGCCATTTCATTCATGTCACAATTCTCCCTGTGATTTCATTCGAAAGTTGCCGTCCGGTTTCCACCACCATACCTTCCTCCAGCTTGGTCAGGCAGGAACGGACGGTACCGAACGGATGAACCGTCAGGCGGCATTCGTTACAATGCCCAATGGCGCAGTATACACCTCTAGCCGTACCGGATTCCTCATGCCTTCTCAGCAAACGGACACCGCTGGCCAGCAGCGTTGCTGCCAATGGCTCTCCGGCCAATCCCTGCATAGGACGACCGTCAAAAATAAAAGATACCTGCCGCCGTTCCGGCTTTGGTCCCAAAATAGGGTGATTTACAATACGCATGCGGCTCATAAGGAACCTCCCTCTGCCAGCTGCCCGAACGTTACGGGACGCACGGGAGGCCTTTGGGATAACAGCTCCGCCTCCCGGCGGGCGGCAGGAACCTGATTGTAAAACCATGACTCCACCAATTGTCGGCATACCCTGCCCTGACATGCCCCCATCGTCACCCGCGTAGCCATTTTAAGCTGGCGCACGGTGTCCACGCCCATGCGGCAGGCCTGCTCCATCTGTGCGATACTCACTTCTTCACAGCGACATACGAGCAAATGACCTGATGCGCTCTCAACCGTCTCACTTCGTCCCGTCGCCCGCTTACTCATAGCTGATCGCGCAGGTTTTAATCGCTGAATAAAAATCCAGCGCCGCCTGGCCCTGTTCCCGGGTATGTGAACTGGATTGCTTCAGACCGCCGAACGGAGCCTGGTATTCGACACCAGCCGTCTCCTGATTAACCCGGACCATACCGGCGTTCGCCTCATCCAGAAACCGGTGAGCCCGCCGCAAATCGCTGGTAAATAGAGAGGCGCTTAATCCATAAATAGAATCATTGCACAGTCGAATCGCATCCTCGAAGTCGTCCGCCTGCATTACCCCCATCACAGGTCCAAAAATCTCCTCCTGGATCAATGGATGGGACGAATCAAGTCCAGTCGCCACCATCGGACGCACATAATATCCGTTATCCGTCCCGGCGGCGGCTCCACCTTCGGCTAAAATATCGGCTTCCCGGCGGGCGAGTGATACATAGGACATGACCTTCTCATACTGACCTGCCGATGCCACAGGTCCAAGATACGCACTGGGGTCAAGCGCCGGAGCGATCTGTATTTTTTCCACCGCTTGGCGTAAGGCTTCCGTGAATGTCTCATAGACAGACTGTTCCACAATCACCCGGCTGGTGGCCGTGCATTTTTGCCCGGCTGAACGGAAAGCTCCGCTAACAATCATCGCCACCGCCTGTGCTACATCCGCGTCCTTCAGCACAATGGCGGCATTTTTACCGCCCATCTCGGTCTGGTACTTCATGTTACGGCGCGCGCATCGCTCGGCAATGCCCAAACCTGTAGCAGTAGAACCCGTGAAGCTGACCGCATCCAGTACCGGATGCTCCAGTAAGGCATCGCCAATACGGTTACCTTGCCCAATGACTAAGTTCAGTACGCCGGGCGGAAGCTGCACCGCCTCGAATAGCTCGGCGACCCGCACTGCAGTTAATGAAGCATGTTCGGCAGGCTTCCAGATGACCGTGTTTCCGCACAAGAGTGCAGGGGCGATTTTCCATAGCGGAATAGCTACCGGAAAATTCCACGGCGTAATGACTGCCGTTACACCCAGCGGAATGCGCTTCGTGTATTGGAGCACCCCCGGCTCATTCGAAGGAATGACTGTACCGATGGATCGTACGCCCTCTGCCGCGTAGTATCGGAGCAGATGGACACCTCGCATGACCTCTCCGCGCATCTCGGTAATCGGCTTGCCCATCTCACGGCTGGCCAGCTCAGCCAATTCAGGTAATGCTGCCTCTAGTAACCCGGCTGCTTTGAACAGATAAACTCCCCGTGCTGCGGGACTTAACGCGGCCCAACCCGCCTGAGCCAGCCGTGCCGCATCCCCGGCCTGTGTAATATCGCCCGTTTCTGAAAAATGGACGACTCCGACCTCCTCCTTCAAGGCCGAAGGATTGTGAACCACCATTTCCTCGCCTGAAGGGTTCTGCCACTCACCGCCGATCCAATTTCGGCTCTCCATCGTCTTCACCTCCATTCAGGATGAAACTTCGCTTGGACGAACCGCCACCTCAAATGCTTCGCGAATGCGGTCATAATCCGCCTGCGGCAGCGCAAGTCTGGGCGGACGTGTCGGACCGACCGGAAATCCAGCCAGCTCCATCATATATTTGATGGACTGTACCAATTGCGGGCTGGCATCATAGTGGAACAGCGGCAGCAGCCTGCGATACAACGCGGACGCTTCCGCCATATTTCCCGCCTGCGCAAGTCGGAACAGCTCTACCCCTTCCTTGGGCAGCGCATTAGGTACCCCCGAAATCCAGCCTGTCGCGCCGAATAATGCCCCCTCCATCGCCAGATTATCTACTCCGACCATGACCTCCAGCTCTGTCTGATCCAAAATAGCGTGAATACGCCGTACATCACCGGAAAATTCCTTGACTGCTACGATATTTTCAATTCGCGACAAGTCCGCAAGAATATCTGGAGTCAAGTCAACCTTGTAATCATGGGGGTTGTTATACGCAATGATCGGCAAGCCCACCTCCGACAATGCTTCATAATGGGCCGTTACTTCGTGAGGCAGTGGATTGTAATTAATGGGCGGCAGTGCCATGACACCCGCTGCCCCGGCATCCTTCGCATGCTGAATCCAATGCACCGCCTGTTTGGTGGACGGAGCCGCCGAGCCGACAACAACCGGGACACGCCCTGCCGCAGCGTCAATTACGGTGTGCACAACCTGCGACCGTTCCTCCGGGGACAAAGCCGCATATTCTCCCAGCGATCCCGTAGGAACCAGTCCGCTAATGCCGCTTGCAATCAGATGCTCGCACAGCTCGGTCAGACGCTTATGGTCTACCTCCAGCTCTGCCGTGAACGGTGTAACTAAGGCCACATATACACCTTCAAAACGTGCCATATGCTTACCAACCCTTTCCCATCTTTATTTTCATATTCAGCATTCGGGATTGATGCAAAATGCTCACATCAGCAAAAAACCTTCTTTAAGCGGGTCCTCGGGGCCCAACACAAATTGATGATGTCCCGTCACCCAAGCCGAGCCTGTAATTTGTGGAATGACTGCCGGATATGGACCTATCTGCGTCTCGCCCACGATTTCAGCCCGAAACATGGAACCTGTGATGCTTTCATGTACAAACGGCTCATTTAAGCCCAGTTTTCCCTTGGCGTGCAGCACCGCTACCTTGGCCGAGGTTCCTGTGCCACAAGGGGAACGATCGATACCTCCCGGTGGGATGACGACGACATTGCGGCAATCGGCCTGTGGAGCCACAGGCTCCCCGTAGAATTCAATATGCGTCAATCCTTGAATAACCGGATTTTCAGGATGTACTACCTCAACAACAGCATTCACTGCCTCCCGAATCTGCACTGCTGTTCGTACAATTTTTGCCCCATTGCTCTGCTCCAGTGCAAGACCGATGGAAGCCGCCTCTACAATGCCGTAAAAGTTGCCTCCATACGCAATATCCAGCGTGACTTGACCGATATCCTCTACCTGGACCTCAACCTCACGGCGGTACACAAAAGAAGGGATGTTCGTGAACGTTACTTGTCGCACCTTGCCCGCATCCACATCCAGCCGCACTTGAACCGGGCCTGCCGGAGTGTCCAGCAATATAGACTTTTTATCCGCAGCAATCAGCCCGCCTTCCATCAGTGCTGTACATACTCCAATCGTATCGTGACCGCACATCGGTAAATAGCCGCCAGTCTCTATAAAAACCACACCGATATCTGCATCTGGATGACAAGGTTCTGTTAAAATGCAGCCCGACATCACCTCATGCCCTCGCGGCTCGAACATCAGCAAACGGCGAAAATCATCATGATGTGCTGCCATATAAGTCATTTTTTCCAGCATCGTATGACCTACCAGCTTAGGCGCGCCGTGAATGACCGTCCGCGTCGGATTGCCTCCCGTATGGGTATCAATGGTAGTAATTCTGCCCGGTACACTCATCCGGTTACCTCCCCGTGAACCTCGTGGCTGGTAAAAGCCTCCCCAAATCGGTCATATCGCAGCGGCTCCACCGGAATACAAGTGGATTCACTGCGTACCATTTCGGTCACCAGCTTACCCGTAACCGCCGCAAGACTAATGCCATCCCCCTCATGACCAGAAGCGATATACAGCCCCGGTACTTCGTCCACTGCCGATACAATTGGCAAATGATCAGGTGTCCATGGACGCAAGCCGGTATACGCCCGCATCAGCGGTATATTGGCTAAAGCAGGGAAAAAGCGAATGGCTCTGCGGGCGATTAAGCGAATCACTTGCTGATCGACACCTGTGTCCATACCGACAAACTGACGGCTGCTGCCGATCAGAATATTTTGGGATGCGGTTGGCTCGAACACCAGCGCTACACCGTATTTTTCATAAAGCTCATCCACACTCCGCTGACCGCCAAACTTGCTCATCAGATAGCCAAACTCCATTACCTTGCGGTTCCCAATGGAAGGCATTCGGGCAGACACCAGTATATGCCCTTTGCGCGGCATGATCGGAAGGTCCAAACCGAGTGAATGACCGATGCTGCGTGTCCACACACCTGTCGCCAATACCACTGCACCTGCATGGATAACGCCATTGGGCGTCTCTACCCCACGGACGTTCCCCCTTTCGTCCTGAAGGATGGACTGTATCGGCATGCGCGGTAATAACTTGGCCCCCATCCGACGCGCGGCCCTGGCCAGTGCATACGTCATCAACACCGGATTTACAGTGGAATCTGTCGCACACTCCAGCCCGCCCGGCAAATCTTTGGCTAAATGCGGCCATTCCTCTCGCAAATCCTGCTGATCCAGCATGCGAAATGGAAGTCCTTCCTGCTCTTGACGGGTTACCCATTGCTCAGCCGCTTGCATCTCCTGATCGTTTTCACAGACCAGAATACTGCCAGGCGCACGATACTCAAACTCATCCTCCAGTTCCCTAGCCAGCTCTGCCACCAGCTCCTGCGATACCAACGACATTCGACTGTCAAACCCGGGCTCTTTATCGATTGCCAATATATTTCCATCACAACGGGACGAAGTGCCTTCAGCAATCTCCCCTCGCTCAGCCAACACGACCTTCATACCAGACTTAGCCGCATAATAAGCAATGGCTGTACCGATGATTCCACCGCCTACAATGACCAGATCCGCGGCATCATATTTCATTCGCTTCCCCTCCCTTCGACCGTTTTAATCTGTTTGAGAGGTATTTTTTACAGCTTAAGCGTAAAGCTTTGTTTCACAGGCTTGCTCAGCTCATCATAATCCCGTAACTGTACGGTGAACGTATACGTCTTGTTGCCTGCTCCGCTGCCTGCTGTTCCGCTAATCGTTCCTGTAAAGCGGTTCAGTGTGAACCCTGCGGGCAGTTGACCGCCTGTCACCGTCCAATCGTAAAACGGAACGCCTCCCTTGGCCTCCAGCTTGGCCGTGTACGCTTTACCTTTGACGGGTGCTGGCAATTCCTTCGTCATGATTTCTGTCGCGAGGAAAGGAGTCAGGTCCTTACGTAGCGGCCAGCCTGCTTTTTCTGCTACCAGCAGCGAAAGCTTCGTGTTCATCCAGCGCCGGGTCGGGAACAGATGGCGCCAGCCTCCATTTTGACCGCTCAATCGGTCGACTTCTGCAAGCTCTCCGGAGAGATGATAGCTGTCGTCCAATGCAGCCGGTCTGTGCTGATAAGCCATAATATCCGGGTCATTGCCCGCCGCTTCCTTCAACGCTTTGACACCCGGGAATGTGTCGCTGAACACAATGGCATGACCGAATTCATGCATGATCAGCCCATGCACATCCGTCACCTTGGACAGATCGGATTGATACCATTCTTCATCGTCCACGGATGTAAATGGAATCGCATCATCATAGAAATCCAGAATCAGACTATAGGAACGGTTCAGGTTCCCCGGGACGGTCACACCGTTACGTGTATGATAATTGCCGTTCGTGGCTGGAAAGCCCGTAGAATAAGGCCCGTTCAGCCCTCTCATAAACACCCACATGCCTTTGTAGGGTTTGTCATTTGTCACCTGTATTTCATTTTGCCAATCGTCTCCTGGCAGATGGTTTACCTCCGCGTTGGCAGGAACCTCATCGAACGGCGCCAGATCAAAGAAATAGAACCAGTCCTTCACCGCCAGCTCTGCGGCTTTTTTGGTAGCTGCATCATTGAAATAAGGCCTGATCGTATCGAATCTGTAGTCAAAATGGAGGGGAACGGTGGGTTCTTTATTATCGTCCTGATCCAGCACGCGAATCGGAATGGACTGAGTAGTCGTGTGACCATCATTTCCAGCAACGGACATAGACAGCGTATAGTTCTCTATTTCACCGTTTCCTCCAATCCGGTCAGGATGGATGGCTAGCCGAAAATCTTTTTCCTCCTGTGCATTGGCAAAAGTCAGCGTTTTGCTTGCACCTTGCGCCGACAACGTACTAGGCAAATCCATCATCAGCCGGGACGTGCCCTGCGCATTTAACGTAACCGTTAACGGAAAAGCGGCATCCGCTGGCGGCTTCACTTTTAGCTTCACATACGGGTTCGCCAGATATCCTTGCCAATCAACCAGATCTATACCATAATCGTTCACCGTCCGACTAAAGATGTCGATGACTTTTACATCCGACTCCGCCTCGGCATAAGCCTGTTGACCCGGAATAGCTGGTGTCAAAGCCACAATGAGAGAAGCCGCCAGCGCAGTCAGCCATATTTTGGTGTGCCTTTTATGCGTGTTCATTTGATCCCCTCCATCTCATTTTTGAATGACTTGCAAACTATGGACAGTTACCTATAACGCCACTTAGTTTTATAATAAAAGCAGTTCCTTAGGCGAAGAGGTCAGTACCTTGACACCGTCATTTGTAATCAGCACATCGTCCTCAATCCGAACCCCGCCGAAGCCTGGGATATAAATGCCCGGTTCCACGGTAATGACATGACCCGGTACAAGCACCGACTTACTTTCGCGGGACAGCCGTACCTGCTCATGAATTTCGAGACCAAAGCCGTGGCCCAGCCCATGACCAAACTGCTCCCCATAGCCGTAAGAGGCAATCACATCCCGCCCCAGACTGTCTCCCTCCCGACCGCTTAAGCCGGGACGAAGTCCTGCAATCGTCTTCATATTTGCTTCCAGCACAATGGCATACAATTTCTCATGTCGTTCTGAAGGCTGGCCTACGAATACGGTACGCGTGATATCGGATAGATAACCACGCACATTTGCGCCAAAATCCATTGTGACGAACTCGTTCTGACCAATTTCCTTGTCACTGGCCAGTCCGTGCGGCAGCGCCGAACGCTCACCTGAAGCGACAATGAACGCAAAACCGCCTGATTCCGCGCCTGCGAGCCGAAGCTGATATTCCAGTTCCGCCGCAATCCGCCGCTCTGTAACTCCAGGCTGAATATAATTCAGCACCTCCGTGAAGGCGGCATCGGTAATACGAGCAGCTTCGCTAATGGTGTGAATCTCTTCTTCGTCTTTCACATCGCGCAGCCGTTCAATGACATCCTCCGTTTGCACGTACTCCAACGAGCCCAGCACGGCTTGAAGCTGTCCCGACTGTTGAAGTGAGACATGCCTGCTCTCCAAACCCAGTCTGTGGACACCCAATTTACTTGTGAGATCGGCCACGGTTTGGAAGATTTGCGCCTCATGCCGAATCACTGAATATTCCACTGCCTGATCTGTTGCCTGCATCATATAGCGGAAATCCGTCACTAAAAAAGCCTCTTCCTGCGTAACAAGTGCAATTCCAGCGGAGCCTGTAAATCCGGTCATATATCTTCGATTAGGCCCATGTGTAATAAGCAGTGCATCTATCCCTAGAGCCGGGAATTCCGAGCGTAACCGGGCCAGTCTGCCTGGAACACCCTGTAACGGTTTTGTCTTTTGACTCTCTTCCTCTTTCACTCGTACGCCTCCTTATTCCACATCTCTTTTCAGGGCATATGCCTTAGAACATACTCTCCACTTGCTTTTGAACACATGTATGCTCTTCTCGCTGCCGCTTTCCCGTAAGTCCTGCACCCAATTCTCCGTCTCTTTTTCAAGCATACCAGCGCGTCTCAGCTTCCTTTTAGCCTTTTATCCCTGTCAATGTGATGCCTTCGATAAAATAGCGCTGTCCGATAAAAAATATCAGGACGATGGGAGCCAAAATTGTGCTGGAAGCCGCCATCAGGTAAGGCCAGTTGGTATTGTTCAATCCCCGAAAAGTCGCTAGCCCCAGCGCTAGCGTAAAATGCTTTTCGTCACTTAAGTAAATAATCGGGCCCAAAAAATCATTCCACACATCAATAAATGTAAATATTCCGATCACGATCAATGCAGGCGAAGATAAAGGAATAATGACGCGCCATAGTACAGTCAGAGGCGTACCTCCGTCCATATAAGCCGCTTCGTCCAAATCGCGTGGAATCGTCAGCATGAATTGTCGCATCAAAAAGATGTTAAACGCCCCTCCACCGAACCATGCAGGAACAATCAGCGGCAGAAATGTATTCAGACCGCCCAGCTCACGCCACATCACGAAAGTGGGAATTAGCGTCACCGCGTAAGGCAGCATCATCGACCCGATCAGCAGAGAAAAGATCAGATTACGTCCAGGCCAGCGTAGGCGGGCAAAAGTAAACGCCGATACAATCGAGGTCAACATCACTCCTGCCAGCACACATACCTCAATGATGAACGTATTCATAAAATACCTGCCGAACGGTACTGAAGTCAGCGCTTCCGGGTAATTGCTCCATTGAAAAGGAGAGGGTATCCACTCTGGCGGGAACACGAAAATTTGAGATGTCCCCATCAGAGAGCTACGAATGAGCCATGCAAATGGCAACAGCATTAAAACACTACCTATCATTAAAACGACATACAGTACAATACGGCTGATTGGGAATGGTTTGGAACGGGTGGCGGTAGCAGGACTTCGGGAGCGTTCAGGCTGTGGAAGCGGATGTTGCGGTGTTTCTGAAGGATTGACAGAAGAAGTGACCTGATTCATGAACGTTCCCCTCCTTCATAGTGGACCCACTTTTTGGATGTGGAGAAAATCAGAACCGTTAGGACCATGATGACGAAAAATAAGATCCAGGCCAGCGCTGAGGCGTAGCCGATTTTAGTCTCCGTAAAGGCCGTACGCCACAAGTAGAACACATAGAACAGGGTTGAATTGTTAGGTCCCCCGTTGGTCATAACATACGCCTGATTGAATGCCTGAAAGGTGCTGATTAAAGACATGACCAGATTGAAGAAAATGGTTGGTGTCATCGAAGGAATGGTAATGTGAAAAAATTTGTGCCACCTATTGCCGCCGTCTACCTCAGCTGCTTCATACAGATGGGTGGGAACCGACTGAAGTCCCGCCAAAAAGATAATGACCGTGTTCCCGATCCCCCAGGTGCTCATCATGATCAGCGAGGGTATTGCAGTGCTCTCGTCATAAATCCATTTGCTCCCCGGCAGTCCAACGCTCTCCAGCAGCGAATTTAACAGACCAAAATCCGGGTTGAACATCCACAGCCACAGCATCGTGTTGGCAATACTCGGTACAATGGTAGGTAAATAATAAATCGTACGGAACACCGACAAACCCTTCACCTTTTGATTTAATAACAACGCAATGATAAAAGCTGCCGCCAAGCCTAGAGGTACGCTACCCAGTGCATAATATGTGGTTACGAACATGGATTGGGAAAAGGTAGCATCCTCGGTCAAAATGGTTCGGTAATTGTCCAATCCGATAAAGGTCATCTGTCCGCCAATCGTCCAATCGGTTAAGCTGAATACGAACGAGGCCACAATCGGTCCAATTGTAAATATCATTAATCCGAGGATGGCAGGAAGCGCGAATAGCAGACCCCAGTTTCGCTCCATGCGCATCATTCCTGATTTTGGTCGCTTCATGGGCTGTTCTCCTTTCGCAGCTGTCCCGCCGCATTATTCATCCGGGTATACTCCTTGAAGCAATGGCTGAATGATAGGTTCCAGTTCATCCAGCGCCTGCTGCGGCGTCTTCTTGTTCGTCCAAATCAGATCCAGCCCTGGGGTCAGCTTGGAACCGATATCAGGCCAGTTGCGAAGGGTCGAAGTTGACGGCTTGATCGCATAATCTCTGGCATACTCAATGCCAGCCTTTTGAAATTCCGGTGGATGTGCGGCATTATTTGTCCATGACTGGATGGCCTGCTCATCGGTATAATATTTTTCCTCGATAGGCATCCAAAGACCAGACTTGAACAGATCCACCTTTTCGGGATTGTTATGGTACAAATAAAATTCGAGCGCTTCCTTCGGGTGCTTAGTGCTCTGGAAAATGACCGTGGCTCCCGCAACAATCATCGTTTTGGGCTCTTTTAGCTTCGGCAGAACGCCGATACTCCATTGCAGCTGCTTGTTGTTCGAAAAATCGAGCAGGGACCATGTCCCGTCCACAACCATTGCGACCTTTCTTGTCTGAAGCCGAATCGTATTGGACGGCATGTCCTGCTGCTGGATCAAATCAGGAGAAACATGCTCCTTGAAAACCAGATCCTGCAACTTCTGAAAAACCTCCACCGACTCAGGACTGTTCAGGGTGTACTTCTTGCCTGTTTTGTCAGTCAAACCTCCACCGTTGCTCGCTAAAAGCGGCCCCCAGGAGCTGCGGTCATTGCCAAAGGCAAAGCCGTATTGCACAATATTTTTCGGATCAAATCCACTGTCTCCCGGATGCTTGCCGCTCTGATCCTTGGTCAGCTTTTTGGCAATTTCCAGAAATTCATCCCATGTCCACGCTTTTTGAGGATCAGCCGGAGGGACGGGTACCCCTGCTTCTGTAAACAACTCCTTGTTGTAAAATAACTGCATCACTTCCAATGCGGTGTAATTGCCAATAGACTTGCCGGGTTCGCTGTAGAGATAAGAGGATTTGAGCTTGTTTTTTAATTCGGGATATTCGTCATAATAAGAGGATAAATCCAGGAGTCTACCTTCACTTGCCCATTTCATCGTGAGGGAATCGCCCAGGTAGGCGATATCAGGAAGCTGATTGGCAGCCATTAACGTGTTAATTTTCGTCGTGTAGTCACCAGGGACATGCTCGCCCTTCACCCGAATGTTCGGGTGGGAAGCATTAAAGCTTTGAATCATTTTTTCCATCGCCTGCTTCTCGTCATTGCTTCCCCAGTACATGAACTTGAGTTCGACCGCATTGGGATTAGCCGGTTCGCCAGCGTTACCACTGCAAGCCGTCAGTCCTGTCAACATCGCCGTCATCACGAGAGCCATCCATGTCCGTAACCTTCGTTTCAGCAAATCAACCGGCCCCTTCCTGAACTGGTTTCTCCTTACAAGCCTATTATGCGCCGAGAGCCCAGAGCCGACCACCCAACGACTCCAGACTCTCTTTGTTTTGGTATGATTTTTTTAACAGCGCGTTTACAAAAATGTTTTACGAAACTCCGTCGGGGTCAGTCCGGTATGCTTTTTAAAGGCAATGCTAAAATAGTTGGTATCTGTGAATCCCACAACCTCCGCTACCTCCGCCACCTTACGATTCGCGTCCAGCAGCAGTTCTCGGGCTCGCTCAAAGCGAACACGCGTCTGGTAGTCTGCGAAGCTTTCACCTGTAACTTGCTTGAAACGGGCACTCAAATATTTGGGGCTCATATTCATGTACTCTGCAAGACGGTTCAGCCCACCATCCTCCTGAAGATGCTCCCGAATCCATTCCTTGGCCCGTTGGAATTTGCGTGGAATCCCCTTCTCACGTGATTCTCGGACATGACGACCCACCCGGACAAAATAGCGCGATACATAATCAATCATCTCGGGTCCATGCCGTAATCGGGACAGCTCCAACAACGGGTCCTGCTCCTGCATGGACGTTTGTCCTACAGATGCATCACTCTGAACGATCCGCATGACGAACAGCACGAGCTGAGTGACAATCATTTTCACCTGCTTGACGGGCAACCCTGCCAACTGTCCTGACCATTCCTGTAAAATCGCATGTACGGCAGCATCATTGCCTGCTCGAATTTCCGTAATCATTAGCAGTTCCTTCTCCAGTAATTGACTGCTGTTCGGCTCGGCCGCCTGAATGCTCTCATAGGGGATGATCTGGCTATAGCCCACCCACCCCCGATGCTCCGCCGCTTGCACAGCTTCCTCATACGCTTCGGGAAGTTGCTCCATCCGTTGTACGGGACGGCTAATCCCGATGGACACGCCCTGGCTCAATCGTTCCTGCACGGCCTGCCGAATCTGCTGTGCCGTCCGTTCCGCCGCCCTGCAAGATGCCGTCGCCAGCAGCACAACATGCCGATCGCGGGAAACCGCCGCACCATGCGCCTTCGCCCCGGCTGCTGCCGCAGCCTCCCCAGCCAGTCCGGCGAATACATGGCTGCTTTTATGCATGGAACCGTGTGGCTTGCTAGTGGCGGTTGCCTCCTGCTGCGACGCCTCCTCCAGCTCGCAGCACAGCACGGTATAAGGTGATCCACTCGTCTCGCCGAAAAATCCCAGCCCGTCCATCTCCCGAATGACCTCGGCTGCAGGACGCCGCTGCTGGAGCAAATCCAGCAGTAGATGCTCCCTGTACAATGGCTCCAATGAACGATGGCGGTGAATGGCTTCCTCCTCGCTTCTTCGCCATTGCGCAATGCGATCCTCAGCCCGGCTCAAAGCCGCTTCGAAATCCCCGCTGGTCACCGGCTTGAGCAAATAATCGACCGCTTGAAGCGAAACTGCCTGACGAATATATGTCATAGATTCGTACCCTGTTAGAAATAATAACGGGGTCCGCTGATCCTTTTCCCGAATGGTTTTTGCTACGTCCAGTCCACTCATATCCGGTAAATTAATATCCAGTAAAATCATGTCCGGTCGCTGCTCCGTATACAAACGTAATGCCGTTGTGCCGTCCTCCGCCACATCACTGACTTCCACTGACAGGCCACTTTCCGCCACCATCAGCTTCAGTCCTTCCCGAATATGATATTCGTCGTCCACAATCAGCAGCCGGTACATGCCATCCTCCCCTTTCTTATTCGGTTCGAATGGGTGCCAGTAAGGTAACCGAGGTGTACTGACCCGGCTCGCTTGTCACGGACAGTCCATATTGCGGACCATAATGCCGAAGACGTTCATGCACATTGCGCAGCCCAAAGCCAATAGCATTCCCCCGTTCCGCATCCAGCGACTTCCGGATATCGTTCAGACGCTCGGCTCCAATACCGCCCCCATCATCACTGACCGTCAAACGCAACATATCCCCTTCCCTTGTACCGGATAACATGATATAGCCACGGTCGGTACGCCCTTTTAAGCCGTGGTAAATAGCATTTTCGACGAGTGGCTGGAGGATCAGTTTGGGTACATAAAATCCGCAAATATCCTCCTCGACCTCGCAAATCCACTCGAACGAATTCCTAAACCTGAACTGCTGCACCTTCACATAGGCGCTTACATGCTCGACTTCCTGTCCCAAACTGATTTGCTCTCGGCCATAACTTAGCGAAATGCGAAAGCATTTTCCGAAGGCACCGATTACCTCTGCCATATCCCGTTGCCCATTCGCCAAGGCCATTCCATTCAGGGATTCTAGCGTGTTGTACAAAAAATGTGGATTAATCTGCGCCTGAAGCGCGCGGAACTCAGCCTGCTTACGCGACAGCAACGCTTCGTAGACCTGACCGTACAGTTCATGATTTTTTTGCATCATATGAAGAAAACGCTCCCCGATCTGCCCTACCTCATCCTTAGGATTAAAAACAACGGAAGTAGGAGCTTCGAAAGCTTGGGCTGAGCCTGTAGCGCTCACACTCCCATCGACCGCCATTAATCGGCTCAATTGAAGCAGGGGACGACGAATCGTGTCACTCAGCCGATAAGACAGCATCCAGCCCAACATCAGTGCAATCAAAAAAGTCCAGATGGTCCAGGCACCAATTTTCCGCGCATCCTCGAACAGCACAGACTGATCGACTTTTTGCAGCAGCGTCCATTGTCCTTCATTTAACGGGCCGTAAGAGATCATCGTCTGGCGGCCGTTCCATGTTCTCCAGTCCTTCGTAAGCACAGGCCTATCCACAGCCGATTTGGCAATCTGCCGCAATAGCGCTTGATCCGCAACACCCTGCTCCGGCAATCGGTATACAGGCTCGCCCTCCTGATCCAGCACCCACATCTGGGTATTGCCATCTGTTTCATGAAAAGCAAGCCCCCGAAACAGACTGGCCTTGTCGATTTCCAGCAGCAAAAATCCGAGTGGTGCATAATCTCCAGTCGTTTTTCGGAGCAGTTTCCCCACATAGATGCGATCCTCCGCCATTCCGCGTCCTGATTCAAACGGCGAATGAGCCATCCACATCATGGGCCGCTCGGCGAGTAGGCGGCGATAGTACACACGTGCTTCCTCTAATGTAGGAAGGCCGCCAAAACGGACCGAAACATTCCCCTGATAGAGAGAATGCTTAAGCCCGCCATTGGCGGCATATATGAGAGAGGACGTGATATACGGCTTGGTCTGGGTTTGCGTACGGACAACCATACTGAGTGTTTCATCGTTCCGTAAATATTCATAATCATCTTCCGGCTTGGTCTCCAGTGTGGACTGCACATCAGGATTGCTGAGAATGGCATTGGTTAGATCATTCAAATCGGAGAGCGTCGCATTGACGTAATTTTCACTCATTTGCCGGGACTGCATAGCCAGCGCTTCCGATTTCTCACCTAGGGAATGGGCCGCGATCCGGTAAAAGGTAAAGGTCAGTACCACCATCGGAATGACGGTGAGTACCAGCGTCAGTACAATGAATTTCCCACGGATTGTAGGAATCCCGGCGAACTTTTGACGACCACGGCCTCCCATTCATCTGCCTCCCTTACACATAGGCTGGGAGCCATGTCCCGTGGGCTGCAATTAGGTCATCACACAGAGAAACGATATCATCCATGGACAGCTCTGCGGACGTGTGCGGGTCCAACATAGCAGCATGATAAATGTGCTCCTTTTTCCCGGTGATTGCAGCTTCAATCGTTAACAGCTGGGTATTAATATTCGTCCGGTTCAGCGCAGCGCATTGGGGTGGCAAATCCCCGACAAAGGTTGGCGTAACCCCGTTACGATTCACCAGACAAGGTACCTCCACACAGGCTTCCTTCGGCAGATTGGTAATTAAGCCTGTGTTCATCACATTGCCGCCAATGGCAAAAGGCTGATTCGTTTCGATCGCCTCAAATATATAAGAGGCATACTCGTTTGACCGTTCATGACGCAGATCCTGATTACCCAAAAGCTCTTCACGCATCGTTTCCCATCGTGCAATCTGGCTCACACAGCGACGCGGGTATTCATCCAAAGGAATATTGAAGCGCTCGATCAGCTCAGGGTATGCCCGTTTGATAAAATACGGATGATACTCCGCATTATGCTCGGACGATTCCGTAATGTAATAGCCGAATTTTAGCATCATTTCAAAGCGCACCATATCATGATGCTTTTCCTGCTGCTTAGCGGCGGCTCGTTTTTTAATCTCAGGATACAAATCCACACCGTCCTTGCTCACTTCGAGCAGCCACGCCATATGATTAATGCCTGCGATTTTTGCCTTTACACCTTCCTGCTCCAGCCCGAGGCTTTTAAACAGTTCCGGTATACACGCCTGCACGCTATGACACAGCCCTACCGTACGGACACCGCCATAAACGTTCATCACATTCGTTAGCACTGCCATCGGATTCGTGTAGTTGAGAAACCATGCATCTGGGCAAACCTCGCGTACATCTGCCGCAAAATCGAGCATCACCGGAATCGTACGTAAATTGCGGAAAATACCGCCAATACCAACCGTATCGGCAATCGTTTGGCGCAGGCCGTATTTTTTAGGAATTTCAAAATCCGTAATTGTACACGGATCATAGCCCCCTACCTGGATGGCGTTCACCACATAGGTCGCCCCACGCAGTGCTTCCTTGCGGTCAGTGTAGGAGCGAATCACACAGGTGCTCCCTGTTGTTTTTTTCAAATTGGATAAAATATTTTCCGAATCTTTCAGCCTTACGGGGTCAATATCGAACAACGCCAACTCAAAGCCCTGCAAAGCAGGCGTCAACATACAATCGCCAAGCACATTTTTAGCAAATACCGTACTGCCTGCACCCAGAAATGTAATCTTGCTCATACTTTTTCCCCCCATTCACATTTTTGTTCGCAGCTTTGCACTCCAAATGCAAGGATACCCACCGCCACTCTCCCCTTTACAGGAGGAAAGTGACGATGGGAAAGGTTACTCATAACTATGCGTTGTTGCCTCCCATTCAGGATACCCCCGCTGATTTAGCGGAGCTAACAGGCCGAAGCGGTAAGGCAGATGTTACCGAGGGTGTCGTAGTTGGCGGGGTTACTGAATTCTCCGGACTAACCGGTGTTACCGATGAATCCGCAGCCCCAGCCTCAATCACAGTTACCTTCGCAATTGCCTTTAACTCTGTCCCTTCTACTTTACCCTTCAACTCAAACGAACCTGGAGCAGCATATTGTGCAGGGTCTATATCCTCCCATTCCACAGCCACCCATTTGGTGAAGCCTTCTCCATACGTAGCTTCCACGACGCTTGGCAGTTCGGGTTTTTCACCCGCACGAGTCGTCACGTTTACTTCTTTTAACGCGGTGATTTTCTCAGTTGCCGCCAGATTCTGTGCTGTACCAGAGGCCAGTCCTGCCACCTCGGTTGCATTCAAAGCACGGCTGTAGATACGGAATTCATCCACCAGACCATTGAAGTACGGATCAGGGTACTGAGATTTGCCGATGAAATTATTTTTGGTCTGACCCAGACTGGTAGGATTCAAGGTCAGGTTGGTATTGCGTCCCACTTCTTTTCCATCCACGTATAAAATACCTGTGGAACCCGAAAGCGTGACCGCAACATGCTTCCATACGCCTGTTGGCAGTACAGGGCCTTCAATCGTCTGCTCCTGTCCCTGCCCGTTGCCTTGGTTGGTAATGGCAAACAGCATGGTGTTTCCTGCTTTAGGCGTCAGGAACATATATTCATTCGTCCCGGAGCCGAAGTCAAAAATCCGCACATAATCGCTCAGGCTGTTCGCTTTGACCCAGCCGGATACGGTCAATTGCTGTGTCCGACTGACAATACCCGCCGGAAGCTGCACATAGCTGTCCTTGCCGTTCAGGCTGACAGCATTGCCTGTTTTACCCGCAGCCCATGCAGCCGTTCCCTTCACGGCAGCATCATTGCCACTGTCCGATGAATCCGCAACTATAGAACCGCTTGTTTCATCAAACTTGTAAACTGCAAGCTGTTCAAGTAACGGAGCCGCCGCTTCAGCTACCACCGTTACTTTAGCCTCAGCTGACAACTGAGAATCGCTGGCTGTCAGCTTGAACACATACGTTCCTGGCTCGGAAACGTCCACCTTCGTGCGCAGCGATGTTTTGTTACTGAATGTGACCTTCGCGTCCTGTGGTCCTTCGACCAGACTCCACTCGCTCGTCACCTTACCTTGTGGAAGTCCATCATCCGTAGCCGTGCCTTTCAGAATGATCTGATCCGGCAGCTTTACCTTCGAATCTTTGCCAGCATCCACGATAGGTGCTTTGTTCGGATCAGGTGTGGTCGGTGTCAGCTCTATCGTATAGGAGGATGCTGTACCAATCTCCAATTTAAGTTTGTTGGTGGTCGCATACGCATTAAACTTTCCTTGCGATTGACCGCCCACTTTAACCAGATACGTTCCTTTCTTCAAACCGTCAAATGTAACGTACGTGGAATGGGCTTGGCCCGGCGTTTGATTTTTCAGTTGGAACCATACATAATCCTTGGATGTTGCCAACTTGGCTTCTGTATATTGGTCCTTTTCCAGCTCGATATACAGCTTTTCCGTGATCAGATTGACCCGCTTGAACAGGCCGTCCAGTGGCTTGATCGTATACACGTTGCCGCTTTTGCTCACCTCTGCACCGTAGCCCGTCAATCCAAAAATAGGATCAATCGCGATATCAGCACTTAATGTTTTGAGCGCACCGAACAATCCGAGATCAGCCTCACCGCTCATGCCGCGCCAGCCGTTAAAGAGCGGAACATTTTTACCGCCGCCAGTGCCGTTCGTGCCGTTATTGCCTTTTTCCGCTTGATACGTCCATGCGACCGCCCCGATGTTTTCAGGGTCGGAGCTGATTTGCCCGGAGTTAATCGCTCCAACATTGGCAATTTTAGCTGCATAGGACAACCGCTGTTGTTCCTCACGGTGATTGTCCTCATGATGGCGAATCCAGTCATCCATCGCATATCCGGCAAGCGAAGTCGTGTACTGGAAGTTAAACCAGTTCTCCCCGGTAATCGTCACCGGATCGGTGTAGTAGTACCATACGGGCATATGACCGCGTGCCGCACGGGTTTTGGCATTAATTTTACTCATCATTTCCAGGGCTTTACTTTGCTCGCCCTCTGTATCTATATTCTGCTTGGCTAACGTATATACAGCCTCTTCCCCTGTATTGTCATAGCTATATTCAGAACCGTAAGGATACTTTGTATTTTTAAAATTGTTATATTTACGATCCATTTTTTCCTTGAGATCATTCGCTTCATCATCATAGCCTTCATCATGAAGTGCCTGAATAATATCCGGTGTGGTCAGTTCGCCCATCAAACCTGTTTCCCAGTTGTACGCGACTGGCCCTTCATACAATGCTTTGAAAATGTTATACGCCCGCAGCAAATAGGTTTCCTTTGGATGCTTGTAAGTGACAAGATCCGGGTATTCCTTGGCAATCTTGTACATGCTGAAATACGTGTTGTATACGTGCGGATACGCATACCCTCGATAGGTCGGTGTATCGTTAGGCTCTGGCATCAAGAAATCATGAATTAAATAATCCTCATGATGTCCGTTCATCAGATTTGTCCAGATCGCCGTCTCCAAATAATCGTCTACTGCCCGCACCTCTTTGGCGACTGGAGACAGTGTGTTTTTCTCAGCCAGGAACTGTCCGTGGGTCAGACCCCAATCGTCTCCCCAACCCCAATAGCCGTTAAAAATGTTGCGTTTGGATTTGGTATGCATCATCCAATCATCAAATACCTTGTCGCGCAGATCACCCGGTACATTCCATTGGGTTTTGTCGACCATAAATGTAGCATGCCGTTGCAACGCCTGATCAATCGGCTCGATGGCATAGAACTGTAACACCGTTTTGTTGCCGTTGCCGTATTCTACCGTTATGAAGTTCGGACCCAGCTTAGTAAATTTCAGTTCATAAATGTAATGTCCTCCGGCCTTGCTATCTGTCTGCGGAATAACGGTTCCGTCTGGATAGGTTACTTTGCTGATCGCCTGCTTGGAGCGCAGGTCCACCTTCGCCTTTTGATTCGTAGGCACGATCATGCCGGGTACGACTGTTGTATCCACCAAGTTTTCTTGGTACAACGTATCTTTTACATCATGCTCGTCCTTCACCGCCAGAAACTTGAAGCCATAGTTTTTGCTTTGACCAGGATTCAGGATCAGGCTTGTATTGGGCAAATACCCCCGATTCGTGGACTTGATGACATTGGAATGAATATAAAATACATTGAGTCCTTCCAGCCATTTGCCTTCGTTGGCTGGATTCCAGGCCCATTTGCTGCCCGGATGCTCCTCATCCCGCCAGTGATCCTGATATTCAAAACCCGCACCTGTTGTGGAATCAGGAATCAGCAGCAGGGAAGAACCAATGCCGCTGGGACGCCCAGCTGTAATATAGGAGCTGTTATTGCCGACAAAGGAATGCGTCACCACTCTAGTTTCGTAGATCGCATCACCGTTGGTCCACTGCTCATTAAAAGGCAGAGGCAAACCGAAATCGCCAATCTCCAATTTTTTTCCACTTGTATTCTGCACCTGTATATTCCACAGCACCGAACCATTCGACTCTGCCGAATACGTTTCAATGACTTTAAAATTGCGTATGCCTTCTGCGTTAGTAGAATTCTCGTACGTGACAGTGACACGGTTACCACTGGTTGTGATCTTACGTGCGTCTGCCGACTTGTTCGTCCATGCCTTCGTCCAGCTGCCTCCATCCAAGCGGTACGTGAACATCAGCTCCCCTAGCCACTGATGATCTGCGGTGTTCTGCTCAGGTGTAACCGTTGCGTTCATCACGTACTCTGTCGGGAAAGCATCTCCCTTGATACGTATGGATGAAATTTCACCGTGCTCACCTGTCTGAATCGTCAGCTTGTCATTGGATAGTTCATGGGCCTCTGCCGTATGCGTCCCAAACAACACAGACGCTGTGGTTAAAAACAAAAATGCCGCCAATATTCCCTTAAATTTCATCAACACGGCCTCCTTTTGGATCTCGGGGTCCTGATTTGCTTGCCAATCACCTGAAGTCTCTTCATTTCGCCGCAACCTCCTTGGAAATGTAAGCGTTACAACTCTATTGTACAAATCCTTGTCCATTGGTAAAATCAACATTTTCAACCGATTTATATAGGATTTCAACCTAATAGAGGGATACTGTTAGATCGGCAATCAACCAAGCTACGACAGATTTATCTGAATTAAGATTACAGATGATGGAGAGAATGAAATTTAGATAGAGAGCAAGGAGGCATTTTTAGATACATCGGGGTTTGAACAAATCATACAAACGGACACTATAAAATCGAGAATTTATTTTGAGCTGCTGTAGTGGGGAATCGATACGTTGGGTTTTCAGATGCGAGGGTATTTATTAAGATAGTTTCGCTCCTAAAGTAGAATTTGGAGTCTGCGTATGTAAAGAATTTTGGGGATAGGGTATGGGGAAAATCTGCTGAAAGCATCTATAAACTGGGCTGATTCCAATGGTATGCTTTGTATTGGTCAACCCCCATTTTATAGAGCTAACAAATCATATCTATCCCATAGCAATAGCAAGGGGCATGTAAACCGTACAAATATAAATACTGCCCCAAAATCTATTTTTAGGGCAGTATCAACAGTCTCATTATTTTTCTATTTTTATAGTTCTTGAATTGTTGGACGAATAATCATCTCATTAATTGCTACATCGGCTGGCTGTTCAATTGCAAATGCTATGGCACGAGCAATGTTAGAAGGCTCGATAGCAATTCTCATATCCTCATTAATTGCTGTTTTTAACTCTGAGTTTGAAATTGCTGCTGTTAATTCTGTATCAATCGATCCTGGCGAGACAATAGTCGTTCGAATATTGTTGATACACTCTTCTCTACGAAGGCCTTCTGTAATGGCACGCACAGCAAACTTTGTACCACTATAAACTGAACTAGCAGGGAATACTAAGTGCCCTGCTATAGAGGAAACGTTAATGATATGCCCTTCTCTTCTTTCTCTCATGGTTGGAAGAACGGCAGCAATACCATAAAGTACACCCTTTATGTTAACATCCACCATCAAATCCCATTCTTTGATTTTCTTTTCATGAACAGGGGATAACGGCATGACTCCTGCATTATTGACCATTACGTCTATTTTTCCAAACTCTTTAAGCGCATAATCCGCTAACTCTTCCATCTGCTCATGTGAGGAAACATCCGTCACTTTATAAACAGCTTGCCCGCCATTATTTTGAATTGCTTCTTGCAGCTTTTGCAAACGAGCTTCACGACGAGCGGCCAGTACCAGCTTCGCACCTTTAGAGGCAAGTTCTTTTGCAGTCGCTTCTCCAATTCCACTTGAGGCACCTGTAATAATGACAACCTTATCTTGAATATTTGACATATAATTCACATCCTTTCTTGATGAAAACGTGATAACAATAAAAATGTTATTCTTCGATATGAAACCATGGACCTGAAGCTTGGATGACACCCCAAAGTTTTTCCGGAAGCTCAAGCTCACTAACTTTTGAAGCCTTTATCGCTGTTTGGATTTCAGACTCTTGTCCACTTTGAACCTTTTCTACCCAGTCTGGATTCATGATTAACGTATGACCAATAGCCGCTAAGGACAGCCCCTTATCTAAAGCCGTTACAACGTCATCCGGAGTGTCCATAGCACCAGCTGCCATTACAGGCAATCTGCCATTTACATGCTCTACAATTAATTCAAGATATGTTTTTTCATCCTGACTATCGAACGGCTTTAACGAGAACGCATTTACGAGTGAAGCATGCACATAATCGACACCTTCTTCAATCAGGTGATCAATTAATGTATAGGTATCTTTCATTCGCAGACCACCTTCAATTGGTTCATCAGGAGAAAGCCTGTAACCCAATATAAACGGTTTTGTTGCAAATTTCCGAATCACATTTTTCATTTCTTGAATAACCGCCAACGGAAAGCGCAAGCGATTTTCTAAAGAACCTCCCCATTGATCCTCACGTCTGTTGAAGAATGGAGAAAAGAAGTTTTGCAGCAAAAATCCATGTGCACCATGAATTTCAACGCCATCAAATCCTGCTTCAATGGCTCGTCTTGTTGTTTCTCCAAATGCACGAATTACTTCCATGATCTCATGATGTGAAAGTGCTCTCGGCAAAACAGAAGGAGCAAATGCCGTAGCTTCAGTCTGTACAGCACTGGAACTTACCACATCTCCATTTGGAGTTAAGGTCGGAAGTGCTTTGTTGCCTGCGTGGAAAACTTGAAGTACCGCAGGAGCTCCTCCACTTTTCGCCGCATCGGCTAATTTTCGTAAACTTGGAATAAAGGTATCGTCATAGCCTGCAAATTCATGCGTAAAACCTATACCGTTTGGTTGGACATGCGTACAGCCTGTTATAACCAAACCTACACCGTTCACTCTTTTTTTATAATAATTTACTTCTTCATCTGAAATCGTGTAATCGTCATTACTGGCCCAAGTTGTCATAGGCGCCATAATGACTCGATTTCTAAGGTCGATTCCATTTTTGAGTGTAAAGGATTCAAATAGTTTGTTATATTTTGCGTTCATTTTCTAACCTCTTTCTAGTTATTCATTTATAAACTGTAGTAATTGTTGTCTTAAGTTAAAGCATTTATTCGCATTCCCAGAGGAGATTACCAGTTGATGAGCGCTCACAACATTGGTACAATGACATCATAAAGTATTCGAGTAACTCGAAGTCAATAGCAAGGAGGTTCGAAATTTTGAATCAGACATTACATGAACCAAAATATACGGTAAAAGATGTATCTGAAATAACTGGCCTTACAAAACATACGATCCGTTACTATGATGACCAACAATTAATACCTTTCGTTTCGAGAGACGGCAGAAACAATCGCTTATTCTCTGAACATGATCTGGATTGGTTGCGAATGGTGCATTGCTTTCGTATTTCAGGATTACCGATTTCAGAAGTCAAACATTACATTGCTATGTGTTTGCAAGGTGATGAGACGATTCCTGAAAGGGCTGAGCTTGTTGTAAAACAAGAAAAAGAACTAGAAGCGAAGATCCATGAGTACAACCTTCAATTAATGCACATAAAAGAGAAGAAGGCTTACTACGAAAGTGTTTTGGCTGGTCAATTAGACGATACCTGGAATCCAGTTAACAATAACCCAGAATGTGGAGAAAAGTACGATATACCGGAACATATCAAATCAGCGTCAAAAGTTCATGCTTGATCTTAGAAGATAGTCTACGGCTTCGAGTACACTCGAAGTCAATTTTTTTGTGTATTTAATTTTGACGGATATTGCACCAATCTGCCTGTTACTTCAATGAAAGAGGGAGCATTTGCCGCGGCAGTGTGCTCCCTGTTCTAAATTCAACTATCGTTTTCCGTTAGTTGAACCCCGAATTAAATTAAGTTGTAGGTGGTAGTGAGAGGATTAGGCAAACATTTGGCACGAACGGGATAACGATCGCTTTGTCATCTGGTGCATAATAAGGATGTGAAGTGGGTGTCTGTTATGAATATGGATTGTAGTTGATTTACACATAATAATTAAAAATACTGGAGGATTTTATATGCAAAAAGTAACTTTGAACAATGGGGTTGAGATGCCTATACTCGGTTTTGGTGTTTATCAGATCCAAGATGCAAATGAATGTGAACAAAGCGTTTATGACGCTATTATGGCAGGCTATCGTTTGATAGATACCGCTGCCTCTTATTTAAATGAAGAAGCAGTTGGCAGAGCGATTAATCGAAGTGGCGTGACAAGAGAGGAGTTATTTATCACTACGAAACTTTGGGTTCAGGATACTGGTTATGAGCGTACAAAAAAGGCATTTGAAAAATCACTGGAAAGATTGCAGTTGGATTATTTGGATTTGTATTTAATTCACCAGCCATATGGAGATGTGTTTGGTTCTTGGCGCGCTATGGAGGAATTGTATCGTGAAGGAAAGGTCCGTGCAATCGGCGTTAGTAACTTCCATGAGGATCGCCTGATCGATTTGATTATTCATAATGAAGTAGTTCCTGCCGTAAACCAGGTTGAAACGCACCCATTCAATCAGCAAATTGAAAATGCAAAATTCATGAAAGAGAATAATGTTCAGATCGAATCCTGGGCGCCTTTTGCTGAAGGGAAAAATAACTTGTTCCAGCATGAGATATTGGCAGCCATAGCTGAAAAGTATAATAAATCCGTTGCTCAGGTGGTTTTACGCTGGTTGACACAAAGAGAAGTTGTTGTGATTCCAAAGTCCGTTCGTAAAGAAAGAATTATCGAAAACTTCGATATCTTTGACTTTGAGTTAAGCCAAGAGGATATGGAGTCGATTACTACGTTAGATACGAAACAGAGCCTGTTCTTTTCACATCACGATCCTGACATGGTGAAATGGATCGGTAGCCGTAAACTCGATATCTAACCCTCTTTCAAAAGATCACCCGTAGGTTTTGATTACGCCAAAAGAACCAACAATTTAACAATAACCGTTAGAAGTATGGAGTAGATGCCCTAAGCAAATCTACTCCTCTTTTTCGTTTACGGTATCAATGTATTTATTGAACTATCGTGTACGCTTAGTTTAATACATTTATCAAAGAAGGGACGTCCCCCATCACAGATGTCTGGAGAAACGCCCCTGTCGGCGGTGATCGCTACAAAGCAATACATTTATGTCGTAGGAGCACAATGTCCCCGTACCAAATTATTGCACCGCAGAAATATTGAGGGCGGCCTCTATTTGATATTGGCATTATTATCGAAAAATACTGCATTTCTTTCCCTCTATGCAACCTGCGTAATAACAAGGTGCGCGGAAACTGGTCTTGTTCCTCCAGCTAATGGAGTGATCGTGAGTGCCGCGGCATTGCCAGCAGGATTTCGCACTGTGAGTACTGAATTAATGACCGTTGTTTGTACAAGAGCCATTCCTACTATTTGAGAAGTACCTGTTGCACGCCCGACCACCGTATAAGCCAGGTCAGCGCCGTTGAGTGTTAAAATGAGTTGACCCGGTTCGTTTACACCTACCTGAAACAAAACCTGATAAGTGCCAATTGTAGCCAAGTTAAAAGAACTAGCATTTATACGGGTAATTGCAGTCCCACTGATTGGACCATCTTGCGGAAAACTCACGTCCGTGTCGGGAGCAACAGTTGCTGCATTATCAGGAGGCATCAAGGCAAAGAAATCTGCAAAGCCTAATACTCCACCTGCTGGTCCTGCTGCTCCTGTTGCTCCTGCTGCTCCTGTTGCTCCTGTTGCTCCTGCTGGACCTGTTAGCCCTGCTGCTCCTGCTGGTCCCGCTGGCCCTGCTGGTCCTGCTGGTCCTGCTGCTCCTGCTGGTCCCGCTGGCCCTGCTGGTCCTGCTGGTCCTGCTGCTCCTGCTGGTCCTGCTGGTCCTGCCAATCCAGCTGCGCCAATTGCTCCTGCAATCCCTGCAAGTCCCTGTGGGCCAAGTGCTCCTGCAAGTCCTTCGGGGCCAAGTGCACCTATCGCTCCTGCAATCCCTGCAAGTCCTTGGGGACCAAGTGCTCCTGCAAGTCCTTGAGGGCCAAGCGCCCCAAGTGCTCCTGCAATCCCTGCAAGTCCTTGGGGACCAAGTGCTCCTGCAAGTCCTTCGGGGCCAAGTGCGCCTATCGCTCCTGCAATCCCTGCCAATCCTTGGGGGCCAAGTGCTCCTGCAAGTCCTTCGGGACCAAGTGCTCCTATCGCTCCTGCAAGTCCTGCCAATCCTTGGGGGCCAAGTGCTCCTGCAAGTCCTTGAGGTCCTGCTTCTGCAATTGCTCCCGCAAGTCCTTGAAGTAATTGCTGACCTTTAGGTGGGGGACACGGTACCCGCACTATTTTTTTAATAACTAGAAGACGTCGTTTCTTTTTTTTCCCTTTTGGATGGCAAACAATTGCGGTTTTCTTTTTGCACGATTTTTTTTTATACAGAAAACTCAACAGTTTCTTTTTTCTTTTCTTTTGGATGGCAAACAATTGTGGTTTTCTTTTTGCACGATTTTTTTTATCCGGACAACTCAACAACGACACCTCCCTATAAAGATAGTTTAGTGTACGTGAGTTGTTTATTTTAGGCATGGACGAATAGCCGGTTATTCGCTAGACTAAAAACCATTTTTAGAATATTGGGTGTTTAGTAGGGTGCTGTTATTTCACAAACCACAACACTCTTTCAGTATGATTACAAAATTTAATCATCCTTCACTGCGTCAACCAAAATCACATTTGGGTCTCTTTTTGTACCTCACAGTGGCAGTGTGCTCCCTGTTCTAAATTCAAATATCGTTTCCCGTTAGTTGAATCATTTCTGTGATTGATCCACCTTGTAGATTCTTCTGGTAAGCGCCTGGTCATCATCTGTCCATGATATTTGGAGCTGTTTGCGGGTTTTTGAGTGCAGGCAGTAGAATGCCATCGATTAGCACTGTGAAGAAAGGCTTGTCGAACGGTTTGCGCTGGATGAGTCCGCGAAAGGAAGCCATTGAAGTAATGACCTGACAAGCCATCTCAATGTCCGCGTGAGCGGGAATTTCACCGCGGACGACGGCTCGGTTCATAAGCTCGCGGTTCACAACAACCCATGGCTCGAAAATCCCGGCTGTTCCTGCTTCGGCAAATTCCGGATGCTGCAAAAAGGAGCCTAGGCCCGCTAGGACACGAAATTTTCGTTCAATCGTAGAGCTTTGTCCTTCGGTACACGGTGAGGGGGACACAGGATTTGTGCCGAGACTGATCAACATTGCCAAAACGAAGGGCTTCTCAGCCTATGTGGAAGGGGGGACCAACCGCTGACCGGCTGTGCACCGCCTTGACGCTGCCCATCTATACCGCCTTGCGTTAGAAAAGGCACCCGCCGGTTCACGACTAAATGGGGTCGCAGATGAAGGAGTGCCATTTCGCGACATCGCTAGTGTTATCGGTAAACACCTGAACGTGCCTGTAGTCAGCATTTCACGTGAAAAAGCAGACACCCACTTCGGCTTCCTCAGCACACTTGCAGCGCTCGATATCCCGAGATCAGGCGTTGCAACTCAGGAACTTCTGGGATGGCAGCCTGTGCAACCTGTACTGATCCACGACCTCGAACAGTCTCACTACTTCAACAACTGATTGGAGGCGAGACCGAGAATCGATCATGGGCCGCTTAATAAAGCACTTGAGAAAAGCGAAGCAAGACATAGACTAGCAACAACATGTATGAAATAGAAGTTTGGATATTAAAACACGAGATCAACACGAATGTATACCACACTGAGTGTTGTTATCTTCATTCGCATCGAACTATTCTGGCTAATCGTATTGTTAGGTCACTTCCCCCAAGAAAATTTTTCGTCTTTACTTATGGTATGGTTCACCACATTGGCTGAAGGGCAAGTTCTCGAAAAATAGCCTCCTTATCAGAGACTACCCGCGATCTTCCTGTATGATAATCATATGATAAGCGGTATCTTTCCCTATTATTTCTAGCATTTTCTCAATCAAAATTGCTTTTCATCATTCCTTCAAAGAAAGGGCCATCCTTTTGCGGGATAGCCCTTTCTTTGATTTCACATTTTTTTGCAAAGAGAATAAGGGGATGGATTCCTCCGTTTGCGCTTTTGCTTACTTTAATATTGTCCTTTAATTACAAAAGAAGCCCCGGATTGTTCCAGCTAGTTTAGACTCCTGCCTAGCAAACTTAAACTTCTCTTCTAACTCTTTTGGTACCTCCATCCCCTCAGAAAGCTTAAAACCAACGGCCCGCTTTTTAGAGTCATCCACCGTATACATGACATTGATTGCAAGACCATCCTCATAAAAAACGTAGGTGAATTGGATATTTTCCACTTGAAAACGCGACGTTTCTAAAGGTTTAGCCGCAAACGCATTATCACGTTCTTCTATCAAAATTCGGTTCACATAATCAAGGCTCTCCTGGCTTTCGCTAGCGGGTACAACCGTAAATTCATACTTGTATTTATTCATAAAATAACGGGCTTCATTAGCACGTAAACCCGCAAGCGCTTCTGCTACAGGTGAAGACTCTAAACCAACCGTAGACACATCTTTAAAATCAACCAGATACGACAATTTCTATTCCTCCTCTTCTCTCTTTACGCCCTAACAGCAGGAGTCCACATTTCACCAAAATCGATTCAAGAGAAGATTTGAATGGCGAATTTGTTAGTTAGTTTGTTAAATAGTGTTCACATAGACTGGTATTCACCAACACTGCTTTAAATATTCGACCAGCGAGACAATACGATGCTGCCTATAGTTCCTTGAGGTCGGGAAATTAAGGACTCAGAGTATGTCCTACCAAAAAAATCTCGGCCTGTGCCCTGTACTTCCATTAAGGAGGTTCAGATTCACAAGCCAAGACATTTTCATTCATGATGGTGGCCGTTAGGCCATGTTTGTTTGGGAAAGCCCCTCTGCATGGAAGGGGAATACCCGCATACGTAAACCAAATGAGTACGAAGCCTATGTGCTCGGCACCACCCGAGCGACTTCTTCGTTACCCGGATCGGATATCTTCAACTGTTGAAGTAGTGACCCTGTTCGAGGTCCGGGATCAGAGCGGGGTGTACTGGCTGCTTCTCAGACGAAGATGACTCGGTCAGCGCTTCGCTCAAAGCCCATTGACCGATAGTTAAGCAGATTGAAGGTCTGGATCTGGAGCGGTTGCTTCTCTCGCCGATAACAAAGTTAGGTTGCGGGGTGCAGGAGGTGGGGCAATTTCTGATGAGATTTTCTGTCTGCATGCTGATATTTCCTTCAAGAACTGAACTGCGAACTGAAACTTAAGTATATGGAGGAGATCAGAAAATAAGAATTCTGGAAGTTGCCTATGTATGTTAATAACGCAAAGGAACGGAGGAGATTGCCTTGGAGTTTCTACTGATTGTCATGTGGATAGGAATAGTTTAAAAGTAAAAAAGAAGAGATGGCATAAAAATAAGCCATCTCTTCTTTTTCATCTATATAAAGCGGGTTATGGGAATCGAACCCACGCTACCAGCTTGGAAGGCTGGAGTTCTACATTGAACTACACCCGCCATTAATTTATCGGGACGACACGATTTGAATACACGACCCCCTGGTCCCAAACCAGGTGCTCTACCAAGCTGAGCTACATCCCTCACGATTTTGAGTCGCGCGCGTCTGCCAATTCCGCCACACCGGCTTATGAAGTTAATGGCGTCCCCTGAGAGATTCGAACTCCCGACCTTTTGATTCGTAGTCAAACGCTCTATCCAGCTGAGCTAAGGGGACTAATAAGTGGAGCGGACGACGGGAATCGAACCCGCGACCCTCGCCTTGGCAAGGCGATGCTCTACCGCTGAGCCACGTCCGCAAAAACAAGATGCGCGTGGAGGGACTTGAACCCCCACGTCAATGACGCTAGATCCTAAGTCTAGTGCGTCTGCCAATTCCGCCACACGCGCATGAATACAATGGGAGCCATGAAGGACTCGAACCTTCGACACCCTGATTAAAAGTCAGGTGCTCTACCGACTGAGCTATAGCCCCATCTAAAAATTTAATTTTGTATGTATAATCAATAGCCTGATAGGCGAAAAAAAATCCCCATTATGGGGTTGCTTGGCGGCGTCCTACTCTCCCAGGACCCTGCGGTCCAAGTACCATCGGCGCTGGAGGGCTTAACGGTCGTGTTCGGGATGGGTACGTGTGGAACCCCTCCGCTATCGCCACCAAACATGAATTTACATCGTAAATTCTTCCGTATGGTTATTCGGTTCATCACTTATCGTGTGAATGAATAGCCATGCGCTTGTCGTATGTCACTTGTACATACCTTCAAGGTTACACCCTGAAAACTGGATCCGAAACTT